>JAYPVH010000036.1:8356-10236 GCA_038134505.1 Halieaceae bacterium | reverse complement strand
CGACACCAGTGGGCGCAAATTGAAGAGCTTCCGGAGTTCGCTACTGCGGACCTCAGTCAGCTTCGCTGCTTCGACTTTAGGCTTCATTTTCAAAAAGAGCAGTCATCGCTTACGACGGATTACGTTCAGCCGAAAGCGTTTGGCACTACAGAGACCCTGACGAATATCGTCAGCACGATCCCAACGGAACCCCGTGATGACGATGCCGGCTTCGGGCGACCTCTGCCGGGCAATACGATTAAGATTATCGATCCCCTGTCAGGGCAGACCCTCGCAGCGGGAGAGTGTGGCGAGCTCGCAATAAAGGGCCCAACATTGATGATGCATTACTTGGGTAAAGCCCCTGAGGACTGTTTTGACCATGAGGGTTTTTATTGCACTGGTGACCGCGCCTCAATCGATTCGAGTGGCAATTTGATCTGGGAAGGTCGAATGACCGACATGATTAAAACGGGCGGCGCGAATGTTGCGCCTGATGAGGTCGACGAGGTGATTAAACGTTATCCTGGGATCAAGATGACGAAAACTTTGGGACTTCCAGACGACATGCTGGGGGAGATCGTTGTCTCCTGCGTGGTGGCTCAGCGGGGAGAGTTGATCAACGAGAGCGATCTGCGCACGTTTTTAAAAACACATCTTGCGAGTTACAAGATCCCCAAGGAAATTTTTGTTGTTGAACAAGAGGATGTGGCACTCACAGGCAGCGGCGCCAAGATTAAAGTTAACGATTTACGCGAACTCGCAGCTGAAAAACTTGCGGCCCGCCGAACGTCAAAACCCTAGGTCCGGCAACCGATCGACACAGGAGATGCGAGAGCGCTATAGCATGCGTCCCGGGTTTAGAATGTGATGTGGGTCGAGGCTCGATTTTAGCAGACGCATCGTTTCGATCTCTTCGGGGGTTCGACTAATAGAAAGCCAGCCTTTCTTTTCCATCCCGATACCGTGTTCCGCAGACACGGAGCCGCCAAAAGCACTGAGCGTTTCATACACGATAGCATTGACCTGCTCATGCCAATCGCCGGGCTCGTTTACATGAATAAAAAAATGGATATTGCCATCAGCGATATGTCCAAGAGTGAAGCAGTCTGCCTTTTGCCAACGCTCATGTAGCGCTTTCTTAACATCTGTAACATACGCGCTCATTGCGCTGATCGGCAGGCTGACGTCGTAGAGGTAGGCGGGAAGAACCGCTTCAAAGTTGTCCCTAGTGTCCCAAATCTCTTGGCGCTGTCTCGCAGATTGGGCAATCGTTGCATCGGTCATTAGCCCTTGTTCGAGCGCTACGCTGAGGGTGGCTTCAAAACGACTCGAATCGTGCTCGAGGTCTTGCCCTTGGCTCTCTATCACGACATAGAATGTGTGATCGCGGTCCATGGGAGACGGATTAAAGCCCTCTGCCGTGACCGCGCGGTAATGATCGCCCCACATAACCTCAAATGCGGTCAAATCCGAGCCTAGGCTTTGCTGCGCATACTGTAGGAGACTAATGACGTTTTCAAAGGTTTCTAGCGCGACAAGCGCTGTCTGCTGGCTCCTTAACTTGGGCGACAATTTGAGCACTGCTTGGGTGACAACACCCAATGTTCCCTCGGAGCCGATGAATAGCTGTTTGAGGTCATAGCCCGTATTATTTTTCAGCATGGTATTCATTGAGTTCAGTACCTTTCCATCGGCAAGAACCACTTCGAGACCAAGCACCAGATTACGCATCATGCCGTGACGGAGTACATTTACACCGCCTGCATTGGTCGCAATATTACCCCCTATAGTGCAACTGCCTCGGGCACCGAGTTCCAGGGGAAAGGAGAGGTCGAAGGCTTGAACATGTTGTTGCAGTGTCTCTAGCACAACTCCGGCACCCACGGAGACAGTTTTGC
>JAYPVH010000036.1:0-8346 GCA_038134505.1 Halieaceae bacterium | reverse complement strand
GCTATCCACAGAACCGATTGTCTTCAGTCGTTCTGTCGAAAGAATGATTTCGTTGGGTTGAGCGACGCACCCAGCGACGCACCCTGTGAGACCACCTTGTGTCACCACAGGTTGACGACGCTCGTTGCAGATCTTGAGCACATCACTGACCTCACTGGTGGATCGCGGTCGAATGAGTGCCAGAGCCCTTGTGGGCGCTGGGTCCCAGTAGCTGGTCGCGCGCTGCCCTAATTGCTCTCCATCTATCACCGCGCCGTGACCTAAGGATGCGCTTATTAGCGACAAGGTGGTGGAAACATGATGACAGGATTGGTTCATGAAAACCTCTATCAGGCGTGATTGGGCAATTTCCAGATAGCGTCGCGAGTGAATTTTCTCGATAGACTACTCTACTTTGATGTTTGCTAACCAGTGCTCTTCGCGCAGTCGTGACGCTTCAACATCTTATCACTGGCGACCGAATAAACTGCCCAAGTGCCGCTCTCTCGCTTGGACAAATAAAGAGCATTAGGTTGGCCTCATATCACCTTCGTCGACAGCGAATAGGGATTGATAGGTCTAGGCTTTTAGCGATTAACCGAGCTTTCCAGGTGCTTTTTTTGGGCTTGGACAAACAATGTTTCGACGGTCGCGGGAAATTTTGCTTTGCTGATTGTCAGCGAGGGCGCTCCATCGTCCATGGGAATGTCCGGTTGAGGTAGGGGTTTATTAGAAATGATCGAGTCATCAATGTGTCTCTGAAGAACGGCGAGGACACGTTGAATCGTTGAGACCTCTAATTCAGGAGGCTCAGAAAGTACTAAGAGGTGATCGAACCGATCGACAGGAAGTCCATTGGCGAGCATTGGCATTCCATCAAAGATGTACAGCACAGCGTCGCAGTCTCGATGTGTGAACAGCACATTAAGATCATCGAAACAATTTCCACGAGATGTTGTGATGACCTCTCCGCCCAGAAGGATCAAATGATCACGCACGTATCCCAGCCCAGGAAATTTCTTGCTCAGGCGCTTGATGATTTGATCCAGCAAAGGGTTTGATGAGTCTGCCAAAATAAAGGCGCAGGGGATCCTCCCGTTGCCTTCAATAAGCGCGTCGAGCATGAGAGGGTAGAGATGTGCGGTTACTGCGTATCCCAGCACTGGTTGTGAGTTCACTTCACAGATGTGTCCGCCAGTTTCTCGGTAAGAGCGCTGTGGGTCAGGCAATAATAGGTCGATTCCAGCGTAATCGAGGCGGAATGCTTTGGCGGCCTGTTCAGCCAAACAAAGATTGTCCGGATGTGCTGTTTCCATCATCCATTTTGGCGTTCCGCCGGTCGCTGTATTGGCGATCGTTCTCAGTGCAAAGGCTTCCCCGGTCTCAAGAATAGACTGTGGAGAGAGGCCTGCGCGTGATAATAAATGGTTCGCCTCGCTATCAATGACCAGAGGCTCTAATGGCAGGTGCTTTCCTGGACCACGAAATGGCTCTTGATTGACCTCCTCGATGAGCTCCGCGATTGTTTTTTTTCCATCGCCAATAACACCGCCTGCGACGCGTTCAAAAAAGGAAACTGCTTTGCCATCGAAAACATGAACTCGAAAGTCTCTTGCGTTAACGAATTTCTGTACAAGAACATTTTGATCGAGTTTTCGCGCGAGTTTGAATTGCCGAGAAACGTCGGACGCATTACGAAGGTCACACCCCACACCGGCGCCGCCATCCTTTGACAGTGGTTTGATCACTACCGGAAAGCCGATCCTTTGCGCAACGTCGAGTGCCTGCTGCTCAGTGGTCACGACATGCCCACCTAAGTTAGGTAGGCCCGCTAGCGAGAGGAGGTTGGCCATTAGCATCTTATTTCTCGCGGTCTGAACGCCAATGACATTGGTGTGATCAGTAAAACTTGCTTGTGTTATCCGAGATAACTTCCCTTGGCCGAAGCGCCAAGTTTCGTTTTTAATCTGCGTTGCAGGGACGTCTCTTCGATATGCCTCTGCCAGTAGATGAACCGTATTCAGCGTTGGCGGGCCCGCGCAGAATCGGTTGATGAGTTTCTCGAGCGATCCTGAGCGCTTCGCAGAAACCCAATGAGTTTTAGGGTCTAATGGGTAATCTCGCGGCAGGCATGTGGCCGACAGGAATAGGCGAAGCAGCTTGATTGTAGGCTGCCTGAGGTACTCGGGTACACCCACATAGAAAGCCAGGACCTGGCCAGGTAAAGTCTTCTCTGAATTGGGCTCAATCTGTAAGGGGTAAGGGTGATTGGTGCGCGCCCAGAGGTTACTGATGCACTGAAAAATACTGTCAATGACAGCTTGATGATCTGTGGTGGACGGGCGAACGGTGAATTGATCACACAAAATCTCTTCGCAGGCTGAGCAGAGTTTGTCATAGCTCGCTAGGTGAATCGGACCTGAAATATCAAATTCAAGGCTGAAGAAAGAGCCCTTCATTCCATAGGCCGCACCTCTGATGAACACGGGTCGCAGGTTTAGTCGTAACATTGGGTGTCGCCTTGTTGAAATTATCGCCAGTTAGTGGGTAATAAATCGGTCAGTCCGCTTCAACTTTCGATAGAAGATGAGCTTCGAGCGCATCATCTTGAACCACATGAAAATCAAAGTCCGGTAATTGCTCGGATAGGGTGCTCTGTTGGTGTTCGGCAGTGCGAATTATTTGCCGCGCATAGGGTCTCAGAATCTTGAGGACTGCAGCAAGGTTGCTGTTGATCTTGTCATCGTGATGATCGGCTTCCCACAGACTCAATCGGTCAAACCGGTCAATCGGCAGACCAAACTTGATGTAATTGGGATGATCAACGACGCAGATCACATGCCTGCAGTCTTGGTTGCTGAATAATACCTCCAGGTCATCGTAACAATTTCCGAAACTTTTGCTGAGATATCGTGTGCCGAGATTGATTTGGCCGCGGTGAGCGATACCAAGGCCACTATTCTTCATCAATAAGCTGGTGAGAAATTGATCAAGCAAGGGAGCCTCTGGCTGAGTGACGATCATCGATATGGGGATTCTTCCCGTGCCGGGCACAAGGCCTTGGACGATCATCGGGTAGATATGAGCTGTTGTTGAGTAGCCAAGAACAGGCTGCGCATTGACCTCGCACACCCATCCACCGGTCTCTCTAAACGATCTTCGCGCATCGGGAAGTATTAGGTCCACACCGGCAAGGTCGAGTCGGAAGGTCTTTGTCGCCTCCAGCGCCAATGCTAGGTTGTCTCGATGAACGGTTGAAAGTACATCGATTGGTGTCCCACCGGTGGCCACATTAGCCGTGCCTCTGAGCGCTAGAAACCTGCCTGCCTCAAGTATTGAGTTAGCTGTGACGCCCGCTTTAGACATCATATCCTTGGCTTCATCATCTATCGTTAAGGTATGTAATGGCAAATGTCGGGCGTTACCCCGCATCGGATGCTCGTTCACCTTGGCGACCAAAGCCTCGATCGTGTTGATCCCGTCTCCAGTGACACCGCCGGGGATCCGCTCGACAACGGCGAGAACTCTGTTGTTGGCGATAATAAATCGATAGTCTTTGCCGTTGGCGTGCTTTTGCACGAGCATCTGCTTTTGCAATTTCGTTGTTTTTTCAACTTGCTTGCGAACATCTTCAGAGGAAGCAAGGTTGACGCCGACCCCTGCGCCGCCATCGAGGGACAACGGCTTTACAACCACCGGATAACCTATTTTTTCCGCTACTGCTACGGCTTTGTCCGATGAGTCGACTTTGAATCCTCCCAGATTGGGTAAGCCATTGCGGGTGAGAAGTTTCGCCATAGCCAGTTTGTCTCGAACTAGATTGGCCCCCATCGCAGAGCTATTCTCAGTAAAGCTATTAAACAATAGCTTCGATTCGCTCCCAATTCCAAGGCGCCAAACATCACCATCTAGCTGTGTGCAGGGGATGTTTCGGTTGAGTGCAGCGCGAACGATATGTCGAGTGATAATGGAGGGAGGACCGGCGGATATCTGATTCAAAATAGCGTTCAATCTGCCGTTTTCTAATGCAGCGCGCCAATGAGGCTGTGTTCGCTTTTCAGTTTCTAAGTGGGTTTTCGTTGCAGACAGCATAAGCTGTAATAGTGATGTGAAATGCACCTTGAAGTATTCAGGGCAAACGACTCTGAATCGACGACGCGTGGGAAATTTTTCTTGGCCGCGCATGGGGTAAATCTGCAGCTCAACGTGTTGGTATGTTTTCTCTGCAAGTTGGCTGATTGATTTGAGAATGCATACGCATAGATCTGTATCTTCTCTGGATGCGGGGCGTTCCATAAATGGTTCGCCGAAAGCGGCGTCAAACGCACTACACATTTCCAGATATTGCTCGAGGTCTACATCACCTTGTGGTTCGATAGAGAACTCCAAATAGGATTTTGTGAGGCCATAGGCAGAACCCTTCATGAATTTTGGTGGCGCAGTCAGTGACAACATATTGGGTTCCTCAACATTTTCGAGGCATTGGGCACCTCTGGGCATCCTCATGCCGTTTGACTCGAATCAGGCTCGAGTAGAAGCAAAAGCCGGCGCCTATCATAAGCGATCTTTCTTGACGCATATTAGTTTCTTTGCCATTTTTTGATGGCTTGTCGGGAAGTTTTTTCAACGCGACGACAATTTTTGGGGGTAGGTGACGGTGAATGTGATTCCAATTGTAGGCCTGACGATACTCGCAGTCTCATCTACAGCCAGTCTGGCGGGACCTTTTGATGGCTACCGACCGATCGACTTAACTCACAGTTTCGACGAAAACACGATTTATTGGCCGACGGAGAATAATTTTCGTCACGAGGAGGCTTTTAAGGGCAACACAGAGGGTGGCTGGTACTACACGGCTTATTCGGTGCACACGGCTGAGCATGGTGGTACGCATCTTGACGCGCCAATACATTTCGCTCAGGGGACGTGGAGTGCAGATGAGATCCCGCTGTCCTCGTTGATCACACCGGTGGTGGTGATCGATGTCTCAACGCAGGCGCTCGCGAATGCTGACTTTCGTTTGAGTGTCCAAGACATTCAGCGGTGGGAAGCGGAGCACGGTGAGATACCGGAGAGGGCGACGGTATTAATGAATATCGGATATGCCCGTTTCTGGCCTGATCGTCTCTCTTACATGGGCACTGACTTACGGGGACCTGAAGGGGTTGCGGCACTACATTTCCCCGGTTTCTCTGAGGCGAGTGCACGGTTTTTGTATGAGCAGCGTGCTGTTGTGGCTGTTGGCCTCGATACACCGAGTATTGACTATGGGCAATCCAAAGATTTCATAGTCCATCAGTATTTGTATGCGAAAAATGTTATTGGTCTGGAAAACATTGCTGATCTGTCAGAGGTGCCGGCTACGGGTGCCTGGCTGCTCGCCCTGCCGATGAAAATTCGAGATGGCAGTGGTGGACCGCTAAGAGTGGTGGCACTGGTGCCGCAGGAGGAAGGGCAGTGACATTAGGCCGCGAACAAGCAGTATTTGTATTGATTCATGGCGGTGGCCATGGCGGGTGGTGCTATCGCGATGTCGCGGCACGGTTGCGTTGCAATGGGCATCGCGTTTACGCGCCGTCGCTGCCGGGTATGGGGGAGCACCAGGCGCAGTTGAGTGACCAGATCAATTTAGACTGTCATATCGATGACGTGGTTGCGCTCTTGCATTTTGAGGATCTGTACAACGTGATTCTGGTAGGACACAGCTACGGCGGTATGGTCATCACTGGTGTCGCTGACCGCGCCAGCGGCCGGGTGGGTCACCGGGTGTATCTCGATGCAGCATACCCACAGGATGGCGAGTCCTTGCATCAACATGCATTTGAGATGATCGATGCGGCAAAGCAAGGTCTGTATGTCCGCGACGGCGTTGAATTGGTGATGGATCCGGCATTGATCGATGCCAGTTTTTTCGGCGTGTCCGACCCAGATCAAATTGCTTGGGCCAATGCCCGTTTCACCCCGCAGCCGTGGGCTTGTTTCTCTCAGCCTTTGCGCCTAGACAATGAAGCGCGGATGCGAGCGATTCCTGAGTCGCACTTGATTTGCACGTCCACCCAGTCAGGTCGTGACATGGACCTGTTATACGCGCGATCTGAGGGACGGGTTTGGGACGTTGACACAGGTCATGACCTGATGATCACAGAGCCCGAGTGGGTGGTGGAGCACTTAGAGCGCGTTGCCGCTTTGGTCATTTGACACGAGGGCTAGGCGGAAATCTCAGTGCAAGGTCGATGGCTTAGTCGGAGTCGGCCGAGCCTTGTTTGGCTGGAAATCGAATATAGCGCTCGACCAGTGCTAGCGCGCGGTCGTTGGGCGAAAGCGCATCGATAGAGTCCAGGTGACGTGCTTTTCGGTCAGCTTCGAACACGCCGAGCACGCGATCGATAGTCAGGTTATCGCTGTTGCTGAGCCATAGACTGTGTGCGGCTGCATCCGCAAAACAGTAGCCCTTCCAAGAGATTGAGTAACGAATATCTGACCAGTGATATTGGGCGAGAACCTCGCCATCACGTTCGAGTTGCCACACATCGCCACCGCAGAATGAGAGCAATGTCCCCGGTTCTATCACAGGCAGATCGGTCGTTTCAGGAGCGACCCGCTCGACCCCGTGGAACACCGAATCAGTATCCAATAGAACCGCAGAGTTGTGACTAGCCGGCAGCGACGTTCGCATTCCTTCTGCACCATCGGGGTAGAAGGTGAAAGCGCCTCCTGATGACTCCCCAAACCATGAAACACATGTCAGGATGGGGATCCGCCAAGCGTCAAATAGCCCTGAATGGTGCATGCAGACCAGGAGCCATTGTGGGCAGTTTTTACGATTCAGCCCGCGGAACTCAGGCACATCGGTGTGCATAGCGAGCTCTTGGCCCGGCACCAGAAGATTGGCAAAGACAATCGCCGGCACAACGGCCTGAGAGCCGTTCATGTCGTACACGGCTGCTAATAAACCGGGGTCGTTCATGAATGCGTCGATATCGGGTGTTTTTTGATGATCGCCGTAGGCGTAGGTCTCTCGAAAGTAATTCGTTCTTCGGGCGGCGACCTCGAAACTTTCGCCATTTCCTGAGCCATCGATACCGTGACTGATGTAGTTCAGTGCCGCGTCGAATCGCTGCGGCAGGGTTTCGCCGAGTCCGTCACAGGAGGCCTCTTCAGCGTACGTCCCAAATCGACCAAACGTCTCGGCAATCCGCAGCATGCGTTGCGCATTCATCTCGGACAGAAAGGGATCGGTATGCCAGTAGGAGTAGGGCATGATAGTCTGATCCGCGGTGAAGGTGAATTCTAACGCTACACGAACTCGTCACCGACGGCTAGACGGCTCCAATTTGTTTTGCGACGGTAAAAGGGTAGATTTGTGACGAGCACCATGCATCGGAAAATAATACGTCTTTGGTTGGTATTGTTGGTGTCAATGTTGTCGGTCTGCGCCAATGCGTCAGATAGCGATCGCTACCAAGATCGCGACATGGGGTTGATGGATTGGCAGGATGCCCGTGATTTCGAGTTCGCCAATCGCGGCTTTATCGCGACTCGGTCCTCGTCAACCATTCGTTCGCCACAAGGTCACTTGGTCTACGATCTGAACGAGTCGGCTTTTGTAGAAGACTCTGACATCGATACGATTCACCCCTCTTTACTGCGTCAGGCAAAATTATTGCGCCGATCAGGCCTGTTTGAGGTGGCTGAGGGGGTCTATCAAGTTCGCGGCTTTGATATGACTAATATCACCTTTATTCAGGGAGACACCGGCTGGATCGTCGTCGATCCCGGACTCGCTCCAAGTAGCACGCGTGCGGCCTATGAGCTTGTCACTGAGCACCTAGGCAATAGGCCTGTCAGCGGAATCATTTACACCCATTCTCACGTTGATCATTTTGGTGGGGTTGCTGGACTGATCAATGAAGAGGATGTGGCGCGGTTGGGGATTCCCGTGCTGGCGCCCCAGGGGTTTATGGAAGCAGTCTTGGATGAGTTTCTCATCAATGGCGTGGCGACCCATCGGCGTACGGAATATGCGGGCATCGGTATCGAACGTGGCCCCTTAGGAACGGTCAGCGCAGGCATAGCAGACGGTGCGGGAAAAGAGCTTTGGAGTCTGATCCCACCAAATGCGCTGGTGACAGACGATACGCAGGAACGCGTTGTCGATGGTGTCGACATTATTTTTCAGTTAACGCCAGGCACTGAGGCGCCGGCCGAGATGAATCTGTACCTGCCACAATTTCGTGTGCTTCACATGGCGGAGAATGCCAATATCAGTCTACACAACGTCCTATCCCCTCGAGGTGTCGTCGTCCGCGACGCCAAGTCTTGGGCGGATCAACTGAGTCTATCGATTCACCGTTTTGCTGATGATAG
>JAYPVH010000035.1:0-11120 GCA_038134505.1 Halieaceae bacterium | reverse complement strand
ATACTATAAGCCCAAATAGGACCGATGGAGTGGTGATGGAAAATCTCACAGCGTGGATTGAGCCCGTGGCGGTGTGGAGTGGGGTGCCCCTGCAGTATCTGTTGCTGCTCAGCCTTTTTTTGATCGGCGTCGTTGGGCACTGGCTCATCCGCACCGTGGTCCGCAAGCTGGCGGTCGTATCCGATCGCACGGATGCGCGTTGGGATGACGTGGTCGTTTACAGCATCTCGCCCCCAGCAGAGTGGGTCATGTGGGTCTGCCTCATCTATTTGTCCTTGGGTTTGTTTGAGCAATTCGATGCATTGCGCCAAGTGCTCCTGCAAGTTGGTGATACCGCGCTGGCTCTAGTGCTGGGTTGGCTGTTCCATCGTCTGGTGACGGGTATCGAATTAGAGTTGCTTGCTGAGCATCGCGGCCCGCGCGAATCGACAGACCGCGCGACGATTAACGCAGTAGCGCGACTGGTTCGCATCTGCGTCTGGATCGTCGTTGCGCTGATGGCGTTGCAAACTCTGGGCCTATCGGTATCGGGCTTGTTGGCTTTCGGTGGTATTGGTGGCATTGCCGTGGGTTTTGCCGCCAAAGATGTGCTGGCCAATTTTCTGGGTGGCCTGAGTATCTATATGGACCGCCCTTTTGCCATTGGTGATTGGATTCGCTCACCCGACCGAGAGATTGAGGGCACGGTGGAGCATATTGGTTGGCGCATGACGCGGATCAGGACCTTTGACCAGCGCCCACTCTACGTACCCAATGCCATTTTCTCGAATGTCGCGATCGAGAATCCGAGCCGGATGCGCAACCGCCGCATTTATGAAACGATCGGCATCCGCTACGCCGATGCAAACCACATGGGGGCTATTGTTGCCGGGGTCAAATCGATGCTGCAGCAGCATGAGGCGATTGATCTTGAGCGTACGCTCATCGTGAACTTTGTCTCCTTCGGACCGTCGTCTCTCGATTTCTTTGTCTACACCTTTACCAAAACAACCGATTGGGTGACCTATCACGAGATTAAGCAAGACGTGATGCTGAAAATCTTGGCGATCGTAGAGTCACACGGTGCTGAGGTTGCATTCCCGACCCAGACGCTCCATCTGGAGCAGGTGGTTGAATCTAGCGGCTGAGTCGATTTTATTTCTCGGCGCCAGTCATTGGGCCAAATGAGTCCTCGGGTGAGGCTAGTAGTGCTTGATCGGCTGCGCCTAAAGCCCAGACTTCTGCCCAAGTCAGTTCGCGCCAGGTGGCCAGCACCTTGATCACCGGGTGGTCAAAATAACGGACGTAGTTTTCCCGTATCTCGCGCGTGTCTGCAACGTGAATCAGGTGGCGAAAGGGCCATGGGTCTTCGGCGGCATCCTCCAGATCGATGTCGACGGTGGAAGCGATCGTTTCAGCCAGCGCAAAGGGATCACCCTCGATTGATGTGGTCATCAAAGCCGCTGAGGAATCCTCTTCAAGGAAACCCGAAAAATCGATCTGAGCATCACGAGTCAATCCCAAATTCAGTGCGTTGACATCGACCTCCGCGGTCAAAGGATCCAAAACAGGCTCTGGGAACGTCAGCGCTAAGCGCTGGGGTGCCCTAGGCGGCGCGGGATGCTGAAAGTTATCAGGGAGGTAGGCACCTGCGGTGTTGGCCCAGAGGTTGACGCCCATCTTTAACACTGACCCTCGCCGCAGCTCTACAAAGCCCTGCACAGCTGGCCAGTCCGCCTCATCGCCCGAGCGATCGAGAATGATCGGGCGGTTCTCTGCGCCCTCAGGCTGCACCCATGCAGCTTCGTAAAACAGAGTATCACCGGAGCGACGGAGGTAACTGCGTAAGCCCTCAGCGAGTAGGTCAAGAGAACGCTGTTGAAACGCCGTGGGTAGCGGTGGTGGCGGGATCTCGATGGGTGCCTCTTCACTATTCTGATCAAGCGTCAATTCGGCATCGTGGATGAGCTTCTCCGATGCTGTGAACTCTTCGTAGAGATCGCGCGCGAGATCACCAGTGTCCTCACCCTGCGAGATAAAATTGAGCAGTGGGTCGCCCGTGTCTCCGAGTGAGGATGACGCTTGCGGTGCGTCGTGCAGACCATAAGTGCGCACGCCTGTTTCACTGATGCCGCCGCCGTAGCTTGAGTGTCTTAGATGATCGAGGTCAAGCGCAGCCAGTAAGGCGAGAATGTTGGCAAGTCTGTCAGAGGCGGTGGGTTCGGGCTTGGACGGCAGGATAGTCGCGGTGACCGTGCCGTAGTCATCGACAATGATGTCAGATTCGCCGTAGGTTAAAGTCAGACGGGCGGGCTCTTCGAGGTCAATGAGCCATCGCCAGAGAGCGGGATAGCGCACTGTAGTGAGCAGTGGCCACTGCTCCTCAATCAAGGCTGACTCGCTCAGATCGGCTGCGACCGCGACTTCGACGCGTATCCACCCCGAAAGCGCTTCGGGGTCAGGTAAATCACTATCGAACGTTGTCGCTTGGTCTATCGAATCGCCAGTCTGTGCCATTGACGCGGCACCCAGCGAAAACAAGGCGAGCGTCAACAAGTGAGCAATTCTGATGCGACTCATGATACTGGCTGGGCCTCCTGTTCATCGCGAGGGCTCGGCGCCAAATGCGCCAACAACTCTTCGACAAAGTTACAACGGTCGTCCAAAGTGGGCAATGTACGCTTGAATCTGAGCTTACTCTGTCCGCTTAGGCTAAAACATTTTGGATCGCTTTGAATCATACGAATCAGTTGAATGGGTTCGACCACAGTCTGCTTTGAAAACTCGATACTGCCCCCTTCGGTGGTCGCGTCTATCTCTGTCAAACCAAGCCGTTGGGCCTTGATACGCAGGGCCGCCTGCGTAAACAGGTTTTTGATGGGGTCCGGCAGGAGACCGAAGCGATCGATCATCTCAACCTGGATCTCACGCAGCCCGTCATTGCTCGGTGCCTGGGCGATTCGCTTATACATCACTAGTCTCGTGGCAATATCCGGCAGATAGGATTCGGGAATCAAAGCAGGGACATGCAGTTTAATTTCTGTCCCAGCATCTAAAGGCGCGTCAACATTGGGGATCTCGCCTCGTCGGAGCGCTGCCACCGCCGATTCAAGCATATCCAAATACAGCGAGAATCCGACATGATGGATCTGTCCAGATTGCTCATCACCGAGTAACTCTCCCGCGCCGCGGATCTCGAGATCGTGAGAAGCCAGCATGTAGCCGGCACCGAGTTCGCCAGCCGCCTCAATGGCCTCCAGCCGTTTTTCAGCGTCCGGCGTGATAGCGGATCGCGGCGGACACAGAAGATAGGCATAAGCCTGGTGGTGCGACCGGCCGACTCGTCCTCGCAACTGATGCAGCTGAGCCAACCCAAAACGATCAGCACGGTCGATGATAATCGTGTTTGCATTCGGAATATCGATGCCGGTCTCAATGATTGTGCTACACACCAAGATATGATGGCGCTGGTGGTAGAAATCGGACATGACACTTTCGAGCGCTTGCTCGCGCATTTGCCCATGCGCAACAGCGACTGATAGATCGGGGAGCAACTCGCGGAGCTTGCGCGCAGTCTCCTCAATGGTCTTCACCTCGTTGTGCAGGTAATAGACCTGACCGCCGCGTAGGGTTTCGCGCAAAATGGCCTCTTTCACCAGCGCGATACTGTGTTCTCGAATAAACGTTTTGATGGACAAGCGTCGCGCTGGTGGTGTGGCGATGATGGACAGATCACGTAGGCCACCCAGCGCCATGTTCAGTGTTCTCGGGATGGGGGTGGCCGTCATGGTGAGGATGTCGACTTCGGCGCGTAACGCTTTGATAGCCTCTTTTTGTTTCACACCAAAGCGATGCTCTTCGTCGATAATGAGCAGTCCCAAGTCGCGAAAGCCAAAGTCGGTCTGCAACAGTTTGTGGGTGCCCACAAGAATATCGATTTTGCCCGCGCTCACGCGCTGGCTGACCTGCTCGATTTCCTTCGCGGATTTGAAACGCGACACCACATCGACTGAGATCGGCCAGTCGGCAAAACGGTCGCGGAAGTTGGCGAAGTGTTGTTGCGCAAGCAAAGTCGTGGGCACGAGGACCGCGACTTGCTTGCCATTTTGCGCCGCGATAAAGGCCGCGCGCATGGCGACCTCAGTTTTGCCAAATCCCACGTCGCCGCAGACCAGCCGGTCCATGACTTTCTCGCTGCACATGTCGTCTTTCACCGCCTCAATGGCGGCGGCTTGATCCGGCGTCTCCTCAAAGGGGAATGTATTGCAAAACCGAGTCCAGGCTTCCTCGTTCAGTTGGTGAGTAAATCCCTCGCGGGCCTCTCTGCGCGCGTAGACCTCCAGGAGTTGCGCGGCCACATCGGAGGCTCTCTCCCGTGCTTTGCGACGCGCCTTTTCCCATTGCTCGCTGCCAAGCCGATGTAATGGCGCGCTGTCGGGGTCCGCACCGGCATAGCGGCTGATCAGGTGCAGTGAGCCCACGGGCACATAGAGCTTGTCCCCGGCGGCGTACTCGAGTAACAGAAATTCGTTGTCAGCACCATCGACTTGCAAGGTTTGCAATCCCAGGTAGCGCCCAACACCGTGTTCAAGATGCACAACGGGCAGACCGGGGCGCAGTTCAGTCAGATCGCGAACAATGGCTTGTGTGTCCGTTTCCTCGCGCGTCTTGCGCCGTCGTCGTTGTGCGACTCGCTCGCCGAACAGTTGGTCCTCACAGATCAGTGCTGGCTTGTCACGGCCCGCATAAATACCGCGATCGATGGGGGCGACCGCGAGCGCAAAGGACGCGCCTGATTCGAGGAATGTCTGCCAATTCTCCGTCTGCTGAGGATGAAGGCCGTGTTGGGCGAGCGCCTCCTTGAGCACTTCCCTGCGGCCAGTGGTCTCAGCGACGAGCAATACCGGTGCGTTGTGCCCTAAGAGCCAAGATTCCAGCGCTGCGACCCCGCTACCGGGCACGCCGGGTGTGACCAACACGGGTGGTTGCGCGACGTCCGATGCGATGTGCGTCGCGGCATCCGGATGACAGCGCAGCTCCAAAACTGAAGCTTCCCGCAAAGTCTGGTAGAGAGACTCAACGGGCAGGAATACAGCCTCAGGCGGCAGCAGTGGTCGTCTTGGATCGATGCCGTACTCGTTGTAGCGGTTGTTGATTTCACGCCAATAGCGCTCAGCGGCCGAAAAGTGCTCTCCAACCATCACCACGGGGATCTCAGGTGGAAGGTAGTCAAAGACGCTGCCACAGTTTTCAAAAAATAGCGGCAGATAAAACTCAGCGCCGGCCGGTACCCGACCTGCACTGATTTCGGTGAAGACAGCGCTTTGGTCCGGATCACCGTCGAACAACCGATACCAAGAGAATTGGAACCGCTCGATCGCACCAGCGGTGAGGGGGAACTCCCGCGCTGGCAGCATCCGAATCTGGTGGACCCGATCTAGGGTTCGTTGAGACTCCGGATCGAAAGTACGCAGTGACTCGACTTCATTATCGAAGAGATCAATTCGGTAGGGCAGCTCGCTGCCCATGGGGAAAATGTCGAGCAGTGCACCGCGGACAGCGTATTCTCCATGCTCATACACGGTGTCCACCGCGCGGTAACCATTGCGCGCCAGATCGCGCGTGAATTCTTGCGCGTTAAAGTGATCCCCGAGAGCCAGAACTAAACTGTTGCCGGTGACATAGTGCACAGGCGGCGTCCGCAACATCAGCGTCGTGATCGGAATGAGAACAATGCCGCGCTGCAAAGCTGGCAGTCGATGGAAAACATCGAGTCGCTCCGAGACAATGTCTTGGTGGGGCGAGAAGTGGTCGTAAGGCAGCGTTTCCCAGTCTGGTAGCGTCAAGACTTCAACGTCAGGGTCTAGAAACAGGCGCAGCTCACGCTCAATGGTGCGGGCGCTACTGATACTCGGTGTCACGATCGCAAGCGGTAGCGTTTGACTGGCAAGTTCTGCGATGCACAGTGTCTCTGCGGCACCGAGAAAGGGACCGAAAGCAGTTCGCGCGCCTGGCGTGGACGGCCAGACATTTTCAGTGAGCTTATCGAGGAACATCTGAGATCAGTGTCGTAACGACCAAAACCAACATTCTAGAGTTGTGCGCATCTGGATACTAGCGGACATAGTCCCATTCAGCTTGCGAATGACTGGCAGCGACCAGATAATACGGCCAGCCCACGAAGATGGGACCAGCAAATCACACTCAATGCTGTTGAGAAACAGCCCGAACTCACAAGGACAACATCGTGACAGAGCGTAGACGTGAACGTCCCCAGGATTACTTTGCCGATTGGAAGGAGCGCGAGGCGCTGGCTGAGGGGATGATTCCCGCTGTCGGTGGCATGGCGCGTGAAAAGAACGTGAAGTGCTATATCTATGGGCAGTCGCTCGTGAACAAGTCGGTGCTAGACATCATGCAGGCGCACCGATACGTAAGACAGGTCGAAGATAACGAATTGTCCGAGTTTGAAACCGCGCCCGTATTAGATGTTATGCGCGCGCTGCCGTTGGGCCCCAGTCACATCGACGTTGGCCGACTCGCAGTGAGCTACTTCGAGGGTGGTGAAAGCGTGGATCTCAGCCTCGAGCAATACGTCGAGCAGCAACTCGACTACTTGATTAACTCGCAGGCTAAGCCGGTCGACAAGCCGGTCGATGTCGTATTGTACGGATTCGGCCGGATTGGACGATTGGTCGCGCGAATTCTCATAGCCAAGACCGATGGCGGCGATAGCTTGCGTCTGCGGGCGGTCGTGGTGCGTCAAGGCGGTGCGGCAGATGATCTCACCAAGCGGGTTGAGTTATTGCGTCGCGATTCGGTACACGGCGCTTTTGACGGCACTATTCGCGTCGATGAGGAGCGTTGTTCCTTTGTGGCCAATGGCAACGAGGTGCGCGTCATTTACGCCAATGCGCCGGAAGAGGTGGACTACACCGCCTACGGCATTAGTGACTGTATCGTGGTTGATAACACGGGACTTTGGCGCGATGAGGCCGGTTTGGCGCGTCATTTACAGAGTCCCGGGGCGAGCAAGGTTCTGCTCACCGCGCCAGGTAAAGGTGATATCAAAAATGTTGTCGCGGGAATTAACGACAAC
Source organism: Halieaceae bacterium (assembly GCA_038134505.1). Lineage (GTDB taxonomy): Bacteria > Pseudomonadota > Gammaproteobacteria > Pseudomonadales > Halieaceae > Luminiphilus. Next base: position 4,042 of record JAYPVH010000035.1, on the reverse strand, counting down.
ATCATCCTTCCTGAGGATCAAATTTTGTCAGCAGCCTCGTGCACAACCAACGCGATCGTGCCGCCGCTCAAGGCACTGGCCGCGGAGTACGGTATTGAGTGTGGTCACGTGGAGACAGTACACGCCTACACCAATGACCAAAATTTGATCGACAACTATCACAAAGCTGAGCGCCGCGGCCGCAGTGCGCCACTGAATATGGTGCTTACGGAGACGGGAGCAGCCAAAGCGGTGACCAAGGTGTTACCAGATCTCGCGGGGAAGCTGACTGGGAATGCTATCCGAGTGCCGACGCCGAACGTCTCCATGGCCATTCTTAATCTCACTTTGGGTCGAGCTGTTGATCGTGACGCGTTGAACGAATTTATGCGGGTGACGGCACTGCACTCTGATATGCGCAAGCAAATTGATTTTTCCAATTCGCCCGAGGTCGTCTCTTCGGATTTTGTAGGAACTCGGGCTGCCTGCATTTTCGATGCCAAAGCCACCATCGTGAACGGCCGGCAGGCCGTTGTTTATCTTTGGTATGACAACGAGTTTGGTTATAGCTGTCAGGTCTATCGCGTGTTGGAGAAAATGGCCGGCATTCGCTACCTCACCTACCCGAAAGATATGGACGGTCCGTTCTGAATCAGTCGCTTTAAATCAAGCGTTTTCGGTGAAAGCGGTAGTCTTTAGCTACTCGCTCCGTTACAATGCGCGCGACCGAAAAGTAGGGGAACCCTCGGCCAGAGAAGCCATCGGTCAGCAGCACAGTTTTGGCGGGGCGGTCAGACTGACTCACAGTGAAAATCCATCCCTTCCTCAGCGCTGCTTTGTGCAGAGATACGGCTGTTATGTCCGGTTTCTGTGACCTCAGTTGATGTGAGCGGGTGAATAGATGATTACAATTCGGCGCGGTTTAGATATCCCCTTGGCGGGAGCGCCCGAGCAGCGCATTGACGATGCCGCTGCAGCACGACATGTCGCCTTGGTAGGTCCCGATTACGTCGGGATGAAGCCCACCATGGCTGTGACAGAAGGCGATCGGGTCAAGCGGGGACAAATACTCTTTAGCGACAAAAAATGTGAGGGCGTGCATTACACGGCCCCCGCAGCTGGTGTGGTGAGCGCGATTAACCGTGGTGCGCGGCGTGCTTTCCAGTCGGTGGTGATTGAAGTGGATGGCGATGACGCCGAATCCTTCGCCAGTCATAGTCCCGATGAGGCGCGTGCACTCTCCGCGGAGCAGATTCGAGGGCAGTTATTGGCTTCTGGTCAATGGGCAGCGCTTCGGGCCCGGCCGTTCTCTCGGGTTGCTGATCCGGCGACTTCTCCGGCGGGTCTGTTTATCACCGCGATCGACACCCACCCCCTAGCAGCGGATCCCGCTGTGGTGATCGCTGAGCAGCGCGAGGCGTTTCTGCTCGGACAAGAACTGCTCGCGCGTTTGGTCGATTGCCCTGTCTTCGTGTGTCACGCTGCGGGTGCCGATATTCCTGTGGCCGCGGTCGCGAATGTGCGTGCAGAACAGTTTTCTGGCCCCCATCCGGCGGGTCTTGCAGGAACGCATATCCATTTCTTGTTGGGCGCATCCCTCTCTCAGGTGGCATGGACCGTGGGTTACCAAGATGTGATCGCCGTGGGTCGCTTATTCCTAGATGGTGCGCTCTATACCCATCGCGTCATCGCACTCGCAGGTCCTCAGGTCGAGCGGCCGCGGTTGCTCAGAACCCAGATGGGCGCTGATTTACAGGCCTTGACTGCAGGTGAGCTCAAGTTGGGCGAGAACCGCGTTATCTCCGGTTCGGTGCTCGGCGGCCGAGCCGTTAGTTCAGCCTTGGCCTACTTAGGGCGCTATCACAACCAGGTCTCGGTGCTCGCAGAAGGACGCGAGCGACCCTTTATGGGCTGGCTCTCGCCCGGTCGTAACAAGCACTCGGTGCTGGGTATTTATCTGTCGAGTTTATTTGGCGCGCGCAATCTCGCCATGACAACGACCACCAACGGTAGCGAACGGGCCATGGTGCCGGTCGGAAATTATGAGCGGGTGATGCCTCTCGATGTGCTACCGACCCAGCTACTGCGGTCGCTCTTAGTTGGTGATACAGAAACAGCGCAGGCACTGGGGTGTTTGGAACTCGACGAGGAAGATTTGGCGCTGTGCACCTATGTCTGCCCGGGAAAATATGAGTATGGACCCGTGTTACGTGACAACCTCACGCGCATTGAGAAGGAGGGCTAAGCGATGGGATTACGTCAAAAACTTGATGCCCTAGAGCCACATTTTCACCCCGGGGGGCGTTTCGAAAAATGGTATGCCCTATACGAGGCCGTAGATACTATTTTTTACTCACCCAACAGCGTGACCCGCAATACTGCGCACGTGCGCGATGGTGTCGATCTGAAGCGGATTATGATTACGGTCTGGTTCGCGACCTTCCCAGCCATGTTCTACGGTATGTACAACTTAGGCTTTCAAGCGAATGAAGTGCTCGCTGGGTCCGGTGTGGCGCTCGAGGGTTGGCGCGGCAGCGTTGTTGCGGCGCTGGGTGGTTTTAATAGCGGCAGTATCTGGGATTGCATGCTCTACGGCGCCGTGCACTTTCTGCCCCTTTACGCCGTGACCTTCATTGTTGGTGGTTTTTGGGAAGTGCTCTTTGCGATGAAGCGCGGCCACGAAGTCAACGAGGGCTTCTTTGTCACATCGATTTTGTTCGCGTTGACGCTTCCGCCTGATCTGCCCCTGTGGCAGGCGGCTCTGGGCATTACCTTTGGTGTGGTGATTGCGAAGGAAGTCTTTGGCGGCACTGGCAAGAACTTCTTAAATCCAGCGCTCAGTGGCCGGGCATTTTTGTACTTTGCCTATCCCGCGCAGCTCTCCGGCGATGCCGTTTGGACTGCCGTCGATGGCTACTCTGGCGCGACACCGCTGGGTGTGGTGGCGCAGCAGGGTATGGCAGGACTCACAGATTCGGGTCTGACCTGGATGGATGCGTTTATGGGTGCTATCCCCGGTTCTATTGGGGAGACCTCCACGCTGATGATTATGATTGGCGGATTATTTTTAATCCTGCAGGGGATCGCCTCTTGGCGCGTTGTTGCGGGATGCTTTGTCGGCATGATCGCCTTCTCGTTGATGCTCAACAACATTGGCTCAGAATCCAACCCGGCATTTGCGATGCCGTGGTATTGGCATATGGTAGTCGGAGGCTTTGCCTTCGGTGCCTTCTTTATGGCAACGGATCCCGTCTCAGCGGCCATGACCGATACCGGCCGTTGGGCCTACGGGATTTTGATCGGCGTCATGTGCGTGTTGATTCGCGTGATCAATCCGGCCTTCCCCGAGGGCATGATGCTGGCGATTCTGTTTGCCAACTTGTTCGCACCGCTGTTCGATCACTTCGTAACGCAATCGAACATCAAGAGGAGGCTTGCCCGTGTCAAATAAAAGCGAGAGTTTAGGCCGGGTTCTCGGTGTTGCTCTGGCCCTGTGCGTCGTCTGTTCTGTCGTTGTCTCGACCGCCGCGGTGGTGCTGAAGCCTGAGCAACAAGCCAACAAGACCCGCGATTTGAAGCGCAATATTCTCATGGCTGCGGGGCTGTTTGACCCGACGTTGTCAGTCGAAGCGCAATTCGAACAGGTCGAAACCCGCGTCGTTGATCTCGACAGCGGTACTTTTAGTGATATTGACCCCGCAGGCTTCGATCAGCGCGCCTCTGCGAAGGACCCCGGAGCATCTATTCGGTTATTGGGAGCCGCCGATGTCGCTAAAATTCAGCGCCGGGAGAATCAGGCGCTGGTGTACCTGGTCAAAGACAGTGCTGGTGCGCTCGATAAGATTATTCTTCCCATTCACGGCTATGGCCTGTGGTCGACGCTCTATGGCTTTATTGCCCTTGAGGCCGATGGCAATACGGTCGCCGGTCTCGGGTTTTATGAGCATGGCGAAACACCGGGGTTGGGTGGCGAAGTCGATAACCCGCGGTGGAAAGGTCTTTGGCCTGGCAAGCAGGTGTATCGCGACGATGACGTGGCGATTGCTGTGATCAAGGGTTCCGT
>JAYPVH010000034.1:0-11744 GCA_038134505.1 Halieaceae bacterium | reverse complement strand
AGTCCATCGGCTCCATCATATTCAGCAGCTTGAATTCCACCAAGGAATCGCTGCGAGGCGATACACTTTAGTTCGCCATGTGACCTTCTTGCGACCCATTACTTTTGGGAGACCCCCTGATGACCAAAGAACTGTTTGATATGCACGGCCAAGTCGCTGTCGTCACGGGAGCGGCCAGCGGGCTTGGTCTCGCCACTGCGGAGGTGCTAGCTCGTGCAGGTGCAAAGGTGGTTCTGCTGGATATCGACGCCCAAGGTCTGGAGGCAGCCAAAGATGGGATTGAGTCCGAGGGGGGTCACGCAGAGACTGCGTTGCTCGACGTAGCAGATCGAACAGCTGCCCGCGCTGTAATTGACGACATCGCCAAACGCCACGGTCGCCTTGATGCGGTTGTCGCAAATGCCGGCGTCTCGGCCGGACCCGGCTATCGCACTGAAATCGGTCAGATCAATGCCGTCCAGGACGACCAATGGGACCGAGTGCTGTCTATTAATCTCACTGGGGTGTTTGTAACCTTACAGTCGGCAGCGGCACACATGAAGCGACAGCGGTCAGGTCGACTCGTCGCCATTGCGTCGGTCGCAGGACTCAAATCTGAGGTGATGTGCGGCTATGCCTACACTGCGACAAAGGCCGCCGTGGTGAACCTGGTGCGGCAAACTGCCATGGAGTTGGCCCCGTACAACGTGATGGTCAACGGCATCGCACCGGGACCATTTCGCACGCACATTGCGAATGGCCGAATCCGTCAGCCTGAAGTCGAGGCTGAGTTCGCCTCCATGGTCCCACTCGGGCGTATCGCCCAGCCAGAGGAGCTCAAGGGTTTGGTCCTTCTGTTGTGTTCGCCGGCGTCGAGCTTCATGACGGGAACCACGATACCGATTGATGGCGGCATCATGGCTAGATGAGCCGAAGCAGACAGCCATCACCAAGGTCGCGTGATAGCCTAACCCTTCATTCGGGTATCAACGTCTTGATTTTTGAGGTCTAAAAACATGGACACAAGTGCTAGCTTCAACGCCTCTCCCGAACTGACAGAACGCGTCGTTGCGCGGCGGGGCCGACTTCATGCATTTGAAAAGCTAGAACCATCCCATACTGCGCTGCTGGTGGTCGATATGCAGAACAGTTTTGTTCGGCCAGGTGGAGGGCCAGCTTGGGTGCCAGCAGCAGCCAGTATCTGCCCAGCTATCAATCGCACGGCCAGCGCCTTGCGGGAGCGAGGTGGCGTCGTGGTGTGGGTGCTCAACACATTTATCGAAGAGTCCTTGGACAGCTGGTCACACTTTCACAAAGAGCTCTGGCGCCCTGAGGGCTCCCAACAACGCAATGCCTCGATGAAGCAAGGACAGCCTGGCCATGAACTCTATGCCGACCTGCAGCCTTCACCTCTAGACCTGCGCCTGCCTAAGCTGCGATACAGCGCCTTCATCCAGGGTTCCTCGAATCTGCATGAGGAACTCCGGAGAAGGGATATACACACGGTGCTTGTAGCCGGTACCGCCACCGAGGTTTGCTGCGAGAGCACAGCGCGCGACGCAATGATGCTGAACTACCGAACAATCATGCTTTCAGACGGGTGCGCGGCGTTTACCCCTGAAGCGCATGCCGCCACTTTATCGAACTTTATGCTCTATTTTGGCGATGTGCAGTCCTGCGAGGAAGTTATCGACGGACTAGAACGCGCAAATTCATAACGGCACTTCGCCACTTCACTTGGAAAGGCTGAATCATAAGATGCGCGCTGCTTTTTACGAACGCACGGGCTCCGCCCGCGATGTCCTGCGGCTTGATGACATGCCGAACCCACAGCCACTGGCTGGTGAAGTTCGCGTTCGGATCCATTGGTCAGGGCTGAATCCCTCAGACGTAAAAACGCGCGCCGGCCTATTGGGGCGTCCGATGGTCTTCGAACGCGTGATACCACACAGTGACGGAATGGGTGTTGTGGATGCGGTAGGGGACGGCGTTAACAAGAGAATTATCGGGCGACGTGTTTGGGTCTATAACGCGGCTTGGGGACGACCGTTCGGCACGGCCGCCTCATTCACATGTTTGCCAGCGCAGATGGCGGTGCCATTGCCCGACGAGACCCCGGATGAAGCAGGCGCTTGCCTTGGCATCCCAGCGATGACTGCGCTGCACGCGGTACTTATGGATGGCGGCGTCGCCGGCAAGACCGTCTTGATTGCAGGCGGTGCGGGCGCGGTCGGCCACTATGCGATCCAGTTCGCGGCGCAAATGGGCGCCGGTCGAATCTTGACGACGGTGAGCAGCGAGTCCAAAGCCCGACTCGCGCTTGACGCAGGCGCCGACGAGGTAATCAATTACAAAACGGTCCCGGTCGCCGAGCGAGTACGCGAGCTCACACAAGGCTTGGGTGTGGACCGCGTTATCGAGGTTGACATCGCCGTCAACGGCAATCAAAACCTAGATCTCCTGCGGGCCGGTGGCGAGTGCGTCGCATACGGCAGCAGTCCAGCGCCCCTCACACTGCCTTTTCCCGCGCTACTGGCCAAGAATCTTCAACTGAAATTTTTCTTGGTCTATCAACTAGCGACACGCGACCGTGCAGTCGCACAAGCGGTGCTGCAGCGCCTGCTGAAGCAAAAGACACTGATTCATAACATTGGGGCGCGCCTACCCCTATCTGATATCGCGACCGCGCACGAGATGGTGGAACAAGGTGCACTCGGGAACGTGGTGCTTTCCGTACCTTGATACGACAGTTCCGATTATCTAACCCGAGCTCACTTGATAAATTCGTAAGCGTCGGGCTTGAAATCACCGGTTAGATTCCAGTAATCGAGCATCCCATATGGCCAAGTCTGGGAGGCGCGGCCTTTCTTATTTTTGTACCAACCCTTACCGCGGGGAGAACCCCACGAGCGCTTCAAGTTGCCAGCATCGATCCACTCGTTGTAGTCCACGAAAGGCGCCTCCTTGCAGTCCAAAGCTTTGTAACCGTTCTCGAGCAGGTAACGAATCGCACGCAGGCTGTACTCAACCTGACACTCTGACGAAAAAATCGCACTGCCATTGATAACAACTGCCGTGTTGGGGCCTCCCGTCATGAACAAGTTGGGGAAGTCAGGTACGCTAATCCCCAGGTAGGCGCGGCAGTCCCCATCCCAGCAATCTCGGTGTAATTGGCGGCCTCCAGCACCCGTGATCGTCATGGGTGCAAGAAAATCTGAGGCCTTAAAACCGGTCGCGCAGATGACCACATCAACCGCATGCAGCACACCGTCCTTGGTGCGAATACCCTCTGGGGTGAAAGACTCAATACCCGTGGTGTTCAGTTCGACATGCGCCATTTTCAACATGGCCGCCCACACGCCGTTATCGCGCAGCATGCGCTTAGAGGTTGGCGGATAGTCCGGTGTCATCTTCTCGAGTAAATCCGGACGATCGTGGTATTGCGTGGCAAGCCATTTAAGGCAACCCTGACGCAGCTCCTCATTCGCTCGCCCCACCGAAACGGGGTGATCCCAATCATCTTCGACAGCTGTCAGCGGCAGGCGCCCCTCGATAGAGATGCAGAACTGCCAGAAACGCAGCCACCGACCATAGTAAGGAACGTGCTTGAGCAGCCATTGCATACCCGGCGCAATATCGTCGTGATAGGTCGGTGTTGGTAGCATCCAAGGCGGGCTACGCTGGAAGATTTTGAGACCAGCGACCTGGTCTACGATCGACGGGCCGATCTGAAACGCGCTCGCACCTGTCCCGACCATCGCCACACGCTTGCCCTTCAGGTCCAGTCCTTTTGGCCATGCCGCTGAATGGATGATGCGCCCCTGGAAAGAGTCGAGTCCTGGAATATCTGGCAGGCTCGGCCGGCTCAGAATGCCGACCGCGGTAATGACCGCATTGAACTCCTCTTGCGTCACACGACCGCTGCTGTCTCGCACACTGAGGGTCCAGGTCGCTCGATCCTCATTGAAGCGCATTTCATCCACCTCGGTACCAAAGCGGATATGGCGCCGTAGCCCCGAAGCAGTCGCCACCGTCGCAAGGTACGACTGGATCTCCGGCTGACGGGAGAACTGCTGGGGCCAGTCCTGCTTTTGAGCGAAGGACAGGCTGTAGGCAAAGTTTGGTGTATCCAACCGACAACCCGGGTAGCGGTTCTCCCACCAGACGCCGCCCACGTCCTCGTTCTTCTCATACATCGTGAAGTCAAGTTGGGTCTGTTGCAGTCGATAGCCAGCCGCAATACCAGAGACGCCAGCGCCGATGACAGCAACGCGGAACTTCACACCCGGCGCTACACGCTCATGGGTCCAGCCTGGCGCGCCTGGATCAGTGGCGAAACCCATTTCGTGCTCCAACAGGGGTCGAAGTTCATCAATGTCACGCGGCAACAGGTACTGCATACACTGAGTGAGCAACGACTCCGACGGAATACCAACCCCTTTCTGTCCACTGTCACGAAAGGCAATCAGCGCAGCAGTGGCACGCCGTCTTGCCTCTTCCTGCATCTCTTTACTCATGCCGCCCTGCGGCGCAATCTCCACGCGCATGGGTGGCACAGGTGGTTTCACTTCGGGTCCAATGAGGGAAGTGTCACCGGTGAGCATCGCGAGCGTTACCATCAGTGAGGGTAGGTCCGCCTGTGCTACCGATTGACGAATAAATTCGTCGGAAGCCTCAAAAGGCTCAACACGATTGAACACGTTCATGTCCTCATCGAGCTCCTGCACTGCGGTGTCTGTGGATACCATCATTTTTTTGAATCCTCAGTTTCTAAAATCAACGAACGGCGACGCTCATCTCGCCAATACCTTCAAACCATGCGTGCATGGTGTCGCCTGGCATAACGGGCGCTACGCCTTCGGGGGTGCCGGTCATGATGATGTCGCCTGGGTAGAGCGTGTAGGCCTGACTCGCATACGCAATCAGCTTTTGTACATTCCAAATCAACTGCGCCGTGTTTGCTTTCTGTCTGGTCTGTTGATTGACCTTGAGTTCGAAATTGAGGTGCCCAGGGTCTCCGATCTCATCAGCAGTCACCACATAGGGGCCAAACACAGCGAAGGTATCTAACGACTTCCGGAAGGACCGATCCTCGGTACCACGGATCGTCATATCTAGGCCGATCATGTAACCCGCTACGTGCGAGAGCGCTTCGTCTTCGCTGATTCGGAAGCCTTGTTTGCCTATCACAACGGCCAGCTCGATCTCGTGGTCAATGCGCCGATCGGCCCAGTCGGCGACGACGGCCTGACCCGCGCCAATCATCGCGCTACTCGCCTTTAAGAAAACTCCATAATCGGCGATGGTCTTGATCTCGTTGCCGAAGTTAATCGCCTTGTCTGCACGCGATTCGTCCAAATGCAACTGGTAGTTGACTGGTGCGGCAATGATCTTGCCCGGGTTGGCGACTGGCGAGAGCAGACTGATGGAGGTAATTGGCACGCCCTGCACACGATCGGCCAACGCCCGGATACGTGGCATCAATGTTTGGTAGTGATTAAAAAAATGATCTCCTGGTGGCACTGGCCACTGCAGTGTCGGTAGGGCCTCCAGGGCTTCGGTTACGTCATGAACTTGGGTTCCTTTGACCACACCCAGTCGGTCGTGGTTGAAGCGACAAAAACGCATGTCTACCAATCCTTGTGATTAAAAAATGAATTCGACGGAGGCTTAGGAAGTGATAGCCGCACGCCGATGGCGATTCGTCAGACCCACCGCAACGACCATCGTGGCTAAGGCCCCGCCCATCAAATTGGCGTATAGGGCCCAAGAGACCATTTCGACAGGCAACAGTAAAAACGCACCACCGACGATCGACGCCACGCGCGTCCAGCCCCCGGTTCGTCCAAAGCCGTAGCCAATCATTCCCGATGACACAAACCAAACGCCGATGATGGCAGTGCCGACGCTGCTGATCGTCACCAACCAAGAATCACCTTGCAACAGAAGGCTGGGCGAGAAAACAAAAAGGAAAGGGACGATGTAGGCAGTCCAGGAAAAACGCATGGCCACCCAGCTGGTGCGCATGGGATCGGCGCCGGCTACGTTGGCAGCAAAGAAGGCCGCAATTGCCACGGGTGGTGTGACAAAAGACATCATGCCGAGATACAGGATGAACATGTGCGCGGCAATGGGCGCGATACCCACTTCCACAAAAGCCGGGGCGAACAAAACAGCCAGAAGCACATATACGCCGAGGGTGGGCATGCCCATACCCAATACGATACACAGCACACCTGACATCAGTAACAGCAGGAAAACGCTACCTTGGCCCAGGTCGACCAAATAATTGGTGAGTGCGAAACCCAAGCCTGTGATTTGCAGAATACCCATGATGAAACCAGCAGCCGCCGAGATCATGATGATGTCGGCCGAGGAGACACCGGTGCGTACGACGCATTGCCATAACTCTTTGATCGTCAAACGCTGAGCACCATATCCCAGGGTAAAGCCGATCAACAGCACGGAGATACAGGCAAAAATTGCGGCATTCTCGGGCTCCCGATTTTCCCAAAACAACGCATAGACGAGCACGGCAAAGGGCAACAAGAAGAGCCACCCTTTAGTCAGTACCGTCAAAATTTTGGGAATATCCTTCGCGGGCACCCTCAGGATATTTCCCTTGGCCGCTTCGAGATCCGCTTGGATGAACAACGCGAAGTAGTAAAGCAATGAGGGCACCAGCGCCGCCACTGCCACCTCTGCGTAGCTGATCTGCAAAAAGTCGGCCATCAGAAATGCCACTGCGCCCATCACAGGTGGCATCATCTGTCCGCCGTTGGAGGCGGCCGCCTCAATGGCCGCTGCCTTCTCGGGTTTGAAGCCCGACTGCTTCATCATCGGGATAGTCACCACCCCGGTTGCAAGGATGTTGGACACCACGATGCCGTTGATGGAACCGAACAGTGACGAGGCCAAAATGGAAATCTTTGCAGCGCCACCCCGAAAACGCCCCATGAGACCCAAGGAGACGTCGTTAAAAAAGCTCGCACCGCCGGATGAGGCCAGCAATTGTCCAAAAAAGACAAAAGGGATGACCACGGTCACCCCTATCAACAGGACCAGCCCGAACAGTCCACTGCTGTCCAAACCGAGGTAGACCAGCATACCGAGTGGCCTGACGTCGCGAGTCTGTAGCGCCCCCCCCACCAAGTGACCGACGAGTGCGTATGCAAAAAAAGCGAGTACCACGATCACCAACGGCCACCCTGAAGCGCGGCGGAGACCCTCTAAGACCAACAAAAATAACAGGCTGCAACTAATCACCACATCCGTAGGCGAATTAAAAAATTCACCGAGCATGCGGGGGTAGTGCCAGCTCATGTATACGCCCAAGGCGACTGAGACGATAGCGAGGATCCAGTCGTACCACGGCGCGGTGTCACGGACCCCTCGGGGATCATTGAATGGGCGTATCAAGTAAATGATGCCCATCGCCAATCCCAGCGCAACCGCAAGGAATTGCTCGGCCAAAAAATTCCAACCGACCATACGGTACAGGTCGGCGCCCCAGGCGATTCCGCCAAGGGCAACCGATGCACCCATGGCTGTCGTGGCTGCGGGTACAACCCGACCGCCATCTGGCTGGACGTGTTTCTCAATTGGCGAGGGCATGTTCTGCTTTCGGTTACGAGGGACTGGTGGGATGAGTGCCGCGTTCGCTCAACGACCCGACCAAATACCCGCCTCTTTATAGAAGCGGATCGCGCCAGGATGGAAGTTGATTCCGTCGTGCTGAATAGCCAGCTGAGCTGGATTCATCGCCATGAAAGATGGATGTGAGGCCACCAAATCACCTTTGTTCTGATGCAAAGCCTTGACCAACTTGTAAACCGTCTCCTCATCGGTGTCTACACTTGCTGCCACGGTCATGGCGTACTCCATCAGATTGGTCTCGCCGATCACACCCTTCAGATGAGGCAACGGCTTTTGCGATGCAATGGTGTACTCGGGGCGTATCGCAGCCATAGCGGCGCGCGCTTTTGGCGTGTCTTCGAGGTTCAGAAACTTGATACCAACCGCTGCGTCAACCTCTGCCATCTTTGGTGCGCCAATCGCAAAAAGAGTGGCGTCTAGTCGACCCGCTTTGAAGTCGTCAGCGGCACGGAGCAAGTTGGCGGTAGCAACGCCATCGGTGTCACTAAGACTCAAACCCGCAGTGGCCAACATCGCATTGGATAGGGCGATGCCCTGTGGGAAACCCTGCCAGCCTACCGGAAAGCGCTTACCCTTTAGCTCGGCTACGGAGTTGATCCCAGAGTCCTTACGGACCAAGAGACCGACTTTGAACGGAAACACCACAGCGGCCAAACGCAACTTGTCTAATGGCTTGCCTTGGTGCTCCTCTCGTCCTCGAACCGCAATTCCGAGCTCGTCATTGGACATAAAGGTGAACCCAGCCTGACCCGCTTGCACGGCGCTCATTGAGGCGTGAGGTGAATTAAAGGTGACCACCCGCATCTGGATGCCAGCCGCCTTTTGCACCACCTTGGCGATTGCCTGGGTCTGCACATTGTTAATCGAACCCGGTGGCAGCGTTGAAATACTGACAGTTTGCGCCCATGCCGCAAACGAAAAAGCGCTCGCTACGCCCAGGCCGGTCGCCCGAAGAAGAAATGATCTCATGGTGTTTACCTCCAGTTGAACCGCTTACGCGGGATTTGAATAAATCTAAGGATCTGCGCCAAAGACGTGATTGACGACGCGCCACCTACACTGCTCCTGAATGCGCGCATCAATGTTGCATCGCGATCAGGTTCCGACTGCAACGCGAGATAGCGTCGCTTCCTTCTGCTTGCACAGCATTTGCTGGGCAAAGCGGAATCAAAATGCATTCCCCTCCACACGCGACGTTGACTCGCCGCAATGCCCTCGGGCTCTCCCCGCGAGCAACACGTGTGTAGCAATTTAATTTTTCTTCTGCGCATAGCGCTCTGCTTTTTCAAAGGCTTCTGTGATCGCTGCATGCCGACGATCAAGCCATTGCCGTGTTTCGGGGTGGGTAAAAATATAGAGGTCCTCATCCTCAATCGCATTCACAACACGGTCACCTACTTCATCTTGCGACATGCTACCTTTGAGCAGTTCACCCATGAAATGATTCTGTGGCCTGACAGTCGCACCACCCAAACGCTCAGGTCGACTGCGCTCGGAAAGGTGAATACGAGTATCAACGGCGGCAGGCGCGAGTATCGAAACACCCACCTGAGTGCCCTGAAGTTCGTTGTGCAGCCCTTCGGAGAGCGCGACCACCGCGTATTTGGTCATCGAGTAGGCAGCGGTAAGGAAATTGGGATTCACTTGGAAGCCACCGATGGAAGCCGTATTGACGATATGTGCGGGCCGCTCGGTAGCCAGCATGCGCGGAACAAGGGTCTGAATACCGTGGATAACGCCTTGGATGTTCACGCCAATCACCCAATCCCAATCCGCTGCTGTGATCTCATGAAGCGGCACACCGTGCAAAGCGATACCCGCGTTGTTGCAAGCGATGACGATCTCGCCGAAGGCGCTCTCAACGGTGTTCACTGCATCTTCAACTGACTGCAACTCAGACACATCCACAGCGACCGGTATAGACACACCGCCAGCAACTTGAATTTGACGGGCGGTTTCCGCTGCATCACTTTCCCGGATGTCGCAGACGCCGACGCGTACCCCTCGCCGCGCCAGCGACAAAGCAATACCGCGACCGATACCAGACCCACCACCCGTGACAAAAGCCGCCATCCCCGCCTCGATGATCATGAAGCGCTCCTTTGCTTTTCATGGGCAACCTTGATGGCTGGTTTCGTCAGGCCGTGCTTATAATTCCCCACACGTTGCGAGGCAACACACCGGCCTAGTCGCCTTGTTTCATCCACTCCTCGCCGACGCCACGCCTGCGCATGACTCAAAATGAAACCACCTCCAGCCGCACTGGCGAAAGTAGCGGCGCTGTCGAAAGCGCTTATCGGTACATCCGCGGAAGTATCATTCGCGGCGAATTGACATCCGGCGAGGTCTTGCTCGAATCCAATTTGGCCGAGAGAATCGGAGTGAGTCGCACACCGGTGAGAGAGGCGCTCTCTCGGTTGGCAAGCGAAGGTTTGGTGGTGCTTGGACGCTACCGGCGCGCGCAGGTTGCAAGCTTTTCGATGGTTGACGTAGCTGAAGTCTTTCGGCTTCGGGGCAAGCTTGAAGGCCACGCTGCCCGACGAGCCTGTTTGCGCATCACCACAGCTGACATCCAGCGACTGGAGGCCATCGAGGACGAACTGGAAGCCGCCTTTGCCAAACTTGGCTGGCACCAACATCTGCCGCGCTTTGATGAGCTGAACAATGAATTTCACGCCATCATTGCACGCGCGGCTGATAGCCCAAGGCTGGAGAGAATACTGGCCTCGTCCCTCGAGCTCCCAGCCTCGATTTTTAATTACTACACGGAATCCGTGGACGAACGAACCGAGCGTACCCATCGGCAACACCGTGAGATCATTGCAGCACTGAAGGCGCGCAATTCCGACTGGGCTGAGGCGGCAATGAGTGCGCATCTCTTCTCTATCCTCAACGATCCGGCATCAGAAGATCTGAACTAACGATCGCTGTCTTCTGATGGTTTAAACGGGATGTCATTGCGCGGCACCCTGCGTAAAGTGGACCACCTTTTCGACGAACACCTGCGCTTTCTCCACGTGCGGCAGATGCCCGCACTCAGCAATGATTTCCAGCGATGACGAGGGAATCAAATCCTTGTAGGCCGCGCCATAGGCCACAGGCAAAACTTGGTCGTCGTCGCCCCAAATGATCAGGGTCGGTACCGAAATACGGTGTAACCATTTACGCAACTGCGGGTTATGCATGCGCTGGCTCCAGCCAAGTTTTGCAGTGGTTAATCGATTCTTCAGTGCGATCATCGCCTCCTCGTCGTTAGCTGGCTTGGGCATAACCTTGGCGATTTGTGGGTCATGAAACAGCTTGCGGGTCAGTTCTTCCGGGGACCACATGAACATATCTGGCCAGCGCACACCTTCAACCGAAACACCCGCAGGCGCCACCAAGGTAAGCGACATGAGTTTGGTGGAATTGCAAGTCGCAAGCTCAGCGGCGATCCAGCCTCCTAGAGATGTCCCGACCAAGTGCACGCGATCTAGTCCGAGGTGATCCATCAAATCCTGATAGAAATATGCCAAGTCGTTGACGTTATCTAACCAATCGGGTGTCTCAGATGCGCCAAACCCCGGATGCTCAGGGACGATGACATCGTAGCTCTCCGCCAGCGATTCCATGAACGGTAACCAGCGCCGTGCACCCGACGCGCCATGCAAAAAAAGCAGTGGAACGCCCCGCCCCTGCCGCATGATCCGAACACGACATCCATTGACGGTTTCAAATGACTCCATATGCGCCCTGCTGCTCTGGTTTCCTGACGCTCGCCTAGGCTTAAACAATGGGCGACTCAGGCTTATCCGTCCGCAGTGTATACCTTTAAGCGAAATTTGCATGTAGAAAACAGTTAACGAAAACCCTGATACCACCCTTTTTAGTTTCGTCTTACTGACTTAAAAGCACTTCGAACGTCGGAAATCCAAAATCGAAGGCGTTAACCTCTTTGTATACGTTTATTGACTAACCATCCACGATCGCCCAGCCCCATGCCCGACCATCACCATGAAAGGCATCCGTTAACATGAGGCACAGACGTATTTCTCCACTCGCCGGTTTACCAATCAATGGAAGCATTACTCATCTCAACCGGCGTGGTCGCCCTTGCTGAAATTGGCGAC
>JAYPVH010000033.1:0-16875 GCA_038134505.1 Halieaceae bacterium | reverse complement strand
TCCGCCTGCTGGGCTCGAACCAGCGACCCAATGATTAACAGTCATTTGCTCTACCAACTGAGCTAAGGCGGAAAAGTCTCTGCGCTGCAGAGGGGGCGAATGATAAAGAGGCCCAGTCAAAGGGTCAAGCCTGTGCGCGGGATTTTCGTAGGCTGGAACTTAAACTAAGAGGTAGGGCGCAAAGCCCGTTTTCACCGAGTCAGGTACTGGACATGGTTTCCGAGTTTCGGGGTCGACAAAAACGAGAGTGCTGGTGCCGATAAAACAACAGCGTCCATTTTGATGGATCTCTTGGTGCATTTTGACAGAGGTGTTGCCAAAACCCTTGATGCTGGTTTGCAGTAGCACTTCGCTATGCTGAAAGAGCTCCGCTTTAAAATCCATTTCAATGTGTCGAATTAGAAGTGGCGGCATGCTCGTGGGTGGCTGGAAAATATGTTTAAAGAAGTAAGTACGGCCTTCCTCTAGCCAAACGGGTGGGACGGTATTGTTGATATGTCCGAGCATGTCGGTATCGCATACGCGGGGGCGAATTTCGAGTTCAAAAAACATGAATGACTCCAGTCTAGCGAGGCGCGTAGCATACACAGAAACGGGGCTGGTTTCTGCTCGCGGGACGGGGCTTTGCCGTGGGCGGGTTGCGCTGTTTTCGTTACACTGGCCCACCGTCTTTGTGATCTGGAAGTAATGTCCAAGCCGTTTCAGTTGACCTCGAGTTACGCCCCAGCCGGTGATCAGCCGGCCGCCATCGCGCGGCTGGTATCTGGGCTTGAAGCGGGTTTGGCGTCACAGATTCTGTTGGGCGTTACAGGATCCGGTAAAACCTTCACCATGGCGAATGTGGTGCAGCAACTGCAGCGACCGACCATAGTGATGGTGCATAACAAGACGCTCGCGGCCCAGTTATATGGAGAATTCAAAGAGTTCTTCCCCAACAATGCAGTTGAATACTTCGTATCTTATTACGACTACTACCAGCCTGAAGCTTACGTGCCATCCTCGGATACGTTTATCGAGAAAGACGCGCAGGTGAATGATCATATCGAGCAAATGCGTCTTTCAGCGACCAAGGCGTTGCTGGAACGCAAAGATTGCTTGGTGGTTGCGACCGTCTCTGCGATCTATGGTCTTGGAGATCCCGAGTCTTACTTCAAAATGGTGATGCACCTCTCTCGGGGGGAGATTATCGATCAGCGTGGGGTGCTGCGACAGCTCGCGGAATTGCAGTACACACGCAATGACATTGATTTCAGGCGTGGCACCTACCGGGTCCGCGGCGACGTCATAGATATCTTTCCTGCGGAGTCCGAACAATTGGCGATACGTGTGCAGTTGTTCGATGAAGAAATTGAAGAGATTGCGTTGTTTGACCCGCTGACAGGTGCGATTGAGGAGAGCCTGCCGCGTGTCACCATATTTCCGAAGACGCATTATGTGGCCTCCAGAGATACGATGCTAGGTGCGGTAGAGCAGATTGAAGAGGAGCTCGAGCATCGGGTGAAACAGCTGAAGGAGGCGGATAAGTTGCTTGAGGCGCAGCGACTTCAGCAGCGCACACGATACGATTTGGAGATGATTCGCGAGCTGGGCTACTGCCAGGGCATCGAAAACTATTCCCGCTATTTGTCGGGCCGCGGGCCCGGCGAGCCGCCGCCAACGCTGTTTGAGTATCTGCCGCGAGATGCGCTGATTTTTATCGACGAATCTCACGTGAGTGTGCCGCAGTTGGGGGGCATGTACCGCGGCGATCGCTCGCGTAAAGAAACGCTGGTGGAGTATGGATTTCGTCTTCCTTCGGCCCTCGATAATCGGCCGCTTAAATTTGAAGAGTGGGAGCAGCTGTGCCCGCAGGCAATCTTTGTATCTGCAACGCCAGGTCCGTACGAGGCTGAGCATGCCGGCGCGACCGTTGAGCAGTTGGTACGTCCGACGGGGCTGGTTGACCCTGTTGTTGAGGTTCGCCCTGCAAGTAGCCAGGTCGATGATTTACTCTCTGAAATTCGCACTACGGTGGCAGCGGGTGATCGGGTACTCGTGACGACGTTGACTAAGCGTATGGCCGAGGACCTCACGGAATTTCTGAGCGAGCATGATGTTCGTGTCCGCTATTTACACTCCGATATTGATACCGTGGAGCGCGTTGAGATTATCCGTGATCTGCGTCTCGGCCAATTTGATGTTTTGGTGGGAATTAATCTCTTGCGAGAGGGGCTCGATATGCCAGAGGTGTCGTTGGTTGCGATCCTCGATGCCGATAAAGAGGGCTTTTTGCGCAGCGACCGCTCATTAATTCAGACAATGGGACGCGCGGCGCGCCATTTACAAGGGCGCGCGATTCTCTACGCGGACCAAGAAACGGGCTCTATGCAGCGCGCGATAACAGAAACCCAACGTCGCCGAGAAAAGCAGCTTGCATTTAATGCCGAGCATGGCATCACCCCGCGGGGCATCGAGAAGTCAGTGCAGGATATTTTAGAGGGTGCTCGGCGGATGCCGACCCGGCCTCGTTCCGCAAAGGAGCGTCGTGAGCAAGATGCGCAGGCGAGCTTCAGTGCTGAGATTGCTCAGCTGACGCCCGCCGCTTTGGCACGAAAGATGGCCCAGATGGAAGAACAGATGTTGGGGCATGCAAAAAATCTAGAATTTGAAGAGGCTGCGCGTTTACGCGATCAACTCGCCGAGTTAAAGCAGCAAGCATTTATCGCTTAATCATTGACCTCCCCTTGGCCTCAATCGTAAAGCCAATGGCAACACCTTGTTCGGTATTTACCGCATAAGGCTGCCCACCATGGTGTCGAGCCACGAGATTCACCACGTGTAGCCCCAATCCAAGATGCGTCTTATCGCCAGCGTTTCGCTGGCGATGGCTGACCATTGGATCAAAAAGCCGAAGTGGTTCCCCCTCCGGTAATGGGGAGCCTGCGTTCTTGATGCTGATCCGCCACCAGAGCCCTCGCTTTTTCAGCACCAGAGCGATCTCTCCTCCCTCGATACTGTAAGACCGCGCGTTGTCGATGAGTTTGTCGATTGCTTGCACAACCGCATCGGCATCGATCTCGGCCTCGGCAGGGTCAGTGTCGATCTCAACAACGAACCGATAACTGGCAAAGGCGCTTTGGTAGACTGCGCCAAGCTCCCGTAATAGCCGTGATAGATCGGTTTTTTTTCGCTGCGCTGAAGCGAGCGCGCGCTCTAACTGTTGCGCTTCACTGAGTGCTGTAACCATTGACTCCAAACGCGTGATGCCACTCTTTGCTCGCCGAACTGCGGTGTCGAGCGCGTCTGCGGACAGTTTTGCGGAGATAGATTCTAGCGACGAGCTGACCATGGCAATCGGTGTTCTGAGTTCATGGGTGAGTGTTTTCCCGAGATCTTTTACTAAGGCTTTTTCGCTGTCTAATCTCGCTCTTAACTCGCTAAACCGCCCGATCAGTTGATCGAGCTCGTCCCCTTTGCCGATCCCGAGTGAGGTGTTTATGTCGACATCATGTGCGCCGAGTGATGCGACTAGGCGAGAGATTCTGGACCGTAGCCAGCCGATACAACCGAGCATTGCAAGCACGATGGCAGTGGCGGCTATGAAAGCGAGCAGGCAGATCCAAAAATACTCGGTGTAAAGCGAGCTTGCAGAGGTCAAATGAGATTTTTTAAACACAAGGTAGGCGACGATCTCCTCGTTGGAAAGAATCGGTCTCACCACGCTGATCTCAAGGTCACCAACGTCGTCACGTGAGGTCCAAGCAGGATCATGCGCTATGGTTTCAGAGACCGCTTTGAGGTCAATCTGCCCGCTCGCTAGATACTCGATAAATGGTAACGGTTGTGCTTCCTGCGCCAGTAGAGATTGCTGCACTCGACGAAGTACCCACGATACCCTCGGATTTGCGGGGTTGGTTTCAACTTGGTGCGTGGCGATTGGCCATCCCCAGCGATCGATCAGAGAGATCGTGCTAGCTGGCGTCCTGATGCGCTGGAGGTGAGCGCGTGCGTTGTCGCTATCGATTAGAAGCCAGAATGGTTGCTCTAATGCGCTCCCGCTCAGCGCGAGTCTGTCGCTACCGGCTGTATCCTCGCCCTGATAGACGATATTGAAGCGATCGATAGGCAAGTCGAGCGGTATTGCAATTTCAACCGTGTGCATCATGTGCGAGCTTTGCCATGCGGCGCGAATAGGCGATTCACTGTTGGTCAATAGTCGCCCTCGTACCTGCTCTGGTTGAAGGGTCCCGGGCGCGAATGGATTCAGGATCCATTGCTGTTTACTGCCACTCGACCACATTGTGAGCTCGATAAAATCGCCATTAGGTCGCGTTTGGTTGAGCGTACCAAAGCGCGGTTCAGGCTCTTCAATGGTGATAGCGAAGACTCGATGGCTAGGGCCTAAGCCGGCGTGCAGCTGCAGAGCTCGTTGGCCTTGTTGAACACTCATCAGTGGTGGACCGGACCAATCATTTAACCATCCGTCAACTTGTGGCGGGACGGCCAGCGGTCTCAACAGAAGGCTTCTCTGCCCAGAATCATCTCGATATCGTGCGGGAATATTGAGCACGAGGTCATCGCGGTCTTGGAGCCCAGCTGCAAGGGCCTCAGCCTCTCGTTCAAGCGATTGTAATTGTGTTCGATGTAGAAGCTCCCCAGTTACCTTAAAGGCTTGCAGCCCTATCCACAAAAGAGTGAGTGAGAGCAGGGCAGTGAGGAGGAAGTGGTGACGTAAGGCCATCGTTACGCGTCGGCACGCCAACGATAGCCAACGCCATAAGCGGTCTCGATGGCCGAAAAGTCAGGGTCAACATCCTCAAACTTGCGTCGGATTCTGCGAATGTGTGAGGTGATGGTATTGTCGTCAAGAACCAGTTGCGCTGCATCCATCAACTGCTGGCGGTTGCGCAAATGGCCTGGATGTAGCGCGAGAGAATGAACCATCCAAAACTCGGTGAAGGTCAAATCGACCCTGCGACCAAACCAATCGACACAGAGGCGGTTGAGGTCCAGCGTTAAATTGCCGCGTTTGATTGTGTCTTGAAGCTGAGGTGAGGAGGACATTGCTGTAACGCGACGCAGCAGGGCGGTGATACGTGCCAGCAGTTGGGCATTGGAAATGCCCTTGTTGAGGAAGTCGTCCGCTCCCAGCCGCAAGCCAGATACGATATCGATATCATCGTCTCGTGCGGTCAGAAAAATAATCGGCAGCGAGGGATAGCGAGCCCGAAGCTCTCGACACAGGTCAAAGCCAGCCTCGGGTTCAGCACCGAGCCCCACGTCGAGAATGGCAAGGTCAGGGGGCGCGTCAAACAGCTGAGCTCGAGCTGTCTTTGCCGATTCACAGATCAGCACGTCGTAGCCCTGTCGCTGCAACAGGTCTGAGTAATTGGCCGCTAATACAGGCTCGTCCTCGACGATGGCGATCACTGCTGGCATGTCATTTCTCCTAGCCGACTCCGAATCTTCACATCTCCATACCTGCGCCTCAAGTGGTTGCCACAATCTGTCACGATTGAGCTGGAATTCCAAAGTTTTCAGCAGTTGGAAAAACAGCTTGAGGGGACACCATGGTGATTCGACCCAAAGAGTGCCGATTCAATGGTTCCGACCGAGTCCTATCCTGATCCTGTGCAAAGTACTTCTCTACGCGAGGTGCCGCAGCACAAAGCGTCAAATGCACTATTGACTCAGCCAGAACTCCCTCAACCCTCCGCGATAATCGTTACCGCGTCCACGCCCCTTGAAATCAGAAACTCATGTCGCTTTACCGCAAGAGGTGCTTGCGGCGGCGTTGGAGACGATCTGCATCGAGGAGAATTTGGATCCGATCCGGCTGCGAGACTTTGGTTTTATCAGGTCTTGACGTCATCTCAGTGGTTGCAAGTGTGTCAAGACGATGGTTGGTCAATTGCGCGTGACGCGGCGGGTCGAGCGACTCTCAGAGTCAATGAGGACTACGCAATCAAATATGCAAAGAATTGGATCCAACCCTTCTATGGCATAGCCGTAGTGGCGCGCTTTCAGTTAGATCCAGAGTTATTTGACTTCCCAGAACCGCGGTCTATCCACGGAGCAAAAGAGTTGTGTTTCGATATATTGGGCGCCGACACGGCCCAATTACTGCGAGCAATGACGTCGCCTTTACGACAACACTTGGTAATCGGCACGCTTGCTCACGATATGGCGAAAACCGACATCAAGCGGCCTGCGCCGCCCGTAGGTATAGTTGATGATGTTGCGGCGCTATTGAATCTCTAGCGTTCTAGGTGTACGGTTCGTCCGATTTCTGGCTCGGACTTTGGCATGTAAAGCGGTCAAAGGTCGGGAGGAAAAGTTAATAAAAACAGAGAGAATTTAAAGCGGTCAAGCAACGTTAGGCGTTTCAGGCCGCCGAAGGCTTTTGACGGAGGGGGTACAGTGTCTGTTACTGGGTTCAGAGTCGGTGCACGCGCTCGTCTGGTAGTCATGCGCGCGTTGGGTTTAGCGGGTGTCCTTATGTTGCTCAACGCCTGTGTCGTGACAAACGATGATGAGTATCGACAGTGTTTGATGACCTGGACAGCCACGGGGGTAGCCGCGTCAGCGCCTGCTGGAGGCGCTGCCGCGATAGGTGGTGGCGCCGCCGGTTCTGCGGCTGCGCTGACGCTGTGTGAAAACGCAGCCTATGAATTACCGGCTGAGCCTGTCTATGAAGCGCCCGTTGAGCGCGACTCTGATCGCGATGGCGTGAAAGACCAGTGGGACCAATGTCCCGACACTGAACTGGGCGTCGCCGTTAATGCCGTTGGCTGTCCTTTTGTGATGGTATTTGACGACCGGCTGCTTAACTTTGACTTTGACAGCGCGCGATTGCCCGATAATGCGTCCGACGTCCTGAATCCAGCGGTTAAATTTATCAGCGCTCAGTCGGACATGAGATTCGTTATTTCCGGGCATACGGACTCTAAGGGCTCCGATGCTTACAATATTGATCTGTCGCAACGTAGAGCGCGGTCAGTGGTTGATTTCTTGACTTCCTCTGGCATTGATCCAACGCGGCTCGAGATAGAGGCCTATGGTGAAAGTCGACCTGTTGCTAGCAATGAAACTGATCGCGGCAGAGCACAAAATCGTCGGGTAGAGATCCGCCACGTTCAGTAACAGTGTGTTGACATCGATTGGTAAAGACCCCGCAGGGGTCTTTTTTTGATCTTTGGCGCGCGCTCTGACATCATTCGCGTCCTTCCGCGCGGCTCCTAGTAGCGGTCGCCACTGAAAAAGAGGAAACAGGATGCCCGTTATTACCTTACCCGATGGATCGACCCGCCAATTTGACCAACCCATCGCAGTGATGGATGTCGCGGCAGATATTGGTGCAGGCTTGGCCAAGGCCGCGCTTGGCGGTGTCGTTGATGGCCGCGAGGTCGATACCTCGTTTGTGATCGAGGGCGATAGCCAGCTAGCCATTATCACCGCAAAAGATGAGGCGGGTCTTGAGATACTGCGCCACTCGACCGCGCACCTGCTCGCGCAGGCCGTGCAGCAACTTTTTCCTGGGACTCAAGTCACAATTGGGCCAACGATTGAAGATGGCTTCTACTATGACTTTGCATCGGGGCACAGCTTCACGCCTGAAGATCTTGAAAGAATCGAGGCGCGGATGTCAGAGATCGCCGAGCAAGATCTTACCGTGCAACGTATCGTGTGTTCACGAGAACGCGCGATCGAACTGTTCCGCAATATGGGCGAGCATTACAAAGTCCAAATAATCGAAGATCTTCCGGTCGAGGAGGAGATCTCAATCTATCAGCAGGGCGAGTGGATGGATCTCTGTCGCGGTCCCCACGTCCCCAGCACCGGCAAGTTGACCGCATTTAAGCTCACTAAAGTTGCAGGTGCGTACTGGCGTGGCGATGCCAAAAATCAGCAGCTGCAGCGCATCTATGGTACCGCTTGGCAAGATAAAAAGGCCCTGAAGGCCTATCTCAATCGCATTGAAGAAGCAGAGAAGCGCGATCATCGAAAAATTGGTAAGCGGCTGGATCTTTTTCATACCCAAGAAGAAGCGCCAGGTATGGTGTTTTGGCACCCAGCGGGTTGGACAATTTATCAGACGATTGAGCAGTACATGCGTGCGAAGCAACGCGCCTACGGCTATCAGGAAATTAAGACCCCACAGGTGGTTGATTTGTCGCTGTGGCAGCGATCGGGACACGCTGACAAGTTTGCCTCAGGCATGTTTACTTTGGAGGCTGAAGAAAGGCAGTTTGCGGTCAAGCCGATGAACTGTCCCTGTCACGTGCAGGTCTTCAACCAGGGCTTGAAATCCTATCGTGATTTGCCGCTTAGATTAGCTGAGTTCGGTAGCTGCCATCGAAATGAGCCGTCGGGATCATTGCACGGCATCATGCGCGTGCGGGGCTTTACTCAAGACGACGCGCATATCTTTTGTACCGAAGCGCAGATTCAGTCCGAGGTATCGACTTTTATCGACATGCTTCACGAGGTCTATCAGGATTTCGGCTTCAACGAGGTGATCTACCGTCTATCGACGCGGCCGGAGCAACGTGTCGGTAGCGATGCGGACTGGGATCGAGCTGAACAGGCACTTGCCGAAGCCCTCGATAATCACGGCCTCCCCTGGCAAGAGCTGCCGGGAGAGGGCGCGTTCTATGGTCCGAAAATCGAGTTTTCCCTGAAAGACTGTATTGGTCGCATATGGCAGCTCGGCACCATTCAAGTCGATTTCTCGATGCCGGGTCGACTGGAGGCACAGTATGTCGCTGAAGACGGCTCTCGACAGACGCCTGTGATGCTACACCGCGCTGTGTTGGGATCTTTCGAGCGTTTCATCGGTATTTTGATTGAGCACTATGAGGGTGAATTCCCGATATGGCTCGCTCCGCAACAGATTGTTGTCGCGCCAATCACCGATAAGCAAGCCGATTACGTGAAAGAGGTGGTGGATCAGCTTGAAAGTGCTGGATTGCGAGCAGTCGCTGATCTTAGAAATGAGAAGATTGGTTTCAAGATTCGAGAACATGAAATGAGCAAGATTCCCTTTGTCTTGGTCGTGGGTGACAAGGAGCTCGTCGACAACACCGTGTCGGTGAGGGCGCGTCACGGCCAGGACCTAGGCACCATGGCGGTTGGTGCTTTTATCGCCCATGTCGTCGCGGCAACCGCGCGACTGAGCCAAGCAACGCAATAGGTCGCTGCACGATCAGCGATAAGCACTTGGCGGGGGTGGTCATGCTCGGCGATCACGGACTTGATTTGGGCGCTTGAAAAGCCTGTGAGAGCAGGGCGTTATCACACATATTGCCACTTGAGTCTGTGACGGTGAGCCTATAAACTTCGCGGCCTCGAAGGGTAACGTCGCATTTGTTCCCGCTTGTCCGTTCACTTGGCTTCGGCCGTCCGGTAGAACAACGGGATGCCTCAACGCGGGAAGTCGGTAACCAGTAGGAGAATTTCGACATTAAGACAGAGGGTAATAGCAAAAAGGCTCTAACGAACGATCAGATCACAGCTGATCGCGTGCGCTTAATTGGTGCTGATGGTTCTCAGGTGGGAATTGTCAGTAACGCAGAGGCGCAAGCTGCGGCCGAAGCGGCTGAGATGGATTTAGTGTTGATGGCAGAGGGCGATCCGCCGGTCTGCAAGATCATGGATTATGGCAAGCACGTTTTTGAAGCAAAAAAACAGCGTGCTGCGCAGCGCAAGAAGGTCAAGCGCATCCAGGTCAAGGAAATGAAGTTTCGTCCGGGAACGGATGAAGGAGACTATCAGGTAAAACTGCGCAACCTGGTACGTTTTCTAGAAGGTGGCGATAAAGCCAAAGTCACGCTGCGGTTCAGAGGGCGTGAGATGGCGCACCAAGAAATCGGTATGGAGCTGCTGAAGCGGGTCGAAGCCGATTTGAGTGAACTGGGTACGGTCGAGCAATTCCCGAAAATGGAAGGCCGCCAGCTCACTATGGTGATCGCACCAAAGCGACGGGGTTAGTGGCCCGTGAATGCCCTAACACCCGATATTACAGATACCTTGGTTTACCCGAGGTTCAATGCGGAGTTTGATTATGCCTAAAGCAAAAATTCACAGCGGGGCCGCAAAGCGGTTTAAGAAAACGGCCGGCGGTTATAAGCGCAAAAGCGCCTATAAGAGCCATATCCTGACCAAAATGACGACCAAGCGTAAGCGTCAGCTACGTGGCACATCGATGATTGATCAGTCCGATAAGGTACTGGTTGATCGTATGTTGCGTGCTCGTTAATACAGACTCAGGAGACTAGATTATGCCTCGCGTAAAACGTGGAGTGACGGCACATCGCCGGCACAAAAAAATTCTTAAGCAAGCCAAAGGCTACTACGGCGCTCGGTCACGCATATTTCGCGTTGCCAAGCAGGCGGTTACGAAAGCGGGTCAATACGCTTATCGCGATCGTCGGCAGCGCAAGCGTCAGTTTCGCGCTCTTTGGATTACTCGTATCAACGCGCAGTCGCGTGCTAATGGCTTGACCTATAGCAAGCTGATCAACGGCCTCAAGCGAGCTGATATTGGCCTCGATCGTCGCGTTCTTGCCGATCTCGCTGTCCACGACAAGCCTGCTTTCGCGGCGGTGGTGGAGCGCGCACGCGCAGCACTTGCCGCTTGATGTTGAAGCCGGAGCGCAGCCGGCTTGTTCCGAGAGCGAAAAAAAGGGGCGGTAGCCCCTTTATTTTTTTGACTGTGGTATTTTTCTTTTATTGCCGGTGGCGGCCCTCACAGGGCTCGCGGTTGGGCGATGTGAGATTCGCCGCTAAAAATAGTAATAGGATGGAATTTGTCCGATCATGCAAGCGTTGTCTGATATTGAAGAAACCGCTGTGGCCGCAGTGGCGACCGCCAATGAGGTCGGTGCGCTAGAGCAGCTCAGAGTCGAGTATTTAGGCAAAAAGGGTCGTCTTACTGAGATTTTAAAAACGTTAGGACAGGTCGACCCCGAATTACGACCCAAGCTGGGCGCGGAAATTAACGAGGTCAAGCAACGACTGCAAGGGCTGATCAATGAGCGTATGAGTGCGCTCGAAGCTGAGGCCGTCGCGCAGCGCCTCACCTCGGAAAGTATTGATGTCACGTTGCCAGGAAGACCCGCGGCCAGAGCGGGCCTTCACCCGATCTCGCGAACCATAGAGCGGATGTCAGCTTTTTTCTCTGCTTACGGGTTTGAAGAAGTAGAAGGACCCGAGGTAGAGGATGATTTTCACAACTTCGAAGCGCTGAATATCCCTGCTCACCATCCGGCACGTGCAATGCACGACACGTTCTATATTGACGACACACATGTCCTTCGCACGCACACCTCAGGCGTACAGATTCGGGTCATGGAGACTCGTGAGCCACCGCTTCGTGTGATCTGTCCGGGTCGCGTATATCGGTGCGACTCTGATCTAACCCATTCGCCGATGTTTCATCAGGTTGAAGGACTTGTGATAGATCAGGGATTGAGTTTTGGCCATCTCAAAGGGCTGATCGAGTCGTTCTTGCATCATTTCTTCGAACGCGAGGATCTTTCGGTACGCTTTCGACCCTCCTATTTCCCTTTTACAGAACCTTCTGCCGAGGTGGATATTCAGTGCGTTCACTGCGCCGGAGAGGGCTGCCGTGTGTGTGGGATGACCGGTTGGATTGAGGTGTTAGGTTGCGGCATGGTCAATCCAAAAGTGTTTGAGATGAGTGGTGTCGATCCAACACGCTTTAACGGGTTTGCCTTTGGGATGGGTGTGGAGCGACTCGCCATGCTTCGCTACGGCATTGGTGACCTGCGACTCAATTTCGATAACGATTTGCGCTTTTTAGCGCAGTTCATGTGAGGGGCTGGTTGTGATTGTTTCCGAGCAATGGCTGCGAGAGTGGGTGCGGGTCGATTTGACCTCGCAGGAGCTGTCCCATCGGCTGACCATGGGTGGGCTTGAAGTCGATGCCTTAGAAGAGGTTGCAGCGTCGTTTTCAGGCGTTATCGTCGCCGAAATCGTCAGCGCTGAGCCGCATCCTGATGCAGACAAGCTCCGTGTATGTCAGGTCGAGACAGGTTCCGGTGTCGTGCAAATTGTTTGCGGCGCGCCCAATGCATGCGCCGGTCTAAAGGCCCCGCTTGCACAAGTCGGTGCGGTACTGCCAGGTGACTTCAAAATCAAAAAAGCGAAGCTGCGCGGCGTTGAGTCTCAAGGGATGCTGTGCGCCGCAGCGGAATTAACGATTTCGGAGGATAACGCGGGCTTAATGGCGTTGCCCCAAGACGCACCGGTGGGTACTGATCTTCGCGAATACTTGGCACTTGACGACCATACTATTGAGATTGGCCTGACGCCAAACCGGGCAGACTGCCTCAGTATCGCCGGGCTCGCGCGAGATCTCGCGGTGCTGACGAACGGAGATTTCATCGACAAACAAACGCCCGCTACGCCTGTGACCTCGGACAGTACCTTTGACGTCTCGATAGAAGACACGAAGCGTTGCCCGCGCTATCTAGGGCGTGTGATCGAAGGCGTCGATTTGTCGCGGCCGAGCCCACTTTATATTCAGGAACG
Organism: Halieaceae bacterium; assembly: GCA_038134505.1. Classification (GTDB taxonomy): domain Bacteria; phylum Pseudomonadota; class Gammaproteobacteria; order Pseudomonadales; family Halieaceae; genus Luminiphilus. The sequence continues at coordinate 4,341 of JAYPVH010000033.1, read as the reverse complement.
GCTGCGACGGTCCGGTATTCGCGCAATCGATGCGGCTGTGGATATCACCAACTATGTGATGTTAGAGCTCGGGCAACCTTTGCATGCCTTTGATTTAGATGTCCTCGCAGGGGGTATCGTTGTGCGCACCGCGCAGGAAGGGGAGACCTTGGTATTGCTCGACGGTTCTGAACAGGCGCTGTCGATGGATACTTTGTTGATTGCAGATCAGCAAAAGCCGTTAGCACTAGCGGGCATTATGGGCGGCGAACACAGTGGTGTTTCAGCGCAGACGACCAATCTATTTTTGGAGAGCGCTTTTTTCACGCCAGAGTTACTCGCGGGCGTTGCTAGGCGTTACGGGTTGCACACCGACGCGTCGCATCGCTTCGAGCGAGGAGTCGACCCTGAACTTGCGAAGCGGGCGCTCGAGGTCGCGACCGCGCTATTGTTAGAGGTCGTTGGTGGCGAGGCAGGCCCGATTACCGAGGTGTGTGATCGAGATCAGCTGCCCTGCGCTGAGCCGATTCGTCTTCATCGAACCCACGCACATCAGATCCTCGGGTTTGAAATGGCTGATGAGCGTATCGAGTCAATCCTATTGGGATTAGGTTTTACGCTCGATACGATAGAGGGTGGCTGGTCGTGTCAGGCACCATCTTGGCGTTTTGACATGGAGATTGAGGCGGATCTCATTGAAGAGCTCGCGCGAGTCCACGGCTATGATGACATCCCGCTTTTTTCTCTCAGCGGTGAGATTCACGCCAAGTTGCCCACGGAGACTATCCGCCCGGAGCGACGTGTCAAGCGGGAACTGGCGGCGCGGGGTTTTTCAGAGGTCATCACGTTTAGTTTTATTGCGCCGGATCAGCAGTGTCGATTCGACCCTGATACCGCGCCTGTTGCGCTGCGTAACCCAATTTCCTCAGACTTGGCTGTCATGCGGACCAGTCTAATCCCTGGCTTACTCAATGTTTTACGTCACAATTTCAACCGGCAACAACGGCGTCTCAAAATTTTTGAGAGCGGACTGCGTTTTCTCCCGGGTCAGGGCACGATTCAGGAACCCATGCTCGCGCTGGCGATGACCGGAGCACGCTCGGAAGAAAGTTGGTCGGCTACAGATTCAGCCGTCGATTTTTATGACTTGAAGGGTGAGATCGAAGCGCTGTTCGCGCCATCAGGTGCACATGCTGTGTTCGTGCCCGCGGTTTTTCCTGGGTTGCACGACGGGCAGACCGCAGAGATCATAGTAAACGGTGAAAGTGTGGGTGTCTTGGGGCGGGTGCACCCTGATACAGCTGGCTACTGGGATTTGCCGTCTGCGACCTATGTTGCCCAGTTGAAACGATCGGCGGTGTGTTCACAGACTGTGCCGCAATACACCGATATTTCACGTTTTCCTGAGGTACGTCGTGACATTGCAGTGCTGCTGTCACGAACTCACCGAGTCGGTGATGTCGTGGCGGCGTTGACGGCGACGCAATTCCCGGATCTCCAGCGTGTTGTGGTTTTTGATGTCTACGCTGGGCAGGGAGTCCCAGAAGGAATGCAGAGCGTCGCGCTTGGTTTGACTTTCCAAAATGTGTCGCGCACTCTTGATGATGCTGAGATTACAGGTCACGTCGCGGACCTCGTGGCAATCTTGCAGGAACAATTTGACGCGGTTTTACGGAGCTGAGCGGCAAACAGATGGCAGCCCTAACAAAAGCAGACATGGCCGAGAAAATTTTCGAAGAGCTCGGTCTGAACAAACGAGAAGCTAAAGAGCTGGTGGATCAGTTTTTTGAGGAGATTCGGTTGTGCCTCGAAAACAACGAGCCGGTGAAATTGTCTGGGTTTGGCAAGTTTGATTTGCGCGATAAAGGTGCCCGCCCAGGCCGCAATCCAAAGACCGGCGAGGAAATCCCGGTGTCTGCTCGGCGGGTCGTGACTTTTCGGCCAGGACAAAAACTCAAAGCCAGAGTCGAAGGGGTGAATGGAGACCCGATAGACAATGCTTGAAGCAGCGCGCTCTAATGAGCTACCACCGATTCCGGGTAAGCGTTACTTTACGATTGGCGAAGTGAGTGATCTCTGTCTGGTAAAGCCCCATGTGTTGCGTTATTGGGAGCAGGAGTTCCCGCAGCTTAAACCGGCCAAGCGGCGTGGCAACCGGCGCTACTATCAGCGCATCGATGTCGAAATGATTCGCACAATTCGCAGCCTGCTTTACGAGCAAGGCTATACCATTGGTGGTGCCCGGCAGAGACTAGTCTCGGATAACGATGCGATGACGCCGCAGGAGCTGCAACAGTCAATTGCGGAAGCGCTGAGCCTTCTCGAGCAGGCGCGCGCGTGTCTATCAGATCCCAATTAACCTTTTCTCTCGGCGGCGAAGTCAGTATACTCCCCGCCTTCTCGGGGCGTAGCGCAGCCTGGTAGCGCACCACACTGGGGGTGTGGTGGTCGCAGGTTCAAATCCTGCCGTCCCGACCAAATTGATAGAATCTAAAATGCCACCCGAGGGGTGGCGATTTTGTCTCCGCGCTTCACCTCGAGGGCTGGCTCGCGCCAGATTTTTTAGCTCATGCCGCTATTAGGCAGAGTGCTGAATGAAACCCCAATACCCGATTTTTAATTTGTCCAGCTGTCTCAACGACCACGCCGATAGTCTTTTTTAGGCTTGGTTGGTCCACCGCTCTGGCACACCTGGCTTGCTAGAAGCGCTCAAACCGTTTAGCGTCCTGTCACTGGAATGGCTGGAGAGTAAACGATGACTGAACGCGTTCGGTTTGAGCTGGAGGACCACATCGCTCATGTGCGCCTTAACCGTCCCGATAAAATGAATGCGCTAGATCCGGCGATGTTCGATGCAATTATCGATACGATAGCGGCCCTGAAAGACATGGCATATGTCCGCGTTGTCGTGGTCTCCGGTGAGGGGCGGGCGTTTTGTGCGGGGCTCGATCTGTCGAACTTCACTGACGGCGGTGCGGGACCCTCTAATCTTCTAGAGCGACACCACGGTCTTGCCAATCGCTTTCAGCAGGTGGCCTGGGGTTGGCGAGATCTACCGATGCCGGTCATCGCCGCAGCGCATGGCATCTGTTTCGGTGGTGGTTTACAGATTTTGTCCGGCGCGGACATCCGTTTTATTCACCCCGACACACGCTGTGCCATTATGGAAATGCGTTGGGGGCTCGTTCCCGACATGGGTGGCTATCCGCTGTGGCGAGGTAATGTCAGAGATGATGTGTTGCGTCAACTGGTCTACACCAACGCCGAGTTCTCCGGTGCTCAGGCGTGTGCTTGGGGCTTTGCGACTCAGTCCTGCGAGGAGCCTTTGACCGCTGCATTTGACCTGGCTCGGGAGATTGCTGATAAGAACCCAGATGCGATTCGCGGTGCGAAAACCCTCTCTAATGCGCTCTACAACCAAGACGATGCGTCGCTGTTGATGCTCGAGAGCCGTGAGCAGGAGAAGGTGATGTATCGGCCGAATCAGGTTGAGGCAGTCGCTGCCCAGATGGCGGGGCGCCAGCCAAAATTTGATGCGGTGTGACGCTTTATAGAATCGCGTGTCTTAGACATTGCAGGATGATACTTTTCAACACCTGTCCGAACTCGGTAACCCCTAAATCAAGTTGACTTATTGGAAGAGACCGCATGACCGACTAAGTAATCCGAAGCACTCACACTGGCAGTTTACCGCGGCCCGATCGTCTCGTGCAGTTGATGTTTGCACTGGCGGATGGTGTGCCGGTTGACCGCTCGGCCCTTGATGCAGAGATTGCAGCGGCAATTAAAGAGGTTGTCGTGAAACAGGTTAACGCGGGTGTCTCTATCATCAATGACGGCGAGATGTCGAAGCCGTCTTATGCGACCTACGTGCAGGACCGCCTTTCAGGTTTTTCTGGCGAGGCGGTTCAAGACTATTTTTTTTGAAGATTTGGTCGACTTTCCGCGGAGCGCCGAGGCGGTCGCCGGTAATCCCGGTCGGCGGAAGCGCAAAGCGCCCAGTTGCGTCTCAAAAATCGAAGTCGTTGATATGCAGGCGGCAGTGGATGACATGACGGCCTTGCGTGCCGCTGCGGACAGTGTGGGTCATTCCGATATTTTTACCAGTGCCGCCTCACCGGGGGTCATTTCACTGTTTTTTGCCAATGAGTTCTATGACAGCCATGAGGCCTATGTCTTCGCCATTGCAGAGGCTATGCGACACGAGTACGAAGCCATTGCCAATGCGGGTTCTGTGGTGCAGTTAGACTGCCCTGATTTAGCGATGGGTCGGCACTCTGCCTATGCGAAACAAGATCCGAAGACCTTTCGAGAGACCATTGCGATCAACATCGAAGCGCTGAACTACGCGGTCCGTAATAT
>JAYPVH010000032.1:0-18123 GCA_038134505.1 Halieaceae bacterium | reverse complement strand
CTTCAAGACCTCCCACAAGATGACCCAGCGACTTATCGCATGCTACAAAAAGCCGATTCAATTGGCGTTTTCCAAATCGAATCGCGCGCACAAATGTCGATGCTACCGCGGCTGAAACCGCGATGTTTTTATGACCTTGTCATCGAAATCGCTATTGTCCGGCCAGGACCCATTCAGGGCGATATGGTGCACCCCTATCTCAGACGAAAAGCGGGTCTCGAACCCATCACCTACCCCAGCGATGAAATTCGCAGCGTGCTAGAGAGCACCCTTGGGGTGCCAATCTTTCAGGAGCAAGTCATTCGTCTCGCAATGGTCGCTGCGGGCTTTAGTGGCGGCGAGGCAGATGCACTCAGGCGGGCGATCACTAACTGGGGTAAAAACAGCAAACTACTCAGCTTTGAACGCAAACTCATCGATGGCATGGTTGCGCGCGGCTATAGTCAAAGCTTTGCCGAACAACTCTTCAATCAAATCAAAGGCTTCGGGGGCTATGGTTTCCCTGAATCTCATTCTGCCAGTTTCGCCCTACTGGCTTATGTTTCGGCATGGTTTAAATGTCACCACCCAGCCGCTTTTTATGTCGGCCTCCTCAATAGCCAGCCGATGGGCTTCTATACGCCATCGCAATTGATTCAAGATGCAAAGCGGCATGGCATTGCGGTATTCGCCATCGATGTGAATCACAGTGACTGGGACCATGAGCTTCTCGAACAGCCTCAAAATCAACCATCGATGATCCGGTTAGGAATGCGGCTAATCAGCGGCCTCAGTCGTGACGCCGGACTGCGCATCGCGTGTGCGGCCCGACAACAGCCCTTCCACAATGTGGATGATCTCCGCCGCCGAGCACAACTTGATCGCCATGACCTTGAAGCACTCGGCGGCGCCGATGCACTCACGAGCATTGCTCGAAATCGCTTCCAAAGTCAGTGGAATATCATGGCCCTCCAGCCCGAGCGACCACTTCTGCGCTCGCTTGATCAAGCGGAATTGCTCAATACGCCAACAGATCAATTGGCACCACCCAGCATTGCCGAAAATGTTCTGGCTGATTATCAGAGCACCGGCTTAACGCTACGCAGTCACCCGCTATTGCTATTGCGCGATCGCCCACCCTTCAATCAATGCCTGCGTGAATCAGATCTCACAGCAATCACACACCGTCGTTTTGTACGTGTCGCGGGAATCATCACGTGTCGACAGCGCCCGGGTACCGCGTCAGGTGTTGTGTTTCTCACGCTAGAGGACGAGACTGGCAACATCAATGTGATCGTTTGGCCCCAAGTTCAAATGCGCTGCCGCGAGGCGCTCATGTCCGCGCAACTACTCGTCGTCAAAGGCACTTTGGAAGTCCGCGAGGGGGTCCGCCATGTCATTGCCAGTCATCTCGATGACCAGTCTGCAGCGCTAGCCAGTCTTAATGTCCGCTCTCGGGACTTCCACTGAAATGACCAAAGCTAGAGCCAAATAGCGGCTATAGCGGCGTATCTTCCTCCGAGGAGGACGCCAAGATATGGGTCACCGGCTGACCCTCAACACCCGCGTAAATGACCAATATCACCGCATCGCCAGTACCAGTATTCGCACCGGCATGCGGCTGGTTTACCAGCTCAATGACACCGTCTCCCGCCGTAAACTGTTGCGCATCACCCGAAGGCGTCGACACGGTGATCGTACCCTGTAGAACAACTCCAGCGGTGGCGTATGGATGTTCGTGCAGTGGTAATGCAGCGCCTTCGGGCAGCGTGACGCGCACGATAGAAATCTCTGGTTGACCCGCTGCGTAACTGGGCAGGGTCGAACCATTCCAGCTATGAGTCGCCTTGGTCAGCACATCGACCTGCGCCATCTGGGCCATAACATCATCACCTAGCGCAGCGTGCGACCACGCCATTAGGACGAGCAGCACCCGCCCCCATTGCTCTACCTGCTTCATGGCTTGCTCCTCTCTGCGGTCAGCCGCGTGACAACCATCATGACATATCGAAACGATTCTCGACATGCAAACATCAAACACTGAGATCTCGAGCACAATAACCAACGCCTGCCACAACAGTGATTACCTCACTGACGCAGATGGCCAATGCAAAAAAAGGGGGCAATGCCCCCTCCGGTGACGATGTGCTAACCGATTGGCTAACCGACGAATGCCAACCTCGGCGCAGCCACCGCAGCGACCGGCTGCGCACCACGCAAATATGCCAGCATCGTATCGGCATCTGAAACTTCAAAAGGATCGCTATCACAGTAATCAGCAAAGCCAGGCTCAACAAAGCATTTTTCGATCTCGCCATCATTGACTACCATCGAGTACCGCCACGAGCGCATGCCGAAGCCGAGGTTTCCCTTGTCCACTAACATGCCCATTTTGCGAGTAAATTCGCCATTACCGTCGGGCAACAGCTGAATATTTTGATTGCCGAGCTCCTTACCCCACTTGAACATGACAAACGCGTCATTGACTGAAATACACACAACGGCATCGATACCGAGCGCGACAAATTCCTCATACAGCTCATCATAACGAGGCAGGTGGTTAGACGAACAGGTTGGTGTAAAAGCGCCGGGGAGTGAAAAGACGACGACCCGCTTTCCCGCAAAGATGTCATCGCTCGTGGTGTCACACCAACGATAGGGGTTCGGTCCATCAATCGCTTCATCACGAACGCGGGTTTTAAAAGTCACTTGGGGTACATTGGATAACATCTAAATCATCTCCTGTCTGGGGTTATCGGTTGACAGGGGCATTGTTATCCAATAATTCCGATCAATAAATCAGAATTAATCGCCTAATCCGATCGATTTATTCGATCGGATATTTCATATCGATTTCAAATTTTAATCGAAATAATCGATTCTATTCGTTTTCGCTGTGTACGCTGAGCTGGCTTTCATCCCCCACCAGCAAGCGTCGAAATACGATTGGACGGCAACAGACCTGGCAGTCTTCTATGTACTCAGACTCCATTTCCTCAGGCTCAAGGAAGACCTCAAGCGGCTCCCCGCAATAGGGACAGTAAATCTCAGCGGACTCGAGATCGAGCATCAACTAGCTTGCTTTGCGCAGTGGCGAATCATCTGCCGCTGTTTCAAAGATCAACGCACCATCTTCAATGGGTGCATTGCGAAACAACTTGCGATCTTTACGATAATTCTGAGGATTGATCCAAGGCGCTTGATCACCCTGCTTAGGGAACAGCGGCAGTGCACGTTGCATATAACCTGCGGAAAAGTCATCAATCCATAGACGACGCGGCATGTGCTGAGCCAGCGCATCAGGACAACGCGGCGTCACCTTACGATAGCCCTTGCGGCGCATATGGTTCAGCAACCGACAGGTCCATTGGGCGATGAGATCGGCTCGTAATGTCCACGAAGCATTGATGTAACCAAAGGTATGCACCATGTTGGGTAGGTTGGTACACATCATGCCCTTGTAGGTCCATTCGTTGGCCATGTCGAGCGCCTCACCATCAACCAGAAACTCGGCACCACCCAGAATCACGAGTTCGATGCCCGTTGCACTGACGATAATATCGGCATCCAGATGTTCACCGGAGACAAGCTGGACACCAGTGGGCGTGACCCTCTCAATCTGATCGGTGACCACATCGACCTGATTGGATTTGATGACCTCGAATAAGTCGTTGTCGGGGATCAAACAGAGTCGCTGGTCCCACGGGTTGTAGCGCGGAGAAAAGTGCTTATCAACGTCGACAAGATGGCCAATTTCGTCATGCACCGGTTTCATCAGTGTGCGCCGCATAAAGTCGGGCGCGATGCGTGTCATGTTGTAGGCTGCTTGCTGCCATACCGTATTTTTGAATCGAGTCAGGCTGTAGGCCCATCGCTTTGGTAGCCAGCGTCTAAACCGGTTCGCCCAGGGATCCACCGAAGGACGCCCAATCACATACGTTGGCGAGCGCTGGAGCATTGTCACATGACGCGCCTTGCGGGCCATGTTGGGCACAACCGTCATGGCCGTCGCACCCGAACCAATCACCACGACTTTTTTGTCGGTGTAATCGAGATCTTGGGGCCAGAATTGAGGATGGATCCAATCGCCCGAGAATGAATCCCTACCGGCAAATTCAGGCTGATGACCTTGGTCGTAGCTATAGTAGCCCGCGCACATCATGAGGAAGTTACATCGATAATACCGATCGCCCGAGTCAGAGCTGACTCGGATCAACCAATCGGATGATTCACTGCGCCAGTGCGCCGCCTCAAGCTTTTCACCAAAGTGAATGTTTTCACGAACGCTGTATTCATCCGCCGTTTCATTCACATAATTGAGAATTGCTGGGCCATTGGCAATGGCTTCCTTCGCCTCCCAAGGCTTAAAGCTATAACCCAATGTGTGCATGTCACTATCTGAGCGAATACCGGGATAACGAAACAGATCCCAAGTGCCGCCGATTGCCGCCCGCCGCTCAATCAATGCAAAACTTAATTCGGGGCACATTTTACGAAGATGAACTGCTGAGCCAATACCCGATAATCCGGCGCCAATAATCAATACGTCAAAAAACGGGGAATTGGAATCGATCTGATCGGGCTGTGCACCTGACTGCATAACCATGTCCTTATCCTGTTCGATTGTATCAATCGAAGCGACGGCCTCTGTTCGCTGCAATACGCAAACGCAGGGCATTGAGCTTGATAAAGCCCTCTGCATCTTTCTGGTTGTACGCTCCAGCATCGTCCTCGAAAGTGGCTACAGACTCATCGAACAAGGAGTCTGCCGAACGTCGACCCACCACGGTGACATTCCCTTTGTACAACTTGAGCCGCACGTCACCATTAACCACCGCTTGGGAGTCATCGATAGCCGCTTGCAGCATCTTTCTCTCAGGCGACCACCAGTACCCATTGTAGATAAGTTTGGCATAGCGCGGCATCAGTTCGTCTTTCAAATGCGCGACCTCACGATCCAGTGTCAAAGACTCGATCGCCCGATGGGCGCGCAACATAATCGTGCCACCCGGTGTCTCATAGCAACCTCGGGATTTCATTCCAACATAGCGATTTTCGACGATATCGGCGCGTCCAATACCGTGCGACCCGCCCACTCGGTTCAGGTGCTCAAGCACCGTTGCAGGCGACATGGCCTGCCCGTCGATGGCTGTGATGTCACCGCGAGTAAAGGTGAGGATAATATCCTCCGCTTGGTCTGGCGCGGCCTCTGGACTCACACTCCAACGCCACATGGATTCCTCGGATTCGGTCCACGGATCCTCCAGGACACCGCCCTCGTAGGAAATGTGGAGCAAATTGGCATCCATTGAGTAGGGCGACTTCTTTTTGGCTTTGGCAAAGTCAACGGGAATATCCCGCTGTTCACAATAGGCCATGAGCGACTCTCGAGAACCAAGATCCCACTCCCGCCACGGCGCAATGACCTGAATGCCAGGCTTAAGCGCATAGGCTCCTAACTCAAAACGAATTTGATCATTGCCTTTACCAGTCGCGCCATGAGAGATGGCATCGGCCCCTGTTTCATTGGCAATCTCAACGAGTCGCTTCGCGATTAAAGGACGCGCTATCGACGTACCAAGCAGGTACTCGCCCTCATAAATCGTATTGGCTCGAAACATCGGAAATACGAAATCCCTGACAAACTCCTCGCGCAGGTCATCGATATAGATCTCGCTGACGCCTAGCGCCTGCGCCTTAGCGCGCGCCGGCTCTACCTCCTCTCCCTGACCAATGTCTGCGGTAAAGGTCACGACCTCACAGTCATAGGTCTCTTGCAACCAACGCACAATGACGGAGGTATCAAGGCCGCCAGAATAAGCCAGCACAACTTTGTTGATAGATGACATAGGCAATTACTTCCTGAGTGTGTAATCTCGGTTGGACGCGGAGTTTACGCCTCACAGCCTCCGTTGCCCAGTAATCACCTGTTAAACTAGGCACAACTGAGGGAAATTGCCACGATGAAATCACTGACCCTGACGCAGCCCGATGATTGGCACATTCATTTGCGGGATGGCGCAGCCCTACCACGCACCGTCAACGACGTTGCCCGCTGGGCAGGTCGCGCCATCGTGATGCCCAACCTCACGCCGCCTGTGCGCACAGTGAGCGATGCCGTAGCCTATAAAGAACGCATTATCGCAGCATTAGCCCCAGAACACGGTGACTTTGATCCACTGATGACCCTGTACCTCACCGACGGCACATCGCCCGATATGATCGCAGAGGCGGCGGAGTGCCCCATCGTTCACGGCGTCAAGTTGTATCCCGCGGGAGCCACAACAAACTCCGACGCAGGGGTTAATGCCCTGAGCGCGCTCTACCCAACTCTGGAAGCGATGCAGCGACACGATGTGCCGTTGTTAGTCCATGGCGAGGTCACCGACCGAGAGATAGACGTTTTTGATCGTGAAAAAATTTTTATCGAGAGACATCTCCACCCTATCGCACAAGAGTTTCCTCAGTTGCGCATCGTGTTTGAACACATCACAACCGCCGACGCTGCCAGCTATGTGATCAGCGCGCGCGAGGGCATCGCCGCAACCATCACTCCGCAACACCTCCTGTACAACCGGAATGACTTGCTTGTCGGCGGAGTCCGTCCGCACCTCTACTGTCTGCCTGTGCTCAAGCGCAGCACGCATCAAGTGGCGCTCAGAAAAGCGGCCACGTCAGGTAACCCGCGATTTTTCCTCGGTACTGATTCGGCACCGCACACACAAAGGACCAAAGAGACGACCTGTGGCTGCGCGGGCTGCTACAGCGGCCTGCATGCCCTATCGCTTTACGCTGAAGTCTTTGAAGATGAAGATGCACTGGACGCCCTCGAGGGCTTTGCCAGCGAGCATGGACCGGATTTTTACCGTCTGCCGCGCAACAAAAACAAGATCACCATCACGCAACAGCCACTGGATATCCCGCCATCTCTCGAGCTCATGGGTGAGGCACTGATTCCCCTGCGCGCTGGTGAGCAGTTGCGCTGGCGGCTCGTATCATGAGCGACATCGATCAGCTTGGGGCAATGCGTGACCGATTTCGAGGATTCCTGCCAGTGGTAGTCGACCTCGAGACCGGCGGATTTAACGCAAATACCGATGCAATTCTTGAGATTGCTGCCAGTTTTGTACGTTTCGATGATTCGGGGGTTTTAGCCTTCAGCCATACCATCAGCTTCAATGTAGACCCCTTCGAAGGCGCCAACCTCGAACCGAGCGCCTTGGAATTCACCGGGATCGATCCTGAAAGTCCCCTTCGAGATGCAGTGCCAGAGGCCGTCGCATTGGGTGATATTTTCGCGGCCATTCGGCGGGAAGTACGAGATCAGGGCTGTAATCGTGCGATTCTTGTTGGTCACAATGCACACTTCGATGCCGGGTTTTTATCCGCGGCAGTCGAGCGCTGCGATATCAAACGCAATCCGTTTCATCCCTTTTCCTTTTTTGACACGGCCACGCTCGCTGGACTCGCTGTCGGCCACACCGTGCTGGCCAAAGCCTGTGAACTCAGCGGCATCCCTTTTAGCAACGCCGAGGCACATAGCGCAGCCTACGATGCGCAACGCACCGCGGCGTTGTTTTGCCACATTGTCAACCGCTGGCAAGCTCTCGGTGGCTGGCCTCCGGCGCTGCTTGCGGACCACGAATAACGCCGCCAGGGTAATGCCCTAAACTCTCACCATGTTGGAAGGTCATCACGCCTGACTTAATCGTGCACAAATAACCATCCGCGCGCTGCAGCAGGCGCTTGCCGCCGGCGGGCAAATCAAATTCCACAGTCGGTGGGTGCATCCGGATCGCGTCAAGGTTGAACACATTGATGTCAGCGAGATAGCCTGGCTGCAATACACCTCGGTCGTGTAGGCCGTAGACTCTCGCTGTATCAAGACACTGTCGCTTGATCGCTAATTCCACAGGAATACGATCATGCTGGCGATCCCTAACCCAATGCTGCAACATAAAAGTCGGCGCCGCCGCATCACAGATCGTGCCGCAATGCGCACCACCGTCAGACAGCGAGTTGATGCAGTCGTCCGACCGCATGGGACCCTCGAGGAAATTTAGATTGCCGTCGACGTAGTTGAGTAGGGGGAAGTAAATAAAGCCCTGACCCTCATCTCGCATCAAAACATCGTAGGCATAGTCGGCCGCATCTCGCCCAAGACTTGCTGCTCTTGCAGCGATGGAATCTGCCGCGGTCGGTTCGTAATCGAATCCCTCAGCCATTTCGTATTGCATTTGAAAGCCGTCGGTCATGAGCGCCAACAGCATTTCAAGATCACCACCCAAGGGCAGATTTTCCTCAGCGATCAATTGCGCTTTGAAAGCAGGCTCACTGAGCTTGGCAAATTGGACCGACCAAGGCTCATCAATGATTGCCTGCCAACTGGGCTTAGCAAAGAACGGATGGAAGCTCGCGCGCCAACCGAGAATCAAGCCCGTTGCGCGTAATGAAATCTGTGCATAAATCTCTGCACCTTGCGCATTTTGCTCGCGCATTGCCTCAAGCTGAGCCTCGAAGGGCTCATGCTTGAGAGGCGACTGCAAGGCCGTGAAAGTCACCGGCACGCCGTTATCGCGACTCAACCGCCCCATCCACTCAAACTCATTCCACTCTGGCATCAAATCGCTGGTCAACTCGAAAACTCCGTGACCCACTCGCCCCATCGCCTCGCCGATCGCCAAAAGCTCCTCTTTAGTCGCATTGGTTCCCGGCACTAATTCTCCATCAACCGATTTGTGCAGAATGGTCCGCGAGGTGGAAAAACCAAGGGCTCCGGCTCGAAGACCGTCAGCCACGATGTCAGCCATCGCCGCCATATCCTCGGCAGTAGGCTCCTCTTTGGCGGCTTCTCGTTCACCCATCACGTAAGCTCTGACCGCACCATGAGGTACCTGCGCGGCAACGTCGACAGTCCTAGGCAGACGCTCTAGCGCATCCATATACTCGGGGAAGGACTCCCAATCCCAGGTCATTCCCTCCGCTAACGCACTCCCGGGAATATCCTCGACGCCCTCCATCAATCCAATGAGCCAGTCGTGTCGATCTGGCGCCGCCGGCGCAAAGCCCACACCGCAATTGCCCATCACCACGGTGGTTACGCCGTGCCACGCAGAGGGTGCCATATCTTGGTCCCAAGTCGCCTGACCATCGTAATGGGTATGAATGTCGACGAAACCAGGCGTGACGTAATGGCCTGTAGCATCGATCGTTTCTCTTGCCTCGCCCAGTCCCAAACCAACAGCGACGATACGATCTCCTTGCACCGCCACATCAGCTTGAATCGGTTTGCTACCCGTACCATCAACAACCCAGCCACCCTTTACCAATAAGTCGAACATGACATCATCCTCGCGCGCTATCACCTCTTCAGAAAGTTATTGTGTGACAAGGAACCAGTGGAGACCACCTTTATTGAGACTAACTAAAACATGCCAATGACCCCTACGGGCTGACCATCGAGCGTGCATCAAACAGCCAGACAGACTGGCGGTCTACTCGCCACTCATTTGAGTTAAGGTCTGATCGAGAGGACTCAACAGATCCTCAAGGGTCGGCGCAACCAGTAACTGGTATTTCAGCGCCTCCTCCAGCGGCAGCAGTTGGGCAAGTTGCCACCCCATGGCCCAAGCATTGTCATTGGTTTCTACATAGCCCAAGCGCTGCACATGTGGGTGCAAGTGCAGCCCTTCTAGCACCTGAGCAAGACTGAGCCAGCGCGATGCAACTGGCTCCGGTTCGGGAAGCGCGCCGACTTCTGCGTCAGCCATAACCAGGCCCGAGTCAGCGCGCCAGCAACGTTCAATGGCCAGCCTTTCCCCTCCCTCGATGGTGATGCCAAGCAATTGATTCGGTAGTTGATCCCAATCAACGATACGGGCGAAACAACCGACGGCCGCAATATCAGGCGCATCGATGCCGCCCTGCCCGACCTCCGAACCACGCCGCAACTGCACAACACCAAAACCGGTTCCCTCGCGCATACATTGCGCGATCAAATCGATGTACCGCCGCTCAAAAATCTGCAGCGGCATGCGGCCATAGGGTAGCAATGTCGTGCCCAACGGAAATAGCGGTATGGTCTCAAGCTTTAAAGACACGAGCGCTCGGCCTCCGGTGCGCTGTCGGCCTCAAAAGCCGCCAAAAGGTATAAAGCCTCATCGCGATCAGCGCCGCAGAAATCGGGTTCAGCCATGAAATCGACACAGCACTGGGGTCGCCGCGGATCTCCAAAAAGTAAACACCGCCTCTGGTCGTTAAGGTGCACACATCGAACGCCCGCAGGTTTACCGGCAGGCATCCCCCAAAACGGCGTCACAATCGCTGGCGCAATACAACAGGCACCGCATCCCTCGCGACAATTCATGCTGGCGCAGACCGAGGAAAGGGACGAGTCATTAAAATCAGCTTAGGCAATAACAGTAACGCACCAACCACCGCCGCAACCATGGCCATTACCGTCAGCGCGCCGAAGTAAAAGCTCGGGTTGAAGTTTGACAATGTCAGCATTGAAAACCCAATGACGACTGTCAAGGTGGTATAAAACATGGCGCGACCGATACTACCGTGACTGCGATACATTGCCGCACGGTAATCATTATCTAGCGCAACCTCACGCCTAAACCGATGGATATAGTGGATGCAATTGTCCACACCTATCCCAACGACGATGGCAGCAATGGTAATGGTCATAATATCGAGTGGTATACCCGCCAGCCCCATAACACCTAACACTAAACCACCCGCAAGAATATTCGGCGCCAGCGCCAATAACGCCAAAGTCAGAGAGCGAAATAACGCCCAGAACATCACACCGATCGCCAAAAATACTGCGCCGAGGGTGAGGATCTGGGACGCAAACAGGCTCTGCAACACGTTGTTATAAAGCACCAAGAGGCCTGTGAAGCGGACACGATCCTCGCTGATACCTGTCTGCTCTACAATATCTGAGCGCAATTGTTTGAGATAAGCATCTCGACGCAAACTACGCGATGTCTCCATCGCGCGCACAGTAATGCGCGTTTCATCCAGCTCCGGATCAAAGTAGGGGGCGACCAAGACACGCTCAACATCGGCCGGCAAGCTATTCTGGACGAGCGCCATTTCAATACTCCCAAGGCGCGCACCAAAGAGACCATCAAGCACAGTAAACGTGTTCGACAGCGAAAGTACCTTTCCAGACTCAGGCCGTGCCTCAACGATATCTTGCACTTGATCAATCAAACGTCGGCCTGAAAGACCAAACCAATAACTTGGCGCCTGTGTCTCACCGGCAAAAATGTCGCCTGAGTCAGCAAACGGGTCATCACCAAAAAAATCATCGTCGGCGCCGAATAGGTCATCCGAGTCAGCCAACGCAGTGTCTGCAGGCGCCTCCTCAGGCTGAGACAAAGCGGCGGGCTCCGGCGGATACAGCACGATGTCTAGGGGAATCGTCCCGCCCAAGCGCGCATCGATGAGTTCCATGCCTTGATAAATTTCTGTCGATTCTTTGAAGTAATCGATAAACCGGTTTTCGACCTCAAGCCGACTCACACCCCATGCCGTGAGCACCAGCAACAGGCCTGTCACCGCCAGAACATGACCGCCAAAGCGTTCGACGATAGGCGGCAAATAGCGGGTTAATGACACGTCTGTCTCTGGCGTCCGCGGTCGTGACGGCGAGGGTAGAACACTCATCAGCAGCGGTACGAGCACAAAACTTAGGACAAAGCCCACGCCAATCCCGGCGGTCATCATCCAGCCGAAGTCGATGACTGGCTGAATGCCCGCAACCACCAAACTGGCAAAGGCCACGACCGTAGTCAGCGCTGTATAAATGCAAGGCACCAACATTAAATCCGCTGCCTTGGCTGCACGCACCGTCCGTGACAGGTCGGGCTCTGTGAGTTCAAGCTCTCTGTATCTGACAATGAGGTGTATCGATAGGGATAGCGTGACGATCAGAAGCACAGCAACAAAGTTCGAGGAGATTACGGTCATACGCCAA
Source organism: Halieaceae bacterium (assembly GCA_038134505.1). Lineage (GTDB taxonomy): Bacteria > Pseudomonadota > Gammaproteobacteria > Pseudomonadales > Halieaceae > Luminiphilus. The sequence goes on along the minus strand of JAYPVH010000032.1, from coordinate 6,155 downwards.
TCAGTACCGCCGAGCAGGCCCAGCATCAATGTCACTGTCGCTGCACAAGTGACAATCGGCGCACAGACCCATCGCCAGTCGCGGAAAATGAACCACAACACCAACATCATAATAGCGATGATAGCCGAGCCGAAGGCAACCAGATCTGCACGCAAAAATGCAACCATATCGGCGGCAATCATCGGTACGCCACCCACAAAAATATTGGCATCAGCACGGTATTGCGCCGCCACCTCCCGGACCTCGGCGACCAAGCGATCACGCTGCTCCGCCTCTCTCGCTGTCAGTGCATCATACGCTTGCGTGACCTCTGCGAGCTCGCGCGCCTCGTCCTCGCTGAGCCCTGCCGCATCGGCTTGGTTGCGCAAGGCGTCTCTTCGCGCTCTCAAGGTGGGTCCCGAAGTCTCTGAGGCCAAGGTCACCTGAATCGCCGATAATTCTCCGTCTTCACTGACGATCAGATTCCGATACAGCGGAGAAGAGGTCAGCTCCGCCAGGGCTAGCAGTCTATCCGCGCCCGCATCGCGCAGTGTGGGCATGGCAGCGGCGTTGGATAGGTCGGTTAGCGACAACGGCGGACTCTCAAGTAGCGGCACATCCAGTAACGTGGTCACACTCTCAACACCTGACAACCCCTCCAACTGAGCTGCCATTTCGGCCAGCGGTTTCAGCGATGCGTCGCTCAATAGTGCCGAGTTGGGCTCCCAAGTCAGAATCAGAAAATCGCTGCCCTCATAACGCGATGCCACCGAGCGGTAGAATTCCAGATCGGGATCTCCCCGAAGTAATAGGACGTCGGAAGAGGCGTCCAGGCGCACCTTCGAGAGCTGAGTTACCGCCACGAGCAGGGCCACAACCAATACACCGAGCACTCGGATCGGATGCTGTAACATTGTCCTCATCAAACCTTCAAACACGTTAAATCCTCTCTACAGCCCAGTCATTTACGCACAGTTTTACAAAGCAGCTATTTAGCGTCACCGGCCTATCAGCCATACCACCACCGCACCGAGGTACTCATCTCACGCTGACATCTCTTCGATGGCCGATATCAGCTTCTCGTGGATGCCGCCAAAACCACCATTGCTCATCACCACAACGTGGTCACCCGGTTGCACTGCCTCAGCCACCGCCCGCACCAACACGTCAATATCCGACACAATCTCTGTCGGTATTGGTGGGGTCGAAAGCGCATCCTGCAACCGCCAGTCCAATCCATTCGGTTGATACCAAAACGCGAAATCGGCACTCGCTGTTGCTGGGGCCAACAACGCCGCATGCTCACCCAGGCGCATGGTATTGGATCTCGGCTCGATCACCGCAATTAAGCGCCCGTTGTTGATGCGACGACGCATGCCCTCGAGCGTCAATTGAATGGCGGTGGGATGGTGAGCAAAATCGTCGTAGATGGCAACATTATTGGGGGCGCCTCTGAGCTCCAAACGACGTTTGACCCCCTGAAATTTATGCAATGCATCGATCGCCACAGAAACGGGTACACCCACATGATGCGCTGCTACCATAGCAGCCACCGCATTCGCCCGATTGTGCTCACCCGGCAAAGACCAATGCACAGCGAATTTTTCTCCCGTTGGCGCACGTAACTCGAATCGATCAGCGTCGGTGGCTATTTCGCGATACATCCAACCATCGGGTTGTGCCAAGCGAGCCAAAGGTGTCCAAAGGCCGCGGCCCAAAGTACGCTCAATGGCTTCACCCTGACCTGCAATCACAAGACCTTCGCTCGGAACACACCGTAACAAATGATGGAACTGTGTCTCGATAGCGCCGATGTCCGAGAAGATGTCCGCGTGGTCAAACTCGATGTTGTTGATGACCAGCGTCCTTGGGCGGTAATGCACAAACTTGGAACGCTTATCAAAGAAAGCAGTGTCATACTCATCTGCCTCCACAACAAAAAAATCGCTACCAATGCGAGCTGAGATACCGAAATTCTGAGGCACACCACCAATCAGAAACCCCGGATTCATCCCTGCATCCTCGAGTAGCCACGCCAAAATACTCGAAGTGGTCGTCTTCCCATGGGTCCCCGATACCGCGAGCACCCACCGGCCAGCTAGCAATGTCTCTCCCAACCACTGAGGCCCTGACTGATAGGGAATGCCACTGTTGAGCAGATACTCCACAGCCTCATTCCCCCGCGACAACGCATTGCCTACGACCACCAAATCCGGCGCGGGTTTCAGATGCTCGGCGGAATACCCCTCCAACAAGGTGATCCCCGCCGCCTGTAATTGGGTGCTCATCGGAGGGTACACGTTGGCATCCGAACCTGACACGCGATAACCCAACTCGCGCGCAAGTAGAGCAACGCCACCCATAAAGGTTCCGCAAATTCCCAAGATATGAACGTGGCCCGCCATAATGCTTGTCGCTGATCTACCTCTTTGTATGGTCATCTTAGGTACCCATCGAGAAAAAGGCCCAGATGCGTTGCGCTTTACCCTCTCTCAGTCTACCGTGTAGCCCTCACTCACACACTACAGAAATATTCCCGATGGCCAAAGCCAATGCTTTCTACGCGCAGTCTGGTGGTGTCACGCCAGTGATCAACGCCTCCGCCTGTGGCGTTATTCAAACGGCGGCACAGCACAAAGAGCACATTGGCAAGGTCTTAGCGGGACGCAATGGTATTTTGGGTGCCCTGCGAGAGGAGTTGATCGACACGAGCAAAGAAACCAAATCAACCATTGCCGGATTGCGAACCACGCCCGCCGGTGCATTTGGGTCTTGCCGCTACAAACTAAAGAGTCTCGCTGAAAATCGGTCTGAATATCTCCGCCTCATTGAGGTCTTCAAGGCCCACAATATCCGCTACTTTTTCTACAACGGTGGCGGCGACTCCGCGGATACTTGCCTCAAGATAGCGCAACTCGGGAGTCAACTCGACTATCCCTTACAGGCCATACACATTCCCAAAACCATCGACAACGATCTCCCTTGCACTGACAATTCACCGGGCTTTGGATCTGTCGCGAAGTACATCGCCGTCTCGACCCGAGAAGCCGCACTCGACGTGAGATCGATGTGCGACTCCTCAACCAAAGTATTTATTCTGGAGGTGATGGGTCGCCATGCGGGCTGGATTGCCGGCGCTTCAGGATTGGCTGCAGAGCGTGCTGGGGATCCCCCCCACATCATTCTATTTCCTGAGATAGCCTTCGATCGCGAGCGCTTTCTGGCTGAGGTAGCAGGTACCGTCAAGCGTCACGGCTATTGCGTGATCGTCGCATCTGAAGGTATCACCACAGCGGATGGCAGCCCTTTGTCGGGATCAAAAAGCGTTGATGCTTTTGGTCATAGCCAACTCGGGGGCGTAGCACCCATGCTCGCATCGCTGATCAAAGACAGGCTTGGCTTCAAATATCATTGGGCGCTAGCAGATTATCTACAGCGTGCGGCCCGTCACATCGCCAGCCGAACCGATGTCGAGCAGGCTTACGCACTAGGTGCGGCCGCAGTGGAACTCGCCCTAGCAGGTCACAATGCAGTCATGCCGACGATCGTAAGACATTCTGGACCACGGTATCGCTGGACTATCGGATCAGCACCCCTGTCAAAAGTGGCCAACCGAGAGAAAAAGATGCCTCGAGGCTTCATTACCCGCGATGGCTTTGGCATTACCAATAAGGCGCGCGCTTACTTCGAACCCCTCATTGCTGGAGAGGACTACCCAGCCTATCGGCGCGGTTTACCTGTTTACGTCAATCTCAAGGCAACGCTCGTGGCCAAACGGCTTCCAGCCTTTAACCTCGAAGACTAATGTAAATAGTTCGCGCTCTCGAGATCGCGATCTGTGCTCGACAGGCACAGTGACGTAAACTCCGCGACCGTCACTTGTTGCACAGATCACGGACGCACTATGTACCCCAACGAAGACTTTTCGGCATTTCGCCGGCACCCCTGGCATGGGCTCAAGCCCCAACTCGATGGCGCCGCAGAGGGCGTTGTTCAGGCTTACATCGAGATGTTACCGAGCGATACCGTGAAGTATGAACTCGATAAAGAAACTGGATTTCTGATGGTAGACCGACCGCAGCGTACCTCCGCAACGCCGCCGGCGCTCTATGGCTTCATTCCACGGACCTATTGCGCTGAGGAAGTCGCCGCACGCTGCGAGCACGCCGATGTCGCGGATGGCGATCCACTCGACATCTGTATTTACTCTGAGCGCCTCATTAACCGCTCAGACATTATTCTCCAGGCGCGGGTGGTCGGCGGCATTCAGATGATCGATGGTGGAGAAGCCGATGACAAAATCATCGCAGTGCTCGATGGCGATAATCTGTGGGGTGATATCGAGGACATCAGCCAGTTGCCAGGCATCAAAGTCGAACGCCTACAACACTATTTCTCTACCTACAAAATGATACCCGGCAAGCCGGTCGATATTCGTGTCGACTTTGTGTACGGCCGCAAGGAAGCACTGCGTGTAATTGAAGCGGCAAAGAAAGATTACATGAATCACTTCGGACACCTGAGCTTGGCCGACTCGCTCTCCTAAGCTCGCCGCCAACAAACGACTCTCGCTTCAGCCCTTGAGTCAGACCAGAAAGCGTTGTGCGAGGCTTTCAATATCTGCTTGCACAGTATCAAGTAGGGCAAGTTTCGGGTACCCGAGCGCACCAGACCATAGCAAGGGCAAGTGCTCCTGAAGCAAATCTGGCAGTCGCTGCTTGTATGCAGCTGCGCGAGGGCGATAGCTCAGATGCCAAGCCTCTGGCGCGACACCGCCAGTATCGAGAGCGTAGGGGCGAAAAAATCCCTCGGCATTATCTTGAGCGATTAAATCGCTTAGCCATTCGGCCAACGGCGCCATAGGCCCCGAGCAAGAATAAGCCGCCGGCGTCAGCGATAGCACCTCATTCTCTCCCAGCGCACCCCGATCAAAAACATCGAGATCGCTGCCCCAATGGTGACGCGATGTCCCGGGTAGCGCAGAAAACCGCAAGATATGTTGTAGCCATTGATCATCCTGCCAGTCATTGCGATTTAAAACAGCGCCACAATCATTTTCTACAGGTCGCTCTCCTTCGGCCTTGCCATTAAATAATGTGAGCTGACGGTCATAATCGCGAAATCCGGAGGCCACGCTCAGCTCAAAACCATAGCGTTTGGCGCGACTCGCCAGTCGATCGAAGGCCTGCCATGTTTCCAGTGCAAGCCCCACGCGGTCTCGGAAACACACATGGTCCGAGCACAAGCCCAGTGTCTCGCGTTCCGGCATTGGCCAGTTATCGCAGTTCACAGACGCCATCCTTACTCCAATTCAACGGGTATCTCACCAAGAGGCCTGAGGCCTTGGGGGCCACAGTCCACCCTGCATGCGCTCACCAAAACCCCAGCCTGCACTGCGTCAACGAGTGCTCGCCCGTAGGCTGGCTGGATATCAACAGCTGGTGCTACTCGCTCGATCCCATTATGAAGAGCACAAAATACCAGAGCCGCTTTCGCTCCCTGTGCGACTTGTTTGCTGAGCGCTTGCACATGCTTTAGCGCTCGATCGCTAACCGCATCGGGAAACACACCCAGACCCCGCGAACGACACAAGGTTACCGCTTTGACTTCGACAAAATACCGCTGATCATCCTTAGAAAGCAAAAAGTCGATTCGGGAACCACCCTCAACTGCAACTTCTTTGGCAAGCTCCCAGTGGCAGGGTAGGCTCTCAAGACGTCTATCAGTAATCGCCTCTGCAATCACTCGATTTGCAAGCGCGCTATGAATACAAGCTATACCGTGCGCCGTTTCAACCAGCTGCCAGGTCCAATTCAATTTGCGCTTGGGGTTGTCACTGCGCGATAGCCACACACGACTCCCAGCCTCCGCACAACCGGTCATGGCTCCTGTATTGGGACAGTGTGCGGTCACAGTCTCGCCACTCTCAAGGGCAACGTCTGCAAAAAACCGCTTGTATCGTCGCAGCAGGACGCCGCAAGTGAGCGCAGGTAATTCCAAAATGTTCTCCTGAACTTGAGAGGCCGAACCTTTTCCTGACCATGTTGCCAAAAATCGTCTTGGAAAACATTGAAATACTAGCGTCAGACGACGGAATCTGTTAGCTTCCTCGACCCGAAAAAACAGTCAGATGCATGCTTCTGGTGATGTGATCTCAATACGGATTGGACTATGGC
>JAYPVH010000031.1:14703-19013 GCA_038134505.1 Halieaceae bacterium | reverse complement strand
GCAACGGCCTTCTAAGCCGTAGGTTGCAGGTTCGAATCCTGCCGGGCGGGCCAATATCGACTCGCTGCTCCTAGCAGCAGAGAACAGCAGCAGATCGCACGTCAATGGCAAGCCTACGGCGTGTTCATCGAGCAGGGGAACAGCGGAGCAATCACATGGCGGGACTGTATTTCGACGAACTCACAGTGGGACAAACCTTCCAGCACGCACTCAGGCGCACGATTACCGAGGCTGACAACGTGTTTTTCTCCGCCATGACGCACAACCCCGCGCAGCTCCACCTCGACGAGGAATACTGTCGTGAGCACACCGAATACGGACAGCGGCTCGTGAACAGCTGCCTCACCTTGGCGATGATGGTCGGCATCTCGGTCGCAGACACAACGCTAGGCACTGCTGTCGCGAACTTGGGTTGGGACGAAGTCCGCTTCCCTAAACCGCTCTTCCACGGCGACACCATTCGCATCGAGACCGAGGTCATCGCCTTGCGAGAAAGCAAGTCGAGGCCGGATCAAGGTATCGTGACGTTCTTGCATCGCGCCTATAACCAGCACGATGAACTTGTGGCGCACTGCCAGCGCAGCGGTCTGCAACGTAAAAAGCCGGCCGAGTAATCTCGAAAAGACAGGAAAGTAGACTGTGAACTTTGATCTCAACGACGACCAGCAGGCGATTGGCGATGCAATCGATAAGCTCTGTGCTGAGTTTGACGACGAATACTGGCTGGGAAAGGACGACCGCGCCGAATTTCCGCATGAGTTTCATCGCGCCATGGCTGAGGGCGGTTGGCTTGGTATCACCATGCCTGAGGAGCTCGGCGGCGCCAATCTCGGTGTGACCGAAGCTGCCATTATGATGCATCACGCAGCCGCGGGTGGTGGCGGTGGCGCAGCGATGACCACCATTCAGATCAACCTGTTTGCGCCACAACCCGTCGTGGTGATGGGCACGCCTGAACAAAAAGAGCGCATGCTCAAACCGCTGATCACCGGCACAGAGAAAACGTGCTTTGGCTTCACAGAGGCCGAAGCCGGCCTCAATACCTCACGGATTAAGACCTTTGCGAAAAAGGTCGATGGCGGCTATATCGTCAATGGTTCAAAAATGTGGACCAGCACAGCACAAGTTGCCAACAACATTTTTCTGCTCGCGCGCACGACACCGCTTGAAGACTGCGCCAAACCCACCGACGGCATGTCGATTTTTTTCACCAAGCTCGATCGCTCAAAAATTGAAGTGCGCCGAATTCATAAGCTTGGCCGTGCCGCCGTCGACTCGAACGCTATTTTTATCGATGACCTGTTTATTCCCGATGAGGATCTGATCGGCGAGGAAGGCAAAGGCTTTAAATACGCTCTGCATGGTCTCAACCCCGAGCGGATCATCATCGCGGCCGGGGCGCTCGGCATGGCGCGAGATGCATTACGTCGGGCTGCAAAATATGCCGGTGAGCGCATCGTATTCGACCGCCCAATCGGTCAGAACCAGGGTATCCAACACCCGCTCGCTGAGAAATGGTGCCAAATCGAAGCCGCGTGGCTCATGACGATGAAGGCTGCGGCACTCTACGACGGGGGTCAGCCCTGTGGCAGCTTTGCTAACGCAGCAAAATTCTTGGCGGGGCGCGCGGCCTTTGATACCGCCACACAGGCGGTACTCACACACGGTGGCATGGGCTACGCCAAAGAATTTCACGTCGAGCGCCTGTTCAGAGAATCGCTTTTGCACCGTATCGCGCCGATCACCGAGCAGCTCATTCTGTCGTTTATTGGCGAGCAGGAGCTGGACCTGCCGAAGTCCTACTAGTCACCGCTGAAGCGCGCAGTGCTGGACTGCATTGTGAATCAAGTGATCTCATGCTGTGAGAGATCACTTGCGTTGAGCGAACCCATAGCCAGGGAAACCGACGACAACTTGATAGGAGACTAACAACGACTATGGCCGTAGCCGATCTTTTCTACGCCGCCTTGAATCCGATGATACGCGGTCTCTTGCGCTCCCGGGCACACGGGCTGATCAGTGGCCATATCTGCTTGTTGTCCTACCGCGGACGCAAAAGCGGTCGCGAGTTCCAAACGCCGCTGAGCTACCACCGCGATGGGGACACGGTCACCTTACTATCGAGCACTCGGACCCGCTGGTGGCATAACTTTGCCGCCGGGGATTACCCTGTCGAGTTGCTGCTCAGCGGACACACCTGTGCCGGGCGCGCAACACTGCACACAGCCGCAAGCATTGAGCTGGCGGCCCTAGTCGAAAGCTTTCTGACGGCCAATCCGCGCGATGCCGTGGTCTATCATATCGGTCTTGATCAGCAACGCCGCCCAAAAAAAACCGACATTGAGGCCCGCGCGGGTCACGTCATCGCAGTAAAAATTGAGCTCACCCAAACAGGGCACCCAACGGAGGAAGACTTACCCTCTGGCAAAGATCGCGTCGTCGACGTGTCACAGCAAGCGCAACAAGCTACGGAATATACAAGCCGTGACTGACACCCTGATGCGTGCTGCGATCGATTTTGGTTCGACACTGACCGATGTGCTGTGGTCGGAAAAAGGCCAGCGTCAGCACATCACCCTACCCAGCAGCACCAACCTCATCGAAGACTGCCAAAAAGCTTTGGCGCAGGCCGGTGTCGGCACGTCGCCCCTCGCGCTTGCGGTGACAGGTGGGCACTCACAGCGGCTTCCCCAGAGCATCGATCAAATGGTTCTCTACCCGATCGATGAAGTCGAGGCGATCGCCAGAGGGGGACAGGCATTGGCAGTCGAACGCGGCATGGACCCCACAACCCCCCTACTCGTTGTCAGCGCAGGTACAGGCACCGCAATGGTCCGCATCGCCGGTCATCACTATGGTCACGTTGCCGGTACCGCCGTCGGTGGCGGTACATTGCTAGGCCTCGGCAACCTGCTACTGAATAGCCGTGATGCTCTGCACATTGACACACTCGCACTGGCGGGCGACGCCAATCAGGTCGATCTCAATTTGGCAGATGTGATCAGCGGGCCACTGGGCGCACTGCCCGCTGACGCGACTGCGGTCAACTTCGGTCGCTGTGCCAGAGGAGGTGAGAGCAATACTGCGCAGGACGGTGCACAGGACCACCTACAGGGCTATGCACAGAAAGATCTTGCAGCAGGCCTCGTGAATCTGATCGGGCAGACCATTGCATTACAAGCCATTCACGTTGCCGCCGCACAGGGTTGCCAACAGATTATTGTGGTCGGTCACACGGTGGAATTGGCGTCACTCAAACAGGTCGTCGAACACGTCCTGGTGGGCTTATCTCCGATACCCGCGCTCATCGCAGATCATCCGGGCATGGGGTCGGCATTGGGCGCGTACATCGCCGCCTTCGTTGACACGTCTGACATAACAATCCCTTGAGGGGGCGCCGATCGCTTGCATCGAACTTGCTTGTATCCAATTGTCAGGCATCAACTTCAGCGCAATTCTGCTCTCTCAGACCTGAGGGTCAGCAGGCGTTCTTCACTTGAAATACTTGGCACATCCTTTCAGGTTGGGTGCGACAACCTCTTGGAGCCGAGCCCTCACAATATCGGGCACTGTGGGCCACACAGGCTCTAACGAAAAAAATTTTGCGGCGGACCATGGGTGGCCCCTCACCCACTTTTAGAAGAACGGGGTGTTGATGCCCTGACAAAGATACCGACAAAAAAACGGAAAGCCCGCAGGAAAGATCACCCTCAGAGGTATTGATTCACCAAATTTTCGAACCATTCTTGTTTACCGCTGCGATGCTCTGGTTCACCGTTTTGCGCGGCGAGGTCTCGCAGCGCCAAAAGGTCCAGCTCCCCTCGCTCGAATCGAGCACCATCGCCAGCATCGAAGCTGGCATAACGCGCCTCTTTAGCACTGCCGATGCCCGATTTTTCCAACAATCGATGCGCGACTTCCAAGCCACGTGCGAATGTGTCCATACCGCCGATATGGCCTAAAAAAATATCCTCCATATCGACCGATTCGCGGCGCACCTTTGCGTCAAAGTTTAACCCACCCGTTTTAAAACCACCGTCGGCGAGCACCACCATCATCGCCTGAACAGCGTCGTAAAGATTGGTTGGAAACTGATCAGTATCCCAACCATTTTGCGGATCACCAACATTGGCATCGATGCTACCGAGCAGTCCTGCATCTGTGCACATCTGCAGTTCATGGGCGAAACTATGCCCCGCCAATGTGGCATGGTTGGCCTCCACATTGACCTTGAAGTCGCCCGCTAGACCGTGATGCCGAAGAAAACCGATCACAGTTTGCGCGTCAAAATCGTACTGATGCTTAGTCGG
>JAYPVH010000031.1:0-14693 GCA_038134505.1 Halieaceae bacterium | reverse complement strand
CATGGGTTTCGGCTCAATCAAAAAAGTACCTTGAAAGCCAATACTGCGGCCGTAATCGCGGGCAAGCTGGAGGAACCGCGCGAGGTGCTCAAGCTCTCGTTGCGTGTTGGTGTTGAGCAGTGACACGTACCCCTCGCGACCACCCCAAAACACATAGTTCTCGCCACCGAGCGCCACCGTGGCGTCTAGAGCCGCCTTCACCTGAGCGGCGGCATGAGTGAGCACTGCGAAATCAGGGTTTGTTGAGGCACCGTTCATATAACGCGGATGGCTGAATACGTTTGCCGTGCCCCATAACAGTTTCATCCCAGTCTCGCGCTGCCTCTCTGAAGCCAGTGCGACCATGGTACGCAGGTTATTTTCTGACTCTGCGACACCATCGCCTTCGGGGGCGATATCGCGATCGTGAAAACACCAGTAAGGCACACCCAATTTGCTAAATAGCTCAAACGCCGCATCCATTTTTGCCCGCGCTGCGTCCATTGGGTCGCTGGGCGCATCCCAGGCAAAAACCTGAGTATCTGGACCAAATGGATCGGAGCCCTTGGCACAAAACGTGTGCCAATAGCACACTGCGAACCGCAAGTGCTCTGCCATGGTTTTATCGCCGATGCGCTTGTTGCCATCGTAAAATTTGAAAGCCAGCGGGTTATCCGATTCGCGACCTTCAAAAGGAATCTTGCCAATTCCCCTAAAATACTCACGATCACCCACGAAATAAGACTCAGACATAGCGCAATCCTCAAGCAATAAGCATTAACGGTACAAGGGCGTCACAGCTTCGACATGACGCAGATAATTTTGAAAATGGTGGGCGTAGACTGCGACCGTTTCTGGGTTCGGTCGGCAGCAAAGCGAAGCCTCCAGCTCGATGACCTCATCCACGAGTTCCGCTATCGACACCTTATCACCGCGACTGTTGCGGTAAACCCAATAGGCCTGAAGCGCCGCACCCAATGCAGCCCCCTCTTGATGCGTCAAAACGTCAACGGGTAAATCAAATATATCGGCCACCATCTGCCGCCAAGTGGCACTGTGAGCACCACCACCGGTTAAGCGAACACTCGAGAGCTCGCAGCCTTGTTGCCGAAAGATTTCCAGGCCGGTGCGCAGGCCGAAGATCGCCGCTTCCATGGCCGAACGCAGCAAATGATCCGCCGAGTAGTTGTCGCTGTTTAGGCCCATTACACTCGCTTGTCCATTCGGTAGATTCGGGGTTCTCTCGCCCTGGAAAAAGGGCAATGTCACCACGCCATCTGATCCCGGTGGCACCCGCTGCACGCGACGCTCAAGCTCATCCAGCGGCACATTCAAGACGTCGCGAGTCAGTTCCGTCGCCACTGTGCAATTCATGGTACACAGCAGAGGCAGCCAGGCACCGGTCGAATCACAAAAGGCAGCCAGCGTTCCGCCATCATCGACAATAGGCTTGTCAGAATAAGCAAATAGCGTCCCCGAGGTTCCCAAACTAACGGAGAGCCGACCGGGCGCCACCGTGCCGGTCCCGATCGCGGCCATCATGTTGTCTCCACCGCCACAGCTTACAGGGGTGCCGATCGGCAAGCCCAGTTCGCTCGCAACAGCCGGCTGTAACGAACCAACAAACTCATCCACATCGACAAGTCGTGGCAAGCACGCGCTTAAGTCTCGCGTCTTATCCAGAGCTGCCAGCATGCCGGCGTGCCAGCATCGACGACGAATATCTAAAAGGCCAGTCCCAGAGGCATCACCACACTCCATCACGGCCTGGCCGGTGAGGAAAAAGTTGATGTAGTCGTGCGGTAGCAAAATGGTGTTGAGCCGCTCATACAGTTCAGGATGATACTGTTTCAGCCACAGAATTTTGGGCGCGGTATAGCCGGGAAGAATGGCATTGCCCACCTCGGAGATACAGCGCTCGACACCGCCGAAAGCACGCATGATCTGGTCGCACTGCGCCGTAGTTACCGTGTCACACCACAGTTTTACCGGTGCCAAAACCGACCCATCAGCAGCCAGCGCCACAAAACCATGCTGTTGTCCCGAAACCCCTATCGCTGCAACCCGTGATCGCAAGGTAGAATCAATCTGCGCGAGACAGTTTTTCAAAGCAGCAACCCACCAATGCGCTTCCTGCTCACGCGTGCCATCGCTTGCGCTGATTAGTTCTAAGGGCTCAGAAACCGAGCTCTCAATGCGACTCGTCACCGCGTCAAAACAGGTGACTTTGAGGCTTTGGGTGCCTACATCGATACCGAGAAAAATGGTCATTGCCTCACCCCGCTTCGCTGTCGAGTCAGTGCCATCAGCCGGGCATATTCTCCAGCTCAACCCCTTTGGTCTCGTGAACACACTTCGTCACAAAGAAAATAGAGACTAGTGCGCAAGCCGCATAGAACCCATAAGCACCCGCCAAACCGATGCTCAAGAGCATCATGGGGAAGGTCATGGTGATTGCAAAATTACTTCCCCATTGAAATACACCCGCAACGGCCAAGCCGGAACCACGGATCTGGTTCGGAAACATCTCACCGAGCATGACCCACATCACAGGGCCCCAAGAAAAGTTGAAGAACATGACGTAGACATTAGCTGCCACCAACGCAAGCAGTCCCATGGTGTCAGACAGCGTTGGCTGACCCTCTATCAATGTCGCGGTCGAGAAGGCGTAGGCAGCCAATGCCAACGTTGCAGCCATACCCACTGATCCAATGGTGAGAATCGGCTTACGACCGATTCGGTCGATAAAAACAATAGAGATCAAGCAGGCAGCAATGCTCAAGGCACCCGAGAGCACGTTGATCAATAACGCATCCGATTCGGCAAACCCAACGGACTGCCAAAGCACCGCACCGTAATAAAACACAACGTTGATACCAACCAACTGCTGGAAGGTCGCCAGACCAATCCCCAGCCAGACAATCGGGCGCACCTTACCAGCGGTATCTAGCAAGTCTCCCAGACGCGGGGCGTGATCCTCGGCGATAGAATGATCGATTTCCGTCATCTTCTCCCGACCCGCTTGGGCTCCGTAGAGTTTGCTCAATACGGCGAGCGCATCGGAGTGACGCCCTTTCACCACTAAAAAACGGGGGCTCTCTGGAATAAAAAATAGGCATAGGAAAAATAGCGCCGCAGGCGCCAACTCCATCCAGAACATCCAGCGCCACGCTTCAAAGTTAAACCACAGTATTTCGGTTGATTGGCCCGCCAGACCGGCCAAAAGATAATTACTCAAAAATGCGACGAATAAACCGCTGATAATCGCAATCTGCTGCACCGTGGTCATGCGGCCCCGATAGTGTGCGGGGGTGACTTCACTGATATAGGCCGGCGCCATGACGCTCGCAGCACCAACCGCCAGACCGCCCAACACGCGGTACACCACAAACTCGAATGATGTTGTGGCAATACCGGAGCCCCAAGCGGACACAATGAAAAACAACGCCGAAACAATCAACATGGTACGACGGCCATAGTAATCGGCGAGGCGCCCGGCAAAAAAAGCACCCACTGCACAACCCAACAACATAGAGGCGACATTAAAACCGGTGCCAACACTGTCCGATTGAAATGCCGTTTGAAGACCATCGACGGTGCCGTTGACCACACCACTGTCAAAGCCAAATAGAAAGCCACCAATAGTCGCAATACAGCTAATCAAAATGATAAACGGTGTGTTACTGCTTTTTTGACTCACCCAAACCCCCGCTTTGTTACATTATTTTTGTAGCGCCCAAGTGGGGCGAGACGGCGCACTTAAATCGCCAAGCGAAGCGGGTATGATGCCAAGTAGGCCCAAGATGTAAAGCGTTTGCTGCGAACCTCAGTGTGCCGTGCGAATTGCATCACAAGTCATTTGGTCAGCTGTCGCCGCCAGGCGATCGCATCGCGCACCGTCTCGGCAATCGGGCGGGGCGTCCAACCGAGTTCCCGCGTCGCTTTAGAGTGATCAAGATCGCCAAAGACATAAGACAAAAACACAGAGCTACGACACAGGGCGAAGTCTTTTTTGCCGCGCAGTCGGCTGATGAATTCCGCCACCGTGGCCACTGCATAGGCAAAACCATAGGACACCGTACGCGGAGGTTTAGCGCCACCACACTCGGCAGCCAAGGCATACAGATCGGGCTGACTGACGAACTCATTGGCGATGATATAGCGCTCGCCCGAGCGGCCATAGCGTTCAGCAAGTAATACAGCAGTGGCCGTATCCCGAATATCTACGGTCGGCGCACCCACATTGACCGCAACACCTGCGCGGCCTCGAGATGCCTGATACAGCATGCCGCCATGGGGGGTGGGCTGATAATCCTCGGGGCCATAGGTGTTGGCAATACAGAGCGCAACGGTGTCCAAACCGCGTTCAGCATAGGCGGCAAGAACCAAACGCTCCGCCTCAACCCGTGAGCGAATGTAGTCCGGCGCTCGATCCCACCAGTTGTAAGGATCGGCTTCTGTGGCTCGGCGGTCATGATGGCTCGCAATCGTCGCCATACTGCTGGTAAAGATAAATCGCTGCACGCCGCACTCGATGGCGACATCGAGGACATTGCGCAACCCATCGACATTGGTTTTGTACAAAATAGTGGCGTCGGTTAGCCACGACTTCGCGTTCACGACGCTGTAAAACACCGTGCCACAACCGGTCATCGCCTCGCGCATGACATCCCGGTCAAAAATGTCGCCTATATAACGCTGAACCGACAAGCCATCGAGTGCTCGGGTATCACTCCCGTCCCGCACCATCACGCGGACATCGCGTCCGCCATCCACCAGCTGTCTCACCGTATGGCTACCGACAAAACCGGTTGCACCCATCACCAAACAGGGCTTTTGCGCAAAGGTCTCAAACGCCGCATGCTGCTGTGGTGATTCACTGTTCTGGGTCATGCCGAAACCTTAGACTGGAATGAATTAGTTGTGCGGTTGAACAAGAGACCAGCCATTGTCGCGCATGATCAACCGGATCTCGTCATCAGAGAAACCGTCGAGGTCGTGCACAAACGCGGTGGGCTCAGACAAGCCCTCAGCGTGGGGGTAGTCCGAACCGAAAATAATCCGCTCGGCACCAATCAAGTCCTTGAGCCCCCGCAGATCATCCTCATAGTACGGCGACACCCAAAAGTGGCGTCGAAACACCTCCTGTGGGTCCTGCTGAAAGAGCATTGGCATCTGTCCATAGGCCTTCTTAAATTTCGCCATGAGCCCCGGTACCCAGCTACTGCCGGTTTCGATTGTCGCCATTCGCAAACGCGGGAAGCGATCAAACAAGCCATCGCAAACAAGCGTCGCGCACAGGTCTTGAATAGGCGTAGCCGACATGCACAGACTCTTTGGATTAAAGTCAAAGGATTGAAACTCGTCACTGGTGCCCCACTGCGCTGAATAATCTAGGTAGCCCGCATCACCTGAATGATACGCCACGGTAATCCCCGCCTCGTTCACCCGCGCCCAAAACGGATCGAGTGATGGATCCGCCGGTGAGATCGTTTCACCTTTGAGAATCACCGGTGCGGCACGCATGACAATCACGCGAGCGCCCTGCTCTAACGCCCACTCAAGCTCTTCTAAGGCCCAGTCGAGATCGCTGAGCAGGAGGTATGGTGCGGCAAAAATGCGGTTCTGATAGGCAAAGCCCCAATCCTCATTCATCCAACGGTTAAAGGCTCGGAAAGCCGCCAGCATCGCTGGGATATCCTCTTTCAGGGCTTCTTCCATACCGACGCCAAGCGTCGGAAACATCAAGCAGCCTTCAACATTTTGCGCATCGAGCTGTGCGATGCGCGCATCGCGATCACGGTAGCCCGGATGAATCGGCTCAAGGTCACCAAATAGGTCACGAATACTCTTGTTATCGGGGTTACGACCGCGAAAGTAGTCGTCCAAGCAACCGGGTTTCGCGACGGGGTCAAAGGTGGGGTTGGGTATAAAGCGATTCACCTTGCCGCCAACTAAGAGACAGCGCCGGCCATTGATTTCGGCCCAGTCCATTGCGCGTCGGCGCATACGACGATCGAGATGTCGAGTAAACGCGTCCTCTGCCTCATAATAATGATGGTCCGCGTCAAAAGCGGCATAGCCTAACGCAGGTAACTGACTTTTTTGATCCACAATCACACCCTCAATCGGTCATCGCCCTCCGCCAATCGGAGGTAAAGCATTGTGATCGCATTGTAATTCCTGATGTCGGGCACTTCATAGTCTCTATGGGCTAACGCAGGTCCGTCGTATTCTTCGTGACCTCTCTGGTGTGACGTTATCGGGAATGGCCGCGCTGGCCGGTGTGCTGCCCGCCCTTGCGCGAGCGCAGGCCAAAGATATCTCCATAGACGAAGCCACATTGGCGAGCTGAGACGCGGGTGCCGCGACCTCCCTCAAGTGGGCTCTCTCAAGTGCTATCTCTCAAGTGATCTCCCTAGATAGAGGCCAAAATGCTACCCTCATGATCTTGGCCGTCGATCAAGGCGCTCCATGAAAGCGACTGAGCGTGCCGAGAGAGACTGTTCGGAAAGACTGTCCTTTGAGACTGTGATAGCGGACTCGTTGACCCGATTAATGCCCACAAGCGCGTCGTCGACAGCCCGCACCACCACACAAGGAAAAACCGACATGGACTACACAGGCAAGGTGGTCGTCATCACCGGCGCAGCATCTGGGCTCGGAGCGGCAATGGCCGGCGTTTTTGCTCGCGCTGGCGCGCATCTGGCACTGTTAGATATCGACGCCAATGCGCTGGCAAGGGCCGCACAACAGTGGCGCGATGCGGGTACAGAGGTCCTGGACTTTCCATTGGACGTGGCCGACAGCGACAACATTGCTGAAGCCATCGCCGCGATTGCGGCGCGCTTTGATGGTATTGATGTACTGGCAGCCAATGTTGGCGTGCAGCATATCAGCGCCCTCGATAAGCTCACTCGAGCGGACTGGGACTGGGTCTTCAACGTCAATGTCCACGGTATGATCGAGACGGTGCAACAGTGTCTGCCGTTGATACGCAGCCGCCGTGGTAGCCGTCATATTGTACTCACGGCCTCATCCAGCGTGCTGACACCCTGCGAACGGATTGGTGCCTATGTCGCTTCCAAGTATGCCGTCACCGGGTACGGAGAAGTTCTGCGTCAGGAACTTGCCGATGAAGGCATCAACGTCGCACTGATGTTCCCCAGTGGCATGATCACCCGCCACATCGAGTCCAGCATGGCCGCGCGACCCGCAACGCTCGCACCGGCACACATCGATCCAGAGGACGTCAAAGCGATGAAGTCCTCGCTCGAGCGCTTTAGCGGACTGGACGTTCAGAGTGCAGACTATGCAGTGCGCCATCTGCTGACCGACCTAGAGGCTGGGCACCCCTACATCATCACCCACGGTGATCTCAATGATGCGCTAGAACGCTACGACATCGCGATGCGCAATGCGAACGAACGAGCACAGCGCCCAGACGCGCGCCCCATCGCGTCAATCATCGACGATGGCACATTGCAAACCGACACGACCGAATAAGGAGAGCCGAGAACATGGACGCCGCACAGCAATTACTGGAGATCGAGGCTATCAAGCAACTCAAGGCGCGTTATTTCCGCCTGCTAGATACCAAAGACTTTGCCGGTTGGACCGAGGTCTTCGCGCCCCACTTCGATCACTTCATGGAAATGGAGCAACAAGAGATTAACGGCCCTCGGGAAGAGTTTGTCGCCTTTGTCGCGGAGCGCCTTGCGGGCATGACCACGGTCCACCACGGTACGATGCCAGAGATTGAATTGCTATCGGACACAAAGGCCAAGGGGATTTGGGCCTTTGTCGATCACATCACGCCGGCCAATGGCCCCAAGGAAGACGGCATGGTGTTGCAGGGATTTGGGCACTACCACGAGACCTACGAAAAAATAGACGGTGTGTGGCGGATCGCCACACAGCGGGTCACGCGACTGCGCCTAGACATCACCATGCCCGAGCCGCAGTAGCGCAAACAACTAGCCGAGAAAGCTGGAGAAATCAGGACCGCGACGCAGGCTGTGCCCGCCATCGACGGCAATACACTGGCCCGTAATCCAGCGCGACTCGGGGCTCAATAAAAAGCGCGCCAAATTGGCGACGTCGTTGGGTTGCGCAACATCATTCATCGGTGTGTTGTCGACGTAGGAGCGAAAGACGTCACTCTCACGCGGGATACCCTCCATCAGTTCAGTGGCGACAAAACCAGGGCGGATGGCATTAAAACGCACGTTGTGGGCACCGTTTTCATCAGCAGCATTGCGAATCATGGCCTCAATACCCGCCTTGCTCACGGGATAAGCGCCCATATACGGGTGGGTCACAAAACCCGCGAGAGAGGACATGCCGATAAATGAGCCGCCGCCCGCTGCTTTCATGTGCGGGAGAGTGTGTTTAATCGAGAGCATCGTACCGATCACATTGAGTTGTACCACGCGCATGAATTCATCGAGATCCATATCGCTGTAGTCGTACAGCATGCCACCACCGCCCGCGTTGGCGATGCAGCCCTGCAATTGACCTGTCGGGGTCAGCGCAGCGTCAACCATCCCAGCCATACTCGCCTCATCGGTGACATCGCCGGCAACGCAGTGAATCGCTCCGCCGTACTGCGCATGCGCTGCAATGGATGCCGCAGCCGCCTCAAGCACCTCCATGCGACGTCCGCTGATTGTCACTTGCGCACCGTCAGCCACCAATGCCTTGGCGCAGGCCGCGCCGATACCGGTGCCGCCACCGGTGATGAGCACTGCTTGTCCCGTCAAATTGCCAGCGTAGCCAATCGTTGCTGTCATGAGATCCATTCCTCTAGAAATAGGGCTTGCCAGTCAGACTAGGGCAAAACGAGACGACACGGCAACGTCCCTTCGCGTGATAGCGACTGATTCTATGATGAGCACCGCGATGCGTAGCGTAGTAACGTAAAGGGTGACTGCGATCCCACCGCTACAGAATGCGATCAATCAGTTCGTAGCGCGCTCGATGAGGATCAGGTTCGACGCGGGTGGGCATCCCGATAGACATCAGCAATCCCTCTGAGCCGGGTTGATATTGCGGCCAATCGGGTAAGCCCACACCATTGGGATTCCCTGTGCGAATAAAGTTCTCAAAATAGCCCTGTAGGATCTGGGATACGCGTTGATCATCCGGTTGCCAGTCGTAGACGCGGTTACTGGCGAGATTGCCCATGGCGTACTCAATCTCAAAGGAGTGGCCGGCACCGGGCAACATGGGTTTCGGCGCGGGCCCCGACTTGTCTGATGCTTCAAAGGCGATCACATCAGCACGACTCGCAGGGCGCGGGTGGAAAAACAAGTAGCGATAAGTCGGCTGTTCGGTCTGACGCGCGTGCTGCTCCAACCAGCGCCAGGTACTGAGACCGATAAATCCGTCCCCTTGCAGATCATTGAGTGCCTGTTCCGCCTCTGCGTCGGATTCAGCCCTATACACCGACAGTAACGCCTCGGCATGCTCTGGATAGCGCTGTAAAACAACCGAGCGCAATACGTCTGGGGTGATGGTAACGCCGGGCATGGTCCATTGCACAGGCATCTCGTGAGAATTCCAACCTGCTAACAACGGCACTGCAGCGACATCACCCGAGGCGTAGGCCTGCTCAGGACTCTCGGTAAAAAAATCGCCATCGACACTCAGCGGAAAACGCTCAGTGCCCAAACGGCTCAGCAGCTCTGCTGCCGGTATCGCCCGCATGCGCTCGGCAGCACCCGCGTCTTGATCCGGGAAATGCGCCAAACCCGCGCCCTCGGCGGCCGCGCGCGGCACGGCAGACAGGGTACCCAACACAGCACCACTCTCACCAATCGCTCCGGCAAATAGCCCTCGCGATCCCGGTGCGATCACCTGCGCACTGACCGAGGCGGAGCCCGCAGACTCGCCAGCAATGGTCACACGAGCCGGATCACCACCAAAGGCGCTGATATGATCGCGCACCCAGCGCAACGCCGCCTGTTGGTCGAGCAAGCCGTAATTACCTGATGTTCCCGACGGCGATGTCGCGCTCAGCGCCGGATGCGCGAGAAAGCCAAACACACCCAATCGGTAACTGAGCGTCACCGTGACAATACCGCGGCGCGCCATACTCTCGCCGTCGTAGCGGGGTTCAGAGCCATCGCCGGCCATAAAGCCACCACCGTAAAAGTACACCAGCACCGGCAGGGGCTGCTCGGGATTGAGCGTTGGCGTCCAAACATTGAGATACAGACAGTCCTCAGAGACGTTGCTATTGCGGAACACCATGTCTGGGAAAATCGGTGCCTGCATACAACGAGCGGCAAATTGTGAGGCGTCACGCACAGCCCCCCATGTCGGCTGTCCGCTAGGCGCCTGCCAGCGACGCGATCCGATCGGTGGCTCCGCGTAAGGGAGTCCGAAAAAAGCCGCAACACCCGAGAGGTCAACACCGCGCGCAGCACCCATGGGGGTCGAGACCAAGGGTGATGCCGAGCCTGATGCCCCGCCCGCTTCGCTCAACGATACGTCGGCATCAGCGCCCGTCGCCGTGGGGTGCCAAATCAAGCCTGAACACACCAATACGGCGCAGGACAGCGCCACCATCAGTGGATATCGACGTCGCTCCGAGGTAAACCGTAACGCAGCGTGCACCATGTCTTAACTCTCCAATAAAAAAGTGACAGGACCATCATTGACTAGACTCACCTGCATATCGGCCGCGAATTGTCCGGTCGCCACGCGACCGAGGTCAGCACGCACCGCATCGACGAAATCATCGTACAGCGTGCGCGCCATGGCCGGCGCTGCAGCCGATGAAAAACTCGGGCGGGCGCCCTTTTGTGTATCTGCCGCCAGAGTAAACTGCGACACCACCAGTACCTCGCCGCCGACATCGCGCACACTCAGGTTCATCCGCCCTTCGGCATCGGCAAAGACGCGGTAACCGAGTAAGCGTTGGGACATCCGCGCCACTGCCGCTGCGTCATCATGCTGCTCGATACCCAGCAACACCAGTAGTCCCGGACCGATTGATGACACCGTCACCCCATCGATACTCACAGCGGCGTGATGAACTCGTTGCAGTAAACATTTCATGCTCAGTATCCCTGCGCCCAGTCAATCTCGTAACGCAAACTCTCTGCACTTTGAAAACGTGTCAGGTTATCGAGAAAAATCGCCAAGGCAGCGCTCACCGGTGTCGGCGCAGCCGTGTGTGATGTCACCACCACACCCGCCGTGTGCCAGAAGGGATGCACTTCCGGAAGAGGCTCCTCGCGAAACACATCCAACACAGCCTGCTGAATGTGACCCCCCTCGATCGCCGTGAGCAAAGCGGACTCATCGAGGCAGTTACCCCGCCCCGCATTGATGACCATCGCGTCAGGATTGAGCGCCGCCAACAGATCGGCATCGATGAGATCCGTCGTCTGGGGCGTATCGGGCAGCAGCGCGACCAGATAATCCACGCCACTGGCAAAGTCCAGTCGGTCCTCGATGGAATACACCGCTGTAAAGGCGTCTCCGGGAGATAGTCCGGTTCGGTTCAGACCCACCACCTCGAGCCCCACCTGACGCGCACTCTGTGCCACGGCCAAACCAATCGATCCCGTCCCCATAATCCCCATACGTCGGCCTTGCAGTGTTGGCTCCTCTTCCGGATGCCAGCGCTGATGCGTCAGCCGCGCCGACACATCGCGTGCTGCTGATAACACCCAGGCCAACACATAGGCGGACATCGCGGGTCCGAATACATCCTTTACCCCGGTCAGTCGATAATGCCTTGCCGAGCTATCAATCAGCGGTTTCACCCCGGCCCAGGTCGACTGCACCCACTCGAGCGCCGGCATTCGTTCGACATAGATCGCCAAACAAGCCGGCTCGCCGACCGCGATACGAGTTTTTGCGAGGGCATCAGCCGACATCTCTGCGATCAGTTGGCAGTCAACAAGCGGTAATGCCTCACGTAACTGGACAAGCAGCGGATCCTCGCGGCGGCAGGCGACGGCTAGCGTGATCACGACAGCGACCACCTGACTGGAAATGGAAATCGATACATGATGGTGTCGCTCTTCATTGTGCTATCTCAAGCCCGCCCTAAGGTTCCCGCAAGCGCACTATTCGGAGGCCTCTGCGCCCGACCCGAACACTCTAGCATGACCGACTCGCGTACGCCTCGCGCACAATCGACACACCCTACAGACCCAGCACAATCATTAACGACACGCTGACCATCAGCACCGCGACCACGCGGTTGAGTCGATTGAGCGACAGTCTCGAAAGCAACCAGCCCCGCATCCACCGACCGCCACCCGCATAAAGGCTCATAGATAAGAGTTCCGTGGTTAACATGATCGCGAGCATCGTCAACCACTGCGGCGCCAAAGGCGCCTCAGGTGCGATAAAGCCCGGCAGCAAAGCAATCAGAAACGCCCAGCCTTTGGGGTTCATGACCGCAGTCATATAACCCAAGGCCACCAGCTGGCCCCCACCGAGCCCCCGCTCGGTTTGCTCTGCGTTAAATCGACTGTCCTCATGCCACAGTTGCCAGGCAATCCGCAGCAAATACACCACCCCGATCATCGCCAAGATCTGAAGATAAACCGGGTTGAGCGCGAGCAACCAGGACAACAAGGCCAGCGTGGTGATAATCACGGTCGCAACACCGCAAAGTTCGCCGAGCATCATCCAAAGGGTGCGGCGAAAACCGATCGTCACCCCAAGGCTGAACGCGAGGGTCATACACAGACCGGGTGTTAACGAGACCGCAGCGATCGTCGGCACAAACAGCAGTAACACTTCAGCTTCCATCATTTGACCCCAATACAGAACACCGCGATCGGCGCGCCGATTTCGCGGCATCTCTCGCTCCGAATAACAGCAACAGCGCGCAGACGTTCATCTCACTCTCGCCAAGTGCACCCACTGTAACCGACCAAAAACACCTGCGTGGCCACCGGGACAGGTATGAGCCGGTACAGTGGCGCGACGAGTATTTCTCCCTCATGACCGGCAACGATATACTGATCGCCCAGTGTGCGATAGAGCGAGAGCCCGTGGATCCCTTAGAACGTCTTGTCACTGAAGTCCTCGATATCAGCAGTCTGTTATTCGGGCTTTTCATTGTGGTTGCGGCTGTCGCCATCGTCATTATTTATGTGATTGATCGCACACAGACCCAGCAGGCCATTCGACGCAACTACCCTGTGATTGGGCGCCTGCGTTATCTGTTTGAGCACCTCGGGGTCTTCTTCCGCCAGTATTTTTTTGCCATGGATCGCGAGGAGCTACCCTTGAACCGCGCCGAACGCGCCTGGGTTGCGCGCGCGGCGAAAAATGTCGATGCGACCATCGCCTTCGGCTCCACTAAGCCGCTGAATACTCCCGGTAGCATTTTCTTTTTGAACAGCATGTTTCCACCGCTCGATAGCGAGTCGGCAGTCCGAACGCCGATCACCTATGGCGCGGGGGTAGCGCGGGAGCCCTATGAAACACACGCGTTTTTTAATATTTCTGCGATGAGCTATGGCGCACTATCTGGGCCTGCCATTCAAGCGCTGTCTGCAGGCGCGGCGAAAAGCGGTATCTGGCTGAACACCGGAGAAGGTGGGTTATCGCCGTTTCATTTGAGTGGCGGCTGCGACCTCGTTTTTCAAATCGGCACCGCGAAGTACGGGGTGCGCCATCCTGATAATTCGCTCAACGAGGAGCGACTACAGGACATTGCGCGTCATCCTCAGATCAAAATGTTTGAGATCAAACTCTCTCAAGGTGCCAAGCCAGGCAAAGGCGGCATCCTGCCTGGAAACAAAGTCACCGACGTGATCGCCAGCACCCGCGGTATCCCCATTGGAGAGGACTCGATCAGTCCCAATCGGCACGTCGATATTGCGAATACCGAAGAGCTACTCGACATGATTGTGCGTGTGCGGGACCTAACCGGAAAGCCCACGGGTATCAAGTTTGTTTTGGGTCGTGCGGAATGGCTCGAGGAGCTGTGCCTGGCGATTCATGCGCGCGGTATCGATACCGCACCCGATTTTATTAGCCTCGACAGCGCCGATGGTGGTACCGGCGCTGCGCCGCAGAGTCTGATGGACAACGTGGGCTTACCCTTATTCAGTAGCCTGCCGCAACTGGTCGATCAACTCTGTCACTACGGCCTGCGCGATCGGATTCGTGTGATTGCCTCGGGCAAACTGATCACCCCTGCCGCAGTCGCCGCCGCGCTCTGTTTGGGCGCCGACAGCGTCAATAGCGCTCGCGGCTTTATGTTTTCTCTCGGCTGTATTCAGGCGCTACAGTGCAACCAGAACACCTGTCCGACAGGTATTACCACCCACGATAGCAAACTACAGCGCGGCCTCGAACCCATCTCCAAGGCGGACCGGGTCGCTGAGTACGCGAAACACCTGCAACACGAAGTCGAGGTGATGGCGCACAGTTGCGGCGTGGTTGATCCACACAAGCTCGCTCGCGAGCATGCCTTCATGGTGGATGAGCGCGGCCGCCCGCAGCCGCTTGAAAGGCTATTACCCACACCTCAATGCGCGAGTGAGTATCGCCGCTCTTAAGAGATGCGCTAACATAGCGACCTTCATCTCAACGTGGATCATGCTATGGAACAGTTTGCGATGCCCCTCGTGGGCGGACTGATGCTTGGTGTCGCATCAATTATCTTACTCGCTGCAATGGGCCGGATCGCCGGGGTCAGCGGCATTACCTGGGGCGCGTTGAGCGGCCCCGAT
>JAYPVH010000030.1:0-19626 GCA_038134505.1 Halieaceae bacterium | reverse complement strand
CCTTGCTTCAGAGCTCTCCGGTTGGATCATCAACGTGATGAGCGTCGATGAAGCAAATGAGAAGCAAGAAGCCGAGGCTGGCGAGGTCATGGACACATTCATGCGCGCGCTGGATGTCGATGAAGACGTGGCGGCAGTACTGATTGAAGAAGGTTTTACCACCCTAGAGGAAGTTGCATACGTGCCCCTTGAAGAGATGATGGATATCGAGGGTTTCGACGAAGAGATCGCGGAAGAACTGCGCGCTCGAGCGAAGGATGCCCTGTTAACCATGGCGATCGCCTCGGAAGAGAAGTTGGGTGATAGTGAGCCCGCTGACGACTTGCTCAACATGGATGGCATGGATCGCCCATTGGCCTTTGTGCTTGCGGCACGGGGTGTCGTCACCATGGAAGACCTTGCTGAGCAAAGTGTTGATGAGCTGATGGATATTGAAGAAATGACCGAAGAGCGAGCGGCTGAATTGATCATGACTGCGCGAGCGCCTTGGTTTGCCGACGAGGAAGTGGGTGCGTGATGTGCCCCTAATTTAACCAGCAGGTCGCGACCAAAGGCAGGGAGAGAAGAATGGCAGAGGTAACCGTAGAACAGCTAGCAACGACCGTCGGAGCGTCGGTTGACCGCTTGCTTGGGCAAATGAAGGAGGCGGGGTTGCCGCATACTTCAGCTGAAGAGACGGTATCTGAAGCAGACAAGCAAACCTTGTTGGCTTTTCTCAAGCGAAGTCACGGAGAGAGTGACGCGGCGCCACGTAAGATCACCTTGAAGCGAAAGTCGGTCAGTACGTTGCGTACTGGCGGTGCGGGAAAGCGAACTGTGAATGTTGAGGTCCGTAAAAAGCGGACCTATGTGAAGCGGGACGACGTCGAGGAAACTGAGGCAGTCGCAGAAGCTGATTTGGCGGAGCGCGAGAATGTCGCTGCTGACACGCCAGCGATTCCTCAGGCTGAGGACGAGGTCTCAGCTGAAGCTGAAACCACGGCAGTCGCAGAACCAATCGTTGTGGATGAAGATGAGGATACCGCCAACCTCGATCCCGAAATTTTACGGCAACGCGCCGCAGCTCGCCGAAAGGTCGCGGAAGCGGAGCGACAGAAAGAGGTTGAGGCTGCAGTCGCTGCGCGTAAAGCTGAAGAAGCGCGGCTTAAAGAAGAGGCTAAGATCGCTGCGGCGCAGGCCGCTGAAAAACTCGAGGCAGCGGAGCGTAAGCCTAAGCGGCTGCACGAAGCGCCAACTCGAGAGACGCGTACTGATCGCGATACAGGCGATGATCGTCGCAAAACCAGGGGCCGTATAGACCGAGGCAGTATGACCGGCGTGCGTGGCAAGCAGCGCGGTCATAACCTATCGCTCAGCGATCTCGAGGCGGCAGAGGCAGGCGTTGGACGTCGACGGGGTGGCCGTAGAAAGCGTGCCGGTGACGATAACCAGCATGGCTTTGAGCAACCTACTGAAAAGAGAACCTATGATGTAGCGCTGCCACCGAATATCAGTGTCGGTGATCTGGCGGCTCAGATGGCGGTGAAAGCGAGCGTCGTCATTAAGGAATTGATGAAGCTGGGCGTTATGGCCACGATCAATCAAATGATCGACCAGGATACCGCGACATTGGTCGTCGAGGAGCTGGGCCACAACGTTGTTCTCAAAAGCGAGGAGATATTAGAGGATCAGCTCGAGGAGACGCTGGCTAGCCAAGGTGGTACACCGGTAGCCAGAGCACCTGTCGTGACTGTAATGGGCCATGTAGATCATGGTAAGACGTCATTGTTGGACTACATCCGTCAATCCCGTGTGGCAAGTGGTGAAGCGGGCGGAATCACCCAGCACATCGGCGCCTATCACGTAAAGACTGACAAGGGTGTTATTACTTTTCTCGATACTCCAGGTCACGCTGCATTTACGGCGATGCGCGCTCGCGGTGCAAAGTCGACGGACATCGTCATTCTTGTTGTGGCTGCCGACGATGGCGTCATGCCACAGACCGAAGAGGCGATTCAGCATGCGCGTGCGGCGGAAGTACCGCTCGTGGTTGCGGTGAACAAAATCGATAAAGAAGCGGCGGATCCCGATCGGGTGAAAAACGAGCTCGCGGCGAAGGATGTGATTCCTGAAGACTGGGGCGGAGATACGCAGTTCATTAACGTATCCGCACATACTGGCGAGGGCGTCGAAGATTTACTCGATGCGTTGCTACTGCAGTCTGAGTTACTTGAGTTAGTGGCGCCTGCAGACGTCCCGGCATCGGGTATTGTGATTGAGTCTCGTCTGGACAAGGGTCGCGGTCCTGTCGCATCGCTACTAGTACAGCAGGGCACTTTGCGGCAGGGAGATATTGTCCTCGCTGGTCTGCAATACGGACGTGTGCGCGCGATGTTGGATGAAAATGGTCAGCCGATTCAAACAGCTGGTCCGAGTATTCCTGTTGAAATTCTTGGTCTCGATGGGACTCCTGACGCCGGCGACCAGTTTGTGGCCGTTGAGTCGGAGAAGCGCGCTCGTGAGATCGCTGATTTTCGACAAGACAAGATGCGCACAAACAAGCTGGCACGGCAGCAGGCTGCCAAGCTCGACAATATGTTCGAAACCATGACCGCAGGCGAGGTACAGACGCTCAATCTTGTAATTAAAGCGGATGTCCGAGGCTCATTAGAGGCGCTTCAAGGCGCGTTGGCCGATTTGGGTAATAGCGAGGTCAAGGTGAACGTCGTATCCGGAGGCGTGGGGGGGATTACAGAGACCGATGTAACGCTTTCGATGACGAGTTCCGCGATTATTATCGGTTTTAATACGCGGGCAGATACGAAGGCGCGCGATCTAGCCGAAAAAGAGGGTGTTGAGGTTCGTTATTACAACGTAATCTACGATCTGATCGACGATGTGAAATCCGCTTTGGTCGGCATGTTGTCACCTGAATTACGTGAGGAAATCGTTGGTATCGCTGAGGTGCGGGATGTCTTCCGATCACCCAAGTTCGGTCAAGTGGCTGGTTGTATGGTGGTAGAGGGTACAATTTATCGCGCCAAGCCGATTCGTGTTCTTCGCGACAATGTCGTGATTTACGAAGGCGAGTTAGAGTCGTTGCGTCGCTTCAAAGATGACGCGAGTGAAGTTCGTAATGGCATGGAATGTGGTATTGGCGTCAAAAACTACAATGATGTAAAAGTCGGCGATTTGATCGAGGTCTATGACGTCAATGAAATTGCTCGCACGCTCTAAGGTGTAGTTCTTGGCTAAAGACTACAGCCGTACCCAGCGCGTCGCTGATTTTCTCCATGAGGAATTGGCGCGCTTACTCCAGCATGCGGTTCGCGATCCGCGAGTCACGTTGGTCAACATTACTGCAGTATCTGTGAGCCGCGACCTCAGCCATGCCAAAGTGTATTACACCCAGTTGGGACTTGATAATACGGAGCAGGCAGCTGAACTCACCGGGGTTCTCAACCGGGCGGCGGGCTTTCTGAGAACAGAGGTCGCACGCGCCTCGACCATGCGCACCACGCCACGTTTAAGCTTTGTCTTTGACGAGAGTGTCGGGCGCGGTCGCGATATGGAGGCGTTGTTGCGTGAGGTGCGCGCGGTGGACTCGGCGAGGCAGATAGTGGACGAGGAGGAGTAGGGTTGGCGCGGCGTCGACGCGGTCGCGCAATCAGCGGCATCCTCGTTCTCGATAAGCCCCGTGGCTTGAGCTCTAACGCTGCGCTGCAGCGCGTAAAGCGTTTGCTGGATGCGCAAAAAGCTGGGCATACCGGCAGTCTCGATCCGATGGCGACTGGTGTTTTGCCTTTGTGCTTTGGCGAGGCGACCAAGGTTTCGCAATATCTTCTCGATGCCGACAAGGGTTACAGCAGTACCTTCATCTTGGGTGTTGCGACCGATACGGGTGATGCCGAGGGTGAGATTAAGTCCAGAGCGGATGCGAGCAATGTCAGCGAAGCGGATGTCCTGGCAGCGATGGCGACCTTGACCGGGGATATTGAACAGATCCCACCGATGTACTCAGCCTTGAAACACCAAGGGAAGCCTCTGTATGCCTTAGCCCGTCAAGGTGTAGAGATTAAACGTACTGCTCGGAAGATATCGATACTGCAGTTTGATTTGCTGAAGTTTATACCTGGCCAATATGCTGAAATTGAGGTCGATGTGCGGTGTAGTAAGGGCACGTATATTCGCGTGCTGGCTGAGGA
This sequence comes from Halieaceae bacterium, assembly GCA_038134505.1. Classification (GTDB taxonomy): domain Bacteria; phylum Pseudomonadota; class Gammaproteobacteria; order Pseudomonadales; family Halieaceae; genus Luminiphilus. Next base: position 15,442 of record JAYPVH010000030.1, on the reverse strand, counting down.
CTTGGGGGCGCAACTGGGCCTGCCATGTCATGTCAGTCGGTTGCGCAGGACAATCTCAGGCCCATTTGCGTTATCGGAGGCGGTGAGCATAGAGCAGTTGGAAGCGGCTCATTCCGGAGAGTCCCAAGGCCTAGACCAATTTCTAGTCCCGATTGAATCGGCCTTAGCGCAGTTTCCGCCGATTTTTTTGAGTGAAAGTGCCAGTTTTTACCTACAACAAGGGCAACCCGTACTAGTGCCAAATGGCCCAAGGAGTGGTATGGTGCGCATCGCTGATCAGACGGGGGCATTCCTTGGGATTGGCGAAATGCTAGATGATGGGCGCGTCGCGCCTCGGCGGTTAATCGCCACAGCCTAAGTGACACTATCCGAGTGATGTTGTCGCCACCTGAACCGGCCTGTAAACCTGCACGGACCGGCTCATCACACAACTGCAGGTTGGAGAAAAAAAATGGCACTTGATGCAGCCGCTAAGGCGCAAATCGTTAAAGATTTTCAACAGTCCGAAAGTGATACCGGCTCACCTGAGGTACAGGTTGCGTTGTTGACTGCGAATATTGAGCAGCTACAGGGGCACTTTAAAGCGCATGCGCAGGACCACCATTCGCGCCGCGGTTTGATTCGTATGGTGAATCAGCGTCGTAAGTTGCTTGACTACCTTAAGCGCAAAGACACCAGTCGCTACGCCGATTTGATTAAGCGTTTGGGTCTGCGTCGCTAAAACAGATCATAAGGCCGGCTTTATGCCGGCCATTTCGTTTTTTGGAGAATACTAGTGAATGTAGTGAGAAAAACATTCCAGTACGGTGACCAAGAAGTCACGCTGGAAACTGGGCGTATTGCCCGCCAAGCCACAGGAGCCGTTTTGGTTTCTATGGGAGAAACAAGCGTCCTGTGTACTGTCGTTGCCGAGCGAAGCTCGCGCCCAGGTCAGGATTTCTTTCCGCTGTCTGTCCATTACGTCGAAAAAACCTATGCTGTGGGTAAAATTCCCGGCGGCTTTTTCAAGCGCGAAGGCCGACCGAGTGAAAAGGAAACATTGACGTCTCGATTGATCGATCGTCCGATTCGGCCTCTCTTTGCAGACGGATTTATGAATGAAGTACAGGTCGTCTGTACTGTGATGTCAGCGGATAAGGAAACTGATCCTGATATTCCGGCAATGATTGGCACGTCGGCCGCTTTGGCTATCTCGGGCTGCCCGTTTAACGGTCCCATTGGCGGCGCGCGGGTTGGCTTCACTGACAGCCAGGGCTACTTGCTTAATCCCAACTATTCTGCGCTCAAAGACAGTAAGCTGGATATGGTGGTGGCGGGCACGAAAGATGCCGTCCTGATGGTTGAGTCGGAAGCTGATGAACTCACCGAAGATCAGATGCTCGGTGCGGTGCTTTTCGCTCACCAAGAAATGCAGGCAGTGATACAGGCTGTTAATGAGCTGGTCGAAGAGGCGGGTAAGCCGCGTTGGGATTGGCAGGCACCGGAAGTCAATGCGCCGCTGTTAGAGGCTGTGGAAGCCGCGGCAAAAGGTCCGCTGGGTGAAGCGTATCGGATTACGGAAAAGGCTGCCCGTTACGAGCGTGTGGGTGAGATCCGACAAGCCGTCGTCGCTGAATTGGCGACAGAGGACGGTCCAAGCGCGGAAGAGGTCAAGGATCTCTTCAAGTCCGTTGAGAAGCGTCTCGTAAGGCAGCGCATTCTTGCGGGTGAACAACGTATCGACGGTCGGGATAACCGCACGGTGCGTGCAATTGCTTGTGAAGTCGATGTGCTGAGCAAAGTGCACGGCTCGGCGTTGTTTACGCGCGGCGAGACGCAGGCGATTGGTGCAGTGACTTTGGGCTCAACTCGTGATGCGCAGATCATTGATGCGCTTGAGGGTGAGCGCCGTGACAACTTCATGTTGCACTACAATTTCCCGCCCTATTCAGTCGGCGAGGCGGGTCGTATGGGATTTACGGGACGTCGTGAAATCGGCCATGGGCGTCTGGCACGTCGCGGTCTGCAAGCGATGCTCCCCGGTGAAGATGAGTTCCCTTACACCATCCGCGTTGTCTCAGAAATCACTGAGTCAAATGGTTCGAGCTCAATGGCCTCGGTGTGTGTGGGCTCGCTGGCCTTGATGGCTGCAGGTGTGCCGTTGAAGGCGCCGGTTGCGGGTATTGCCATGGGCTTGGTTAAGGAAGGCAATCAATTTGCAGTCTTGACCGATATCTTGGGAGACGAAGATCACCTCGGCGATATGGACTTCAAAGTTGCGGGTACGGCGAATGGTGTAACCGCACTGCAAATGGATATCAAGATCGAGGGTATCAATGAGCAGATCATGGAGATCGCGCTCGCGCAAGCGCTGCAAGCACGTTTGCATATTCTCGCGCAAATGAACGAGGTTCTTCCCGCGGCTCGACAAATCACCTCAGAGAATGCGCCGAGTATGGTGTCGCTGAAGGTTGATCAAGATAAGATCCGTGACATCATCGGTAAAGGTGGTGCGACCATCCGTCAGATCACCGAAGAATCTGGTGCGACAGTCGATATTGATGACAATGGTACGGTTCGTGTATTCGGTCAGAACCAAGCGTCTCGCGACGCCGCAGTAAACGCTATCATGGCGATTACCGCTGAAGCTGAGATCGGCGAAGTGTACACAGGCACGGTCGCCCGCATCGTCGACTTCGGCGCATTCGTCACGATTCTTCCCGGCAAAGACGGGCTAGTGCATATTTCTCAGATCGCCAATAAGCGCGTGGAGAATGTCAGCGATTACCTATCCGAGGGACAGGAAGTCCAGGTGAAGGTTCTCGATGTCGATCAGCGTGGGCGAATCAAGCTGTCGATTAAAGAGCTACTTGAAGATGAGGCTGAGGATTCGGTGGAAGACCAGCCCGCTGAGGAAGTCGCTGAGGTTGAAATGGCAGCGGAAGAGGCTGTGGCTGAGGCGGATGTTGAAGACGCTGGGGCAGCTGATGAAAGCGCTGAAGAGGAAGATTTAACGCAAGAGTAATCTCGCGCGATCTTCACCAAGAAAGCCGCGCATGCGGCTTTTTTTATGTCTGATAAAAGGCTAGAAATCCTGCTCCATGCGAATTCCGAAAATTTTTCGACGGAGAGCCGCTATGCATTCATTGCGGCCGTCGTTGAATCAGATCCTCGACCACACTCGGGTCGGCCAGCGTCGAGGTATCCCCGAGGCTGTCCAACTCGTTTTCTGCGATCTTTCGCAGGATACGGCGCATGATTTTTCCAGAGCGTGTTTTTGGCAACCCTGGCGCCCATTGCAGCACATCGGGCTTTGCGATGGGGCCGATCTCTCTTACGCACAGAGCGATCAATTCCTGTCGCAGCTGCTCACTATCTTCGATACCTGCCATCGGTGTGATGTAGGCATAGATACCCTGGCCTTTGATGTCGTGAGGGAAGCCGACGACAGCGGCTTCTGCAATAGCTTCGTGGAGCACTAAAGCGCTCTCGATTTCGGCGGTGCCCATACGATGTCCCGAAACATTGAGGACATCATCGACGCGACCCGTAATTCGCCAGTAGCCATCCTCGTCACGGAGGGCGCCATCACCGGTGAAATAGTACCCGGCATAGGTGCTGAAGTAGGTATCAACCATACGCTGATGGTCACCATAAACGGTGCGAATTTGCCCTGGCCAAGAGCGCTTGATCGCCAAATAGCCCGAGCCTGCGCCTTCAATTTCCGTTCCCGATTCATCGAGTAACACGGGTTCTACACCGAAGAAGGGGAAGCTCGCGTAGCCAGGCTTCATCGGGTGGGCACCGGGCATCGGGGTGATCATCATGCCGCCAGTTTCAGTTTGCCACCAAGTGTCGACGATGGGGCAACGACCATCTCCCACGACTCGGTGGTACCATTCCCATGCCTCTGGATTAATCGGCTCTCCCACTGAACCTAATAATTTCAAACTACGGCGTTCGTATTGAGTGACCCAATCATCACCCAAACTCTGCAACGCGCGAATGGCGGTCGGGGCGGTGAAGAAGGTATTGACTTGGTGTTTGTCGATGACGGCCCAACAGCGGCCGCCATCGGGATAGGTCGGGACGCCCTCAAACATCAGTGAAATAGCACCGTTACAAAGGGGGCCGTAGACAATATAGCTGTGGCCCGTGACCCAGCCAACATCGGCGGTACACCAGAACACCTCGCCGTCTCGATAGTCAAAGACGTACTTGAAGCTCATGGCCGCCTGAAGTAGATAGCCACCCGTAGTATGAAGGACACCTTTTGGCTTACCTGTCGAACCCGAGGTATAGAGAATGAACAAGGGGTCCTCGGCATCCATCATTTCTGGCTCACAGACTGGGTCGGCGTCCTGACAGGCCTGCTCATACCAGATGTCGCGGTCTTCTTGCCAGTCGATCCGACTTCCTGTGCGTTTCACAACCAAGACAGAATCGACGCCGGGGCATTGCGTCAATGCTTGATCGACGTTGGCTTTGAGTGGGATCGCTTTACCGCCGCGAACGCCTTCGTCGGCGGTGACCACGAGTCGGCAGTCGGCGTCGAGAATGCGATCCTTCAGCGCTTCGGGTGAAAAGCCGCCAAATACCACCGAGTGAACAGCTCCGATACGTGCCGCGGCCAGCATTGCATAGGCCGCTTCGGGGATCATGGGCATGTAGATGCACACCCGATCGCCTTTGCGGACGCCACGCTGTTTCATCACGTTGGCGAGACGTGAGACTTGCTCCAGTAACTCTTGATAGGTAATTGCCTTGCTTTGAGTAGGGTCATCACCCTCCCAGAGAAATGCGGTTTGATCAGCGCGCTCGGGCAAGTGTCGATCGATACAATTGACCGAGACATTGAGCTTTGCACCGACAAACCAGCGCGCTTGCCCAGTGGCGATATCGTTATCACTCACCGTCTTCCAAGGCGTATGCCAGGTGATGAAAGTGCTCGCCTGCTGCGACCAAAAGGTCTCAGGGTCGTCAAGCGACTGTCGATACATCGTGGCGTAAGTTTCTGGCGTGATCAGTGCGTCGCGGAAGTTTTCAGGAATGGGGTAGATAGAGGACGACATGGAGGGCACGGGCTATTCAGTTTGGGAATGACAACAATACGGATTCTTTGCATGAGGTCAATTGCTTCTGCGGAGCTTTTTGAGTCATTATGTAACCGGTTTCTGTGAGATGAGCCGCACTCTGCGTCGACACCGCAGTCCTACGATGCGTTCTATGACGTCTGTAGGTTGGAAAAAATAACAGGAATTGACTATGTCAGATTCACACCGTGACGACGCCTATTGGCGGCGCAACCTGCGCCTGGTTGCAGCTCTCCTCTCGATCTGGTTCGTGGTCAGTTTTGGCTGCGGTATTTTGCTTGTCGATCTGCTCAATCAAGTGCCTTTAGGTGGTTTCAAGCTGGGATTTTGGTTTGCACAGCAAGGCGCCATCTACGTCTTCATTGCCCTGATTTTTTACTACGCTCACGCGATGAAAAAGCTTGATCGAGAGTTTGGTGTCGAGGAGGAGGAAGTATGAGCCTCACGGCACTCACATACTGGGTGGTTGGCGCGACCTTCACGCTCTACATCGGTATCGCTATTTGGGCGCGTGCGGGTAGCACCAAAGAATTTTATGTGGCGGGTGGTGGCGTGCCGCCCATCGCCAATGGCATGGCGACGGCTGCCGATTGGATGTCTGCAGCCTCCTTTATCGGTATGGCCGGGCTGATTGCGCTGTCTTACGGTGGTTATGGCGGCTCGGTTTTTCTGATGGGCTGGACGGGTGGTTTTGTCATTCTTGCGCTGCTACTGGCGCCCTATCTACGAAAGTTTGGCCGATTCACTGTGCCTGAGTTTATTGGCGATCGGTTCTATTCTGATGCCGCGCGAATCGTCGCGGTAGTCTGCTTAATTTTGTGTTCGGTGACCTATGTCATCGGACAAATGAAGGGCATTGGTGTCGCCTTTTCTCGATTTTTGGAGACGGATTACCAAACCGGGTTGTTCACCGGCATGGTGATTGTGTTCTTTTATGCTGTCCTTGGGGGAATGAAGGGGATCACCTACACCCAGATCGCTCAGTATTGTGTCCTCATTATGGCGTATACGATTCCGGCCATATTTATCAGCCTGCAGCTGACGGGTAATCCTATTCCACAGTTAGGCTTAGGCAGTACCTTACTGGGTACGGACACCTACCTGCTTGATCGTCTCGATCAAGTCGTGACTGAACTCGGATTTGTCGAGTACACGACGAGTATTCGAGGGAGTACGCTCAATATGGTTGCCTTTACCGCCTCGCTCATGGTGGGAACTGCCGGGTTACCGCACGTTATTATCCGATTTTTTACGGTCCCTCGGGTACAGGATGCGCGAACTTCTGCAGGTTGGGCGCTTGTCTTTATAGCCATTCTTTACACCACTGCGCCAGCGGTCGCGGCGATGGCTCGGCTGAACATTGTGCAAACGCTCGTGCCTGCGCCGGGCGAGAGTTTACGCATCGATGAGAGGCCCGCTTGGTTTCAAAACTGGGAGGAGACCGGTCTTCTGGTGATTGACGATAAAAACCGCGACGGTGCGATTCAATACTCCGCCAATCCAGATACCAATGAATTGGTGAAGTTGGATAACGATATTCTCGTCTTGGCGAATCCGGAGATTGCCCAACTACCCAACTGGGTGATCGCGCTGGTTGCAGCGGGTGGTTTGGCTGCTGCGCTTTCGACCGCAGCGGGGCTCCTGTTGGCTATTGCGTCGGCGATCTCTCACGATCTCTTAAAGAGCACTTTTATGCCGCGTATTACCGAAAAGCAAGAGTTGGCCGCGTCGAGAGGCGCTATGGCCCTCGCGATCATTGGTGCGGGCTATTTAGGCTTGCATCCGCCGGGCTTTGCCGCAGGCACCGTTGCGCTCGCATTTGGCCTCGCAGCTTCCTCATTGTTTCCTGTCTTGATGATGGGGATTTTCTCAAGACGCGTCACACGAGAGGGCGCCATTGCCGGCATGGTGGCAGGCATTGGTGTGACCTTATTTTATGTGTTTCAGCACAAAGGCATCATGTTTATTCCGGGGACCGCATTCCTCGGTGATACCCCTGAAAACTGGTTTTTTGGGATTGAGCCGAATGCCTTTGGAATTATCGGTGCGCTGCTGAACTTTGTGGTGGCAATAGTTGTGAGTCGACTCTCAGCACCCCCACCTGAATCGGTGCAGCAGTTGGTTGACAATATTCGAACCCCGCGGGGCGCCCAGCGTGGGCTTGTCGATCACTGAAACCCTTGATCGAGGATGAATCGGACGGCCCTCACAGGGCGATGCGGTACACAATGGTGTCGGTGTTCAAAGTTCGCTTAAGAGGCTACGTCCACTACTGGACAGCAGCGCTCGTGCTGCCCATATTGATCCTAATGGGGTGGTTGGTTGCCGGGTATTACGCGGAGAATTCATCTCGCCAAGCAATCGTGGCTGGCCAGCAATACCCTTTGCTTGAGGGTAGCGGTTGTCGTTATGCGGGCGGACGCTGCGTGTTATCCAATGGCGACTTTCATTTAGATGTCGGTTTTGAGATCAGTCATCGAGTTGTGCGGCTCGTTGCCGACCAGACTGTGGAGCAGTTGCTAGTGGGCTCTGAACAACGACCCGATGATCGGCCGTTGAAGGGAGAAAGGTTACTTCCTGGACAGACGTGGATCGGCACTTTTGAGGAGACCATCCCCGCTGGCGATCGGTTAACCGTTGCTGTCGTGGTGAACGATGCGATATTTTTTGGCTCGGCGTCACTCGAGTTCGCGACGAAATGACCCCTCGTACTATCGCTCGATGACCAGATTATCGATCAATCGCGTCGTCCCCAAGCGAGCAGCAACGAATAGTGCAAGGTGTGTGTCGCTCTCGTCGGCAAGCCGTAGCGACTCAGCCGAGCGAAGCTCTAGATAGTCTACGTCGAAGCCTAGCGAACAAAGCGCCTCTTGGGTGCTCGCAAGAACTTTGCCTGCTTGCTCACCCTCGCCAATTGCAGTCCCAGCCGCTTTCATGAGCGTGTGAAGCTGGGGCGCGATCCGGCGCTCCTCTGGAGTTAGATACTGGTTGCGTGAACTAAGCGCAAGGCCATCGTCGGCTCGCACAATCGGTGCACCGATGATTTTTATATTCATTGCCAGATCAACCGCCATTTTTTGGATAATCAGAAGTTGTTGCAGGTCTTTCTTACCAAAAACAGCCACCTCGGGTTGAACGAGGTTGAACAGTTTGCAAACAATTGTGGTCACACCGTCGAAATGCCCGGGTCGGCTTGCTCCGCAGAGGCAGTCGGTCAATCCGGGTACGGCAACTTGTGTGTGCGCGGTGACGCCGTCTGGATAAATTTGTTCTGTCGACGGCGTAAAGGCGAGTGAGGTCTCTGCCTGTTGCAATTTCCCAAGGTCCGCCTCTAGTGTTCTAGGGTACTGATCGAGATCCTCATGGGCTGCAAATTGCATGGGGTTGACGAAAATCGTTGCGATAACAATGTCGGCGTGGCGTCGCGCGATCTCAACTAAAGAGAGATGGCCCGCGTGAAGATTCCCCATCGTGGGGACAAGTGCAATGCGTTGGCCGTTCGCGCGATACTGAGCGACTTCACTGCGGAGCGCGGCATCGGTTGTGACAACATTCACAAGGGGTGATTCCTACTGGTAGGTGTGTTCTTCACGGGGATAAGCGCCGGATTTCACGGCCTGTACAAAGGCGTTAAGCGCGCCTTGGATGGAGCCCTCCGACTGCATAAAGTTTTCAACGAAGCGAGGAGGGTTCTCAGTCAGTCCTAGCATATCGTGGAGTACCAAGACTTGTGCGTCAGTACCGGGCCCGGCACCGATCCCGATGACGGGGATGTCCAATTTGGCACTGATATCAGCGGCAAGGTGCGCTGGAATACACTCCAACACCAGTAGACTCGCCCCCGCATCTTGAATTTCAACCGCATCCGCCAGAATCGATTTGGCTTCTTTTGGCGTTCGTCCTTGGACGCGATAGCCACCAAACACGTTAACGGATTGTGGTGTCAGGCCAAGGTGCGCACAGACGGGGATGCCGCGTTCAACCAGCTGGTGGATACTGTCGCTGAGCCAAGTGCCCCCCTCGAGTTTGACCATTTGCGCACCGGCTTGCATAAGCTGGGTACCGGCAATGAGCGCCTCGTCTCGAGTGCCATATGTCATGAACGGCATATCAGCGACAATCAATGAATGTGGCCGCGCCCGAGACACACTTGCCGTGTGATACACCATGGACTCTAGCGACACTGGGATCGTGGTGTCATGGCCCTGTAACACCATGCCCAGAGAGTCACCTACCAAAATACACTCTGCGCCGGCTTCACTCACAAGTCGTGCGAAAGTCGCGTCGTAGGCGGTAATCATCACAAACTTCTCGCGAGTGGTTTTCATCGCCTGGAGTGTGCTGATAGTAATTCGTTTCATCTAATCCCCATCCTGATGAACTAGTTGACTGGCCGCATTAACCAAAGAAAGTAGGGTTGAAGTAGTGTCTGCCGCCTCGAATGTCGAGTAAGCAGTCTACCAATTGGTAGAAATCAGCGTCATTATTCGCGAGATCCATATCATTGGCGTTCACGATCAGCAAGGGAGCCGAATCGTAGTAGAGAAAGAACTCGCTGTATACCTCGTTTAATGTCTCTAGATAGCGACGGTCAATGCGTTGCTCGGCTGCAATACCGCGACGCTCAATCCGTGACAACAAGCGGTCGACTGACGCTTGTAGGTAAATGACAAGGTCGGGGGTCGGTGCATCGATAGTGAGCTGCTGGTAGACCTTTTCGTACAAGTCATACTCATCGCCATCAAGATTAACACGCGCAAACAGGGGATCCTTCTCGACGAGGAAATCAGCCACGCGAACAGGTTCAAACAGATCCTGTTGCCTCAGATCTTGAATTTTTTGCGCGCGTTGAAAGAGAAAAAAGAGCTGTGTTGCCAGCGCCGCCTGCTTACGGTTTTGATAGAACCGCTCGAGGAAGGGATTGTCCTCCGCATCCTCAAGAAGAATTTGGTAGTTAAACAGATCTGCAAGGCGGCGGGCGAGGGTTGTTTTGCCGACACCAATGGGCCCCTCGATGGCGATAAAACTCGGCGGCTTTCGATTCTTAAGATCAAACGTTTTAGGCTCTTGATCTGTCAACAGGAATCTCCTCGCTCAACACCATCTGAGGGACAGCTCTGTGGCTTGCGCCCACGGTTGTGGACAGTTAGTCGCTAATCTACCAAGAACTTGGCCGTCCGGCATCTCGAAATCAGCACCTAAAACATCCATCATCGGGTGCAGGACAAAGCTGCGCTCGGCGATGCCGGGGTGGGGCAGTGTCAGCCGAGGGAGTTTGACTTGCTTTTGTGCGTATAACAGAAGGTCTAGATCGATACACCGCTCACCCCAGTGACGCGTTTTAACACGCCCCATTTGAGTTTCAATGGCCTGCAATTGATCGAGAACGGCGAGGGGATCGAGTGCGGTGTTCATGATCGCGACTGCGTTCAGAAAATACGGTTGATCCTGAGGTCCGATTGGCGCGCTTTTATAGACCTTTGAGACGCCCAGCAGGTGCGATTGCGGGAGTCCACCTAGCGCTCTGAGGCCCCGCTGCAGCTGATGAACTGGGTTGTCAATATTTGACCCGAGCCCGATCGTGATCTGGATCATGAAGTGGGTCGCCGGCGACCGCGACGTCTGTTTCGCGGTCTCTCGGTCTCGGGTTCGGGCTGTGATCCGACGATGTCGGGATACTTCAGTTGCTGCTTTTCCCAAAAATCGCCGGCCCCTTCTAATGACTCACCAGATCCCTCCCGAAGCCGTAAAAGGTCGTAGGCTGCCCGAAACCGTCGTCGGGCAATGACATCTTTCGCGCGCTTGGTTTGTCGTGACTCGAGTCTCGACTGAAGCTCCCAAATCTCCCGCATCGGTAGGCTAAAGCGCTTGGGAATTGCAATGTGTTGGCAGGTTTCTAACACGATTTGTTGCCCCGCACTGTGGAGCCCTGAGTGGCGTGCGTCTCCGCGGTCGCTCAAATGTTTCGCGCGAGAATCAACCGCAGGCCAGAGCATCGCAGCAAACAGAAATGCGGGCGTGACGGGACGACCGTCCTTGACGCGTTGGTCTGTACCTTCGAGCGCCGCGTGAATGACCTTGCGACCGCGCTCACTCTCGCTGAGGGCCTCCGCAGTCGCGGGGAAAAGGTGAGTCAACAAGCCGAACTGGCTGAGTAGTGGTAGCGTGGGCGTTGCGAAGCCGGCCATAAACAATTTGAGGCTCTCATCGAACAAGCGGGCAGGGGGAATATCACGCAAGAGGTAACCACAATCACTCATTGGGGCCGCGGATAGGGGATCGATGTTGAACGCCAACTTCGCCGCGAATCGGACAACTCTCAGCATGCGCACGGGATCCTCTCGATAGCGCTCAGCAGGGTTACCAATAACGGCTATTTTTCTAGCGTAGATATCCTCAACGCCGGCGCATTGGTCAAGCACCTCCCGACTGACGGGGTCGTAGTACAGAGCATTGATGGAGAGATCCCTACGCAGGGCATCTTCCTCTAGAGTGCCGTAGACGTTATCCCGAAGCAGCAAACCTTTGTCCGACTGGTGGCTGCCTGAGTTGCGTCCGTTTTGGGTCGTTGACTGAGCGTGATCTCCGCGAAAGGTCGTGACCTCAATGATTTCGCGACCCATTCGGACGTGCACAATTTGAAAGCGTCTGCCTACAATCCGAGCACCGCGAAACAGCGCGCGTGCTTGCTCCGGTGTTGCGTCGGTGGCGACATCAAAGTCCTTTGGTCGACCACCAAGGATCAGATCTCTGACTGCACCACCAACAATGAAGGCTTGATGGCCAGCGTCGCGAAGTTGTTTTACTACGGAGAGCGCCCCGCGACTCAGCTTTCCGTGGTCGATCTGATGGGCGTCAGGCGCAATGCGTATCAAAGCGTCTCCTCCGACACTTCGAATGCGATCCTTGAAGAAACTTTTGCTCGGTACGTTGGTCTAAAAAGAAACATGGGGAAGTTTCCTTCCCCACCCAGGTCCGTTGTGACATGCGTTATTGTTATTCGGCCAATTATTTTTATGACGGCTCTGTGGAAGTAGGAGCAGACTCTGTGCCATTCAGAAAAAGTCGATGAAAAACAGCATCTTAGGGGAAGTTTGCCGACAAAAATGCCCGTTGGCCCTCGCGATCTGTTACTAATCTCCACCATAAGTGTTACCAAAACGAGCTTTATTTCGCCGATAAACGTCGCTTGCTGCGACGTTTTCGGGGAATGTCGAAGCGCTGTCGTCGCTCCCAAAGGCACTTGCGACTGATACCGAGTTTCTGCGCAAGTTCTGTCTCGTTCATATTATCCTGATGCTCTAGGACGAAGCGCTGGAAATAGTCCTCCAGCGAGAGTTCCTCGGAGTCCTCTGCTGTCTCTGTCGCGATAACTTGCGGTACTCGAGTTGTGTCTTGCAGTGTAACAACTCGCGGCCGCCCACTTACCGCAGCGACTTGTGCGATGCCCAGGTCATCTGCGCTGATATTAGGGCCATCGCCCATGACTACAGCACGCTCGATGGCGTGCTGTAGTTCGCGGACGTTGCCAGGCCAGCTATATTGATGGATCAGAGAGATCGCTTCGTCAGATAGCGGTCGCAGAGCAAAGCCCAATTGCCGGCAGATGCTATCTACAAACCAGTGTGCCATCGCTCCGATGTCCTCGTCCCGCATCCGTAACGGCGGTATTTCGAGCCGCAAAACGTTGATTCGGTGGTAAAGGTCTTGACGAAACTCGTCTCGGGAAGCGAGCTCTGAGAGTTCTCTGTGGGTGGCGCAGATTAAACGGACATCGATGCGGTTGGCGTGCACAGCGCCGATACGACGTACCTCCCCCTCTTGCATAAATCGTAGCAAGCGTGCCTGCGCAGCCATGGGGAGTTCGCCGATCTCATCGAGGAACAAGGTGCCACCTCGGGCCGCCTCGATCAGACCGATTCGGTCCGTCGTTGCGCCAGTAAACGCACCTTTCTCATAGCCGAAAAGCTCGGATTCAATCAACGTATCGGGGATTGCAGCACAGTTGACTGTAACCATGGGTCTATTTTTACGTGAGCTCAGTTCATGGACCCGGCGAGCAGTTAACTCTTTACCGGTACCTGTTTCGCCCAAAATCAATACAGTCGCGTCGGTCGCGGCAACCTTAGTGATATCGCTCACCAGGCTCTTGATCTGTTGGCAGCTACCTTGAAAGAAATCGCCTCGGCCCACTTTACTCCGGCTTGAGGAGCGCGGCGCGATGCTTGGAAGCGCCTCGGTTGCGTCGAGCATTGATTCAACCGCTCCCAAAAGCGCCTCATCGCCGACAGGCCGAACAAGGTATTCGGCAACACCTGATTTCATGCTCTCTACGACGACTCGCAGATTGGTGTAATCGTTCAGTACAAGCACAGGCAGGTGGTTGACCAGTGCTAATTGAGCGATATCTGCTTTGATTCGAGTCGTCACAATCGCGCACTGAGGATTGTGCCGTTCGGCAAGCACAGCGATTGCGGTCAGGTCACCGGTTTCGATGACCTGAAAATTTGCGCGTTCTAGAATGTCGCGAGTTTGCCGCCGCGAGCTGCTGTTGGCGTCGGCGAGCAAGACACTAGCCATGGCGAGCCCTCCGATATCAGTGGGTGGTATTCAGCACACCCGAGACTCTATACGATCCGAAAGGTAACAAAAAGCCCTTATTTTGTTACTTAGGAGCGCATTCGAGCCGCCAATGTTGGGTAGCCCATTCGATAATGTCACTGACTTGGTCAAGTGCTGCGGGTGGCTCGGATTGCTCGAGAGTTCTCAGTGCTTTTCTGAGATTGTCTGGTGCGTGGTCGAGATCAAGCGGTTGCGCGCCAGTTTGCTTGCTCAGTTTTTGGCCCTCGGCATCTGTGACGACCGGGACATGAGCATAGTGGGGTGTGGATAGGCCCAAGCAGCGTTGAATGAAGATCTGCCGAAAGGTCGATAGTGCCAGGTCTGCCCCTCTAACAACATGCGATATCTCGCCATTCCCATCGTCGACTGCGGCGGCTAACTGGTAGGCGTATAAACCATCTCGCCGACGGATAATGAAATTTGAGGTGTTCTCGTGCAGTGCCAGCGACTGACGACCCAGTACACGATCCTCGAAAGTCAGGTTTGATGGGTCGGGAACTTTGATTCTTAAGCTGACCGACGATTGGGCTGTCAATGGTCGACTGGCGCACTCGCGCACGCAGCAGCCGGTTGGGGATAGCGTTCTCCTTGTGCAGGTGCAGGAAAAAATCAGCCCTTTCGCTGCGAGCTGGTCTATCGCTTCGTCGAAGCGTGGAGCGTGGGTGCTTTGGAAGTCGGTGGCTTGCGCGCTATCGAGTCCATGGGCATGAAGCGCTTCGAGGATCGCCTCGACACTACCGTCGACCGCTCGGGGCGGGTCGATATCATCGATGCGTACCACCCACAAGCCACCGTGAGCTTGGGCGTCGAGAAAACTCGCTAGCGCAGCAACCAGCGAACCTTGGTGCAATGGACCCGTTGGAGAGGGCGCAAACCGGCCTTGGTACACGGTTGCTCGCGGGTTTAACAGGCGCTCAACCGAGCTCCTGCTTTTCCTTGATTTCGGCGAGTGTCTTGCAATCGATACAGAGTGTCGCAGTGGGGCGCGCCTCAAGGCGTTGCACACCAATTTCGATACCGCAGGCATCGCAATAGCCGTAATCGTCGTTGGCAATACGCTCTAAGGTGCCATCGATCTTTTTAATGAGTTTGCGCTCTCGATCGCGAGTGCGTAGTTCGAGGCTAAATTCCTCTTCCTGAGTCGCACGGTCTGCGGGATCAGGAAAATTAGAGGCCTCATCTTTCATATGCGTCACGGTGCGTGTGACCTCATCGACGAGCTCACCACGCCAATTGAGCAAAATCTGGCGAAAGTGCTGCAGCTGCTCATCGTTCATATAGCTCTCATGCTTTGAGGGCTTGTAGGGCTTGAAATTATCGAACTTTTGAACGCTACCCACTGCGCGTGCAATATTTGATGAGCGTTGCTTTGCTGATTGACGTTTTGCCGGTGCTTTTGCTTTGGCTGGTGCTTTTGCCTTGGCTGGTGCTTTTGCCTTGGCTGGTGCTTTTGCCTTGGCTGGTGCTTTTGCTTTGGCCGGTGCTTTGGCTTTGGCTGGTGCTTTTGCTTTGGCTGGTGCTTTAGCTTTGGCTGGTGCCTTTGCCTTTGCCTTGGCCGGTGCCTTTGCTTTGGCCGGTGCCTTTGCTTTGGCTGGTGCTTTTGCTTTGGCCGGTGCTTTTGCTTTGGCCGGTGCCTTTGCTTTGGCCGGTGCTTTGGCTTTGGCTGGTGCTTTGGCCGGTGCTTTTGCTTTGACCGGTGCCTTTGCTTTGGCCGGTGCTTTGGCTTTGGCTGGTGCTTTGGCCGGTGC
>JAYPVH010000029.1:7360-19772 GCA_038134505.1 Halieaceae bacterium | reverse complement strand
GGATCCCAACCAGCCTTACTCTGGATGCCCGCCAAACGCCCCAGCTCACCGCGCAGATTCTGGTCTAAGGTGTAGGTGTTTCCGTCATCGGCGACAAAGGTTCCCGCAGTGAGCAGCTCTGCAACAGCCTGCACGACGATGTCTTCCTCGCGCGTTCCGTCATCCCAACCGATAATGTCAAAATCGCCCTCTAAGGAATCCACCGCAACCGTCTGGCCCGTCAGCCCAGATACCGCGCCCATAGATACCGACACCGAACCACCTTGTTCGTCGGGAAAGGTCTTTGTATTAATCACCAGGTTACCGCCAGTGGTCTCACCCGGCATGTACGGCAGAAATGATTTTTTGATATCGAGCTGGCTGACAAAACTCGACGGAAATAGATCCAAAGGAACTGTGCGTTTCGTCGGGTTGGTCGATGGCATCGTTGCGTTATTCAGCGTCGAGGTCACATAGCGATCACCCAATCCCCTGATAAATACGTACTGGTCGTCTTGTACAGAAATACCGGGAGCACGCAGTACAGCTGAGGCCACATCTGAGTCGCCAAAGCGAGTCAGCATCTCAACACCGATGGTATCGACAATGTTTGCGGTATCGCGCTCGCTGACTTCGAAATCGTTGGGGTCGAAGGAGGCAACGACGAAAACCTCCTCGAGCGAAGGCAGCTCAATCGCAAAAGCATCCTCCTCAGCGGGAAGATTCAGGCGAACAGCGCGCGTCACACCCGCGAGGACCCGAACTGTACGGGATTGTCCAGCGGCTCTGACCGTATACACCCCTCTGGGAAGTGATTTTTCCACGCGCCCGTTGTTGTCGGAGTTCACCGCGCCTTCACCCGCGGAAAAAATCACCATCTGATTCGCTGCGGGAGCAGTACCTTTGCGAACATCAACCACCACGCGACCTGAACCTGCGCTGCGGCGCTCGGCGCTCGACTCGACCTGGGAATAGACATCCACACGAGGGGATTGAGGAGACGCCAAGTCAACGACCACATCGACCAACTGACCGGAACCATTACTCCAACGGATGGTTGAGGTCTCACCGGATGTCGCCGTGACCGTCAAGATGTGGGCCCCATCGCTGAGATCAGCGTCGAAAAATCCATCGCGGCCAGTGCGACCCACATCGAGGCCGTCTAGCACAATGGCGGCATCACCACTCACTTCCGAGCCGTTGATAACAAACAATGCGAGCTCGTCTTCAGCAGTGACAGGCAACGCGAAAAGCGTCAGCGATAGAACCAAAGTACGCGCAGAAAAATTTTTGATCGACACGAATAACACCTTTCAATGGCCAACGAAGCCTCCGAGTTGGCGAGAGCTTAAGCTCGAGATGTGACTAATTCGTGTCTCTTATGTGACGATTTGTTGACATCTTCGATCCCAGAACGCGTCAGCCGTGCGTCCGGGGTTGAACTGGGCGCGATGTGCCTCGAAAGATGGAATCTTGCGATCAAAAAACCGCGTTTGACTTGAGACAGACGCGATGAAGCCCCCACCAGATTGTTTTGATGCGCTACACTACGGCGCTCTCAAACAGAGGCTGCCAGACAGCTCGCGAACGACCCTTTTATTGCGACAAGACAAGGAACACGCTGTGAACAACCATGCAATTGCCGAACTTGAGTCTTGGTTGGCCCATCAAATCGTTGGTCAGCAGGCGCTCATTCACAAATTACTCGTTGCCTTACTCGCCGACGGCCACTTGTTGGTTGAGGGTGCACCGGGGCTTGCTAAGACCCGAGCGATAAAACAAATGTCAGTGGGGATCGAAGGCGACTTTCACCGGATCCAATTCACACCCGATCTTTTGCCTGGCGACATCACTGGCACCGATATATTCCGCCCTCAAACAAGCAGCTTTGAGTTCCAGGCCGGGCCTATCTTCAATCACCTTATTCTCGCTGATGAAATCAATCGTGCTCCAGCAAAGGTCCAGTCGGCTTTATTAGAGGCAATGGCTGAGCGCCAAGTCACCATCGGCAGCCGCAGCTACCCGCTACCTGATCTTTTCCTCGTTATGGCCACCCAAAATCCTATTGAACAGGAGGGAACCTATCCGTTACCCGAGGCGCAACTCGACCGCTTTTTGATGCATGTTCGGGTCGACTACCCGGACAGCAGTGCCGAGACCCAAATCCTGCGACTGGCTCGAAATGAGGCGACTGGTAGCGAAACACCGCCACCCACTCCGATCAGCCAGCAAGCCATTTTCGCCGCGCGACAGGAATTACTGGGGCTCCATATGGCCTCGCCGGTCGAGGCCTATATTGTTCAGCTGGTGATCGCAACGCGTCGTCCTGAACAATACGATTCGCAGTTGCAGCAGTGGCTTGCCTTTGGCGCGAGTCCAAGAGCCACAATAGCGATCGATCGCTGTGCGCGCGCGAACGCGTGGCTGGCAGGGCGTGATTACGTAAGTCCAGACGATGTACAAGCCGTCGCCTATGACTGCCTGCGCCACCGACTCATCCTGACGTTCGAGGCCGAAGCTGCAGGTATTACCTCAGATCAGGTGATCTCCAAGCTTCTGGAGCTTGTTCCGGTCGCCTAACCATGAATTCGCTCAACCTAGACCTTCCGATACATGGCGCTGATATCGACAGTGATCTACTGATCGCCGCGCGTTTTCACGCGCGTTTCCTCGACCTCAATGCCAAGAATCGAGCGCTGGCTCACCTAGCGGGTGCACGGCAGACCCGTGCTCGAGGCCGGGGGGTCGACTTTGACGAGGTCCGACAGTATGTGGCGGGCGACGATATCCGAGCCATTGATTGGCGTGTTACCGCTCGGTCTGGACACGCCCACACGAAACTGTTCCACGAAGATCGAGAGCAGCCGATTTTGGTCGCGGTGGATCTCAGATCGCAGATGCTTTTTGGTTCTACGCACTGTTTCAAGTCTGTGCTCGCTGCGCATCTAGCGAGCACCCTACTCTGGGCGGGTCTCGATAGCGGCGAACGTGTCGGTGGCTGTGTTCTAAGAGACGACGCTGTAGCGGATGTCAGACCTCGCCAGTCAAGGAATACGGTACTCGAGCTAATCGGACAAATGGCGCGACCCGCAATCGCCACTGCGCAGTCGTCACCTTTAACAATCGAAGCGTTACTCGAGCAGCTCCTGCGTATTGCACGCCCCGGTAGCAAATTATTTTTGCTCACTGACGGCAGCGATCTTCTGGAAGATCATGCGCTCGCGCTGCTACGTCAAGTGGCCTCGCGTCATCAAATGATCGTACTCACAGTCAGCGATCCACTCGAGTTCGAGCTCCCGCCGCCGGGTCAATATGCCGTGACCGATGGCGATATTTCGACCGCTCTCAACGTCCATGACGAGGGCGTGAGGGCTCGTTACCAAACGCAATACATCGAAACTCAGCTGGCGTTAAAAAGCGCGCTCAGAGAACGCGGCATCCCGCTGATTACGCTGTCGACCTCCCAGCCGCCGCTACCCATCCTCCGCCGATTTTTCAGTGCCTGACATGCCGGAACAGTTACTCAGTCAACTCGCGCCGCTTCGCACCCCCAGCTTAGTTGATTGGTGGCCACCAGCGCCTGGATGGTGGATTCTCACAGTGATTGTCGCGGTGTTGCTCGTGGTTGGCTTTCACCGCGGTCTACGCCACCGGCGCGCGAATAGGTATCGTCGCCAAGCCGCCACGGTCTTGCGTGGCATGGGCCCCAAGCCCAGTGCTGCAGACATTAATGAAGTCCTCAAGATCACCGCTTTGACAGCATTTCCCCACCAGCAAGTAGCGTCACTATCCGGTGACGCATGGATCGATTGGCTCCGACTCCAGTGTCCCACCCTCCCCGTCGACGATCTCGCGCCGCTAAAGCGTGTTTACCAGCGCGCGAGCGCCGTTGATACAGCCGCATTGCACCGCGCGGCACTGCACTGGGTAGAACGGCATGGGAGGCCCCATGTTTGAGTTTTTGTGGCCCTGGGCATTCGTGTTGCTTGGCGCGCCTCTCGTCATGTGGTTCCTACCTCGACCACGGACCGCCAACATCAGCGCGATCCGTGCACCCTTTGCCAAGCGTTGGCGGGGTCTCGCGACGGAATCAGGCACCCAACGGCCTTTCTGGTCATGGCGTATGCTGCTGTTATATGCAATGTGGATCGCTCTCGTAACAGCCGTTGCACGACCCCAATGGGTGGGCGAGGCTATTGAGCTGCCCAACAGCGGCCGCGATCTCATGTTAGGACTCGATCTCTCCGGCAGCATGCGGATCGAGGATATGCAGATCGGCAACCAGCTGGTCTCCCGTATTGATGCCGTGAAAGCCATCGCTGCTGATTTCACGCAGCGTCGGGAAGGCGACCGCGTGGGACTGATCTTGTTTGGCACACAAGCCTATGTCCAAGCGCCTCTAACTTTCGATACGCAAACAGTGACTCAGTTTATCCAGGAATCGCAACTTGGCTTCGCCGGCGAGGACACCGCCATTGGTGATGCGCTGGGCCTGGCGGTGAAGCGACTTCGAGAACGCCCCGCCGAGTCTCGCGTATTCATCCTCTTGACCGATGGCCAAGATACCGCAAGCACCGTCGACCCTATGGAAGCTGCTGCGCTTGCAGCGCAGAGCCAAGTCAAGGTGTATACCATCGGTATTTCAAGAAACTTAGGTCGGCAAAGCTTTTCCGGCGGCGAGGTCGATGAAGCGTTATTGCAAGCCATGGCCGAAGCGACGGGAGGACAATATTTCCGGGCGCGCGACCCTCAGGAGTTGCAAGCGATTTACGCTCGCCTAGACAGTCTTGAACCGGTAGAACAGTTAGCCAGTACCTTTCGCCCGCGACGTGCTTTGACCTGGATGCCTCTTTCCATTGCTCTGGTTGCAGGCCTCAGCTTGCTGGCGGTCATAAACGCGCCCAACCGAGCGCGCAAGCTGAGGGGCGGGCTATGAGCTTCGATGGCATGCACTTCCTGCGACCAGAGGCATTCTTCCTTTTAGTATTGCTACCCGTGGTGTGGTGGCTCGCAAAACGATTGGGCGCTAGAGCCGGAAATTGGAGTCAGGTGATTGCCCCCCACCTATTACAAAAACTGGCTATTTCCGCGCGGCAAAGCCACCGTTTTCAACCTGGTCGCTGGCTACCTGTACTGTGGACTATCGCCGTCATTGGCATTGCCGGCCCGAGCGTGACGCGAATCGAATTACCTGTTTTCAAACGCGCAGATGCCCTGGTCATCATCTTTGACTTGAGTGCGTCTATGTTAGCCGCCGATGTACAACCCTCACGCCATCAGCGGGCTCGTCAAAAAATACTGGACCTACTGGAGCAGCGCAGTGAGGGTGTTACCGGATTAGTGGTCTACGCCGGTGACGCGCACGTCGTGACCCCTCTGACAGATGATGTGGCAACGATCGCCAACTTGCTACCCGCCCTTACTCCAGACATCATGCCGCTGCCCGGTGCAGATTTAGACGCCGCGATCACCATCGCTTGCGAATTATTAACCAGCGCTGGGGTCGCCAACGGCCATCTGCTTCTCATCACTGACGGTATCCCAAGCATTGACACCTCAGCCGCTAAAAGCACGCTGCTTCAAAGCGGAGCCAGCCTCGCTATTCTGGGCATTGGCACCAGCGCGGGGGCGCCTGTACCCTTGCCCGATGGCGGCTTCTTACGCGACGACCGCGGAGAGCTTGTTGTCCCGACGCTGGACGCCGAGCAATTACGTCGTGTCGCTGCAGGTCTAAATGCCCCTCTTTCTCTCGTCACACTCGACAACCGCGACCTCGACTTGCTCACGGAGAATGGTACGTTCTCCCCATTGGAAGCCGCCTCTCTGGAGCGTCGCACCGACACTTGGCTTGACCAGGCCCATTGGATCGCCGCGCTGCTGGCCGTCCTACTACTCCCCTTCTACCGACGAGGCATCGTGATATTCGCCTTACTGACACCACTTTTGGGCAGCCCAGAAGCCCGCGCCGATCTTTGGGATGATCTTTGGCAAACCCGCGACCAGCAGGGCGCCGAAGCATTCGCGGAAAACGACCCTGGGCGCGCAGCGCAGCTATTTGAAAGGCATGACTGGCGAGGGGTGGCAGAATATGACATCGGCAACTACAGCGCCGCTGATTCGAGTTTTTCCGAAGGCGCAAGCGCTGATGACTGGTACAACCGCGGCAATGCGCGCGCCCTCGCCGGCGATTTGCTGGGCGCACTAGAGGCTTACGATGAGTCACTGAACTTGCGACCTGACGCCGCCGATGCAGTCGCGAATCGTGCGCTCGTCGAGGCCTTGCTACAACAGCAAGATCAGCAGAAAAACGACGCAGAGCAACAAGACCAGAGCGATCCAAATTCTGACGATACGCAAAACAGTGAATCAGCCCCATCATCACAAGATCCATCAGACCAGACTGACAGTGAGACAAACCCCTCTGAGAATTCAGCCAGTGATCAGCAAAATGACCCCCAGTCCGACAGCAACAATCAGTCCGATAATGGTAAGACCGAAGAAAAGACGTCACCCCCACCGACAGCGGAACAATCATTGAACGACAATGGCGATACACTCGATGCAGATACAGCGTCTCAGATGGAACGTTTCGATCAAGCTCTTGAAGAACAGCAAGCCTTGGAGCAATGGTTGCGCCGTGTCCCCGATGATCCGGGCGGATTGTTGCGTCGCAAGTTTAGATATCAAACGCTACAGCGTATTCGCAACGGAGAGGAACCTGAAGATGACATACGTTGGTAGAGTGCTTCTAAGCCTGGTCGCGCTCTCGTTTGCAATGCTCTCCGCAGAGGCCACTGCAAGGCTATCCGCATCGGTCGACAGAACCGAGATCGCGATGGGTGAGTCTTTGCGCTTAACCATAGTTGGCGATGACGGCGAAGACCCCGATGATATTGATCTTCGTGCTATCGAACGTCAATTCGATATTTTGAGTCGTTCTAGTTCGACGCGAGCCCAGCGAATCAACGGACAAAACGCAGTCACGAGAACCCTCGAACTGGACCTTGCGCCTCGTAGTGAAGGCATTGCAACGATTCCATCCCTTAGCGCGGATGGGCGTCAGTCGACACCCATCGCTATCAAAATTAAACCCATGGCACAGGTCGCACCCGGTGATGAGCGTGTTTTGTTTTCAGCACAGACGAGCGACTCTTCAGTTTATGTGCAGCAACAGATCATCCTCACAGTGACGTTGCAGCAATCTGTTCAATTAGAGAACCGCGCGATCAGCGATTTGCAAATTGACCAGGCCGTAGTACAGCCACTAGAGCAGCGTAGCTATCAGAGACAAGCTGGCGGGCGCCTTTGGCAGGTCACGGAATTGCGTTGGGCAATATTCCCAGAGCGCAGTGGACAGCTGATCATCCCCGCTATCACCTTTAGCGCCAGAGAAGTCTTGCCGGGACGTAGCTTACTCGGCGCACGTCTAGGTAGCCGCGTGTCGCTCAACACCGAAGCGATGACGCTATCCATCAAACCGGTTCCCACGAACTTCAAGGGAGCGACCTGGCTACCGGCTACCAACCTGACGCTCAGCGAGACTTGGTCGTCCGATCCCAGTGCGCTCAACCTTGGCGATTCACCAACGCGAACAATCTCCGTCAGCGCTCAAGGCTTGCAAGGTAGCCAGCTACCAACGCTCAATGACCTACCAGGGCGGCAACCGACAGGACTGAGACTTTATCCTGATTTAGAAACAACCAATCAGCGTGAGGCCAATAACGGCATCGTAGGCGAGCGAGTTCAACGCGACGCTCTTGTTGCCAGCGAGGCCGGCCAATGGGAACTCCCAAGCATCGAAATTCATTGGTGGAACACTGAAACCGATCAGCCGGAGGTGGCACGCATACCCGCCCGTAGGATTACCATTAGTGGCTCGAGCGTGCTTGAGACACCTTCATCACAGTCGATTGTTACCGACCAGACAGCAGTCACTCATCTCTGGATCTGGCAACTCGCGGCCATCTCGGGGTGGTTGCTCGCTACAGCGCTCGCGCTGTACCGCCGCCGGCCACAGCCAAGTTCTCAACAGCAACACCGCCAAGACCAAGACATCGACCCCCTACTGGCGTTAAGGAATGCCTGTAACGACAACGATGCCAGCCGCGCGCGCGTCGCCTTATTACGGTGGGCGCAGCGAACCTACGGCGGCAAGGCCAGTCATCTTGATGCTGTACTGCCGCTGGTGTCACCACCGTTACGCGATGCAATCGACATGCTCAATGCCTGCTTGTTCAGTGCTCGACCATCGGCGTGGCAGGGTGCAGACCTACTGGCCGCGGTTCAGTCGGAAATCGCTCCGACGCAACGGCCCAATGACAGCTTTCGACTTTACCCCAGCGATCGCAAATAGCGTGAATGAACCTCTTGGCAGAGCGGCTTGTTACGTTAGAATGACATTTGAATTGCGTTGGATGTAGTGCATGAAAATTCTACTGGCAGAAGACGACGAACCAGTTCGCGAAGAGCTCCGCGAGCTACTCACCGACGAAGGCTACCGTGTGGTCACCGCTGTGGACGGTATCGACGCCTTTGAAAAGTTTCGTCAAGATCAAGAAATCGAATTACTACTGCTAGATATTCGGATGCCGCGATGCACGGGCTTACAGATGCTTGATGCCGCTAGAAAAACCAACGCAGCAAATCCGAGGATCTATGAAGCCATCTTTATTACGGGCAACAATGATAGTGAATCGGTGGTCAACGCGCTAAAGCTCGACGCTTACTCTTTTTTGTTCAAACCGATCGTTGTCCAAACACTAATCGAAGAGATAGAGAAGGCTAAAGACAACATCAATATGCGTCGCTATCGCGAGTTTCAGCGCGAAACGCTTGATGCGCAGGTCAGCAATGAAGCCGCCCCTGTAGCCAAGATTACCGGGTTGCAAAAAAAGGGCATTGGCAGTGCGATCGAACTCCTCGCCATTTCTGCTGAGCACGGCGAGCCGGATATCGATCAGCATGTTAACCGCGTGGGGGAAATGTCCGCGTGCCTCGGCACAAAACTAGGGCTCGATACTGAGGCCTGCCAAAACCTTCGACTTGCCGCCATGCTTCATGACATCGGCAAGATCAAGCACCCCTCCGATGTGTACCTCCTTGAGCGCACATTAGTCAAAAACGAATTAGACGCCATAAAACCGCACACCACATCCGGAGCAGAGCTCGTCCTCAGATCGCAAGACGCCATATTCAAGCTCGCACAGACAATTTGCGCTCAGCACCATGAAAACTACGATGGCTCAGGCTACCCCCATGGCCTTAAGGGCAACGATATTGCTCTGGAAGCCAACATTGTTCATATCGTGGATGTCTACGACAACCTGCGAAGCAAGCGGCCCTATAAAGAATCAATGCCTCACCATGTGGCGCTGGAAACCATTGTCGAAGGTGACGCTCGCTCTCATCCGGACCATTTCCACCCGGCCGTGCTATCCACATTTCTTGCGCAGCACCGCGATATCGAGGCGATTTACGAGCGCTATCGTCCTAAGTAGCCCGATTAATTCGCAAGAGACCGCTCCACCACCTCAAAAACATCGGGCGACAAATCGAGTGACGCGAGTCGCGCTAAGGCAGCCTTCATAGCGTCTTGTCCATGCTGATATCGCCGCCAGCGAGTCAAAGGCGCGAGCAGTCTCGCCGCCATTTGCGGATTATTCTGTTGCTGCTGTTCCACTAACTCGCCAAGCAGTGCATACCCTGCCCCATCGACTCGGTGAAAGGCAAGAGGATTAGCGCCCGCGAAGGCACCATACAATGCCCTGAGCTTATTCGGATTGCGTCGATCAAATTCGGCGTGCTGTGCTAGCGCGCGCACGTCTTCAACAGTCTCCGATGCAGGGCGCGTCGCTTGCAGCGTGAACCACTGATTCACAACCAGCGCTTCATGACGCCAGGTCATCAAGAAATGTTCCAGTAACCCATCCCGTTGTGATGGCGTACCCCAATCTACAATGAGCCGGGCCCCGGCAAGACGATCGCTTAAGTTATCTGCGTCCCGATACAGTTGTTCCGCCAAAGACAAGTAATCGGCATCCCCGGCAACGAGCAACGACAAGGCGAGATGTGTCATAGCGCGGCGCGCAATCTGCTCACCGTTGGGTTTATATGCGTCGATGACTCGATGTCGCTCAAAGCTACGCAACCACTCTTCCTGTAGCACCCGACCTAAATATCGAGCCACATTGCGCCGCGCATGATGGATCTGAAAAACATCAACCAAACCGCGCTCTGACGCTCGATCTGCTAGGGCCTCTTCGCTTGGAAGGCGAAGCGTATGGGCCACCATCGCAGAATCGTTGTCATGCTGTAGCTGCGCAGCAACGACCTGAACCAACATTTCAAGCCCTTCATCGCTGCCCGTCATCTGTCGCTCGATACCGAGAGACAGCAGTGTTTGCAATGAGTCCCATCGGACATAGGGGTCATCGTCACACTGCGCTCTCGTTCTGAGTGTGTCCTCGTCAGCGTTTTCAATCAGTCGAACAGGGGCCGAAAAGTTGCGCAACGGCGACACGACGGGTTGGCTTTCAATATTGTCAAAGACAAAGGTTTGCTCTTGCTCGGTCAGCTCCAATAGCTCAGTCGTACCCGTACCGTTCACCCGCTGCGGCTGATCCCCACAGATTAACCCGACAGCCAAGGGAATATGCAGTGGTGGCTTGGGCGAGTGCTGTGCATCGAGGCCATTGCTCTGCTTTGCCGTAAGCAAAAAGCGTTTTTGCTCAGACTGATATTCACCGGAGAGTTGGACGGTTGGTGTGCCCGCCTGCTCGTACCAACGCCGGAACTGGCTGAGATCGCGACCACTCATCGCCTCCATTGCATCGATGAAATCATCGCAGGTCACCGCCTGACCATCGAATGTCCTAAAGTAATGCGCCGCGCCGCGCTGAAATGTCTCGGCACCGAGCAAGGTATGTAACATCCGCACAACCTCAGCGCCCTTCTCGTAGACCGTGAGCGTATAGAAGTTTGAAATCTCTATAAACGAGTCTGGCCGCACTGGATGCGACATCGGACCCGCATCCTCTGCGAACTGGTGATTCCGCAAAAAACTCGCGTCCTCAATTCGCTTCAGCGCTCGCGAATGCGTGTCGGATGAGAACTCCGAGTCGCGGAATACGGTAAAGCCCTCTTTTAAACTCAGCTGGAACCAATCGCGGCAGGTGACACGATTTCCCGAATAATTATGGAAATACTCGTGCGCGACGATGGCCTCAACCCGCAGGTAGCTCTGGTCTGTGCAAATATCGGGGTGTGCCAACACACAGGAGGTGTTAAAAATGTTGAGACTTTTGTTTTCCATCGCCCCCATGTTGAAATCGTCAACCGCGACGATGTTGAATAAATCGAGGTCGTATTCGAGCCCGTAGACATTCTCATCCCATTGCATCGAACGTTTGAGGGCGTCTATGGCGTAATCGCAGTAGCCGAGATCCTTCTCTTCTACATACATGTGCAACGCGACGCTCTTTCCGCTTTGCGTGGTAAAGCTGTCTCGTACACACGCTAGATCACCCGCAACTAGCGCAAAGAGGTAACTGGGCTTGGGGTGGGGGTCATGCCAGATCGCGCGGTGGCGCCCGTTTTCCAGCACCTCCGAAGACTGTAAATTGCCATTGGACAAAAGCACTGGACACAGGTCGAGGCCTGCTTCAACAGACACAGTAAACACCGACAGCACATCAGGTCGGTCTGGATAAAAGGTGATCTTTCTAAAACCCTCCGCTTCGCACTGAGTACAGTACATCGTTCGCGAGCGGTACAGTCCCTCTAGCGATGTATTAGCCTCTGGCTGAATGCAGACTCGACTGGAAAATTCAAAGCGTTCAGGTACCGAGTGGATGGTGAGCAGACCATCGCGATAGTCGTATTCGGTCTCGCTGAGCTCCCTACCGTCAATGGCGAGCATTTCTATAGTCAGCCCCACGCCATGAAAAACGAGCGGCATACTGCCCTCAGCGTTGCGTCGGCATTGCAGGCGACTGAGCACGGAGGTGGACCCCGGGTGAATGGAAAAATCGAGCCGAACCGCGTCAACAGCGTAGTCTGGGGCGCGATAGTCCTTTCGATAAATTGTCGTTCGTTGCGCGCTTGTCACGTCAGGCCACCTCAAGCTTGATCTGATATCCACCGAATTTACGGATATTCAAGACCCCCGTATCGAGCATCAGGTATTGACCTTTGATGCCCAGCAAACAGCCCTCAACTACCGCACTTTTATCAAAGTTGTGCGCCTTCACCTTCTCTGGCCACACCGCCACGGGGTAGCGTAGGGTGACCTCCGGAGCATCGTGGAGCAGCTGGATCGCCTGCAAGCCAAACTGCTCCTGCAGCGCTTGGATACCCGCCTGACACCGGTGCATCAGGTCAGTGCGAATACCTTCTAAATCTACGACAACCCCGTCGCCTTTGAGCATGGTTTGCC
>JAYPVH010000029.1:0-7350 GCA_038134505.1 Halieaceae bacterium | reverse complement strand
GTTTTATCCGCAACGAACTCCGCAAGCAAGACCTCCAATAATCCCGATTGATAGCGCGTATCGACACGCGCGATGGGCTTGGCCTGTGTTGCCCCCTGATCCATCCATCGCGTCGGTACTTGAGTGCCACGGGTAATGCCCACCTTCACACCGGAAGTGTTGGCTAGATAAACCACATGATCAACTTGGCAATGCGTCTGCGCCCAATCGGGCTCACGACAGGTACCTTCGTGAAGGTGGCATTTTTGCGGGCTAACAATACAGCTATCACACTGCGCTAGCTTTCGAAAACAGGGGTAACAAAATCCTTGATTGAAGCTTTTGTTGGTTTTGCGATCACAATGAACACAGGAAATCATTCCGCTGTGCTCTAAGCGCAAGCGCGCACCCAGCAGCGGGTTCAAATCCACGCGATGCTCGCCGATCGGTAGCTGATAGGCGACCGTATCCTCAAGCGCCGTGATCATTTTTCGCAACGGACCTTCTATCACGCTCAACTTACTCCTCAACCCAATGCAGTTGCTGCGGCTCATCACAGTGATCGCCGCCCTTATGTCCTTTGTCGATGAAACCCACGCGTTCTCTCTCAGGCAGATGTTGCTCCCCCCAAGCAATTACAGCCCGCATGGCGTGTTCTCGTTGCTCCGTCGAAACGGTTGACTGATCTGGCCACAGACCTGTTTCAATAGCTGCTAGTAATCGCTCGTAAACCGAACGCGGCATGGCCGCAATGGCCTCAAGGTAGTCGTCAGTCACCTTCGCATTCTCCTCGCCTGGGATCGCGCAAGTAACGCCAACGCACTGCCGACCATAAAGCCCCCCAACAGCCCCCCGAAATGTGCGCCATTTGCTATGTCGCCGAGCCCTAACACTGAAAGGCCATCGCTTAACCCTATAAAAAGCCAAACAACCATAAAGATGACAAGGCCGTCTGGCGGCTGCGTTAACCAACCCGGATACAGCAGTCGCCCAGCCACCAAAAATCCCAACCACCCATACACAACGCCGGATAAGCCGCCAAACACTGAGGCGCCCTCCCACGAGTACTGCACATAGTTCGCAAAACAGCCCACCAGCAAGAGAGCCACCAACATCAATATCGGCCCAATACGGCGCTCGATACGCTGCCCGAACTCCCAAATCCAAAGACTATTGAAAATCAGATGCGTCCAACTGAAGTGAAGCAGCGCGGGCGTAAAAAAACGCCACAGATCACCATTGGGCGGAGACAAAGACCAACCTCGTGGTGTTGCAGCCAAGGGCACGTAATTGAACCACGACAAAATCACAGTCATGCGTAATACATCAACGAGGACAAACACCATTGCACTTGCGAGGAGCAGAATAAAAGTGACGGGCGTTGCGCGAAACTTACTTTGCCAATGCATCGGACCACCGTAGCTTGTCTCGGCAGCTGGCATAAAAACTGTAGCCCGGCGGGTGTAGCAATGTCAGCATTTCCGCCTTTTTCTGAACCTGAACGGAGTCTCCTGGTAGCGCTGTCAGCGAGACCTGTCCATCACACGTGACGGGCGGATGTATCTCGTTGCGTGAGACTACATCCAGTCGAATGACGCTAGATCCTCCGACGACGATCGGTCGGCTGTTAAGGCTATGCGGATACATGGGCACGAGCACCATCGCGTCAAGCGACGGATTCATAATCGGGCCACCGCCCGAGAGCGAATAGGCAGTCGAACCAGTTGGCGAGGAAACAATCAAACCATCGGCGTTTAGTCGGTAGACAAACTCGCCATCAATCGACAGTTCAAATTCAATCATCTGTGCCGATGTGCCCGAGTTGACCACGATGTCATTCAGCGCCTCAGCGCGGCCAATAATTTCATCGCCACGCAATACGGTGACATCGAGCAGAAACCGCTGGTCGCGACGGTACTGACCATCGAGCACGGCATTCACTTGGGCCACTAAGTCATCGGGGCTGACGTCCGTGAGAAAACCCAGCCGCCCGCGGTTTATTCCGATCACCGGCGTATCATGACGAACCAGGGTCCTCGCTGCGCTCAAGAGACTCCCGTCACCACCGATGACGATAGCCAAATCAACTTGCGCTCCAATTTCATCGCGCGAGCGCGTGGCGTGCGTCTCAAGATGAGCGAGCGTCGCCAGACGATCCTCCAACACCACATCAATGCCGCGCTGCTCCAAGAGTGACAGGAGATCCGTCACGATATCGATGACGCCTGGATGTTCCCGCCGCCCGAGCAGACCGACACGAGAAAATTCTTGTTTCATTGACTCACCCATCGAAATCTAGGAACGGCCGCGTAGACCAACGGGTCGCTACGATCGCAGCCACCGAGTAAGAATGCCCGCATACTATTTGAGCCCCACATTATTACCCTGCAGAACCCGTTCGGCACGATAACTTGAACGCACAAATACGCCAGAGACCACTTCGAGAAATCCACGCTCAAGTCCCCACTCCCGATAACGCTCGAACTCCTCCGGAGCGACGTAGCGATCTATCGGGAAATGATTCCGTGTCGGTTGTAGATACTGACCCAATGTCAGCACATCAACCTGATGGGCTCTCAAGTCGTCCATACATCGCTGCAACTCATCCTCGGTTTCACCCAAACCGAGCATCAAGGATGTCTTCGTGATGACGTCTGGCCGGCTTATCTTACCGTGCGCCAAAACGTTAAGTGTTTGTTGGTACCCAGCGCGGGCATCGCGGACTGGATGGGTGAGACGCTCAACGGTTTCAACATTCTGGGCGAAGACTTCGATACCGGAAGCGACCAACGTTTCGACCGCACCGAGGTCACCCAAGAAATCCGGCGTGAGCGCTTCGACCGCTGTATCCGGATTTTTCTCTTTTACAGCCTTCACCACCTCGGCGTAATGTCCTGCACCACCATCATCTAGATCGTCGCGATTGACGGAGGTGAGCACGACGTATTTGAGGCCCATCAGCTGCACTGCTCTGGCCGTATTTTCCGCCTCCTCTGGGTCAAGCCAGCCTTTTGGGTTGCCCGTATTGACCGCGCAAAAGCGACAGGCACGGGTGCAGACATCGCCCATTAGCATGATAGTCGCCGTACCCGCACTCCAGCACTCGCCCATGTTGGGGCATTTTGCCTCTTCACAAACAGTCGCAAGTCGGTGCTCGTGCACGATGGCGCGCACGGCTTCATATTTCTGGCCACCCTGAATGCGCATACGCAGCCACTCCGGTTTGGGCGGCGACTGATGGCCTTGACTGGCTTTGATGCCATCCTTGATCGCACGGATACCCCGTTCGTTGGTGAACTTGTCTCCCGAGGCGATCTGAACGGCTGGAATCATTTTATCTGTCATACGACTTCCGTATTCATTACCCGAACACACTACGGGCTTGACTGGCCCGTATTGTAACGAAGGAGCGTCACTGGAACACCGTTTAATGCAGCATTGCCCGAAAGATCGTCTAGGAAATAGGCGTCCGTCACATCGTTGCAACTTGCTCCAAGCAAGGTATTGGCCCGTGTCATTTGCGTGCCCTGCCGGCCGTGACCGTATCCATGCGGCAGGCTCACCACACCGGGCATCACATCAGATGTGATCGCGATAGTGACAATCACTGCGCCCGCAGCGCTTCTCAACTCGAGCCTATCGCCCGCCTGCCAACCTTCACGCCCCGCATCGCTGTCGTTCACCCACAGGGCACTGCGGTCAGGGCCTTTCACCAAACGATGGTGGTTGTGCATCCAGGAATTGTTGTCTCTAACATGCCGCCGTCCAATCAACCGATACGTCGCATCCTGGTCAGATGACGCAGCGAGGCGATGAATATCCTCTGCAATCTCTGCAACCGCCACGTCAATGCGCTGATTTGCAGTTTGCAGCCGCTCAGGTAGTTGAGGCATCAGCGGGCCGAGGTCAATGCCGGAGGGCGCATCGCGAAGCGCTGCCAACGACAGCTTGTGCTCGCTGCTTTGGCCATAGGGGCCCATCTGTAATCCCAAATCAATGAGATCTGCAGGCGGTGTTGCGGGCTGGGCCGGCTGCCCTAAGCGCTCAGCAACCCGCGCCCCTAGTTCGACGAAGATCTCCCAGTCGTGCATGGCGTCAGCAGGTTTAGGAAATACCGCTTCAGAAAAACGCGTGGTATTACGAACCGCCGCGTGATGAAAAATGAGGTCGTAGTGATCATGCTCCAATGGTGATGTGGGCGGCAGGATCACATCCGCATGCCGTGTGGTCTCGTTAAGATACGGATCGAGTGAGACCATGAACTCGAGTGATTCCAGCGCGGCGTCAAGAGCATGCCCTGCAGGCGTCGACAGCACCGGATTACCCGCGCCGGTGAACAAGGCACGGATTTGTCCTTCTCCGGGTGTGTCGATTTCCTCAGCAAGCGTCGCCACAGGAAGCTCTCGGTCAAATTCAGGTAGACCTCGAACGCGAGAATGATGGCGAGCAAAGCCACCCGGTCCCGCCGACAAAATTTGATCAACGGCCGGGCGAGTGAACAACGAGCCGCCCTCCTGATCGAGCTGGCCTGTGAGGATGTTAAGAACCTGGATAGCCCACTGACACAGCGTGCCAAAGCGCTGCGTGCTGACACCCATTCGGCCGTAGACGATCGATCGGGGTGCGTAAGCCAGCCGGTGCGCAAGCGACACAATGGCGTCTTCAGGAATTTGTGAAATCGACTCGGCCCACACCGGGGTCCGTTCGGAAACCCACTGGGCGACTTGATCGATACCATCGACAAAGTCGCCCAGTCGCCCCAAGGCGACCAGATTGTCTCGAAACAACACATGAATCATTGCCAACAACAAAGCCGCATCACCACCGGGTCGGATAAAGTGGTGTTCGGAGGCGACAGCGGCCGTCTCGGTTCGACGCGGATCAATGACAATCAACTCACCGCCGCGCGCCAGAAGATCTTTGATCCGACGACGCACGTCGGGCACAGTCCAAATACTTCCGTTTGAGGCCACCGGGTTCGCCCCCAGCATGATCATAAAATCCGTTCGATCAATGTCTGGAATCGGAAACATCAGCTTATGACCGTAAAACCACAGCGCGATCAAATGATGCGGCAGTTGATCGACTGACGTCGCGGAAAAGCGGTTGCGAGTTCGCAAATGGCGGAATAGCGCATTCTGATGCGTCATCATGCCGTAATTGTGCACGCTGGGATTGCCGAAATAGACGCCCAAGCTATCGACACCGTGCTGCTCGATAACATCCATCAGTCCGGAGGCCGCCGCATCAAGCGCCTCTTCCCAGCTACAGGCTTCATGATGATACTCACCTATTTGCGAGCGAACTCGACGCATGGGTTGGCGCAGACGGTCTGGATCCTCGTGCAAGTCCTGCAGAGCAATCGCTTTTGGGCAGATGTGACCACGGCTCAGCGGGTCATTGGTATCGCCACGAATTCCAGTGATTCGATCACCCTCGGTCTCAATGATGACGCCGCATATCGCCTCACACAGATGACAAGCCCGGTGATGGGTTTGGCGGATAGGGTCGGGCATCGGTCTCTCCTGAGCTGACATCGTAATTAAAGGAACTGTCTCGACAGCATAACGAAATTAATCTGGGAACACAGCGCCTCAGTCGCTGTCTTTCAAGCTAAACTCTCTGCATGCCACACTCCTTACACCGAGCTAACTCAAGCAACGACGCTCTCTGGCGATTGTCAGAGGACACTGAGCCACCGCTTAGAGATCCGATCCAGAGCAATTTTTTTGCCGATGTCGTGATTGTGGGCGGAGGTTTCACCGGTCTTTGGACGGCCTATCATCTCAAACGACTCCAGCCTGAGCTGAGAATTACCCTTGTCGAAGCAGAGCACTTGGGCGCCGGTGCATCAGGGCGCAATGCCGGGTGGCTCATGGGATCGCTCGAAGGCCTAAGCCAGCTGCTGCAGGATGCCAATGATTCGACGCGCCAAATCGTCGTCGCGAAGCTCAGGCAGCTCATACCCGATGTCCGTGCGATCTTGGCGTTGGAAGGCATCGATTGCCAACTCGCTCATGGCGGCTCGGTGATGGCCGCAAGTCCTAGGGCTCGACAAAACACTCGGGCCCAACAGTTTCTCGATAGCCTCTACCGATGTGGATTCTCAGAAGATGACTATCGCTGGCTTTCCGCCGAAGCGCTCACCCAGCAGGTCAATGTCCCATCAACGGGTGGCATCTTCACTCCTCATGTGGCGGCGATACAGCCATTGCAGCTGCTGCACGGTCTAGCCCGGACTCTTGAGCGACAGGGGGTACAGATTTTTGAACAGTCCCGAGTGGACCATATCGGTCAGCGACAGGTTCAGGTTGGCGCCAATACACTTCGTTGTGAGTGGGTGATTCAAGCGACCGAGGGGCTCACAGCAGGCTTAGCACCTATGCGCCGTGCACTACTGCCCGTACGCAGCAGTATGGTGGCCACCGAGCCGCTGACTGACGACATTTGGGCCGAAATCGGCTTTGGCAAGCGACAAACCTTCTGCGATTTCAGTAGCCAACCGAACTATTTCCAACGCACGGCCGATCATCGTTTGGTTATCGGTGCCCGCGCTGAATACCCCTGGCAAGGTCGTCTCACGCCTCGCTCGGGTGACGAGGCAATCATTTCTGCACAACGCCAACGTCTGGCAGAACGCTTCTTCCCTGTGCTCAAAGGCCTGCATTACAGCCATGGATGGAGCGGCGTCTTGGGCGTTCCGAGACGTTTCGCGCCGCACGTTATCGTCGACCGCAATAATGGTTTTGCCACGGCAGGTGGCTATATTGGCGAGGGTGTGGGTGGCTCGTTTTTGCTCTCCCGCGACCTCGCTGGCATGGTTACAGGTCTTGACCCAAACGCCGCAACAATGCCGTGGGTACATCAAGGTAGCGTCGCGTCAATCTTGCGACGCTGGGAGCCAGAGCCACTGCCATGGCTTGGTTTCAAAGCGCTTCAGCTCAAAAACCTGCTACTGCCATAAGTCGATACTGATTATTGGATCACGCAAACAGCTGTTTGGCTGGAACGCGCAGCCCTCGGAGAGGGATTTGAGCTTCGCGAAAGCGACATCAGGATCGATACTCGTACTCCCCACATGAACTGAAAAACCGCAATCTACACCTGCAAGCAAACGCTCGGGATCAACCACCTCGCCCCACTGCCTCAACCGTTGCGCGATCAGCTCGGGGTGCTCAATGTAATTAGACTGCGGCTCAATCACGCCAGGACACAAGAACCTATTCGATGGTACGCCGATACCTTTCATGACCTGCCACTCGTGGGCGTGACGCGAGTTCGCGCCCTCCAACAGCACGGTTTGCGGCTTTGCCTGCCAGACCAGGTCAATGATGTCTGAGACCGGCACATCATGATGATGCGGTCCAGGGT
>JAYPVH010000028.1:0-20931 GCA_038134505.1 Halieaceae bacterium | reverse complement strand
CTGCCCGCCTCTACGCGACGCTTGAACTGTCAGTACGACTGTATATAATCACAGACTGTACAAATAAACAGAACTATGGGGGTTCGGGCCATGGAGAAGTTAACTGCTCGCCAAGCGCAGGTTTTAGATGTAATCCGTCGCTATGTGGACGATACGGGGTTTCCACCCACCCGAGCGGATATCGCCCGAGAATTGGGCTTTCGTTCTGCCAATGCCGCAGAGGAGCACCTCAAAGCACTTGCTCGCAAAGGCGCGATTGAGATGATTGCAGGCGCTTCGAGAGGGATTCGACTCCCCGACACCCGCGGACTGCCCATCGTCGGCCGGGTAGCCGCTGGAGCGCCATTGCTGGCAGAAGAACATATCGAGGATTACTGCGACTTACCCGGACACTTTTTCGCGCCGAGTGCCGACTATTTTCTTGAGGTCCGGGGTGACTCGATGATCAAGGTGGGTATCTTCGATGGCGATCTTCTAGCCGTACACAAGACCAACGACGCCCGCGAGGGGCAGATTATCGTGGCGCGCATCGAGGATGAAGTGACGGTTAAACGCCTCGAGCGCCCAAACGCACACACCGTGCACCTGTTACCGGAAAACGATGCTTACGAACCGATCGTGGTTGATTTGGCGCATCAGGCCTTCGCTGTGGAAGGCATCAGCGTTGGGGTACTGCGGCGAAGCTAGATTGCCTCGCTGTCGGTGGGTCCTGCGCAGGACCACCCGTGTGCGGACAACGCCGCTCACGCGCGGTTAGTGCAAAGTGCGACCCTCATGGTGCTCTGCAGAGGCTTCGACCTCAAAGTTAGCGGTTTCCGCTAACTTGGCCGCAGCGTGAAGACCAGCCTGAATCATTGCTTTGGCAACTTCGAGATTGTTATCCATCAGAAACGCGGCGGTTTCCTCGGAAAACTGAATACTCACCAGCGGTTCCGACTCGTCATCGGCACGCTGCAGTACGATTTCTCCATCACCTAAATCAACAATTTCCAGAAGTGAAGTGGACACTGAGTTCCCCCCTCTTGGGCTGCGATACTACTCCCCCACTGTAGCAGGGCTGAGACCCAGTTGCCACTTCAGCGCTGAAATCTATAAAAAACCTTCCCAGGCGATCAATATCATTTGGCGCTAACAGCAGTTGCTGCGCACAGCTTACTCATCTCAAGTCGAACAACGGCTGCGATACAGACTCAAATGCGCTGGATCCAGTAGCGCGCAATCCAGTCACGAAGGCCCAGTGAGAAAACACCGCGAGAACGCCCTGTGGAAAACCCCCGCGAGAGGGCTCCGCGAGAAAGCCCCGCTTGCGGACGCACAACGCGCACACCCAATCCACATCAGACGCTCAGCATTCATCAACACTGTCATCCCACTGTTCGATCAAGTCAGCCAGCGCGGCATGTGCCTCGACCATCATCGCCTGGTCAGGGTAATACCCAGCCATCGCCAAATTGTCGCTGCGGCGAATTTGGCCGAGACCCGGGGGTATAGGCGCCTGCAATTGCGCGAGCCAAGAATTGCGGTCCGCTTCTAAAAGCTTGCAGTGAGCGATGGCATCCGATTGACCGATACCGGCCGGCGCCGCGTGCATATCATGAGTGCTGTGGGGCGGCGTATCGGGAAGCTGAGAAGCTCTGCAACTGGCCAGCAAAAACCATCCGTAGGCATCAAGCAGATGCAATCTCACTGCCGGCGCAAAGGCTGCATTGAGCGCAGCTTGAGGAGTCTCAGCCTGGGCGAGTCGATCCTGCCAGGCAACCAACTGTAGACGCGCCATGTACAAGCAATGATTCGCAAGTCCCCGTGCACTATCCATGAAAGGGACTGCTTCTCAATCGGACTCAGCCGGGGTTTGTACGGGTTTTTTGGCTTTTGCTTTGGTTTTGGCTTTAGTTTTGGGTTTTGCTTTCGGTTTTGCCTTGGCGCTACCGTATTCCACCCAGCGTCCCGCCTCAAATTCAGCGCGCCAGCCCGATGCCTTACCGTCGACTTCAGTCATCACGTACTGCGCCTTCGTTTTTCGACTGAAACGCACCTGAGTTCGATGACCCGCGTCATCAACCGTCGGGGCATCAAAGATAAAGCCGTACTTCGGATCAATCTCAGCCTGATGCGGCAACAGCTCGTCAACAAAAGGCGCCCGCGTTTCACGGTTTTTCGGAAATTGAGACGCCGCCAAGAACAACCCCGCAGCACCATCGCGCAAAATATAGTGGTCATCGACTTTTGCGCACTGCAACTCCGGCATCGGCACCGGGTCCATTTTCGGCGGCGCCGCCTCGCCATTGCGCAATAGTTTGCGTGTATTCTTGCACTCCGCCTGGCTGCAACCAAAGTATTTGCCAAAACGACCCGTCTTCAGCTGCATGTCTGCGCCACACTTATCGCACTCGATCACCGGGCCGTCATACCCTTTAATGCGAAACCGACCCTCTTCAACCTCATAGCCATCGCAATCAGGGTTGTTACCGCAAACATGAAGCTTGTGCCCCTCGTCGATGAGATAACTGTCCATCGCCGCGTTGCACTTGCTACAGCGATGCTTGCTCAGTAGCAGTCGAGATTCCGCCTCGTCGTCAGCATCTGCGCTGATCACCTCATCACCCGAGATTAAATTCACGGTCTGTTTACAGCGTTCTTTCGGCGGTAGGTTGTACCCTGAGCAACCCAGGAACACACCAGTGCTCGCCGTTCTAATTTGCATGGATCGACCGCAGGCGGTACACGCAATACCCGTCGGGGTAGGATCATTCGCCTGCATACCGGCCGGTTCCGGCAACTCCGCCTGCTGAACCCGATCGCTGAAATCGCTGTAGAACTGGTCGAGCAACTGTCGCCAATCCAAAGCGCCGTCGGCCACCTGATCGAGCCGCTCTTCCATTGCCGCGGTGAAACCGTAGTCGAGCAAATCGCTAAACGTGCCCTGCAAACGTTGGGTGACAATATCGCCCATTTTCTCGGCATAAAACCGACGGTTCTCAAGACGCACGTAACCGCGATCCTGAATCGTGGAAATGATAGCCGCGTAGGTAGACGGACGACCGATACCCCTTTTCTCCAGCTCTTTCACCAGGCTCGCCTCGCCGAAACGTGCTGGCGGCTTGGTAAAATGCTGCTTTGGATCAAGGCCCTCAAGGGCTAGCACGTCACCCTCAGATAAGGCGGGCAAAACGTCGTCATCGCCCTTTTTGGCTAACGGAGTTTGCACGCGGGTGTAGCCGTCAAACTCCACCACACGACCTTTGGCTGTCATCTCGAAATCGCCGGCGACGACAGTGACCGTGCTGGACAGATAGCGTGCAGGGGTCATTTGACAGGCGACGAACTGGCGCCAAATCAGTTCATAGAGGCGTTCAGCATCGCGTTCCATACTCTGCAATTGGCTCTGTTGCACATTGACGTCAGACGGACGAATCGCCTCATGTGCCTCCTGCGCACCCTCGCGTGCGCCATAGCGAATGGCTTCGGGCGGCAAATAGGCCGGCGGAAATTGATCAACAATTAGGGCGCGACAGGCCGCCACTGCATCAGCACTCAGGTTCGTCGAGTCTGTTCGCATGTAAGTGATGTACCCGGCCTCGTAAAGGCGCTGCGCTAGGGTCATGGTTTTCTTCACGCTAAAACCGAGCCGCGTGCTGGCAGCCTGTTGCAGTGTTGACGTAATAAAAGGCGCAGAGGGCTTCGAACTGGTTTTTCGTGCCTCGATGGCGCGCACCTGATATTGCGCATTCCGCAACAGGTCCACGGCACGTGCCGCATCCATCTCAGTACGCGGTTTGAACTTTTCGCCGTGCTCTCGCACCACTTCGAAACGAATCGGGCTCGCAGAGGGTGTCTGTAGATTCGCATGCAGCTCCCAATACTCATCGGGAACAAAGGCGCGAATCTCTCGTTCACGCTCAACAATCAGCCGAACTGCGACGGACTGTACTCGCCCTGCGGAGAGCCCGCGGGCAATTTTTGACCACAGTAGAGGCGAGACTTCGAAACCAACCACTCGGTCGAGAAAACGTCGCGCCTGCTGAGCATAAACGCGATTTAGATCAAGGGTCGTCGGCGCCTCAAAAGCATTTTGAATGGCCTTTTTGGTAATTTCGTTGAAAACGACGCGCTGGAAGCGATCATCATCACCACCAATGATCTCCCGTAAGTGCCAGGCAATGGCTTCTCCCTCGCGATCCAAGTCGGTGGCGAGATACACCTCGTCACAGGTTTTCGCCAATTTACGCAACTCATTGACGACCTTTTCTTTACCCGGAAGCACCTCATAGCGGGCGGCCCAACCATTCTCAGGGTCAATACCCATGCGTCGAACCAATTGCTCGCGCTTCTTCTTCGCTTGGTAAATGCGTTTCTCATCAGGCGCCATCTTTCGCGTAATCGCAGCCTGCGCAGCCCGCTCTTTCGGGTCCGAGGTACTCGACCCGGAAGTGGGCAAATCGCGGATATGACCCACGCTCGACTTCACAATAAAGTCGCTGCCCAAGTATTTGTTAATAGTCTTGGCCTTGGCCGGAGACTCTACGATAACCAGTGCTTTACCCATATGATCGGCTAATCTCTCACTGTGCGGGATACTCAAAACCCACAGAATTTTGAATGCGAAAGGCGCGAATGTAGGCAGACCAAGCCATTTGGTCAAGCCTATTGAGCGGAGCGCCCTTTTTTAGGGGTAGCGCATATCGTTGGGTAATTGCAACTGCTTGACTGCATCAGCCATCACATCGACGACCTCTTCCTCACCCATTTCCGACCAAAAAATACGCAGCACAGGCCCCTTTAACTCAACCACATCGACACCCTCAGGCAAAACCTCGAGCATCGCTGGCACTGCACCCCCGGCCGCTGCCGCTGCCCAGCCCTCAGCGGATTTCACCCACATGATTGACCGTTCATCGAAGCCGGTGAGTCCATGACGAATACTGTAGCAAGCGCGCTCGAGACCGGTATCGATTTGAAAACGCGCCGGAACCTGAGGCAGTGGCGGCAGGCTGACCTGAATGCCCACGGTGCGTGCTCGCGCTCGCAATCGCGCTAATCGGCGCTGCCGAGGGCTGGGCAGTGCCGACCACAGCGGCGCAATGACTACCGCGAGACCAAGAGCAACCCACAACCACGTCATGCTCGGTCACCATCGACCAAAGCGCTGGTTAAATAACGGACCCGAGGACATCGCGCGAGCACCAGGATCTGCTTCATAGAGCGAGGAACCGTTGCACCGCGGTGCCATCAAAGGGCCATCCGAGTTCTTGTCCAGCATCGTCGCGCAGCACGGGAATACGAACGCCGTAACGTTCAATGAGTGAAGGGTCATCAGCAATATCGACCGCCTCGAAACGGACCGACAAGTCATACAAAATTTCTTCTGCATGTTCACACAAATGACAGCCCGCGGTGGTGTACAGTTGTAGCACAAGTTTTCCTCTTCTAGGTTCCGCATCGTGCCTACATTCAATGCACTCGACAAGCCCAGCTCATCGGCGCCACCCAACCGCGATCGCCTCCTGACGATTTATGGTCGGAAACCCGTGCTCGAAGCACTGCAAGATTCGACGATCAACCCCACCCGACTGCACCTTGCCAATTCCAATCGAACGCACGGCATTGTGGCGCAAATCGAGGCTGCCGCAACAGCGCGACAGATCGACGTTCGGCGACACGACCGGCAAGCGTTATCGCGAATTTCCAAAAACGGTCGTCAAGATCAGGGGGTTGCCCTCGATATTGAGTGCCCGCGCTTTGACGCTCTCACGCACCATCTGAAGCAGCACACAGGCAGGCAGCGCTTGCTGGTCCTCGACGGCATCACCAACCCGCAGAACGTCGGCATGATCATTCGCTCAGCGGTCGCAGCGGGGATCGATGGCATCGTGATTCCAAAGCGTGGCGTCGCAGCCATCGGGCCACTGGTGATCAAAGCCTCATCGGGCACCATCTTCCGCGCACCGCTCCTGACCTGTGGTGACATTGAACACGCGCTGACCGAACTTCGGACGCATCAGGTGGCGCTCATCACCCTTGCAGGAGAGGCTAAAGAGTCACTGTTTGACTACCAACCCGCCGAGCGGGTCGCGATGATTTTAGGCAGCGAGACTGATGGTGTCTCACCAGCAACCAAGGCGCAAGCTAACCACACCTTGCGGATTCCGATGGAATCAAATGTCGAATCCCTCAACGTTGCGGTGACCGCAGCGCTGGTCAGTTATCACCTACGCCACGGCTTGACGCCTGGTTAACGGCCGCTTTCTGCCGTTGCGCGCGGATCGACCGCCTCACCGTTCCCGACCGCAACCCACGCCTGCTTGAGCAAATAGGCGCGGATGGCATCAGTTTCTTCCCTTGATAATCGGTGCGCAAAAGACTTCATGCCCGTCGCTGACTTGGCGCCCTCTAGCACCACGCTATCCCAGGCGGCTTCACTACCTGTGATGGGTGACCAGCGCAGATCGGGTAAGACCCCCGAGCTAATCGCCATCGCACCATGACAGAACTGACAATTTTCTGAATAACGGCGCAAGCCGAGCACCAACTGCTCCGGACTGCCAAAATCTTCTGCCTTGGGCGACTCGATCACCGAATAGGCCATGGCCGGGGGCAATTCGGCTTGCCCGCCAATCTTGAACGTGATCACACGCCCAGGCTCTGCCGTCACAGCCTGATCGAGAATCAAACCGTAGGTCAGCATGGATGTACTCCCCCAGCCCGACAAGACGGCTAGATATTGCTCGCCATCGATTTCATAGGTCATCGGTGCCGCAGCAGCATTGCCAGTGAGACGATGCGACCACACGGGATCGCCAGTGGTGGCATCGTAGGCGACAAACTCGCCCGATTTATTACCCTGAAAGACCAAATTACCCTCGGTGCTCAACACACCGCCGTTAAACGGCATCGGCATGGGGATCGCCCAGCGCGGTTCAGCCGCAACGGGATCCCAGGCCAACAAGCCGCCACCATCTTGGCTACGAAGCGCATCGAAGGTCCCTGGCGGATACTCGATCGGCCAACCCACTTGGTAGTCATAACCCGTGACCCAGTCTGTATTCGCATGCTCAGAGATGTCGTTCACAGCGTAGGGTAGCGGGAAGAAATTGGTTGGGATATAGACCAAACCTGTGTTGGGGTTGTACGCCATGGGATGCCAGTTGTGAGCCCCTGTCGGCCCCGGCGCGACCATATAAGGCACTTCACCAAGCTCTCGGGCGGCCGGAATTTCTATCGGCCGCCCCAAATCATCGACCTCACCGGTGGTCCAAGTTTGCACCGCAAAAGGCGTGGCGGAGATCAGTGCGCCATCGGCCGCGTCAATGACATAAAAGAAGCCATTCTTCGGTGCCTGCATAACCACACGACGCATCTCGCCATTCTCGCCGACCGGCAGGTCTGCGAGAGTCATCTGCTGCGTCGCTGTATAGTCCCACTGATCGCGGGGTGTTCCCTGGTAGTGCCAGCGATAGGCCCCCGTATCAGCATCGAGGGCGACGATGGAAGACAAAAACAGGTTCGGGCCGTCACTATCTGGATCGCGAATCGAAGCCAGCCACGGCGAGCCATTGCCCACGCCAATCAAAACCTGATCATTCACGGTGTCATAGACAATTGAATCCCACACCGTGCCACCGCCACCATCGGTGGTCCAGCCGCCTGTATCGCCCCAAGTATCGTTGGCAAGACGTGCCAAAATTTCATCTGATGCCGCACCGTCGGGCTCTTTATTCGGGTTCGGCACTGTATAAAAGCGCCACGCCAACTCGCCAGAATCCACATCGTAGGCCGTCACGTAGCCTCGTACGCCCAGCTCAGCGCCGGCATTGCCAATGATCACCTTGTCCTTGAACACGCGGGGTGCGCCGGAAATGCTATAGGGCTTGGTTTGATCGACCGTAACCTGACTCCACAGCAATTCACCGCTCGCCGCATCAAGTGCCTCCAAACGTCCATCAAAAACACCGACAAAGACCTTACCGTTGTGCACCGCAACGCCGCGGTTGATGACATCGCAGCAGCCTTTCGCTGCATCCTCACCTGAAACCTGAGGATCGTAGACCCAGAGCTCGGCCCCGGTTTTCGCATCGAGCGCGTACACCACCGACCAAGACCCAGACACGTACATCACACCATCCACCACGATAGGCGTGGCTTCAACGCCGCGCGGCTTGCTCATCTCATAGACCCAGCCGACACCTAACTCGGGCAAGGTATCTGAGTTGATTTGCCGCAGGGTGGAATGGCGTGTCTCATCGTAGCTACCGCCGTAGGTCAGCCACTGCTCTGGCTCCGAGGCTGCGTTGCTAATACGCGCCGTATCAACCTGCGCGGCCGCCATTTTTTGAGGTTCGCCACTGCCACCACAGGCAACAAGGCAACATAAACCGAGGGCTAGAATCGATCGATGAACAGTCTGCATCACATCTCCCTAGACGCAGCGGAAGTCGCTGCGCATTTTGTTATTGAGCGATGGTCAGAGTGTAGCTAAAAACAGCGCGCAGGTGAGCAAAAGAACGCCTTCAAAATACAGCAGGCAATACTCACTTTGAAAGGAATTGCATACCCTCTTCCAAGCCCTTCAGTGTCAAAGGGTACATATGCCCCTCCATCAATTGATGCGTCATGGAAATGGATTGGGTGTACTGCCATTCGTCTCTGGGGACAGGGTTGATCCACACACACTTTTCGTAGGTCTCGCGAAGTCGTCGCAACCAGGCCTCACCAGATTCCTCGTTCCAATGCTCCACAGAGCCACCGGGTTGAACAATCTCATAGGGAGACATCGAGGCGTCACCAACGATCACGACTTTATAGTCGTGACTGTACTTGTGCAGGATATCGAGGGTTTGGGTACGCTGGTTGTGTCGACGAACGTTATTCTTCCAGACGCTTTCGTAGAGAAAGTTGTGGAAATAAAAATATTCCAAGTGCTTAAACTCGGTGCGCGCCGCAGAGAACAGCTCCTCACAAACACGTACATGGGGGTCCATCGACCCGCCGACATCAAGAAACAGCAACACTTTGACCGC
This sequence comes from Halieaceae bacterium, assembly GCA_038134505.1. Taxonomy (GTDB): domain Bacteria; phylum Pseudomonadota; class Gammaproteobacteria; order Pseudomonadales; family Halieaceae; genus Luminiphilus. The sequence goes on along the minus strand of JAYPVH010000028.1, from coordinate 11,914 downwards.
ATTGTGGCGCTCTGGGACCATCTTGATGTCCAGCAAACCGGCGTTGCGTGCCGTCGAGCTGATGGTATCGTCAAGATCCAGCTCATCGGCTGCCCCTGTCCTTGCAAACTTGCGCAACCGCCGCAGCGCCACCTTGATATTGCGGGTACCGAGCTCTACGGAATCGTCTAAATTTTTAAAATCTCTACGCTCCCAAACCTTCACTGCGCGTTTGTTTTTGCCCTCACCACCCACGCGAATGCCTTCAGGGTGATAACCGTCATTGCCAAACGGTGAGGTACCACCCGTACCGACCCACTTATTGCCACCCTGATGGCGTTTCTTCTGTTCTTCAAGCCGCTTTTTAAACTCTTCAATGAGCTTCTCTAGACCGCCGAGGCTTTCGATTTTCGCCTTCTCCTCATCGGTGAGCTGCTTCATGAATTCGCTGCGCAGCCAATCGTCGGGAATCAGGGCCTCGATGACGTCATCGAGCACCTCTAGATCACGAAAATGCAGACCAAAAGCACGATCAAAGCGGTCGTAGTATTTTTCATCCTTGACCAAAACGGCGCGCGACAAGTTGTAGAATTCGTCGATATCGACAAAGGCCAAACGCGCCTGCATGGCTTGTAATAGGTCAAGCAGCTCACGCGGTGTCACCGGCACGCCAGCGTCTTTCAGCCCCTGAAAAAAGTTAATCAACATCGCGGGATCAACGGGTCTCGCGGCGATGCATAAACGCCAACCGCTCTAGCAGTTGAACGTCCTGCTCATTTTTGAGTAGCGCGCCATACAGTGGTGGAATAGCCTTGCTCTGATCGCGGTCTTTGAGAACCTCATCGGGGATATCGTCGGCCATCAGGAGTTTGAGCCAATCAATCAACTCGGAGGTCGATGGTTTTTTCTTGAGACCCGGTATCGAACGCAATTCGAAAAACGCCTCGAGTGCCTCAGTGACCAAGGACTGAGCAATCTTCGGGTAGTGAACATCGATAATTTGACGCATGGTGTCGCGATCAGGGAAGTTGATGAAATGAAAGAAGCAACGACGCAAAAAGGCATCTGGCAGTTCTTTCTCATTGTTTGATGTGATGATGATCACCGGGCGATGCTTGGCTCGAATCGTCTCGCCGGTCTCATAGACAAAGAACTCCATACGATCGAGCTCAACGAGCAAGTCATTCGGAAATTCGATATCCGCCTTATCGACCTCGTCGATGAGCAGTACCACCTGTTCTTCAGCGGCAAACGCTTCCCATAATTTACCGCGCTTGATGTAGTTGGCGATGTCATGCACTTTTTCATCGCCAAGTTGGGAATCGCGTAAGCGCGATACCGCGTCGTATTCGTAGAGACCTTGCTGCGCCTTGGTCGTCGACTTGATGTGCCACTGAATCAGGGGCATACCCAAACCCTCGGCCACCTCCTCGGCTAACATTGTCTTACCCGTCCCCGGCTCGCCCTTGATCAACAAAGGGCGCTGTAGGGTCACCGCGGCATTCACCGCCATGCGTAGATCCTCTGTGGCGACATACCGCTCGGTGCCAGTAAATTTCATAGTGCGTTTCCAAATCAGCGTGAATGAGAGGGCGTAAGGGTAACCAAAAGTGACGGCCATTGCATAAACTGTTTAAAGGGTCTGGTCACTAGGGCATCTTTCGGTAGGGAACACTCTTCGGTGCAAGACAGTGTTGGTGGAGGGCAATCGTGTGCTCAGCGGTGGTTTGACTTAGGATTTTTTACTCAGGCGTACAGGCTGATCAACCGCGCGTTGTGCTCGCCACACCGAAGGTTGCCGCGAGGCCCCGCCGCCGAGGCTGTTAAGCACCCTTCTCTAGGACGATGTGTTAGGGAACTCTGATTCAGATAACGCTGTCTTCGCGTTGCGCTCTCGGCGCCCACCCCAAACCCAGCCCACCACAGCGCACAGCGCCATGCCGAGCGTGAGCAATACCAGCGGCACCAAAGCCGTCGATAGGCCACCGTCAAACAAAAAATTAAACGAACCGACGATCAGTGCTGGCGCCCAGGTCAGTGTTTCGCTGTTCGGGTGTGCGGGCGTGATCAGAGCGCCAGCCATCAAACCCAGCCACAAGCCTTGCCAACGCGATGCAAGCGCCGACAGCCACCAACGATTGACGATCATTAGGCCCGCCATAGCACTGAGCAAATAGATGGCCAAGCCAGTCAGGTAAGAACCCGTTGTCAGCATGGCTCAGCCTCCTGATCGGGCATCTGCAGAAAAAATCCCTGTTGGGCTATTCTCTCGAGCACATAAGCACCTGAATAGCGGGCGAGTTGGCGTTCAGGCTTGAGCATCAAGGAAAGAACCGATTCGGGCTCACCAAACACCTTTCGCAGACTCTCGGGTAACGCCGACCAGTCGGCACCTCGCTCGAGATACACGTACGTCTCTGGCTTGCGCGTACTTTTAAACACTTCGACCCACATGGCGCTATTATCCTTCAGAAAGCCACTGTCTTGCACGCTGTAGCAGAGGTTCAATAATCACACTCTGGCGCCAGCCGATGCCTGTGGCGCCGTCATCCGCGTCTCGCTCGGTCACCCTGCGAACCAAGGCTTCAATATCTCGGTTCGGGCACAATATATCAGCGGCCATCACAAGGTTGGCTGCGACGTCGTCGCGGGATTCAGCCAGCACCTTCGCGAGGCTGCGCTGCCGCGCAGAGAGCGGTGGCAGCGGGCGTTGATTGGGCGCCTCACTGCGCGATGCGGCCACAAGCGACAACAGACGTTCACCCTGGTGTCGGACCAATCCTGGTGCCAAACCCTCCACACGCGACAGCTGCTCGATTGTCTCAGGAAGCGCCTTGGCGATCGCCATGAGGCCTTTGTCATCCAAGATCCAAGTCCGAGGTTTATCTCGACTCTGCGCACGCTCATCGCGCCAAGCGATCAGCGCCAACAACACAGACAGCTGAGGATCATTCAATTTCCAAGCGGATTTGTGCTTTTGAAAGACATCGCGTGTGCCCGGTCGCATGGCCGCGCTATCCGCCATGACCCAGTCTAACCGGCCGCAGTCTATCAATCGGGTGCGCAGTAACAACCAGCACTCATAGAGATGCGTGACATCAGATGCTGCGTAGGCCTGCTGAGATGCAGAGAGCGGTCGCGCCAGCCAATTGGATTGCGTCTCTTCCTTGTCGAGTGCAATGCCCAATAACGCTTCAACCAGACCTCGGTAACCGACTGCACTGCCAAGACCGATCAGCGCTGCGGCGCGCTGGGTGTCGACTATCGGTCGCGGCAAAACCCCCAGCCATCGCTCGAAGACCTCAAAATCTTCACTCGGGCTGTGTAGCACCTTGAGCACTCGCTCATCGGTGATCAGGGTAGTCAAATCGGATAAGTCTGACAAAGCCAGTGGGTCGATCAAATAAGCCTCATCACCCCAGCACATTTGCAATAGTGCGACCTGCGGGTAAAAGGTATCGCGGCGACGAAACTCAGTGTCGATCGCCACGACCGCGCTGCCTTGGTGCTTTGCAAGCACTTCGCGCAGGGCGTTATCGCCCTCAATCCATTGTGTTGTCATTCATCCGGCATCGCAGTGCGTCCGCTGAGCGCGTGGGCCAATGTTGTCGCATCGATGTACTCCAATTCACCGCCTAGGGGGACACCATGGGCAATACGACTGACCTTTGCACCCACCGCACGGGCTCTTTGGCTGACATAGAAAGCGGTGGCCTCTCCCTCAACAGTCGGATTGGTTGCCAAAATCACCTCGCGCGGCGCGTTATCCGAAAACTGTTGTTGCAACACATCGAGCCCCAACTGTTCCGGACCAATGCCATCGAGAGGCGACAGGTGACCCATGAGAACAAAGTAGCGACCGCGATAACCACCGCTGTGTTCAATCGCCATGACATCTGCGGGAGTCTCTACAACGCACACCAGTCCCTGATCACGACGTGCATCAGCACAAATTTCGCAGACCGGAAGTTCGGTGAAATTGCGGCAACTGTTGCAGTGACCCACTTTAGCTAGCGCGGTCTCTATCGCCTCGGCAATCATCTGTGCGCCGGGACGATCGCGCTCCAACAAATGCAGCGTCATCCGCTGCGCTGATTTGGGACCCACACCGGGGAGATGACGCAGCGCGTCGATCAACGCTTGGATTGAGGGTGACAACTTCATTAACTTGTGCCTCCAAACAGGCAGTCGGCCCGCGTCACAAACCGGTATTGGTGAACTATTTCAGGCGCAATCAACACACCATGTCGAATCAGATCAATGCAAATCACGCGGGTCCACCTGATCGAGCAGGGGGCGAATACTGCCCGCAATTAACTCGCCATCAAAGTCCTCGAGCAACTGCGCGAAAACAGGGTCCGCTGCCAATGCCGCCTCGGCTGAGGCTTGCCGAGCTTCGGCTAGCGCCTGTCGGCGCATGGCAGGCGTCTGCCCTTGCGTCGCGGCAATCTCAACCGAGACGTCCACCGGCCGCTCGAGTAGTTGATTGAAAGCCATTTCGATATGCGCTTGTTGTCGCGGGTTGTACAAGGCCGCATCGCGCTCATGAAGATGAAAAATCATTTTTCGGCCGACCACGCTGACCAATGACAGGTGCAGCGCGACCGATTGCGCGATACCGACCAGTCCCAACCCCTCGAAGAACTCGGGCCAACTGGCAGAGCTTGGTAAATCATCGTCCCCTTCATCGACCATCATCTCAAAGGACGCGGCCGTTTCGGCTTGGCGCGGCTCAGTGCGGGCCAAGCCGATATCGTGGCCCTGAGAGGGCGTGTCTTCATGCAGGTGCGTCGCTATGCCCTGCGTATCTCGCTGTGCAGGCGCTTGCGCGGTCTCTGGCGCTTCTGATCCTTCGACTGACCTGAACTCCCGATGGGGCACCTGATCGATACTGTGGTCGTTCGCACTCGCGACGGACTCAGTCGAGGCGTCGTGCATTCCCTCGGTGTCAGATGAGGCAGGCTCCGCGATTTCATCTGCTGATGCGCTCGATACGACCGGCTCAGATGCCACCGGCAGGACCGGTGGCTCAGACTTTTTTGTCGGCGGTGCTCCCGGTTCGGGGGGCGCGATAATAGCCGCTGGACGAAAGGCCAACATCCGCAACAGAATCATTTCTAGCCCGACCCGCGGGTCAGACGCGAGATTGAGCTCACGGCGACCCTGAACCGCAAATTGATACCACAACTGCACATCATCGAGCGTTGCGCGCGCCGCTAAATCGGTGACACCTTGGTCTGCGCCATTGGCATCACTCGTCAAATCGGGAACCATCTGGCGAACGGTCATCTGGTGAAGAAGGCTCGCTAACGCGTCGAGCGTCGCACTGTAATCGGGCGCGTGCTCAGCGATACGTCCGACGGCCTCGAGCAGTCCTGCGGCGTCACCTTCAATCAGATGCGACACCAGCTCTTGGACACGCCCCCGATCGACAGTGCCCAACATATCGCTCACGTCGGCCGTCTTGAGAGCACCTTCACCGAAGGCGATGGCTTGATCGGTCAGGCTCAAGGCATCGCGCATGGATCCCTCGGCCGATCGCGCAAGCTGCCACAACGCTTCATCCTCGTAGGTAATCTGCTCGTCTTTTAAAATCGTTTGCAGGTGTTCGACGATTTGTTCCGGCACCATGTTCTTCAAGTTAAATTGCAAACAACGTGAAAGCACTGTTGCCGGTAACTTCTGTGGATCCGTGGTGGCGAGCAAAAACTTTGCGTGGGGCGGCGGTTCCTCCAAGGTCTTCAGCAAGGCATTGAAACTGTGTCCCGAGAGCATGTGCACTTCGTCAATCAGATAAATCTTGTAACGGGATCGACTGGGCGCGTATTGGACATTGTCCAGCAGGTCGCGGGTGTCCTCGACCTTCGTTCGCGAAGCGGCATCGACTTCGATGAGGTCAATACTGCGACCCTCTGCGATTTCCTGACACGAACCACACTCGCCACAGGGCTCTGAGGTCACGCCGGTCTCGCAGTTCAGACACTTCGCTAGAATCCGCGCAACGGTTGTTTTGCCAACACCGCGCGTACCCGTAAACAAATACGCGTGATGGAGACGGTCATTTTCGAGCGCGTTGATCAACGCGCGCAACACGTGTTGCTGACCGACCATCTCCTTGAAGAGCGCGGGACGCCATTTTCTGGCGAGGACCTGGTAGGACATGTTGATTCACTTCCCCACTAGCGATTGAGCGCAGCACTGCAACACCGTGCGCCAATCAATAACTAACATGACGACAAGTCGTCGGAGACTCAGTATAGCGCGCGGGCATGCTCGGCACTACGCTTGCAACGAGGTTTTGGCGGATTCATCTGCCGCTGCTTTCGCAACCGACACCGGCAACCGGCAGCACCACGATCTAGCATCCAAACCCTCGATGGCCGCCGAACGCCAAAAACAGCAGCACTCCGCGAGCAGGTCATCTCTGAAGGTTGACTGAAGAGGCACTGCGCTTGAAGTGGAGGTGGCCGGATAGCCACACCCCGGCACCCGAGTCAGTAATTACCGTTGCTCCCTTCCGGGCCTGGCGGGGTTCACTACCTATCGCTGCGAGGGGACCATCCGGCCACCATAACAAAACCGAGAGCGAGCACGTGTCGTTCACGGGGTCGCGTAGTGTGGACAAATCGTTCGCCGAGGGCAAGTCTCAGCACTGAACCACAGACAACACATCAGCGTCTCACCCTGTACTCGCGTCGCTACCCAGCTCAATCTCATCCACCTCGCCCAGATTGACGTAGCTATGTAAATTCAATTAACATTATGTGAATTATATTTACATCTATTTGGGATCTCGACATGAATGCGAACCGACGCACAACCCTACTCAGCCTGGTCCTCGCGATCGGTTTCGTTGCGATCTTCAGCAGTCTGATTTATTGGAACGCGGAAAGTCGCATCGCTGCGCATCGCGAGCCGATGCCAGTTACGGTCACACCCTTTGTCGAACTGCCCGGGTACACCGTGACGCGACAATTTGTCGGCACCGCACAACCCTATCAAACCAGTCGCATAGGTTTTGAACTCTCTGGCACTGTTGATTCTGTTGCGGTCCGCGCGGGAGACCTGTTTGAGGCCGGAGCCACGCTCGCCGCACTCAACACTGATCGTCGCAGAACGCAATATCAAGCAGCACTCGCCAGTCTAGAACGTGCGCAGGCGGATGCACTGGTCGCGGACAACAACGCCGAACGCGCGGAGTCACTGTTCGAGCAGGGCCTGATTTCGATATCAGCGCTTGAAGACGCGCGCCGCGCCCAATTATCGACCCAAGCGGGTGTGAGCTCAGCGCAAGCGGGCCTGGAGAATACACAACTCGAACTGGATAAAAGTGTACTCCGCGCGCCTTTTCGCGGTGCAGTAATTGACCGCTTGGTCGACGAAGGTGCTCAGGTGAACCCCGGTATGCCGGTCTTGGTCGTGGAAACGATCGATGCACAGGTTGCCCAAATTGGCCTGCCGATCAATATCGCGCGCAGCCTAAAGGTCGGGCAGTCCGTTCAGATCGAGATCAACCAGCAGCGCTTTTCAGCACCCGTCCGCTCCATTAAGCCTGTAGTCGACACGGCAACGCTCTCAGCCACTGTGGAGGTTGCGCTTCCAGAGCGCGTTCAGGCGGCCTCACTCGAATTAGTGCGACTGGAGCTTTCGGAGACCGTGCCGACTGTGGGTGGCTGGCTACCCCTCAGCGCCCTTCTTGCAGGAGAGCGCGGCCTGTGGTCTGTGTTGGCCATCATGGATAGTCCTGAAGGAGCTACCGCGGTGAGGGAACACGTCGAGGTGATCTACGCAAGCGGCGACCGTGTATTTGTGCGCGGCACGCTGCCCAGCGGCGCCCGCGTTATCGCCACCGGCTTGCAACGGCTGAGCCCTGGCACCCGCGTGACGCCATTGTCTGAGAGCGCCGAATAATATGATCGCCGAATCACTCTATCGCAATGGGCGCTACTTGGCGTTGGCGATTATCGCCATCGTCTCTGTAGGTCTGACGAGTTTCTCAAGCATGGGACGGCAAGAGGATCCATCGATCACGCCTTTCGTTGCCAAAATCCAAACCTTCTTTCCCGGCGCGAGTCCGGCCCGGGTTGAGGCCTTGATCAGCAAGCCCCTAGAGGACGCCCTGCGCGAGCAGGCTGAGGTCAGAGAGATTGAAGTCATCTCAGTTCAAGGGGTTTCCAATTTGGCCATCGAAGTCGACTACACGCTCTCGCTGATCGAAATCAAACGCGTGATGTCGGAATTACGCGACAAAGTCGATGAGGTGGCGAAGGGGTTTCCGGCGGGTGCTTCGCCGCCCGACTTTGACGATGACCTGATGACCCAGTTTGTCAAAATCGTCGCCATTAGCGCGCGACAAGGCGAGACAATATCTCCCGCCGTATTACGCCGCGAGGCGCTCAACTTTGCAGACGCCGCGCGTCAGGTTCCGAATACGCGCCGCGTTCGCGCCTACGGCCTACCCGATGAGGCGGTCAGAGTGAACCTCGATGCCGATCGGCTTGCACGCCTCGGACTGACCATTGACCAAGTCGCTCAGAGTTTACGGGCGAGTGATGTGCGCACACCCGCGGGCCGACTCACCGACCCCGAAGCCGCATTGGCATTAGAGATCAGCGGTGAGTTCAGTGACATTGAGACGATCCGCAACAGCGTCATTCGCTCAATGAGCGACGGTCGCACCTTGCGCGTACGCGATATTGCAACGGTCGTCAAAGGTGAGACCGACCCACCGAGTCGCATGGCATTCTCCAATGGCCAGCGATCTGTGTTGGTGGCTGTAGAAATGCAGCGCGGTTACCGCGTCGATCGCTACAGCGATGACTTCGATGAGTTCTTTGATGCCTATAAAGCCGACGCGGCGCATCATCTCAATATCGATTTGAGCTTCGATCAAAGTATTTATACAGAAAATCGGCTTGCTAAAGTCGCGGGCAATCTGCTCGCCGGCATCGCACTCGTGTTGCTCGTTTTATTGGTGACCTTAGGTTGGCGCGCGGCATCGGTAGTGGCGGTCATGCTACCGCTGTGCTCCTTGGCCTCGATGATTATTTTGCAGTTTTTCAACATCCCCATTCATCAGATGTCCCTCACAGGGCTTGTGGTCGCTTTAGGTTTATTGGTTGACGGATCGATCGTCATGGCCGATGAGGTGCGCAAGCGACTCCTCAACGGCGCTTCGCCGGTCACCGCACTCAAAGGCGCCGTGGGGCGAATGCAAACACCGCTACTGGCATCAACATTGACCACGCTTTTGACCTTCCTACCCATGGTGCTTCTCCCCGGCCCGTCTGGGGACTTTCTCGGCGCGCTATCGATTTCCGTGGTCGTCATGTTGGGCACATCATTCGTCCTCGCGGTAACGATCACCCCAGCCCTGTCGGCACTGTGGCTGCCTTCGGACCTTCAGGCAACACCGGCATGGTGGCAGACCGGCGCAAGATTACCGAGGCTCACACAGCGCTTCTCACGTTCGCTGGAGTGGTCCTTGCAACACCCTTTGGCGTCCGTTTTTCTCGCGCTCGTTCTGCCGGTCATTGGTTTTGTCACCTATCCCAGTCTCGGCGCGCAATTTTTCCCGCTCACCGAGCGCAATCAGTTCTATGTTCAGGTCACGATGCCTGATAGCGCCGGCATCGATGACACCCGAGATCTAGTACTCAAACTGGATGCAACGCTGCGCAACGAACCCCTGGTCGATCGGGTCGATTGGACCGTGGGTGAAAGCGCTCCTGCGTTTTACTACAACATGCGCTCGAACAAGCGCGGCGTGGCGGGTTGGTCAGAAGGCCTCGTCATGACCCACGATGGCACACAAACCGACGCCTTGATTCGGCGCCTACAACTGCAGTTTGATCATGATTATCCGCAAGCGCAGGTTATCATCCGCGGTATCGATCAGGGCCCGCCCGTCAATGCGCCAGTTGAGGTGGTGCTCTACGGCCCAAGCCCGGAAGTCTTGCAGGACCTTGGCGAGGTGTTCCGCCAACGCATCGAATCCCTCCCCGATGTCACCCACACACTGCTCGGTATGCCACCACCATCGCCAAAGGTCGTCTTTGAGCTCGACGAGGTCGAACTGCGTCGCGTGGGGCTCAGCCGCACCGCAGTCGCGCAGTTCATTGACGGGGCCCTGCGTGGTCGTCAGGGGGGCGAGCTTTTAGAGGTCACCGAACGCGTGCCCGTGGTGAGCCAGTTCGATCGCAGCAGTTGGGCGCGCTTAGATCAAGTCACCGACATGCTGATTCCGATTCCCTCATCGCAGCAAACACCGGGCTTACAAGCAGTACCCTTGGCCTCGTTAGGCTCCGTGCGCCTAGTACCCAACGATACGGCGCTGTCACGCAAGGACGGTGAACGCCGTAACGAAGTACAAGCTTATTTGACCCGTGGCGTCCTCGCAGCGGAGGTCCTGGACCGACTGCAAGCCAGTCTTCGAGAAAATCCCATTGCCCTACCCCCTGGCTATCATTACAAATTCGGTGGTGACAGCGATGAGCGCGCCATGGTGATCAACGATTTACTCGGTCCCATTGGCATTGTGGCCGCCGCATTGCTCGCGACAATTCTACTGACCTTCAACAGCTGGCGACTCAGTGGTCTGGCGTTCTTCGTCTGCCTGTGTTCCTTTGGTCTGAGTTTGTTATCCCTTGCGATCTTCCGTTATCCACTGGGTATTCAAGCACTCATCGGTGTGATCGGGTCAGTCGGGGTATCAATCAACGCGGCGATTATTATCATTACCGGCATGCTGCAGTCGGAAAACGCCGCGCGGGGTGATCTCGGCGCGATGCGCGAGGTGGTCATGGACGCCAGTCGGCATATTGTCTCGACCACCATTACAACATTCGGCGGTTTTTTCCCCTTAATCATCGAGACAGACAAATTCTGGCCGCCCTTTGCGCTGGCGATTGCTGGCGGCGTGCTGCTGTCGACCGTGATCTCTTTTTATCTGGTCCCCGCAATGTATTGCCTCCTCACGCGAAACCAGTCGGCTGGCACCGATCGCCCATTACCGATGACATCGCAGACTGTGTTAGCGGGTGACGCATCATGAACGCAGCGCGCCGATACCATCACGGCGATCTGCGCAATACGCTCATCGTCGCGGCAGCCGAGCTGATCGACGAGCGTGGTACCTTGGATTTTAGTATTACAGAGGCGGCGCAGCGCGCAGGCGTCAGTAACGCCGCACCGTATCGGCACTTCAAAGACCGAGAAGATTTGCTGATTGCAGTCCGTGATCTCGCCCTGATGGGCCTCTCCAGTGCCTGCTTGGTCGCGCAAGCGCAAACCCCGCCCCATTCCCTCGAACGGCTGATCGCGCTCGGACAGGCTTATCTCGACTACGCAGAGCAGAAAAAGCCCTTTCTCAGCTTAATGTGGGAAGACCGCGGCGACATGGACGATCGTCGTGCCAATATCGCGCTCAAACAGACAGGCTTTCAGATCGTTGTCCAGGCTGTTGAAGACTATTGTTCACTGCACTCTAGAGGCCAATCGGCAGACCCTATTTTTATCGCAACCCAGCTTTGGGCACTGGCTCACGGCATTGCAACCTTGCAAGTCAATCAGATGCTCGATCTCTTCGATCAGACATTGTCGGCCAAAGAACTGCTCGAGTCCTCGGTACGAAATTTACTGACTGGCCTTGAGCGTTAGGTAGGCATCGATACGGCCACTACGGCGCAGTCTCGACAGCCCAAGACAACAGACACCGGCAAAATCGATGAACGCAGCAATCGCCCGCGAGGTCAAATCCGGCATTGGGTCGTGCATCGAGTGGTGGCATAATGCGCGCTCAAGAGGACGTGGCACCTTGCGGGGCATCAGCTCGCGAGATTGATCAGAATATTTCCAAATGTAGGTTGAGAACAGTTTTACCCGCCCGTAGCACAACCGGATAGTGCAACGGCCTTCTAAGCCGTAGGTTGCAGGT
>JAYPVH010000027.1:3261-23926 GCA_038134505.1 Halieaceae bacterium | reverse complement strand
CACTGACGACGGCGCAGACGTCTAACTTGGCCACGGGTAGTGTGGCGGCGTTGACGACGGCCCAGGTGGCTGCGATGACTACGGCTCAGGTGGCGACGTTGACGACGGCCCAGGCTGTGGCGTTGACCTCGGCGCAGGTGGCTGCGCTGACGACGGCTCAGTCGAGCAATTTGACCTCGGCGCAGTTGAATGCGCTGGATACGGTTGATGTGGCCGCGCTGACGACGGCGCAGGTCTCGACCCTGACGACGGCACAGGTCTCGAACTTGGCTACGAGTCAGCTTGACTCAATGGAGACGGCGGACCTGGCGGCGCTGACAACGGCGCAGATTGCTGCCATCACAACAGCGCAGACAGCCTCTCTGTCAACGGGCAATCTCAACGCTTTAACGACCGCCCAGATTGCGGCGCTGACGACGGCGCAGGTCTCAACCCTAACGACGGCTCAGACGTCCAACCTAGTAACGACCAGTCTGGCGGCGTTGACGACGGCCCAGGTGGGTGCAGTGTCTACCGCCGCGGCGTCCACCTTGACAACGGCCCAAGTCGCAGCCATCACTACCGCCCAGATCAGCGCAGTCAGCACCGCCTCGCTAGCGGCGTTGACTACCGAGCACGCGACGGTCTTGTCGACTGCACAGTTGACTAAATTGACGACGGCCCAAGTCGCAGCGATGACGACGGCCCAAGCGGCGGCGCTGTCTAGTGCTCAGCTGACGACCCTATTGACCACCCAGGTCGATGCGTTGACCACCGCCCAGCTCGTTTCGTTGACCACTGGTGCCGTGGTTGGACTCACATCCGCCCAAGTCAGCGCGTTGTCCGCTGCTGAGATTGCAACTGTCACCAGCGCACAGTTTGCACAGTTGACGACGAACGTCATTTCTACGTTAAGTGGCACTCAATTAGGTGGTGTGACCACTAGTCAAGTGTCAGCCCTGAGTTCTGAGCAGGCCGCCTCCCTGACGACATCCCAGGTTACGGCGCTTAGCTCGGCACAGGTCGGTGCGGTGAGCACCGCAGCAATCATTGGCCTGTCCTCGGCACAACTGAATACGTTGTCGAACACGCAGCTGGGTGGTTTGACCACGGCACAGCTGAGTAACCTGACCACGGTCCAAGTGCCTGCCATTGCTACTGGCTCTGTGAGTGCACTCTCGACCGCACAACTGAATTCTCTCGAAACAAATCAGTTTGCGGTGCTGACCACTGGCCAAATCGCTGCGCTGTCAACGACACAAGTTGCAGCCCTAACCACGGCAGACCTGCGTGCACTAACCTCAGCTCACGTGGCGGCAATCCCAGTCGCTTCGCTTGAAGTGGTGACGACAGCCCAAATTGCGTCCATGGCGTCTGGTCAGCTTGTTGGACTAACGACAACCCAAGTTCCGCAATTGACTACCGCTCAGTTGAGCGCAATTGCTACCGCAGCGATCGCTGGAATGACGACGGCTCAGCTGGTCACATTGACCACTGGTCAGTTGCCGACGCTCTCGACAACCAATCTGATCGCGCTTGGAAGCGACAAGTTGCCGGCCCTGACCACGCTGCAATACTCCTCGCTGACGACCGCCCAAATTGCTGCAATAACTGAGGCATTAATTCCCTCGCTAGAGACGGCCGATATCGCCGCCTTGTCGACAACACAGCTTGCGGCAGTCACAACAGCACAAATCGACGACCTGACGACTGCCCAAATTACCGGCCTGACCTCGGCCCAGATTGCAGGCCTCTCTACCGCGAACTTGAACGCACTGTCGTCAAGCCAAGTGGCGGCATTGACCACGGCGCAGCTCTCGAATCTCTCCACGAGTCAGGTGGCCGCACTGGCTACCATCCAGTTGGATAGACTGTCGACAGCACAGTTGACCTCGCTCGGGACGACGCAGGTGGCCGCGCTCACCAGCGCCCAACTGAACGCTTTAGCGACGTCTGACATTGCGGCATTGACCACCTCCCAGGTGGCCGCGTTGACGACCGCTCAGGCCTCGAACTTGGTCACGGCGAGTGTGGCGGCCATGACGACCGCGCAGGTCGCCGCGATGACCACCGCACAAGTTGCCTCATTGACTACGGCACAGGCAGTAGCCTTGTCCTCGGCGCAGGTCGCGGCGTTGACGACCGCCCAATCAAGCAACTTGACGTCGGCCCAATTGAATGTGTTGGATACGGTCGACGTCGCAGCCTTGACGACGGCACAAGCTTCCACACTGACGACGGCCCAGGTCTCTAATTTGGCGACCGCTCAAGTCGCGGTTATCGAGACGGCTGACTTAGTCTCTTTGAGTACCGCTCAAGTCACGAACCTTACCTCGGCGCAGGTCAATGCCTTAACGACCAGCCAAGTGTCCTCAATGACGACTGCACAGGTCGCAGCACTGACGACTGGGCAAGCGTCTAACATGATCACCGCCAGCGTAGCGGCATTGACGACGGCGCAGATCGCCGCGATGACGACCGGCCAGGTGGATGTGCTGAAGACCGCCCAGCTTGCCGCAATTGCGACCAATCAGTTGGCAGCAATGACGACGGCCCAGGTGGCTGCCCTCGATTCAGCACAACTAAATTCCATAGCAACTGCTTCGCTCGCCGCTTTGACCACGGCACAGGCCGTGTCAATTAGCGCCACGAACTTCGGAGACTTGAGTACCGGTCAGGTGGCCGCGTTGTCTACGGCTGTTGTGGCTGCGTTGACTCTAGACCAAATTCGGGCGCTTGAGACCAATCAAGTCGGGGCTCTGACAACGGGGCAGACTGGGGCGCTTACGACGGCCCAAATGGCTGTCCTGTCCTCTGCGCAGATCGGCGCCATCAGCACGGCAAGTGTCTCTGGCGCTGGCACCGCGCAGTTGGCTGTCCTGTCGGCCGCACAGGTGGCTGGCTTCTCTACCAGTCAGGTCGGTGCTCTCTCGACTGACCAAGTGGGCGCGCTGACTACGACCTTCACGGCCGGTCTGTCGACCGCGCAACTCAATGGCTTGTCTAGTTCGCAGATGGCGGTGATCGCCACAGCGAATCTATCGACATTGACGTCCGCCCAGTTGGCGGCCGTCGGAACATCGATCATGCTGGGGCTCACCACCTCCCAGGTGGCAGCACTGACGGTTAGCCAAGTCGCTGGCATGACCACCGCGCAAATTGAAGGACTCACGTCAACCCAGATGGATGGATTGACGACGGTACAAATCGCGGGCATGTCGACGGCGCAGCTGAGGGCCATCGAGTCAGCCGATATCGGCACCATCACCAGTGTCCAACTGGCTGGTGTGACCACGGCTCAGATTGCCGCCTTGACGGCTGCTCAAATTTCTGGCCTAGGCGCAGATTTGACTGGTGACCTGTCATTGACCCAAGTCCAGGCGTTGACGACGGCCCAGCTGTCTACGCTGGATCGCTTGTCCATCATTGCGCTAGATGCGAGTGACGTGGCGGGTATGAGTACGACCCAGTTGGCCTCACTCTCGACGGCGCAACTCAATTACTTGACGACAGGACAGTTCAGCTCGCTCACGGCGACTCAGATCGTCGGCATAGCCTCTGCAGACCTTGGTAGCTTGAGCGCTGACCTCGTCGAGGCGTTCACTGACGACCAACTTGCTGCCCTGACAACCGCTCAAGTGGTGGGGTTGGGCGCGACGAATGTCGGGCGCTTGAGTACGGTTCAATTGCGTGCCCTGACGACGAGCCAGATGCAGGCGATGACGTCTGACCAGATTCGCGGCATGTCCACGGATCAGTTGTCGGGACTGACACTCAGTGGAATCGCCGCCATCAGCAGCGCCAATATTTCGGGTATTCGGGCCTTTAATGTACCCGCAATTCGCACAGACCAGATTTCGGCCCTGACGACTGGGCAGGTCAGTCAGTTCACATCTGCCCAATTCGCGGCGATGACCTCCGCGCAATTGGCTGTTTTGACGACCGCGCAAGTGGTGGGTTTGACCAGTGCGCAGCTGAATTCGATGAATGCTTCGGCCTTTGGCTACCTGCGTATCGATCAACTGTCCGCCTTGACGACCGATCAGTTCTCGGCCTTGTCGACCGGGCGCGTCGCCAGCCTGACGTCTGCGCAACTGTCTGGTGTGACGACGGCTCAGTTGTCGACGATGACGACCGCCCAGGTGCAGGCATTTACAACGGCCAGTATTTCTGCGATGTCGGTTGCGCAAGTTCAGGCTTTTGATAGCGCGCAAATCGCGGCCATGTCCGATGATCAAGTACAAGCGATTGCGATTGATGGTGTCGCTGGGTTATCAACAGACATTATTTCTGTCCTGACCTCCGCCCAGATTGAGTCCTTGACTGATGCCCAGTTGCAAATTCTGACCACCGGTCAAATTGCTTCCCTAACCACGGCTCAGCTGGTGGCCTTGTCGACTTCAGATTTGGCGACATTGAAGGGTGCGCAGATTGGTGCCCTCACGACCGATCAGATTGTGGCGTTGACGACGGCCCAGATCGCGGCGATGGAGGTCATCGACTTCTTGAGCATTGAGACGGGCGATATCTCTGCCTTGACCTCGGCTCAGATTGCCGCATTAACTAACACCCATTTGGGGGCGATGCGGACCAGTCAGATTGCTGCCCTTACCACGGCCCAAATCGTGGGCCTGACCACGGGCCAGATTAATAACTTGGCAAGCGTGGCGGTGGCCGCCTTCACGACTGCCCAGCTCGGCGTGGTCACATCCGCGCAGCTCGGGGCAGTAGCCGTGAGTGCAGTGAGTTCAATCACGACCGATCAATTGGCGGTCATTACTACAGCCCAGATGGGTGGATTGTCGGCCAGTCAGTTCAATGCGTTCTCTACCGACCAGGTGGTCGCCTTCTCTACCGCTCAAATTGCTGGTATCACGACCGCCCAGCTGTCATCGATTGAGACGGCGTTCTTTGATGTCCTGACGACAGTCCAGGTGCCCGTGCTGACCACTGCCCAGATTGCTGCCGTCTCGACTTCACAGTTGGGCGCCCTCGACTCTGTTCAAATTGGCACGTTCACGACGGACCAGTTTGGTGCGATCACGACTGGCGCGCTCGCGGCGTTGGATACCAGCGACGTCGGTGGGCTGCAGACGAGCCACATGTCGGTGATTTCGACCGCACAAATGCGTGCGTTGACGGATGATCAGCTTGCTGTACTCAACAGTGCCCAGTTTGGGGTAATCGGGACGGCAGCGATTTCGGCGTTGACAATTTCCCAGACGCTTGGTTTGGGAACCTCGCAGGCGTCCTACTTGACTACCGACCAGGCCCCAGCCTTGTCGACCGACACGGTAAGCCGGCTGACATCGGCCCAAGTCTCCGCGTTGGCCACAGACAGTCTCGTCGCTTTGACCTCGTTGCAGATCCCAAGCCTGAACATGTCGTCGGTCACGACTGCGACCTTCGCCGTGCTTGGCACAAACCAGATAGAGGCGCTGTCGACGGTACAAATCGATACGCTTGCCACAGCCAATGTGGCAGTGTTGACCACCGACCAGGCCTCGGCCTTGACTGCCACCCAGATTGCATTGCTGTCAGCGGCACAAATCGATGCTTTGAGTTCAGATCCCCTGCAGGTGTTGAATTCTGCTCAACTCCAGGCGCTGTCTTCGGTGGAATTACCAAGCGTGTCGTCCGCGCAAGTGGGTACGCTGACATCGGTGCAGGTGCCGTTGCTGAGTCCAGGACAGGTAGGCGTGTTGGCGACCGCTGGCATTCGCGCCCTAGACACAGCCAAAGTTGCCGCGCTCACGACCGACCAAATCGCCGCAATCAGCGCAAGCCAGGTGACTGGCTTCTCGACGACTCAGGTCGCGGCGTTGACCTCGGCCCAGTTGGGGGTCTTCTCGACCGATGCATTGGTTAGTCTGGACAGTGTGCAGTTGCAGGCGCTCACTACCGCACAGACGAGCACCTTGGTGACGGCAAGCCTTGCCGCACTGGCGACGAGTCAGGTGTCGAAGTTGACTACAGCCCAGGTATCTACCCTGACAACCGACCAGATTGGTGCTTTGACGAATACTCAGGTGGGTTCCGTGACGTCAGTCCAGTTCGGTGCGTTCACGACTGCACAGATGGCGGGCTTTAGCGTGGGGCAGATGACTGCCATGGGTACCACCCAATTCGTCGGCCTGAACTCGGTCCAGGTTGCAGCCTTGTCGACCGATCAACTGACAGCCATCGACCCGAGTGATTTGAGTTCGCTCACGACGGTCACCGTGGCCGCCATCACTACCGATCAGATGGCCGCAGTGACCGCTCTGCAGTTGGGTGGTTTCAGTACAGCACAGCTGACAGCCATGACCTCCGACCAGATTGGCGCGGTCAGCGCGGCAGTGATCCCATCACTCAGCCCCGCCCAGATGGCTGCTTTGGGCACTGCCCAAGTGGTTGGATTCACCACGGATCAGATCTCGGCGTTCGACGTCGACGATATTGCCAACATCAGCTCGGTGGCAGTCCCTGGGCTTACCACGGACCAAGTGGCGGCACTCTCGGCGTTGCAGGTAGCCTCGTTGCCGACTGTCAGTATCGACGTGCTGACTGCAGCCCAGGTGGCGACCATCGGTACGAGCGGCATTGGTGGTCTCACCAGCGCCCAGCTGGGGGCACTCGACTCGGCGCAGATCGTGGCGTTGACGACCGCGCAGGTGGCTGTCGTAGATCGGACTTCGCTGCCTGGCTTTACCACGGCCCAGATCGGATTCTTGACGACGGACCAGATGAGTGTCCTGTCTGGGTTGCAGGTCTCTGGCATGACGACTGCCCAGGTCGCGGCGCTGAGCACTGCCCAGTTCAGCAACATGTCGGATGCTGGCCTAGCAGGCATCACCACGAACCAGGCTGCGGTAGTGACAAGTGTCCAACTCCCGTCATTGACCACGGCCCAAATCCAAGTCATCGAGCCCGAGGATCTCCCGGTCATGGGCACCGCGACCATCGCAGCGCTCACCACCGCTCAGTTGGCCGCCTTCACGGCTGCCCAGAGCTACTCACTGACCGCTGGCCAGGTGGCTGCGCTCTCGACAGCACAACAGACCGCCGTTGGCCGAAGTTAATACCTAATACGTATATATAACGGCATAGATATTGCTTAAAGTGTCGAAACATGGAGATTCGACATGGAAGCAACGATGGGTCTACGTTTCGGTCAAATGAGTCTGGGGGATGTCATCGCCCAGTCAGAGACGCTCAAATCCAAGGGTGAAATCAACGAGGCGGTAAGGCTTTACCAAAACTGGATTACGTCGTCTGGGACGGCCGACCGCTTTGTGGCAATGTTCAATGTCGGCGTGTTGCTGGCTGACCTCCGGCGAGACGTGGAGGCCGAGACTGCATATCGGGGTGCCCTGGAGTTGGCTCCCGCCTTTAGTCAGGCCCGGATCAACCTCGGGCTGCTACTCGAGCGCAACGGTCAGCATGCCGAGGCGATCGAACAGTGGCGGCAGGTTTGGGATAACCGGCAGGATGCGGCTGACTGGCTTTCGAGCGCATGCGTGGCACTCAATCACACCGGGCGGCTGCATGAGAATAACAAGAATTATGAGGCGGCGGAAGAGGCCTTGTACCGAAGCCTACAGTTGAACAAAAAGCAATCTGACGCCATACAGCACTGGTACCATATCCGTCAAAGGCAATGCAAATGGCCCTCAGAGGACTCGGCTGGGTTACTGACGACAAATGAGGTGATTGCCTCGGCGTCGCCGTTGGCAACCCTCGCCATGACCGATGACACGGCGATCCAGTGGCTTAGTGCCCAGAATTTTGTGGCCCGCAAGTTTGCACTGAAGCAGGACCATTTGGCAAACGGGCCGTTGACTACCAGAGAAAAAATACGGATTGGTTATGTCTCAGGGGACTTTTGTACTCACGCCGTCGGCCTCTTGATGGCAGAGTTGATCGAAAGTCACAACCGAGAAAAATTTGAGATCTTTGCGTTTGACTTTAGCCCGGAGGACGGGTCAGCTCAGAGAGACCGACTCAAGAAGGCGTTTGACTACTTTCTCAACGTCAAAGATATGTCTGACTCGGAGGTGGCCATCTTAGTTCGCCGCTGTGATATTGATGTGCTAGTAGACATGCATGGCCTAAGCTCTGGAGCCAGGCCCGGAATATTCGCACTTCGACCCGGCAGGCTACAGGTCGCCTATCTTGGTTACCTAGGAACGACAGCCATGCCATGGATCGATCGAGTAGTCATCGACAGATTCTGCTTAACGAATACCAACGAAACACATTTCACTGAAAAGCCGATTGTCGTAGAAGGCAGTTCTGTACCGGTTTTGACACCTTCAGCAGACTTGACCCCAGCAAATAAAACAGATTATGGTCTTCCCGAAGGCGCAATCATCCTAGGATGCTTTAACAACATATATAAATTCTCAGCCGAGCTGTGCGAAATTTGGAGCCGGATACTTAAGAAAAACAGCCAAGCCGTGCTATGGCTGCTGAACGACAATCAATGGGCCACAGAGAACATCAAGAGATACTTTAGTGGCCAAGGAGTTGAAGAGCGGCAATTAATATTTGCCGACCGCTGCACTCATGCAGAATACAAGCGCCGGTTGACCGCCGTTGATGTGTATCTCGATACGTTCCCTTACAACGCTGGATCAACAGCATGGGACGTACTGGATGCGAACATACCGTTGGTAACTCTTTCAGGGCGCTCATATATGTCGCGGGTGGCTGGAAGTATGTTGACTTCTGCTGGCCTGAGTGAGCTGGTGACTACAAGCAAGATCAGTTACGAAAAAAAGATTATTGCTATGCTTGACGAGCGGGCAAGACAAAAAATCAATAAGAAAATATCCAGACTACGTCCCAAATGGCCAGAAGTCACGAAAAAATTGGTTCAATCCATGGAGGTTGAGTATGCGCGGATCCTCAAGAACGAAACTTGACCCGACGGCCCCTGCATTTTTAGGGTAGTGCCTAAGACTTCGCCCACATAAATTGGTCAGCGTGATCAAGACGCCTAAAAAACTCAGAGCAAATCCTGAGCAACTTACACGCTGTTGACGTAGCCGCCTGTCTCACTGATCAGCAGTACCCTCGAGCTGGCGCACCTCAACTTTTGGTCTACGACCATCTGAATGAGGGCCATTGATGTAACCCTCTCAAAGACAAAGTCAATTACTCGCCGTTCATAGCCAAAACGGGGTCGGTAGTGAGTCTTATAAAACTCCTCCACTGCCCACCAAAGCCTCTCATAGTAGTCAAGTCGAAGCTTGGCATGAGACGCAAAAATACCGTTGTAAGCAATGAACGTATTCGATGATAACAGGCGTGGAACCAGCTTCCCATTCAAAAGGCCAGACCGAATGGCACAAGAGACGCCGACCAATAAATCTTCGAGATGGTGAGACGGAAGGCGACTGTATTGCCCCATGACGGTGTCTGGCAGCAATCTTGGGGATGGAATGACAAGATCAATGTCTGGTGGCATCTCCCGTAATACCAGGGCGTTCCCTTCGGCAGAAAATTTTTCCGGGCTAACAATGTTGAAATCTTGCAACGCTGGGCTTATCCAGTCGTAATTCAACTCTTTCGTCAAGAAAACCCGATAAGAGCTCACGAAAACCGGCGCGGTACCGTCCCCCTTTTCCAACTCGTGCTGAATAACGGGGAGGGCGCGAAGTGCACCCAGCGCCGTCTCGCTATCAAGTTGGTGACTGATAAAGTCGCTCGCGCACAACCCACCTTCACTTTCGGGGCGGTAGCCCTCAACTCCAATCTGGGTGTGTTCAAAGGGAATATTCCAGATCGGTACCTTGTGGCAGATTACGAAATGTGCCGTCATAGTCCTACACCATCTTCTCTTTAATCACGTTCTGAAGGCCGTTTGCAAGAGAGACTTGCGGGTGCCAGTCGGGGAGGGGAGGCTCAGAAACTCCGGGCACCATAACC
The DNA here is from genome assembly GCA_038134505.1 of Halieaceae bacterium. Lineage (GTDB taxonomy): Bacteria > Pseudomonadota > Gammaproteobacteria > Pseudomonadales > Halieaceae > Luminiphilus. Next base: position 14,035 of record JAYPVH010000027.1, on the reverse strand, counting down.
TCGCGGGGCCGATATTCCTTGTCCCCAAACTTCACTGACAATGGCCTTCCGCAATATTGTTCAATCATTGCCACAAGATCACGAAGACTGACAAACTGATTCGAACTCAAAGAGTATTTGCAGTGCCTACCCTCAAAATCAGTCAATTTAGAAAGTTCGGCGGCCCTAGTGAACGCCGAGACGATATCATCGATATAAACAAAGTCTAACTTCTGGTAGCCGGGAGACAGAGAGAGATGCTCCCCTGACGCTAGGCTGTTTATGAGCAAATTGATTATCTTGGTACGCCAGTCACCCGGCCCATACGTATCCGGCAACTGAAGACTAATCGCAGCCAGTGGATAGGCGCGGACATAAAATTCCAAAATATCTTGAAACGCTTCTTTTGTCGCAGCATACAGACAAACCGGGTCATAAGTTTTGCCTTCATAGTGCTGCCACGAGCTCCCAGCGTTTATAAACCTGCGAACGTCATTAGTCGCACATGCCTGAACCAAATGCGTTCCTAGCGTAACGTTGCTTTCTACAAGATTTGAAATGTCAGATGACTTATGGCTTGCCAAAAAGAGCGATGCGAGATGGAAAACTACAGTGGGCCGAAAATCGTCGACAGCCCTATCTACGCTTTCATAAGACCCATCGCACATATAGACGCTTTCTGTCTGATACTGTTCAAACTTTTCGAGGCTAGAGCTTTCACGAAGCAGTAAACCGACAGTCCAACCGGAGCTCAGCAGTGACCGATGTAACTTAGAGCCGAGATAACCGGACCCTCCAGTGATTAGCGCGCGCTCGCTCATATCGGCGTTAGACCTTAAAGGGGCTCACGAAGTCTGAAAGGTGAGGCAGAGACTTGTCACGCGAGGAAAGAATTGGATTCGCCACCGGCCAAATGTAATCAAAGCTATCCCACCTAACTCCAGCGTCATGCTTCACTGAATGTTCCGACGTGACGTTGTACAAGACCAAAGACTCATCTGCAATTGACGCGAAACCATGCGCTATACCTGGCGGTATATAAACCGCATCACACTCTTCACCCGTGAGCCGCAGCGATAAATGACTCTTGAATGTCGGAGAGTCAACCCTCAAGTCCAGCAAAACATCAACGATCTCACCGCGAATACATTGAACCAGCTTCACATGATCATACGGTGGAAGCTGAAAATGCATACCCCGTATGACTCCAGCCCCCGACGTCGAGAAAAACTGCTCTACGAAATCATCGCTAAGGCCTTGGTGCTTATACATGCTCGCGGCAAAAGTCTTCATAAAGGTTCCTCGATCATCCCGATGCGAGTCAAAGCGCAACAGGTAACAGCCGGGGATGCTGAGCGCCGTCTTTAACAAAGAGCCTCCTTGTGCTTTGGCCAAACATGAGTCCGTGCAAGTGGGCGTAATCAGAAATTTAAGCCAAAAAACTCGCGCAACTTTTCTATTGTGAAATCGAAGTGATGCCGTGATAGTGCGGGTTGTAATCCCAACCAGAAGGTATTCTCCATGGTGTAATCTGTATTCGCAAGGGCCCCTGACACCCTGAAATTGACATTTTGGAAATAAGGCTGCCTCACCAGATTGCCAGCAAAGAGAAGGCGGGTCCCGATCTTTTGCTGGTCAAGATACCTGAGGAGGTCTACCCGATTCACCCCGCAATCTTCTTTTAAGGTTACTGGAAATCCGAACCAGGATGGCTGACTTCCTGGAGTTGGCTTTGCAGTCGATAAAAAAGTATCTAGGTCAGTCCATGACTCGTGAAGGTACTGAAAGTTTTTTCTCCGCTGCTCGATAAATTCATCGACACGCTGCAGCTGCGCGTACCCACAAGCCGCCTGCATGTCAGTAATCTTAAGGTTGTATCCGGCGTGTGCATATACGTATTTGTGGTCGTAGCCTGACGGTAGCGTCCCATGTGTCTGTGAAAACCTTCGCCCGCACGTGTTGTCGCAGCCCGGCTTGCAGTAACAGTCTCGCCCCCAGTCTCTGAAGGATTCAGCAATGGTTTTCAGCTCCTGCTTATTCGTAAACACGGCGCCACCTTCGCCCATTGTTATGTGGTGTGCCGGATAAAAACTTAACGTCCCTATGTCCCCCCACGTCCCGACCATCTTTCCATCGAAAGTCGCCCCCAAGGCGTCGCAGCAATCTTCTATAAGCCAGAGCCCATAACGATCACAAATTTCCTTTATCCTCGCCACGTTGAAAGGGTTGCCGAGTGTATGTGCCAGCATGATCGCTCTGGTCTTTTCACTGATTGCGCCTTCGATCAAATTGCAGTCAATATTGTGAGTGTCTCGTTCAACATCAACAAAAACGGGTACGGCGCCATACTGAATGATTGGGTTGACGGTAGTGGGGAAGCCGGCAGCGACCCCAATCACCTCATCACCGGGCCGGATTGCACGTTCCCCCAATTTTGGCGAGGTGAGGGTATTGAACGCCACCAAATTAGCAGACGAACCGGAATTTACGGTTAATACATAGTCGACGCCGATAAACCTTGCAAGTGACTGCTCGAACTGCTCATTGAACCTACCAGCGGTAAGCCAACCATCTAACGAGGCCTCCACCATTAATTTCAGTTCTTGTTGGCCTATTAATTTTCCCGACGGGGGTATCACCGTCTGTCCGGGTACGAATTCTGAATTAGCGAATTTGAGGGCCGCATATTCACCAACGAGGCTAAGTATCTGATCTCGAATTTGCTCTTTTGTCGTCATGGCTCTGAAAATTCACATTAAACGTTTAGGGATACAGCTTGTTGCATGTCCGTGATCTGAGCCCTCGTTACCCTTTGAACATTTTCACCTGCGGCGACCGCAAGATGCCATTCAATAGTAAGATCCAGCGCCTTGCTCAATGGTAACTGGGGATGCCAACCTAGGAATTTCTGTGCTTTTGATGAATCGACTTGAAGCAAGTTCGTTTCATGAAACCCTTGCTCGATCGACGGCCTCCAAACAACACTATTGCCCACTGATCGATTCACATACTGAAGAATTGATTCAACAGTGGCATCATGACCAGTGGTTGGCCCAAAATTCCACCCTTGGCTGAATCGTTTTCCATCCGTGCATAGACTCTCGGCGAGAAGAATGTAGCCATAGAGGGGATCCAGAACGTGTTGCCACGGCCTGACTGCTCTCGGATTTCTTATCGTGAGTGTCTGTCCGGACCCGCAGGCTTCAAAAATATCTGGAATCAGCCTGCCGGGTGTCCAGTCGCCGCCTCCTATGACATTACCCGCGCGTGCGGTAGCAATCGAAGGAGCTTCCCGGGTTGAAAAAAAAGACGATCTGTAAGCAGAAGTGACCAGCTCCGAGCATGCCTTACTGCTGCTATAAGGATCAGAGCCACCCAATCGGTCTGTCTCTCTGTAACCCCAAGGCCATTCCTTGTTTTCATAGCACTTATCGGTGGTCACATTTATTAATGCCATAACGTTTCTACAGGCCCGCGTTGCCTCAAGAACATGGACCGTTCCAATTACGTTTGTGGTGTAGGTGTCAACCGGGCTCGTATAGGATTCGCCAACTAGGGGCTGGGCCGCAAGGTGAAAGACTATTTCGGGGTCAAAAGCTGTCATGCTACGCGTCAGTGACGGCAAGTCCCGAATATCGCTGAATGTTGTTTGGACAAACTCATCGATTTGCCCATCCGTAAATAACGACCTCTTCGTCGCTGGAGGTAACGCATAGCCTTTGACAGAACATCCCATCATCGCAAGCCAAAGGGTGAGCCACGAACCTTTGAATCCAGTGCTACCCGTCACGAAAACGCGTTTCCCAGACCAAAACGCGGGGGAAATCTTGTTTGGTTGAACTGCGTTCGTCACCATACTCGCCAAGGGGCTTTCCCTCCTGCCCATAACGACTCGAGATAACTTTTATCCCGCAGTGTATCCATTGGTTGCCAAAACCCTGCATGCTCATACGCCATCAGCTGTCCGTCGGCGGCTAGGCCATTGAGGGGCTCTTGCTCCCATATTGAGGCGTCACCGTCGACATACTCGATTACCTTGGGGGAAAGAACGAAGAAGCCCCCATTAATCAATCCTCCCTCCCCCCTCGGCTTCTCAGTGAACCGACTCACTTTGCCGTTACTCATTTCGATCGCCCCGAAACGGCCCGGTGGCGATGTGGCCGTCAACGTAGCAAGTTTTCCGTGATCCCTGTGAAAGTTGATGGTTGCAGTAATATCTATATCTCCGACGCCGTCCCCATACGTAAAGCAAAATGCTTTTTCGTTTGTGATGTAGTCTTTGACGCGACGAAGGCGTCCTCCGGTCATTGAACTGTCGCCGGTATCAACGAGCGAAACTTTCCAGGGTTCAGCACGCTGAGAGTGAACTTCGATCGAGTTATTAGTCATGTCAATAGTCACATCAGACATGTGCAGCAGATAATTGGCGAAGTACTCTTTAATCAAATAACCTTTGTAGCCACAGCAAATAACAAATTCATTGATTCCGTGAGCCGAGTACATCTTCATGATATGCCAAAGAATAGGTTTGCCACCAATCTCGACCAACGGCTTTGGTCGCACTGATGTCTCTTCGGAAAGTCTTGTCCCCAAGCCTCCCGCCAGAATCACCGCTTTTCGGACATTCAATGGTGCTTGTTCCATGTCATGAAGATTTCACAAAAGCATCTTGAAAAAAGTGAGCTGGGTCCATTCCAGCCCGTGTCAATGATTCTCGAGCATCCTCGATCATCAAAGTACTACCGCAGGCATAGACGACTATATCGTTTGCGCGTTTCAATTCGGCTAGTGCAATGTCTTGCACATAGCCCCGATTCACTCCCGTTACACCCTCCGAAGAAGCGACGGGTCGAAAAAAGAAATTGTCTGGCTGATTCCCTTGAGGCTTCCAGTAGTGGTCATCAAAGCGCCTCATCCCCCAATAAATCGAGACACTGTCATAATTTGAAACTTCATCTGTCTGGAGTAGCTCTTCATAGATGGCAATGATCGGTGCGATTCCGGTCCCAGTGGCAAGCATGATTAGTTTGCCCTTTTCCTTGCGTTGATGAAAAAAGGTGCCGAACGGGCCCTCAAGCCGAAGCAGATCGTTATTGCGGGCGCGATTGAACCAGTAATCAGACATCATCCCATTCTCATATTTTTTTATGTGTAGTGAAAGTGAGTTGTCTTGGCGTGGGCGATGAGCCAGCGAATAGCTGCGGCGCACACCCGTAGGGCCAATAACTTGAAGATGCTGGCCAGCTGTGAAGTTCAATGCCTTACCGGGTGGCGTTCTAAGCGTAACCTCAAGTACATCGTTGGCCAGTTGAACGATGCTGCTAACCCTGCATGGAATTATTGAAGGAGATGCTCCAGAAGGATTTTCTACTTCTGAAATATCGAGGTCTAAGTTCGATGCTGGAGCGTAGCAACAGGTCAAAACGGTGTCATCAGCTGTTGCGTTTTCTACATTATCTGATGAGGAGACGCGGTACGCCGAACCCACAACGATCGGGGCAGCACAAGTTCCGCAATTCCCTGATCGGCAACTGTGGGGCAGCGAAATATTGTTACGCAATGCTGCAGCAAGCACCGGTTCACCGGGATTACACGCAAATGTCTTACCAGACTTGAGCGTGATGGCGAAAGTAGGGGATGACATTTGTTCTAGTCCTTAAACGACACCAGTGTCCCGCCCGTGTGTTAGTTCGCTTGAATAAGCCGTAACGCGCTATTTAAGTCTTTAAATGTACCAAAATGCTTGATATCACAACCAGTTAGGTTCTTAAAGTCCCAGCAATTAAAGAAGTCGCCCAAAAGTGCGTTCCTCTCCCATATTTTGTGTGTTGCAGTAAAGTTGTATATATCGGGGTAGTGATCGTAGTAGTACCAAATTCCGCCTTGCGGCCCGAGTAGATATTGCCCGAGCTGTCCGCCGCCAGACCACTCCGAGATCAAGAGTTTGCACCGAAAGTCATTCAACGCCGTCGCATATAACTGCAGGTCATCACAGAAAAGAGCGTTTGGCATACCCCGGAAACGTCCGCTCAACTCGGCAGCGTTTGCAGTGAAAATCAACTTGGGGAGCTTGAGAGGGAGCGACGCAAATATCTCAAGTAATTTATCGTCGCCGGCGCTGTAGCGGTGGTGAATCACCACAAAATATTTAATCTCATCAGCGATGTGCTGGCTTATCTTGTCTTTTGAGTACAAGTCAAAGGATCGGGCCAGACCCTGAAACTCGGCGTCAAAAAAATTTTTCGGTATTGAATAGCCCAATTCCCGCATCTCGTCCGTTTCTGAAAAGGTGCAGTCCGTCGGGGGCTTCGCGTAAGGGGCTAAATTTATGATCTCAAATTTTTCGAAGCTAGGGACACCAGAAATGACGTCAGCCCCCACCTGCAAGTATTCTCCTAAAGAAGTTGGTGGACGGAGTGGTTTGCCGACGCTTGGCAGCGACGAAAAATCGTGAGTATTTGAATTACCAAATAGCGACTCATAGAAAAAACGCCGATCGCTCAACCCGGTGAGGATTGAATCTCCTTGACTCGGCGAAAGGAAGTTATGCTTGAGCATGTCTATCACTACACAACGTGCAACGTGCAGTTCGTGCCCGAGGTGTTGCGGTGGGATGACAACAAGCCGTGGTTTGCGTTTCATCGAAAGACCTCGTTTACGCCCATCTGGTGATGTCCGCCCAGCCACAGGGAGCTGTGGTGCATATCCGGGTTGTCGGCCCTCGGCCAAAATGAGATGACACTATCGACGCGCGCACGCACAAAATCATTGAACTCTTGAGTGTCGAACATCTCGTGGTTTGTTAACTGGATCATCATGTCGTACCGATCACTAAGACCGGCAACATCGTGGACGATGGAGATTTCCTCACTCACGTGGCTCACGACTGGGTCAAGTACCTGAATCGAATTGGCTCTAACCCCCGCCGCGTCCAGTTGCGCGAGGAGGGGAAATATAAACGACCCCCTGGTATCACTCGTAACCGGACGCCCCTTGAATGCAGCGCCACATATTAGTACCCTAGGCGTCTCGACACCGTCGAGCCTACCACGCAAAAACTCGACCGCCTTTCCTAAAATGTTCTCGTTGAGGTGTCGCCCCTCGAGTAGCAGCCGAGCCTCCGGGCCATCATAGGACTGCGCCAAGATGTATGCATCTTTTTCTAGGCATGGGCCACCCACCAGACCTGGCTTTGCGATGACGTTTCGGTCATATCGAAAATTGGCGTGATGGATAAGTTCGTTGACGTTGACCTCGTGCTTGTTGGCGATAAGTGCCAACAGGTTAGCGAAAGCGAAATTGAGGTCCCTGAAGGTGTTGGAGGCAAGCTTAATCAATTCGGCTGTTTCTAGCGTACTCGCCTCAACAATGTCACTCGCGATCGATCCAAAAAAGGCTTTGGCCTCAGTGCGTGCGTGTTCACTGTTGCCAGATATTACCTGCGGTAGGGTGAACAACTCCTCTAATGCCTTGCCCTCTATGGTTCGCTCGGGGCAGAAGCTAATGTGTTCCAGGCCATCAATTGTTTCCAACAGCTTTCGCGACGTGCCCACCGCCACGGTCGAGCGCAGAACCAACAAGTCCTTTGTCCCCATCCACTCAACCAGTTCATCCACTACGTTGATGATTGGGGTTAGGTCGGCGGTTTGGTCTTTCCCAATTGGAGTCCCCAAGCTAACAACAAAAACGGTTTTCGTCTGGTCTGCGTTGCTCATGAGGTTTGCGACCGTGTGAAATGCAATCGGCCCTGTCACGCCAAAGTGCTTGTCAAGAGCCTCCTGTAGTCCACGTTCATAGAAGGTGGCCTGGCGGTTGTTCAGCTTGGTCACGATGTCGTTGTTTGTGTCGACAAACTTGACGTCGTGGCCAACGGTCGCCGCGGCCACGCCTAATGTGAGGCCTACGTATCCAGCGCCAACAATTACGACTCGCGTCAAAACAGACCCTCTTTCACAGCCTGTTCAACCCAAGCGCATACTTCGGTGACGGATTCTTCCAGAGTGACTTCCGCTTCAAAGCCTAACAACTGTTTGGCTTTGGATACATCAGGTACTCGCTTTTGAACGTCGTACGTGTAAGGCTCATCGTGCTCGAATGTTGGCGGGCTGGATTCAAAATGCTGCCAAACCAACGCGGCCAGCTCGCTCACTGGTGTGGCTCTCGCCGTCGAAATATTAAAGTCCTCGTTCAACGCCTTGGGGTGGTCTAGGCATATCCGGATGCCTCGGGCGATATCTTTCCCGTGGGTATAGCAGCGAACTTGGGAGCCGTCACCCAATACCCGAAGGGGTCGCTGGCCGCGAACCATTTTTTGTACCAAGTCAGGTAAAACGTGGGAGAGGGCCAAGGAGATGTTTCCGCTCGGCACCGTCTCCTCTGAGAGTGCTCGCTGCTCGCCGATACCCACGCAGTTGAACGGACGAATGATGGTGTAGGGGACACCGTATTGCTCGAATGCACCCTTTGCAAAGTACTCGCTGGCCAATTTCTGAAAGCCGTAAGTGCTTGCAGGGACGGGAATTGTCAGTAGGTCGTCTTCTTTGGAGGGGTATGACTCTGTACGCTCGAATACCATGCTTGAGCTGATGACGAGAATCTTTTTTAGGACACCCTGTTGGTGGCGCTTGATGGCAGCATCAAACGTTGAGGCCAGAATTCGTTCGTTGGTAGCCAGCAGGTCGTAGGCATATTTGTGAAAGTACGAAATCCCTCCAATCATTGCCGCGGCAGCAATGATGTAGTCGCAGCCGTCAGAGGCCTGCAATACCGCGTCCTTGTCTGCGGCATCGCCCCGAATTAATCGAAATTTCGGATTCGAGAAATAAGAGCGAGTGATTTCCCCGTACTTCGAAAAATTGTCGAGGCAGACCACGTCGTGGCCTTGCGCTAGCAGGTCTTCAGTGAGGTAGCTTCCAATAAAACCTGCCCCTCCAGTGATCAATATCTTCATGGTTTGGTCTCGAACAAATTAGGGAAATCCACTCGGCTCAAATGTCCAACTCCCGGGCGATGTCACTCGTGCCGCAACCGATATCCGTCACCCGCTTGCCGACGAGCGGCAGCACGTCGATCCGATCTGGACTCCGTCTATAGGTTCCATGCGCCTTGTTTTTTGGCCTGTGATGTCAAAAAGTCCACTCATAAAGCAAAAAACATGCCGAAATCTACAAATTGGACGTCTTTCGTCTGAGCAACTTAGTGAGTTTTGATCTTTTCCTTGTATACCAACTCGACGTGTTCGATTGCCGTATTCCGGCGGCGGTTGGCTACTGAAAAAAACTTGATGTAGTCCCGTAGACGCTTTTCGCTGACCATATTGACGTCAACGGTGTAGAGCAGGTCTTGGTTTATCCACATCGCCACATTTGAGACTTGTAGATCCCAAAGGGCTTGTCCTAGGCTTGGAGATGCCGACTGCCGCTGTGTTGCCTCCTTCGCTAAGAGGACATTTTTTGCCGGTTGGGCCTCGTGGAGTGCCTTTAGGACATGGGATATTTCGGCGGTGACATCGCCTAGGTGACTATGATCTTTCGTCCGGCGGTGTGGACTTTGTGGCCCAGTGAAGATGGCTTTGCAGTGGAGAATCGTGAGCCGATCCCACAAAATTCCTGGGGAATTCATCCCCAACTCAGGTCCACTGGCCGAGCCGAAGGCGGCGTTGGTGAGTAAATCGGTCGTGCGCGCAATAAATGTGGCCCTGGCCTCCTCGTCAAACCGATCGGCGTAGCGGAGCGCATCCTCAATTTCATACCCCACGGGCAGCGAGGCGGCAAATTGTTGCCACTGACTTAACAACAGGTCTGCTAACTGGTTTTCAAAGTCTTGTCGTTCCATGGGTCTTGCTCGCCGTAAGTGTTGCCAGTTCGCACGCAATAACAGTGCCGAGCCATATGAAGCAAACTATAAGTACTGTTATTTAATCGATAAAACTTTTAAAGTAATTTAAAAGAAGCATTTTATTTTTTCTTGCCACGAGACTGTCTTGGCACGATTTTCGCTTTCGACGGTTACCCGACAACTTTAGCATTGAGGAACATGATGGAGCAACAAAGCCTGGCAGATAAGCTTCTGGAACACACGGTCAATCCGACTCACGCCGGAACGGTAGCGGACTATGCGCCCGACGAGATTCGCCTAGCTTGCCAAGACCTGATCAGCCGCGGACACGACAGCCTAGCGATTGCGGTCGGGGAGGCGGCGTATGCGTTGCATCCGATGAGTCAAGACATTTTGTCGATTACGGCGCTGATGGCGGTCAGTAACCAAGATTGGGGCCTAGCGATTGAACGGATGTCAGAGTTGGTGGCCCTCCAGGGAGTCCACGCTCAAGAATTCACCTACATCATGCTCGCTCGCGCTCAGCGTTGCGATCTTGATCCGGCGGGTGCGATCAAGACCGTGGTCGCTGGCCTGCAAGTTCACCCCACATCCGAGGCGTTGCAGCAAGAGCTGGCAGAGCTTCGAGAGTATCAAGACGCTCACACCGTAACTTTGAAGGATGGTGAGCCACAAATCAACTGATGGACGACGCAAGCGAGCAGGACCGGTGTCTCAATCTGGCATGCCTCTTGCTATCCACGAGCTATTGAAAGATAAATCCGACTTGTCGGGAGAGTCACATGACCGTAATTAACACCAACGTCAAAGCGCTGTACACCCAGGCGGCGATGCAAAAGTCCGCTCGAGAGATGACCGCAGCCATGCAGCAGCTCTCGACAGGAAAGCGCATCAACTCTGGTAAAGATGATGCGGCTGGGCTCGCCATATCGGCTCGAATGACACAACAAATTCGTAG
>JAYPVH010000027.1:0-3161 GCA_038134505.1 Halieaceae bacterium | reverse complement strand
GGCTATGCGGTAGGGGAGCGGCCTGTCTACAAAACCACATCCGTGGGAACCTTTGACTCGGTGTTTGTGAATCCGACAACTGTCCGCACGCTGTCGGGAAATAATTCGGGCGAGACACAAACCATTACGTTTACGGCGCCAGATGCGAATGGGACCATTACCATCGCCGGCCTTGATATTGAGGTGACCACTGCCGACACGGGTACCACTGTGGCGACAAAGGTGATAAATGCGCTCAATGCCGTATCTAGTCGAACCTACACGGCCGCAGCTGACTCCGCTGATGACACAAAAGTCAACATTTACTACAACCAGGACGAGGGTGACGTTGCCGCTGTCGTGTTCGCCGATACCGACGGCGTGTACAACACCGACCCCGCCATCTCTGACGAATTTGAGGCGTTGGCTTCACCCACCGAGGTATTTTCTGGCAATGGAAAGTTTTTACAAAGCGGTGACTTGACCGTCTCCATCAGCTCGGGTGCACTGGCAAATGCCACATTCACAAATCGTGCAGGCGAGGTGTTAACGCTGAGCGGCACGTTTGATGAAACCACGGGCACGCTGACGTTTGCCCAATCCGCCGCCGGTTACAACAACTCCGCCGTCTTGTCGGACGATCTCAACTATTACATCCAAGATGTACAGGGGTCTGTGGACCTACGGGACGGCACCGGCGCACTGAGTCGAGACTTTACTTTCGGTGTTGCAGTCAACGGCGCTGTGCCAGAACTCGAGACCGGTGATGTAATCATTAACGGGGTAACCATCAACGAGACGCTAGTCGGAGACGACACGCTGTCCCCGGCAAACAACGCGCTTGGAAGCTCGATTGCGAAGGCCGCGGCAATCAATCGACACTCTGCCCAGACTGGTGTGTACGCGGTCGTAAATGAAAACATCATGGCAGGTACTGCCCAATCCGGCACCTCGGTCGTGTCGGGCCGGGTGGTAATCAATGGAGTAACAAGTCCGACCATCACCACGGTCATGAACAACCAAAGCGAGTCGCGCCAGGCTGTCGTGGCTGCGATCAACCTCATCACGGAACAAACCGGTGTGCGCGCCTACGACTCAGGTACCGCAGACGAGGGTATCCGCCTGGTGGCGACGGACGGCAGGAATATCGAATTGACCTTCGACACCGCTTACCCGACAGCTGATTTCTCCGCACGAACGGGCTTGCGTGAAGGTGTTCAGGCAGGAACCTACTCGCTAGAGACTTCTGTCGAGGGAGCCATGGTCATCACCACCGATGAAGATGGCTTGATTACCAACAGTGGTTTGAAGCTTGGTGATTTCACCAACAACGTCTCGGCCGTGAGCAGTAACAGTCGTGCAGCGGTAGCGTCAGGCGGCACGCCAGTGGCACTTGAGTCTGGTGACTTGGTGATCAATGGTGTCGCCATACGGGGTGCCCGGTCTGTGGATGACGCCTTGACCCAGACCGAGGCGTTGACCACCACATCAAATACCAAGGCCTCCTCAGGCATCGCATTAGCCGCTGCAATCAATGCCAGCTCGGCTGAGACAGGGGTGACCGCAGTGCCTAATCCCGCCCAGATTGAGGGTGATACCACCACAATCAATGCGCTGCGTGTGGCCGGAGAACAGTCGATTTACATCAACGGCGTAGAGGTCAAGGTAAATTTCACGGTGGGCAGCACCGGGGACACCGAGACCCGACTCGACCGGATGGTTGAGGCCATGGCTGCATCACTCGGTGAGCATGGCGTGACCGCGGTAAAAAACACGATGGGTGGCTTGACCCTATCAACTGCAGACGGCAGAAACCTATCGGTTTGGGTCCCGACAGGCCTAACGGCAGCCGAATTTGGTCTCACCTACGACGGCGACGAGGCTTCAGGCGTGACGTTAGAGGATGACGCGGTCACACTCGCCAACGCCACCACCGTCTTTGGTGGCGTGACCCTCAAATCGAACGCGCCAATTACTATCGAGCCGGGTGCCTCTGGCTATGGATCGGACAGCAACTTCCGCGCGCTTGGTTTCCTAGAGGGAACCTTCGGCGGGGTGGTGGACGAGTCTGAAAGCAAGATGACCCCCCCACGCACCGGCCGACTGACGTTCCACGTTGGACCCTCGGCCGGGCAGACCATCACCATCGACCTGGCTGACTTTGGCAAGGGTGGTCCGATCACGAGTGAGATTACTGGCGACGTCGACTTGGGTGACAGTGAGGCCCGGATCAACCGAATCGATTCGGTGGAGAGCGCTCAATCAATGCTAGCCAAGTTGGACTCATCGATTGACAAAGTAAACGCTACGCGAGCCCGAATGGGTGCCGTGATGAACCGGCTCGAGCACGTCATTGATAACTTGATGAACGTGTCCATGAACACCGAGGCCTCGCGAAGCCAAATCGAGGATGCCGATTACGCGGCCGCGTCAACGCAGTTGGCACGGACTCAGATCATGCAGCAGGCGTCTACGGCGGTCTTGGCGCAAGCCAATGCCAGCCAGCAGGGCGTGCTCAAGCTGTTGCAGTAAGGATTGAGGTAGAGCAAGCCAGTTGTTGCCCTAGTTGGCGGCCTCGGCCTTCTTCTCGGGCTCGCCACCGCGGCACACGGCAAACACAAAATGCTGGGTCCGGTTGGCCACCACGAACTGCCGCTCCTGGCGGCATTCGTCCATTGAGGGGTAAGCAAATTGTTGTATGTTGGTGCAGGTGCCCATCATCATGCCAAAGCACATCACCAGTGTGGCCATGGTTCGCTCCTAATTGGTTATGGTTCACAATCGACACCAACCGTTCAAATTTAAGCCTACCACTCCAGTTCATGGCCACCAACCCTAAAAAACCTTGCAAAGCCTGCCAGTTAATCCGGCGCTTCTTGCTGCTGGCGGCCGGCTTACTTGGGGTGCTCTACCTGCAACCCGATTGGCGTCTGCCACCCGGCTTTGATTACGGCAAGTTGGTGGGCGATTTGTTTGCCCTGGTGTTTGTGTTGCTGCTGGGCTGGAAGATCTACCAGTACCGCCGCGATTTAAAGAGTGGCGCCGAGAAGGACCGAATTCGCCGCCGCATCGAAGAGCAACTGGCGCTGCGTCGCCACGGCAGGCGGCGATGAGCGAATTGGCGGCAGAGACACCCAATTGCTGGCGATGCCGGCACTTTGCCATCAGCTACGACCCCAAGC
>JAYPVH010000026.1:0-26731 GCA_038134505.1 Halieaceae bacterium | reverse complement strand
AGCTCGACGCCTAGCGCCTCACGCGAGTCAACGCCTCGGCGGTAGGTGACGACACGGGCACCGTAGGCCTGAGTATTCGCTAGTTTCATTTTTGGTGCATCGTCGGGCATGACAATCGTCGCTGGGATGCCGAGTTGGTGTGCTGCGAACGCGACCCCTTGGGCATGATTACCCGACGAGTAGGCGATGACCCCGCGGTCGCGTTCCGCCTCAGTCAAGGTCGATAGCGCTGAGAATGCCCCGCGGAATTTAAAACTACCGGTGATCTGAAGACACTCCGCCTTTACCAATAACCGTCGCTGGAGGCGTGCATTGAGCAGTGGTGATTCGAGCAGCGGCGTGGTGCGAATCTGACCTTGCAGTCGTGTTGCAGCGTCTTCGATGTGCTGTATGTCCATGGGTTCTCTCTAGCTGTCGACCCAGTGAATGATGTGTGCTTCCAAGTCGGTCATATCGACCTCTGATTCTCTTTTTGTGCGGCCGCGCACCGAGGAAGAGGCCTTGTGCACAAGACCGGGACGACCGCTGACCAAATGATGCCAGTCAGGGAGGTCCTGTCCCTCGGCAACGAGTCGGTAGGCACAGGTTGCGGGCAGCCAAGCCATTTGCTCCGGCTGCATTTGACGAACATCCATACAGTCACTGACGCGCTCAAAACGGTGACTGTAGTCGCTGCAGCGCCCTGATTTTGTGTCCAGCAAATCGCAGGCCACACGGGTATAGAACACCTCACCCGAGTCTTCATCTTGTAGTTTATGTAAGCAGCACTTGCCACAGCCATCACACAGCGATTCCCACTGCTCATCGGTTAAGTCGGAGATGCCGTGTTGACGCCAAAAAGGAAGTGGCACAGAAAGTCTCGTTATGTGATGTGACACCTCTAGCCTAGCAAGCGCGCCTCGCTTAGGCGATAGTTTTGACTGAACGGCGCGCCATGCAACTCACGCAAAATATCGATCTGAGCAGGGGCGGGGGCGTCTCGGGCCATCATCTCGGTGTTTTTCGCGTTGGATGTAGCGCGGGCCGTTGTGTCGTAGTGGACTGCTGTGCGCTTTGTGGCTGAGGGGTCCGCCAAAGTGGCGAGTAGATTCGAGCGTTACCGTTGTGAAGCGGTCAATCGAAGTCTTTGGCTTCTGGCATAATGGCGCGATTGTCATAAGGGGTACTCAAAATGGATTTAGGTATTCAGGGAAAACGCGCACTGGTCTGCGCGTCATCGCGAGGCTTGGGCCGTGGCTGTGCTGAGGCGCTCGCCGCCGCTGGTGTTCATCTGATCCTAAATGGCCGTGATGCGGACGTGCTCGCCACAACCGCTGCAGATTTGCAGCAACGGTTTCAGGTAGAGGTGCAAGAGATCGCCGCCGATATCACGACAGACGAAGGTCGAGAATCGGTCCTCTCACAAGCAGTCGATATCGACATCTTGGTGAACAACGCGGGCGGGCCTCCACCGGGATACTGGACCGATTGGCAACGTGATGATTTTCAGCAGGCATTGGATGGCAATCTATTAACGCCCATCTTTCTGATGCAGGCGCTATTGCCGCGCATGGTCGAGCAAGGCTGGGGACGCATCGTCAATATCACCAGTGGTGCGGTGCGTTCGCCGATCCCCGCGTTGGGCTTGTCCAATATGGCGCGAACAGGACTCACCGGTTTTGTCGCGGGCCTATCGCGCCAGGTCGCGGGGTCCGGCGTGACAATCAACAACCTCCTGCCAGGGCTTCACGCAACCGATCGGCTGCAGGTGCTCGATGGCCACGAGGCGGCGCTTCGCGGATGCCCTATTGAAGAGGTGCGCGCAGAACGTCTCCGGTCAATCCCCGCCGGTCGCTATGGCACAGCGCAAGAGTTTGGTGCCGCCTGTGCTTGGCTGTGTTCGGTCCATGCTGGATTTGTGGTGGGGCAGAATATTGTGCTCGACGGTGGACAGGTGAACGCAACGCTCTAATCTAGCGATCTCGACGTGTGGGTATGGCTTGCGATCGCAGGCCAATGCTCGCCGTTCTCTTCCCGAATTCATCGGCGATGCGTCTTGCTCCTTGCAATCCGACCTACACCTTTTGCGAGGGTCTGGCTCACGCCGCTACTCAGCGGTCTCGCTTGAGAGATGGGCCAAACTGTGCGCGTTTTTCTCCCAGTTTTGACCATCGAATGGGCTGTCGGTAATCGAAGCAACAGTACCGGGGTCGAGGCATCTTGCATTCACACTGATGCCATCGGGATTAGATCGAGGTTTGTAAAACGATTTGATACCACAGTTTTGGCAAAACCAATGCTCGGCTTGGTGACTGCCAAACGTGTAGCGACTGAGACAATCTTCGCCACTAAGCAACCTGAATTTTGACCGGGGTACGATGAGATGTTGATAGCGCACCCTATCGCAAATTGAGCAATTGCAGGTGTGCGTTTCGAGGTGAGCGGGTGCTTCAATCTCGAAGGTTACCGCACCACAGTGACAGCCCCCGCGATGGGTCAGAGTAGACATTCTAGAGCGCTCCCAAGCCTTCATCGATTGACTGCGAGTGGACCACAGCGGCGGCCGGTAACGCAAATCATCAAAAGGTCGTTCAACACCGGCTGATTCCAACACCAATATAGCGCTGGAGGCCGCAGCCATCGCTTAAGCGATACGACCCAAAGTCGAGTCCGAAGCGACCGACCCTGTGCCTCGGTGCGCACATGAGGGCAGACATGTTTTCCCGACCCCGCGATGACAATGGCGCCCGGTTGTGATTCCTGAGGTACCATTAAATCGCACGATGTAAAAAAGTTCGAGAGGGTCAGACAATGCACAATGAGGCACAGATTGCTTTTTGGAATGGCCCAGGGGGCGATAATTGGGTGACGCACAATCGTTTGCTCGAGGAGTTCCTCCATCCGCTGGGTATGGCCGCCCGCGACTTGATGGATTGGGACGAAGGTCATCGTGTTTTAGATATTGGCTGTGGCTGTGGTAACCAGACGCTTTCTTTGGCACGGTCGCTCTCGGATAGCAGTGAAATTCTGGGTATCGATGTCTCAGAGCCTATGTTGGCGCTGGCACGTCAGCAACTCGATGCCTGCGATCCGCGACCCGAACCGAAGGTCTCCTTTCTAAATGCCGATGCGAGTCAATTTGATTTTGAAGCGGGTCGCTTCGATCGACTGTACTCCCGATTTGGCGTGATGTTTTTTGACGACCCGGTCAACGCATTTGTAAATCTGCGACGCAGCGCCTCATTGGATGCGCAACTGGGATTCATCTGCTGGCAGAAGCCTGATGAAAACCCCTTTATGACCGTACCCGGTCGGGCAGCAATGCGGTATTTGCCAGCCCCTGAGCCCGCAACTCCCGGCGCTCCTGGGCCGTTTGCCTTCGCCGACCGCGACCATGTCGTGAGCATTCTCACCAGCGCAGGATTCTCTGGTATCGATATTGAGCCGCTCCACTGCGATCTCAACTTAGGCGCAGGTCAGGCCTTTGAGCGTGTGGTTCGAGAATTACTCGACATCGGGCCGGTCGCGAGTATGTTGCGAGAGGCGGACCCGAGTTTACGTGAGCCGGTGATGTACGCGGTCTCCGAGGCGCTGGCGCCGTATTTCACAAGCCAACGCGGATTATCGATGCCCGGTGCCTTCTGGTTGGTCCGTGCGGTGAATCGTTAGCCCACTCAGGCTGTGTTTTGTTGTTCACGCAAACGTTGAATCAGACTTGAGGTATCCCAGCGTCCACCGCCAAGCGTTTGCACGTCGGCATAAAAGCTGTCCACAAGCTCGGTAATCGGCAGATTAATGCCAAGGCGATGGGCGGCCTCCATCGCGATGCCGAGATCTTTACGCATCCAATTGACAGCAAATCCAAAGTCAAAGTCGCCTGATGCCATGGTTTGGTGTCGGTGATCCATTTGCCACGACTGCGCCGCACCTTGAGAGATAGCGCTGACCACCTCATTGATATTGAGACCGGCGCGCTCGGCAAAAAATAGCGCCTCAGACAGGCCTTGCAGCACACCCGCGATGCAAATCTGGTTGACCATCTTGGTGAGCTGTCCGGCTCCGACAGGTCCCATCAGTCGGATCGCCTTCGCATAGCTCTCGAGCACGGGGCGAGCGTGATCTAACTGCGCTGCGTTGCCACCCGCCATGATCGTTAATGCGCCGTTCTCAGCGCCAGCCTGACCACCCGAGACGGGTGCGTCAATGAAGCCGATACCGCGTTGTTCACAGGCCGAGCCGAGCTCTTCTGCCAAAGCAGCGGAAGTGGTGGTGTGATCGATCAATGTTGCCCCGGGTGCGAGGCCCGCCAATACGCCGCTATCGCCAAAAACTACGCTGCGAACATCATCATCATTGCCGACGCAGACGCCTCTCGCCGCAGCCGATGGGGAATCGGCAATGACGCCTTGGTGCGCGGTCGCCCAAGACTCGGCGCGCCCACGGGTGCGGTTGAACACCGAAACACTCAATCCGGCCCTGACCAAATGGCCCGCCATCGGGAAGCCCATTGCACCAAGGCCGATAAAAGCAACGCTGGGATTAGAGTCCATTAAACGGTTATCCTTACTGATGATTCAACGCGCTGGCGCTGATGCTCAACATCTCTTGGCGAACGCTCCTCGGCGCATCATACACAAACGCGAGTTGTCACAGGAGCAAAGCCATGACGCGTCGAAGCAAAATATGTTTTATCGGCCTCGTATTTTGCTTCTGGCTCCCGAGTCTGTCGGAGGCAGAAGCACTTGGGCCGGGTGGTCGCGCCGTTGGTGCCGACTGGTCCCGCAGTGTCGTTTACGCACGCCATGGTATGGCGGCCACCGCACATCCTCTCGCATCACAAGTGGCTATTGATGTCTTGCAGGCGGGTGGCTCCGCTGTCGATGCCGCTATCGCCGCGAACGCGCTATTGGGATTTGTTGAACCCACCGGCAATGGGATGGGTGGCGATCTTTTTGCCATCGTATGGGATCCCGTTACCGAGACTTTGAGTGGCTATAACGGTTCTGGTCGTTCTCCCATGCGTCGCGATCTAGCCTCCTTACAAGCGCAGATTGCTGCGCTGAAAGCGCGCGGGCAATTGGCTGAGGACTATCAGGGCATACCCTCTCATGGATCTTTACCCGTTACGGTGCCCGGAGCCGTTGATGGTTGGTTTGCTTTACACGAGCGATTCGGTCGACTGCCTATGAGCGATATTCTTGCGCCGACAGTGGGTTACGCCCGTGTCGGTGTACCTGTTGCACCCATTATTGCGAAGGCATTTGCCAACAACATGGCGCGATTTGAGCAGGTCGCACCCATGATTGAGGAGTTCGATAACGCCCGTCACTTGTACTTTAGTGAGGGGCGCGCTCCACTGGCTGGAGAAATTTTCCGCAATCCCGATCTAGCCCATACGCTTGAGTTGATTGCCCTTCAGGGTCGTGATGCGTTCTATCGTGGTCAGATTGCGGAGGTGATCGGTCAGTACATGACGCGTATAGGGGGTGATCTGTCACGAGCAGATCTCGCCGCTCATCACGGTGAATGGGTGACACCTCGAAGTACCGATTATCACGGGATTGAGTTATTTGAATTACCCCCCAATGGTCAAGGCTTTGCTGCGTTGATCATGCTGAATATCTTGAAACAATGGGATCTGCGCGACTATGAGCGCGGTGACCCCGAAGTGTTCCATCTCATGGTCGAGGCTAAGCGGTTGGCGTTTTCGGTCATGGCACAGACTTTTGCAGATCCGGATTTCGCGCGAATACCGATTGATACACTCTTGAGCGAAGCAGTTGCCAAGCAACTCGCAGGGCGAATCCAGATGGATAGGGTACTCCCAGCCGATGTGTTGGTTGAGCCGCTGTTGGAGGGTGAGGGCGATACCACATATCTCACGGTCGCAGATGGCAACGGCATGATGGTCTCGCTGATTCAATCCAATTATCGAGGGATGGGGTCAGGACTGGTTCCTGATGGATTGGGCTTTATGTTGCAGGACAGGGGAGAGCTATTCTCTTTGGACCCGCAACATCCTAACGCCTACGAGCCCGGGAAGAGGCCGTTTCATACGATTATCCCAGCCTTTGCTATGCGCGATGGTCATCCCTGGATGAGTTTTGGTTTGATGGGTGGGGGTATGCAGCCACAAGGCCATGTGCAAATTATCGTGAACCTAGTCGACTTCAATATGACGCTTCAGGAAGCAGGTGATGCGGCACGATTTCTCCACGACGGTGGGGCGAGTCCCGATGGTGGCTCTCCGGAGTCCATCGGTACGCTCTATCTTGAGCCCGGCGTGCCAGTGGCCACCGCGGAAGCCTTGAGCGCGCTGGGTCACCGAGTAAAGATTAACAGTGACGGCTCGATATTTGGCGGGTATCAGGCGATTGCTCGAGACCCAGAAACCGGCGTGTTGAGCGGTGCAACAGAGATGCGCAAGGACGGTACTGTCGCGGCGTGGTAAGACGTTTCTCAGAAGTTCCCCTGCAGTGATGGCAATAGTGGTGGCGTTGGGGGCTGGCCAATCACACGCGCCGGCAATAGACTACGCGGCAAAGCGGTGAGGAGGAAGAGGTGATGACCACAATGCGTGCTCTACTGGCAGTTCTCTGTGTACTAATGGCTCAAGTCTCCTGGGCTGATGAGTATCAAGAAACGGTTGAGGCCTTTCGCGCAGCCGGCGCGGGTGAATTTATTGATTCATCCTACGGCTATGCGGTATTCCCCGATATCGGTAAGGGCGGTTTTTTCGTCGGCGGTGCCTACGGCACTGGTCGAGTTTTTGAACGAGGTGTCGCCATTGGTCGCAGTAAAATGCGACAAGCCACGGTAGGCCTGCAGATCGGTGGTCAGGCCTTCAGCCAAATTGTGTTTTTTGAGGACGCGCGAGCGCTTCGTGAGTTCACTTCGGACCAATTTGAGTTTGGTGCTCAGGTCACAGCGGTGGCCCTCACGGCAGCGTCAACGGCGGAGACGTCCACAGGCGGTGGTGCAAGCACATCGGTGACTAGCGCATCCGATACTGAGGTCAAGCATTATGGATATCGCAAAGGCATGGCTATTTTCACCATCACCCGCGGTGGTTTAATGTTCGAAGCGACAGTTGGCGGTCAGCGCTTCGATTTCGACCCTCTTCCCAACCAATCGACGGGCGGCAGTTCATTAAATTAACTTTGATTCGCCTGAATTTCGCTGAACTCGACATCAACCTTGGCGAGTCGCTGTAACAGCGGTTCTGCCATGGCGCTTGCAGTGGTCCAGACACCGCCGCCAACCGTTAGGTCGTCTTCTGCTAAGCACAGTCCACTCTGGGCTAGCATTCGAGAGGTCGCGCCATAACCGGGGTCTCGACGCCCACTCACCTTAATTCGTACACTCGCGGCAGGATCCTCAGGGTGGTGCGCCTGCGCATAGAACTCGAAAAATCCTTTCTCGCGTAGCTCCGCGTTTGGACCTTCGCCGGGTTTGGGGAGGACTTTTCGCAGTAGCGCGCGGGTTGGTGTGAGTGCCGCGGCGAGCATCCCCGCTGCAGAACCCAAGGAGAGCAGCACCGCCTGGCGTCGTTGTTTGCACAGCTGCGCTTCGTCGTAGCGAAACTGGTCGCTGTAGGGCAGACCCATCAGCGCGTTGGAGCGATTGACGACCTTGGTATTGATCGCGGCCATCACAAAGGGGCCAACCCAGCTGTTGAACTGCTCATCCCAGGTTGCACGTTTTATCTCGTCGACTCTCGGCCCGGCGGGTAGGTCTTCTGGGTACAGGGAATAGGGGTTCGCCAGAAGGCGGCGGATGGCGGTGTCACTCGCTGCCTGTTCTACCGCAAGAAGCATGCTGGCGATAGTGCCACCACTCGCCGCACCAAGTGAGCGGCCCATACGGCCAGATACTGTTGTGGCGTAAACACCGTAGCGCTCTCTGAAGGTTTTTTGTGCGAGATAGACGCTGAGATCAGACGGGATGGAATCAAAGCCACAGCAATGGACGATGCGGGCACCGGTCTCTTGAGCACGGCCATTGACTTCTGGATAGATGGCGGCCATCCATTGCGGCTCTCCAGTGAGATCGCAGTAGTGTGTCCCGTGATCCGCACACGCTTTCACCAACGCTGTGCCGTACTGCGCATAAGGTCCCACCGTGGAAATAATAACGCGAGACTTCGCCGCAAGTTGCTCTAGGGTGTCCGGTTGATTGGCATCGGCGATCACTATTGGCAGATCGGGTCGACCAAAACGCGTTCGTAATTGCTCCAGTTTTGTCGAGTCTCTACCTGCGATAGCCCACCGCAGCTGGGGTTTGATCTCGTTGAGATATTCGGCGACCAAAGCACCGGTGAAGCCGGTTGCACCGTATACCACGAGATCGAAGTCTCTCGATAATTGCTCGACAGTCATAGCGGATCCTTATTTTTCTGGCCGCAGGACTTGAGGCCACTGAACATAGCGAAAGATAGCAACTTATTCATCATTGGTGTTAGTGCTTGTGTCGTCTGTGCTTGATACAATTCGCCCCGCGAGAGACGTGAGCGTCGAATGAGTCAAGGTGTGCCTGTGGCTGATTTGGTTAGCCGACATGAAAAAGTGAAAGTCTATGTCTTTTGTTGAGTTGGACGGCTAGCAGATTGAAGGCTTATTGTTAGTGGGCCAGTGCACGATCACTCATCCCGTAATGTTTTAGAGCTCAGGGAGTAGAATATGGCATCTCGGTTACGGCGTGCGGTCATGCCTATTGCGGTATTGATCGGTGGTGTGATCATTGTTGTGGTTCTGCAGATCACAGGCCCAAAACCCGAACCCAATGTCGAGCCGCCTCGACCACTCAGTGTGCATGCAGCGCCAGTGCGTCTGACGGATGCTCAGCTAGCTGTCGATACGAATGGTGAGGTGCGCGCGCGTTTTGAAAGCGATGTGGTGGCGCAGGTGGGCGGCCGAGTGATCGCAGTTTCTGACGAATTTGTCGAAGGCGGACGTTTCAATGCGGGAGAAACGCTGCTGCAAATAGAGGATACTGATTATAAAACAGCGGTGTTGGAGGCGCGGGCGCGCCTGGCGAGTGCACGCGTCGATCTTGCGCAGGCTCTCGCGGATGCCGATGTGGCAAGACAACAGCTGGCGGGACAAAGCAATCCATCACCGCTGGCGCTCAAAAAGCCGCAGGTCGCTCGAGCCGAGGCTGCTGTAGACGCTGCGACAACAAATTTAGCGCTCGCGGAGACCAATCTCGCGCGGACGCGTATTTCTATGCCCTTCGCCGGCAGAATTCAATCGACATCAGTCGATCTTGGGCAGTTTGTGTCGCCGGGTAAGTCAGTCGGCAAGGCTTTTTCCACTGACCGGGTGGAAATTCGTTTGCCGCTAACAGACCGGCAGCTGGCGGCGATGGGTGTTCCAATTGGATATCATGCGGCGGACAATGAGACTGGGCTAGTCGTCGATCTCTCTGCTGAGATAGCGGGCCAGCGTTACTATTGGACCGGCGCTATCAAGCGTTTGGATGCTTCAGTATCTCGGGACACACGTACTATTTACGCCACTGCTGAGGTCGACGACCCCTACGGTAAACTTGAGGCCATGCCGTTGGCGGTTGGATTGTTTGTCGATGCACGAATTAACGGCCGTCTGGTCGAGCAAGCACTGACCATACCTGCGGCTGGCTTGCGAGCGGGCAATCAGGTCTATGTCATCAACGCCGAAGGGTTACTCGAAATCAGGCAGGTCGACGTCGACTTTAGAAACAGTGAATTTGCCGTCATCGCATCGGGCGTCGCTCTCGGCGAGTTGGTTGTGGTGTCTGCTATTCGCAATCCCATTCCAGGGATGCGCTTGCAGTCCATTGAGGAGCAACTGCAGATAGACGTCGCGGGCCGCGCGTCTGTCGCGCATTAAGGGGGCTCCGATGAGAAGTCTGGTCGCTTGGTGGGTACGCAATCCCGTCGCTGCAAATTTGTTGATGTTGATCATCGCCATTTCAGGTTGGTTGGGTCTAGACCATATCGAGAAAGAGGCGATGCCTGGGGTTACGCCCGATACAATCCAGATCGAATTGGCATGGCGCGGTGCATCACCCAAGGAGGTTGAGCAACAGCTAGTAGCTCGTGTTGAAGAGTCGCTGAAGAATTTGACGAATGTGTATCGTTTTACCTCGCAATCGCAGGAGGGCTTTGGTTTTGTAACGGTCGAAACCTATCCTGGTATCGATCCGAACGGATTTCTCAATGACGTGAAAAATGCGGTGGATTCGATTACATCATTCCCAAGAGACATCGAAAATCCAAGAGTTAAGCGCCAGGAATACAATTACGAAATGATTCGAGTGGCTGTCGCCGGTGATATCGGTGAACGCCCGTTGACAAGACTCGCAGAGGAGTTGCGCAACGATCTTGCTCGACAGCCCTACGTATCCAAGGTAGACCTGTTCGGCTCTCGTCCCGAGGAAGTCACCATTGAACTCTCGGAAGAGGCATTGCGTCGCTACGATTTGACCTTCAGCGATGTTGCTGTAGCGATTCGTGCAAGTTCCCTCAATGTTTCTGCGGGATCGGTTCGGACGCCTACCGGCGATATTCAGCTCAGGGCATCAAACTTGGCGGACAACGAGGATGATTTTGAATCGATCATCATTCGCCAAAGCGCGGACGGCGCCACGATCAAAGTCGGTGATGTGGCCGAGGTCATCGATGGTTTCGAACAAGAAGAAATTTTGGCGACGCTGAACGGCCGTCCCGCGGTGCTGATTCAAGTCATGTCCACCGATAATATGCAAGTGGTGAAGTCCTCCGAGTCTGTGCAAGCTTGGATTGAAGCGGTTCAGCCCACTCTGCCTGAGTCGGTCGAGGTCTCGCTCTGGTTTGATACGGCGGATATCTATCGTGCGCGTATGAGCACCATTGAGAAGTCCGCTTACATGGGCTTAGCGCTTGTTTTCTGTGTCTTGATCTTGGCGCTGCGGCCTCGCGTCGCGCTGTGGGTAACGGCGGGTATTGGCGTCGCTTTCTTGGGAGCTTTTGCTTTGCTACCGAGTTACGACGTGTCGCTCAACGTGATGTCGACATTTGCCTTTCTGTTGGTCCTCGGCATCGTCGTCGATGATGCGATTGTCGTTGGGGAGAGTATTCATAACTACACCCATGACTACAATCTGCCTGGACCTGAGGCAGCCGTTGAGGGGACAATCGCCGTTGCGCGCCCGGTGATCTTTGCAGTGTTGACCACGATGGTCGCTTTTGCGCCTTGGCTGTTTTTATCTGGGGTCTCCGCACAAATGACACGCCAGCTGTCGTTGGTGATTACTCTGGCTCTGACTGCGTCACTAATCGAAGCGTTTCTCATCCTACCCTCTCACCTGCGGCATATTGAGCCGAGAAAGAACCTTTCCGGATTGGCACTGAAACAGCAGCAATTCGCCCACAAGATCGTCGATTTTGCGAAGAATACCTACGGCCCATTCCTAGAGAAGTGTTTACGACTGCGATACACCACCGTGATGGTGTTTGTTTCGGGCTTTATTATTTCGATCGGCTTATTAATGAGCGGATGGGTCGCCTTTTACTTTTCCCCTCAAGTGGACAATGAGCAGATCTTTATCAGTGTTGATTTACCCTCGGGTACACCCTATTCCCGGGCTATGGGGGTCTTGGCGCAACTGCAAGATGCCGAACGTCAGCTGGTTACTGAAGTTGAAGCGGCAGCGGAGCTGAGCGGTGGCTCTGGTAAGGCAGTCGAAAGTTGGTACACCCGCTCGCGGCGAGAAAATGTCGTCGCGGTGGTCCGTATGGCGCCCCCTGAAGTCCGCGATATGAGTGTCCGCGAGGTCGCTGAGCGGTTCCGTGAGCTGGTGGGCGATATTCCTGATGCCGAAGATATTCAGGTCAATTACTCCATGGGCACGAACGAGAACGAGGTGTCATTTCGGTTACAACACAAAGATCTTGAGGCTTTGCAGTCGGCGAGTGAGGATTTGCAACTGCATCTGCGCGGTTATGACAAAACCGAGTTTGTCCGCGATAGCCAGCGTGGAGAAACCTCTGAACTGTTGTTCACACTGAAGCCGGGTGCCGAGAAGTTAGGGGTGTCATTGTCGGAGGTGAGTCGGCAGGTGCGTCAAGCCTACTTTGGTGAGGAAGTGCAGCGCTTGCCACGGGATTCCGGGGACGTCCGTGTGATGGTGCGCTATCCAATTGCCACGCGAGAAGACTTATCTTCGCTTGAGGATTTCCGGATTCGTACAGCTGATGGGCGTCAGATCCCGCTGTTTTCAATTGCCGATGTTGAGCTGTCGACCGGCGTTCAAAAAATTACGCGTCGCGATGGAGAACGTATCCTCACGGTGACGGCAGCAGTCGGTCCCGAGTCTATGGCGCAGATTAATGACGCGGTTTACAAAAACTTCGTACCGGGACTCGAAGAAAAATACCCAGGCTTGTCCGTACTGAGAGCGGGGCAGCAAGAGGCTGAAGAAGAGTTTTTTGCCGAAATCACAACGCTGTATACCATTGCGATTTTGGTGATCTACGCCTTGATAGCGGTGGCTTTTAGCTCCTATTCGCTCCCCTTGCTGATTATGACGGCCATTCCCTACGGGTTCATGGGGGCGGTGTTTGGACACATGATTCTCAATGTTCCGATGGATCTATTTTCTTATTTTGGTATCGGCGCAGCGGCGGGTGTTGTGGTGAATGATAATCTGGTACTTGTGGATTACATCAGGCGACGTGAGAGCGATGGCCTCAGCCCTATTGATGCGGTGCGCGATGCCGCGGTTAATCGCTTCCGGCCGATTTTGTTAACAACGGTGACCACGGTCGTGGGATTGATTCCGATCATGGTGGAACGCTCGACAGACGCAGAATTTTTGAAAGGCGCGGTTACCTCTCTCGCTTTTGGCGTCCTGTTTGCACTTTTTGTCAGCTTGATTATGGTGCCCGCGTTATACCTTGTTGGGCACGACTGGAAGGCGGGCTTGGCCCGCCTTCGAGGTCGTGAGGTGGTGCCGCTCAGCGAACGCCAAACATAAGCCGCTTCAGTACCGGCGACAGCACCAGCATAACGGCCCCAGCAGCGAGGCCAATCCATAGCAGCTGATCAAATAGCCCGGCGAAGCGCTCAAGTGCTAAGCCGATATCGGTGATCGAGCCATCGACTGTAGGCACTGCGGCCAACTGGCCGATCTTATGTGCGACATAGCCAGAGTAAGCTGAAGCCAAGAACCAGGTACCCATCATGACGCCCACAACGCTTGGGACCGACAGTTTAGTGACCGCGGACAACCCGACCGGGCTCAAACAGAGCTCTCCTGTGGTGTGTAGCAAGTACGCGAGTACCAGCCACCAAGCCGACACCAGTCCAGCTTGATCCGGATTGTTCGCACCGTATACGAGGGCGCCAAATCCAAGTCCGGCTTGCATGATGCCCAGCGCAAATTTGACGGGCGTGGACGGTTCAAGATTGTTTCGACCCAGCCAAGTCCATAGCAGGGCAAATACTGGCGCCAGCGTAAAGATAAAAAACGCATTTGCTGCACCGAATTGCGCTGCTGTCAGTTCGATTCCTAGCAGAGACTTGTCGGTGACGCGGTCTGCAAAGAGCGTCATGGAACCCGCAGCCTGTTCAAACAATGACCAGAAAACAACGGTTGAGACTGTGAGGACGATGAGGACAAACATTCGCCCACGCTGCTCTTTGTCACAGCGATAGGTTAGAAACCAGGCGAGGCCGAGCAACACAGCAAGCGAGGTCACGTTGAGGACGTCGCCGACAACGCTAGAGAAGCGGACCAGTTGCCAGATAACAAAGACGCCAGCCACCGCCAGAGCGTAGATCCAATGTTCCGTTGATAAAGGCCCTTTTCGCGCCTTGAGCGCGTCTACACTGGGCGCCTCGCCATGGCCCTCAAGATAATCTTGTCCCCATAAGAAAAGTGCCAAACCGATAAGCATCCCGATGCCCGCGGCACCAAAGCCGTAAGCCCAACCATAGACCTCACCCAACCAGCCGCACAGTAGCGTGGCGGTGAAGGCACCGAGATTGATCCCCATGTAGAAGATGGTGAACCCCGAGTCGCGGCGGCTGTCTCCCTCGCCATAGAGTTTGCCCACCACCGTCGAGATATTGGGCTTGAGAAAGCCTACGCCCATGATGATGAGCGCCAGCGAAAAGTAGAATACTTCGAGCGCTTGGGTATCTTGTACAACACCGGCCGCTGTTTGCCGAGCAGCTTCGCCCTCAAAGGCCATGCCGAGGTGACCGAAAACCAATAGCAAGCCACCGAAAACCACTGCGCGGCGCATACCGAGGAAACGATCGGCGATTAAGCCGCCAATCACCGGCATCGCATAGACCAGCGCGGTATAGCTACCGAGCACGCCAAGCCCCGCTTCGTCGGTAAAGAGATGGTATTTGGTGAGGTAGAGCAAAAGCAGGTATTTCATACCGTAGAATGAAAATCGTTCCCAAAGCTCAGTACCAAAGCAGATGTAGAGACCCTTTGGGTGCCCTAGAAGGTCACGTGATGCGCTCGCTGCAGTATTCATATCCGCTCCCATAGATGTAGTTGTCAGAGTATTCCGGATTCAGGCCACTTTAGCCACCGCTTGTTCGAGGATCAGTGCGCGCATGGCGTTCGAATCGGTGATCCGTTTGGCGACATCGAAAAGTCGCGCGGCTTGCGGGTGATAGTGTTTTAGGTAAACCAACCATTGCTTCACTGGGTTCACCGCGTAGCGCGCGTCGTATCGGGCACAATTGGCATCAAGGAATGCGAGTAAGTAGCCGCGAATATCATCCCAGCTTATCGGTGGCGCGTCATTGGTGCCGTAGTCAGCCAAGACGGCGCGAGCGAGGTCAGGTCGACACAATGCGCCTCGTGCCAGCATGACGGCCTGCGCGCCGCTGGCTGCGAGACATGCGCGAACATCTGCAGGACTCCACAGCTCTCCATTGGCAATGACTGGGTAGGGGAGATGTTGGTGAGCGAGCTTAATTTTTCCCCAGTGAGCGGGCGGACGGTAGCCTTGGCGCCGCGTTCTTGCGTGAATCGTGAGCTCGCTAATGCCTGTATCTTCAAGCAGTCTTAGCAATGTTTCGAAGTCGCGATCATCGTCGAAGCCGAGCCGAATCTTTGCCGTGACGGGTTTGTCTGGGTTCACGCGGTCACGGACTGCACGGCAGACGTCTCGAATGATATGCGGCGTTTTGAGGAGGCTGGCGCCGCCCTCGGAACGATTCACTGTCTTTGCCGGGCAGCCAAAGTTGAGGTCGATACCCAGCGCGCCCAAATCGTCGGCGACGGCGGCATTGTCCGCCATCAGGCGACAGTCAGAGCCCAAAAGCTGTACGTAGACCGGCGTGTCAGATGGGGTCCTGCCGCCTTCTTTCAGTTCTGGGCATAAGCGCAGGAAAACGCGCGCTGGAAGAATGGTTTGGGACACGCGCACAAATTCGGTGACGCAACGTTCATAGCCACCGATACTCGTGAGCAGTTCTCGCATGACAGCGTCGATCACGCCTTCCATGGGCGCCAGGATCATCCGCGGCGCTTCAAGCCGCTCTCCTGTGGGCGTTGTGTTGATAGTCATCCGATGTTTTCGCGTCCTCAGTATGGCGCAGGGCCAAGAATCGGGTGTCCTTGAACATTTTTTTGCTTGGTAAGTTTACCAATTGGCGTGACGAAACGATTGCGGGTTTGTAGACTGCCTCTCTACAGCGACGCGCCCAGACCGGCGCCATGATAGCGGACGCGCTTTATGAACCCCAATTACTTAGATTTTGAGCAACCGATTGCTGAACTCGAGATGAAGATCGAGGAGTTGCGGGGCGTGGGTGCTGACGCTGAAATCAACATCGCTGAGGAAGTCGAGCGCCTGCAGGCCAAAAGCCTCAAACTCACCGAGAAAATTTATGCCGATCTCAGTCCGTGGGATATCGTCCGTGTGGCGCGTCACCCACAGCGTCCGTATACCTTGGACTATATCCCGCGTTTGTTTACAGAGTTTGATGAGTTGCACGGCGATCGTCGTTTTGCCGATGACAAAGCCATCGTGGGTGGTATCGCCCGATTGAATGGTCGCCCGATTATGGTGATCGGCCAGGAAAAGGGTCGATCCGTCAAAGACAAGGTGGCGCGCAACTTTGGCATGCCCAAGCCCGAGGGATACCGCAAAGCCCAGCGCCTGATGGAGATGGCCGAGCGGTTTAAGATGCCGGTGATCACACTCATCGATACGCCTGGCGCGTATCCCGGAATTGATTCGGAAGAGCGCGGTATTAGCGAAGCGATTGCGCAGAACTTGGCGGTGATGTCTCGGTTGAGGACGCCGATAGTCTGCATAGTGATCGGCGAGGGCTCCTCGGGTGGTGCGCTGGGTATTGGTGTGGGTGATCATTTGGCCATGTTGCAGTACGCCACTTACTTTGTGATCTCACCGGAAGGCTGCGCCAATATCATTTGGAAGAGTTCTGAATATGCGGCCGAAGCTGCCGAGGCCATGGGCGTGACCTCTGCCAAACTCCAAGAGTTGGGGATTGTTGATGCAACGATTCAGGAGCCGCTGGGCGGTGCCCATCGCGATCCTGATCTGATGGCCGAGCGAGTCCGTGCGCACCTCATCACTGAAGTCGATCGATTATCCGCCATGGATACCGAAGCGATGCTCGAAGCACGTTACCGACGGCTGATGTCCTACGGCAATTAACTTGCTGGAAGAGGCGATTGCGGCACTTGCCGCAGCAACCGAGGCCGATCGATCGGCGCCACGCTGGTGGGTGGGTTTATCCGGTGGTCTCGATAGTGCGGTGCTGCTCCATGTCCTTGGGGAATGGCGCCATCGTGCTGACCTGCCGCCAATCACTGCGTTACATGTCCATCATGGTCTCTCCGATCAGGCTGATCAATGGGCCGCTCAAGCGCAAGCGATGGCCACGCGCGCGGGCGTTGATTTTCAATTAGTGCGGGTCGACGTCGACCAGTCTCAGGGGATGGGACTGGAAGCGGCGGCGCGCACGGCGCGTTACAGCGTGTTCGAAGAAGCACTCAAACCTGGGGAGCGCCTATTGCTCGCGCACCACCTCGATGACCAGGTCGAAACCGTGGTGTACCGGTTGCTTCGTGGCAGTGGTCCGCGCGGCCTGTCGGGTATGCCCGCGCGTCGAGATCTCGGTGAGGGTGTATTGATTCGGCCATTGTTGGGCCTTGCGCGGAGTCACTTGGCTGCGATTGCTGGATCAGAGGCACTGACGACCATTCAAGATCCGAGTAACGAGGATGTGGGCTTGGATCGGAATTTCATCCGACATCAGCTGCTCTCTCTTATCGAGTCGCGTTTTCCAGGATATCGGCAAAATATTGCGCGCTCGGCGCAGTTGCAGCAGCAAACCTGGTCCGCGTTGCAGCATGACCGATGGCCGGCCATTCGCAACAGGTTTGGTGAGCCCGGTTTGACGATCAAACAGGAAGGTTCACAACAGGCGCTGGCAACGGCGCTACATCTCTGGCTGATTGAGTTGGGTCAGCAGGCGCCAGATCACCGCCGTCTGATGGAGTTTTCTCGTCAGATCTTAGAGAGTCGCGCGGACCGGTTACCGAGTTTGACCCTACACAATGGGATTCTCTCTCGTTGGCAAGATGCGGTCTATTGGCATCAGCCGGCGCGCGTTCACGCGTTCCCTGATGTGGTCACCGTGGCCGAGGAAACCGTCGTGGCGACCAGCACTTTGCGATGGATGAGGGCCTCACCGGGGTGGCGCCAGGGCACGCAATTACGGCTCGTGACATCGCAGCCAGGCGACCGAGTCCCCGACCGCGGACGGGCTAAATCGGCTCGACGGCTGATGCAGACGCATCAGGTGCCGCCCTGGTGGCGAGATCAGCTACCCCTTTTGACCTTTGAGGGCCAACCACTGGGCTTGTGGGGGATTGCCTCGCCAGATCAGGAAATACCGCCAGCGCTGAGAGAGGAATCTGGCTGGCTCCCAGACTGGCGTGTTCTGGCGCAGTAAAACTGCTTCAAAGACGTGTCACTTTCGTTGAGCGGTTGGTGCCATGGTGGTAGACTGAACGCCCATCGGAGTCCGGATGGTAGCCACCTAATCAGGCGGCGTTCCGACCCCTCAGTCGCTAGGTGGTCAGCATGACGAAATACGTATTCGTAACCGGTGGTGTGGTCAGCTCTCTCGGCAAGGGGATTGCCGCTGCGTCGCTCGCTGCGCTCATGGAAGCGCGAGGTCTCAAGGTCACCCTGCTCAAGCTTGATCCCTATATCAATGTGGATCCGGGCACCATGAGTCCTTTCCAGCACGGCGAGGTGTTCGTGACTGAAGACGGGGCCGAGACCGATTTGGATCTCGGGCACTATGAGCGTTTTACCCACGCCACCATGGGCAAGCGCAACAATTTCACCAGCGGGCGGGTCTACGATGCTGTGCTACGAAAAGAGCGTCGCGGTGATTATCTGGGTGGTACAGTGCAGGTCATTCCCCATATTACCGACGAGATCAAGCGACGCGTGATCCGAGGTGCTGAGGGTGCTGATGTCGCCGTCGTAGAGGTCGGTGGGACCGTGGGCGATATCGAGAGTCAGCCATTTTTGGAGGCCATCCGGCAATTAAAGCTCGAAGTCGGCAGCAACAGCGCCGTACTGATGCATCTGACCTTAGTGCCCTATATCCCAACGGCGGGAGAAATTAAGACCAAGCCCACCCAGCACTCGGTGAAAGAACTGCGCTCGATTGGTCTCCAGCCTGATGTATTGCTCTGTCGAAGCTCGGTCCCGATCGATGAGGGCGCTCGCGGTAAAATCGCCTTGTTCACCAACGTTGAAGCCCGGGCCGTGATTCCCTTGCTGGATGCAGATTCAATTTACAAGATTCCGGCCAATCTGAGCGCTGATGGTCTGGACGATTTCATCGTTGAGCGATTCCAGATGGATTGCCCCGCCCCTGATTTAAGCGATTGGGATGATGTCGTTCGACGAGAGCTGAGTGATCGTCGAGGGTCGGTCAAGGTGGGCATGGTGGGCAAATATATCGATCTTGCTGATGCCTACAAGTCACTGAATGAAGCATTGAGTCACGCTGGCTTGCAAACACTTTCTCGCGTCGATATCGAGTATATCGATGCCGAGGACATCGAGACCAGGGGAACGCACCTGCTCGATCACCTCGACGCGATTTTGGTACCGGGTGGTTTTGGCGATCGTGGGGTGAGTGGCAAAATCGCTGCTGTGCGCTACGCGCGTGAACGCGGCGTACCCTTTTTAGGGATCTGCCTTGGGATGCACGTCGCAATGATCGAATACGCGCGCCATGTGTGTGGTCTGAGCGGCGCGCATTCGACTGAGATGGAGGCGGATACGCCGCATCCGATTATCGCGCTGATTACCGAGTGGCAAACCGCCGCTGGTGATGTCGAGGTGCGCAGTGAGGAATCGGATAAGGGTGGCACCATGCGACTCGGGGCGCAGCCCTGTCATCTGGTGGACGATAGTTTGGCGCGTCGTGTTTACGGCGCAGAGACGATTCACGAGCGCCATCGTCACCGCTATGAGGTCAACAACAACTATGTCGCTCAGCTTGAGGCCGCGGGCATGAAAATCTCGGGTTGGTCCAAGGACCACGAGCTCGTTGAGATGATTGAACTGTCTGATCATCCCTGGTTCCTAGCCTGTCAGTTTCACCCCGAATTCACCTCGCGACCCCGTGGTGGTCACCCACTGTTTACCAGCTATATCGAGGCTGCGCTGGCCTTCACTGCAAACCGTAAAGAGGCGTAGCGCATGGAGCCAATGACGAGAATTGATGTCGCAGGCCTGCAAATCGGCAACGATCGGCCGATGGTCTTGCTCGGTGGCGTTAATGTGCTCGAAAGTCGCAGCTTTGCGCTTGAGGTCGCAGCGGAATACCAACGCGTCTGTGAGGCACTGGGGATTGGCCTGATTTTCAAGGCATCGTTTGACAAAGCCAATCGCTCATCGATTCATTCGTTTCGCGGTCCAGGCCTTCATGAGGGTCTTGAGATCCTCGCTGAGGTGAAGAGTCAGTATGGTCTTCCCGTGATTACCGACGTGCACACCCCCGAAGAGGCCGCCCCCGCGGCAGCGGTTTGCGATGTGCTCCAGTTGCCAGCATTTCTAGCGCGCCAAACCGATTTAGTGGCGGCTATGGCGTCGACAGGGCGACCCATCAATATCAAGAAACCACAGTTTTTGAGTCCGGAGCAAATGGCGAACGTCGTCGATAAGTTCCGCGAAGTGGGTAACAACCAGCTGATGGTCTGTGAACGTGGCAGTAATTTTGGTTACGACAATCTGGTCGTTGATATGTTGGGTTTTGGTGTCATGCGTCGGGTCACCGGTGGTGTGCCGCTCATTTTCGATGTCACCCATGCCTTGCAACGTCGTGATCCAGGCGATGCCGCGTCGGGTGGTCGGCGGTCGCAGGTCCTTGAGCTGGCGCGTGCCGGCATGGCGCTTGGCCTGGCCGGATTATTTCTCGAGGCCCATCCCAACCCCGATCAGGCACTGTGCGATGGTCCTAGCGCGCTTCCGCTGGCGCTACTCGAACCCTTTTTGAAACAGATTAAGGCCTGCGATGATCTAGTGAAATCATTGCCGCCCCTGACTATCGTTTAAATAACTCAAGGAGAGGACGGAGTGAGTGAGATCGTAGACGTGCGCGCTTTCGAGGTATTGGATTCTCGAGGCAATCCCACAGTCTTGGCAGAGGTGACCTTGGAAGATGGCGCGATGGGGTCGGCGTGCGCGCCTTCTGGCGCCTCTACGGGAACGCGCGAGGCACTTGAGTTACGCGACGGGGATCCCACGCGCTACCTCGGGAAAGGTGTCCTCAATGCGGTGGGCCATGTGAATGGTCCCATTCGTGAATTGCTCATCGGTCACGATGCTGCGGATCAGCGTGCCATCGATCAGGCGATGATCGACGCTGATGGCACGGAGAACAAAGCCAAATACGGTGCTAACGCCATATTGGCCGTATCGTTGGCGACCGCCAAGGCTGCGGCGATGTCAGCAGGCGTGCCACTCTATCGGCATATTGCGCAACTCGCAGGTAATGAGTCGCTCACGATGCCTGTACCGATGATGAATATTTTAAACGGCGGTGAGCACGCGGATAATAACGTCGATATTCAGGAATTTATGATTCAGCCGGTATCTGCAAATAGTTTCGCAGAGGCCTTGCGGATCGGCGCTGAGATCTTTCATCACCTGAAGAAGGTTTTGAGTGAACGAGGCCTGGCAACCTCTGTGGGTGACGAGGGTGGTTTTGCACCCGATTTACCTTCTAATGCGGCGGCACTCGAGGTGATCGCTGAGGCAGTTGCAAAGGCCGGTTATCAATTAGGCACTGACGTTACGCTCGCTTTGGACTGTGCCGCTTCGGAGTTTTATCGAGATGGCCGCTATCACTTGAGCGGCGATGGTCGCGATTTTAGTAGTGAGGAATTCGCGGACTATTTGGCGGATCTTGCAGCGAGTCATCCGATTATCTCTATTGAGGACGGCCTGGACGAATCGGATTGGTCTGGGTGGGCGACACTGACGGCAAAACTGGGCCAGCGCGTGCAACTCGTCGGCGATGACCTGTTTGTGACCAATACAAAAATTCTCAAGCGGGGAATTGACGAGGGTATTGCGAATTCGATTTTGATTAAATTCAATCAAATCGGGTCGTTGATTGAAACCCTCGACGCCATTGCCATGGCGCGGGCGGCTGGCTACACGGCAGTGATCTCTCATCGCTCAGGAGAGACCGAAGATGCAACCATTGCCGATCTCGCTGTGGGCACTGGCGCGGGTCAGATCAAAACGGGCTCTCTCTGTCGTTCCGATCGCGTCGCGAAATACAACCGATTGTTGCGTATTGAAGCCGAACTCGGCCTCACGGCACCCTACCGCGGTCGTGCTGAATTCGAGCGTGCGTGAGCGATGAGTTGGCGCCTGGCCGTATTGCGTGGGTTGTTGGTCTGGCTTCAGGCGCAGCTTTGGCTTGGTGATGGGGGCATCGCGGAAGCGTCGCGTTTAGGTGCGCGTGTGACTGCGGAGACTGCGACCAACTCGGAGCTGGAACGACGCAATGACACGCTAGAGCGGCAAGTGGTCGAGCTCAAGCAGGGCACCCAGGTGATTGAATCCAGAGCGCGAGAAGAGCTGGGTCTGGTGAAAGAAGACGAGATTTACTATCAGTTCCCGACCGACCCAGCAACAGAGGGCCGTCCGTGAGTAGTCTCTGGGCTGTCGTCCCTGCGGCTGGATTTGGTCGTAGAATGGCCGCTGAAGTCCCCAAGCAATACCTTTCCTTGGCAGGCCATCCGCTGCTGGAGCATACGCTACGCAGCTTGTTGTCCTGCGCGGAAATTCGTGGTGTGGTCGTGGTACTAGACCCGGCAGATCGCCGCGCCGATAACATCCCCAGCCTGTATGACCCGCGAGTTTTGCGCGCGGCCGGTGGTGCTGAGCGCGCAGATTCGGTGTTGTCCGGCCTCGAGAGCTTAGTCGAACAGGCCAATGAGTCGGATTGGGTCTTGGTGCATGATGCCGCAAGGCCCTGCTTGCCATTGGCAGATTTGCAACGGCTCATCGATACGGCGAAGTCCACTGGCCGCGGAACTATTTTGGCGCAACCCTGCAATGACACCATGAAGCGTGTTGATGTCGACGGCGCTGTATTGGAAACCGTCGATCGGGAGCGCCTTTGGCGCGCACAGACGCCGCAGATGTTTCCGCTAGGCCCGTTGCGGCAGGCGCTGGCACAGTGCCGAGAGCACAGCGTGGCGGTCACCGATGAGGCGATGGCGATGGAGTGGGCGGGGCACACCGTTGCGCTCATTGAGGGGCCACTGTGCAATATCAAGGTGACGTTGCCGCACGATTTGAAAATGGCGGAGTGGTTTCTCAAGTCAATGAGCGTGGAGTCCTCGGCATGAGAATAGGGCATGGCTTTGATGTGCATCGGTTCGGTCCGGGAGATTACATCACCCTCGGTGGTGTTCGGATTGATCACGAACAGGGCTTGATTGCCCACTCAGACGGCGATGTCGCGCTGCACGCGCTCTGTGATGCGCTACTCGGTGCAGCAGCCTTGGGTGATATCGGCCGGCATTTTCCAGATACCGACCCCCGTTGGCAGGGTGCTGATAGCCGAGAACTATTGGCACATGTGGTCTCTCTTCTGAGGGAGCAAGGTTACGAAGTGGCCAATGTTGATCTCACCATTGTGGCGCAGAAGCCCAAACTGGCACCCTTTGTCGAGGCAATGCAATGTGCGATCGCAGCAACCTTAGGTGTCGCGTCGACTCAGGTCAATGTCAAAGCCACAACGACCGAGGGCTTGGGTTATACGGGTCGCGAGGAGGGGATTGCGGTCCATGCTGTGGCGCTGATTCAGCAGTGTAGTGCGCAATCGGAAAATACGCAGTGAATCATCAAGGCATCGGCATGACCTCGCAGCGCACCCGCGAGCGATTGATTCAGCGTTTGATGGAACAGGGCATTGTCAACTACGAGGTGTTGGAGGTCATTCGCACGCTACCACGCCATCTTTTTGTCGACGAGGCTTTAGCGCACCGGGCGTATGAGGATACCGCGCTTCCGATTGGTTGGGGGCAGACCATCTCGCAGCCTTATATGGTCGCGCGGATGACCGAGCTTGTTTTGGCGCAAGGTCGACCGAAAAAGGTACTTGAGATCGGTAGTGGTTCGGGTTATCAGAGTGCGGTTTTGTCACATTTTGCCGGTGAGATCTGTGCGCTGGAGCGGATCAAGGGCCTGCTCGATCGGTCCCGGCAGCAGCTGAGGGCATTGCGTATCCGCAATGTTCGTTTGCGGCATGGCGACGGCCTCGATGGCTGGGGTAGCGAGGCGCCTTTCGACGTGATCATTGGTGCAGCAGCGCCAGAACGAGTCCCTGAGGTGTTACTTGAACAGCTCGCCCTCGGGGGACGTTTGCTACTCCCGGTGGGTGGAGCTGAACAGCAGTTGATCGAAGTCACCCGTACAGATGCAGGCTACTCTGAACGCGTCATTGAATCGGTGAAGTTCGTGCCGATGCTGCCGGGACTGCAGAAATAATGCGTCAATTCTGGTCGTTCTTTTGGCGTGGTCTCGCCATGGGGTCAGCCGATATTGTGCCTGGCGTTTCCGGAGGGACGATTGCGCTGCTCACGGGCATATACCACCGGCTCATCACGGCGATCACTCGGTTTGATCGAGAAGCATTACAGCTGTTGTGGCGAGGCGAGTGGCGGGGGCTCTATCGCCACATTGATGCGCTGTTTCTGCTGCCTTTGCTCTTAGGCATTGCGACGGCCATCTTACTTTTGGCGCAAATGATGCGACAGGCCTTGCAACAATGGCCGCTGCCGTTATGGAGTTTCTTTTTCTCGCTGGTCGCGGCCAGCTGTGGGTATTTGTTAGCGACATTCAGTCGTGAGCAAGTAGGCAGCTTAGTCCTTTGGGGTGGCGTAGGCGCCCTGGTTATGTTGGCGCTAACATTCATGTCGGGTGCCTCGTGGCCCGCCACGCCCTGGGGTTTCTTTTTTGCCGGCATGTTGGCGATCGTTGCCATGATCTTACCCGGTATCTCAGGGAGCTTTATATTGCTACTGATTGGTCTCTACGCGAGCGTCATTGAGGCGCTCGCGGCGTTTGACTGGCAAACAATTGCCGTGTTTGGTCTTGGCGCAGCGATTGGATTACTCGGTTTTTCGCGGTTGCTCCGCCGATTGCTCGACCAGTACCCGGCCCCGCTGTTGGCGCTGCTGACGGGTGCCATCATGGGCTCTCTGCCGATGCTATGGCCTTGGCGCATCGCAGCGCCTAGCGGGGATGTGCCGCTGTCCCCGACGCAGTATGCGCAACTTGTGGGCGATGCTCAGCTTGCAGCCTGTGGACTGGCAATGATATTTGGACTCTTCGTGGCGGTATTTTTGGGTCAGGCGCGTGCTTCGATGTCTTCCGAGCCGAGCTCATGCGGTGGCTAGGCAAGGGGCTGATCGGGGCTAGCGTTGCGGCGCTGGTGTTGGTGGGTTGTTCGGGCGCGCAGCCGCGACCACCGGGTTACAAGGGTTCGGTCATTGATCCCCCATCGACTTCCGGCGGCCAAACAACGGGTAACAGTACACCGTCAGCCTCGCCGCAGTATGGCCCTGAGTTGCCCCTCGGCAGACCCTACACCGTCGCTCGCGGCGATACGCTCTATGCCATTGCGTTTCGTCTTGGCGTCGATTTTCGCGCTTTGGCTGCGCATAACAAGATTGCGCCGCCCTATACCATCTTTGTAGGTCAGCGCCTGAAGACTGATGTCGGTACGACGGAAAGTGTGACCAGTGCATCGACCACAGCGCGCTCAGCACGCAATACATCGAGCACTTCGTCTAGCAGTCCGCGCGCTCAAGCGGGTTCGAGCGCGGCAACCTCGCCATCGCCCAGCGTGGCGAGCAGCAACCAGCCAGTGGGCCGCTGGCGATGGCCGAGCGAGGGCTCCGTAGTGAGGTCCTATGCCGAGCCGGTGCACAAGGGGATTGATATCAGTGGCACTCGGGGTGCTGCAGTGGCGGCTGTCGCCGACGGTGTGGTGGTTTACGCGGGCACCGGTGTGACAGGTTACGGTGCGCTGCTGATCGTCAAGCACAATGATCAATACCTGAGTGCCTACGGTCATAACGACGCCATCTTGGTTCGTGAGGGTGCTCCGGTGAAAGCGGGGCAGACCATTGCGCGCATGGGCAGTAGCGGTACGGACAGCGTGAAACTCCATTTTGAGATCCGCAGCCATGGCAAGCCGGTCGATCCGTTGCGCATGTTACCGCGCCGCGAGTGACAGCGGTATTTTTCTGCTCCTTGCGAGTGCATCCCACTGAGGGAAAGCGAGTATCACCCAGACTTCCTACTGTGCGCAGAGCCAATGTGGCATTTCTTGCCAAGAGCAGAGCGACAGTCGCACTCCTGTGACCGTCAAACTGAATCAGACCGCTCAGTGCAGACAGATCGATGCGGAAATGATGATGCAGCAAGTTCGATGAAGGCAGCGGCTGATGCTGTGAGTCCGAGGTCGCCCGACAGGTGTGGAATACCGCCCTTTGATCAATAGGCGAGACGTTACTTCAATGGCTGCTGTTAACGGTTACCGGCGGCTTTAGCGGGATAACGCACAAGCCGCCGCAGCGACTCAGCGTTCAAGCAGCGCCAATTTACCGGGCTTACCTTCCCACTCTTCTGCGTCTTCTGGAGAGGGCTTCTTCTCAGTGATATTGGGCCAGATTTCAGCAAGCTCTGCGTTGAGCTCTAGAAATACTTCCTGATCCTCAGGTAGTTCATCTTCCGAGAAAATGGCATCGACTGGACATTCCGGCTCGCACAGTGCGCAGTCGATGCATTCATCTGGATGGATGACCAAAAAGTTTGGGCCCTCGTAGAAACAATCGACGGGGCAGACTTCAACACAATCGGTGTGTTTGCATTTGATGCAATCTTCGCCAACAACAAAAGTCATAGTGTGTTCCAAACAATAGATGGTTTTTCTGACTCGGGAATCTTACACCAGAACGAGCGTTTGTGTGGCATCTGTGGCATGAAAAGCTGACAAAAGACTCACGATTTGTCATTTTTTTGGTGATTCATCTCGAACATGGCGAGCCTGTTTTGGTCGCTTGCCGGTGTGTCAGTCACTGCGGATCCGATATCAGGATGGATCGGTTTTATCGAGCCGTTTGAGTTGATAAAGCCAGTCTAGCGCGTCTCTGGGCGATAGCTGGTCAGGAT
>JAYPVH010000025.1:0-29092 GCA_038134505.1 Halieaceae bacterium | reverse complement strand
CTGTCATGTCCACGGTTGGGGCGAAGTTCTCTTCAGTCAGGATCACCGCTACTGTATTTGACGCCCCTTGAACAGCATTCGTCACCGCTCCCATGGTAAGGACGACCGTTTCAGACCCTTCCAAGACATCATCAGTCACCGTCGTAAAGGCGATCGCTTCGTTACGGCCGCTGGCAAAGACCACCTCTCCAGCCTGCAGACTGTGATCATCAGGGTAGCTCGCGGTACCGGACACGGTATAAGGCACGGTCACGGGGTAACTTACCGCATCGCCGTTAAGCGTGACGGCGACAGAGACTGCCGCGCCCTCTGCCACAGTTTGATCGGCGCCGAAGCTCACCAACGGTGTCACATCAACTGATTGGGTATCAGAGGCACTGTT
The DNA here is from genome assembly GCA_038134505.1 of Halieaceae bacterium. GTDB lineage: Bacteria > Pseudomonadota > Gammaproteobacteria > Pseudomonadales > Halieaceae > Luminiphilus. The sequence goes on along the minus strand of JAYPVH010000025.1, from coordinate 28,710 downwards.
CCCCGCCATATCCTCGGCGGTCCAAGTGACCACATTACGTCCCCCCGGGAAGGGCCCCGTGTCGTCGGCGACGGGCACGATCGTGCCATCCTTGCCGTCCTCTGCAGTGGCCACCCCGAGATCAACAGTCGTCAACGGTCCCGTCGAGGTGACGGCGATATCGGCGGGAATCGTGAGCACTGGAGGATAGTCATCAGCAGTCGGATTGGTTCCGTTGGTGTACTCAGCGAGATTGTTTGCGCCATCACTGTCGGCATCCAACGACGCATCGGCGTCATCAAGGGGATTTAAGCCATACTGCGTCTCAAAAGCGTCCGGCATACCGTCATTGTCATCATCGGTATCCAATACCAGCCCCGTTGTTGAATCACCCGCACCGTACCCAGCATTCCATTTATCGGGATCACCATCGCCATCTGTATCAACAGACGCCGCGACATCCAGCGGGAAGTCATCCGCCGAGTCGGGCACGGTATCGTCATCGTCATCGTTATCGAGTGTCAGGCCAGTGGTCGAGTCAGCCGCACCATAACCCACGTTCCAGTTATCAGGCTTTCCATCACCATCGGTATCAACCGACGCCGCGATATCGAGCGGGAAGTCATCCTGCCCATCTAAGACCGTATCGTTGTCGTCGTCGGGGTCGCTCACGTTGGGCGTACCATCGCTATCGGTATCGAGGGTTGTGTCAACCACCTCAATGGTCAGCGCGTTCGATACCGCACTCGTACCCGCCTCGTTAGTCACCGTCACCGTGCAGCTGTAAAAGCCGTCGCTGAGCGTGGTCTCAGTGGAAAATAGCGTCACCACAGCCTCGTACAGCGTCTCGCGATAATTCTGCAACACACAAGAAGCCCGGTTCGCCTGCTCAGCGGTAAACTCGGTCAAGCACAGGTCATCGGTGTAATTCATCATGTTGTGGATCGGTGTCGCTATGCCGCCACACTCGGTGGTCGGAACGCAGTCATACGTTTCGGTGGTGTGCGGCAAGGTGTCGACGATCAAGTCACCCGTGGTATAGGTGTTGCTGCAGGTACTGCCGGCAAAGGTGTGCTCCAGGCCGAAGTAATGGCCCACCTCATGAGCGAGAGTACGGCCCTGGTTATAGGGTGCTGCGCCCTCATTACGCCCGCCGATCACGTCCCAGGCCATGGTGATACCATCAAAATTACTGCCCGCCATACCATCGTGAGGGAAATAGGCGTAACCGAGGTAGCCACTCGCACTGTTGGTGTAGATGTTGAGATATCGACTCGGATCGACCGCTAGAGCTGCCTTGTAGCCCGACTCGTCATTGTCTGCATACCAGCTGTCATTTTGCGTGAAATCAACGCCTGCGAGATAAAACTCAAAACGCAAATCGGTCGGCAGCGTCATGTCACTCGCAAGGCCGCGATAGTCTTCATTGAGCACCGCGATCTGTCGCTCCAGCCTGGCCTGGGTCAACAAGCCTTGATCATTACTGTCATAAATGACGTGAAACCACACGGGGATGCGATAGACCGTAGCCGTGTCGGCATACTCGGCGCTAATTGTGGTTCTGGAGGTCGAGCAATCATTGGGCGACTTCATCTGCGCTGTACCGCCCAGTAACGAGTGCTGCGGCTTCGTGGCCCCGCTCAAAAAACTGCCCTGCGTACCACAGCGTCCGCTGCGTTGTCGGAATGCATTTGAGCTGTAGTAATCCATCGCAGAGGGATAACTGATGCCATCCACCGTCAGAGGTTGTGATTCTCGATCCGCGATACGCCGCGCGATCTCTTGCTCCGTCGGCGCCGCTTCTGAGAGCCACTGAGTAGAATAAGGCTGCTCGCGCGAATCTGCCGCTTTAAAGCTGCCAACCCGAGGTGCGCTCGTCGGCACGCATTGCGCTTCGGCGCTCAATACCGAGCTGACATCGCGACTCGATAAGGTGTAGTTCAGGGTGAGTGCGGTATCAACTGCATCGATGCTCAACAAATTCGGTGCTTGCGGCGCTGTGCTGCGACCAAACGTCGCACCCAGCGTCGTGTCTGCATTGATTGTGAGGGTGCAGTCACCGGTACCTGAGCACGCGCCAGTCCAGCCGGCGAAGTAAGAATCATCGTCCGCCGCAGCCGAGAACGTGACCGTCGTGCCGTCGGTAATACCGACTGCGCACTCGCCTTGACTGGTCGCGCAACTTAAGTTGGTCGAGGGTTCGGACACTGTACCGAAACCAACACCTGACATGACCACCGTCACCGCATTGGCCTCGGTGTATTGGACGCCATCGACCCAGCCGCGGTCAGTGCCCTCGGTGACATAGTCGTCTTTCACGTAGGCCCAACGCACTGTTTGCGAACCCGCCGGGATATCCAACGTATAGCGCGCCCAATCCGTTTGTCCGCTGATTCGCGCCGTGAGCACGCCGTTGAGGGATAACTGCAGGAAATCGTAGTCGACCTCGGAGTCGACCTTCCAATCAAAGCTGAGCTCACCGGGTCCAACGACCGTGGTCTCCATCCAGCTGCTCTGAAAATCGCTAATAAGACCCGACTCAGCGGCGTCAATGCCATCGGCGGTGACGTCATTTTGGCCACGCCACGGGGTATTACCGCCCACAGTGAACGTGAGCGTACTGTCGACCGCCTGCGCAATATCGATATCGACCGCATCGTCATCGAAGACGCCCACGATAATCGCCGGATAATCAAGATTGAGGACATTACCTTGGAAATAGCAGGTCGCTGCACTGCTGGCACAGTCTCCGCCCCAGCCGACAAAGCGGCTTCCAGAACCGGGGGTTGCGGTCAGCGCGAGCGGCACATTGCTGGGCACAGTCGCACTACAGGTGCTACCGCAATCGATGGCGCCACTGTCAGAGGTGATCGATCCATTACCCACTGCATACACTGTTAAATCAATGTCAGTATTAAAAACGACGCTGTCGAGATAGCCGCTGTCGGTCCCCGTGCTTGAGAAGGCATTTTTGCTGAATAACCAACGCAGACGATGGTCGCCCTCGGGGATACTCAACAGCTTTTGTGCCCAACCCGTCGCACCGGTAATTGACGTCTGGCTCGACCCATCAAACAGTAACTCAAGGCTGTCATTGCTTGCGGCATCGGTGCGCCAGTAAAAACTCAGATCGCCAGGGCCTGTCAGTACCGTTTCTACCCAAGACGAGTCGTTACGCGCCACGGCGCCGGACTGCAGCGCCTCTAGGCCACTCTGCCTTGTGGTCGTTTGAACAACCCAGTCCGCATCGCCGCCCGTTGACCAACCCAAACCGGGATTACCCACTGCCGCGTCGAAAGCGCCTGTAATCGGACTCACATCAAAAGTCACCGATACTGTCGTCGCGGTATTCACGGTCACTTCGCAAACCGCACCTTGGGTGCCAGAACAGGCGCCGCCCCAAGCTGCTAAAACACTGCCCGCCGCGGGCGCCGCATTGAGCTGTACGATAGTCCCCTGACCAAAGCTCGCGGCGCACTGTTCACCACACACAATACCCGTCGGCGCGCTCGATACCGAACCGGATCCCGAGCCGCCCACACTGACCGTCAGCGTCTGCGGGTTGGCCGTATTGTCGGTGACGACGGGAAGGCAGCTGGGGTCTGCAAGCGAGACGGCTGCTAGGCGCGCGGCCATCTGATCACCGACGCGCTCCGGGGCGACACCGTAGTCATGCCCCACACCCAAGCTCGGTGCAATATTTTGCGTACCGCCTGTGAGCGTGTGACAGTAACTCATGATGGTGCCTGTTTGCTGGTACGCGGCACCCCCTGTCAGGCTGCTCACACCGGGCAAGCTCTCTGACCCTGACCAACAACTCTGCTCACCGTTAAAACAGGCATCGACGGGCTCGCTGACGCCCCCGACACCGCCGTAACAGTGCGTGTGCTCCGAGCCCACACTGTGACCAAGCTCGTGGGCCACAAAGAAACTGTTCTGGGTCATGGCACTGCCCGAGCTCGGTGACCCGCTGCTGATACCACTGGAAATACCGAAACTACCGCGCGCGCCAGCGGTCGGATCATCCGTGAATGAAGAACAGCTTTCAGAGTCTCCTGAGTAACTGCCAGGTGTATCACAAAGCGTATCAAGCCACGCCACGCCGCCTGCACTGCCGGAGAAGCTCGAGGCCGTCAAAAAATGTGCCGTGGTGTAGGTCACATCCTGGCGATTGTCGCGCCAGTACCGACCAAACTCGCGCAAGCGACAGTTCAGCGAGTTATCTTCAAGCCAGGGATCATTAGCTGCCGTCCAATAAAAGCGGTCACCCAAGATAAATCGCGCCTGCACCTGCTGCTCGTAAATCGCGCTAATGTAGTTGACCAAATTGCCGAGGTAGCCGTCGGCGGCCGTCGTATCGCCATAGAAGAGATTGAGAAAGGACGCATCGGTCTCGATGGCCAGCGTAATCTGGTAGTAACTACCCGTTGGGATCTCAGCGGGAACGTCAGTGCCGATGGAGCGTTCAAGCCGCCGCGCGCGATCGATCATCGACGCATCGACCACGCCGCAGTTGAAGTCGGTGTTACCGGCATCCTCAATGCGGACCGCGGCTGTTTTCTGCTGCGCGTCTTGGCCCACAGCCCAATGCGTGTCATTGGCGGAGATCAGCCCCCTCACAGAGCCGTCGGGCAACAACGACAACGCGACGACACTTCCAGAATATCCTGCGACCCGACCACGGAAATAACGCGCGGCTGCGGCAGGGTTATTCGCCGTTGCTCTATTATCGAGGTGCGTGACCGAGCTCGGCGCAAAGATGGCGCGCTCGGTCAAATCGACTCGCACCGTGCCCAAACCGGCCACCGAGAGCTGATCAATGACGAAGGGCTCACCCGTACTCGCTCGCAAACGAGCCGAGACCGCATCCTCAGCGGCCAGCGAATCAATCAACGGCTGCGAGTCGACCGCTGGTCGCGCAAAGGTTTGCACTGAGAGGCTCAAGGAAACCAATAACAGCGTCAACGCAGTCGTCACTGCCAATTTGTTTGGTTTTACGATCATCTTGAGCACCTCGTGAACGACCACCTCAGTCTCTGCCGAATCTTGATCAGCCGCTCTGATCTATACATGCCGCGCTCAACCCAAGGCTGTTCACCTGACACGGCAAATGCCGGCGCCCGCCTGCAACAGGCAGGGAATCGGGCGTAGACCGAGTGCGGATTCTCTCTGAAAACACCCTAGCGCATCTTGGCACGCTGTCGCCACTCGCTCTATCCCCTTTGAGGGAGGAAATAATGCCGAAACCGCCACTCCCTCGCCATATTGGCATCCGTCGGGAGCGCATTGATGAGTTGATCAATCGCTCTCTCGCATCCGAGCTGAGCTGAGCTGTAAAATATTAACGTGGAGGACACGCTGACGGCATCCTAAGCAAGGCTACACGCTTTGGTGATACGGTAAAAACACTTGCTTTTTCGGCACATAGAGCGGGTGGCGCGGCGCACCCGACTGAGTGGTCCCAAGGCACAAAAGTGGGCCGAAACGGCGCTCGAACCACTGATCCCTGCGCACAGGCCGCGCTCCAAGTTGCCCCATCGCACCCATATTGCCCCATGCGGCGATAATATCTGCGGTCTCGCCGCAGATCCGTCGCAGCCAGTAATCGGTTCGCGGGCCAACCGGATCCCGCACTTTTTTGAGCACCGCGGGGTCGGTCGCCCTGAAAGCAAACAGATTGACGAGGGTAAGACCACCAAAGCCCCAGTCTTGCGCAAAGCCAATACATCGGCGCAGTGTGGGGTCATCGCGCTGCGCGTCCGCAGTGGAGGGGTTCAGACCCACAAACACACAGGGCGGGCGCTGGTCGTCCCACTCGCGTTTAAGCCAATAGCGGTAGTGGCCACAACGGCTGATCAATGCACTTGATTCCACAATGTTGCACCTCACTGAAGGTCTAAGGCCAACCTAGAATGATCGTACCATTGACCATGCTGCAGATCGTTGGTCTGCGATACGGATTCCGCTAACGTTGGGTAACCTGACGAGAATGTTCACAATGCCAGAGCCACACGATCCTAAAGATACCAGCTCTAAGCCTCGCACAGCTTTGGACGTCCTGCCTTGCAGAGGCTGCACGGTCGATTGCCCGAACCTTACTAAATGCGCGAACAAACCCTGGCGTTTGTCTAAAATGGGACCATCGAATGCAATCCAATTCTGAACTACAGTGACTCTCCGTCGAGAATGGCGCGGACACGGTCCGGTAGACTCACCCCAGATGCTGCGGGATGAAAAATTTGTGTCATGACAAGCCCAACTCTACGACGCTCTAAATCGACCCAATAGTGGGTCCCCTCATAACCGCCACCTGAGATCATCCCCGCTCGACCAAAAGTGTCATCGGCGCGTCGGCCGTTGGAAATCCATACCGAATAACCCATGAACCCCCAGGGATTATCGTTCTGAATCTGCGGTGAAGTCATTGCGGCAATCGACTCGGATTCAAGCAAGGGCTCGAACTGCGTTAGGTCGGGGAAGAAAACCACTCGCAGGAAATGCGAGAAACCGCGGGCGGTCGCGACCATACCCTCTCCGCCCAAAAACAAACGCGTATGTGGCTCATATGGCGGTTGCTCGCCGCCGAAAATATCTAACTCACCCTCATACGCCTCACGCAAGCGACCGTCTGCACCCGAGAATCTTGGTGGCAAAACGACGCCCTCAGGGGGCCGAAAGGCCAATCCAGAAATACCGTAGGGCTCGGTGATTCGACTGGAGACCAGTGCATCCAATGATTGACCTGCCGCACGCTCGAGCAGCCAACCCAGCACGGTGGTATTGAGACCGTAAAAATAGCGCTCTCCTGGCTGCTGAATGAGCGGTAGCTGAGTTAACCTACGCAGAGCTTCCTCGTTATTTTTAGCGCTCGGCAATTTCATTGTGGCTAGCCTGTCACCAAGACAAGGCACGTCGATATTGGCGTAATAAAAACCCGCCGTGTGGAGAAGCAAATCGCGCACCGTCATCGTCTCGGACTGCACCTGAGTGACTACAGGGCAAATCAATTCTCGGCTCTCCTGAGCACCTTCACCATTGAATTGACTCTCCAAAAGGGCCGAGATCGACTGCTCTCCCGACGTGCGAGCAACGCGCATGGTGGCAACTTCGGGTAAGTAGGTGCTCACTGGATCGTCGAGCGCGATAACCCCCTCCTCCATAAGATCTAGTGCCAGCACTGTCGTCACCAATTTGGTCATCGACCAAATACGAACCCAATCATCGTTAGTCGGTGCATCATTTCCTGAAAAGAAATCGGTATTTGACCAAGACCCATCAAAGAGCGTTGTGCCGTCGGCCTGTTCTACTAACAACGTAAGAAAGGGGTATATGGGGTCATCATGAACCGCGTTAGAAAAGACGCGGTCAATGCGCCGCTCCTGGGTCTGTGATGATGAGTCCGATGGGGCGCAACCGGTAAAAGTAATCAGCGCGAAAAACACTACGGCTACGCCATAACATCGCAGCCCTTGCCGGCAAAAGGCGTTTAAACGAAGAAACTCAGTTAATGGTCTTCCTTGACTACCGAGCATTAACTTCATTTAACCAACTGTCAATGACTTCTCTGAGAGCGCAACCGTGTTGGTGGCAATCATGAAACTGAATGCATCCAAATCCACTCTTTGTGGCGCCGGCAGAAATTCCAGGGCACCGTCGCTCACAGTCAGTTGGTCAGTCAGCTCAGCAGGTCGAGAGAGAGTTTGCTGCGCCGCTGTGAGGTTGACAAAGAACACCATGGCATCACTGCCCAAGCGACGCTCAATGGCTAACACCCCCTCCGGCGCTGCGAGAAAAGCCAAATCCCCCCAGCGCAAGCAAGCACTGCGACCACGTAACTCAAGCATCGACCGATAGAAATTTAACACCGAGTCTCGCTGATCAGCCTGATTTGCCACACTGAGGGCCCCATGTTCTTTAGGCATCGGCAGCCAAGGTGCCGAAGTCGAGAATCCAAAATGTTCGACCTCGGGCTGCCAAGGCATGGGTGTACGGCAACCATCTCGACCCTTAAATTCTGGCCAGAATGCGATGCCAAAGGGATCTTGAAGCTGCTCAAACTCCAGATCAGCCTCTGATAAGCCCAACTCTTCGCCCTGATACAGACACAAGCTACCGCGAAGCGCAGTCAACATTGCCATGATTGTTTTAGCGAAATGCGCTTTGTCAGATGCCTGACTACCCCAGCGCGTCACGACTCGGGCAACGTCGTGATTCCCCACAGACCAACAGGGCCAGCTCGAGGGACATTCTCTTGCAAATCGCTCCACCGTAGTACGAATGTGGGCGGCTGAAAACTCATCGGCCAGCAGCTCGAAGCTATATGCCATGTGCAACCGCGAGTTGCCGCCGGTATATTCATCCATGGTTTTGAGACCAAACTCTGAGTTGATCTCTCCTAGCGATACGGTATCTGGATAACGATCCAACAACGCTCGTAGCGACTCGAGAAATTGCAGGTTTTCGGGTTGGGAATTGTCGTAGTAGTGATATTGCGCCGCGTAGGGGTTGTCGGGTGAATAACCTCTACCAACACGTTCGTGCTCCGGCTTCATCGGGTTGTCGCGAAGTGACCGGTCGTGATAGCAAAAGTTGATGGCATCAAAACGAATGCCATCGACACCTCGTTGCAACCAAAACTCCACTTCTTGCAGCAAACGCTGGCGCAAAGCGTCATTATGAAAATTAAGATCGGGCTGACTGGTCAAGAAGTTGTGAAGATAATACTGCTCCCGCCGCTCATCCCACTGCCAGGCAGAGCCACCAAAAATCGATAACCAGTTGTTGGGCACGCCACCGTCTTCCGAAGGGTCTGCCCAAACGTACCAATCGGACTTGGCGTTATCACGACTACTGCGGCTTTCCTCAAACCAGGCGTGCTGATCGGAGGTATGACTCAGCACTTGGTCAATCATTACACGCAGGCCAAGATCATGGGCTCGCGCGATAAGTTGATCGAAGTGGTAAAGATCACCAAACAGCGGATCGACCGCTCGATAATCACTGATATCGTAGCCGAAATCCTTCATGGGTGATTTAAAAAACGGTGAGATCCAGATAGCATCCACGCCGAGCGCAGCGACGTAGTCTAGTTTCTCAGTAATGCCCTTGAGATCACCGACACCGTCGCCACTAGAATCGAGGAAACTCCGCGGGTAGATCTGGTAGATCACCGCCCCGCGCCACCACTCAACGCTCTGCTGCACTGACAGTTCTGCTTTCAACCCCGTCGACCCCACCCAAACCACTTCTCATCACTAGAGTTTTTAGACCATTCGGCGCTCTCTCGGCGCAGACTGCGCCCGAACCGTTACCGGCGCTTAGAGATTACAAATGAGCAAGCCGGAACTGTAAACGACGCAAATTTATGAATACGTATGTAGAAACCTATGAATACGTATGTATAAATTTGAGCCTCTGAAAGGTGTGCGACTACCATGAAATGAGTGATAGCTCGTTTTGTCACGAACAATAAATGGTGTTTAACCAAGGGGCTCAATACTATGAAAATCAGTTCTAATTTTAAGCGCTCCCAGCTTGTGTCCGCCGTCTCCATGGCGGTTGCCGTGACGGGTATGGCGGCAGTCGCACCGGTCTACGCGCAAGAAGAGGCAACCACGCTGGAAGAAGTTGTTGTCACGGGTTATCGAAGAAGCCTGATGGACTCTATCGAAAACAAGCGGTTCAACAGCTCAATTATTGAATCTATCTCGGCGGAAGATATCGGCAAGCTCCCTGATTCAAGTATTGCCGAGTCCTTAGCTCGCTTGCCCGGTTTGGCTGCGCAGCGCCTTGATGGCCGCGCTAGTCGAATCAGTATTCGCGGTTTTGGTGAGAACGAGAGTGCGACCACGTTTAACGGCCGAGAGCAGGTCTCCATCAGTGATAACCGCGGCGTAGAATTCGACCTGTATCCTTCAGAGATCATGGCCGGTGTCGATGTCTACAAAACACCGAATGCGACACTCGAAGCCGAGGGCATTGCGGGTGTGATTAACATGCGTACCATTCGACCACTTGATACGGATGCTCGTATTCAGGTCAAAGCAGAGTATGAGTACAACAATCTCGGCAAGCTCAACCCTGACTCAGACGACACTGGCATCAATACGACCTTCTCTTACATAGGTCAATTTGCAGACGATACGGTGGGTCTCGCATTTGCCCATGCGAGCCTTGACTCTCCTGGACAGGAAAACCGCTGGAACGCATGGGGTTACCTCCAGGGCTGGGACGGCGAGGGTGATCTTTTGGGCGGTGCAAAACCGTTTGTTCGGTCCTCTACGCTCACGCGCGATTCCACCATGTTGGTTGCTCAGTTTGAGCCCAATGATCGTTTAAGTGTTGTTGCGGACGCGCTCTACGTGGATTTCTCGGATCAGAAGATCCTGCGAGGCGTAGAAATCCCATTTGGCTGGGGCCAAATGGGTCAAACTATTACTGCCAACTCTGTCAACGGCGATGGCGTCATCACATCGGCAACGTCTGAAGGTCACAAAATTCTTCTGCGTAACGACTATGAAGAGCGCAACGCAAAGCTCAAGCAATTTGGCGTCAACGTAGCATACGAATTTAGCGACACCACAACCATTGAGTTCGATGCAAGCCGGTCGCAGGTCGATCGCGATATCTACTCCATGGAAAGTTACTCGGGCACTGGCCGAGGCACCGACGAAGGTGTTGGCGATACCATTACTTATAATCTCTCTGGTCAAGCAGGGGCAACTTTTGATCTCGGACTTGACTACACAGACCCTTCTCTTGTTTTGCTGGCAGGACAATTTAACTGGGGTGGACAAGAGCTCAACGACGCGCTTGCCGCTGAATTTGGGCCTGACTTTGTCGGCTATGAAGGGAAGGGGCAGGATGGCTTCATCAATACACCTGTCGTTGACGATGAGCTTAGCTCCTATCGGCTAGCCGCTGAGCAGGCTGTCGACTTCGGTATCGTCTCGGGCATTGAGTACGGGGTTTCCTACCGTAGTCGCGAGAAAACCAAGGTATCCTCGGGTGTCTACCTGACTGCAGGATCATTCCCAGAAGCAGGTGCAGTGCCAGAGCAATATCTGCTTGGCTCTGTTCCCTTAGATTTTCTGGGTATCGATGGCATTCTCGCATACAACTCAAAAGCATTGGTCCGCGATGGCGTCTACATCGTAACCCCAGAGCTTTCTAGCCATGCCACGCGTTCTTGGACCGTTTCGGAGGATGTGACAACGCTGTTTGCCATGGCTGAGATCGATACGTCTATCGGTGGAATGGCGGTCACGGGTAATTTTGGGTTCCGTTATATCGACACAGAGCAAAGCTCCATCGGCAATGCGATTGCGTCTAGCGGCATCGTGCGTCAGAAGGTCGCTCACGATTACACCAACTTCCTTCCGAGCCTAAACCTACGATTTGAACTGACTGAGTCGCAGGTCGTGAGGTTTGGTGTTGCTAAGACGATGTCTCGCCCTCGAATGGATGAGATGAACGCATCGTTTAATATCTCCGTCGGCGACACGCCAGACCAGTATGGTAACTACTGGACGGCCAATGGTGGTAACACCTCTCTTGAGCCTAAAGAAGCCACAGGCATTGATCTGACCTATGAGAATTACTTCTCAGACGAGGGATACTTCTCCGTAGCACTCTATCGCAAAGACATTGACAGCTGGAATTTTGGCGGCGCAGACATCATTAATGTCGCTGATTTCGTTGATACTGTCGGTGAATCTGCGCCAGACGGGAGCACCTTGGCTACGGTTTACGGTACGACCAATGGCGGTAGCGGGTCAATTGAGGGTTATGAAATCTCATTAGCTCTCCCCTTTAATGTCCTCAGTGATGCGCTCGATGGCTTCGGGATCTTTGCCAGCCACAGTGGTGTTAGCTCGAACTTGAAGACTCCTGGTGGCGCAGAAGTAGTTCTGCCAGGTCTATCGGAGAGCATCCAGCAGGCCACCGTATACTATGAAAACAGTGGCTTTGAAGCCCGTCTCAGTCTCCGCAAGCGAGATGATTTTAAGGGCGATTTGTATGGACTTGGGTTCTCGGTTGAACAGTACGATATGCAGGGCGAGACGATTGTGGACGCTCAGTTATCGTATGATTTTGCTGAATCGGGTATCGACTCTCTCGCTGGGCTGCGTGTATACCTCCAGGGGGTTAACCTCACAGACGAGCCATTTGTTTCTAGCCAAGGCTGGCAAGAGTTCGTTCGCGACTATCAGCAGTACGGCGAAAACTATCGTCTGGGCTTTAGTTACAGCTTTGACTAAAACAAGCTAACCTTCGAACCCTAGCGACTCGCGTCGCTAGGGTTTTTTTTTGGAGCCAACCATGAAGAAAGAACCTATCTCACGTGTAGTGGTGGTCGGTGGTGGTACCGCAGGATGGAATGCAGCAGCTCTCCTTAGCCGAACTTTAAAGGGTACGGTATCCATCACTCTTGTTGAGTCTGAATCCATCGGCATTGTTGGCGTCGGTGAGGCGACTATCCCGCCTATCATCGCATTTAATACGGTATTGGGATTTTCAGAAGCTGAGTTCATCCGAAAAACAGAGGGTAGCATTAAGCTCGGTATCCAGTTTGAGAACTGGGGTAAAATCGGCGACCGCTACATGCATGCGTTTGGTGGCATAGGCAAGGATCTCGCACTCTGTAGCTTTCATAATATTTGGCTTCGGAGCCAGCAATCAAATGTAACGTCCGACTTTTGGGACTTCTCTCTCAACTACCAAGCCGCAAAACTCAACAAATTTGCCAAGTTGGACAACATTCCAAACACCGATCTTCCAGGATTGGTTTATGCCTATCACTTCGACGCGGGGTTGTATGCGAAATACCTTAGAGAATATAGCGAGGCGCAAGGCGTCAAACGCATCGAGGGTATCATCAGCGCTTCGCGCCTCGATCCCGATAGTGGCTATATAACGGCCATTGAGCTCGAGGACGGCAGCCAAGTAGAAGGTGATTTTTTTATCGATTGCTCAGGCTTCAGAGGTCTACTGATCGAGCAGGCTCTTGAAACGGGCTACGAAGAGTGGGCGCAATGGCTCCCCTGCGATAAGGCTGTCGCTGTACCTACAGCAAATGTGGGAGAAATAAAACCCTACACACGCGCCATCGCCCATAGCGCAGGTTGGCAATGGTGTATCCCTTTGCAACACCGAACTGGAAATGGTCTCGTCTTCTCAAGCCGATACTTGAGCGATGACGAAGCCGTAGCGCGCCTACTAAGTCAGGTAGAAGGAGATGTGCTAGCGGAACCTCGTTTCATTCCATTTAAAACCGGCCGTCGACGAAAGCAGTGGAACAAAAATTGTGTGGCTTTCGGCTTGTCCAGCGGCTTCCTAGAGCCTTTAGAATCGACCAGCATCCATATGATTCAATCGGGACTCAGAAGACTCATCCGCCACTTTCCCCACCGGGGCATTAACGACATTGAAATCGAGGAATTTAACCGCCAATCGAAAATTGAATTTGAGCAGATTCGAGATTTTATAATCCTCCATTATCACCTCAACAACCGCGATGACAGTCAATTTTGGACTGATTGCCGCGATATGGAAATACCCGAGTCGCTGGCCTCACGAATTGAATTGTTCAGAAAAACGGGAAAAGTCTTCAAAGATAACGATGAACTGTTCGCGGAAATTGCCTGGCAACAAGTCATGATCGGTCAGGGGGTCATTCCCGAGGACTACCACCCCCTAGCCAACACACTCGATCGAGACCAGCTAAACCGCATTATTAAAAATCTTACGCTTTTGATGCAGGGCACCGCTAGCCAGCTACCGAGTCATGAAGAGTTTTTGAAACAGCTAGGCAGTTAATACCGTTCTACTCGGACGAACTGATAGTGCTTTATGCCCATCGCAATGACATACGTATTCATAATGTCTCCGCCTGTGGCCACGGTATAGTTGCAAAAAAAATACCTGGTTGAGATTGAATTATGTTGCGCTTCTTTACTCTGGCTCTGTTGAGTCTGGTTGCCCTTGTTGGCTGCGAACAGCAGACGCCGAACTACAGCCTAAATTCCCCTAACGGCTTAATTACTTTTACGCTGCACAACGACCAGCACGGTCGCGTCTTTTACGGCGTTTCACGCGATGGCAAGCCGGTCGTCAACGCCTCACGACTCGGCTTCCAGTTTGCCAACGCGCCAGGCTTTGATGACACGCTGAGTATTACTGCGCAGTCTTCGACCTCCTCTGACGAAACTTGGGAGCAGCCCTGGGGTGAGCGCCGCCTGGTAAGAGATCACCACAATGAGCAAGCGTTCACATTGTCGGATGGCAGCCGCGATATCACCCTACGTGTCCGCGCTTTTGACGATGGTGTCGGTTTCCGTTACGAGTTTCCAGAGTCCTTCAAGCAGGGCGAGCTACTGATCACTGACGAGATGACACAGTTCGCGCTCGCACAACCTGAGGCCCAAGCTTACTGGATCAAGGCGTACCAAAAAGATCGTTATGAATACGAGCACGATATTTCGACAGTCTCCCAAATCACCGTTGCGCACACACCAACCACCATCAAGCAGGCTGACGGACTCTATGTGACCATCCACGAGGCTGCATTGATTGACTATTCCAGCATGGTATTGCGAGGAACCGATTGCGGCACCCTCAACGCAGAGTTGGTTGCCGCCTACAACGGTATCCGCGTGACGCAGGAAGGCGCATTCAATACACCCTGGAGAACGCTTCAGATTAGTGACTCGGCGACCGCGCTACTGAGCTCTAATATGATTATTAATCTCAACGACCCGAATGTCATAGGCGATGTCTCCTATGCCAAGCCCGGGGTCTATATGGGTATCTGGTGGGGCATGCATATTCGCGAGAACAGCTGGCACACCGGACCGATTTTGGGCGCGACAACGGAAGAAGCGATGCGCTACATCGACTTTATTTCGGAGGCTGGCCTTGATGGCTTTTTGGTCGAGGGTTGGAATATTGGCTGGGACGGTGACTGGATTGCCAATGCTGATATTTTTTCCTACACCCAACCGACCGAGTTTTTTGATCTTGAGCGGATTGCAGCCTACGCCCAAGAAAAAAATGTTGCGCTAATTTTGCACAATGAAACATCAGCCGGGATTAAGAACTATGAGGACCAGATGGCAGATGCCTACGACCTCTATGAGTCTCTCGGTGTGCACTACCTTAAGACTGGCTATGTTGAGTTCCTCAACGGTTACCCTCGTCATGGCATTAGCACTGAGGACTCAAGAGATCATCTCGGCTGGGAGTGGAATCACGGCCAGTACATGATTAACCACTACCAGCACTCGGTCGAAGAAGCCGCCAAGCGCCGTATCGTGATTAACATGCATGAGCCCATAAAACCGACCGGTTTGCGCCGAACCTACCCCAACTTTATGTCGCGCGAGGGTGTGCGTGGTCAGGAATACAACGCTTGGTCTAATGGGAATCAGCCGAATCACACAACGATTCTCCCTTTCACACGAATGATGGCGGGACCTGCTGACTTCACACCTGGGGTCTTCAATGTGCAACCTTACGGACCAGACAGTGCCGAGCGAATTCGCACAACGGTGGCAAAGCAGCTGGCGCTGATGGTGGTTCTGTACAGTCCATTACAAATGGCCGCGGATTTACCGCGTCACTATGCGGCACGCCCTGAGCTCTTCCAGTTTATTAAGGATCTGCCCGCTGATTGGGAAGAGTCGATTCCTCTCGCTGCCGATATTGGTGAGTATGCGGTGTACGCACGCCAAGAGCGCGGCTCCGAGGACTGGTTTATCGGCGGTATCACAAACGATACGCCGCGCGATGTTGAGATCGACTTCAACTTTCTCGGTGAGGGCGACTTTGTCGCCACGATCTACCGTGATGGCCCGGATGCTGACTGGCGAAGTAATCCGCAGGATGCAGTCGTTGAATCAGTAACCGTCAATGCAGACTCGGTACTGGATATCGCCATGGCATCTGGTGGCGGCTTCGCTATCAGCGTCATGAAGAACGATCGTCAGTAAAGCCTGACCACTAACGAGGGAACCCTGTGACCTGTCGACCGCTACTGTGGCTACTCGCGGTGATAGCGAGTAGCGCAACCGCCCAAATAGAACGTATCGACCCGCCGCATTGGTGGGTTGATATGGTCGAGCCTCAGGTGCAACTCATGGTCTATGGGCCCAACGTTGCCGATAGTCACGTCAGTAGCGACTCTGCTGATATTGAGGTTATCGCGAGCCATCGCGGAGATAGCAACAATTACCTGTTCGTCGATTTGAAAGTCAACACCGGTGCTAAAGCCGGCTCAGTCACGCTCAACTTTTCTGCGAGGGATGGACGAATAACGGAGGTGCCATACGCATTGCATGCGCGGCGCAAGGGTTCAACCAGCCGGCAGGGCTTCTCAGCAAAAGACGTTATTTACCTCATCGTGCCGGATCGATTTGCCAATGGAGATACCAGTAACGATTCCATTGATAGCCTGACAGATCGGCATAACCCAGAGCACCCCTATGGGCGACATGGAGGTGATCTTCAGGGAGTGATTGCACATTTAGATTACCTCGAGACGCTGGGCGTAACACAGCTATGGATGACGCCTGCCTTAGAGAATAATCAACTCGAGGGTTCCTATCACGGCTATGCGGTCACCGACCTCTATAATGTGGATGCGCGAATGGGCGACAACGCCCTATATCGAGCGCTGTCCGAGGCAGCAGCAGAACGCGGGATCGGCTTGATTCATGATTTTGTGCCCAACCATATAGGGTCTGAGCACCCATGGATGAAAGATCTTCCGACTCGGGACTGGATCAACAATGGTGGGACCTTTATTTCCACCAACCACCGGCGTGAGGCCAATGAGGATATTCATGCAGCGGCGGCTGATCAGGAGGCCATGACCCGTGGCTGGTTTGTACCCACCATGCCCGACCTCAACCAAACCAATTCTCTGCTCGCGACATACCTGATACAAAATTTGATCTGGTGGATCGAAGAGGTCGATTTGAGCGGTGTACGCGTCGACACCTGGCCTTACAACGATAAATCCTTCTTGGTGCAAATGACCGATCGCATTGCACTTGAGTATCCTAATTTGAGCCTGGTGGGTGAGGAGTGGTCTTACAATCCCGCGATTGTGGCTTACTGGCAGCGCGGCAAAGCCAACCCTGATGGCTATAATTCTGGCGCGCCGCAAATGATGGACTTTCCGATCAATCAGGCGCTTAAGGATGCTCTGATGCAGGAAGAGGACTGGGACAAAGGTCTCACGCATATCTATCAGATGCTCGCTAATGACTTTCTCTACGCCTCACCCAACGACTTGGTACTCATCGCCGATAACCATGATATGGATCGTCTGTACCGCGCACTCGACAACGACCTAGCGCGTTACAAAATGGCAATGACCTTCTTGATGACCACACGTGGTATACCGCAGTTCCTCTATGGCACCGAGATTTTGATGAGCAACGAGATTGAGCATCACCACGGATTAATTCGCACCAATTTCCCGGGTGGTTGGCCAAATGACTCCGTCGACGGGTTCACCCAACAAGGGTTGAGCAGTGCGCAAATAGATGCTCAAGACTTCATGACAACACTGCTCAATTGGCGCAAAACAGCGACGGCAGTGCACGATGGCGAATTACTCCATTACGGACCGTTAGATGGCCTGTATGTCTACTTCCGAAAAAATGAGGCGCAAACCATCATGGTGGTCCTCAACAACGCGGGAGAATCGCGTGTGATCGACGCCAACCGATATACGCAGGGCATTGGTCCGGCAAGCCGTGCTCGCGATGTGTTGGCGTTAGACAATAATCATCGTATTGATGGCCTCGTCATTCCGGCTAAATCGGCGAGGGTATTCGAACTCCAATAATTTTAGGGGAAGTCATGAGGCGATCATTGTGCTCACTACGGGAGATACTGCTCACCATTGCTCTACACTCCTGCTCCATCGCTCCCAGTGCCGCCGAGGCCACCTTCACCAACCCCATCTTGCCCGGTGGCTATCCTGACCCCAGCATCTGTCGCGTTCAGGATGACTTCTATGTGGTGAACTCAACGTTCGAGTATTTCCCAGCACTGCCCATTCACCACAGCCGCGACTTGGTGAACTGGGAATTGATCGGTCATGCCATCGATCGCGAGGAACAAGCGAGCGGGCGTGTTAACCTCGTGGACGTACAAAGCGACGGCGGTATCCATGCGCCATCGCTGCGCTGCAGAGACAACCAGTTTTACGTCATCACCACCAATGTCTATCAGCCCGCTGAGCCTGGACTGCCGACAGAAATGGTCAATTTTGTATTGACCGCTGACAACCCCTCCGGGCCCTGGTCGATGCCGCATGTCATCGAGGGCGCACCGGGTATTGATCCTGACTTGTTTTTCGATGACGACGGAACAGTTTGGTATCTGGGGAACCACGCACCCGCAGACGCCGCCTATCCGGGCGAGGGAGAAATCTGGCTGCAGCAACTAGACACGGAGCACTGGTCTCTTATCGGTGAGCGTTACTTTTTGTGGCGAGGTGCATTAAAGAACGCCATTTGGGCCGAGGGACCGCACCTCTATAAAGCATACGGCCGCTATTACCTATTGGTCGCCGAAGGCGGTACGAGCTTCGATCACGCCGTCACTATCGCTTCAAGTCCGACACTCACAGGTCCTTATATTGGTAATGGTCGCAACCCGATTCTAACAAGTCGCCATCTGAGCTATGACCACTGGGTGCACAGCACCGGGCATGCCGATTTAGTCGAGCTGCAGGACGGGCGCTGGTATATGGTGGCATTGGGAGTCCGTGGCGATATTGAACGCGGTTCGAATATGGGTCGAGAGACGCACTTGATCCCCGTGCAATGGGAGCTGGAACCTTATGTCTGGAAAGCCGAGAAAATTTACTGGCCCGTCGCGGCGCCGCTGAGTGGTCGCGTAGAGCGTGTGAACCTTGCGCCATTTCCAAACGCCCGGCAACAACCTGTATCAGTCTTTGTAGATGAGTTTGATGCACCGACATTGGGCATGGCGTGGAACTTCCGGCGCGTCCCGCTTGCGAATACAGTCTCACTCACCGACAGACCCGGCTTCCTAAGCCTCTCCTCCAGCCCTAACCGTCCGCAAAATCGCGAGCGCGCAAGCTTGCTCGGTTTCCGACAAACAGAAACTGATTTTGAATACCAAGTGGCGATGCACTTTATGCCCCGTCAATTGGGCGCCCAGGCAGGTATTAATCTGTTTCAAAAGGATGACAACTACCTAGCGGTGACTATCGTTCTTGAAGAGAGCAATTTTTTCATTCAGACCGAGCTGCAATCACCGAACCATTCACTGCAGCGAGTCGCCCGCGAGGCGCTGACACAATTCGATGGTGAGATACATTTCCGCATCATCTCTCGTAACGGCGAGTACACGGTGCAATATGCTCTAAAGGCCAATGACAATTGGTCTGATCTCACTCAAGTCGGGGGCAACCATCTTATCAGTCGGGGCTATACCGGCGCCTATCTGGGACTGTATGCACAATGTGACTCTTGTGGGGTGCCGGAGACGAGCTATTTTGATCGCGTGGAATATCGACCCCTACCCCGATGAGATCGCTGTAATCTACCGTGGATATCATCTCGTCGGCGTTGAAGGCCAAGATGATATCGCGACCTGGTGCTTAGCGGTGGCAACGCACACGGCGACCGCCAGAGAGCAATCAGGTCAAACTATCAAATGGAACTGAAAACGATCACTCGTCCGAGGACCTAGGCGCACTACATGAACGTCGCACCACCAAGTTGGGCGTCACATAGCTCGATTTGATCGAATCACCGTCGATCAGCCGGATTAAACGCTCAACCATCAGACGACCCGCTTTGGTGGTGTCCTGACGCACCGTCGTCAACGGTGGGTTCAGATAGTTCGCTGCCAAGATATCATCGAATCCGACGACCGATATATCGTCGGGAACACGCAGTCCGCGTTCATTGACGGCCTTCACGGCACCCATCGCCATGAAATCGCTGGCTGCAAAAATTGCCGTAAACTGTTGACCTGAATCAAGCAGCCGACCGATCGCTGCGTAGCCATTGTCCTCTGGCGCAGGAATACAATGAGACTCAGCCAAGGCAACCCCAGCGTCCTCATGCGCCTTCAAAAAACCCTCGTAGCGCATTTGATATTCGGGGAAGTTGTCATTCGCATTACCTAAAAAAACAATTTGGCGATGGCCAAGCTCCAGCAGGTGCTTGCCCGCCAACTCGCCACCCAAGCGATTGTTGCAGCTCAATGAACAAGCGGACTCAGTCTTGAGCTGGGGCCCCCAAATGACAAAATTCGAGCCAGCTTCATTTAAGGCTTGTAATTTCTCTTGGTAGACGATGTAGTCACCGTATCCCAGCAAAATCAGACCGTCGGCACGGTGAGCAGCGAGGTACTGGCTGTGCCAATCCTCTGACATCTCCTGAAACGAGACCAACAGATCATAGCCCTCGATCGATGCCGTTCGAGTAATACTGCCCAGCATTGACAGGAAGAAAGGGTTGATATTGCCATCGCCAGACATCGCGTCGTCAAAAATCAGGACCGCCAGCGTTTTGGTCGTCTTGGAACGAAGATTCGCTGCGTTTTTATCGACTTTGTAATTGAGCTCCCGAGCAATCGCCTGCACTCGCTCTCGGGTCTCCGCACTCACTAAGGGGCTGTTGCGCAACGCGCGCGATACCGTCGGCTGCGAAACCCCAGCTAACTCGGCGATATCGAACGATGTACTTGCAATGCCTTTCTTCACGCGAAGCGTCCTATCATTACAGGGCCATTCATGAGTATCACACCCAACAGCACTCCGTATGTAACACGGTTTCGACGGTTCTCAAAATAACTGTTTTGCCAATTTAGCGCATTCTGGCTACGCCAAAAGGAAAACTGAATCGTGCGACTAGCTGATCTTTCACTAAAAACGCAGCGTTTAGAAGGCCCGATACATCGCAGATCAAATTTAGTATCAGTGTGGCACGCTAAGTCGTAGTCCCGAAGTGGCTCTGAATCGGGCACAATATGCGCACGGAAAATTGAGGCTAGCTTATGTCACGACTGTGTTTAATCGCCTGTGTCATCACCTGTTCATTGATGGGGTGTAAGCCGTCAGGGCAAGTGGAACCCAGTGCTGATCCTTACGAGCCACAACCCTATGTGATCGTCAACCATCCTGAGTGGTCAAAACAGGCTGCCATCTACCAAATCAACACCCGTCAGTTTAGTGAAGCCGGCACATTCGCCGAGGTAGAGCAAGCACTGCCGCGTATCAAAGCGCTCGGTACCGATATTATCTGGCTCATGCCAGTTCACCCCATTGGCCAAGTGAATCGAAAAGGCTCACTCGGCAGCCCCTACTCGGTTCAAGACTACTATGGTGTCAATCCTGAGTTTGGCACCCTGGACGATCTCAAGTCGCTGATCAATGCCGCCCACGCTCAAGGTATGTATGTCATTCTCGACTGGGTCGCAAATCATACGGCCTGGGACAACCCTTTACACGAGGCTCATCCTGAATGGTATGAGCGAAATTATCGAGGTGAGTTTACGCCCACACCCTGGTGGGATTGGTCCGACATCATCGACCTCGACTACTCCAACCCCGAACTGCGACGTTACATGACCGAGGCCATGGTCTACTGGGTTCGCGAGGTCGGGGTGGATGGCTTTCGCGCCGATGTGGCTGGCTTTGTTCCTGTTGATTTCTGGGAGCAAGTGCGGCGGGAACTCGACGCCGTGAAACCTGTATTTATGTTGGCGGAGTGGGAAGCGAGAGATCTACACCGGGCCGCCTTTGATGCGACCTATGCTTGGAGTTGGTATCAAGCCATTTATGATCTCGTGAACGGACAAGGCGGTATTGGTGGGCTATTCGTCTATTACTCATGGCGCGCTGACTCTTATCCAAGGGAGGCTTATCGGATGGTTGGCGTGAGCAACCACGATATCAACGCCTGGGAGCATCCTCCCTTTGAAGCATTCGGCGAGGCTTTGGATGCGGTCGTTGTGTTATCCGTGGTCGGAGATGGTATGCCTATGATCTACAACGGGCAGGAAGCCGGCAATCAAAAACGGTTGGCATTTTTCGAGAAAGATCCCATCCAATGGCAGGAACACCCAATGGGCGAGCTTTACCGTTCGCTATTGGCGCTGAAGAAGGACAATACCGCACTCTGGAATGGTCAGTGGGGCGCCAATATGATTCGAGTGTGGAACTCGGCTGCCGACTCTGTCTTTGCCTTCGTGCGTGAGAATGCCGAGGACAAAGTGTTTGCTGTGTTCAATTTCTCTGCAGAACCCCAGCGGTTCTCATTTGAAAGTGGGCCTTTTGCCGGAACCTATACGGAGCACTTTAGTCAGGAACGCATTGAGATTGATCCGGCTACCGAGATCACTCTGCCCGCCTGGGGCTACAAAATTTATATCCGCTAACCACTGTGCACGGTCTGTGGTGTAAATTGTGCCAACTCCCTAGGCTTGACAGATTTTCGCCACCCCTTGAGAGTCAGGCCTGAGAACCCGTTTAATCAGCCGCTGTACTGACTCTGGAGTTGCTCCATGACCTTGAATCGATATTTCGCGATGTTCTGCCTGAGCCTGCTGGTCGCCTGTAGCGGTCCGTCCTACAAAGCAGACCGCACGCCGCAACGCGATGCCGGGCGCGCACTACCCGCAGAGAAGGGCGTCATTATTGATGTTCAGCGTGTCACCATTGAGTACGACGCAGAAAAGGCGCAGGCCGTCGGCGCTGTCGTGGGCGGGGTGGTCGCGAATCAAGCCACCGAAGACTCAAATCGCGCGGTACGCACGGTCGCCACGGTGGCCGGCACAGCAGCGGGTGCTGCTGCCGGGGATATGGTGGCGCAAAACATGCTGTCTCCTGAGGGTGAAGAGTTGATTATCGAGCTCGAAAACGGCGCAGTGGTCAGCGTGACCCAAGAACCGGGCAGTGCGCGGCTTTATCGCGGCGATACGGTGTGGGTCATTCGGGGCGCTGAGCGTACCCGGGTTTTTCGCCGCGATCCAAACGCTGCGAATTAGTTGTTCTGTATGAGGCGCAGTCGGTCCGCGATTGCGCTTTCACCTTCGGCACCACCTCCTGAGGCAGGTTGCGCCAAGTCACACGCTTAGGGCACCTCGTACTCGATCAGTAGCTCACCGTCGTAGTCTTCATAAACCGCAAAGATAATCTTTGTCCTATCTTTGTCGGTCCACAGCGCTTCACCCGCGCACTCGAGTCTGTCGGTGGTAAATGAAAGCTGCGAGGCTGAATTAATCTTCAAAATCGCATAACCGTTGTAGACTCGGTCTTCCTCTGACAAGGCGATAATCTCTGGAATCAGCGCCTCGCAGTCGTAGGCCGCGACGCTCGAACCCGACAGCAATGCGGTGAACTGGGGATCATCCTCGAATGCTTTCAAACTAGCCATTCCCGCCGCTGCAACTGAAATAACCAAGGAAATCACCACGCGACTCCAGGCGACGCCCTGCAGCGAACCAGTCGCGCTCAGCTCCTTGGCTTTTGCCGCCAACAGAAAACTTTTGCCGTAGAGGCCGTACACCACCGCAGGCGCAATACTCAGCGGTATGACGAAACGATCATCAAAGAACACCGTATCGAGATAACCCAAGGCGGCAAAAGTGAGTGTGACCGGTATCCAGTAGCCGACATTATGGTAGGCAGCCCAGAGCCAAGTGAAGAGAAACCCTAGCCAAGACCAACGTGTGGTTTGATTGAGCTGTGCCTCAATCGATTTGTCGTTGATATCGCCCTGCTCGATGTGCTTTTTGGCCAACAGCGCCGTGAGTTCGGGAATCCAACGATCCGCCTTGGTGCCAAAATACGTCCGAAGGGCTTCACTATTGACGACGTCTTGTAGCTTCATCTGTTGCTCTCCAAATCGCTCGGATCAAACCACCCTAACTGATTCAAACCGAGACGCCAACGCGATACGCCCGGCGACTAGTCCAACAACGTTGGTCAAACAGAGTCCCTTAGGCGGGGTTTTCGGCAAATGCGGGGACCGCGTCATCGAGCGCGACCCACGCTTGCTTGGTGCTGCACCAGCAATGAAACATCACTGTAAAGTCTGACGTATCGTCGAGCGTCCCTGTCTTGACGTAGGCCATGTCTGGGCTGTCTGCAACACAGGAGTAAATCGGAGAGCCGCACTGGTTGCAAAAAAAGCGATGGACAGGATTACCGCTCACTGTGTCACCGTCGACATACAGTGTGGGCTCGCCCTGGACTTTGAAGTCTGCCATCGGCACGCCCGCGAGTGTTGAGAACGCGCTCCCCGCCTGTCGCTGACAATTCTTACAATGGCACACCCCGGTCACCACGGGCGTGCTCATTAGCTCGTATTGAATAGTGCCGCACAAACATCTTCCGGTATTGGCCATGGGCTTCTCCTCGTCACACTGTCCCACCGCAGGACTCCGTCACAGCCTACAGGATGATTTTCGGTTTTGCACAGAGCCATTCAATCCCGTCACCAGTGCCTGACCGCGCACCGACCATCGCGCCACGATTGAGTCACTGATGTGGTATTTTGGCTACTCATCGCTACGTGGTTGCCACGGTCACGCACGACAATCTTCAGAGGCCCGTCCCCACTATGATCAACGAACAACTCAGCTTTCAAGGCCGTATCGCAATTGTCACCGGCGGTGCCACGGGTATCGGCTATGCCACGGCGCTGCAACTCGCCAAGCTTGGCGCCAGCGTTGTCATCGCCAGCCGAAGCGAATCTGAACTCAACGCGGCTGCCGAGGCAATTCGCGTTGAAAGCGGCCAACCGTGCTTGGCTGTACCGACCGATGTCAAAGACGAGGATGCGGTGGTGGCTTTGGTGCAACGCTGCATCGACGAGTTGGGTCGCATTGATGTGTTGATCAACAACGCCGGTGGTACGCGCATGGGGCCGCTAGAGGCTATTCCATCACGCGGATGGGACAGCATTTTCGAGCTCAATACCCGCTCGGCTTACGTGGCAGTCCGCGAGGCGGGTCGACACATGATCTCGCAGCAGTCAGGTGCCATCGTGAACGTCTCGTCAAACGCAGGTATTCACGGGGTCAAAGGGGGGGCGCACTACTCGGCGGCCAAGGCCGCGTTGCAAATGTTCACGACCGTCACAGCAGCCGAGTGGGGCCGTTACGGTATTCGCGCTAACTGCGTCGCCGCGGGCATGATCGCCTCGCCTCGCGCCGCTGCCGCTTGGAAGGCCGCAGGCCTTGGGCCTGACAGCATGGCCCAAGGGATTCCGCTGCAACGCGCGGGCACGCCTGACGAAATGGCGAATATGATTGTGTTTCTGGCCAGCGATGCGGCCTCTTACATCACCGGACAGACGATTGCCGTGAACGGCGGGCCTTCGCTGGGCGGCATCGCGCTGGACTAATCAGTATTTTCAGGCCGCCATGTTGCTGCCGCGACGCTAGAACGGAACATCAAGATCGAGAAGGGCTAATCGTGAATGGCTGGGATACATTCCTTGTCAGGGTCAGGCACCGGCGGTGTCATGGCGCCTGGGAACCGCACACGGTCGATCTCTCGCTCTCTATAAGTACCCCCCTCGTAACCCGCACAAGGCTGGACATAGCCGGGCACCTCGGGCTCGAGCAACTTTTGCGCCTGCTGCACTTGCAGATTGTGCTGCTGGCAGCCACTGAGCACGAGTAGTAGGCAGAGATATCGTTTCATCAGATGGGGGCCGCTGTTCACTCACCGAGAGCATAACATCGGGCTGCAACAAAAGGTTATCAGGTGAAATCAGGTGGTGCCCAGATACTGAAAAGCTGGGTTTAAAAAAGAGTCGCAACGCGTCGGGTACAGCGTTGCTCTAGCTAAACCTCAGCACATTTGGCCAGCGGGCGCCGGTAATCAAAAACCGCTGATTACCTTACTCTACGTTGGCTTGTGCCGCTGCAATTCGGGCAACGGGGATTCTAAACGGACTGCATGACACATAATCCAGTCCCAGTTCGTGACAGAACTTCACTGATCGGGGATCGCCGCCATGCTCGCCGCAGATGCCATACTTGATGCCCTTTTTCTTGCGGCGCGAATCTTCAATTGCCATTCTCATCAGCTTGCCGACAGCGCGCTGGTCTAGCGACACGAAAGGGTCTACTTCGATGAGCTTGTTGGTGAGGTAAGTCGGTATGAACTTGCCGGCATCATCACGGGAAAAACCGTATGTCATCTGTGTCAGGTCGTTGGTGCCAAAGCTCATGAACTCCACATCACCTGCGATGCGGTCGGCGCCCAAGCACGCGCGCGGCGTCTCCATCATGGTGCCGATCTTATAGCGAATGGACAGGGATTTTTCCTTCATCACGGAATGAATGCCTCGGTCGATAATCTCACTGATCAAGCGAATCTCGCGCACGTTGACGACCAAGGGGATCATAATTTCTGGCAGTGGCTGCAGGCCTTCCTCTTTGGCAGCAACAGCTGCACTCATGATGGCACGCACCTGCATTTCAGTAATTTCCGGGTGAACCACAGACAGCCGGCAACCGCGCAGGCCCAACATGGGGTTCACCTCGTTAAGGTCCTTTACGGCACTGCGGATCATATCCACGGGCTTGTTGATGTTGTCGCTCAGGGCTTGCATATCGTCTTCCGTATGAGGCAGGAATTCATGCAGCGGCGGATCAAGCAGGCGGATGGTGATGGGTTTGCCATCCATGATGCGGAACAGTTCGACGAAATCGTCGTGCTGGAATTTTTCTAGCTGAGCCAGGTAGCCCTCACGTTCAGCTCGGGTATCGGACAGGATCATGCCTCGGATCATGTCGATGCGCTCACTGGCAAAGAACATATGCTCAGTGCGACACAGTCCGATACCTTCAGCGCCGAGCTCAATAGCCTTGGCGGCATCTTCAGGCGTTTCAGCATTAGCGCGTACCTGTAGTTTTCGGTACTTATCGGCCCACGATAGCAGAGTCTGGAAATCATCACTGCTGGAGGCAGCGATTTTGGGGATATCCCCCAGCATGACTTCACCGCTAATGCCATCCAAGGTGATTGTATCGCCGCGGCTGATGACATGGCCGCTGGCGGTGGTTGCGGTACCCGCCGCATAGTCGATGGTGAGGTCGTTACAGCCAGTGATGGCGCAGACACCCATACCACGAGCGACCACGGCTGCATGAGAGGTCATGCCGCCCAGCTCAGTCAGGATACCCTCGGCCGCTTTCATACCGTGAATATCCTCGGGCGTGGTTTCTCGGCGCACCAGGATGACCTGTTTGCCGGTGGCAGCCACTTCCACGGCTTCATCGGCTGAAAACACCACGGCACCCGTGGCGCCTCCAGGGCTGGCTGGCAGACCTGAAGCCACGACGTCGGTTTTCTGGGTCGGATCCACCATCGGATGCAGAAAGGCTTCCACATGTTCTGGCGCCACTCGAAGCAGGGCTTCCTTGTCTGTGATCAGGCCCTCCTTGACCATGTCCACGGCAATCTTAATAGAGGCGCGGCCGGTACGCTTGCCGCTCCGGGTCTGCAGCATAAACAGGCGACCCTCCTGAATGGTAAATTCGATGTCTTGCATGTCTCGGTAATGTTTCTCAAGCTGCACCTGGATCTGATCGAGCTGCTGGTAGATGTCGGGCATTTTCTGGCGCAGGGCGTCGATGTCTTCTGGGGTACGGATACCCGCTACCACATCCTCGCCAGCGGCATTGAACAAGAACTCACCAAAGAAGGACTTTTCGCCGGTGGAGGGATTGCGGGTGAAAGCAACTCCGGAACCAGAATCATCGCCGAAGTTACCGAACACCATGGCCTGCACATTGACGGCTGTGCCGAGGGATTCGGGGATATTGTTCATTTCGCGGTAGACATTGGCGCGTGGGGTGTGCCACGACAGGAAGACCGCTTCCACAGCCAACAATAACTGTTGAAAAGGATCCTGGGGCAGGTCAACGAGTTGCTTGAAGCGGTCGATCACCCGCTGCCAATCTTCTGCCTGCATTTCTACGTCTAAGGTTATCCCGTGTTCGTTCTTGTAGGTCTGGATAACGTGTTCGAATTTTTCCCCATCCACACCCATCACCACATTGGCAAACATCTGGATGAATCGGCGATAGGAATCATAGGCAAAACGAGGATTGCCGGTTTTACGGGCGAGACCCTCGACGATCTCATCATTCATGCCCAGGTTGAGTACGGTGTCCATCATACCGGGCATTGAGACTGGTGCGCCTGAACGTACAGACAACAGCAGGGGATTGTCCGGGTCACCAAAATGGGTACCCATTTTCTTCTCCACCAGGTCCAAGGCGACACGGTATTCCTGTTCCAAGCGGTTGGGCAGCTGGTTACCGTTGTCAAAAAACTCCTGGCAGGTCGAGGTCGTAATGATAAAGCCGAAGGGAACCGGTAGGCCTAGGTTGGTCATTTCGCACAAGTTGGCGCCCTTGCCGCCCAGCAGGTCTTTCTCGTCCTTGTGACCTTCGTTGAACAGGTAAACGCGTTTAGCCATAACTATTCCAGCAATGTAGATCAAGCGATGCGCTATCTTAACACCAACAGGTGACGACTCCGATTTCCGGGCTGGCAAATCAATGGCTGAGTCAGCTTCTCTAGAAGGCACGCCTCGTCCCGACGTATCGCCCTGTAGAAGAACGTCTAAGACGACCTGCACAAATCAAGTCAATTGACTAAAGAGGCGAGTATTGATGGGACATACAGCGAGAAAGATGGTGCCGGAGATAGGA
>JAYPVH010000024.1:19647-29404 GCA_038134505.1 Halieaceae bacterium | reverse complement strand
GTGTATTGGGGCGCCTGGTTTCTCGTATCTGTCACGCTATTCATGGCGACTCCCCCACCGTTTGGGAGAAAAACCCAGCGAGACGAGACGATCCGCTGGACCAAAATGCCATTGACCCACTTGCTGACGAACATCGCCAATACCGGCGAATTTGTGATGTCAGCGGCTCGGTAGACGCGCTCAACAGCGCGATCCAGCACGCCGCGTCAGGCGCTCAAATCGTTCTCGGCGGGTTTTATGCACAGCCCGTGACGTTCGATTTTCCCGCGGCTTTCATGCGCGAAATCAGCATCAAAATCAGCGCGGAGTGGCAAGCCGAGGATATCGCGAAAGCGCAAAACCTCATTAGCACCAATGCCCTGTCACTCTCGGGTCTCGTGACCCACGACCTACCGGCCCAAGCGGCCCAATCAGCCTATGAAACCGCTTTTAATGACCCGACATGCCTGAAAATGGTACTCGACTGGAGAGCCCTATGAACGCGCCCGAGAAAGCACAGGTATACGATCCCGGATTGGAACAGTCGCGAGATCGCGCCGACGTCCTTGCTACCGCGGGCGGTGGCAGCAAAACCCAGATCATTGCGATTTATGGAAAGGGCGGTATCGGCAAAAGTTTCACCTTGGCCAACCTGTCTTACATGATGGCGCAGCAGGGTAAGAAAGTCTTGCTCATTGGCTGCGATCCAAAAAGTGACACGACCTCGCTCCTCTTTGGCGGCAAAGCCTGTCCGACCATCATCGAGACTGCCTCTCGAAAGAAAGCAGCAGGCGAAGAGACGCGCGTTGAGGACGTTTGCTTTAAACGCGATGGGGTCTTTGCCATGGAGCTCGGTGGACCCGAGGTCGGTCGGGGCTGCGGCGGCCGCGGCATCATTCACGGCTTTGAGACGCTAGAAAAACTCGGCTTTCATGACTGGGATTTTGACTATGTGTTACTCGATTTCCTCGGCGATGTGGTGTGCGGGGGGTTTGGCTTGCCGATCGCACGAGACATGTGCCAAAAGGTCATCGTGGTTGCCTCCAATGACCTGCAGTCTCTCTACGTCGCCAATAACGTCTGTTCAGCGGTTGAATATTTCAGAAAACTGGGCGGCAACGTCGGCATCGCGGGCATGGTGACGAATAAAGACGATGGCACCGGTGAGGCGCAGGCGTTCTGCCGTGCGGTTGGTATTCCCGAATTGGCGTCGATCCCCGCGCACGAAGATATCCGTCGCAAAAGCGCAAGCTATGAAATTATCGGACATCCGGATAGCGAATGGGGTGACCTCTTTGCAAATCTAGCCAGCGCGGTCGCTGAAGCGCCGCCGCATCGACCTGACCCCCTGTCGCAGGACGGTCTTCTGGGACTATTTGACGGCGATGAAGTCGGTCGCAACGTGACGCTGGAACCGGCCACCCTCGCCGATCTCTGCGACATCAGCAAGATCGAAAAACCCTCGCTAGAGGTGATCTATGACAGTGTCTGAGGTCGAGGCTTTGCCGACTGCTGAGCTGGGATGTCACGCCGGCACGGAAACACTCACTGCTGCGGCAGCGAGTGCGGGCAAGAGCGCCCTGCTCGACCAGTTTAGAGCCGATTACCCATTGGGTCCCCACGACCAACCGCAAAGCATGTGCCCAGCGTTCGGCTCACTGCGTGTGGGACTGCGCATGCGCCGCACGGCGACGATCTTATCCGGATCCGCCTGCTGCGTGTACGGCTTGACCTTCACCTCGCACTTTTATGGCGCCAAGCGAACCGTTGGTTACGTACCCTTTGACTCAGAATCCTTGGTCACCGGAAAGCTGTTTGAAGATATTCGCGAGGCCACCTTTGAACTCGCCGATCCCCAACAATATGACGCTGTCGTCATTATCAATCTTTGCGTGCCCACCGCTTCAGGCGTGCCGCTGGATCTGTTGCCCAAAGAAATCAATGGCGTCCGAATCATTGGTATCGATGTGCCGGGCTTTGGTGTGCCAACCCATGCTGAGGCAAAGGATGTCCTCGCCGGAGCCATGCTGAACTACGCGCGCGAGGAGGCAGAATCAGGCCCTGTCGCGCGCCCAACCTCCGCTCAAACAGCAGTAGAAAAGCTGAGTGTGGCGCTTGTGGGCGAGATGTTTCCCGTCGATGCCATCACCATCGGACGGATGCTAGAACCTCTTGGTCTGCAGGCAGGACCTAGCGTTCCCACCCGTGAGTGGCGGGAACTGTATGCCGCGCTCAACTGCAGTGCGGTGGCAATGCTACACCCATTTTATGCGGCAACTGCACGGCAATTTAGGGCCGCAGGTAGACCTTTAGTGGGCTCAGCTCCTGTAGGGGTTGAAGGAACACAGGCATGGCTCAGGCAGCTGGGTGAAACCTTGGGTGTTGCGAGTCATCACGTCGATGCGGCCTGCAATAGCGAGCTAGCCGCCATTCGCAGTGCGCTTGATAAAAACCCCATTTCAGGTCGAATCACCCTGTCCGGCTACGAAGGTTCAGAGCTTCTGGTAGGACGCTTATTGGTTGAGAGTGGCGCGGATTTACGCTACGTCGGCACTGCTTGTCCTAAAACCGAGTGGTCACAGGAGGATGCGGATTGGCTCAAGGCGCACGGTGTTGAAGTCCAGTTTCGCGCATCGCTCGAACAAGACCTCAGCGCGATGGAGGCCTTTGAGCCCGATCTCGCCGTAGGCACCACGCCCGTCGTCCAGCGTGCGAAAGAGCTGAAAATTCCGAGTTTATATTTCACCAACTTAATCTCGGCACGTCCGTTGATGGGTGTTGCTGGAGCGAGCTCATTAGCGCAGGTGATGCAGGCCGCTATGTCTAACCGCGGCCGATTCGAGACCATGGAAAGCTTTTTCTCTGGCGTGGGCCAGGGAGCGCGCGCAGGGATTTGGACGCCACAGATTATCGCCAGCAGCGCAGGATCAGAAGGAGCAGTCCAATGCTAGTTCTGGATCATGACCGCGCAGGTGGTTACTGGGGCTCTGTCTACGTCTTTACCGCCGTAAAGGGCCTGCAGGTCATTATCGACGGCCCAGTTGGCTGTGAAAACCTGCCAGTGACATCGGTACTGCACTACACCGACGGACTTCCCCCTCACGAGTTACCAATCGTTGTCACGGGTCTGGCGGAAGAGGAACTGGGCCAACACGGCACTGAAGGTGCACTGCGCCGCGCGCACAGCACGCTGGACCCGAAGAAGCCTAGCGTCGTGGTGACAGGCTCAATCGCGGAGATGATCGGTGGTGGTGTCACCCCGGAAGACACAAATATCAAGCGATTCCTGCCCCGCACGATTGATGAGGATCAGTGGCAAAGCGCGGATCGCGCATTAGTTTGGCTATGGCAGCAATACGGCGCCAAGAAAAACACGAAAAAGAAAAAGCCCAGCAAAAAAACAACCACGCCGACGACGCCCAGCGTCAATATTATTGGTCCTGCTTACGGTTACTTTAACACGGCCTCTGATCTCGCCGAGATTCAACGCTTGGTCGAAGGTATCGGTGTGCGGATTAATAAAGTGTTTCCGCTCGGCTGCCCATTGGATGACATCCCCAGCCTAGATGATGCCGATGTCAATATCTGCATGTATCGAGAATTCGGACGCAAGCTATGCGAGGAGCTGGACAAGCCCTATCTGCAGGCACCGATTGGCCTCGATAGCACAACGCGGTTTTTAAGATCGCTTGGCGAGCTGGTCGATGTTGATCCCGAACCCTTCATCGCGATAGAAAAAGAAACTACGCTCAAACCAGTTTGGGACCTGTGGCGCTCAGTGACACAGGATTTCTTTGCTACCGCAAGTTTCGGCGTGGTCGCTACGGAAACCTATACCCGAGGGCTTCGGCATTTTCTCGAGGATGAGCTAGGACTGCCCTGCGCGTTCCACTTTTCGCGCCGCGCTGGCGTGAAGCCCGATAACGCTGCCGTGAGACAAGCGATTCATGAATCGGGGGCTATGCTCGTGTTTGGTGGCTACAACGAGCGGATGTATATCCACGAAGCGGGTCAACGCAGCCAATACATCCCAGCGTCGTTGCCTGGCACCATCATCCGTCGACATACGGGCACCCCATTTATGGGCTACGCCGGCACCTGCTACCTCGTGCAAGAAGTCTGCAACGCGCTGTTTGACGCGCTGTTCAATATTCTGCCTCTCGGCAGCGACCTCGACCAAATATCAGCAACACCAGCGCGCGCAACTGCGAACCTCAGGTGGAACAGCGATGCGGAGGAGGTACTTGATAGTTATTTACAAAATCAACCCATTCTCGTGCGCATCTCCGCGGCCAAACGGATTCGTGATGCTGCCGAGCTGGTTGCGCGCAACCGCGGGGCCGAACGCGTTGAGCAAGAGGACTTATCCGCCGCAGGCGTTATCAAACGCGCGGAGCATGTTGCATGAACACGAATCGAACAGGCAGCGCAATGCCGCGGTGCCGATATACCAGGAGGACTGGAGATGTCTGAAGCAAACTCCAAGCACCTTTCACACCACCCAAGCCCTTGGGAGCTGATGCAATTCAAGTTGCTACTGAGCGTGGTGTTCAGTTGGTTTTTGTTGTCTGCCGTTATCGGGCGACTGAGTTCCCAACGTGGAGAACAGTTGTCCGAGAGCTGCTGGCAACAGGCTAAACGATCAGCCTACAGCGTTATTCCATACGCGTTTATGCGGGTCTGATCACTAGATAGGAAATTACCCGATCTCGGTTGGGTCATGGCGGTAGATGCAGTGGACCGCCAGGAAGAAAGCGCACTGTGCTTGACAGGGAGAAATGAGCTATGTCGATGCTAAGTTTTGAAAAGAAGTATCGCGTCCGGGGCGGAACGCTACTCGGGGGCGATCTCTTCGACTTTTGGGTGGGTCCGTTCTATGTCGGCTTCTTCGGCGTCACCACGGCATTTTTTGCCGTGCTAGGAACCTTGCTGATTGTTTATGGTGCCTCACTCGGTGACACCTGGAACATATGGCAGATCAATATTGCACCACCCGATCTGTCCTACGGACTGGGCTTGGCACCGCTGAAGGCCGGCGGGCTCTGGCAGCTGATCACCATGTGTGCGATTGGCGCTTTCGTTTCATGGGCCCTGCGACAGGCGGAGATCTCACGCAAACTGGGTATGGGGCTGCATATCCCGTTTGCCTTCAGTTTTGCCATCTTCGCCTACGTCACACTCGTTGTCATTCGACCGCTTCTCCTCGGTGCTTGGGGGCACGGCTTCCCCTACGGCATTTTGAGCCATCTCGACTGGGTCTCCAACGTGGGCTATCAGTTCCTGCATTTTCACTACAACCCTGCGCACATGATCGCTGTGAGTTTCTTCTTTACGACGGCGCTCGCTCTATCAATGCATGGATCGTTGATCTTGATGGCGACCGACCCTGCTGATGGGGAGACCGTGAAGACCGGAGAACATGAAAATACATTTTTCCGAGATGACATCGGCTACTCAGTTGGGGCTCTGGGCATTCATCGACTGGGGCTATTCATCGCGGTGTCGGCAGCTTTCTGGAGCGCGATCTGCATTGTGATTAGCGGGCCATTTTGGACCCGTGGGTGGCCCGAGTGGTGGAACTGGTGGCTCGAGCTGCCGGTCTGGAATTAATAGGGGGACGCGACAATGATTGAATATCAAAATATCTTTACTCAGGTCCAAGTCGACGCGCCCGATTACCCCGGAGTGCCGATTGGCGACGACGAATACAATCGGGTTGGGGGTATCGGCCACAGCTACTGGATGGGTAAGTTGGGTGATGCTCAGATCGGCCCCATCTATCTCGGTCCATTTGGCGTCATGGCGCTGTTTATGGGCTTCATCGCCTTCGAGATTATCGGTCTCAATATGTTTGCCTCAGTGAACTGGGACCCGCTCGAATTTATTCGACAACTACCCTGGTTGGCTTTGGAACCCCCACCCGCGCAATACGGTCTATCGATTCCACCTCTGAATGACGGCGGATGGTGGCTGATGGCGGGATTCTTCCTCACCGCTGCAATTTTGCTGTGGTGGTGGCGCACCTTTACCATTTCCAAGCGCCTCGGTATGAGCAGTTACCTCGCCTGGGCCTTTGCCGGCGCAATCTGGCTCTACCTCGTTCTGGGCTTTATCCGTCCAGTTCTCATGGGTAGCTGGTCTGAGGCTGTCCCTTTTGGCTTGTTCCCTCACCTAGATTGGACCGCAGCGTTCTCTCTGCGCTATGGCAACCTCTTTTACAACCCATTCCACATGCTATCGATCGCCTTCTTGTACGGCTCTGCTGTCCTGTTTGCGATGCACGGTGCGACCATCCTTGCGGTGAGCCGCTACGGTGGAGATCGTGAAATCGATCAAATCACTGACCGCGGTACTGCCGCGGAGCGTTCGATGCTGTTCTGGCGATGGTGCATGGGATTCAACGCATCCATGGAGTCGATCCACCGCTGGGCGTGGTGGTTCGCTGTGCTGACGGTGGTCACCGGCGGCATTGGCATCCTTCTCACTGGGACTGTTGTCGAAAACTGGTACCTGTGGGGCGTCAAGCACGGTATTGCACCCGCCTATCCTGCGCTTGAACCCACGGTTCTTGCCGACCCACAAATGATGGAGGCTGCACAATGAAACAGGCATTCTCAAAAGTCATCACCACCGCAACGCTTTTAGGTGCAGTTGTACTCGCTGCCTGTGAGGCACCGCCACCGGAATCGGTGCAGCGCGGCTACCGCGGTACCGGTATGGAAGCTCTTTACGATCCCGATCGACTGGATGCTCTGGTGGCCGCAAACACGGTCCCCGACTCGTTACCCGCCGTACCAGCCGTCGGTCCAAAAGCAAGCGATGTTTATCAAAATGTCCAGGTGCTTGGCGATCTAACTCTCGGCGAGTTCACACGCTTAATGGCCGCCATCACCGAGTGGGTCTCTCCTGAAGAAGGCTGCAATTATTGCCACGTGCCGGGCGAAGGATTTGAGCAGGACACGCTGTATACCAAAAAGGTCGCGCGCGTCATGATCGAAATGACTCAAAACGCGAACCAGAACTGGGACAGTCATGTCGGCGGCGCCGGACTGACTTGCTATACCTGTCACCGGGGCAACAATATTCCAGACGCGACTTGGACTACTGCTGTAGCGCCTGCTCACGCAGCGCGTATTGGCGTGACAATGCAAAACATCGCGTCTGAGAACGCGGTGTTAACCTCGTTGCCAATGGATCCCTTCTCACCGTATCTGCTGGGTGACGAGAGCATTCGTTCCGCGGGTACCACTGCCCTCCCTGAGGGAGATGGCCGGTCGGTTAAAGATACCGAGAGTATCTACAGTCTGATGATGCATTTCTCTGATGCGCTGGGCGTTAACTGCACGCACTGCCACAACTCACGTGCTTTCAATGATTGGGCCCAGAGTAGCCCGGCGCGCGAACGTGCATGGCACGGTATCCGAATGGTCCGTGAAATGAACAATGAGTATATCGAACAGACGGCCGATTGGCTGCCAGCACACCGAACAGGGCCGTTGGGCGACCCCTTGAAGGTCAACTGCGAGACTTGTCACCAAGGCGCTTATAAGCCGCTATTAGGCGCCAACATGGTGGCTGACTACCCCAACCTCGCACGACTTGCACAGACAGAGCCTGCCGTGCAGGCACCTGATTCGGCAGCGCCAATGGCGGCTCCAGCCGAAGAGGAAAATGGAGCACCGTAGCTCCGAGGATATCAATGACGAAGGCCGCAAGTTCTCGGCCAAGACCTGTGAAGTGACAGGAAGAACTCAGAATCTCAGTGGGGTATCTCCAAGCGGTAACGGGGATCACTCTGCAGGGATCGGAGAGTAGATGCTTCGGCAAACGCTCTCCGGTTGGATCGTCTCAGGGAACTCATCTCGAGGACCAGGGGCGGAAAGCTGACGACACATGGGAGGTAAAACCATGAGTGAGCACAACGGGCCTTCAGGGCTAACCAGCAACGAGGCTAAAGAGTTCCATAGCGCATACATGCAAGGAACCCTTGGTTTCGGTGCCGTTGTAGTGGTCGCTCACATCCTCGTATGGATGTGGCAGCCCTGGTTCTAATACCAAGGTAACCACTACTCAACGTGCGGAGACGCTCCATAGGAGCCCATCCGCTCAACAGTAGGGAGACAGACTATGTACAAAATCTGGATGATCTTTGATCCACGCCGAGTCTTAGTGGCTAATGCAGTGTTTCTGTTCACACTGGCACTGTTTATCCACTTTATTTTGCTCAGCTCGGACAAGTACCACTGGATCGATCGTGACACGGGCGGCGCTGCTGTCGCGAGTCACGTGGAGGCGCTTCCTCCGTCTCGCAGCTAGCGAGCGGCAGATACTCCAGGCCCCGCAAGGGGCCTCGATTCCTAGACCCACGAATATCCCGTATATTCGGCTGGTGTTAACGACGGTATCTTAGCGATCCTGCCGCCCCCAGAGCTGTCGGTCGCACTACGAGATATCGATGTTTAGCGACCAGTCTTCTATTTCAGAAGTGGGTCTTTTTTTTTGGTTTTCCTATGCAAAAGAGCAACAGCTTAGCGAGTCAAACACCCTCAGTCTCGTTTGATGACGAACAACTCATTCTGGTCGATAGTCAGGATCAAATCACGGGTTACGCATCCAAGATAGATGCTCATCGCGGCCGGGGTGTGCGTCATCGCGCTTTTTCAATTTTCCTATTTGACCCAGCGGGACGTGTTTTGTTGCAACAGCGCAGCCCTGGTAAGACCCTTTGGGGCGGCTATTGGTCAAATACCTGCTGCAGCCATCCTCGCAAAGGTGAGTCGCTGGAGATCGCGAGTCAACGCCGCCTTCAGGAGGAGCTCGGCGTCACAGCGCCCTTGCGTTTTCTTTTCCAATTTGAGTATCACGCGCAATTCAATGACCAGGGCGCAGAACATGAATTGTGCTCAGTCCTCATCGGTCGACTCGACTCAGCACAGCAACTGGTTCCGCACCCGGCGGAAATACAATCCACGCAATGGCTAGCGCCGGAGCAAATTGATCACTGGGTCTCGAATGACCCCGACACACTAACGCCCTGGTTAAAATCCGAGTGGCAAACGATACGGAATGACTTTTGGCAACAGCTGACCGACGATGCACTAGTCTAGTCACACCGCTACGCAAGCGTAATCATCGGCATCCTGACACATCAGTACCAACGAAAGCTGGGTGATGAATCCCCTAATACATGCGCGAGGGAATAGCGCCCCGCCATTGTCAGCCTATAACGCTCGTTGTGAAGCCCAACATAGCCAACCTCAAGTAGAGAGCCGACAGCGTCATCGAGCACATCTCTGTCGTAGCTCGCCGTAGCAACACCCTGCCCTGACTGCAGCTGCCTCAGGATCGTGCGTCGAATGACTTCTGGATCATCGGCATCCACCGCCAACCATGGCGCACAGCCATTGCGCTCAACCGCTCTTAACCAAGGCAGTAACTCGAGCTGGTTTTGAGCCATGAGGCCGGGTAGTTCGCTGATCGCACCCAAACCGCAGCCGACGACAAAATCGGAACCCTCGACTGCAAAACCTAGCGTATTAACCCGCAAATCACCCCGCGATTGCGCAACGGCAAAGGGGTGGCCGCTGCGTACAAAACCGTTCAATCCGATCCACTGGTAACCGCTCGACTCCATATGATCAACGATGCTGTTAAACATAGCCAGTCGCTGCGCGAGTGAGGGCATGCGATCACTCGCTAGCGTAGATTGATGCGGATATAAATTCGGGCGTCTTTCAAACGGCTGAACTAGCAATAGATCTGGACCAAGCTCCGCCAT
>JAYPVH010000024.1:0-19637 GCA_038134505.1 Halieaceae bacterium | reverse complement strand
CCAGCTCGCGAATTTTATCCGTCCCTTCCTGCACGAAATTTTCGCCGAACGCACGCTGTCCCGCATTCCAGAAACCGTCTGCCCCGGCAAACCAAACAGCAAATCCATATGCACTTCAGCAAAGCCGAGTTCGCGCGCATTGCACATCACATCTTCAAGCAAATCGAGGGACACTGAGCGTCCCAATGCCATCTGAACATTCGCATCCACATCGCGAACCTCTAGGTTCAGTTGGGTCACGCCGAAGCCTCGCAATAGACTCAACTGCCGCCTAGAGGCATAGCGAGGGTTGATGTCCATGCTCACATTCACTGCGGGGCCGATCCCGAGTCGTGATTCGAGGGACTGAAAAAGCCTGGCAAGCTGCGAGTCTGAAAGATAATTGGGTGACCCACCGCCGAGTTGGATTTTAGAAATCTTTGGGCCAATGCCATCAAGCTGTCCGATGCGATCAAACTCTGAGTCCATTGCGGTGAGATAACGGTTGATCAATTCTTGGTCGTGTTGAATCACAGTTTGGTGATCACAACTAAAGCACCGTGATGGACAGAAAGGGACATGGATATACAGCGAAAATGAATCGATACGCTCACTGACAAGCCGCCGTTCGGCCGCCAGCAGTTCTGAAATATGAAGCGGGGTCGCCGCGGCACCCAAAGAAGACTGGGGCCCACGACCTTGTGCTGAAGACCACTTTGGCAGGTCGACTACCGAATCCAATAGATCGTACTTTTTCATGCGTGACTCGCAGCGCTCGAGAACCGAGCGTGTCGGCAAAAACACTCCTCGCGCCGACGCACATCGGCGTCGAAGCAAGAGGGTTTCAGGCCTAACGGCCTCATTGCCAGAAAATTAAGTACTGCCCCCAGATTCACACTATGCTTTGCGTGCGCCACAGTCAACTGGTTTAGCGGTGCCTAGCCGATCACCTGCGAGCCGAGTAAAGGTACCACTGAGATCCAGTTTTCGCCATGAGCACTCAATTAGGTCTGGTTTTCCCCCAATTCCGGGGCTTTCGCCCACCGCCAAAGGACGGCCTCGCGGCTGGGCACCATCAGAAAAAGATGCTCTAAGGTGCCCAATACTAGCAGGACCAGGGCAAACCAATAGGAGAGTCGCAGAGAGGGGTTCTCTGCTGTCGACGCAACCTGAAAGAGCATCACACTGCAAAAGACTCCGGCGACGAGACTCGCGTAGACCAACCAGGTGTTCTGGCCAACCCTAAGATAGGTATCGATATGCTGAAGATGTCGCGGCAGCCAAGAACCGTTATAGGTCCGCACACCGGAAAATAGATTGATCTTCGCACTCCACCTCATCAACCACAAAATCGTGAGGGTATGGGTCACTGTTTGATTGTCACGACCCATTGCCAAAAGGCACACCAGTCCCACAACAAATATCACTGCCAATTCGTGGTACAGCGTCGTGCCCACAGCACCCTGTAAGCGCGTCGCTAATGATGCCATTGGCGGACACGATTCTGATACGGGGCCGGTCAAAAAGCCAAACAAATAGCTCAGTTCAAGCCAGCTCCACAGCACTAACCCGATCAGAAAACCCAGAAGTGTGCCTCTTGTGGACAGTTCGCTCCCTATTGTCGGCACATGCCACAGGGCGACGAGTGCGAGCGCTGATAGCCCGGCAAAAAAGAGACGTCTGAGGTCTCGCGGTTGATGCGCCGCCCAAAGGGCGACACCAGTGAACAACCACCAACTCACAACAACTACAGAAATAGCGAGCCAAATCATTGTGTTAGCTCATCTGCTCTGCGAGATGTGCTGGGCGATGATTGAGCGCGCGCTCTAATAACAGCGCAAACACTCGACGATTATCCGGGCCGAATGCCTCGAGAGCAATCCACTTCTTTGTCAACGGATCAACAATCAGTAGTTGCCCGCCCGCAGCGCGCTTCAGCTCGAAGATAGGCTCTCCTGTAACCCCG
The DNA here is from genome assembly GCA_038134505.1 of Halieaceae bacterium. Classification (GTDB taxonomy): domain Bacteria; phylum Pseudomonadota; class Gammaproteobacteria; order Pseudomonadales; family Halieaceae; genus Luminiphilus. The sequence continues at coordinate 17,692 of JAYPVH010000024.1, read as the reverse complement.
CGGCTCTGACGCTCGCGAGCCAAGGATCGCAGAACACCCCGTAAGAAACTACCGTCTCCAGACGGATAGACACTCAGTGTCGCGTCGGTGCTGGGCAAATAGGCGCGCACCGCCCCACTTGACAAATCCTCAAACGCCACAAAAGCGCTATCGGTGAAGTCACCGGAGGGTTGCTCGGACGGTGGCGGCGGGCCCTCGGACGTGGAAACGGCAAGAACCCAAAACAGCGCCAGACAGGCGCAAAACCACACCAAAGGCGCTACCGGTTGCGACTGCCGATTTCCATCCGACCTGTTCACCTATACATTACCCACGAGCGTACCACCCACCGCCGAGCGAGACTCCGATTCATCCGCAACAACATGCGTAGGCCTCGCAGCCTGGCGTAAGACCTCAGCCAAATGCTCGGGAGCTTCAATGCCACGCAACAGCGGCTGAACCGTACGATAATGCCAGGGCCGGACGTTGGGCCACAGCAGGATCCATGAAAATGTCACGCCTTCAGACGGTGTGAGTAGAATATCCCCGGTACCGTCTCGCCACCGCTTCAATCCAGCACTTCGCACTTTAGTCAATGGCACATTGACGATCAGCGACAGCGCGACGCCACTGCGAATCACAACACGCCGATCGGTCACGGTGTACAGCGTGCTCCGACTATAGGCCCGAGCGAGGAAGTACAAAACACCGACGACCGAGCAACCCAAAGCACTCTGCCAGGCCAGCGTACCGCTGAGTTCTGACCATGGCACGCCCTGCATAATTCGATAAATCGCATGGGCAGAGATGAGCGCGACAAAGTAAATCGCAACGCTCCAGACATGGAAAACGCGCGTGGCCAGCGCCGATAGCGTGGGCTTGCCCTGCCAGAGTAAGGATTCGCCCTCTGGCAAATCCTCTGGCAAGCCCTCCACAGGCTCGTACTCGTGCTCCCTCATAAGATCGGACCGAAGCGATCAGCGGTAGCGTACAGAGTGCCACCACCATAAAACGCGGTGATCTTGTCTTCCTCTTGCAAAGTGACTTGATCTGGATTCGCCAAGCCTGGCACCTGTGCGAATTGGTCACTGCGAATGGACTTGACTTGAAGACTGCCATCCTTATTGACGCGAGCCATGGTCATTGGCAACAGTACCGTGCGCTCACCGACGGATAATTCAGCGTAGCGAAAATGCGGTTCCGCTCGATCAAACCAAAGATCGACGACCGTGCCGCCCACTTTGCCATCGCAACCATAAACAGACTGACCCCTCGGATCTGTATCGTTGGCATTGACACTGTGTTCAGCATCCACTCTCAACGGCACAATTCGCGGTCGACCATCGACCGTCAGATCAGGATGCTCAGGCCGAATTGCCCAGGCTGCCGGCCCGACTCCATCAATCATCGGATCACCGTCAGGCTGCAAGGGCGCTCCAGCGCTCCTGAAGGTTGGCGAAGCTTTCACCTCATACTCTTGCGGTGCAGGGCCAGGCGCAACGCGCTCACCCTGACCATGCGCTAAGCGATAGGTTTTTGGTTCCGGCATGCCGCCAAACCCCTCGCGGACCGCGTCGCCACCAGTGGTGACTTGCAGCGGCCAGCCTTCACGCTTACCTTCTCGATGCAGATGTCGCACTAGCAGGAAAAAGAAAATCCAAAATCCATACAACGCTAACTGCGCGACATCGATATAGTCCGTAATAGCACCAGTACCCATGTTAATTCCTCCCTAAGGTGGCTTTAGCTGGGGAAATCAGCAAGCTGTAACCCCGTTTGTGAATCATTGCGAGATGAACACAAGCCCACGAGTGGACCAAGGGCCACCATCGCAACAAACAAAATTAAAATTTCTAAGTGATAGACCGATGCGTAACCAGCCAATGTACTGCCGAGCGACTGATCCATCGCAGATCCCGCCACAACCGACGTCACCAAATCTCGAATCGCGCCCCCCGCGAACACAGCAAGACCTGTCGCGGTTGCCTGCACCGCACCCCAGGCGCCCAAAGTTAAACCCGCGGAGTCAGCACTGCCCATAACCATTGCGGCGGTGAGCCCACCGACTGCGAACAAACCGTTGCCCAAGCCAATGAGAATAGTGCCAATCTGGAACAAAATGGTTGAGTCCAGTGGCCCTGATAGCACCACGCCCGCGAAAGCAAAAACCCCGAGTAAAGCACCGTGCGCCGCAAGGCGAATTGGGTCGGCATCCTCAGCCAACAATCGCGATGCGATAATCAGCGCCACCACCATGCCAGCTGACATCAACGCAGTGAGAAGCGTGGTATCACTGACAGATAAGCCCAACACCTGGGCGCCATAGGGCTCCAGCAAAACATCTTGCATGGCAAAACCAGCGGTGCCCAAAGCGATCGCAATCAGCAGACGACTTAAGGAAGAGTTGCGTGTCAGGCTATGCCATGCATCCCAAAACGGGGGCCGTTCCCGGTCGTGTCGCGTGAGCTCTGGACGACGCTGTTCCTGCTTCCACATGGCAACTAGATTCAAAACCAAGGTGATGACCGCGGCCCCCTGAATCACTCTAATCAGCCGGACGTAACCGAAATCAGAAAGCAAAGCAGCAAACCCCAAAGCAGCAACGATCATGCCCACCAACAACATCAAGTAAAGTATGGCCACAACGCTGGGGCGTGTCTTATCGCTGGCCAGATCAGTGGCCAGTGCCAAGCCAGCAGTCTGGCTCGTGTGGACACCGAGACCGACGAGAACAAAGGCCAACATAGACGCCGCCGTACCGATCCACTCGGGACCACTGTGCGGCTCAGTCATCACAATCAAGGCGAAAGGCATGATAGCGAGGCCGCCAAACTGCAACAGCGTACCGATCCAAAGATAAGGCACTCTCCGCCAGCCAAGGAACGAGCGATGAAAATCCGAGCGAAAACCGATCAGCGCTCGCGCTGGTGCGAGTAATAGAGGAATTGCGAGCATCAGCGACACCAGCCAAGCGGCGCGCCCCAACTCCACGACCATAATACGATTCAAAGTGCCGCTCAGAAGAACCAGAGACATACCAACGCTGACTTGGAACAAGGACAATCGGAACAAGCGAGACAGCGAAAGTTCTTGACTCGCAGCGTCCGCAAAAGGTAGCCAACGGTCGCTCAATTGACCGACCATCGCGGTGAATTGGTTCCGACTCATCAACACGTTCTGATCATCTCCATAGCTTGTGATGTGTAAAAGCCGGAGGCGACGCGATGTGTTCGAGCGGCGTGCCATTCGGCCTTCAGCGCGACTGCGTCTCGCAGAGATTGACCGAGTTGCGCTGGCGATACCGGTTCGATCGCCGGCGCGCGATCACCCCGAGGGAAGATCCGACCCACACCATGCATCAATGCCAACAATGGCGTTTTCGGCGCGAAGGTAAAAATCATCGCCGAGCGAACTTGCGGGGCCAGTCGATTTAAGGTCTGCACCCCGTCTTCGACGCAGTAGTGAATCAGGGAATCCATCGCCACCACAAAATCAAAATGTTCGCCATCGAGCGTGCGCATATCACCGACACGAAAGTCGATCCTCTTGGCGTCGGGTTGGCAGGACAGTCGCTGCTGTGCAAGGTCGACCAGCGTCGGTGACAGGTCGATGGCAACGACGTCAGCGCCGCGCGCTGCGAGTGCCAATGACATAGCACCCGTACCGCAACCCGCATCGAGAACGCGGCAACCAACCAAGTCTGATGGCAACCAAGACAGCAAGGTATCTCGCATTTCATCGCGACCCGCGCGCACCGTTTGCCGAATACGGCTGACCGGTGCGTCCGAGGTTAACCTCGCCCAGGTATCTGCAGCCGTCCGATCGAAGTAAGTTTCAATCTCTTGGCGGCGCTGCTCATAGTGCATGCCCGTCATCAATCGAACCCCAAAAAGTCAAATAAATCGCGGTCTTTCATCGGCGTCACTTGCAGTGGCTCAGTGCCCATCCAAAGCGACTCGGCGAGCTGCATGTATTCATCCTGAACACGTAAAAGCTCTGGTGAATCCTCGAGTTCAAACAGCGTCGACTTCTTCAGCCGACTGCGACGAATGACATCAAGATCAGGGAAGTGCGCGACGCGTCGTAAACCCACCGCTTCGTTAAAACGATCAATTTCGTCGGTAGCAGCGCTACGATTTGCGATCACTCCACCCAGACGAACACCATAGTTTTTTGATTTCGCCTCGATCGCTGCGGCAATCCGATTCATTGCAAATATCGAATCAAAGTCATTAGCAGTGACCACTAACGCCCTTTCCGCATGCTGCAATGGTGATGCAAAACCACCGCAGACGACATCACCGAGCACATCGAAGATCACGACGTCTGCGTCATCCAGTAAATGGTGCTGTTTGAGAAGTTTGACGGTTTGGCCGACAACGTATCCGCCACACCCAGTGCCGGCAGGCGGACCACCCGCTTCCACACACATGACGCCGTTGTACCCCTCGTACATATAATCTTCAGGGCGCAGTTCTTCAGCGTGAAAGTCAACCGATTCGAGCACATCAATCACCGTCGGCATCAACGCTTTCGTCAATGTAAAAGTGGAATCGTGCTTGGGGTCACATCCAATCTGAATCACACGCTTCCCAAGCTTGGAAAACGCCACGGATAGGTTCGATGATGTCGTGCTCTTGCCGATACCACCTTTTCCGTACACAGCAAAGACCTTCGCTTTTGCGACATCAATCTGCTCATCAATATGAACTTGAACACTCCCTTCCCCGTCACCGCTTCGGGCGTCGACCTGTTTCACCGGGATGTGTTGATTCGGCATATTCATGCAGCTACCTCTCCTCCAATTCCCTCGAGCCAATCCTCGAGATCTTCTCCAGCCTTGCGTAATGCCTCTAGGCTTGCCTCATCAGCACCCCAATAATCTCGCTCCTGAGCCTCAAGCAACCGATTAGCCACGCGGGATGCCGCAACAGGATTCAGTTCGGCCAATCGTTTCCGCATCGCCTCATCGAGTATGAAAGTCTCAGATACTTGTTGATAAACCCATGGGGCCACGCCACCTGTAGTGGCCGACCAACCGAGGGTATTCGTGATGTGAGATTCAATCTGCCGAACACCTTCATAGCCATGAGCCAGCATGGACTCATACCACTGTGGATTGAGTAATCGCGTGCGAGTCTCTAGTGCAACCTGTTCGTCTAGGGTCCGGACACAGCCCGTCCCGCCCGCCGTATGATCAGCGATGTACACCGGAATATCCTCGCCTCGAGCGCGTCTGGCCGCTCGACTGATGCCCCCCAAGGTGTCGAAGTAGTGATCAACCGTTGTCACGCCGAGTTCGACAGAATCAAGATTTTGGTAAGCGAGATCCACGTCGCTGAGGAGATGACCGAGTAACTCGCCCTGCTGACTCACCCGCCCATCGCGTCCGTAAGCAAACCCTTTACGCTTGGTGTAGCAATCTGCGAGTTCGTCTTCATTTTCCCAGCAGCCACTATCTAACATCATGTTGACGTTCGAACCGTAGGCCCCCTCGGCATTGCTGAACACGCGTAGCGCCGCAGTGTCGAAATCGACACCTTGCTCCTGCTGATAGGCCAGTGTGTGCGCTCGGACAAAATTCATGTCTTCGGGCTCTTCAGCCATCGCGGCAAGGTAAGCCGCCTCTGCCAGCAGCTTCGCTTGCATCGGAAGCAAGTCGCGAAAAATGCCTGACAGCGTTGTCATCACATCGATACGCGGGCGTCCCAAGGTCTCCAGCGGCAGTAATTTGGCGCCTGCCAAACGACCATAGCCATCAAAACGTGGCTCGGCCCCCATCAAGGCAAGCGCCTGACCTATAGCAACACCCTCTGACTTCAGATTATCAGTACCCCAAAGAACCAGGGCGATGCTCTTTGGATAATCGAGTCCCTGCTCTCGGTGCCGATCTAGCAACTGTTCGGCCTGCCTGCTGCCCTCCACCATCGCGAAGGCAGTCGGCATTCTAAACGGATCAAACCCGTGCAGATTACGTCCTGTCGGTAGCATTTCTGGCGAGCGCAGCAAGTCGCCACCGCTCACTGGCGGAATAAATTGCCCGTCAAAGGCGCGAATCAGCGCGGGAATTTCGCTGTCTTGTGCGAGCGCTCCATGCAATGTGTCGAGTCGATCGATGAGGTCACCGCGCGCCGCCTCGGGGACACCGCATTGCGCTAGCAGGTCCGAGAGGTCCTCGTGGCGCTGAGCATGAACCGCGCTAAACAATGCACTGGGGTCACAATCTCGGTATCCAGCGGTCTCAAGCACTGCAGTAAAGATTTTGCCCTGATCCGCCTCAGAAATGGTCTCGCCGACCACATGCAACCCAAACGGAATGAGCGTGCATTCAATCTCATCGAGGGATTGCTTGAGCGCAGACACCCACTGCTCAATGTCTTCTCCACGCTCAGATGTCCCAAGGTTCACTAAATCACACTGCTCTGCCGCTGCTTTGATTGCCTCGAGCAAGGCTGTATTCGCTTCAGTTGTGCTGGTATCACGCTGACGCCAGCGTTCAATCAAACCTTTGAGGTCAGCGAGGCCCCGGTATAAATCAACCTGTGTGACCGGCGGGGTCAGATAGCTGATCAAAGTCGCCGCCGAGCGCCGCTTGGCGATCAGTCCCTCGGAAGGATTATTCGCCGCATACAAGTAAAAATTAGGGACACTGCCAATCAATCGGTCAGGCCAACAGCGCTCAGAGAGGCCTATCTGCTTGCCGGGCATAAACTCCAAAGCACCATGAGTCCCGAAATGAAGTACCGCATCGGCGCGCCACTCTTCCCGCAGCCAGCGATAAAATGCGGAGAACGCGTGCGTAGGCGCACATCCTCCCTCAAACAGCAGTCGCATAGGGTCGCCCTCGTAGCCCATGGCGGGCTGTATGCCCACAACGACATTGCCGAAATCTTGACCGAGCAAAAACAAACGCTGCCCGTCGGTGCTGTGCTTACCGGGCGCAGGTCCCCACTGCGCTTCGATCTCTTCGAGATAGCGCTCGTCCGCGACATGCTGATTCACATCAACAGTTGCCAGCACGTTGCACTCAGATCCGTAGGACGCACGGTTACCTTCTAAAATGTGTTTCCGTAGATCATCTACTGTTTCGGGCAGGGTCACTGAATAACCCTGTTCAGCCAGAGCCTGCAAGGTGTTCCAGAGCGAGGTAAATACATCGAGATGCGCGGCTGTGCCACTGGCACCCGAATTGGGCGGGAAGTTAAACAAAACAATGCCAATCTTTTTCTCGGCTCGCGCCTTGTGCCGCAATCGAACGAGCGCCGCCACTCGGTCGGCTAATCGATTAATTCGCTCCTCGTGCGGCGCCATACTGTGCGTAGCATCACCGATCCGATCGCTGCGGCCGCCAAAGACCATCGAGCCTGTCGCACCATCAAGCTCCGGTATCGCAACCATCATGGTCGCCTCGATTGGAAGCAAGCCATGCGCTGATTGATCCCACTGTTCGAGGCTCTGAAACTCTAGCGCTTGCACAGCGAGGTAGGGTACGTTGAGATCGCTGAGCAGCTGTTGAGCCGCATCGGTATCGTTGTAGGCAGGCCCGCCGACCAATGAAAAACCTGTCAACGAGATCACCGCATCAACGCAGGGAGAACCCCCTTCCATAAAAAAGCGCTCAACCGCTGGACGCGCATCGAGGCCCGAGGCAAACGCAGGGATCACTTGCAACCCGCGTGCCTCAAGAGCGCCAATTACCGCATCGTAGTGTTCGGTATTTCCGGCTATCGCATAGGAGCGCATCAGCAACAGACCGACTGTCCCCGCGCGCTCGCGAGGCTTGGGTAAGCGTATGGGTTGCGCGGCAATTGTCTCACTCATGGTGGGGTGGTAGACACCGGTATCCGGGTACTCAAGCGGCGCCTCAACCGGCAATGCGTCACGAAGGCACTCCCGCTCACCCGAGGCATAGCGCGACATCAGAAAAACGATCAGTCGCGCGAGATTATCCTCTGAACCCGCAAGCCAGTACTGCAGGGTCAAGAAATAGGCGCGAACATCTTGCGCGGTACCCGGAATAAACTTAAGAATTCGCGGCAAGCGACGGAGAACTGACAGCTGCTGCGCGCCTGCAGATTGACTGGTCTTATTCGATTTGCCCCGCAATCGCTTGAGCAACGACATTGCCGCACCCGGCTCACCATCCATCGAAAACCGACCCATCTTGGTCAGACGCATCACGTCTGCGGCACACATGCAGCAGACCATCGCATCGCAGTCATCGCGTCGGTCTTGCAATGCAGGCAAGATCGCTTCGATTTGATTTTCCAAAAACAACATGGTGACGATAATGATGTCCCCACCCGCTACCGCGTGTCGCGCCTTTTGCAGCTGATCGGGATCATTATCCCAGTCCGTTGCCGCAAAGACTTCGAGACTCAGACCCTGAAGGTCCTTGCGTAATCGCGCGTATGCGCGCATCGCCGCACCACTCACATGGTTGTCGAGCGTAATCAGCACCACCGAAAGCGGTGTCTGAGCCTCAGCGGCTGAAATGCGCTTTCGCTTCATACAACGTCTCGATATCAATCAGAGGAAGGCCCTGCTGAAGAGCATAATGCTCAGTATTCCGCCGTGCTTTACCGCGCACAAAGAAAGGAATCTTCTTGAGCTCCTGTTCTGCATCGGGCTGCCACATCACTTGTCCTTCGCTGGCTTGCGCCCCGAGGTCAACTGCGCCACCGCCCTCACCATTGAGGTGAGAGGGAGAAACACTGTCATTGAACTCAAAATCTTCTCTAAACATCGTCAGGAGATGCTCTTCTAATCCCATCACCAACGGATGTATCCAGGTGTCAAACAACACGTTCGCACCCTCGTAGCCCATTTGCGGCGAGTAGCGTGCGGGATAATCCTGTACATGCGCTGGGGTCGAAATCACAGCACAGGGAATCCCTAATCGTTTCGCCAGATGGCGTTCCATTTGGGTTCCCAGAACCAGCTCGGGCTGTAACAGCGTCACTTGCCGCTCTACCTCAAGATAATCGTCGGTGATCAGCGCCTCCAACCCGAGTGCAGCGGCAGCCTCGCGCACAGGCCGTGCCATTTCACGGCTGTAGGTACCGAGTCCGACGACATCAAATCCGACTTCGCGGTGTGCTACTCTCGCCGCTGCAAGCGCGTGGCTGCCATCGGCGAAGATGAAGACGCGCTTGCCCGTCAGATAGGTTGAATCAACTGATCTTGAATACCAAGGCAGGCGACTTTGCGTTTGCGCCCGAATATCGCTCGCAAGACCCAACGTCTTTTTGACCTCTTCGATAAAGTCTTCTGTCGCACCCCAGCCAATCGGCACTGTCGATATCGTGGGCTGACCAAACTGACGCTTCAACCAATTGCAGGTCAAATCCCCCACCTCAGGGACCAAATTCACGTTGGCATCGGCCTCGGGAATGCGCATCAAGTCCTGCGGACTGGCACCCAATGGCGCAACCACGTTGACGCTGACACCAATCTCCGCAAGCAATCGCTCCACCTCAACCACATCGTCGCGACACCGAAATCCGAGCTTGGTGGGGCCGATTAAATTGACTGATGGCGCGCGTTTAACACCCTCATTTGGATTGCCCTCACTGTCGTCATCGACCCGTTTCTGCACCCGACCGAGCAAACCGCGAACGAGCTGATACAGCGTTTCAGACGCACCCCAATTTTCCTTACGGGTATAAGCAGCAAGCTCGACACCGATAATCGGAACACCCAACTCGGCCCCATGTGCCAAAGCGTGCGGCTGGTCCTGAAGCAATTCCGCGGTGCACGATTCGGCAACTAAGAGCACCTGCGGTTTAAAGCGAGCCACGGTTGCGCGCAACGTATCAGTTACCAGGTCAGCCGTTGAGGCACCGAGGTCGCGCGCTTGAAACGTTGTGTAGGTCACCGGCGGCCGCGCACCATCGCGCTCGATCATTGTGAACAGTAAATCAGCGTAGGTATCTCCCTGAGGAGCGTGTAGAAGAAGATGAACTCCCTCCATTGCTGAGACCACACGAATCGCCCCGACGTGCGGCGGTCCCTCATAGGTCCACAGAGTCAGGTCCATGAGCCGACCTCCAGTTGCGCCTCACGATTCAGCGGTCGAGCAAATAAACCGGCGAGATCGCCAGCTTGATCGAAGCCTTGAATGGGGCTAAACATGAGTTCAATCGACCATTTGGTACGCAATCCAAGCGCCTCAAGAGGGTTTGCAATACCGAGCCCGCACACCGTGAGATCTGGCCTCTCGTGACGCACACGATCCAACGCCGGGTCGAGGTCTTGTCCCTCGACAACCCGCACACCCGCGCCGAGGTACTCACGCTCTTGACTCATCGTGCGCTGGTCAAAATACGGAGTCCCGACCTCGACCAATTGCATCCCACACTCCTGCTTGAGAAATCTAGCCAGCGGAATTTCGAGCTGAGAATCGGGTAAAAACATGATGCGGCGGTGCTCGAGGGCACTGCGATGCGCGGCAACCGCGCGCTCTGCGCGTAGACGCGGCGCTTTGAGCACCTGCTGTACAACGTCATCGGAAACCTGCCAAGCGCGCGCCGCCGCGCTAAACCATGCTGAAGAGCCCTCAGCCCCCAACGGAAACGGTGCTTCGATGACTTGCGCGCCCCGTCCCTCCAGCGCCCGAACCGTCTCTGAGAGATAGGGCTGCGCCAGCAGGACCTGTGTTTCTGACCCCACTGACGGTAATCGGAGAGAATCTCTTCCTGGAAAGAAATCAACCGGGCCGATGCCGAGCTGATCAAACAGCCTCCGGAACTGGTCTTCCACAATATCCGGTAACGTACCGACGACCATCAGGCTGCGATTCGCACCTGCATCGGGTAACTCGGGGACCAAGTTGAATAAACATTGGTCCTCACCCTGCGTAAAGGTTGTTTCAATGCCGCTACCTGAGAAGGCCGAGATCCTAAGACCCTCACCCATTCGTTGCTGCAAACGATGTGCAGCGTTATGGAGGTCGAGCTTGATCACCTCGGACGGGCAGGAGCCGACGAGAAACAAACGCTTAATATCCGGACGTCGCTGGATCAATGCTGCGACGACGCGATCGAGTTCTTCGTGACAGTCTGAGAGCCCTGCCAGATCGCGCTCTTGCAAAATCGCCGTCGCAAAGCGGGGCTCTGCAAAAATCATCACCCCCGCAGCTGATTGCAACAAGTGGGCGCAGGTGCGACTCCCCACGACGAGAAAAAATGCGTCTTGTATGCGGCGGTGTAGCCAGATAATCGAAGTGAGACCGCAAAAGACAGCGCGTTGTCCCCGCTCAATAGTCACCCCAGTCGGCGGCGAGGGACTCACATCTTGCGCCAGCGAGACAGTCATCAATGAGCGCCCTCAGCGACTGCCACCGCACCTGAGTAGTCGGGTTGACGCTTTGCTAGTTGAAATTTCATTAAAAACTGCAAGGCGTTGATCAGATAAGCGCCGTAAGCCGCAAGCGCAAGCCACATTTGAGTCGCTTGAGACCCCCAAGAACCGATCCACATCGCCACGTAAAGCGTGTGCAACGCGATCACTCCCATGCTCACAACATCCTCCCAAAAGAAGGCCCGCGCAAACAGGTAGCGTCCAAAAACAATCTTTTCCCAGATCGCCCCAGTGATCATGATGGCGTACAGAAACCCAGTTTTTACTAAAACAGAAACTGTCGCCGCAAAAAATCCAGAACCGTTGATCAAAAAATTGACCACAAACACCAGACTGATTGCGAATGCTAAAAACTGCAGCGGCGCAAGAATCCCCTGAACCAAAGTCCAGCCTGTCTCATCTCGTCGCTGCCTTTGTTCCGGGGTATACAGCGTATCCCCCGAACCGATTGCCTGCCGTTCTACACTCACGTGCTTCTCCTGACGCGGCATGCGCTGTTATGGCTTATTTATTGGCTCAGAGTAGGCGTCCATCTCACAAGTGTCAATCGTTTATTACGTCTTTTAAATAAAGTGTTTTAGACACTGTAATCCGATTTTGACACCTTAGCGTAAAGACACCGTATGGTAGTGATCGTCAATAAGATATGACAAAATGCTGCGGACACCCGCTCTGTGCGACGGTCGCTCACCTCCCCCCATCTTGGAGATGCGCATCATGCTTGAAAATACATCATCGGAAGCTCTCAACAAACTCGTGCAACACCTGTCACCGCTCGTTTTCTCTATCGATCATGATGGCCTACTGACCGATCTGAACTGCTATAGCGCGGACATCGTCGTCAATCGAAAATCTGTGATCGGCAAAGCTTGGAGAGCCCTCGTCATTGAAAGTGACCGTCAGAGCCTTGAGAGCGCGCTTCGGATGGCCCACCAGGGTCATGAAATCCAGCAGCTGCAAGTCTCCATGCAGCTGAATCCGAAGGAAGCGGCTATTCCGCTGAAATGTATCATTGCACGGACCGATCAAGGCAGTCTGCTCGTTGCCGCGCAAGATCTGAGACCCGAAACCAATTTGCGGCAGCAGCTTGTCAATGCGCAAAATGCGCTCGAACGGGACTATTGGGCGACACGCCAGCTCGAAGCGCGCTATCGCCGACTTCTCGACATGGTCTCAGAGGGCTTCCTAGTCGTCGACGACGCGACCGGCCGGGTCCTCGAGGCCAATGCCATCGCCGCTCGCCTGCTAAATACCCAGTCTGACGCACTGGTTGGCAAGGCATTCCCCACGGGCCTTGACGAAATGGCCGCCGCAAAGCTCGAGAACATGCTGCGCGACGCGCGAGGGATGACTGGCACGATTAGTGGCTCGATTAAAATCGATAGCGACAGTACTCTCTCCGTTAGCATTGCCTGTTTGCGGCAGAGTGGCGAGTCGCGGTTCCTTGTTCGCCTGCACAGTGCTTCGCGAGCCCAACCTGACCAAAGTCAAGTTTTTACCGGCGCGCCCGACCCAATTGTGGTGACCGACAGTAACGGTTACGTGCTTGCAGCAAACGAGCGCTTCTTAACGCTGGCGGATGTGGCAACAGAAGAGCAAGCCATCGGTCGGCGCATTGATCGCTGGATTGGACGCTCATCTGTTGACGTCAACGTGTTACTCGGTAACGTGACCACTGAATCACCCTTGCAGCTTTACTCCTCAACATTGGCAAGCGAAACCGGGACGCGGCAAGATATCGAAATATCCGCGTGCAAGCTCGAAGACGACCAAAGTGAGCGGCTGGTCTTGTTTATTCGAGATGTCAGTCGGCGCTTGCCCGCAGACCATACCATCGACAGCCACCTGCCACGCTCGATCGAACAGATCACCTCGCGGGTTGGCCGGGTCCCCCTCAAGGAGCTCGTGCGCGAATCGACCGACGTCATCGAAGCCCTGTGTATCGAGGCCGCCCTCAAGCTGACCCGCGATAACCGCGCCTCTGCAGCAGAACTGTTAGGCCTGAGCCGACAAAGCCTGTACACCAAGCTGAGACGCTTTGACATCGGCGACGGCGATTCTGTCAATGACGTCCGAGCGTAATCTTTGGTTGACGCTTTATTCGTATTTTTTTATTGACTGGTGAGAATCGCCCCGCCACCATGGCGGCATGGACTCCACCGATATGGCCAATCATCGGCGGCGCGAGGTCGACTGGATTGCGTACCTCACGCTGCTGAAACCCATCACTTGGTTCCCGCCGATGTGGGCAATGGCCTGCGGACTCATTTCTGCAGGTCTGACTCCGCAGATGGCACCGGGGCAATTTCTGCTAGGCATCATTCTTGCCGGTCCGCTGCTCTGCGGCGCCAGCCAAATCATCAACGATTGGTGCGATCGCCACGTTGATGCCATTAATCAACCCGAGAGACCGATACCCTCTGGGCGCGCGCCCGGTCGATCCGCTTATTGGTTCGCATGGATTTGGTCGCTTTTCGCACTAGCCTTTAGCTTTTCACTGGGTGTTTGGGTGACCGTTGCGACGCTTATTGGCCTGTTTCTTTCATGGGCCTACAGCGCACCGCCGCTGCGGCTCAAGCGCAACGGCTGGTGGGGTAATTCCGCAGTTGCGATTAGCTACGAGGGCCTGGCTTGGATCACCGGCGCCGCGATCGCGCTGGGCGGTAACCTACCCTCTGCCAACATTATGATCATTGCACTACTTTATAGTGTTGGCGCGCACGGCATCATGACCTTAAACGACTTCAAGTCAGTTCAGGGTGACCGAATGATGCAGCTCGCCTCGCTGCCAGCGCGGCTCGGAGAAGCCAGGGCCGCTCGGGTGGCGTGCTGGTTTATGGCACTTCCCCAAGTGCTCGTTATCGCGCTCCTGATCGACTGGCAATTGACCCAATTTGCCGGATGGATCGCTGCGGGATTGGCGGCCCAGTTGCTCGCTATGCGTCGACTACTCAGCGATCCAAAAAAACTTGCCCCCTGGTACAACGCGGTCGGAGTCACGCTCTATGTTGCCGGAATGATGGTTGCAGCCAATGCAATCAGCGCGCTACCTCAGGCCCTAGCGTGAGGCGAACCGAAAGATGACTTACTCACTCAGCTGGGCTCACATTTTTCGATTGGGACTGATTCAAACGTCGCTAGGCGCCATTATCGTGCTCACCACGTCGACCCTTAATCGCGTGATGGTGGTCGAGTTCGCACTCCCCGCCATGCTGCCCGGCTTTCTGGTCACCATTCACCACATCGTGCAACTTGCGCGACCACGCATCGGCCATGGCTCAGATGTCGGCGGGCGTCGCACCCCCTGGATTGTTGGTGGCATGATGGTCCTTGCCCTCGGCGGTGTACTCGCGGCGCTCGGTACGACAATGATGCCGTCATCACAAATCATTGGGACAGTGGTCAGCGCTGTCGGATTTTTTGCCATTGGACTCGGCTCAGGAGCGACAGGCACTTCCTTGCTGGTCCTGTTAGCCAAACTCGTATCACCCGAGAGGAAGCCCGCGGCGGCAGCGCTGGTCTGGTTCATGATGATCTTCGGCTTCGCTATGACCGCAGGAATCGCCGGCCATTTTCTCGATCCATTTTCCAGCGTCAGACTCTTAATAGTTACCGCCAGTGTCTCATCCATTGCAATGATCGTGACTATCTTGGCCGTGCGCGGGATCGAACCCTCCGAGTCCGCCCCAGTGCAAGAAATGTCCGACAGGAGATCTTCAGAAGGTACGCAAACTATCGCCTTTAGCGCGGCACTGCGGTCGGTGTGGAGAGAGGCCGATTCCCGAAGATTTACCGTTTTCGTTTTTGTTTCTATGTTCGCCTACAGCGCGCAGGATTTGATACTCGAGCCCTTTGCAGGCTTGGTCTTCAACTTTTCACCCGGCGCCTCAACCCAGCTCGCTGGCTTGCAGCATGGCGGCGTACTGGCCGGCATGGGACTCGTGGCACTGACCACACTCAGTCATCGCCTCTCGCGCGGCGTGAACTGGCTCTCCTACTGGGTACGCGGCGGCTGCCTACTGTCTGCATGCGCCCTTTTCCTATTAGCCTACTCGGGCAACCATCCCTCCAACTGGCCTCTTCAAGCGAACGTGCTGTTGTTGGGATTCGCCAATGGCGCGTTCGCGGTAGCCGCGATTGGCGCCATGATGACGCTCGCAGGACGGGGTCTCGAAAAGCGGGAGGGCCTGCGAATGGGACTTTGGGGCGCCGCACAAGCGGTCGCCTTTGCTGTGGGGGGATTCCTTGGGACAGTCGCAGTAGACGTCACCCGCATTTGGATCGATGACTCGGCAGTCGCGTATGGCCTGGTCTTTGCAACTGAAGGACTCATGTTCCTTTGGGCCACGTGGCTGGCTGGTGCCATCGCGTTCCCTGCGCCCGAAGCCCGCGCGCAGAATCCATCCTTTGGCGCCATTGCGCTTAACGAACTTGGCGATGAAGGAGCCACCACATGAATCAGACTGTTTACGACGTTATTGTTGTCGGTGGCGGACCATCCGGCGCAACCGCTGCCCATGAGCTGGCGCTCAATGGCGCATCGGTACTCTTGCTCGAACGCGCCTTCCGGATCAAGCCCTGCGGGGGCGCAATACCGCCTGCAATGATCGAAGAATTCGATATTCCCGATCATTTACTCGTCGCCAAGATTCGCTCCGCGCGCATGATTTCCCCATCCAGTCAGTGCGTCGATATGCCCATTGCGAACAGTTACGTCGGCATGGTCGATCGCGAGCATTTCGATCCTTGGCTCAGGCAACGTGCGGTTGCCGCTGGCGCTGAACAATTGATCGGCAGCTTCAAATCCTTCAAACACCGCAACGACGGGCTGATTGAGGTCACTTTCCAAAACAAGCAAGACAGCAAAAGCACGCTCCAAACCCGATGCTGTCGCGCGTTGGTGGGTGCGGATGGCGCTCGTTCGCGAGTTGCACAACAGGCCCTCGGAAAAGTTGCCGACGTGCCCTGGGTCATGGCGTACCATGAAATCCTCGAGTCGCCAGCGCAAAACAACGCGTTTTATCAGTCAGACCGATGCGACGTCTGGTATCAAGGCGCACTCTCGCCTGACTTCTACGCCTGGATCTTTCCGCATGGACCGAGCATCTCGGTGGGCATGGGCAGTGCAGACCGTAGCTTTTCCAGCACTGAATCGGTACAACGGTTACGCCAAATGACGGGCCTTGCCGAGCAACCGATCCTGCGTCGTGAGGGCGCACCCATCCCGATGAAAACCATGCGGCGATGGGATGACGGTCGCGGTGTCATTGTTTGCGGAGACGCCGCCGGGGTTGTCGCGCCCGCCTCCGGAGAAGGTATCTACTACGCAATGCACTGCGGCCGCCTCACCGCACAATGCGTCTCGGAATATTTGTGCAGCCATGATCCCCGCGCACTCAGGCAAGCAAGAAGAACCTTTATGCGGCAACACGGACGCGTATTCTGGATTCTCGGTATTCTCCAGCGGTTCTGGTATGGCTCAGACAAACGACGAGAAAAATTTGTCAAAATGTGCCGCGACGCCGATGTACAGCGTCTGACTTGGGAGTCCTATACGCGTAAAAAATTGGTGCGGCATGATCCGCTCGCGCACATCAGGGTTTTCTTCAAAGATCTCGCTGAACTTGCCGGTCTCGGGCGAGCATGAGCACTCTAGAATCGCTGGTGATCTCTGGAGGTGTGGTCGATCTGATCTTCGCTGTACTGTTATTAGAGTTACTCTGGACAGCCATGGGAGGGCGATTCACTCGCCACGGGCGGATACAACGCGCGCTCCATATAGGCGCAGGCCTAGCGCTTTTGGCTTGCCTCAAACTTGCCTTGACACAAGCGCCTTGGTGGCAAGTCGCCCTTGGGCTGGCTACAGCGGGCCTTATCCATTTAGCTGAGGTGCTGTTTGCCCAGCAGGCAGATTCACCAAGCAGGCACTAGGGTCGACCGTTCAGGCAATTCATTCGACTTCACCGGCATGCAGTAGAGCCGCAAGAACACCCAACCATGGGCAGCCATTAGGCTGATTCGTTTGATGCTCGCCAGCGGGCCGCGCTGCCCCTCCAGTGCCAGAGAGGCCGCATGGATCCGACGGAGCTTCTCCAATCCTTGTCGGAAAGCGGGTGCATCGGTATCCAGCGTCAATGGGAATACCTGCTTCGTGATCTCAGTCGTGATATCGAACACGGTAAAATCAAATTCGGTGACATCCATGCCAAAGGTTTCATACAGCTTGGGACGCGTGTGATCTCGCACATACATCGTTGAGTACACCGCCAGTAAAAAAAAGCGAATCCACAATTTATTAACTCCCCGCAATAACTTCGGGTCGGACCGCATCAACAAGGCAAAGGCTTCACCG
>JAYPVH010000023.1:4513-31163 GCA_038134505.1 Halieaceae bacterium | reverse complement strand
CAGCCTTGAGCGATGACACAACAGCCTTGAGCGATGACACAACAGCCTTGAGCGACGACACAACAGCCCCGGATGAGAATGATTTAGGGTCGAGTGCGACGATCTAGGCGCTCAGCGCGGTGAGGCAATCCCGCACCGATTGGTAACATCACTCAAAATTAATTCGCCTCGAGTGAGGCGAGAATACGCTCGAAACTGTCGTAGCGCGCCGCCGAGACAAGGCCGTTATCTCTGGCATGGTGGAGCGCACAACCCGGTTCGCTTCGGTGCTGGCAGTCTCTAAATTCACAATTACCGAGGAAGTCGTGGAACTCTCGGAAGCCATTGGCGACATCTGAGGCTGAGATATGGCTCAGCCCAAACTCGCGGATGCCAGGAGAATCGATCAGCCGACTGCCGCAGGGTAGCTGAAAAACTCGAGCGGCGGTCGTGGTGTGTCGGCCCTTACCAACACTCTCCGACAATGCGCCAACTTTGATATCGAGATCTGGCAACAGTCGGCCGATTATCGACGACTTACCGACGCCAGACTGACCCACTAACACCAGCGTCTTTCCGCTAATCAAGTCAGTGAGTGCTGCGTCCTCTGAGAGTTGGTCGCTGGTCGTGAGCACGGTGTACCCCAGCTGCTCGTACTCCAAAAGCCAGTCTTGATAGGGGTGTTCTTCGGTGAGTAGATCGCCCTTGTTGAGAACTAGCGCAACATCTATTCCAGCCAGCTCGGCAGCGACCAAATAGCGGTCGATCAGATTACGATACGGCTCAGGTGTGGGTGCGATGACCACCAACATCAGGTCGATATTGGCCGCGACGGCTCGCAGCTTACCGCGCGCATCGGGTCGGCTCAGGGCATTCATTCGCGGCTGCTGCGCAGTGACAACACCGAGCCCGTCGTCACCTAGATTGAACAGCACCCTGTCGCCAGCGACTAACCCATCGAGGTGCGAACGCAAGTGGCACCGGATGGTAGTACCTGCCGGATCTTCAACAAGCAACTGTTTGCCGAATCGGGCGATTACAAGTCCGGCAGTATCGAGGTCTCCGCCGTCCGCTTCGTATTCGCTGCGTTGGCGGCGCGCCTTTATACGGCGTTGCTGTTGTTGGCTCAGATGTCTTTTACTCATTTCTATAGTGTACTGCGAGTCATCTCATCTGGCGCGGCCTCTGGTAAACTTGCCGCAAAGAAAAGGAAAGATTCCCATGGTATCTGAACAGCGGCTGATCTGGGTCGATATGGAGATGACGGGTTTGTTACCCGATCAACATCGCGTCATCGAGATTGCCACAATTGTCACTGATGACCAGCTCAATATCCTAGCTGAGGGTCCGGTCCTTGCGATTCATCAAAGTGATGCAGAGCTTGAGGCCATGGATGAGTGGAATACCAGCCACCACACGGCTTCGGGATTGGTTGAAAGGGTGCGGCAAAGTCAGATCAGTGAGGCGATGGCGAGCGCTCAAACGCTCGCATTTCTCAGCGAGTGGACGACATCGGGGCATTCGCCAATGTGCGGTAACTCGATCTGTCAGGACCGGCGTTTCATGGCGAAGCACCTCCCCGAGCTTGAGGCCTTTTTTCACTACCGCAACCTCGATGTCAGCACCATTAAGATTCTTGCCAATCTATGGCGTCCACAGTTGGCGTCTTTTTCTAAACATGCGAGCCATCGCGCACTCGATGATATTCGCGAATCCATTGAAGAGATGCGCTATTACAGAGAATATTTTATTCAGTCGGATTAACGCCGTGTTGTGCAAGGGCCCACTGTACGTGCTCGACAACGAGGCTCGATGGATCGTTTATTCTTTGCTGTAGCGCCTCGATGACAGCCGCTGAACTCGTTGCATTACCCAAGGCGATCGCGATGTTCCGTAACCACCTCGGGTATCCGATTCTCCGAATCGGGCTGCCCGCTGTGCGATCGAGAAAGGTGGCTTCATCCCAGCCGAAGAGTTCGGTCAACGTTATGTCATCGAGGCCGTGTCTCGGCTGAAAGTCGGACTCGACTGTGGGTTGCGCGAATTTATTCCAGGGGCAGGCGAGCTGACAGTCATCGCAACCATAAATACGATTGCCCATAAGAGGTCTCAACGCGGGGTCGATACTGCCGTGATGTTCAATCGTCAGATAGGAGATGCATTTGCGCGCATCCAATATCCACGGTGCGACAAAGGCATCTGTAGGGCAGGCGGGTAGGCAGGCCTGGCAGGTGCCGCAATGGTGCTGTGTTTTGGGTGCATCTTGGGGTAGTGGTATGTCGGTATAGATCTCCCCCAAGAAGAACCACGAGCCAGCTTTGTCGTTTAAGAGCATGGTGTTCTTGCCAATCCAGCCTAGCCCCGCAGTTTCAGCGATCGCCCGTTCAAGAACGGGCGCGCTATCTACAAAAGCTCGGAACTGCCCACCGCCGACTTCTGTGGAGATTCTTTTCGCTAGCTGCGCTAAACGTTGACGCATCAGCTTGTGATAGTCGCGACCCAGGGCGTAGCGTGAAATGTAGGCTTTGTCTGAGCTAGCCAAGATTTTTTCAGGGTCAGCGCCGCTGGGCTGATAGTCCATGCGCAGAGACAGGATCGTGCAGGTTCCCGGAATAAGCGCATCGGGTTGCAGGCGCTTCACACCGTGGCGCGCCATGTAATCCATATCGCCGTGATAGCCTGCGTCGATCCACTTTTGAAAATATTCAGGATGCTGTCCGAGATCGATGCCGGTCACGCCCAGCGCCTGAAATCCAAGGGCGTCCGCCCAGGATCGAATGAGGTGCAAGTGGTCGGTGTCAGAGTGATTGTTTTTCATCAATTCATTGTGACAGAAGGTGCCCCCTTGCCGGTACACTATTGTGATGACCGATGATCACCAGCAATACCGACTCGCTAGCGAGGCTGAAACGCTCGCGTTGGGTGCGTGGCTCGCCGCAGGCCTGCTGCGACCCGCGCTGGTTTTTTTGCGCGGAGATTTAGGCGCCGGTAAGACCACGCTTAGTCGCGGCATACTGCGGGCCCTAGGACACGCAGGGCCGGTGAAGAGTCCAACCTATACGCTGGTGGAACCCTATGAGCACATCGCATCTGGCCCGGTGTTTCACTTTGATCTTTATCGTTTAGGTGATCCTGAGGAACTCGAGTATTTGGGAATGCGCGACTATCTTGCTGGGCAGGCTTTGGTCTTGGTCGAATGGCCAGAGCGTGCCGCGGATTGGCTGCCCGAGCCGACAGCGGATATTGAGCTCAGGCACGCGGGTAATGAGCGCGAGGTCATCATTCGCGGAGATATCGAAGGCTTGGCCCAGGCACTTCACGACTTGCCGACGATCGCATCAGGTCCCACCATAGGGGCCTCAAGGTCGGCCTCATGACTAAAAGTCTCATGACAACTCGCTGGGTGAATCTGATAGCAATGCTCAACGCATTTCGGCATAGGTTGAGCACACCGCGCCTCGCCTCGCGCGCCGCAGCGCTGATCTTCCTGCCTTGTATCGTTTCGATGGCGCATGCATCGTCGGCGATCGAGGATGTACGTCTTTGGCGAGCACCCGATCATACGCGTGTGGTGCTCGACCTATCCGAGGCTGTTGAATATTCCTTGCTTGAGCTGAAATCGCCCGATCGTTTGGTCGTTGATCTGACGAATACGACGCTCTCTCAACCGTTAGCGGCCCTGCCAATCGAAGGCACGCCCATCGCCCGTATCCGTTCTGGTGTGCGCGGTGGCACGGATATTCGCTTGGTATTTGATTTAAGCGAGGCAGTGCAACCCAAGACCTTCTCGCTGGCGCCTAATGAGAGAACGGGCCACCGCCTGGTTATCGACCTCTTTGATCATCAGACAGAGGTTGTAGAGACAGAGACGGTGAGAAGCATCGAGGATCTCGCAGAGCAGCGGGATATCATTGTCGCTGTTGACGCGGGTCACGGCGGTGAAGATCCCGGTGCATTAGGACCAGGAGGCTTACAGGAGAAGCGCGTGGTCCTCTCAATTGCAGAGAAAGTACGAGCGCGCTTGAATCAGCTCAACGGGTTCAGGGCAGTTCTTATTCGGGACGGGGATTATTATGTCAGTCTAAAGGGGCGCCGAGATCTTGCCCGTGAGCATCAAGCGGACTTGTTTGTTTCGATTCATGCTGATGCTTTCCGCCTGCCGTCGGCGAACGGCGCATCGGTCTATGCGCTCTCTACCCGCGGCGCGTCATCGACCGCCGCGCAATACCTGGCAGACCGTGAAAACGCGGCTGACTTAATCGGCGGTGTCAGCTTGTCTGACAAAGACGATGTCCTAGCGGGCGTGTTAACTGATTTATCGATGACAGCGACTTTGGATGCGAGCCTGCAGATTGGTGCGGAGGTGCTGGAATACGTCGATGATGTGGCCCGGCTACACAAAAATCAGGTCGAGCAAGCGGGCTTTGCCGTGCTGAAGTCGCCAGATATTCCTTCAATTTTGGTCGAAACAGGCTTCATTTCTAACCCCGGTGAGGCGCGCAAGCTCGCGACTGCTGAGTATCAAGATAGGATGGCGTCAGCAATTGAGCGCGGAGTACAGCGCTATTTTCTGGCGCACCCGCCGCCGGGTACATTGCTGGCTTTTCAGCGTGAGCAATCGGATCGGGTCCATGTGGTTGTTCGTGGCGACACGCTCTCTGCGATTGCCCAGCGCTATGGCGTGTCGCTTAGCGCGCTGAAATCGACTAATGCGCTGGGCTCTGATCAGATTCGAGTCGGCCAGTCTCTGAAAATACCAAGGACACAGGGCTAGGTATGCGTCGGATTCAGGTGCTTGATACGCGTTTGGCGAATCAGATCGCGGCGGGTGAGGTGGTTGAGAGACCTGCTTCAGTGGTGAAGGAGGCGTTGGAGAACGCGCTGGATGCCGGTGCAGATCAAATCGACATTGAAGTTGACGCAGGTGGGGTTCAGCTGATTCGCGTGCGGGATAACGGCATTGGCATGGCGCGCGATGATGTCCCGCTGGCGTTTGCGCGCCACGCAACCAGTAAAATTGCCAACCTAGAGGATCTCGAGTCTGTTGCCACACTAGGTTTCCGGGGTGAGGCACTTGCCTCAATCGCTTCAGTGGCCCGTGTGACGTTGTCGTCCAACGATTCTAGCGACTCGAGTCGGGGTGTTAGCGCGCAGTGCGAGGGGCGAGAAATGGCGGTAACGTTGCGACCGGTACCGCATCCACGCGGCACAACGCTGGAAGTTCGCGATTTGTTTTACAACACGCCGGCTCGGCGCAAGTTTTTGCGTACCGAAAAAACTGAATTTTCTCACATCGATGAGGTGGTTAAACGCCAAGCATTGGCGCGTCCAGATGTCAGCTTCACGCTGCGGCATAATGGACGGGCCGTGCATCAGTATCGAGCGGCCGACGATGCAAGCCAGCTACCGCGACGCATTGAGAGTATTTGTGGCCAACCATTTTTCGAGGCCAGTGTCGCGATCGACCGCGATCTTGGTGGTCTGCGCTTGTGCGGCTGGGTGGGTTTGCCAACGTATTCGCGCGCCCAGGCAGACGCCCAATATTTCTTTGTTAACGGACGTGTGATTCGCGACAAGCTGGTTACACATGCCATTCGTCAGGCGTATCGAGACGTCTTGTTTCACGGCCGCCATCCCGCTTATGCGCTGTTTTTGGAGCTCGATCCGGCACAGGTCGATGTCAATGTCCATCCGACCAAGCATGAGGTGCGCTTCCGTGCGTCGCGAGAAATTCACGGGTTTATTTTCGGCACCCTCAATCAAGCGCTAGCTGATGTCAGACCAAGCGACGACGCGGTATCTGCGAGCCCGCATCTCGCGACAAGTTTTGCTGCGCCGATACCGCAGCAGGCTGGCATAGGACTCGGTTTTCCTGGAGCAGAAAGGACATGGCAGATTCAGGGCTCTGGCGATGCGGGTGCTCATGCGAAAGCCCTAGCGCAGCTCTACGCCAACCCGGGGCGAGATGTGACGAATGCGAGAGCGGTGGTACAGGCGTCATCTGATGCTGCTGATGCCGAGGTTCCTCCAATGGGATTTGCGCTGGCGCAGTTGGCCGGTATTTATATCTTGGCCGAGAATGCCAGCGGCTTGGTGTTGGTGGATATGCATGCGGCCCACGAACGGATCACCTACGAACGGCTGAAGCAGGCGCGCGATGATCGAGGTATTCGTTCGCAACCACTGCTAGTTCCGCAAAGCGTTGCGCTATCTTCACGGGAGGTTGCGGCGGTTGAAGAGCACAGCGAGGCGTTGCAACAACTGGGTTTTCAGGTCGCAGTCAGCGGTGAGGAGGCTGTGGTCATTCGCGAGGTCCCGCAAGCTTTGGCGAACGCAAACCTCGATGAACTGCTTCGCCATGTGCTGGGTGATCTCATCGATCTGGGCAGTAGCGATCGTGTCGCGGCGCAAGAGGATGCGCTGTTGGCAACAATGGCGTGTCATACCTCGGTGCGTGCTAATCGTCGCCTCACCGTACAAGAGATGAATGGCTTGCTACGCGATATGGAAGTGACCGAGCGCTCAGGTCAGTGTAACCATGGTCGGCCGACCTGGGTGGCGCTGTCGGTGAGCGATCTGGATAAGCTTTTTCTGCGAGGGCGATGATCTGTGTCGGAGTCACCGCTTCTTTGCATTATGGGGCCAACCGCCGCGGGTAAGACCGACCTCGCTATCGCCTTAGCGGAACGTTTCCATGGCGAATTGATTAATGTCGATTCTGCTTTGGTGTATCGCGGGCTCGATGTCGGTGCGGCTAAGCCCGATTACCCGCACCACCTGATCGACATCCGCGATCCGAGCGAGCCCTATAGCGCGGCAGATTTCGCCCGAGATGCAAAAGCGGTCATTCACGATATTGTTACAAGAGGTAAGCAGCCAATTCTGGTGGGTGGAACGATGCTCTACTACCGCGCGCTGTTGCAGGGTCTCGATGCGATGCCGCCCTCTGATCCTGATATCCGCGCGGCCATTGTCGCTGATGGCGAACAGCTTGGTTGGTCAGCGGTACACCAACAGTTGCAGGCAGTGGACCCCGTCGCAGCTGAGCAAATCCATCCGCATCACAGTCAACGTCTGGCGCGCGCACTTGAGGTGTACCGGATCTCCGGGAAACCCATGAGTAGCTTTCAAACCGGACAGACTCAGCCCGAGTTTCAAGCGCTGTCGATTGCTGTATGCCCGGCAAAAAGAAGCGACCTACACGATCGGATCGCTCAGCGACTTGAAGGTATGTTTGCTCACGGCTTGGTCGAGGAGGTTGCGGCGCTACGGGATCGGGGCGATCTTTCTCCCGATCTGCCGGCGATGCGCGCGGTAGGTTATCGACAAGTCTGGGCACACTTGTCTGGGGAGTACGATCTTGCCACCTGTTATGAGAGAACCTTAGCTGCAACTCGCCAGCTGGCAAAACGCCAAATCACATGGTTGCGGAGTTGGCCCAATTTGCATTGGCTTCTGACGGATGCCCTAGGCGAGGCAGAAACATTGGTGGCTCCTGATCAGCGACGATGGGACTTACTTGCTGATCAAGATCAGGCGCTGGGAAGGGGGGTTATTGAGACTTTGGGTGATCTGTGGCGGAACTTTCCCGCGTATCAGCGTTCGTAGTAAACTACGTCTTGCTCGATCTTTGAGCGTTTGTCGCGGCCGATTTGTTGCGACCCGTTTTTAAAAAAAAGGAGTGACTATGTCAAAAGGGCATACCTTACAAGACCCTTACCTGAACGCGCTGCGCAAAGAGCGCGTCCCCGTGTCGATCTACTTGGTGAACGGCATCAAGTTGCAAGGTCAGATCGAGTCTTTTGATCAGTTTGTCGTGCTGTTGAAGAACACGGTGTCTCAGATGGTCTACAAGCATGCAATTTCGACGGTTGTGCCGGTTCGGAATGTGCGTATTCCGCTAGCACAGGGTGAAGACGAGTCTTCGGAAGACTGATTGCAGCGCGAGAGCGCTGTTGAGAGGTTCCCATGTTTTTTGAACGTCACGAGGGCGGCGAAGCGGCTGTTCTTGTGCAAATCGCTGTGGATGACGGTCAGCCAGAGCAGGACCTCTTGGAATTTGAGGAGCTAGTCCGCTCAGCTGGAGGGACACCGGTCGCCTTAATCACGGGACGAAGGAAGTCGCCCTCTGCAAAATATTTCGTTGGCGAAGGCAAGGTCGATGAGATCCGCCAAGCGCGAGAGGCGACTGACGCCGAGTTGGTGGTGTTCAATCACCCGCTGACGCCCAGCCAAGAGCGAAATCTTGAGCGCGCATTGCAATGCCGCGTGCTCGCGCGAACGGGGCTGATTCTCGATATTTTTGCGCAGCGTGCGCGCACCCATGAGGGCAAACTGCAGGTTGAGTTGGCTCAGTTGCGTCATATGAGCACGCGCCTGATTCGTGGCTGGACCCACCTCGAACGGCAAAAGGGTGGTATCGGCCTCAGAGGCCCGGGAGAGACCCAGCTGGAGACCGACCGTCGGCTGCTCAGAGCCCGCATCACCTCTATTGAAGCGCGGCTCGATCGGGTTAAGGCGCAACGCGCACAGAGCCGGCGCGCGCGCCAACGAGCAGATATTCCGCTGGTGTCGTTGGTGGGCTATACCAACGCCGGTAAATCAACCTTGTTCAATCATCTCACTACGGCGGCTGTGTTTGCCGCCGACCAGCTGTTTGCCACCCTCGATCCGACATTACGACGGGTTGATCTCGAGCAATTTGGACCGGTTGTCTTGGCCGATACCGTGGGCTTTATCGCGCAGCTGCCTCACACTTTAGTTGCGGCATTTAAGGCGACCTTGGAAGAGACACTCAATGCGACACTGTTACTTCATGTGATTGACGTTTCCGCGGAGTCGCGAGAGCGATTGATCGAAGATGTAGGGGTCGTTTTGGAGGAAATTGGCGCTGGTGAGATCCCGCAGTTGCTGGTGTTCAACAAGATCGATCTCGCTGATCTTCCCGCGCGAGTACAGCGCGATGAGCAGGGTCGGCCGGTTGCCGTCTATGTCTCTGCGCAGACAGGCGCGGGGATAGCCGATCTTTTAGGGGCGATCCGGGAGCGTCTCGCACCAGAGATTTTTAGCGGCAATGTTCACTTGTCCTCAGCCGATGGTCGCCTGCGTGCAGCGCTGTATGAGTTGGGTGCGGTGCTTACCGAAGAATGGGATGATGCCGGGGGTAGCGATTTGAGTATTCGTTTGCCGATGAGTGACTGGCAACGGTTACGGCGTGGCGGTTAGTCATCACTCGTATCCGAGGTCAGAAGCGCACGGCTGAGGTAATATTCCGTCGAAAGATGCCGGCACTGTGTCGATCACAGCACAGGTTTGCTAGACTCGTCTGTCAGCTAAACAAAGGGAATGACTATGTCCTGGAATGAACCGGGTGGTGGCAATAACCGCCCAAGAGACCCTTGGGGCGGCGGCGATCAAGGACCGCCAGACCTCGACGAGGCGCTGAAAAACCTGCAGGAGAAACTGGGTGGGCTTTTTGGTGGTGGCAAACGCGGTCGCGGCCAAAAAGGTGGTGGATCCTCGCGGCCACTGGTCTTATTTCTAGCGATAGGGCTCTTGGTGATTTGGGGCGCGATGGGCTTTTACCAGCTCGATGAACAGGAGCGTGCAGTGGTGCTGCGGTTTGGTAAGTACCACGATACCTTGCGTCCGGGATTGCAATGGAATCCACCGATTATTGACGAGGTGATCAGAGTCAACACGACAAAACTACGCGTGGCTGGTTTTCGTGAGGTGATGCTGACGAAAGACGAGAATATCGTTGAGGTCAGCATGTCGGTGCAGTACGTGATCGACAATCCTAGAGATTTCGCGTTACAGGTCCGTGATCCAGAGGTGTCGCTTCAGCATGCGGCGCAGAGTGCTTTGCGACATGTGGTGGGTGACACCACAATGGATCTTGTATTGACCGAGGGTCGTGCAGCAATCGCCATCGAGGTCAGCCAGCGGCTGCAGTCCTACTTGCAGAGCTACACTACGGGTATCAGCGTATCGAAAGTGAACATCGACGAATCGAAGCCGCCGGCTCAGGTTCAAGGCGCATTTGACGATGTCATTAAGGCGCGCGAGGACGAGGAACGCGTTAAAAACGAAGCGCAGTCCTATGCCAATGGTATTGTCCCCGAGGCACGTGGTCAGGCGCAGCGGGTACTGGAGGAGGCCAACGCGTACCGCGAACAGGTCGTCGCCACTGCAGAGGGTGAAGCCGAGCGTTTCAACCAGTTACTTGCTGCCTATCGGCTGGCGCCAGATGTGACGCGGGAGCGTCTGTATATCGATGCCCTACAAAGCGTTTATGCGAATACGAATAAAGTCATGGTCGATGTTGAGGCGGGTGGTAATGTGATGTATCTGCCGCTCGAT
This sequence comes from Halieaceae bacterium, assembly GCA_038134505.1. Taxonomy (GTDB): domain Bacteria; phylum Pseudomonadota; class Gammaproteobacteria; order Pseudomonadales; family Halieaceae; genus Luminiphilus. The sequence continues at coordinate 20,822 of JAYPVH010000023.1, read as the reverse complement.
CAGCTGGCGCCGGCGGCGGTGAATGCGTCTCCCGGTGCGCGCTCAGCAACTGGGCTTACAGATCGCCAGTTGCGGGAGTTAACTGAGACGATCACAGAGCGTGTCCGTAGCGATCTCAATAGCAGCAGCACACGCCGAGGAGGTCGATAATGGGACGACAAGTGTGGATCAATGTGTTGGTGATCTTGTTGTTGTTTGTTGTCAATAACTCGATCTATGTGGTGAAAGAGACTGAGCGAGGTGTCTTGCTGCGATTTGGCGAGGTTGTGAATGCCGATTTGTCCCCGGGTTTGCATTTCAAAGTTCCCTTTGTGAACAATGTTCGTCTATTCGATGGTCGCATACTCACAGTGGACTCGAGCCCCGAGCGATTTTTTACGCAGGAGAAAAAGGCGTTGATTGTTGACTCGTTCGCAAAGTTTCGCGTTCGCGACACAGCGACTTACTACAAGGCGACCAACGGCGAGGAAAATCGCGCTGCGGGGCTACTCGCGCAACGGATCAATGATGGTCTGCGCAATGAGGTGGCGATTCGAACCGTGCAAGAGGTGGTTTCGGGCGAACGAGATGAACTCATCGAGGAGATTACCCGTAAACTCAACGAGGTGGCACTCACCGAGTTGGGTGTCGAGGTCATCGACGTTCGCGTGAAGAAAATAGATCTGCCGCCCGATGTGTCCGAGTCGGTGTATCGTCGAATGAACGCAGATCGCGAGAAAGAGGCGCGAGAGCTACGTTCGCAGGGGCAGGAACTGGCCGAGGGTATTCGCGCTGCCGCCGACCGCGAGGTGACGGTCATCCAGGCTAATGCTTATCGGGAGTCCGAGATTCTGCGTGGTGAAGGCGATGCCGAGGCGACTCGTATCTATGCCGAGTCCTTCAATCAGGACCCTGAATTTTATGCGTTTACTCGCAGCCTAAGAGCGTATCAGGAAACATTTTCCGGTAATGGCGATATTCTTCTGCTTCAGCCTGATAGTGAGTTTTTCCGCTACCTCCGCAAATCTCAATAGGCGTTTCAGCTGTCGCGATTGATAAACGCACACCTCGGTGTGCGTTTTTTTTCACAGTCTGGCTCTCTAGGTTGTGCTAACATCGGCGCCGCCGATTAACTCGATCACTAGGGTCCCAGGTCGTCTGGGAGAACGTCCCATGAGTACAGAAAACCGCTGGTTACTCCCCGATGGCATCGACGAGCTGTTGCCAGAGCGCGCCTCAGCCGTTGAGGCTTTGCGACGGCGTCTTCTGGACATCTGTGGCCACTGGGGCTACCGCTATGTGATCCCGCCGCTTGTGGAATTTACCGACTCATTGCTCGTGGGTTTAGGGGCCGACTTAGATGTATTAACGTGTCAATTTGCTGACCGAATGAGTGGACGGATGCTGGGTGTGCGCGCTGACATTACGCCGCAGGTAGCCCGAATTGATGCCCACAGTCTTGGCGAGCCTGGCGTGACCCGCCTGTGCTACGCTGGATCGACACTACACAGCACACCGCTGAGTGTCACTGGCGGGCGCAGTCCGATTCAGCTCGGAGCCGAGGTCTTTGGTTGTGAGAGTATCGATGCTGATATCGAAGTCATATCACTCCTCTTGACGCTGCTTCAGGAGTTAGGAGAAGGACGTCAGATCACCTTTGATCTGGGACATGTTGGTATTTTTGAGGCAGTGTTTAAATCTCTCTCGCTACCTAGCGACGAGGCTGTAGCAATTTTCGATGCAATGCAGAGAAAGTCTGCGCCTGACCTAGATCTGGTGTTGAGCCGTTTGCCCGCAGAGCCTCGTGGGTTAATCCGGCAGATGTTTGGTCTACACGGTAGCGTGGCGGTTATGTCGCAAGCCCGCGAATTATTGGCCGATATGCCGAGTGCGGTTAATGCGCTAGATGAGTTGCAGTCTGTTGTCGATACCATCGCAAGACGATTTGATGGCGTCGATATCTATATTGATCTCACAGAGCTCCGCGGATTTAGGTATCACACGGGGTTGGTTTTTGCCGCTTATCTGGAGGGGGCAGGTGTTGCGGTAGCGAAAGGCGGACGCTACGACAATGTGGGTCGTGTCTACGGCCGAGCGCGTCCGGCCACTGGTTTCGCCTGTGATTTAAAAGCATTGGCAGGTGCGTTTATGCCTGCTGTTTCTGAGGTTGGCGCCGTTGCTGCGCCCATCGATGCTGATCCTGAGCTTGACTCGGCGATTGCTCAGTTGCGAGCGTCGGGTCGTCAAGTCATTGCCATGCTCGATCAAAGTGTCGATCCACAGTGCACGGAAGTATTGGTTAATCGAGGGCAGGGTTGGGTTGTGCAATCGCTCGCGGATTCGGAGTCATCATGAGCAAAAATGTGGTTGTGCTGGGTACCCAGTGGGGTGACGAGGGCAAGGGGAAAATCGTGGATTTGCTCACCGAGCAGGCTTCTGCTGTGGTGCGATTCCAAGGCGGGCACAATGCGGGCCACACCCTTGTGATAGGCGGTGAAAAGACCGTTTTGCATGTCATCCCCTCAGGGATTCTGCGCAATGACGTGGAGTGCCTCATTGGCAACGGCGTCGTGTTATCACCCGAGGCACTGCTCAAGGAAATTACAGCGCTAGAGGCGCGCGGTGTGCCAGTTCGCGAACGCTTAAAAATTTCTCCAGCTTGCCCGCTGATCTTGCCGTATCACGTGGCGCTCGATCAGGCGCGCGAGGCGCGTCGTGGCGAGCGGAAGATAGGCACCACCGGTCGCGGCATCGGCCCTGCGTATGAGGATAAAGTGGCACGTCGCGGATTGCGCCTCGGAGATCTGCGCTTTCCTGAGCGCTTTGCAGAAACACTGGCTGAGGTTCTCGATTACCATAATCACGCCCTAGTGAATTACTACAACGCGGAGGCTCTCGATCTACAGCAGGTACTAGATCAGGCCTTGGCCGAGGCGGAGCAGCTACTGCCGATGATGGCCGATGTCACCCAGCGTCTGCATGAACTGCGCTCGACGCACGCGAAGATTTTGTTTGAGGGTGCGCAGGGTTCTCTGCTCGATATTGATCACGGAACCTATCCCTTTGTTACGAGCTCAAATACGACAGCAGGGGGCACCGCGACGGGCTCAGGTTTCGGTCCCTTGTATCTCGATTATGTACTCGGCATTACCAAGGCTTATACGACTCGAGTCGGCTCAGGTCCCTTCCCGACTGAGCTCTTTGATGCCACCGGGGCGCGGCTGGCCGAGCGAGGCCATGAATTCGGTGCGACCACCGGCAGGCCGCGTCGGTGCGGCTGGTTTGATGCAGTTGCGTTGCGAACGGCGGTCAATATTAATTCGGTGTCTGGACTGTGTTTAACCAAGCTCGATGTGCTCGATGGACTGGATGAGATCTCAATTTGTGTGGGTTACGCGGACCAGGCAGGTCAGCCGGCTCCGCCACCCATTGACGCTTACGACTACGAGCAGCTGACGCCCGTGTATGAGACGGTGCCAGGGTGGCATGAGTCGACGGTCGGCTTGAAAACTCTCGATGCCCTGCCCACGAATGCTAGAGCGTATATCGAACGTCTGGAGCGACTCGTGGGGGCTCCCATCGACATCATCTCCACCGGTCCTGATAGGGAAGAGACGATCGTTCTTCGGAACCCCTTTGGCGAGGTGTAGCGATGTTGACGCTGACCAAGATACTGAGCTTATTGGTCTATCCACTCTCTCTTGGTCTGCTGTTATTTTGTTTGGCACTGCTGGGTCAGCTCAAGGGCAATCGCGCTTCAGCAGGCATATACACTTTTGCAGCGGTCATTGTGCTTTACTGGTGTTCAACAGACTACGGTGCAACCACCCTCGGAGAGCCCCTCGAATCAGCGTATGCCGCTTTTGCGCCGGAAGAGCTACCCAATGCCGATGCGATTGTCGTGCTCGGTGGTGCCACTGAGGGTGTGACGCGATATGGTCGCGGTAGCGATCTAAATGATGCCGCGGATCGGCTGTTTACCGCGGTCGAGCTGTACCGAGCCCAAAAGGCACCGATTTTGGTCCTCTCTGGCGGCGCTCTAGATGGCGAGCAACCGGAATCGGAAGCGATGGCGGAAAAGCTCAAACTGATGGGTATCCCCGATAATGCCATTCGCCAAGAGCGCGAGAGCCTGACGACCTATGAAAATGGCGTTAACACGGCCTCGCTGCTGTCAGCCTCCGGTGACCGCCATATTTTGTTGGTGACCAGTGCCGACCATATGCGCCGGGCACTGGCGGTCTTTCAAGCCCAAGGCCTGCAGGTCACAGCGGCGCCTTCCGACCACACGATGCTCTCAGGAACCCAAACTGTGCCACGGGGGTTGCCCACTGTAGAACGCCTCGTGCGCTCTACGCGTGCGATTCACGAATGGGTAGGCTTTTGGGTTTATGGGATCACTGGTAAATTGGCCCCCGCGACAGTTGTTGAACCCGCGACTCAGACATAGCGCAGTTTCATGTCCGAATAATTTCGCCCCGTCCAGCGTCTAAAAGCGCGATAAAAGCTGTTCACCTCGGCATAGCCCAGCTCCCAAGCTAAACATTTTCCCGGCAGCCACCGTTCTTCGAGTCGCTGTTCACAGCGGTACTGACGAACCTGATCGAGAATAGTCTGGTAGTGGGTACGGTCAGCCCGCAGGCGGCGTCGAAGCGTTGTGGGACTAATCCCCAGCGCATCCGCGATTCGCTCCGATGACAGCTCGGATAGATCGCCATTCAGCAGTAGTCGAAGTACATGTCGCGTCGTACGCGAGAGGCTATTTTCGCTGTTGCCGATCACTGTTTCGAGCTCACAGGGAGGCAGCTCTGTTGGCCGCCAATGTGGCTGTGGGATGAGATGCTGTGGAGATGTGGTCGCTGTATGTGATTCACGAAATATTTTCATAATGACGTCCTTGTCGTTGTGTTGAACGGCTTTTCGCTGTTCAGCTTGCTAAGTCAGTACCCTAGAGCGCGCGATGCAGCGAGGCGCTAACAGCATCGGCTGTGGTACGGCCTGACCATCGTCCATGACAGTCATCATTTAGACTACTCGAATTGATTCAGAAGTCTACAGGCTGATCGTAACTGATGAACTTTGGGATAAAAGATTGGCGTCTTGTGTTGCAGAAACTCCCGATTGGCGAACACTGAGTATCGGTCGGGCAAAGTCGCGATTGAGCCGCTTCTCGAGGGGGCTTGGCGTGAATGAGCGCGTTCATCGATAGGCGAAAACATCCGATAGGCTAAAATATCGATCGCGGAAATCACGGCGACGTGGAGCATGTCCGCATCAGGCCAGCGCCATCAATGGGCGCGCGGTTTTCAAATGAACGAGAGCAAGCCACTCACGCGTAGACCAAAGGCGACAAACAGTAAGCCGGCGAGGATCAATAGCCATTGCCGCAGCCGATCGGACAACCGTAAGTTCTGCCGCGCGAGCGATGCGGAAAGGATCAATAGCGCCAAATAGGTCTGGCTAATGATTTGCAAAGTCAGCGCCAATATTGCAAACGAGACCCAGGGGTTTGGGTAGTCGGGGTCGACAAATTGCACGAAGAAGGCGATAAAAAATAAAATCGCTTTTGGGTTGACCAGACTGATTGCTAAAGCGTTGCGAAACGCTTTTTGCGCCGAGGGCGCTGCTGCGTTGGCCGGTTGGTGAAGAGGAGAATGCAGCGCATCCCATATCCAGGTTCCTCCTACCCAGATCAAATAGGCGCCGCCCAATAACTTCAAGCCATCGTAGACCATAGGGGCCGAGAGGAGCAGGGTGGAGACACCAGCCACCGAGGCGACGATGAGTACGGCGTCGCCCACCAAAATACCCAATGCGGCGCGAAAGGCCGGCGCCACACCAGCACGGGACGCGAGGCTCAATACGTACAGGGAGTTCGGCCCCGGCAAAATGATGGCCAAAATGGTGCCAACAACAAATGTATAAAAATCAGTGATGCCTAACATATGAGTTCCCAATTTCTCCAGCGATCATCGGTCAAATCCTCTGCAAGCACCAGATGCCTCACCAAATTGATGCGGGCACTCAGTTGCCCTTCAGTCTGTCGCTGGGAGTCGGTGTAGAGCGTGAGGCCGCAGTGGCTGCGCTGAGCGCGATGATCGTTGGTTTCACCATTGATGTTTGGTAGGGTCTCGCTTCAGAAAAACGAAATGCCTTAGCGAGAGATATGAGTGCTCACTGCTACCTACGGCACATTAGAATGGGGTCTGTATGACAGGCAATCGGCGTATTGTGATTCACCTCGGTTTACAAAAGACCGCAACCCGCTTCATGCAAAAGTACGTGTTCACACCGACTCGCGAACAGGGTGTCATCTACAATCCTGAGCCGATGATGTCGGCCTTGCACGCACTGTATCGCTCACCCGATAACCCAGATTTACTCCGCGAAGCGCAGTCGGAGATTGCACACACTCTCCAGATGGCGACCGATGCCACATTGCTCATCTCAAAGCCCGATCTCTTGGGTGATATGTACAATAGCTATGCGAGTTTTCGTGAGAATCTGGATCTACTGAAGCGCTTGTTTCCTGAGGCCGAATTATTGCTTTTCATTCGCCATCCAGCGGATTGGTTGCATTCGGCGTATCGTCAGTCGTTGGTAAAGGGCGTCGGCGGCAGTATCGAGACCTTTCTCAATTACTATGACGGCGCGTTTCAGCCCAAGCGTGCTCACTTCGCGAACGGTATGCGCAATGTCGATGCGCTATCGTTGCCATTTAAAGCGGCTTTTGATCACAGTGTGGCGCTCTATGGCGCAGACAGCGTCCATCTCTACTGCTTTGAAGATTTTCGTCGTGATAAGCCTGCAGTGCTTGAGCAAATCAGACGCCTGCTGGGTCTAGGCGAGCTTGTGGTTGATGATGCCGATCGTGTGAAAAACCGGAGCTTCTCTGCATTGGCGATTCACATCTTTTGTCGCGGTGGTGTCAGTCGCCGACGACCGTGGTTTAGTGCGTTGCCGTCGCCCCTATGGGTACGCCGTTGGGTTCAACGACCCGTGCGGAAAATCCGTGCGGCACTGATTAAGCACGGCTTTGATCATCTGATTTATCGCGATTGGGATCTGCTCGCTCGCGGCGGCATGCGTGAGCAATTGGAGGACCACTACCAAGCAGATTACGATGCCTTGCGCTCGGAGTCCTCAAAAGGGCTGCGCTAGGTCCTGATCTGGGCCGTTGCCTCGACCGCGTTTGATACATAATCAATCTGTTGCGCAGCGGGATCGACGCTTTATTAGGCGCATCTTGACAGAGGTTTTGAGTCACTCGTACGGCACTGACTGTTGATCTGAAATCGTAACGATTGTGCTCACACCGATGAAATACTAGTAGCCGACTTCTGGTCCTAGAGCTGTTGAGAGTACAGCAGTAATGAGCAAAATGGTCAAAGCAATACACCCTTCAAGAGTAATCGAGTGCTCCAGTTTCCTGGCCATCAGTTCGTTTGTGAGGTTCGGAGCGAGCTGCCATTTGTGTCGTGCGGCAATCAGCAGGATTCCCGCGACAAATAACAGTTTGAGGCAGAGAAGAAGACCGTAAGAGGTATTCAACATTGATGCAAATGACCCCACTAATTGATACGTGATTGCCAATCCCGCTAAACCCAAGACCATCACCCAACCTGTGGCCACCCGGCCAAATGTCAGCATGAGTTTCTGTAATTCTGGCAAGGCGAGTAGACGGCAACTCATCCAAAGGGGGAGGAGAGCACCAATCCAAGACACGGCAATGAGTGAGTGCAGGCTCACTGCGAGGCGAATAACACCGCCCGTTTCGGCAGTGTGGCCAGATAAGCTCGCACTGAACCCCGTGAGGTAGGCGCCCAACAGCCAGAAAATCGCAAATGTAACTTTAATAGTTTGGTTTGTTTGATGTACTTTGATGAAGTGCGATGTGGCAAGGAAGTCAATCGTGAGGATTGCAGACCCAAGTAGTCGATCGATGGTGGCAGCACCCACGGGAGTGCTCGCGAGTAGCGATGCCATATTGAGGTTAAACATGCCGATGAGGCCCGCATCTGCCAACATTCCAACCTGCAGGAGAAACCCCAGACAGCAGGCAAGGAAACCCATAGCAATGCTCATGAGCACAGGGCGTGTCAGTCGATCAATGATTTCCGCTCGTGCCGCAAAGGATTGAATCACTACCGTGAGTAGCGTACCACCCGTTGCCGCAGCCAGGCCGATATAGGTAATCAACTTACAGACGATTATTGCGACGGTCCAGCCATCAAGAGTCATGTCTTGCCTACTGTTCAGGTTTGGTCAGATGCATCGGTGCGAGCGATACCTGAAACTCCGTCGAAGCGCTGTCTAGCACGTGCCAAAGAAAACGGTCGACATTTGGCGATCGGCCCACTCAGTGGTGCGCATGGTTCATGATTGCAAATGGTAAAGTTCCAGACATCTTGTGGCCATCGGCTCCCATAATGGTCCAGTGAACAACGTATTCTCCTGCCGTTAACTGAGACATGGCGAACTCGAACGACGCTTGCGCATCACTTAATTGCTCCAGATTTATTGCCGTTTCCATACCTTTGTTATCTGAAATAGTGAGTTTGAACAGATAAACTGGGCTTGAAAAATGAAGTCGCAAATGACTTGGACTTTCATGGAGCATTTGGCCAGCCTGCGGCTCAGAGTGACTTAAGCGAGTATGTGCATGAGTCGGCAAAGCCAAGGTCAACGACAAGAAAATCAGAATCTTTACGGTGAGTCGCACGTTTTTTTCCTCTAAATGATGGATTACAAAGTTATACGCGCAGAGACTAGCAGAACACCCAAAGCATACAATAATTTTTTGAGCAGTCTGACGGCTGGGATATTTGTCACCTCTCAGGGGTCTCTGAGAGAGACGTCGATCACTCGGCCTAGCCGCCTAGCACGCTCGCCTATGTCGGGTATTTCTACATCATCTATATTTTGTGCTTGGTTATAGTCCAGCGGTTTGGTCGCAAGGTCGCTGGTCGCGGTCTTGATGGTGTCCTCGAGGCGCGCTGCACAAAAAGACAAATCGTACGGAGCGAGAAGTACCCGATATCGGCAAGGATTTGCGTGTCCCCGAAAAATTTCTTTATATCTGAAGAGCGCTAGAGATACTCTAACAAGCGCTTAGCCTAGGCGACAGTCTAACCGCTCTTCAGCGAGGTGAACGTCTATGATTTTGTTGGCAAGACTTTCTCTCATTCACCGATGGGTAGGTCTGGTTGCAGTGTCCCTGATCCTCCTCCAAATAGGTACTGGGATGATGCTCATTTATAGGGCTGACCTGGATCGACTTTTAGATCCCCAGGGGATGATTCGCAAAACCGTGTCCGCCGATGTCGATCTAAGTCGCATCATAGATTCGGTAAAGAGACGCCGGGCACATTTGCAGATACAGCGCATCTTTTATCCAGACCAACCGAATGCAACTTTTTTTGTGCGAACAGTTGACGCTGAGGGCGACATACATTTTTTTTCTGTTGACCCAGGCAACGCTCAGATCCTGCGCGAAGGAGAGCTTTGGGATTACCCCGTACAGGTGGCGTTGCGCTTTCATTTCGAGCCGTTGCCGGGTCGGTCAGGGTCTTTCTTGGTCTGTGTGATAGGCGTTCTGCTGTTATTGATGAATTTGACAGGCGTTTATGGATGGTGGCATCGCCGAGGTGGTGCGGCTCGAAATCTCTTCAATATTCGGTGGCACATGCCCCCCGTCATCTTAGTCAGGCAGTTGCATAGAACCTTGGGTGTTTGGATCACTCCATTTTTAATGATGATTGCGGTTACCGGATTGATACTGAGCGCTGAGATCTTTCTTTCTCAACCTCTTCCGGTGGTTGAAGCAGACAACCACTTTACTGATGGCGCTGATCAGGCCATTGCTGTTGCCAGCGACATCTTCCAATCAGCCCCCATTAGGGATGTTCGTTTCACGGGTCAAAACTTAATCAAAGTACAGTTTCATGCTCGGGACACAGGCGCATACGCTGTGCATCAGGTCGTCATGAGCTTGCAAAATAATTCTGTCGTTTCAATAACCTCAGCCGACCAAAATGCTGCGCTTTGGCCTGTGTTACTTCCGCTTCATACGGGCGCTATTTTTGGCTCCGTCGGTAATTTGCTCATTTTCTTTATTGCTGTCTTACTCATGCTCATCTGCAGCTTTGGACTCATTCTGGGTGTCCGGCATCATCGGTTGCCAAGGTGACAGCTTGCGTGCGGCAGGAATAAGCCGTTAGCGATGCTTTGGATGATGAAAAATCCAAGCGAGGGCTGGGGCCGCGCCCAATCGGGTCGGTAATTATTGATCAGCAGAATCTGCTTATTTAGGGGTATGTCTAAAATTTTGTACTGCCTGTAAGACCGATTACGCTCTTTCGTTCGTTGTCAGCTGTTTATAATCGGAGCAAGGCGATTATTTCGGCGCCTGCGCCGTGGGTCGTTAGGTTCAAAGATATTGAGAGTTGCTACGGAAACGAAGGGGTTAAGTTAATACCAGTTATTCCAGACGCTGCAGTTTCGCTGGATATCTAGGCGAGATGGATCTTTTTATAATCTGAGGAGACTCAAAAATGAAGAAAGTCCCAAACTTTTTAAAAACAATAATTTCAACGACCGTTGGCCTGTTGGTTGCGCCGGGGCTTTATGCCCAATCGACCAATGCAGCCGATACATCAGTCGAAGAGGTTCGGATTGTGGCTCAGAAGCAGCCTTATCGTGGCGATGTGCCACTTGAGTCGCTGCCACAGCAGGTACAGACCATCTCCGGTGAGATGCTGGAGCAATTGGGCAAGGTCGATTTCCAAGATGCCTTGGATATGGCGGGCGGCTTGGCCAGACAGAATACTTTTGGCGGTCTTTGGGATAGCTTCGCGATCCGTGGCTTCGCAGGAGACGAGAATTTACCCTCTGGGTATTTGATCAATGGATTTAGCGGCGGCCGAGGTTACAGCGGTAATAGGGATACCTCCAATATCGAGACCATCGAAATTCTTAAGGGACCTGGGTCAGCATTGTATGGTCGTGGTGAACCAGGCGGAACGATTAACGTGGTGACTAAAAAACCGCAGTTTGAACAGCAAGGTTATATCCAAGGCACTGTCGGAAGTTTCGATACGACGCGAATAGAGGGCGACTTCACGACCGGCCTGAGCGATTCCGTGGCGTTTCGTATCAATGGTGCTTATAAGGACGCTGGCAGTTTTCGAGATCATGTCGATACGAAGAAGCTCGATCTCACCCCATCGGTACTTGTGTTGCTCTCCGATCAAACCTCGTTAAATTACGAGCTTGAAATTTTGGATCAAGAGACGCCATTCGACCGTGGTATCGTTGCGATTGATTATGACCCCAGTGTCGTTGATATTGAGACTTTCTATGGTGAGCCACAGGACGGCCCCACTAAGATTAAAGCGACTGGCCACCAATTTTTGTTCCAGCACAATCTTGATAGTGACTGGTCGATCCTCGCCGGCTTGGGTTACCGGACATCATCTTTTGAGGGTAAATCCAGTGACACTGAACTATCTGGAAGCCGTCAAATTCTCACGAGAGCCGCAATTCAGCAGGCGGAAGGCGTTGACCCCAATGAGTTTGTGAATCGTCAGCGACGTGAACGAGACTACGATGCCACAGACCTATCAGCCCGAATAGAACTGACAGGAATCTACGATGCGGGTGCAGTGAGACATCATATCTTAGGTGGTATCGACACCTATGATTATGAGTTAGATACAGTGCAAACTCGGTGGCGCGATTCGTTCAATACATCATCTTACTACGTCGACGTGTTTAATCCTGTCTATGGTCAGGATCAGCAGGCGCTTGGACCCAATCAAGATCGATTGGAAAAGCAAGATGCGGTCGGCATCTATTTTCAGGATCAGATTGATCTGAACGAGCAGTGGAAAGTGCTTGTCGGATTGCGTTATGACGACTGGACTCAGGAAATTACTAACCGTTTGAGTGATAGCGTTAGTAAATCAAGCAAATCCGCCGTCAGTCCGCGATTTGGCGTGACTTTCGAGCCCATGGATGCAGTGTCAATTTATGCAAGTTACGCCGCGGGATTCCGCCCTAATGCTGGTGCGAGTTTTAGTGGTGCTAACTTTGATCCAGAAGAGAGTGATTCCTATGAGTTGGGCGTTAAGTTTGATTCTATGCAGGGGCGATTGAGCACAACGATTGCCTACTTCAAGATGGAGAAATCAAACATCTTAACGGCTGACCCGGTCAACTCTGGATACAGCGCGGCATTGGGCGAGGCGGAAAGTGAAGGCTTGGAAATCGATATCACAGGTCAATTGTCGGACACTGTAGATATGGTGTTTACTTATGCCTACGTTGACGCGGGACTGACTACCGAGCTCTATAACTTCGATTGGGAAGTGACTCTTCCAGCGGGTAGCGAACTCATCAATGTACCCAAGACCAGCGCGAACTTGATGCTAAGCAAGCGCTTTAGTCTAAACGGTGCCGACGCAACATTGGGCTTCACTATCAATTATGTAGACGATCGACTTGGAGAAACCATTGATCCTGGTTATCGGTTACCTGAATACACCTTGGTCAATGTCTTTGGCTCCTATCAGTTGAGCAAGCAGGTCAAGCTCTCGATGCAAATCAATAATCTGTTTGACGAAGAACACTATGTGAGCTCTTATCACAAGTGGTGGACCAATCCGGGTGAGCCCACATCCCTCATGGTTGGTGCGCGCTACACTTTTTGATAGCGTTTTGTGCATGAGAATAGGAGGGGCATGCCCCTCCTTTTTTTCGCGGCTTTACAGTATGTTTAACGTTGGGATGTGTGAAGAACCTTAAAAGCCGGTTCGTCACACATCCGTATTTACAGCAGCGCGCCACGCCGTCCAAAGATGCAGGGTGGCAGAGGAAAAGATATGAGGAACGCGCTGGTAGCCCTTGTTATCGCCCCTTGAGGAAAAATTGCGAAATTTAAGTGGGTTTTTAGCCACTGAACATGTTTATACTGCAGAGAGCCCGGAGTGCTGAGAATCTTAGTATAAGCAACAGAGTCCGTTATTCACTGGGAGAAGGCAAACGCCAGCCACACATGCGAGTCGCGATCAAAAACACGGTCATCTTTGTAGCGCTGATAATATGCGGTACCGTGCAGTCGTTATCGTCTGTTAGTAGCGCCTGTAATATGGACCATAGTCATCCGGAGGGTCACTCAGCTATGGTGGTGATGACGGTGGACTCGATGTCCTCTTTGGAATTGACGCCTAGTGATGACGGCTTTGTGCACAGCGACGACCTGTGTGACGAAAATACATGCGTTATGAGCGGCTGCATGAACATCAGCTGTCTCAGTTCAGCAAGCATCTCCTATAGCCCGCTTCTCATCGGTTCGTTGGGCAAAAGTCATTATTCTGGGTGTTATTTGAATCCTCCAACGACCACCTTGTTTCGTCCGCCAATCTACAGTTAGCAAGCAACCGATTAGCCAACGATTGGTCTCTTAATCTGTGTAACAGCTTCTGAGTGGGAACCTACAGCCGCTCAGACGCCACCATGTTACAGATCATTAGAACTTTTCCTGTCCCAGAGTTGCCTGGCGCAAGCGTCAAGCGCTTACTGTGCATTATGAAAGTCATCTGGCTAATCCGCTTTCTTTGGCTTTGTGGTCATTGCGTTCCGCAGATGAAAAATCTAGAGAACCGACGGAATTTTTATTATTGATCGCGAATGGCAATATAGAAAGCATTAGACGAGAAATTAAGTGAGAGGAACAAAATTTATGGGTAAGGAAAATTGGATTAGAGCTGTTTTGCTAGTGGGCTCTCTGGGGTGCATTAACCCCGCTGTTGGGCAATCTACACTCACGCTGTCAGAAGCGATTGCCATTGCACAAAGTGAGGATCCTTGGCTGCAAGGTAGTCGCTACCGGGAGGAAGCTGTATTGGCGCAAAGCGAGTTCTCACTAACATTACCGGATCCGATCGTTTCCCTCGGTCTAATGAATATGCCTGTCGACAATTTTGATTTCGGGCGAGAGCCCATGACCCAAATAAATCTTAATGTCAGTCAGATCTTTCCGCGCGGAGAAACGCGCGATTTACAAAGCCTAAGGCTTAGAGAGCTGGGTGAGCAGTATCCAGCAATGCGTCGCGATCGCATGGCCGTCTTAGTACAAGCTGTAACAAGTTCCTGGCTGGAGGTCTACCGAAGTCAGCAAATGCTGGAACTTGTTGAGGCAGATTTGAAGTTTTTTGAACACCTGCTTGAAATAGCGGAATCACGGTATCGCAACACTGCGACAAATATCCTGCAGCAAGACTTACTCAAAGGGCGCGTCGAGGTTTCTAAAACCAAAGACCGGTTAGAAGTCATTCGACAACAATTATCGGTGAATGAGGCGAGTCTGCACGAGTGGCTGCCAAATCTAGAAGTTCCGCGGATCGACTTAGACGATGTTGTAACGACTTTGAACTTAGAGACTCTTCTCACAGCGTTGAAAAATCCTGATTTTCTTTCGCAAAGGTTACTCGCTCATCCGCGGATAAAAGTGTTAGACCAGCAAATAGCAGCTGCCCAAGTTGATGTGCAGCTGGCGGAACAAAAATATCAACCTCAATGGGGTTTAAATGCTAGTTATGGCTATCGTGATGACGATCCCTTTGGCAATAATCGAAGCGATTTTTTTTCATTGGGTGTCAGCTTTGATGTCCCTTTATTTACAGCCAAGCGACAAGATCGAGAGGTGGACGCTGCACTGTCCACAGCCTCTGCTGTTGGAACTGAAAAAATTTTAGCCTTGAGGTCGATGCGCGCGAGCTTAGAGGCGTCCTACGTCAAACTGCAAGGCTTTGATCAACGTCTTGCCGTCTATACAGATCATTTGCTGCCTGAAACGAAACACCAATCACGTGCATCGTTATCAGCCTATGCTGCAGATGAGGGCGATTTTGAGCAGGTACTAAGGTCGCGAGTTATCGAGCTGGGTGCGAATACTGATTTTCTAAACATTACTGTCGACCGATTACGCGCTATCTCAGAAATGAGATATTTACTCGGATTCTCAAACGAAGCTCACACCGGAGGCCAATGAACATGCGATATTTACAGGCTTTTAAGAGTTGGTTTATCCCAGTCACATTGCTGCTTTCAGTAGCCGCCGGCAGTCATTATGTCACGTTGAATATGATCAATGCTGAGGAGAGCCCCGACGTCTCACGTCCGCTTTACTGGGTTGCTCCAATGGACCCCAGTTATAGGCGCGACGTGCCCGGTAAGTCGCCCATGGGCATGGATTTAGTGCCAGTCTATGCCGAAGGGGTTGAGGGTGCCGCTACAAACCCCGGTGTCGTGTCAATTTCACCCGATGTTGTAAACAATTTGGGCGTTCGAACGGCGATTGCTGAATATCGTACGTTGCCGACAGAAATAAATGCTTTGGGCTACGTGAGATTTGATGAGGATGAGTTAATTCATATTCATTCCAGAGTTGAGGGATGGGTCGAAAAACTATTTGTTACAACTCAGGGCGCTGAGGTCACAGGGGGGCAGCCGCTCTATACCCTCTACTCACCGAAGTTGGTAAATGCGCAGGAGGAGCTGGTTTTAGCCGCAAACCGTGATGATCAAGAATTAATCTCTGCCGCAGAGGCTCGGTTGGTTGCTTTACAGGTTGATCGCGCCACGATCAACGACATCAAGGAGCGAAGAGTCGTACAGCAAGCCTTAACTTTCTATGCTCCAAAAACTGGCGTGCTCAATGAGTTAAATATCCGACAAGGGTTTTTTATTCAGCCAGGTATGACACTAATGTCTATCGGCATACTAGAAGAAGTGTGGGTTGAGGCGGAGATATTTGAGAGTCAATCTGCCCAGCTCCATACAGGTTTCCCAGTGACAATAACATCAGATTATTTACCGGGAAGAAGTTGGCCGGGAGCAGTCGATTACGTCTATCCCTCTGTAGATTCAACAACCCGTACATTTCGTCTTCGAGTCAAACTAAGTAACCGGGATACCCTGCTGAAGCCCAATATGTTTGTGAATATGCGGATTGAAGTGCCATCTGATCAAAATGTCTTGGCAGTTCCGTATGAGGCTGTCATTCGAACAGGGAGTCAAAACCGGGTTGTGTTGGCTTTGGGTAATGGTCAATTTAAATCCCTTGAGGTTTCGATTGGCGCTTCGACCAGTGAATTTGTTGAAATCCTGAGCGGTGTCAGACCCGGCGATCGTGTTGTAACTTCGGCACAGTTCTTACTTGATTCGGAGTCCAGTAGATCTTCGGATTTTGTCAGGATGGACCATGGCGAGATAGACCACAGTGGCATGGACCATAGCCAGATGAATCACGGCGAGATGGATCACAGTG
>JAYPVH010000023.1:0-4413 GCA_038134505.1 Halieaceae bacterium | reverse complement strand
CACAGTGGCATGGACCATAGCCAGATGAACCACGGCGAGATGGACCACAGTGGCATGGACCATAGCCAGATGAACCATGGCGAGATGGGTCATAGCGGCATCGACCATAGCCAGATGAATCACGGCGACGCGGCTCTGCCCGAAGATACTGCAAAATCAAAGGTAGAAAGATAGGAGCCAGAACATGATTGAGTCTGTCATTCGTTGGTCTATTGGTAATAGATTTCTCGTCCTATTGTTCACGGCGATTATTGTCGGAGGGGGCCTCTTCTCGGCCCAAAAAACACCGATCGACGCAATACCTGATTTGTCTGATGTCCAAGTGATTATCAAAACGTCCTATCCCGGACAGGCGCCCCAAGTTGTTGAAGACCAGGTCACGTATCCGTTAACGACTGCAATGCTATCGGTGCCAGGCGCTGAGACAGTTAGAGGATATTCCTTTTTTGGCGATTCTTATGTCTACGTACTCTTTGATGAAACTACTGATATCTATTGGGCTCGCTCAAGAGTTTTAGAATATTTGAGTCAGGTCGCGCCATCTTTACCCGACAATGTCAGGCCACAACTGGGTCCCGATGCGACTGGTGTTGGCTGGGTCTACGTTTACGCTTTGACCGATTCAAGCGGTCAATATGACATTAGCCAATTACGTTCGATTCAGGACTGGTACCTCAAATATCAATTACAAACAGTATCTGGTGTTTCGGAGGTGGCAACCATCGGCGGGATGGTTAAGCAGTATCAGGTCACGGTAAACCCCGAAAAGCTCCGCGCCTTTGGCATGCCCTTATCTCATATCAGGAATGCAATTGTTCGAGCGAATCGCGAAGTCGGAGCCTCGGTGATTGAAATGGCAGAGGCTGAATATATGGTCAGAGCTTCTGGATATCTTCAGAGTGAGGCGGATTTTGCTGCTATACCCCTGGGAGTTAATGAGAATGGAATTCCATTGTCCTTAAAAGATGTTGCAGAGATTCATCTGGGCCCGCAGATGAGGCGCGGGGTTGCGGAGCTTAACGGCGAAGGAGAGGCAGTCGGCGGTGTCGTCGTCATGCGGTTTGGAGAAAATGCGCAGGACACCATCAACAATGTGAAAAGCAAACTTGAAGAATTGAGACGCGGACTTCCTGAGGGGGTAGAAGTTGTCACTGTTTACGACAGATCGGCATTGATTGAGCGAGCCGTTGATAATCTGTGGCAAAAATTAATCGAGGAATTCCTGGTCGTTGCTCTCGTTTGCATTGTGTTTCTTGCCCATTTTCGATCTTCATTGGTTGCAATTATCAGTTTACCAGTGGGAATTTTGGCTGCATTTGTCGTCATGTACGCGCAAGGTATCAATGCCAATATCATGTCGCTCGGCGGTATAGCTATTGCTATCGGGGCGATGATCGACGGCGCGATTGTTATGATTGAGAACATGCACAAGCAAATGGAGAAAACAGAACTGACTGACAAAAACCGCTGGCAGATCGTCGCGGAATCTGCATCAGAGGTGGGCCCAGCTCTATTTTTTAGTCTGCTAATTATTACGGTGAGTTTTTTGCCTGTATTCACCCTTGAGGCTCAAGAGGGTCGCATGTTTGCACCCTTGGCCTTCACCAAGACTTATGCGATGGCCGCGTCAGCGATTATCACGATCACGTTAGTACCCGTTTTGATGGGTTATTTCATTCGCGGTCGAGTTGTTTCAGAAAGCCGGAATCCTATCAATCGGATGCTGCTTGCCGCCTATTTGCCGATTTTAAAAAAGGTTCTTACGTACCCGAAGGCAACAATTTTTTTAGCATGCCTTGCGCTGGCCACAATGGTTTGGCCTTTGAGCAAAATCGGCAGTGAATTTATGCCTCCCCTAGATGAAGGCGATCTTATGTATATGCCGACTACTCATCCTGGAATATCGATTGGAGAGGCTCGTCAATTATTGCAACAAACGGATAAATTAATCCGAACGCTACCTGAGGTGAAGACGGTGTTCGGTAAGGTCGGCCGCGCTGACTCGGCGACTGATCCTGCGCCGCTCACTATGATTGAGACATTCATACAATTGAAGGATCGCAACGAGTGGCGAGATGGTGTCACCACAGATTCTTTGAGGCAGGAACTAGACTCCCTAGTTGACTTCCCCGGTGTGACAAACGCTTGGGTCATGCCTATAAAGACTCGAATTGATATGCTTGCTACGGGGGTAAAAACACCTGTTGGTATCAAAGTTTCAGGCCCAGACTTGAACACAATTCAAGAACTAGGTCTACAACTCGAAAGGGTTCTCAACTCCATTCCGGGTACGGCTTCGGTTTACTCTGAAAGGGTGGCGGCAGGTCGATATATTAAAATAGATATTGATCGTGAGAGGTCTTCGAGATTTGGCCTTAATATTGCGGATGTTCAAGAGGTTGTTGCCTCCGCCATCGGCGGCGTGAATGTGACTGAGACTGTCGAGGGGGCCGAGCGATATCCCGTGAACCTGAGGTATCCCGAGACCTATCGGAACTCACCGGAAAATATGTCTCTTCTTCCATTAGTTACTCCAAATGGCCAGCATATTTCACTGGGCGATGTGGCTGATATTTATATAGAAGATGGTCCGGCAGCGTTAAAGAGCGAGAACGCTCGAATTAATGGCTGGACGTATGTGGATATCGAAGATATTGATGTGGGCACTTATGTCCAGGCTGCAATCGAGGCGGTTCGCAACGAAATCGATTTGCCGGTAGGGTATTCGATCGGGTGGTCAGGACAGTACGAATATATTTTGCGAGCAAAGGAGAAATTAACCTACGTTATTCCACTCACGCTCGCGATTATCATTATTCTGCTGTTTCTAAATTTCCGAAGGTTTCAGGAGGTCGCGATATTAATGGGCACACTCCCATTCGCTCTGGTGGGCAGTGTTTGGCTGATGTCTTGGCTGGATTTTAACTTCTCGGCAGCGGCGGGCGTCGGATTTATTGCCCTCGCGGGGGTAGCCATAGAAATTAGTGTCATTATGTTGGTATACCTTAACCAGGAGATTATAAAAATACCGGGTGGAGGGGAGCGTAAGATGCCAGATGATCTGGCTTTGAAAGACGCAGTCATCCGGGGCGCCGGCTTGAGGGTGCGCCCGGTCATCATGACTGCGGCGGCAATTATTGTGGGCTTGTTGCCAATTCTTCTAGGTGTCGGTACCGGTTCCGAAGTCATGAGTCGAATCGCCGCTCCAATGGTCGGTGGTATGATTAGTGCAGTGAGCTTAACGTTATTGGTACTTCCAGCAGTCTATTATTTGTGGAAGAAGTAGCGACTTTGGTTGGTCAATGAAGAGCACTGCCCAACACATAGCTGCCGCCCTGTTTGCGTTAGGTGACAGCAAGATGAACAGTCCGGAGTTCGCTATTGGGGAGTTATTTTTGGCTCCGCGATGACGCTCTATTTGCTGCCAGCAATACCGCAGCATTGCTTTGGCTGTGGTCGCAACTCGCCCAACGGCGCGTAAACGTTAGTGATTGCAGCGATAATTTGGAGACTCAGTGTCGCTATGGCCGTACTTTCTTTCAATCATTTTAATATCCGTGCGCCACTGCCACTGATGGAAGCCGTCAAAGACTTTTACTGTGATGTGGTGGGTCTGCACGTGGGCGAGCGACCGGATTTTGGCTTCGCCGGATATTGGTTGTATCTCGGCGACTTGCCGGTGCTACACCTCATGGAATGGACCGATGCGCATGAAGACGCGCTCGATACGCCAAGCCATTTAGACCACGTCGCTTTTTCCTGCGAGGGCATTACGGAATTTGCCGAAAAACTCGATGCGCTGGGTGTGGACTACCGGCGTAAGGATTATGATCTGCCGGATGGCCGGGCGTTTTCCCAACTCTTTGTGAGGGACCCAACCGGTACAGGGGTGGAGTTGAATTTTGTCGCGTGATATCGCCAGCCGGTGTGTCTGTCTTGCTCGCCAACTTGAGGATAGGACACGCGATTGATCTGCGTCAAAGTCGCTGGGTGTCACTGTTTTTATGAGGTCTCTGGAGGTTCTTGATATGCGTCGAATTCTGCTTGCTAGCTTGTTTTTGGCCTCAGCGGTGGTTGCTCAAGCTGGAATGACGGTGACGCAGGGCGAGCCCATTGCCTCCAATCAAATTCCCGCTTCATCCACTTTCTCTGGTCTATCGCGCCGCGTCATTGCCTATAGCGAATATTTCTCTGACGTCATGGCGGCATTAAAGCAGCCCGATGCTGGCGATGAGGTGTGGGCACCGCTCGAGTCATTGGTCGATACAGCGACATTTGAGCGCCAGGGGGTGTTTTCTGAAGGTAAAACAGAGCGTTTTGGTTGGGACACTTATAAGCAGTTTATTCAAGCTTACGCAGCGGGCACGCACTGGGAGGGCTCACTGCGCTTCATTATGGAAGAGGGTCGTATGG
>JAYPVH010000022.1:26360-31631 GCA_038134505.1 Halieaceae bacterium | reverse complement strand
GCTCATGCGCAAGTTCGACTGTCAGAGCTGGCTGGAGCTCGCTCAGGCGCACCGCGCCACACACACCATGCTGGTACCGGTGCAGTATCAGCGGCTGATGGATTTTCCAGGTTTTGATGACTTCGATCTTTCAAGCCTGGCACTTAAGTACTGCACCAGTGCGCCGTTCACCGCTGAACTTAAAGCCGAGGTGCTCAGACGCATGCCCGGCGCACTCATCGAGATTTACTCCATGACTGAAGGCGGCGTGGTATGTCTGCTGCGCGCTCATGCGCATCCCAACAAGCTGCATACGGTGGGGGTCCCCTGGGCGGGGAGTGAGGTGTTGACCATCGACGAGCAACTCAATCGACTACCAGCCGGTGAGATCGGCGAGCTGGTGGGGCGCTCCAGTACCATGATGTCGGGCTATCAGAACCAGCCTGAGAAAACCGAAGAGGCCAGCTGGTATGACGAGCAGGGCGAGCGTTGGCAGCGCATGGGTGATATCGGCCGGGTTGACGAGGACGGTTTTGTCACCTTGCTTGGCCGTTCGAAGGACATGATCATCTCGGGCGGCTTCAACATTTATCCGCGCGACCTTGAGGACGCATTGCTCAGGCAACCCGAAGTGGCCGATGCCGCGGTGATCGGTGTGCCCTCAAAGGAGTGGGGCGAGACCCCACTCGGATTTGTGGTCGCAGCAGAGGGTATCGAGCTGGATCTCGAGGCAATCAGGCAACGCACCAATGCCGAGTTGGGCAAAACCCAGCGTATTTCAGCGCTCAAGCAGCTCGACGAGCTGCCGCGCAGCCATATTGGCAAGATCCTCAAAACCGCATTGCGGGATCGCCTCTACTAGATCCAGCACAACTACCCGGAAAAGTGTCGCTATATGCATGCGGCCGGATATTTTTTTTTAATTTTTGAGCGTAAACTTGGTCAGCGTTTGGCATTTAGATGACCTCATGGTTCGCATGGCTCTGGGAAGTCTGATTAAACCGCTACTGGTAGCCCTGTTGCTGTGGGGGTGGGTTCCCGCGTGGTCAGCGATCATTGCGGTACCTTACTCGGAGGGCTTTATCGGGGAGCGGCAACCGTCGTCAGGACGCGCTGATTCCATCAAAACATACGCGACGCTCGGTATCGAGAGGGCAGAGTTTTTTCAAAACAGCAGCGACGGATTATTCGTCACTGGCGTTCAAGGCAACGACATCCCAGGCGGGCTGCGGCTATTTTTAGCAGATGGTTCGATGGTGAGCGTCCCCGGCATAATCAATTGGAAAGACAGTCAGGGCTCCATCCTAGACGCCTATGGGTTCATCCCCAGTGATGGTTTTTCCGTGACGATCAATAACGGCGCCGCCAACGCCTACACCATCAAAGGATATGTCAGTAACAACGATCGTGGCAGTAGCCTGGGGTTGCAGGTGTTAACCTCCAATGTGACCTATACCGATGGGACCAATGTCGTGGGTAATGCCTCCATGACTGGCTTGATCGAAGCCTTAAACACCTACTTGAGCGAGACGGAAGGCGGTGCACCGCAGGGTCCCGTCAGCGTCACGGTGCTGGTGACCACCAATACCACGCCCACGGTACAGGGCTCGGTGACTCTGGCGGCGGATGAGCATCTGGAAGTCGAGATCAACGGCGTTAGATATTCCGGGAATGCAGTCACTGTGGATGGCAATGGCAATTGGCAACTCACCATCACCTCAGCGCTCAATGTCGGTGTATACAGTGTCACGGCCACCATTGTGGACAGCGATGGCTTTACGCTCACGGATCCTACTCAGGGCGAACTAACGATATACACCGCGAATAGCAACTTCTCTGTCACCTACGACATCAATGGCGGCAGTGGAACTGCGCCTACAGACACTACCGCTTACGCTGGTGGGGCCAGTGTGACATTGCCCAGCGACTCAGGTATGACGGCCCCGGCGGGCAAGCAATTCTCGGGTTGGAATACGGCGACTGATGGGTCGGCAGCTGCTTATTCAGCTGGCTCCAGCTTCACCATCGGCGCGAATACTACCTTTTACGCGCAATGGTCTACACCAACCTACAGTGTCGGCGGCTCTATCACCAATCTCGCGCCCGGTCAGACCGTCAAGCTGACCAATACCGATGGTCAAGCAGTGTCCGCTACAGGCAATGCCTTTGGACTCAGTAAAAAGCTACAGAATGCGGCCAACTATGGCATCACTGTTTCCCAGCAACCCCCGAATCAAAAATGTCTGGTCAGTAATGGCACAGGAAGCGTCTCAGGCAGTAATGTGAATTCCGTCGCGGTCAAATGTTACAACCGACGAAAACAGGACAATAACGCAGGCGGATCTGGCAAAACGGTGGTGGCGGCGATCACGGAGTCCTCACAAAGTTGTGCGGGATTTGACATTGGCGACCAGTACGCCCAGTTCATCGTGCCGCAAAATACGCCTGCGAACGAGGTTTTCCCTTACGGTGCTTTCGAATTCAAGGTGACTGAGTGCGCGGTAGGCCAAACCGTCACCATTGATCTGGTCTTTCCGGAGGCGCTTCCGGCCGACGTGATCTACCGGAAGCAGATCAACGGTGCTTGGGTCGATTGGACCAATAAAGTCACGATATCGGGCAACACCATTACTCTAACGATTACGGATGGTGGCGAGGGAGACACTGACGGCGTGGCCAACGGAGCGATTTACGATCCGAGTGGCCCCGCACTTATCTCTCGGGATACAAACGTCGCCACAGCCAATAATGTTGTGGCACAAAATAATGTCGTAGGGGGTGGAGTAGCAAGTGGAGGGATCAGTGCGATCCCCACTATCCCTGTTCTATTTCTGAGCGCACTTTTTGGTTTGATGAGCTTAGTGGGACTGCACCGACTGAAGAAGCAGAGGGCTTGTTGACCAACAGCCTCCAATGGTGATCTGAGAACCCGGTTAGCTGCCGCGCAGCCATATTGGCAAGATCCTGAAGACCACCCTGCACAAGAGCGTTTCAGAGACTTGACCCCTCTGGCTGCGACACGTAGCGTGCGGGGTCCATTTCGCTGCCTTGGCAGCACCTTCACAGTGACCGGCGCTTGTGGGCGCCACAGCCGAGAATGTCAGGAGAAATACAATGGGTCATGCCTATATTGTTGATGCGTGCCGTACCCCCCGTGGAATTGGCAAAGTGGGGAAGGGCGCTCTTGCCCACCTGCACCCCTCGTATTTGGGTTCTACCGTACTGGCCGCTCTGGCGGAGCGGAACAATCTCAACACCGCAGAGGTCGACGACATTATCTGGGGTACCTCCGCACAAAGTGGCAAGCAGGGCGGCGATCTCGGCCGTATGGCGGCACTCAACGCCGGTTATGACGTGCGCTCTTCTGGCGTGACGCTGGATCGCTTCTGCGGCTCGGGCATTACCACTGTGAATCTCGCTGCGGCGCAGGTCATGTCGGGCATGGAAGATCTGGTGATTGCCGGCGGCACCGAGATGATGAGCTACCACGCCCAGATCGGAGACCCCTCCAAACCGCCCATGATCGATTCCGGCAACCTCGACCTGCGCGCCATGCATCCACAATCCCAGCAGGGTGTATGTGCTGATGCGATTGCCACGCTAGAGGGCATTGATCGCGACGCGGTGGATGATCTGGCGCTGGTCAGTCAGGCCCGTGCCGCTCGAGCTATCGCCGAGGGCCGCTTCGACAAGTCGTTGATCACCGTAAAAAACCCCGACGGCACCGTGGCGCTCGATCACGAGGAATTCCCCCGCCCCGAGACCACCAAAGAAGGTCTGGCGGAATTGAAAACTGTCTTCAGCGTGGTGCGCGATGTGCCAGTTGACGAGGCCGGTACCACCTATGGTGCGTTGATCCAGCAAAAGTACCCCGAGCTCACCGAGTTCAACCACATCCACCATGCCGGTAATTCCTCCGGCGTGGTCGACGGCGCGGCGGCCCTGCTGCTGGCCTCTGAGGCCTATATGAAGAAGAGCGGCATGACGCCACGGGCGCGCATTGTGGCCACAGCCAATATGGGCGACTGCCCCACACTGATGTTGAATGCGCCGGTGCCCGCGGCAGAAAAAGTGTTAATGAAAGCCGGACTCACCAAGGACGACATTGACGTGTGGGAAATCAACGAGGCCTTTTCTGTTGTGGCTGAGCGCTTTATTCGCAAGCTCGATCTCGATCGGGAAAAGGTCAATATCAATGGTGGTGCCATGGCACTGGGTCATCCCATTGGTGCGACGGGCTCCATATTGGTGGGCACAGCCCTCGACGAGCTCGAGCGTCAGGGCGGACGTTACGCGCTGATTACCATGTGCGCAGCGGGCGGTATGGCGCCGGCCATTATTATTGAGCGCGTATAGCAGCGCGCACACTGCATAAAGTAGCGCCGCCGCCCGATCTCGACCTGCCAGCGCGCCTTGCCGGGATGCTCGGTCGACGTATCATTCGCGGACACGTCCTCAACGTGAGCACTGTTACACGCGATTCCCGGGAGACGGATTGATGGCCCAGCGCAGCGAGGCAGGGTGGCTGGAACAGGGCCTCCCCATCGCCTCGATCTCCAGCGAGCAGCAACTGGTTTTTGCCAGCTCGCTTGATCTCGATCGCGCGTGGGACTTGGGCGTGTTCTATCTCAAGGCCCCGGACAGTCTGAATCTGGAGTCGGCCCGTGAATTCGGCCGAGCGCTCATCGCGACAGATAACCCCTACCGACACATACCCAAATACGGCGAGCTGGAAGGCTTTATTGCGCTTGAGAACAACCAGCAAACCAAGCTGGCGCTGTGCCGCGAGCGCTGGGAGCAGCACTATCCAGAGCACATTGCCGATTTTGGCCGACAGCTCGACTCAATAGGCATCGCCATTATCCGAGAGGTATTTCGACAGTCGGGCATCCCGGAGCCTCTGTGGGGTCGCGCCTCGGGCGGTTACGCCGAGGGGCAGGGCACGGCGTTTCTCAATTTTGTGCACTACGACACCCGCACGCCCAATTGGGGGCTGCGCCCGCATACCGATTACGGCTTTGTCACCATACTCGATACCAGCGCCGCGGGTTTGCAAATTGAGGTAGACGGGCAGTTTAAAGATGTGCCGGTCCTCGCAGGGCATCTGGTAATCAATTTTGGTGAGGCACTGCACTTCATTACGGCCCACACCAATCGCGCGGTGGGTGCGGTGACGCATCGGGTTTTGAGCCAGCAAGCAACCGAGCCGGTGCGCCATAGCATTGTCTACTTCGCCAACCCCGATCTAGCCGGCATGCTGTGGCAATTCGATACCGCTGGGGAGCACCGTGG
>JAYPVH010000022.1:2903-26350 GCA_038134505.1 Halieaceae bacterium | reverse complement strand
TTTTTGCTCAGCTTGAGAATCAACTCACTGCGTATCACTAGCGCTCCGAGCCTCTTTACAGAGCGCTTTGGCGTCAAGAGGCTCGCCGCCAACATAGGTTGAATGTATGGCGTGTTGCACTAAGCTGTAAATTCGATTCGGGTTCAACCCACAGCGATGACAGGGAGGATACGCATGCAGCTGGCAGCTGGAACGAGTCGATTACACAGGGCGCGCGCTGTCGATATCGCTGATGATCATCTCCGGAGATGGCGTCCTCGGTCATCGCCCATGTCTTTGCTATTAAAAACAACAGGGTGTCTTAATGAGTCTTGATAAAAAGTTATATCGCAGCGGTCCGTACGCTGATTTATTCAGTCAGGGTGTTCAGGTAGGCAACGCGCTGTATATGGCGGGGCAGGTCGGGACCGACGCGGATGGGTCGGCGCCCGCGAGTCTGGTTGAGCAAATGTCGCTCGCGTATGGCCATGTGAAAGAGGTGCTGGCTCAGTTTGGTGCCACCATGGACAACATTGTCGATGAGACCTGGTTTGTGACCGATATCGATGACTGCATGGCGCAGGTTGAGGCGCTGTTTACCGAGCGAGAGCGCTTGTATGGCAAAGCGCCGGAGGTCGCCCAAACCCTCGTACAAGTGGCGGGTTTGGTAGACCCGTCATTCAAGATTGAAATCAAATGTATTGCTGTAACCGACTGAGAGAGACCGAACATGCCGCAACTACAACACCTACCTGCCAATGCTGAGGCCAGCGACGTTGTTTCTGTAGTCCAGCAAGATGGCGCGGTCATTTTAGACAATGTGCTCAGTGCGGATTTTATTGCCGCCCTGCGTGCAGAAACTGATCCCTACATGAACCACACCAGTAACGGCGAGGATGACTTTGCCGGCTTTAGCACCACCCGAACTGGTGGTTTGATGGTGCGATCAGAAAAGTGTCGCGAGCTCATAGAGCACGCTGCAATACTCGCTCCCTGCCGGGCGTTTCTCGCGCCCTATTGCGAGCGGGTGCAGCTGCATCTCACCCAGATTATCCGAATCAGACCGGGTGAAACCGCACAAATCATTCATCGCGATCGCTGGGCTTGGGGCAAACATCTCGCCCATCTTGAACCCCAGTTCAACACCATCTGGGCGCTGACTGATTTCACCTCCGAGAACGGCGCCACTCAAGTAGTGCCGGGCAGCACGCAGTGGCCGGATGATCAGGAGATACAGCCCGAGCAGATCACCCAGGCAGAGATGAAGGCTGGCTCGGTACTGGTGTATTCGGGTTCGGTGTTCCACGGTGGTGGCGCCAACATCAGTCAGGAAGACCGCGTGGGCATCAACATTACCTATGCAGTGGGCTGGCTGCGCCAGGAAGAGAATCAGTATCTTAGCTGCCCGCCCGATCTGGCGAAGGACCTGAGCCCAACGCTGCAGGAGCTCGCTGGATACGCCATGGGCCAGTATGCACTGGGCTACTTTACACCCCCCGGCGCACCGGGTGAGGGGCCCGAGGTCGTGCCACCGCAGTACGCACTGGGTGTGCGTGAGGACCTTGCCACCATGGGTGGCGTCGGTGATCTTGAGGCACTTCAGCGAGCGCTAAAGACCTGAAACGAGCGCTCTGTGAGGGCCGCCCAAGGACCGGTGGGCCCGCGCCAGGTTTCTAGGGTATTCATGGCAAATCGAAGTGCATCCTGAGCCGGGCTGATCGCCCACACCAAGCCGCCTAGTAGTGATTCCAACCAGCCTGACGTTCTGGCGTTGCCCACGGAATTTCCTAATTTGGAGCCAAAGATGCCCCCTTGTCGGAACAAAGCGGCGCCTGATCGCGTAACACAACTGCAATAAAAAGTTCAAAATCCGTTAAAGGAACTGCCACAAAGCGGTCATTTTCTGAGCTTATCGTCTCAGGCTCAGCAAACTTGCGCAGAGAACGCTGCAATGCCTCCCGCTCAAAGCAAACGGCCCTCCCTTATATGCATCTCGCTGGCGCTACTCTCGGGTCTTTTAGCGCTGCCTCTGAGAGCCGCTGACGAGCTACTCGTCTACGTATTTTCTGAGGGGCGTCCCGTCCAGAATGCCAATGTTGAGGTCGATGGACTTTTACTGGGAGCGACTGCCTCAGACGGCTCGATTTTGGCTGATCTGAATGGAGATGGCGCTCGCACACTGACTATTACGTCCCCAGAGGGGAGCGTCACGACTCGATTCAGCGCCGCTGCCGGTCAGCTGGTTGATGCGGTGGGGCAGATCGACGAGGAGGCGCTGTTTGTTGACATCTACTCGCAGGCAGAGAGCGTCACTGACCGGAAGGCGGCGGCAGAAGGCACACTGACTATTGCGGTTACTCAGGGCGGCAAGCCGGCGGTTGGTGAGTCTATTTTTCTCGCGGGTGCTGGCGTGTCGGTGGTCACGGATGCTTCGGGGGTCGCCACCGTAACACTGCCTCGCGGTCGATATCGCACCCAGGTGGCGGAGCAAACCGCCAATCTTCGTGTGGTAGGTGGCTTGACGCGCGCGGTGTCGTTGTCGATTGACGAGGAGGGCGAGGCGATTCAGGTTGCTGCGCCTGAGATTGAAGAAGTCTTTGTCGTCGCGAGTTTCGACCCGGCAGGTCTCGAGATCAGTGAGCGGGACACAGCCAACATTGTTGACACGATCGGGGTCGAGTTACTGACGCGCTATGCCGACTCGGACGTTGCAGCGTCTGTGGTACGGGTCCCCGGTATTTCGGTACAGGACGATAAGTACGTGTTCATTCGCGGCCTTGGCGGGCGCTACGTCTCCTCGACGCTGAATAATGCAACTATGCCCTCGACAAACCCATCTAAGCGCACCGTACCGCTGGACTTGTTCCCGTCTAACTTTGTAAGCCAGTTAGATATCAAAAAGACCTTTTTGCCCTACATGCCCGGTGAATCGACCGGTGGCAATTTGGTGATCAACACCAAAACATTTCCTGATGGCCGGGTCCTGGGTTTGAGTTTACAAGGCGGCTATACGACTGACCTGACCGGTGACACGGTCTTTGTTGATCCGCTCGACGGCGATTTCGACGCGATCGGCTGGGACGATGGAACGCGCAACGAAGACCCGGCGCTGTCTGTCATATCAGACTTTCTGAGTTCCGGTACGGCGATCGACAGCAAAACCGGAGAGTCATTTGCTTTGGATGATTACACCGCGGGCGAGCTGCGTAGAGTGGGCGCAATCTTGATTAAAGATGGCTTCGACCCCGATTTTGAGTCGGCAAAGCCCGATGCCAAGGTGGGCGCGACCTATGGCGATCTTTTCCTGCTGGACAATTCCGAGCTCGGAGTATACGTGGCGGTGAACTACTCCAATAAGTGGAGTAAACGGGAAGACGGTGAGCGCTATACCTACGAGTCTCAAGGAGAGGTCGCGGACAACTTCCTATATCGCCAGTACACCAACACGATTGAGGCCAGCGGCTTGTTATCAGTTGGCTGGAACATTGGCGATAGCACTTTTGAATGGAATACCGTCGCGTCGCGTGTGACTGAGAGTCAGCTGGAGCGATCGATCGGGCAAGAGGGCGACGAGTTTCAAGCGCTGATGCGCCAAACGATTCAATGGGAAGAGCGACAGTATCTGTCCACCCAGATCCTGGGCTCGCATGTCCTTGACGATGTTGGGTCTGTGTTTCTGGAGTGGCAGGCGACAGTCAGTCAGGCTGATCGCTACGCACCGGATCGTCGAGAATACGACTTCACGGCGACTCAGAGTGCCACGGATCCGGCAGGTCTCAAGGCTGCCTACGATTTTCAAACGCCAAATGACCAACAGGCGTCACTGTTCAGAGGTTTCATCCTTGAGCCTGGCACGATCATTCGGCGTTACGACGACCTCGTTGATGACAACTTTGACGTTTCTGCGGATCTGACCTGGGATGCCTACGACTCGGGTTCGAGTTTTGGACAGCTCAAGGCTGGCTTGCAGCTTATTTATCGCGAGCGCGAGTCTGAGAGCGCGACATACGGCTTTAACGTAAACCAGATTCGAGATGATCTACTGCGCACTGAGAACTTGTTGGTCTCCGATGTGGTGTACACCTGCGACGGTGCTAGCAGTCGTCCCGGCTGCCAGCCCGGTGGCGAGGGCGGTATCTCCAGCAGCCCTAACACCGGCCTGGTGTTTGTGGATAAGACGCTGGCATCAGACAGTTACGATGCGGAGCTTGAATACAACAGTGCCTACGCTATGTATGACCACACCTTTAACTCTGTATGGCAGGTGATTGTTGGTGGGCGCTATGAGACCTACAAGCAGACAACCGATACGTTTTCCCTGCAAGGTGAGCAGGCTGCTGTGCAGTCGGTTATCGACGAGGAAAGCTTTTTGCCTAGCTTGGGCGTCAACTGGTTCATTAGCGATGCTCACCAACTCCGCTTCGCAGTCTCTCAAACAGTCGCCCGTCCCGATTTCAAAGAGGCGGCCAACGCTACCTTCTATGACAACGAGTTCAACTTCCGTGTGCGGGGTAATCCGTTCCTTGAGATCTCGGACATCATCAATGCTGACCTCCGCTGGGAGTGGTATATCTCTGAGGTCGATAGCTTTTCGGTCGCATTGTTCTACAAGGATATGGATAAGCCGATCGAGCGGGTAGTGCAAGCGGCATCAGGAACCGCAGGGAACTCGCGGACTTTTCAGAACTCGGACTCTGCTGAGCTCTACGGCGTGGAGATCGACGGTAGCTTTGAGTTTGAAATTGGCGAGGGCTACGACCAAACCTTCTTTGTTTCTTTCAACGCGGCGTTTATTGAGTCAAAGGTCAGCGCTAAAAACCAGGAGGATCGTGCGCTACAAGGTCAGCCTGAGTACACCGCTAACCTGATCTTCGGTTACGACAATATCAGTGCAGGTCATCAGCTCACCGTGTTGTTGAACCAGAACGGCAAAGCCATTGCTGACGTCGGTGTATCCGGTCAGCCCGATGTATTTCTCGAGCCGCGACTCGATCTTAACGTGGTGTACCGCTACGAGTTCTCCGACTCTCTGACCCTTCGCGCAAAACTTGAGAATTTGCTCGACGACGAGGTTGAGTACACCCAGGGCGGGCAAGTTTTCCAGATCTACAATCGAGGCCCGACGATTCAGGTCGGTCTTGACTGGCAGTTCTAACCATTTTCTTTTCGTTGTTCTTGCGAGGCTGCAAACTATGATGCGACACGCACCTAAGATATTCCTTACCTTCCTTATGCTAGCAATCCTGGGCGCTTGCTCGGGTGATGACAGCACCACGATCAATATTGAAGCGCCTTCAAATAATGGAGGCGGCAGTTCAGGTGGTGGCGACTCTTCTGGCGGCGACTCCGGCGGAGATACGGGTGGTGAAACGCCGCCAACCTGCCCCGAGGGTACGACAGAGGTCAGCGAGGGGCTTTGTGAATTGCCCGCAACAATCTCCAGCGATATGACGCTCTCAGCAGGTTTGGATTACCTGATGACGGGCCGAGTTACCGTGGGTAACGGAAATGGCCAGCTCGAAACTAACGGCGATGGCACTTTGGAAGATGGCAGCGCGGTACAGGCCGTAACCCTGACGATCGAAGCAGGGGTTAAAGTGTTTGGTGAGACGGGCACCTTCGCCAATCTTTTGATTACACGCGGCAGCAAGATCATGGCGATGGGCACGGCGGATGCGCCCATTGTGTTTTCTTCTGACGACGCCGGTTACGACGGGTCCGGTGAGTGGGGCGGTCTGATCATTCACGGCTTCGCGCCACACAACGAGTGCGCCGAGGGTGGTAGCTATTGCGATATCGACTCCGAGGGTGAATCGGGCTTCGCCGGTGGTTACGACCCCGACGACAGCAGCGGCGTGCTTCGCTATGTGGTAGTTGCAGAGGGCGGCTATGAGTTCTCTACCGGCAACGAGATCAACGGCATCTCACTGGTCGGCGTAGGTCGTGGCACCGAGATGGATTACATTCAGGTACACGGTAACTCCGATGACGGTATCGAATTCTACGGCGGTAACGTCAACGTCAAGCACGGTGTGTTCACCAACAACAACGACGACTCCGTTGACTGGGATGAAGGCTACCAGGGCAACCTGCAGTACATCATCGTCAAGCAGGGCGCCTCGAAGGGTGAGGCCTTTGAGATGGATACCGAGGGCTCATCCGATGGCTTCCTCTCCAAGCCGACTCTGGCCAACGTCACCATCATCAACGACAAGGTGGCCGATCGGGCGACTTATAGCCTGAACTTCAAGAAGCGCTCCGGTGGTTTCTTCCACAACGTGGTGGTCACGGTGGCAGACTCCTCCGAGACGGCTGTTGATACCTGCATCAACGTGGATGGCTCCGGTTCCGAGGCGTTGGTTGGCTCCGCCCTCGTGATTAACAACTGGATTCAGGACTGCGCTTCAGGTGCCGGTGATCGTGGCATCCTGGCCAATGTATCGGGTCTGGACAATGGCACGATCAGCGCGGTGGCGGCACAGTTAGACAACAATTTCGCATCACAAGCACCCGAGGCGTTGATGTCCAGTGCTATCGACTGGGATGCCGTGAACAGCGCATTCTCCGAGTCAGTAGCGGATGCCAGCTACCTCGATGCCACGAGCTACATCGGTGCAGTAAACCCAGATGGCAGCGACGTGTGGTGGGCTGGCTGGACGGTAGAGGGCTCTGTGGGGAACCCCACCGTGCCTGAGGCAACCTGCCCGGCGGGCACCGAGACACTGGATTCAGGGCTGTGCCTGTTGCCCGCGACAGTCGAAGCTGACCTCACCTTGAATGGCGGCGTTGATTACCTGATGGAAGGCCGCGTGACGGTCGGTAACGGTAACGATCAGCTCGAGACCAATGGCGACGGTACGTTGCCCGACGGTTCTGCGGTGAGCAACGTGACACTCACCATCGAGGCCGGCGTGAAGGTGTATGGCAAGACCGGCACCTTCGCGAACCTCCTCATTACCCGCGGCAGCAAGATCATGGCCAAGGGCACCAAGTCAGCGCCGATCGTCTTCTCTTCTGACGACGAGGGCCTGGATGGCTCTGGTGAGTGGGGCGGTCTGATCATTCACGGCTTCGCGCCACACAACGAGTGCGCCGAGGGTGGTAGCTATTGCGATATCGACTCCGAGGGTGAATCGGGCTTCGCCGGTGGTTACGACCCCGACGACAGCAGCGGCGTGCTTCGCTATGTGGTAGTTGCAGAGGGCGGCTATGAGTTCTCTACCGGCAACGAGATCAACGGCATCTCACTGGTCGGCGTAGGTCGTGGCACCGAGATGGATTACATTCAGGTACACGGTAACTCCGATGACGGTATCGAATTCTACGGCGGTAACGTCAACGTCAAGCACGGTGTGTTCACCAACAACAACGACGACTCCGTTGACTGGGATGAAGGCTACCAGGGCAACCTGCAGTACATCATCGTCAAGCAGGGCGCCTCGAAGGGTGAGGCCTTTGAGATGGATACCGAGGGCTCATCCGATGGCTTCCTCTCCAAGCCGACTCTGGCCAACGTCACCATCATCAACGACAAGGTGGCCGATCGGGCGACTTATAGCCTGAACTTCAAGAAGCGCTCCGGTGGTTTCTTCCACAACGTGGTGGTCACGGTGGCAGACTCCTCCGAGACGGCTGTTGATACCTGCATCAACGTGGATGGCTCCGGTTCCGAGGCGTTGGTTGGCTCCGCCCTCGTGATTAACAACTGGATTCAGGACTGTGCGCAGGGCGTGGGTAATCACGGTGAGCTTTCGGGGGCGAATGTCGTCTTTGATGCCACGACGGTCTCCGAGACCGATGCCCAGCTGGATGCGCTTCTGAGTTCTCAGGCGCCGGAGGCGTCAGGTTTGGCGCCGCTCGATTGGGATGCCATCAACGGGGCTTACGCTGAGTCGGTCGCCGATGGTGAGTATCTGGATTCCACCGACTACATCGGTGCGGTGAACCCCGACGGATCCGACCCCTGGTGGGCCGGCTGGACGGTATCGGGTTCGCTCTAACAGGCTGAGTCTTGGCGCAATAAAAAAGCCCGCATCAAGCGGGCTTTTTTTTGCCTGACGGCAGGGCTGCCTTTCAAACGGGCGTCTTGGCGGAGAGGAGCTCCCATGAAGAATCGCCGTCCTTCAGCTCCTGGTAGCGATAGAGCACTTCAGAGCCCTCCGGTAGAGATTGAATATCGCCCGTCGCCTTGAATTGGACTTTGGATCGCGCGCCACGGCGCTTTGCGTGACAACGGGCGTTCTCGCCATCGCTGATACTGGTAAAACGAATCTGCAGCGGACTGTCTGATGCGTTCTGGGTGATTTCGCCCGTGAACAGGCATTCCTGATTGATTTCAGCCATGGAGGGACCTGAAATCAGGCTCGCCGCCAAGGCGGTGCAGGCAGCAGCTAAGCTCAAGCTTTTATTCTTTTTCATGTTTCTTCTCCTCGCGCCTTACGGCGTCACAATCGCTTCACAGCGTTAGCCATCGGGTGTTGCATTCCGCGGCTGTGGGGTGACAGATGCTTGTCATCAAAATGACTTTAAATTGTCATCTTGATGAAACAATAATGTAACAAAACAGTCACAAAAGTGAAATATGAGTTATTACCAAATTAATATGAACAAAAACAACAAGTTATAATTTATGGCGTCGTGACGGTGATCCTCAGCGGATAAGCTGGGCTCAAAAGCCCTTGGCACGTATGTTTGCGTGGACGAGGGGGAGCAGACGGAGAACCCTGCATATAGCGATTTGATTCAAACTGTCCGGGGGACCGGATACCGGTTCTCACCCAGAGACTCGCTTTCCCTTGATTCCTCAAGAGAAATGGGCATTCAGAGCCCTATGTCTGCTTGAGTATCGAGACATTGATAGGATGTCGTCGGCGCAGCCCTTTTAGAGCCATCAATACGTTGAGCGCGCTAGTGCTGTGATGGGTTGAGCCTTTTGGGCCGCGCAAATCAACGAGAGTGGGGAGAAAGGCCGTGGCGCCAAGTGTACGTTCTGTCGAAGCCACCGATTGCGAGGCGAAGATTAGGCGAGTTACGGAGCCTTCTCAGGCAGGTTGCTCCGGATGCCACCGAAGCACTCAAGTGGGGTAAGCCTGCATTCATTTCAGATGGCATATTGTTTCAGTACGCCGCTTCCAAAAGCCACATCAGTTTTCATCCAACCCCGTCGGTCATTGACGCGCTTCGCGATCAGCTGTGTTCGTTTGCGCTTTCCCAAAACACGATCCGCTTTGACCTCTCTCACCCTATTCCGGAGACGCTCGTCCGCCAAGTTGCTGAGTTGCGGTTATTTCAGCACCGAGAACTTGGCTTGGGTTGGAAGCAGAGCTAGGGGAACGGGCGCCGCATACACGGGCTTAGTTGATACTCCCTTGAAATTAATAGGACCAGGCGGATTGCCCGAAACAGGCTGAAGCCTGTTTTGTCCCAGCGGGCTTCGCGCCAGGGGCGCTCGGTGGCAAATGCTCTTAGGGTCGCATTTGTTCGAAACGCCGAACTCTACCCAGTCAAGGCCAATTGGCCGCACCAAGACACGCGTGGACACTCGATAATCTACACAGACAACTGAGGCTCAGGAAATACGTTTGTGGCGAGGGAGATCGGGCGCGCTCGGCTTAAAAGCCCTCACTGCGCCTGCTGTGATAATCCGTAAAGGCCTCGTCATGCAGTGGGCATAAAAAGATTTACCCCGCTTACACCAGCCTGAGGTGAGTGCCTTCTGCAGGTGGTACTGTTGCTGCTGACGTAGCTGGGTGTATCCACATCATCTTTAGGCCCTCGCTGGCAGAAAAAAGCGCTGATGCTGCGTCCTCTTTAGAGAAACCTTCCGCTAGGTACTGCTCTATGACTACTGCAGAGCTGTAGCAGGGAATTGAGACTCCGTTTTCGTCAAATACCACTCCCACCAAAGCTGGCTCCCAACTACTTAAAATAGCGTCTTGGGGCCCCGTAGTTTCCAGCACAAGCTCATCCAGAAGATCGATCGTATTGAGGTAATGCTTTGATTCTTTGGTCAGTTTGAACTGAATCAAAGACGTGATGATCTTGCCCAGTAATTCATCGTGCACTTGGTTTCCCCTAGGCGGCGGCTTCGCGGTCTTCAATGTCAACCAGCTCCTCTACTGTGTCTAGGGCCAGCAGCAGATCTCTATCGTCGCGACAACGGTGCCAAAGGCAAAGCCGATCGACGATTTGGTTGCGCATATATAGTGCTTCTGCCGCGAGCAATTTCTCGCGGAGGTCGTCAGATTTCATGATGTCCCCCAGTGCGTCTTTGCGCAGTCATATTTGAGCTGGACTTACGGTAGTCCACTTAGCCTGTCGAAGCAGAGCTCCAGCTAACTATTTTGTATAAATCTTCGCCCGAGGCAGGACGTCTAAGGCCTATTTTTTTGCCCATGTGTCGTGGGTTTACCACGGCCCATTGGATCCAGTCCCGACACGCCATCTGGGATTTGATTGATTTCACGGCCCGCCTTGAGAAACACCTCAGTGTCCTCAGCTATCTCGCTACGCTTCGCGTCAGACGAGGTTTTTAGTATTTTCTTCTTGATCACTATCGTTGTCCTTCTCGTTTTTTTTGAGGCGCTTAATTTCTCTTTTTTTTTGTTTGGCGATCTCGCGCTGCCTCTTTTCATAAGAGTAATTGGCCTTCCTCATTTCTGAGGCTCTAGCAAAGAGACAAAATTCTGAAGGGAAACACTAATAGCGCCAACTCCTGCAGTGGTGATAACCATCCGCACGTAGAGAGTCAGATAGAGGGGAAAGGAGTCAGTGTAGCACCAACTGTCGTCGTAACAACCGGTAACGGCTAAATACGCTACGTACAAACCTTGGGAAAGAAAGCCAGTCGCTGCCCACTACCTTTCAGCGGTAGCGTCCACACATAGAAATACGCCAAAACGCGCGATCTTGAAAAAATAAAGTTGAATAAAAACAGTTGCTTGAGAATTTGGTAGGACCAGGCGTATTCGAGCCGCCGAGCTCTACCATGTTAAGGCCAACTGGCCGCACCAAGCCAATTCATAGCAAGCTAAAACTTTGGTTTAGGGCTAGGCAAGGCGGAAGCAAAGCGCCTACAGTGATGCTCGTTGTCAAGAGCCTCACTTCCATGAGAGCAGCTTCACTTCCCCTCTATCTGCTTGCCACTATTGCTGCCGGATTATCCCATACGAGTCCAGCTCGTGCGGTCGACAATGACGACTTGGCCTGCGCTTGGCCTATTGAGACAACCCCAGCAAAAGCCAACGTTGCGTACCCTGATTCCAATGCCACTTATTGGACGATGCCATTTTTTTCTGTTCCAGGCCTCAAGATTACTTTGACGGGTATTTTCCCGGATGCGCGTTATTTTGCTTTCGATGTTTATGGGAGTGACACCCTCGATTTTAGTCGCACAGGCCGCAGCAGCACACTCCCTGATTATGAGATTCAGCCAATTCTGGGGACACTAAATCCTTGGCAGATGGGGGGAGGTCAGCGAGGGAATTACAGAATCGTAATCTCGAACGGTCCAGAGGTAGGGGAGAGCAATCTGATGCCGCTATCACCCCTCGTTGAACCAGAGTCGCTGATCCCTCTGCTGCCAGATAGCACTGGCTATTTAATGATGCGCGTTTATTTACCCAAAGGTGGCGACCCAAATTCTGTGCAGGCCGTCGAATTGCCGGACATTACATTTTCTTTAGGCGGCAATAGCAGAACGTTGTCTCCATGTGCGATAGCCCAGAGTGATGCTGGGGACTTTGGTCCTAACGGATCATTAGGAGCACTGATTAGGGATCAGCTGTCACAGAGTGAGGGAGGGCCTTGCCAAGAGAATAATTCTTGCCCGCCACTACTTGGTTTTTTTCGAGCGGGCGGATCCCAAACACCGTTTCCCAACGGGATTTCAGGGTACGTCGCTGCGCTTTATCAGCCGGCACCTGGGTATGTGTCTGTAGTGCGAGCCAAGATGCCGAGTAGCTCGAGCAGCGCAGCAGATGGCCCTGCCCTGTGGCCCGACCCGGCTGCCGATCTGCGTTATTGGTCTTTCTGTAATTATCTCTACCGCGAACCTTTCCCCGTTATTGAAGAAGACGGGAATGCGGGCTGTATTGCAGATTTTCAGGTGCCACTCGTCGATCAGGTCGCGACTTTGGTGCTGTCCTCGGTAGCTGACCGGCCTCCTGTGACGCTCGATCCGGCGGCGAATCTGCCATGGCTTCCGACCTCTAGTTCTTATCCTGATGCGTTAGAAGTTATTGCTGTGCGCAATATGCTTGCGGCCGCAGACTTCGCGCAATCAGTCACCAACATCAGTGCCTATTCAGATTTGGCGTTAGCGGCCTCCACGATGGGCACTTATTATCCAGAGATGACGCAATGCAGCGTTGCCTCCTTCAATGCGGGCGGCGTTTCTGCCTGCTTTTCTAATCCTGAAAGTCCACCTCTAAATGGCACATCGTTGCCGGTGCCGATCCCTCGAATAGTGTATTGGTTCATGGCGATGGGCGTCCTCATACTAACTCTCAAGAAGTTGAAGCAACGACCTTCAATAGCGAGCTAAGAGGTTTGATCACCTGAGTTGAGGTGTTGACGATCTGAAGTTTCATAAGTACAAGGCGGATTGTCTTCACTCGCCATTGCCTCTGGCGATTAAACCCTGCGGGGCTCCGCTTTGCTGCGGCGGACCAAACGCTCCTTTGGTCGCGTTTGTCGAACAGCGGCTCTCGCCCAAACCTACACCTCCAAACGAAAAACCCCCGCCTTTGGCGAGGGTTTGTCATTTGGTAGGACCAGGCGGATTCGAACCGCCGACCTCTACCATGTCAAGGTAGCGCTCTAACCAACTGAGCTATGGTCCTAAAGGTCTGCCCGGGCGCAGTTCGCCGGGGCTGGCAAGTCTAATAGAGCCCCGCGGGTGATTCAATTGTCGGCAGGGCCCAATTTCGCGGCCTCTTGGGGCGTTTTCTCGCGTGGCCAATGACTGGCCCCCGAGCGCCTCGATTCTAGTACGATACGTCCCTCAGCTAATAAGTAGAGAGCAATAGCCATGAGTCGATTAGAGGGAAAAGTCGCCTACGTACTGGGTGCCGCGGGCAATGGCAACATGGGGCAGGTGATTGCGCAGCGGTTCGCCGCTGAGGGCGCTAAGGTCGCAGTCGGTGGCCGCAACATGGAGGAGCTCGAGCGCCTCGCGGGTGAGATTGGTGGCATGGCGGTTAAGTGCGATATCACCAAAATGGAGGACATCAAGTCTTCGATTGGCGCGATTATGGATGCCCATGGCCATCTCGATATTGCAGTGAACTGCACCGGCCTCGGGTTGTTGGCCCAGTTTGAAGAAACCACCGAAGAAGATCTGAAAATGATGATGGACCTGCAGTTCAAGGGGCCTTATCAGTTTATGCAGGTGCTGGTGGGTGTGATGTCAAACCCGGGCTCGATCATTCAGATCTCATCAGCCACAGCAACCATTCTGGTGGGCAACCATCACGCCTACATTGGTACCAAGGCGGGTATCGACCATGTGGTGCGCGGGGTGGCGGACGAGTACGGCGCCAAAGGCATTCGTGTCAATTCCATCTCCCCTGGCCTGACACCATCGCCCATGGCCGCGCCACACCTTGAGACGCCCGGATTGCTCGAGGCATTCCTGAAGAATTACCCGCTGGGCAGACTGAATACCTCTGAAGATATTGCCGCGGCGGCGGTCTTCCTTGCCAGCGATGAATGCTATATGACCGGCCAGAACTTGCAGGTCAATGGCGGCCTCACTCTGCGGCGCAACCCGCTACCCTCGGAGATTGAGGAGTCGGTGATGGCAGCCATGGCGGCGAGCCAGTAAGGCGTTCGTGCTAAGCGTGCTAAGAGAGGAAAACGAGATGGCAGGAAAAAGAAGAGACGTGTATCTGGTCTGCGGTGGCAAGTACCACGATTTTGACTTCGCGCGCCTGGAGCTTTTAAAGCTGCTGGCCGAGCACGACGTGGCGCGGGTGAAGGTGGCCAATGATTACAGCAACGTGGCCGCGATGTGTGAGGCCGATCTGCTGGTCACCTATACCTGCGATGAAGTACCCGATGCCGCGGGGCAGGCTCAGCTCAAATCCTATATCGAGAATGGCGGCAAGTGGTTCGCCCTGCACGCCACCAACTCGGTACTGGAGTGGCTGAGCCATGATCCGCCCCTGCTGCGCGCTCCTCGAGATCATGTTGATTTTATGGAAGTGCTGGGCAGTCAGTTCCTCGCCCACCCGCCGATCGAGCCCTACCGAGTTGAGGTCACCAAGCCCGATCACCCACTGGTTGAGGGCATCGAGCCCTTCGATACCACCGACGAGTTGTATCTGTCTGAGTATCACGGCGAGAACGAGATGCTCCTGCACACCAAGTGGGCGGGCAAGGTCGATGCGTTCCAGGACGGTGACTGGGAAGAAGATCGGGACCACGCGGTGTTTTACCTGCGCCCCTACGGCAAAGGCACGGTGCTGTATTTGACGCTCGGCCACTGCCGCTCCACCTACGATATGCAGCCTCTGGTTGAGGAGTATCCGGTGCTCGAGCGCGGTAGCTGGGAGGTGCCCGCTTACTACGAGCTGCTGCGCCGGGGAATTGCCTGGGGTCTTCAGTAAACGAGTCTTGGCCCCGGCCTCTGGCCGGGGTGCTTGCCGGTCAACCTGTCGTCGACGCATGAACCTGACTTGAACCCCATGGACACTCGCTGGATAGACCACCTCGCCGCGTCGGTACCCAAAACCCGTATCTATCGGGAAGCACACCACATCAAACGCTTTGCTACCGGTATCCGCTTTGGCGGGGGCGCCGCGTTGGCAGTATTTGAGCCAGCATCGCTGACCGAATTTTGGAAAATACTACAGGCCTGTGTGGCGGCAGACTGCGTGGTGATTTGCCAGGCCGCCAATACTGGTGTCACTGGGGGCTCGACGCCCGATGGCGATGATTACGATCGCGAGGTCGTGATCATTAACACGCTCAGGCTCGATACCTGTATCCCTATTTGCGATGCCCGGCAGGCGCTTGTCTTCGCCGGAGGGACGCTCTACCGCTTGGAAGAATTGCTGGCGCCCTATGGCAAGAACCCGCATTCGGTGATCGGCTCTTCCTGTATCGGCGCCTCGGTCATCGGCGGCATTTGTAATAATTCTGGCGGGAGCCTGGTGAAACGTGGCCCGGCCTACACGGAACTCGCCCTCTTTGCGCAGCTCAATGAGCACGGTCAACTCGAACTCGTCAATCACTTGGGTATCGATTTGGGCGACACGCCTGAGGAGATTCTCGGTAATCTCGATGCCGGTCGGTTTGATGTCAGCGCTATCCCGCTGACGGAAAGCCTTGCCTCGGACCCTGAATACAGCCAACGCGTGCGTGAGATAGACGCGTCCACACCGTCGCGCTTCAACGCCGACAGTCGACGCCTCCACGAGGCTAGCGGCAGCGGCGGTAAGCTCGCGGTGTTTGCAGTGCGGGTCGATACGTTTGACAAGCCCAGAGCCGAGCAGGTCTTTTACGTCGGGACCAACGCGCCTGAGCAGCTCAACGAGATTCGGCGCAGGCTGCTCTCGGAATGCGCCGAGTTACCCGAGATGACGGAATATATGCACCAGAGCTGGTTCGATGGCGCCGACCGTTACTGCAAAGACACCTTTCTCATTATCAAGTATCTGGGCACGGGCTTTATGCCGCGGCTGTATCGCATCAAAGCCGCGCTGGATCGATGGCTCGAGAGGGTACCGGGCTTGCCGCACCGGCCGGCCGATCATCTCTTACAACGGCTGGCGCAACTCTGGCCCGATCATTTGCCCAAACGGATGCGGGCGTATCGCGAGGTATACGAGCATCACCTCATTGTGGTGGGTGCCGATACGGCCATCCCAGAGATCAGGCAGGTGCTGCACGAGGTCACCCGAGAGGGCACTGCGGGCGCTTTTTTTGAGTGCTCTCCCAAAGAGGGCGATGCGGCGCTATTGCACCGTCTGGTTGCGGGTGGGTCACCGGCGCGTTACAGCCTGATTCATGCCAAGGAGACCAACGGCATGGTCACCTTCGATGTCGCGCTGCCGCGCAACTATGGCAAGTGGTTCGAGTTCCTACCAGACGATTTACTCGAGCAATGTGCCGCGCCATACCGAGGGGGGCACTTTCTCTGCCATGTATTCCATTGGGATTTTGTCGTGAAAGCCGGTGTAGACCCTCAGGCCATCAAAACGCGCATGATGGCGATGCTCGATGAGATCGGTGCCAAGTATCCCGCCGAGCACAACGTGGGCAATCAGTACCAGGCGGAGCCGGCGCACGCGGCGTTTTATCAGTCACTCGACCCCGTGAATGCCTTTAATGCGGGTGTCGGTAAGATGTCCAAACAGAAGTACTACCGCTGAATCATCCGCGCATTTTCAGGCGCGCATAAAAAAGGCCGGGTTATCCCGGCCCATAAGCCACAACGCTAAATCGTGATCAGAACTTCAGATTCATGCGGATACCAAACTCGCGCTTGTCGAGCGGCGATACGGCCACGCCCTGCTTGGCGGTGAGGAAGGCAAACTGCGACGGGCTAGAGAAGTCGGTCCATCGAGCACCGGTCTGCCAGGCTTCTTCGTCGGTGAGGTTGGTCACAAACAACTCAACCATCAGCGATTCCCACTCAAGACCGGCACGCAGGTTGAACAGGTTATAGGCGTCGAGCTTGGCCAGGTTGGATTCATCGACATAGGCTTCGCCCTGGTAGAACCAATCCAAACGCCAGTAACCGTTTTGGCCCATCATTTCGAAATCATGGGTGATGTAGGCGTTCATGGTGTCCTGCGGTTGTCGCGGTGTCTGGTTGCCAGACATCTGTGAGAAGCCAG
Source organism: Halieaceae bacterium (assembly GCA_038134505.1). Classification (GTDB taxonomy): domain Bacteria; phylum Pseudomonadota; class Gammaproteobacteria; order Pseudomonadales; family Halieaceae; genus Luminiphilus. The sequence goes on along the minus strand of JAYPVH010000022.1, from coordinate 9,527 downwards.
CAATCGGTGCCACGAAGTTGAACTTATAATCGTCGTACTCGGAGTCGATGTAGCTGACATTCAAACCCACTTCGGTGCGCTCGGTAATAGCCACCTTGCCTTCAAACTCGATGCCCCAGATATCGGCATCACCCGGGATCAGGATGTTGCGTGAGTTGTAGAAGGGGATGGGGTCGCCACCATCGGCCGGGTAGGTTGCTTTTGGCGTACCAACCGGGGTGCCTGTGGGGCACTGTGCGGTACCAATATCACCGGCACGGCAGGTCTCGTTGATCTGGAAGGAGGAGCGACCTTTGATGTTTTCCCAGGTCTGCATATAAACCGCCAGGTTCATCTGACCTCGACCATCCCAGAAGCGCTGCTTCCAGCCGAGTTCCCAGGCCTCGAGTGTTTCTGCTTCGAGCAGATCAGCAACGGTGGGATCAGCAGCCACGTACTGAGCCTTCTCGCGCTCGTCTGCCTGCGCAAAGAAGGTGTTGAAGTCACCCGCAATCTGGCCCTCGGAGTAGCTCACATACAAAGTGGTGTCCTCAGAGGGGGTCCAGCGCACAATCGCGCGGGGCAGAAAGTCATCGAATGTTTCCTGCAGTACGGAATCGCCAGTGCCTGCCACGGCGCTACCCTTGGTCAGTTCGTCCTCGGTGTAGCGGCCTTCCAGAATCACCGTCAGGTTGTCGGTGATATCAAAGTCGATCGAGGCAAAGAAACCGGTCACTTCGGCGTGGTCGGAGTTCTGTAGGCTGTTACCAAAGATACCCAGCGCATTACCCGGTCGACCCATGCCCAAACCACCAATCGCCGGGTCGAAGAAGCTGTAGACACAGATATCGGGGTAGGCGTCTGAATAGCCATAGAAGTCAAATGCGAAGCAGGAGGTAGCTGCGTCACCGCCGCCACCGGAGGAGAGGAAGTCCTGCTCGTAGTAGCTATAGCCGACCAACCAACGGAGCCTCTGGTCCTGCGGGCTGGTCAGGCGAATCTCCCAGCTCTCGTCTTCCATATCCTGTGGGTCGCGAGACCACCAACCCAGACGGTCGGAGAGGTCGAAGTCGCGGATCCAGCTCGCCTCCTGCTCATTGCTGCCATAGCTGGCGTCAATGGTGTAGCCATTGTCGAACATGTAGCTGGCGGCGATAGACAGACGTTCAGTTTCGCGCTTCATGCCGATATTGGAGACATTCGGCACACCATCAATGTTGGGGTTGGGCACTGTCAGAGCAGACATGTCTGAGGGCAGCATGGTGTTGGAGGAGATCACCTTGGCGCCCGGGTCTGTGATCACGCTGTTGCCGTAGGGCACGGTGCCGCAGATGTAGTTCTTGGGCGAGGCAGGGCCCTCTGCTGAGCTGACGGTGGTACCCGTGCATGTGTCGTTCATGATGCCGGAGACGAAGCCCTGACTTGGTGCGCCGTCGTCGTCTTCCGAATACGAGTAGCGCAACTTGATCTTGAGGTTGTCATTCGGGGTGAAGTTCAACACGCCGTTGTAGGTAGTGGTTTCTTCATCACCCATGCGGCCGCCGTCGGTTGCGGTGTAGTGGCCTTCTTTATCGTAGAAGCGTCCGGACAAACTGAACGCAAGTACGTCGGGGATGATCGGACCCTCTATGAGGGCAGCAACATCATTACGAGAGCGGTCGGTCGTACTCACGGAGACTTCGCCGGCGAACTCCTCGGCGTTGGGATCGCGGGTAATCAAGTTTACCGCGCCACCAAAGGTATTTCGGGCGTAGTACGCAGACTGTGGCCCTTTAATCACTTCGACCCGCTCGAGGTCCATGAGGCTGAGTGAGGTGCCGCCATTGAGCACGTAAATGCCGTCGATAAACAAAGCACCGGTGGCGAAGCTCGGTGAGAACTGCGCCGTGGTGAGGCCCCGGAACTGCAACTGGGTGTTGTAACGCCCCGGCTGCTGGTTGCCCTGATTCATGAACTGGAAGCCCGGCGTGTGCAGCGCCACGTCTTCAAGATCCCGCAGGTCCTGCATCAGGATCTCCTGCTGGCCAAAGGCAGATACCGCAACCGGTACCTCTTGCAGCGACTCGGATCGCTTTCGGGAGGTAACGATCACTTCTTCCAGCGTGGCGGATTCCTGTGCCAGTGCAAGTTCGGCCGGTAGCAGGCTACCGATCGCCAGTGCGACTGCGGTGGTGAGCGTAAATTGGGTGCTTCGTCTCATGATGGGCTGCCTCAGTATCGTTATGAGTGTGGCGTTGGGGCGCGGAGCGACCGCGCACGGTGCGGAGACCGCACCAATGACTTATTGTTATACCAATAGGGGTATTAGCGCAAGGCTGGTATTTGGCCATCTCGACTGCGCTCAAACAGCCGATCTTGACAGGGTTTCTCAGTTGCCCGGTGGCGCGTGCCGGGGGCCACCTCACGGGGGCGGGCTGCTGCCAATGGCCCTGTTGGCTTGCTAATCGGGTTGAGTCGCTGGCAGTGCGGGCACGCGAAATGTCTTATTGATATAACAACCGATCAAAATTACCCTGCAGTGAAGCGCGAGGAGAGTCGTTCATGCAGCGGATCAGTGTGTCAGAGCCAGGTGGCCCAGAGGTCTTGTCGCTGGAGGAAGCAGCCGAACCCGAACCCGCCGAGGGCATGGTGCGCATCGAGGTGGCCTATGCGGCGCTGAACCCACTCGATAACCACGCCCGCGCCGACCGTATCAAATGGAACCATCCGGGCTACCCCTTTACCCCCGGCTTTGAGTACGCCGGCATTGTCGATGCCGTGGGCGAGGGCGTCGATGAGGCGCTGATCGGAACGCGCGTGGCCACCAATGGCCACTGGGGTGGCAACGCCGAATTTGCAATTGCGCCGGCGGCGTCCCTCGTGAATGTGCCCGAGGCTTTCGATTGGAAGTTGGCGAGTTGTTTCTCTACCTGCGCCTACACCGCTTGGCTATTGGTGCATAGCGCGGCGAGGGTGCAGTCTGGGCAATGGGTGGTGGTGCACTCGGCGGCCGGCGCTGTGGGGTCGATGGTCATGCAGATCGCCAAAACAGCAGGCGCACAGGTGATTGCGCTGGTGGGGGGCGAGCACAAGTTTGAATTTGTGGAGGAGTTTGGTCCCGATGCGGTGATCGATTATCTCCGCGACGACTGGCCCGACGGCGTCAAGGCGCTCACCGATGGCCGCGGCGCCAATGTGATTTTCGATGGCAACGCCGGCGAGCGCGCGCCGATGAATCTGGATGCACTGGCACCCATGGGACATCTGATTTACTACGGCGCGAGTGCGGGCCAGGCGCCACCGGTACCGCCCTCGTTGCTGGTGGGCAAGAGTTGCTCCATGAGCGGCTTTGTTCAGTACTTTCATCAGGCGGTTAATGGTGGCGCCGAGATCGCGGCGACCCACGCAGCACTGGAAGAGGGCACTTGGCGTATTCCGATCGAGCGCGAATTTGACCTGACCGAAGTCGCTGAGGCCCATCGCGCCTGGGAGGCGCGCGAGTTGCTCGGGCGCACCGTGATTCGGGTGGGTGGCGACCTCTAGACGGCGCAGACCCATGGGTGCAGTCACCGGTCTTTATGAGCATATCTTTGCGGCGCGTGTGAGCGACCGCGAGCGCCTGCTCGCGTTTTGGTCGGCGTTCGGATTTGAGGTGGTGGCGGAGGGCGCACTGACGGCCGCCGAGGCCGAGGCGCTCTATGGCCACCGCGCCGAACTGACTAGCCTGCGTTTACGTCACCCCGGGTGTGCCACCTTCGGTACTGGTCAGGTACGGCTCCATTGCTGGTCGGATCTGGCGGGTTCCGGCCTCGGCGCACATCGCCCGCTGGTCACCGGCAGTCGCTGGATGGGCATGTACACCGCCGATATTCTGGAAATTCGAGACAGTTTGAGCGCGTTGAACCGAGAGAGCCCCGACCGATGGTTATCGGATCTGGTGTCGGCGCCGCTGGCGCATCCGCCACCCGATATCACCCTGCAAGCCCCTTTTGTTGGGCTCAGGGAGACACTCTATTTCGACGAGGATGTTCGGGTGGCCTTTATTCAGCGTGGCGGTTTTGACCGTCCCGGCTTTGGCACGATCGATATGACGTCACCGTTCAAAAACAGCGAGGGCAGCCACGGCAACGTGGTGCAACCCAGCGGCGCTTTTGACACGGCGTTCTATAAGCGCGTGTTTGGGCTTGAGACGGCGCCTTATGGCGAGGCGCACGACTCCGGCAGCGAGCCGCCAACACAGGTGGCGCTGAGATTGGAGGCGGGCCAGTTATTTCGGGTAGAGCGTCTGCGAGTACCGGATTGCCCCACCGGCTTGTTGCAGGTGTATGCACCGTACTTTGATTGCCCCGACCATCGAGCACTGAGTCGCGCGGGCCAGAGGGGGCTCTGCTTGTACAGTTATCGCGTATCGGATCTGGCGCTAGATCAAGCGTCGGGTGTGAGCGAATTCCGCTCCGGCCGCGATGAGTTCGGTGAGGCCGCCTGCACTTTCAGCGCGCCCGATGGCTACCAATGGATGTGTGTCGGTGGCTGACTCGATTCGCGGTTATCCGCTGCGGGCATTTGTTATTTGCCTCATCGCCTATACCACCGCGCAGATGGATCTGGCCCTCTTTGGATATGCCGTGCCGGCTATTCGCGCCGAGTTTGGGTTGTCACTCAGCGAAGTGATGGCGATTGTATCGAGCGCCTTTCTGATGGGCGGTGTGTTGTTGGTGTTGCTGGGTTGGTTGGGGGACCGCTTGGGTCGCCTGCCGATGTTTCAGTTTTCTTTACTGGGTTCCTCACTACTGGTGGCGCTCATTAGCGTTGCCCCCGGAGTGTTGGCACTGACCACGCTGCGGGGTGCCAGCATTGCCGTGGGGGGGCTGTCCTATCCGATCACCGGTGCCATCATCACCGAAGAGATGCCGGCAAGACTGCGCGGCTTTTTTATGGGGCTGCTGCAGATTGGCTATCCGCTGGGATGGGCCTTGGCATCGCTGTGGTCGATGTGGATTCTCACTGAGTACGGTTGGCGGCAACTGTTTTGGGTGGGTTTGGTGAGCTTGCCGATGGTCTGGGTGGTGCGACGGTATCTGCGCGAGCCGCCGCGCGCGGCCGCCGCCCGTGCCTCGGAACCACCGGCGGCGCTGTCGGACCTGTTCGTGCATGGCATCCGTGAGCGTGCGCTCATTCTCTTTGTGGCGCAGTTTCTGTTTGTGTGGGCCTATGCCGCCTCGATCTTTTTGTTTCCGAGTTTTCTGCGTGAAGTACGCCAGCTCGATACCTTCGATTTTTCTCTGCTCATTGGTGCGGGTAATGGCATCGGTGTGCTGGGCTACGTGCTCGCGGCGTGGATCGGCGAGCGGGTGTGGACCCGGCGCAATACCGTGGTGTTGTGGACGTTATTGGGATCGGTGCTGTTTCAGGTGTTGGTCTGGGTGCCCACCACGTTCACTCAGATTCTCTGGGTCTATGCCCTCATGAGTATGTTCTTTTATGGTTCGGCGGCGGTGAAGTTTGCCTACCTCGCCGAGATATTCCCGACCCGCATTCGGGCACTGGCTATGGCCTGTTGTGGCTCGCTCGCAGTGACACTGGGCTCGGCCGCGGGGCCTTACAGCGTGTCGTTGGCTATTGAGGCCTGGGGCTGGCATCTCGGTTACGCATTAGTAGTGGGAGTACCTCTGGCAGGGGCGGGCTTGCTGTATTTGTTGCTCGACTCCTTGCCTTCCGGGCTCGAGGTAGAAGACATTCAACAGAGAGTGGGTCATCGGGAGGCGGCGGCGCATGGCTAAGGGCTATCGGGTAGCGCAGTTTGGCGGGCCGGAGGTAATGGTATGGGAAACCCTGGATCTCGGTGAGGTGGCGCCCAACGCCGTGCGCGTTCGTGTTTGTGCCAGCGGCATTAACTTTGCCGAAACCCGCATGCGCGCGGGCGACTATAGCGGCCAGGAGTTGCCCTTTGTCATGGGCATGGAGGTGGCGGGCATTGTCGAGTCGGTAGGTGGTGAGGTATCGACCTTCGCCGCGGGAGATCGGGTGTTTGGTCGGGTGCGGGGAGCGCATGCAGAGTTGGTGGATTGTGACCCCGACCATCTCATGCACCTGCCCGATAATTTGAGTTTTGAGCAAGGGGCGGCCATTCCAGTGGGCTGGCTCACGGCGTGGCACGCACTATATACCGTGGCCAATATGCGCGCGGGAGATCGGGTGTTGATCGAAGCGGTGGGTGGCAGTGTTGGCAGCGCCGCGCTGGCGCTGGCCAAGCAGGCCGGCTGCTGGGTGTTGGGCACGGCGAGTCGCGATGACAAGCTTGCGCATGCGACCGAGCTCGGCTGCGATGCGGTAGTCAATTACACCGAGACCTCGGTATCGGAGCGGGTGGCGGCGCTCACGGATGGTGCGGGCATGGATATTGGCTTGATGACCATCGGTGACGCGACCTCGGATCAATTGATTGATTCCATGGGCATGGATGGCCGAGTAGTGATGTTTGGCAGCACCGGCGGCAGAGACATCACCTTTAATCTGCGCATTGGCATTCTCAATATTCAGTTGCTGTCGATGAGCATCTCCACCAGTCCGGCGTTCATGACGCGCACCATGGTCGATTTTCGTGCGCGTGCTCTGCCATTGTTCGCCAGTGGCGAGTTGGTGCCTGTCGTCGATACGGTACTGCCT
>JAYPVH010000022.1:0-2893 GCA_038134505.1 Halieaceae bacterium | reverse complement strand
TACTGCCTCTGTCGGCGCTGGTTCGAGCGCACGAGATGGTGGATGAGCGTACGCACTTTGGCAAAGTGATTTTGAAGAACGATCTGTCTTAAGGCGCTGGCCTTGGCCAGGTACTTTTTAATTGAGGTTGACTATGACATACGGTAATCGTCAGTTGGCGGGATGGGTGCAAGCCCTGTCAGCGACTTTATTCTCTCTTTGCATCGCCGCAGGCGCTCAGGCGCTTGAGCCGGTAACCGAGAAACCTTGGCGGGAGGCGGTGATCAGCGTCACCGATCCCGACGTCACTGCGCGCTTCTTCAGAGAGATTGGTGGTTTTCAGGAGCTGGGCAGGGGAGCGCTGACCGCTTCCGAGCTGGCGGCTTGGGGGCTGGACGAGGCAGCGAGCGGCGATTATCTGTTGCTTCAAGCACCCATGGGTGGCGATTTTGGCCATGTGAGGTTGGTGCGCTTTAGCGATGCCGGCCGGCGCGTACCGATGCGTCCCGGCGCCAGAGCCTGGGACACGGGGTGTTATTTCAGCTTGATGATCCGGGTCAAGGACATGCAGGCGATTTACGACGATGCCATTCGACTTGGCTGGTGGACCGAAACGCCGATTACCGCGCTTCAGTTTGGCGAGTCAGATTTACGCGTGGTGATCTATCGCGGCCCCGATGGGGTGCAGGTACAAACCTATGAGCGTCTGGCGCCGGCGCTGCCGGCCGCGATTCCCGAATTCGAGCGCATGACGGCAGCTTTCAACATCATGCAGATGGTGGCCGATCGCGATCGCGCCTATGACTTCTTTACCGAGGTGCTGGGTTTCGACACCTTCTACAAGGGCAAACCCTACACCGCGAAAACACCGACCCCGACGCCGATTGGCATTCCCATCAACCTCACCACAACCGTGCCGTATCGGGCCGGCATTGTGTACCCGGTGGCGGGGGAGTTTGGTCGTATGGAAATGATCGAGGTAATGGGACTTGATGGCTTTGACTACTCGCAGCAATGCGAGGCGCCCAACTTAGGCATTCTGGCGGTGCGATACCCGGTGCAGGATATTGAGCAGGCGCGGGCCACCATTCTGGAGCGGGGCGGTGCGCTGTGGCGGGATACCAGCGCGGTGCAAATTGGAAGCTTGGGTGCGGTCGATCTGTTCTCGGTCAAAACACCCGATGGTGCCATCATCCAATTCTTCGAAGGCCCCTGAATGCCGCTTTGGCGGGAGGGGGTTACTGGTTGCCGCCAGGCGTTTTTGCTGGCGGCGCTACTCGCCCTCGGTGCCAGCCCGTGTGGAGCTCAGGAGGAAGTCGCCCGAATCAAGCGCATCTCACTGATGACGCCCGATCTGGAGCGCTCGATCGAATTTTTTACCGAAGTGATCGGCTTTACGCTCGACTTTACCGGAGAGTTGCCGGCCGATGGCGAGCCCTTTTTGGGGCCGGTATTCGGTGTCGACACCAGCGTGCCGATCCGGCGGGCCTTGCTGTCTACGAGCGCTGAGCCGCGCGGACTTTTTTTGATCGAGCAAAAAGCCATGCCCCGGCCCGAGCCAGCCAGTCTGCGTACCGTGGTGACGGTGGTGCAGGTGGAGAGCGTGTCGGCGGTGCGGCAGCGCGCCGAGGCCTTTGGCTCGCCGATGACAGACACTGTGTCCGATATCTCTCCCGAGGGTGCGCGCTTTAGCGAGGCGATGATTCAGAGCCCGGGCGGGCACGCTGTCCTCGTTTATGAATACTCCGCAGGGGCGCCACAGTAGATCGCTCAGACGCAGCAGTAATCGCGGTACCACGCCACAAAACGGGTCAGGCCCGACTTGAGGTCGGTGGTATTGGTCTTGAGCCTGCGGGCTCTTTTCCTTACCATCCGCGGCCCGTGCCGGTGTAGCTCAGTTGGTAGAGCAGCGCATTCGTAATGCGAAGGTCGTAGGTTCGACTCCTATCTCCGGCACCATTACCTCCCCTATATACCTATAAATTTTAGCCGTGACGGCTAGCGATCCGCTCTCATTTGCCCAATGCACATACCATTTGGATCCAATAGACTCGATAAGAGAAGTATCGGCTTGAGCGTTACTCGTCGGGGAGCTTCTTCATTACTTCAAACAGAGCATCCATGATGCCGGCCACATTACCCGCCAGCGCTTCTCGCTCTGCTATTGGTGTATTGCCGAAGTCGATGGCGCCTTGAAGCTTGCGCAATATATCCATTACTTCTTGAAGTTCAGCTTTCATGCTCTCTGCCAGATAGGGTGGATGTGAGCAGAGCATATCAGGGTCAGTGAGGCTGGCTTTGATGCTTGGAAATCGAGTTTACTGGGAGGAGCCGGTCCGTTTTTTCCTTCGAGGGAGATGTTATTGCCACATGCTCGCGGCGACTTTGGCTTAAAGAGCACCCAAAAAGATTGTTTTAAAAAAAGAGAATTGCGGCGTGGGGAGCAGTGGGTAAGGGTAGCTTCGCTCCGGTCTGTGTCTTTTTCCCTCGCGCCGCACAACCACCGTACGCCCGCTGGACGAACTTGGAAAAGACCCTATTCAAATAAGCGCTAGCCACATAATAGCGTTTCAATATTCATGCCTTGTGCCAATATGTTGTGTGCGCTTTATTCAGTTCGCCAGGGTGGTAGGTAACGCAACCGGCACAATGATTTCGTTACGCCTTAAAAAGGGCAGGGTCCACGGGGGATTGTATTGATTCAGCGTGGGTTCCCCAGTGATCTCGATACCCTCCGCGAGGAGAAATTGCCGCAATATCTGCCAATTGGTTTCGGCTTTTTCCAGGGAGCTCCAGCCGCTAAAGCGAATGGCGGCTGCCGTGTAGGCGGGCGCTTGTCTAAACTCGACGCGCTGATCATCGGGGTCTGGTAGGTCTTCCAACGCATACTCCGCAGGCATCATAAAAGCCATCT
>JAYPVH010000021.1:23644-38593 GCA_038134505.1 Halieaceae bacterium | reverse complement strand
ATACACCATAGCCAATGATGAGGTCTGGGCCTTGATTGTCAGGAAACTGGGAAATGATACGGCAGGCCGTGGCACTCAGCGCGAGCAAAACGGCCTCAGCGTGACAGTGCGCCTCAATGGGTACTGCCTTGCTCGCAGGCACGACTAATGTTCGCGCTGCACCGCCAAACAAACCGTGAACGTTCGTAAATCCGCGACTTCCGGGGATAAACACCCGCTGTCCTTTTACCAATCCGCAGCCAGGCGTGACCTCGGAGACAACACCAACCGTTTCATAGCCTGGGACGAGAGGGTAGGCGAGACCTGGAAATGGCGGCATTCGGCCATCCCAGAGTAATCGTTCAGTCCCCGTACTGATTCCGGTCCATTCGACGTCGACGACGCAGTCGCCCGCTGTCATTGCAGGCAAGCCGACGTCTCTCAGGCTCAAAGAGCCTGGACTCTCAAAAACAACGGCTGTGGCGTTTCGCTTCATGGCTTTGCCTTTACCACTTGGGTCTCATCGCAGCGGTGCTGTGAGCACTGCATTAACCCCGGTTTTACTGTTATGACTATGAACCGTAACTGTCAGTCTAAACGTACATCACAAACTGTCAATAAAAGATTACACCTTTGTTTTGTGTGCGACAAGGATGCGAACCAAGGCGGGCATGGCACTTGGGTACTCACGGCATCGAGAAAATCCAGCTTTGCGGCAGAACGCGCCGATCTCAGCGGCTGATCGCGGTCTGCCACTGCCCATGGCCCAGAGGTAGGTGCCGAAGTAGGCATCCCCAAACGCCTCTGCCCGGGGTGTCTCGGCCATCGGTTCGGCGATGAGAAGCGCACCGCCCTCGGGAAGCGCGTGGTAAATCCGCGCGAGTAAGTCGTGTATCGGCGCATCGTCGTGGTCGTGGAGCACTCTAATCAGGGAGACAATATCCGCGTGATGTGGCAGGTCGCACTGAAACATATCGCCGGTTACAAAACGCAAATGCGCCGAGCGCGTCTCCGGCGCACTGCGAACCACCTCAGGCAGATCCAACACGGTGACCTCAAGGTCGGGTTGATGGGCGATTGCTGCGCGCGCAAAGGCGCCGATGCCGCCGCCCAAGTCAAGCAAATGTCGATGATTTGATAACGGGTAGGCGCGAAGGATTGAGTCTGATATGAGTTGTTGTGAGTCGGCCATGAGAGCGCTGTAGCGTTGAATATCCGCATCGCTAGAGTCCGCCTGTATGGCATACGGCCAGTAGGCGGAGAGGTGCGTGTGGCCCCGTTGCCGGAAAAGTGCCACCGGATCTTCAAGATCGCGATACAGCGCTTTGTGATGGCGTACCATTGCTGCAACACCGGGGTTGCCAAGCATCGCCGCGCCCAGCTCATCCGGGATCCAGTCGCCGTTGGACAGTCTCGTCAGCAATTTGATTGCGCGTCCCGCCTGCAGAAGTCGTGCTAGCCCCTCGGGTGGATAGTTGAGCTCGCTGGCGAGTTCCTCGAGGCTTTTGGGACTTTGGCTGAGTGACTCGAGCACCTCGAGCTCAACTAAGGCTGCGAGCACCTGAGAATAGACAAAGCCTGCGGTCAAATGGTGTAAAGCCGCGGCTTTTCGGCGTGCAATAATGCGAATAATGGGTGTGTGGCGAGCCCAATACTGAAATCGTTCCCGCAATAGCAGTGTGTTTCGCCAAAGGATCCACCGATCGCGCAGCGACCGCGCTCTTCGCTGCGGTGGCCGCTGTCGACCTTCCGAGTCGACCGAACGGGCCATGGAGGCGGAGTTGGACATGCTCAGGCTGCGGCTGTTTTTTCGAGTGATTCGGGTATGAAGCGTTTTGCCTGAGATCGTACGAGTAGTTGCAGCATCTCTTTACCCGCGCAATGCGGAATGCTGTCGAGTCCCTCCTCAAGGCAGCCCTTGAGCCGGTTGACGGCGCCTTCTAGGCCGAGCTCGGCCACGGCGCTGGGACGAGCAAGGCGAGCGTCGATACCGACCGGCTTGCCGATCGCATCTGGCTCGCCGATCACATCTTTGATGTCATCGGCGACTTGGTAGGCTTCGCCGATCGCAGCGCCCAGATTAACCCAAGGACCCGGGTCCATCCCTGCCGCTGCCGCGCCCGCACAGGTGGCGGCAATAAACAGCGCCCCTGTTTTCGCGCGATGGTAGCGCGACACATCGACGCTAGGTTCACACTCCCAGGCTTGCCCAGCAGCAATGCCATGCGGCGCACCCACGCCGCGCGCTACGATCGAGAGCACCAGCGGGACGCGTTCTGTGCGGACCGAGTGAATCGCGTGGACAGCAATAGTCTGGAATGCCGCCACAATCAGCGCATCGCCCGTGAGAACCGCGATACGTTCACCAAACTTGGCATGTACCGATGGTTTGCCGCGACGTTGGGTCGCGTCATCAAAGCAGGGTAGGTCATCGTGTACGAGCGATGCGCAATGCAAAAATTCCACGGCGGTTGCCGCGGCGGCGGCGAGCGGACGGTCGCTACTATTATTTGCGAGTGCGACGGCAAGGCATAGCTGAGGGCGCACGCGAGCGCCTCCGGGGAAGACGGCATAATCAAGTGCGGACGCCAGCATCGGCGGGCATTGCGCAGTGGCGTGCTCGGCGAGCGCCGCTTTCAGTTCTTCTTCGCAGTTGAGCGCTTGAAAATCCATGCTACCCCCCTCTGGTGGGCGCCATGAGCGACGCCGAACGGACGTATTGTCTAATAAAAATGACTTATACAAAGTCTAAAACATTTGACAACTTACGCCCATGTTGTTCAGTCTTCAACCCTCAGGTCGAAATAATTGGGCGTCCGTTATGAATCAGCCTTTGCGGCAGCCATTGCGAAGCGACGGCGCCTTCGGGTTTAGTGATCCGATTGGTAGCGATGGCTACCGCTGGTGGTACATCGATGGGTTCAGCGAATGTGGTCAGTATGGGGCGACGGTCATAGCCTTTATTGGCAGTGTGTTCTCCCCCTATTACGCTCGCGCTCGACGAATACGTGCAGCTAATCCAAACGACTTCTGCAGTATCAATGTCATCCTTTATGGTCCTCGTCATGCACGTTGGGCTATGACCGAACGTGCGTCTGCGTCGTTGTCACAGTCGGAGGACAGCTTGGTGGTGGGGCCGAGTGCCTTGCGTCACGCTGGGCAAGAATTGGAAGTCCTTGTTAAGGAGCGTACAACGCCCTGGATGCAACCCTTAGAGGGGACGATTCGGTTATCCATCCCGACGATACAGAGTGAATGTTTTGCCCTCGATGACTTCTCGGAACATCGATGGTGGCCGATCGCGCCCTCAGCGCGCATCTCGGTAGAATTCACCAAGCCTGCTGTGTCGTGGCAGGGCAGTGGCTATTTCGACAGTAATGCGGGCGTCGTGCCGCTAGAGCAGACCTTTTCTAATTGGCATTGGTCCCGCAGTCATGAACCCGGTGGAGGCGGACGCATCACTTACGAGACGCATCGTCGCAATGATTCTCACGGTTTGATCAGTTTTGCTGTTGGACCCGATAACACGCTGACACGGGTCGAGGCCCTTCCTCGCTGGAATCTGCCCAAAGGTCCCGTGTGGCGTGTGGACAGGCCGGTGCGCGCCCAGTCGGGGGCCACTGTGTTGTCGACGCTAGAAGACACGCCGTTTTATACCCGGTCGCAATTGCGAGACGGCGATGGCCACAGTCTGGTGATGCATGAAAGTCTCGATCTGGATCGCTTCAGTCGACGCTGGGTGCAGTGTTTGCTGCCATTTCGTATGCCCCGACTTGCAATGCTTTCAGGATAAAGTTCGCTGTCGTGTGATCGCCTGCTGTTCTCGCGCAGCGAGCGCAGCAAACAGGTCGAGTGTCCAGGAGATGCTTGGAGAGAATCGACGGGGTGCGCCAAGAGGCGTGCCCTGTGGATTATCCACCACTGCGTCGATCAGGTATTGGTTCGCGTCTAGCGCTGACGCTCTGTGATGTGTTTCGCAGAGGTGCGTGGCTTTGCGTGCCTTGGCAATGAGCTGCAGCTTTCGCCAGCCGCTGACGATCGAGCGCGCTGTGACCGGATCACATTGATCTCTGGCGATCGCTTGGCCAATTTCGCTATAGAGTAACCGCGCGGCATAAATACCTGACCGAAATGACCGTGGCAGTGCTGCAATACCGCTATCAGCGCGTTCATACAATCGCTCGGCCTCGGCAAGAAGTTGGGCGATGGCCGAATTCAGCGCAGGACTCATCGCTGGGTAGGCGAGAAAGTCCTCTCGATTAAACGAGTCTTCGAGCAATTCTGTAGGGACGTAGAGCCGCCCATTCCGAGCATCCTCACCGATATCGCGAGCGATATTGGTGAGTTGCATAGCCGTCCCGAGGTCTGCGGCGCGCGCGAGGGTGTCGGCCTCGCGTACGCCCATTAAGGTTGCCATCATGACGCCGACCGCTCCGGCGACTCGTGCGCAGTACTCAAGTAACTCATCGAGGGTGTGGTAGTGGCGATCCTGCGCATCCCACGCAAAGCCTTCGAGTAAGGCGTCGAGCAAGGTGCGTGGTAAACAATGGTCCGCCACGATTTGTGCAAGGACACGATCGACGGGGTAGTCCAGCGGTTGATCGATATAGATCGCATCTAATCGCTTTGATAACTGCTGTAGGGCAAGACTTGGGTTGCGCCCTTGGTCGATCAGGTCGTCGGCTTCCCTACAAAAGGCGTAGAGACCACAGGCGGCTTCGCGAAGTCGGTTGGGTAATAGTTGAGACGCGATGTGAAACGATCGAGAACCCGAGCATAAAAGGCGTCGACAGTGCGCCATGTCGGTGTGTGGCGTGGGCAAACGTTTGTTAGCGCTTTGCATGCTGGACTTCAGGAATCAATTGATCGATCACTTTAGCCGAGGATAAAACCCCCGGGATCCCAGCGCCGGGATGGGTACCAGCGCCGACCAAATAGAGTCCGTCGATATCTTCGCTTCGATTGTGGGGTCGGAACCAAGCGCTTTGAGAAATCCGAGGTTCAAAGCTAAAGCCCGCTCCTTTGAACGCGAGTAGTCGACTCTCAAAGTCGAGTGGTGACAGAGTGCGCGAGGTAATGATGCGTTCGGAGAGTCCCGGCAGCACGGTGTCTTCGAGTCTGCGGCAAATCGCTGCTTGGAAGGTGTCAGTCAGCGTGTGCCAATCCTGCCCGCCATCGAGATGAGGTACCGGCACTAAGGCGTAAAACGCGTCACACCCCGGCGGGGCCACCGACGGGTCGGTCGCTGAGGGTCGATGTAGGTATAGGCTGAAGTCATCAGTCATGCATTTGTTTCGAAAGATGTCTGTTAACAGCCCTTTGTAGCGTGGGCCCATTAGCACAGAGTGGTGTGGTACGTCGGGGTATTGACCTTGGGTGCCGAAATACCAAACAAACAAGCCGTTGGAGTAATGGGCCTTTTCCAGTTTGCGGTCTGTCCAGCGTTTGCGGTGCTTGGGATCAATGAGATGTCGATAGGTCCAGGCCGCGTCAGCGTTTGACACGACAAGATCGGCTTGAATGTAATGGCCGTTCTGTAGGGTGACGCCGCGGACTTTGCCACCCTCAACATTGATTTTGCTGACCTCTGCGTTGAGTCTTAACGCGCCGCCTTGTGTTTTGATGAGATCGACTAGGCCTCGAACAACGCTGCCTGTGCCGCCCATCGCAGAATAAACGCCCCAACGTTGCTCGAGGTGTGAGATCAGGGTGTAGACACTGGTGACAGAAAAAGGGTTGCCACCGATCAGCAGCGGATGGAAGCTCATGACCATTCGCAACTGAGGATCTTTGATATAACGACTCACTAGGTCGTAAACGCTGCGATCGGAGCGCAGGGCGATGAGCGCGGGCAAAAAGCGAATGAGGTCGAACAGGGATGCGAATGATTTATGTCCGAGGCGCTCAAAGCCCAAGTGATAGCGTCGTTGGCTGGCAGTGAGATAGTTTGCGTAGCCTGCGGCATCGGCGGGATTAAATTTGTTTATCTCCGCGATATTGCGCTCAAGGTCGCCGGTGTAGTCGAAGGTGCGGCCGTCGTCGAAACGTATTCTGAAAAATGGATCCATGGGACGCAGGTCGATATCATCCGCAAGCGAACGGCCGCACAGCGCCCACAGTTCCTCGAGCAGGAAGGGTGCGGTGATAATGGTGGGTCCCGCATCAAAAACAAATCCATCTTGCTCGAAGACGTAAGCACGGCCACCCGGCGCATCCAGTTTTTCGAGGATGGTGACATGGTAGCCTTTGGCGCCCAATCGAATTGCAGCGGCGAGCCCGCCAAAGCCGCTACCAATGACAATCGCTCGTGGTCGCGTATCCAGTGGGGTTTGAAGCACTGCCTCCGCCGATGCATTCATAAGTTACATATCAACCGTCTAAATTTATTGACAGTCTACCAACACCCGCCGCGCCTGCACAACGGTGAATCACGCACCGAGAAGGGTGCCTAAAACGCTGCTAAAATCTTGGACAATCTGCTAGGTCATATTGCCCGATGATCCGGCGAGCTGTGACCGCCTCGAGCAAAAGTTGAGCGCCCCATTCACCTCTGGCAGTCAACAAAAGGCGCCAATCGGCGCTGTTTTGTTCTGACAGTGTCATCTGTAGCACGGCGAGATGGTCAACACATTGCCGATAGCGACCGTTGAGTCAGCAGCAGCCTAGTGAGTGCCCATGAGCGTCACGATTGATCCGCGTTGATTGAGTTCGGTTTTTTTGGGGGGCGCGGTGGCTACCGTCGCATTTGTTTTAGGTCTGCAATCAACTGAGCCACCTGAGTCGGGTCCTCTTCGTGGGCGAGATGCCCAAGTCCGGGAATTGAGGTCCGACTCGCTGAGGCGATCCGTTCTGCTGCCCAGTCCGACTGATGGGGTGCGACGGTTCGATCACCACTGGCGGTGATCAGTGAGACGCTCGCCTCGATTCTCGATAACTGTGCGCCGAGGGTGTCGAGCCGCCACCCGGCCATCATTTGCAACGCGCCCTGAATATGCTGGCGATTCTGCAGTAAGTGTTGATAACAGCGGACGCTCTCGCCGCACAGCTGTGATCCGGTATCGCCCAGGGCTCTTTGAATTTGTCGCTCGGAAAGTTGACGTTTGCTAATCAACCAGGGAAGTAACCCAGTCCGAGAAAGCCACTGCGCGCAGCGACTAAATAAGCCATATGCTGCGCCGCCGAAAGGGCGAAAAGCGCCGTTCACACAAATAATATGGTCGTACCGCTTGGGTAGGTCGATCCCACACTGCAAGCCGATAGCCGCACCTGCCGAATGCCCCACTATCGTCGCGGGCAGCAGGTTGAGCGTGTGCAGGAGTTGGTCGACTTGTTGGGCATAGTGCTGCAGTGAGCAGTCAGATGCCCTGGGCAATTCGCTAAATCCTTGCCCCGGTAGATCGGGAATCACGACGCGATAGTGCGTTGCTAAGTGGGTCGCGACGCTTGCCCAAGAGTGCCCCGAAGCACCCGTCCCGTGCAGTAAAACGATGGGGTCACCGTGACCAAAGATCTGCACATGCCAACGCAAGCCGCCCGACTCGACCCAGCGGCTGGCATCGCGGTGTGGCCAAAAGCTAGGAATCACCGAATCTTGATCAACTGGCATAGGCTCGGTTGGCGCGTATCGTTTGGTTTAGCGCCTGTGCGCTCGCCTTGGGTAGAGCGATATAAGTCGCCTTCAGCGTTTCGGAGAGTGTGCGTGCGCGTTGCTGCGGACGCTGTGCGGTGTCGATGACGATACCCGTTGCGCCACAATCTCTTAACACCGCGGCCGCCGTGAGTGCATCTTCCGTGCCGACATCACGTCCGGTCTCACCGCTGCGAGCCACATTTGCAGCGCCATCGGTCAGCAGGACATAGTGGGGTGTGACCCCCTGTCGCTCTAACAGGCAATGGAGGTTGTAGATACTTTCGAGACCGGCCGCGAGCGGCGTCCCACCACCACCGGCGACGCCGGCAATGGCACGTTTGGCGCGAACGAGTGATCGTGTGGGCGGCAGAAGTAATGCAGCAGCGTGACCGCGAAACGTGATAACCGCGACCTCGTCGCGCCTGACGTAGCAGTCTGCAAGTAACAGCTCCACAGCCCCTTTGGCTTCTGCAAGGCGCTGCAGTGCTGCGGAGCCCGACACATCGACGGCAAAAATTGTTGCACTCTGGCGACGCTGCTTGAAGCGTTTGATGCACAGGTCCGATGCCGTGATCACAACGGTGCTATCCATCTGTCGCCCTAGAGATTGTTTGCGAATCGTCTGCCAAGGAATCGCTTGACGCAGTGTGGCGACCAGATCGAGCTTGCCGCCACGTCGATGGTCACCGCGTACATGCCCTAACGGCCGACCACGTTGGTGATCGCGTCGACGCTGACCCGATTTCCCAGCAACGCTACTTCGCCGTCGCTGGGCATTACTTTTGGCTTGCAGCGCAGCCAGAAGCCCCGGAGGAAGCTCCGCAATTATCGCTTCAATGATTTCCTCTACGGGTGGCTGCTTGGTTGATGTTTCAGGCTGCTCGGGGACATTGTTAGCCTGGCTTTCCTCTGGCGGGGGCTCGGGTGGTGTCGGCGCGTCGAGATCAGCTGTCTGCTGAGGCAGTTGGGTCGCCCTTGGGATGAGACAGAGGCGCATGGCCCCGCGAATATCATCGTCATTGATCTGATGGTCATCTCGTAACGCCGCAAGCGCACGACAGATACGTACGGCCAAGATCATGGCGCGATTCGAAAAAATGCCGAGTGCATCGCAGAGTTGCACAATGTGCTGGGCTTGCTCCTCCGAGCAGCGAACTGTTGTCAATTGGTCGCGAGCACGGACGACGTCTCGTTCGCTGTAAATCGGTTCGCCGACATCATGGATGCTCAATGGTGAGAGGTCCAGATTGATGCCGAGTCGGTCTGTGAGCGCCGGGTGGGGCGCCTCGTCGTCCAGCCCTTCGTCTAGGGCAATGATGGCAAACTGGGCTTGCGCCTCTATCGTGAGGCCTTCTCGGTGGCTCGTTAGACTGCCTGTGTCGAGAGTTCGCGACAGATGCGCCACGGTCGAGCGTTCTAGCCGCTCGGCCATGCTGACGACGGCGATCTGTCCATGACACTCAGCCAACAGTCCGCGTTCGGCTATGGGCGATCCGCTTTTGAGCGTCGCGGCGAGGTCAATTCCACCGAGTAGTCGTGACTCATGTGTAAAACCGGGTATGCGACGAAGCGGTGTGGTGGGCATGAGCGATTCAATTCTCGCAAGCCACGTATCGCGAATCGGTCCAGGAAAACAACGTAGATTCACGCCACCCAGTTGCCATCCAAGTACGCCGAGCACGGCGGCAGCAGCCTCGGCGTCAACCCAAACAGAATCTACGTTCACAGAGGTCCCTGATTGAACAATGCCTCGATAGCGCGTTCGACTCGAACGTCTGAACTTGATTCGTCGAGCGGATCGCGTCGCAGTCGATGACGCAGAACCATTGGCGCGACGGCTTTTAGATCTGCGATTGAAGCTGAGTCACTGCCATTGAGGGCGGCGGTTGCGCGTGCGGCTCGGATCAGGGTCAGTTCACCGCGCAATCCATCGGTGCCCAAGGTGATGCAGAGCGAGGCGGCCAGTTCTAAAATTTCTGCAGGCATATCAATATCGTCAAGTCGCCCACGCGCCAGCTCGATACGCCGCCGTAGCGCGTTTTCCTTGCGGCGCCAGCGCCGCTCAAATGCCTCGGGGTCACGATCGAATTCGTCTCTCGCTAAGATGATATCAACCCGTGTGGCGACATCTTTGGGTGTTTTGACGTCGACCGACAAGCCAAAGCGGTCCAGAAGCTGGGGTCTGAGTTCGCCCTCTTCAGGGTTGCCGCTACCGACCAGCACAAACCGTGCGGGGTGCCGAATACTGAGACCCTCTCGCTCAACGAGGTTTTCTCCGGAGGCTGCCACATCTAACAAGGTATCGACGATGTGGTCTTCGAGTAGGTTGACCTCGTCAACGTAGAGGAAGCCACGATTTGCAGCGGCCAGAAGGCCGGGCTCGAAGACCTTCTCACCGTGGTGCAGAGCACGTTCAATATCGAGGGCGCCGACCACGCGGTCCTCCGTCGCGCCTAAGGGGAGGTCAACCACAGGTAGCGCTTGGCGTTTGGCCTTAACGGTGCCCTTGTTATCACTGCATTGCCCACATAAGCCTAGTCGAGGTCCCTCTGGATCGCACTGATATCTGCAGTTTGCTGCGACATTGATGCGTGGCAGTGTTGAGGCAAGCGCGCGAATAGAGGTTGATTTTCCCGTACCGCGCTCACCAAATACGAGAACGCCGCCAATGTGCGGATCAACAGCGGCCAAAATGAGCGCCTGTTTCATCGATTCTTGTCCGATGATCGCGGTAAATGGATACACTGCACCCATCTTCCATATCCCCCTAGCTGTCGCGTGTCGCGTCGATTGTGCGATTTTGCCAATCAGCGGCTACACCTGATGTGTAAAATTTATTAATATGCCCTGAGTGTAAAAAAAAATAGACGCGACGTCACCCTGAAGGGGAAGAGTTTCAATAATTCTTTTGGGGGCGTCTCCATGAAAAGGTGGTCATGAAAGGAGGGTTTGAGTCGTGGCCGGAGAATCTGTACTTGCACCTGCGCTATCGGCAAATACATCTATCGTGCACGTTCCTGATGTGGGCGCTATGACGGTCTACCATAATGGCGTTACTCATGGTCGACCTTTGGTCCTACTTCATAGCATTAATGCGGCGCCCAGTGCGATGGAGATCAGACCTTTGTATGATCACTACCAATCCATCCGGCCGGTCTTTGCCCCTGATCTTCCGGGTTTTGGCCTATCGACTCGCGGTGGATTCCCCTTTAGTCCCGGTTTTTTTGCAGCGGTTCTCGCCGATTGGCTAGGCGCTTTGCCGGGACCCGCGCCAGATGTCGTTGCGATGTCTTTAACCGGTGAGTTCGTAGGTCGCGCGATCGTGGAGCATGGTATATCAGTCAATACGCTGACAATGATATCGCCGACTGGACTAGACGATCGAAAGTTGCCTTCGCGGCTGCCGATCCTAGAGGCGATCTTGTCCTTTCCCGGAGTCTCCTCTGGCCTTTACCGACTCCTGACTTCTAAGATGAGTATCCGATATTTTCTTCGCCAGTCATTTGTTGGGGAGCCTCCAGAGGACTTGGTTGACTACGCCCATCAAACCGCGCGTATCGCTGGCGCTCGGTGGGCGCCCTTGTCATTTCTCACCATGCGTCTTTTTTCTCCCGCGGTCTATGAGGACATCTATTCGCGTTTGGACGTACCGACACTGGTGCTCTATGACCGTGATCCCAATGTGGGTTTCGCCAAACTCGATCAAATCGTCGCGCAGAATCCGATGTGGCGCAGTGTGCGATTGACACCCAGTCAGGGGTTGCCTCACTGGGAACAAATGGGTTCTACAGCGGATGCACTCGATGCCTTTTGGCGTGAAATGAATTCCGCTGAAGCGGCTTAATGTGACCGCTGAACATCCCTCAAGAGGGCCTGTGCAGCGATTCGGCCAGATAGCGTTGCCATGGGTACACCGGGACCAGGGTGAACGGTCCCGCCCGCCAAATAGAGACCTCGCGTTGCGTGGCGCGCGCCAGGTCGCGAGAATATTGCCCTAGTGCCGTGAGAGGCCGCGCCATAAAGAGAACCATCACTTTCGGGGAATCGTTCGCCCCAATCTGCGGGGTTAGTTGCAGCCCATTCAGCTTCATTCGCCGAAATGTGCAGGCCGCATTGCTCAAGGACCTGTTCGGTACGGCCTCTAAGGTCTGCGATGATTTGCGCTGACCACTGATCAGGGTCAGCGATAGCCGGTGCATTGATCAGTACCAGCAGTCGTTCGCGATCGACTGGTAGCTCGGATGCGCCCCGATCCTGAGCGCAAACATAGACAGTGGGCGTCGACGATATGGTCCGGTGTCGCGAGATCGCGTCAAACTCTGTACGGTAATCTCGGGCAAAAAATACGTTGTGGTAGTCGAGTTCAAAGCCGCTGGTTTTGCCGCAGACACACCAAGTGAGCGCCGATAGCCCGCGTTGTTGAAACGGTCTGCGCTGAGCCGTTTTACGATGGCCGTTGCGTAGGAGTAGATTGAGCGCGACATGATCGCCGTTGAACACGACGCTATCGGCAGGCAGTATCTCACCATTGTCGAGTTCGACGCCCGAGACTCTGTTGCCGTTGGTGTTTATCGCGCAGACCTCAGATTGGTAATGCAGCGAGCTACCGAAATCGCGCGCTAACCGTTCGAGAGCGTTTGCAAGCGATTGCATGCCATCTTGCACGCGCCAGACGCCAAGCTGCTCGACATGAGAGATAAGCATCAGTGTGCTCGGCGTCATGATCGGGTTGGATCCGACGTAGGTGGCGTAACGCGAAAATAGTTGCTGGAGGCGTGGATCCTCAAAATAGCGCTGGGTCATGCGCCACAGGCTCGGTACGGGGAGTCCGTGTTTGAGGTCGGCACGATGATGTCGCAGCAACCTAGCAACAAGACCTGCGAGTGAGGGTTTCTCGCGGCTCATAAACTGCTGTGACATGATGTCAAAGCGACGCTCGCTGTCATGGCACCATCGCCCGAAGCCATCCGCGTCGGCGTTGCCTGAAAATGCTGAGATTGCCGCCATCGAGCGTGAGCGATCGTGAAACAAATCGAGGCGACTACCGTCGGTCCAAGCATGCCGCGCGAGAATCTCACAAGGCGTAGCGTTCACCCACTGATCGAAGCGCTGGCCGGCATCGGCGAACAGGGACTCAAAGACCCAAGGCATTGTAAATACGGTCGGTCCTGCGTCGATCGGCTGGCCTGCAACGTGTTGTTGATGAACTTTTCCCCCGGGCTGTGCCGCCCGCTCGATGACCGTGACCTTGTGACCGAAACGCGCAAGATCAATTGCAGCGGCCAGCCCACCCATCCCGGCGCCGACGACGACGGTATGATGTCGCGACGTCGTTGGATTCATGGTGTACTTCGCATGCGCTGTGTTACGGCGCGCTGATGATAAATAATCAGAGTCAAGCCGACAGTGAGTGGTATAGCCCAGAGCCCCGGCGCTAATGCGAGTTCCGGAAACCAGCGTACGGCACCGAAGGCGATGAATGCCGTGTAGACACTGATGCCGGCGCCGACGAGGGCTTTGATATGCTCCTTGATACGATCGAGTGGCCGAGGGTGGGGTTTGTAGATAAACCAAAGATTGGTACCAACAGTGGCCCAACCCACAATCGCGAGACCTGGCATCATCCATTGCTCTAGTAAGATGCCTTTCCATGCGCACAGCGTCGCAGTAATCATTAAGATCAGTTGGCTGAGCAAGTTATGCCAGGCTCGATTTTCCGCGTGATGCGATTTGCTTTTCAGGCAAAGGTGGCCCTGCCATGCGAGGTTGGCTGTCAACGTCGCAAGATAAAGCATCATCCAGCCGAAAATACCACGAATTAAATTCGCATCTTGGAAAACCGGGTGATCAGCAAGATGTGGATGGGTGCCGCGCGGATCCGACAGTGTCGTCAGCGCGATAAGGGTTGCAATGGTGCCGGTCGCCAGCATGGCGCGAATGAACAGTCGACCAAAGCGACGGTGATTGACGCCGCCTTTTCGCCCCGCGATGGGAACCCAAATCGCGATCAACCCGATCGAGCCGGTCACAATATGCATGCCGACAAGTACTTGAAAGATTGAATGACTCGACAGGCTCATGCAGCGACTCCATACTGATGACTTCGCCACGTGGTACGCACCGTATGACAGCTCTTGAGCTTTATATTCCCCCCAAGCCCCGCTCGCTCTGGTCTGTGGCGGCATTGGTGCGGGCGCTGTGGCGGGGCGATGGCAACTTGCTGGAGTTGCTGCCCGCGGCGGCCTATCGTTTTCAAGTGGGGAACCTCGGTTACTCTCGACGCTCGACCATTTTGTTCAATGACCCCGATTGCGTCCGCGAAATCTTGCGCGATGACGGCGCAGTATTTCCAAAAAGTGATTTGATGGTGAATGCGCTGGAGCCATTGATTGGTCAAAGTATTTTCGTCACCGACGGCGCTCGTTGGGCGCGGCAGCGCGCGATGATTGATCCCGCATTCAGCCGTATGCGCTTGCATCATGCGTTTTCGGCAATGGCAGAGACGATCGATGACCATGAGTCTATATTGAGGCGGCGCGCTGAGCGAGGTGAAACGTTCAGTCTCGATTTGGCCATGAGCCATCTGACCGCGGATATCATTTGTAGGACGGTATTTTCGACACCGCTGGTCTCCGATGTAGCCCGTGAGGTGTTTGATGACTTTACGTTGTTTGAGCGGTCGGTGGCGCAGGTCGATATCCTGCACCTGATCACCAAACCCGCTTGGGCTGAGATGCCGCAATCGGATCACGTGCTGGCTGCATGCACACGAATTCGCCAACATTTGGGTGCGTTGATAGACACGCACAGCGCGCCCTCTGGCCAGTTTGACGATATCGCCAGTGCTGTCATGTCGGCCGTTGACGGAGATTCGGGGAAGCCTTTCAGTCGCGATGAACTGATCGATCAGTTGGGTGTTTTCTTTTTGGCTGGCCACGAAACGACCGCGAGCGCACTGACCTGGGTTTTTTATATTCTGGCGGCCCGTCCTGAGTGGATGGCCTTCCTGCGAGAGGAAATTGATCAGGAATTGCAGGGCGCGGCGATGACCTTTGATATGTCGAAACGGTTGCCCCGGTTGCGCGCTTTTTTTCGCGAAACGTTGCGACTGTATCCGCCGATCACCTTCCTGCCGCGGGTGGCGCAGCAGGCAACACGGATAGGGGGTCGTAAAATTCGCCGTGGCGCTTTGGTGATGATCTCGCCGTGGACCTTGCATCGGCACGAAACTTGGTGGCGCAACCCGCACGCATTCGATCCCATGCGATTTATGCCAGGGGGCGAGGGCGATACGAACAGCGGCGCTTATATCCCGTTTGGTCAAGGGCCGCATATTTGTG
>JAYPVH010000021.1:0-23634 GCA_038134505.1 Halieaceae bacterium | reverse complement strand
GGGTTTGCACAAACTGAGGCACTGTTGATTATGGCCCACCTGATCAGAACCTTCGATTGGCATCTCACGCCTGGGCAGACGGTGCGTCCTGCTGCGCGCCTGACCACCCGACCCGCGTCGCAGGTCAGTGTTCATCTAAGCCTCCGGCAGTGAGGGTTTCTGCCGTTTGGGACTCGGTTTGATGCCATAGCCAGGCGATATCTCGTTGACTGGCCTCGCCGAGTGACAGTCCGAAACGGATCGCCGGCCAGAGTATCTCGATCGATAGCGGCGTCATCAAAAGAAAGGGCCAGGGATCAGAACGATGCCAGACCACGTCTCGTGCCCGCCATAGAATACGCAGATGGCGGGAAAACTCTGTAAATCGAAAGGTGAACAGGTGGCGATAGGCTTCAGTAAGCGTACTGTAGCCCCACTGTCGCCAATCGCTGTCGCAATCCAGTGGTTCTAGATCGACATGGTCTTCCAAAATATCGCGCGGGTGTCGCGTGTCCTCAAGAAAATGGACGCCACTACTCAGTCGCGGATTGCATTCGATGCCCCAGGGGGTTCCGTCATCGTCGATGATAAAATCAAAACTAATGAAACCACTGAAATGAGATGCGTCTACGAATCGCGAGATCCATTCGGTGATCTGCGGTGTGGGGGTTACCGACTCGAAAGCGATCGCGACAGTGCCGGAGAAGGCGTGTCCGCGGTAGACGCGTGTCGCCACAATGCGCCCCTCGTGAATCCAGCTTAAGGTACTGAGTAGCTGGCCTTCGACCCGTTGCTGCACAATGGTCTCTGTGTCGTCTGCCGCGAGTGTATCGCCGGGCACCAGAAATTTGAGTCCTTGCCCAGAGCATCCGCGACGGGGCTTGGTGACGCAGTGGTATTTATTGGCAAGCTGCTGCGCGCCCTCGCTGCCAACGCAGTGCGTTTCTGGAACACTGCACTGTGCCTTCTGGGCGTAACCAATGAACTGATATTTATCGTGCCATGTGTGGATCTGTGTGGCGCTGGGGCCATGCCAGCGCACTGAGTGTGGTAGCAGGGGGATCAAAGCACTCAGGTGCACGACTTCCTCTGAGACAGGGATGACATCGGTGATGTGCTCTCGCTCGATGATGGCCGAGAGTTCCGAGAGATAACGCGCGAGGTCGTTATTTGGCGCAGTGACGCGATAGCATGTGCTGACGGCCCGGCTTACGCGGCAGAGATGCCATCGAAAGGGCTCAGCGACCACAACGCGGTGGCCCGCGCGGTGCAATAGTCGCGCAAGCGCCAACGCTTTGGGAAGACGCCCTAGGGTCAGCAACACTGTTTTCGCCACGGCAATCCCCCGGCCAACGCTAGGCTACAGTGTGTGGTTTACAGATAATTTGTCAACTTTGTATGACGGCTTATTGTGGCGATGCCGCGCCTTTTTCTAGCTGTGCCTCGGAGATGGCCTCGAGCTCTTGGTCGAGACGGGCGCGCGCAGTACCGCGGGGTTTGGAAAAGCGCGCCAGACCGAGATACAACACGGGCGTGAGATACAGCGTGAACAGGGCGGCTAAACCCAAACCTCCAAAAACGACCCAACCTACCGCGCTTCTCGCCTCGGAGCCGGGTCCGCTGGCCAAGATCAGGGGGAGCGCACCGAGCACCGTTGAGATGAGAGTCATTGCAATCGGGCGAAGTCGCACTTCGGCGGCCTCCCTGATCGCATCGACCACCGTGGCACCGCGGTCGCGACATTGGTCCGCGAACTCGACCAACAGAATGCCATTCTTCGCAATCAATCCGATCAGCATCACAAGACCAATCTGGGAGTAAATGTTGAGGGAGGTATTGGTGATAAACAGCGCAAACACGGCGGCTGCCAGACCAAAGGGCACAGTGATCATGATAACCAGTGCTGACATCAGGCTTTCGAATTGCGCAACTAGGACGAGAAACACAATGAGCAGTGCAAAAGCGAAGGTAATCAGCGTGTCACTTTGAGTTTGTCCGAGCGTCGCGGCCTCACCCCGAGTGATCATCGTGATGTGATCGGGCAACGTCTCTTCCGCGAGAAGGAAGAGCTCATCGAGCGTGGATTGCATCGTCTCCCCCGGGGCAATCTCAACATTGAATTCAATCGCGCGCCGCTGTAGCCGTCGATCAAGTTGACCTGCGACGCCGTGTTCCTCCAGATTGACCACAGAGGATAGGGTTACCAATTGACCTAGGCTATTGCGTAAATACAGGTTGGTTAGATCGCTGGGGTCATCGATTTGTGCACTGCCCGACTCGAGGCTGATGGGCACAGTTTGGTCATCGACGTTCAGGTCGACAATGCGAAGACCATCCACCATCACGCGTAGCGTCTGCGCAATGTCATCGAGGTTAATGGCCAAATCCGAGGCGCGTTGCCGGTCAATCTGGATAGCGACCTGCGGTTGAGAGGGCTCATAGCCCACTCTGGGATTGACTGCGACGCGACCTTGCTCGCGGATCACATTGGCGAGCTGTCTCGCCCAGTAAAAGATGTCCTCGTAGTCAGTCCCCAGCAGAGCCAGCTGTACGCCGCCAGAGGAGCCGCCGCGAATATTGAGGCTGTTGCTGGCGAAGATGCGGCCCGAGATGCCCGGCAGACCCTGCAGTAGCGGGCTGAGTTCTGCCATGATGTCTTGCTGACTGCGTTCGCGCTGATCCCACGCTGACAACGATACCGTCATGAACACAATATTCGGATCCCACTGGCCCACGACAGTGTAGAGCTGCTCGACCTCGCCTCGCTCTATCAAAGGCAGGAGCAAATTTTCAATACGGTCCGCTTGCCGCTCGGAATAGGAGAGGCCAACACCCTCGGGCCCACGACCAAAAAGAAACAGTTCGCTGCGATCTTCTGGGGGGATGAGCTCGCTGCGCAGCACGCCCAAAAGCGATGCCGCCAAGCCGGCGGCGGCAACGGCGATAAAGAGCACAGACAAGGGGTGGCGAATGACCCAGTTCAGGCTACCAAGGTAACCTCGTTTCATGACACCGCCAAACCCTGCGAACCACGGATGATCGTCATCTTGGGGCAGGCGGGCGAGAATCGCGGGCACTAAAGACAGCGCCACAAACGACGAGATTGCCACGGCGACGGCAAGCACTAGGCCGAACTCTCGGAATAGGCGACCTGCGGTGCCGGGAAGAAATGCGATTGGAATGAAGACGGCGATCAGAACCAAGGTGGTCGAGATGACTGCAAAAAACACTTGATGGGTGCCCACAAGGCTCGCCGCCGCTTTTCCCCAGCCCTCCTTAAAACGGCGTTGCACACTCTCTAACACAACGATGGCATCATCGACGATCAGGCCTGTGGCGAGGACGAGCGCAAGCAGCGTGAGGATGTTGATAGAGAACCCCAGTATCCAACTCGCCGCCATCGTGCCCATGAGTGATACCGGAATTGCGACCGCGGGAACTAATGTCAGAGCCCACGATCCAGAGAAGGCGCGGATGGTCAGGATCACGACCAGAATACTGATCAACAGAGTCGTGAGCACTTCGCTGACGGCACCACGGATAAAGATGGCGTTGTCAGAGATTTTTTTTAGCTGCAGATCGGTATATCGCGCGTTGATCGTCTCGATGGCCGCTGCGATACCATCGGAAATCTCGATGGTATTGGATCCTGCCTGTCGAACAACGCCGATACCGATCACCTGCTCGCCGTTAAGACGGACAATGTTGTTTGCATCTTTGGGCGAAAAGACAACTGTCGCCACATCGTTGATCCGAATGTTGTCGCGGATGATCAGCGCGCCGATATCGTCCTCCGCAGTGACCGCTGCATCCGCTCGAACCAGTAGGTTCTGATCACCCGAGCGGAACGATCCCGCGGGGACATCGAGCGGGGCGCGCCTCAGTACATCGGCAACGTCAGATACGGCTAGGCCAAAGCTTGTGAGTCGCAGCGGGTCGAGGATGACGCGTAATATGCGATCTCTCGAGCCAAAGATGGGGACGTCCGCCACGCCGGGCAGCGAAATAAAGGCCGGAACGATATCCTGCTCAACGATTCTGGCGAGTGCTTCCTCGCTGTACGCCTCGCTAATAACCGCGATACGAACAATTTCTTCCGCATCTTGATCTGACTTGAAGACCGAGACTTGCTCCAGCGAATCGGGCAGATTGCGCTCAACACGGCTGACGGCCTCGCGGACGTCAGCAGCCGCGCGGTCAACATCGACGCCGGGCATGAATTCCGCAGAAATACGCGTATTGTTTTCTTCGCTGGAGGAGTTAATCTCTTTCACGCCTGAGACTCGAGCAACGGCTCCCTCTAAGATTCGAGTGACCTCTGAATCCATCGTTTCAGGCGAGGCGCCGGGTAACACGGCTCGGATATTCACGACGGGGCTGTCGACATCGGGAAGCTCGCGAATCTCAATCGCGAGTAAGGCGGCGAAGCCGGCTATTGCGATCAATAGGTTCATAACCAAGACGAGCCATGGGCGTTTTACACCGAGCGATGGCAAGCCCCCTAGCAGGCGGTTAGCGGGCATCGGCTGGCTGCTCTTGCGGGTCTGTTGGGCTGGCGAGTTGCTGTCGGGTATCGCGATCTAATGCCTGTGCATCGAGCACGTTCAGTTGAAGTCCCTCGCGCACGGCTTGCATGCCTTCCGAAACGATGATGTCTCCCTCTTGCACGCCACCAGAAATCAAGAGTCGACCACTCAACCTTCGAACGAGGGCGACGTCGACTCGATGCGCGGTGCGATCGTCTTTGACCACCCAAACATAGGCACCATCGGCGCCCCACTGCACAGAGACATCTGGCACCGCGACATAGGCGCCACGCTCTATTTCAATGAGAATCTCGAAGGCCATTCCAGGCCGAAAAAGATCCTTGTCATTATTGAGCGCGACCCGCGCTGTGAGGGTTCTTGACGCCGCATCAACTCGCGAGTCCACGGCAATGACTTCACCCTGTAGATCGATCGCTTCATTTTCCCAGGGTCTAAGACCAATGGTCAGACCAGGCTGAACATGCCCGATAAAGCTCTCAGGTACCTCGAAGTCAATGAGCAGGCGGGCGCGGTCGTCAAGGCTTGCGATCGCTGTCTGCGAGTCGATTCGGTCGCCCACATCAATATCGGTGATGCCGATGTGTCCTGCAAATGGTGCGCGCACTTGTCGGCGCTGCAACATCACTTCGGCGCGACTCAGCGCGATATTGGCTGCGGCAAGCTCTGCTTTTGCAGTATCGAGAAGGCTTTCGGAAATATTAGCGTCGCGAAGATTCATCGATGTATAGCGCTGGACAAGGCGCGCCGACTCGTCGCGTTGGACTCGCGCAAGGTCCACAGCGAGTTGTTCTTCTCGTGCATCGAGTTGCAGTAGCACCTCGCCTTGATTCACTGTCGCGTCGGGGTTGAAGCGGACTTGTGTGACGACGCCCGCGCTCTCTGAATACAAGGTGACGCTTTGTTGTGCTCTCGCGGTGCCCACGGCTTTGAGTTCATCCCTGAGGGGTTCGATTCGCGAGCGTTCAGTCACCACCGAGGTCGGCTTTCCAGTCCGCCCAGACCAGCCTTGCGTGCTCGGTTTGTTGTCCCCGCACGCGACAAGCGAGCAGAGCGCCAGGGCAAAGAGGTGGTGTGTCCAAGATCTTACTTGATTTACTCGTGGCATCACCGTCACTGAATCCGGTTTGGCGTGGAGGTTCGAATGATAATGCCTCGATGCGCGATTAGCGACCGTTTTGTTTTGCTTTCCGAGGACTGGAGTCCTACATCTGTCCTTAGTTGAACCCTGAGAAATTGTTAGCGAAAAGGCTAGTTGGGGAGGATGATCTCGATCAAGCACGGCCCGCGGCCGGCCATCGCGTTAGTTAATGCTTGATCGAGTTCGCTATTGAGCCGAACGGTGCTGGCGGTCATTCCCATACCCTCGGCGATGGTGCTCCAGCGCAAATCTGGGCGATCCAGACTGAGCAGCGATCGGGCGGTCTCGCCGACCTGATCGGCGCCGATCCGATTGAGTTCAATGTTAAGAATGGCGTAGGCGCTGTTGTTGAGAATCAATACCGTGATATCGAGCTGTTCGCGCACCATGGTCCAAAGCGCCTGTACGGTGTACATGGCTGAACCGTCAGCTTCCAGCGCGATCACTTTTCGGTCGGGGCAGGCGATTGCTGCGCCGATGGACAAAGGCAGACCCTGGCCAATA
Organism: Halieaceae bacterium; assembly: GCA_038134505.1. GTDB lineage: Bacteria > Pseudomonadota > Gammaproteobacteria > Pseudomonadales > Halieaceae > Luminiphilus. The sequence goes on along the minus strand of JAYPVH010000021.1, from coordinate 17,466 downwards.
GCGCCTCCCGTGACCGTCATCCAATCATGAGCCTCGGCCTCGGTGCTCATGAGGTAGGCTGCTAAGCCATTGGTGGCACCTTCGTCGGAGACAATGGCGTCCTTGGGAATGTGATTGTTGAGCAATTGGCCAAGTGATATCGCATCAATCGTCCCTTCCTCGACTTTATGTCGTACCGGCGCGCGAACATGCTCTGCGAGCGGGGGCGCATTGAGTGCATCGGCTAGGCGCGTGAGCGTGTTCAACGCATCGATGTGCGGGGACGCGAGTTCGTGCAGCGTCGCACCCTCAGGTGTCAGGATGCTCGGCGAGTTGGGATAGGCGAAAAATGAGACCGGTGCTTTTGCCCCGATCAGCATGATGAGTTCGAGCCCTTCCAGATGCGCCGCTGCCTGCTCGGCAAAGTAGGGCAGTCGTTCCACGACGGGCACATCGACACCGCGTCGTTGGCGATTAAAAAAGGTCTCAGAGATGAGTCTGACGCCAGTGGCCGCGGCGATTCGACCGGCCTGCAGTAACGCTTCACGTCGCAGGGCGCGAGCACCTAGGAGCAGCGCGCCTCGCGTATTGTTGCGAAGTGCGTCGGCGGCGAGATGAATGTGCTCGTCAGTTAGGATCTCAGCACTCACAGCTACCGTTGTGTCATCGATGTCTGTGACCGGGTCCCAGCTATGGTCTGCGGGCACCACAAAGGTCGCGATCTGTCCGGGATAGGACAGTGCGTTTTGCAACGCTCTCACACCGCATGCGGGTAGGTCATTGGCGCTCTCTGAGACGCCGTACCAGTCTGAAACCGGCGTCGCAAGACCTCGAATATCACTGGTCAAGGGAGCGTCAAGCTCAAGGTGCCAAGTTGCGTGATCACCGACCATATTCAGAACCGGTGAGCGGGCCCGGCGTGCGTTGTGTAGATTTGCGGCACCGTTGGCAAAGCCGGGGCCGAGGTGCAAAAGCGTTAGCGCGGGCTTGTCGGAAATGCGCCCGTAGCCATCCGCAGCTCCCGTCGCAACGCCTTCAAAAAGTGCGAGCACAGACCGAATCCTTGGTTCTTTATCGAGCGCGGCAACGAGAGACATCTCGGATGTGCCGGGATTGGCAAAGCAGGTATCGACTCCTGCGTCCGCCAAAGCTTTGATCAGTGCTTCAGAGCCATTCATAGCGCGATCTTTTGACGTTGTGCGGTGGTGAATGCATTCATGGGACAGCACCTTTTTCGTTGGTTCAAATTCACGTGTGCCTATCGAGCTAAGGGGAGGGGGTTCAAGCAGGACAAGCGTTCTCGCATGGTCAGTAGGCTCAACAGTGCACTCGCGGCACAGATAGCCAGACCATAATCACCTCGCTCCAGAAGTCGCTATACTGCGTCCTAACGCACGCCTTGTACAGAGCCTAGCTTCGGAGTGTGAATTCAGAGACATTGCTACAAGACATTGCTACACAAAGGGGCCTGTGTATCGAAACGCCGATACAGAGTCTGACCGCGGATCGAACAGTGCTGATCACTTCACGCAGCCGACCCGGCGGTCCAAAGCAGGGTCAATGCAGCGGTCGTGTCATCGATCTGAGGTGGCACAACGCGCAGCGCAGTCCCGTCGTTTGAATACGTGCTGGCCTTTTTGTGGGAGTCCTCGCGTTGATATCGTGTCGCGGGCTTATCAAGAAGCGCACTAACGAAGAGTGTGAGGAGATGAAATACTATGAATCAACCTGCAACAACGGTCGCTGATACGCAATATCCTCGGCTCTTTTCCCCGCTCGATCTCGGTTTCACTACCTTGCGAAACCGCTCGATTATGGGCTCAATGCACACGGGACTCGAAGAGAGTCCCGATGGCTTTGAGCGCATGGCCGCATACTATGCAGAGCGCGCCGCCGGTGGGGTCGGTATGATTATCACTGGCGGTATCGCGCCCAACGAAGAAGGCGGCTTGGTTGTGAAGGATGAGCATGGCCAGCCCGCCTTTGCCGCCTCAAAACTGTCGACACCGGCAGAGGCAGCGGGCCATCGGATTGTCACGGAAGCGGTTCATGCCGCTGCGCCTGATGTCAAAATTTGTATGCAGATCCTGCATATGGGACCGCTGGCCTACAACGATGGGCTGGTTGCCCCCTCGGCCATCCGATCGCGGATCGGCTCTTATACCCCGCTTGAGCTCGATGAGGCCGGAATCGAGAAGCAAATCGCCGATCATGCCCAGTGCGCACTATTGGCGCAGCAGGCGGGTTATGACGGTGTCGAAATTATCGGCAGTGCCGGATATTTGTTATCGACTTTTCTGGTTGAAAAGACCAATCGACGAACCGATCAGTGGGGTGGCTCGTTTGCTAATCGTATGCGGTTTCCTGTCGAAGTGGTTCGGCGCGTAAGAGCCGCAGTGGGCCCAAACTTTATCGTTATTTTTCGCATCGCCGCTATGGATATGCTGCAGGGTGGAATGAGTTGGGAGGAAATTGAAACACTGGCCAAAGCTTTAGAGGCGGCGGGTGTAACGCTGATATCGACACATTTCACATGGCATGAGTCGCAGGTTCCGACGATTGCGACCATGGTGCCTCGCGCGGCATTCACACGCGTGACAGCGCGGGTACGAGCGGCGGTGAACGTGCCCGTAATTACGTCGAATCGAATCAACATGCCCGACGTGGCCGAGGCGGTATTGGCAAGGGGAGATGCCGATTTGGTGTCAATGGCGCGTCCCATGCTCGCGGACAGTCAGTTTATGAATAAGGCGCGGGAGGGTCGTGCGGACGAAATCAATACCTGCATCGCCTGTAATCAGGCTTGCCTGGATCATACCTTCGCATTTAAACCGACGTCATGTTTGGTCAACCCACGTGCCTGTCATGAAACACTCCTGAACTACGAACCCACACAGGCGGCGCAGCGTGTCGCTGTGGTGGGCGCTGGACCTGCTGGATTGGCCTTTGCCACGACCGCGGCAGAACGTGGACATCAGGTGACCCTGTTTGAGGCCAGTGACCAGATCGGCGGACAGTTTAACCTCGCAAAGCGAATCCCGGGCAAAGAGGAGTTCCATGAAACACTCCGCTATTTCAGCACCATGCTTGCCCGCTTGGATGTCGATGTTCGCTTGAACACCCAGGCCACGCTGGAGATGCTACAGACTGAGCAATTTGATCATGTGGTTGTTGCATCCGGGATTACGCCCCGCAAACCCATGATTCCGGGTATTGATCACCCGAGTGTGGTGAGCTACATCGATGTTATTACCGGTCGCAGAACAGTCGGTGCGAAGGTCGCGATCATTGGAGCAGGGGGAATCGGCTTCGATGTCGCCGAGCTCATCAGCCATGCGGGTCCCTCTGCGGCCTTAGATATTGACGTCTTTGCAAGGGAGTGGGGTATTGATTTTGTTAACCATCCGCGCGGCGGCGTCACTGGTGTCGAGCCCGAAGTCGCGCGCGCTGACCGCGACATCTGGCTGTTGCAGCGGAAAGAGACGCCGGTTGGACGTGGCTTGGGGAAGACCACCGGATGGACACACAAAATTACCCTGAATCGACGGGGCGTCCAGATGGTGAATGGCGTTGACTATGTAGCGATCGACGATGATGGCCTTCACTTACTTCGAGGTGGACAGCCGGAGTGCTTGCCTGTGGATACGATTATCGTTTGCGCGGGGCAGGAGTCAGAACGAACCCTCTACGATGAAATTGTTGCAGCGGGGCTCACCGTTGACGTCATCGGGGGCGCCTTCGAGGCCGCAGAGCTCGACGCCAAAGCCGCAATTTATCAAGCGTGTCACCTCGCGGCAGCGCTGTAGTCGCTTCGATACTCAGAGGGCGTGCCTACTGCGTTTGGCGCACCTCATAGCGCCGCGTGATCGTGGCTTCTCGCTCTGCTGCATTGAAGAGCGCAGAGTGGGTTTCTTCTCGCGCGAAATGCGCTGCTTGATCGAGGTAGTGGGGTGAACTCGGATCCACCATATTGCTGCCATATTGATGGACGCCCTGGACGCTTTGTGTGCCATCGGGTGACCAGCGAATGAGGTAGTAAAGGCCATCTCCCGCTGTCACCGTCATGTGTCGATCATCCTTTTCTAGCCTGCGGCTGTAGATCGCACGCAGCGTATCGGGCCCCCCAGCAGCGGGCCAGCTCTGGGTGCCGCGCCCGTGCCGATTAACCTCTCCCCAGCTGGGATCGAGTCGGCCGCTCATCGAGCGCACGAGTTCGATGCAGTCAGAGAGAGTCTGGTGAGGATCTGGTGCATCGGTTGCGGTTTGTTCTGCTCGCCATTCCGCACTGAGGACACAAACACCCAGCGCGGCTGATCGATTCTCGATATTGGTATCGAGATTCCAGTCAGCCAGTATCTGCTGTGCTTCCGCCTCATCTGAAGACAGCGCGTTCATGCGGATGACGGTGTTCAGATAGTCGACACCCCGGTACTGTGCTGAGTATTGGTGATCATGCTTGAGTTGCCAAAACTCTTCCCAAGAGACCTGATCATAGCGACTGAATAATTCAAGACCGCGCACTGCGCGGTTGGTCATTCGAGTTTGGTAACCCGAGGCCTCAGTGGTGGCATTGCTGGGGGGGTTGCTTCCGGGGGCAGAGATAGCAAAGGGGTTTTGATTGGCGCTGAGAATGAAGCCACTCGCGGGGTTGAGCACCTGAGGCAGTTGCTCAACTGGCAAGTACTCGTTCCAAATCACATCCTCGCGATCGCCGGGTAAATAGTCTTGCCACTGCCAACCTTCGGTGCGTTTCGGCATTTGACTGTTGTGGATAAAGTAGATGTCGCCGTCGGCATTCGCATAGACGAAGTTAAAGCTGCTGATGGTGTTGAGCGCGATCGCCGAGCGCCACTCGGCAAAGTTTTGCGCTTTGTTCATCGCGAGCCACTGTTCAATTTGTGCAATCTCGTTCATGCCCGCATAACGAATGGCGTAGGTGCCATGATCTGTCTTGAAGACGGGCCCGTGCACCGAGCGATAGATCTCCCGCGTGACCGACCAAGGGATGATATCCCACAAAAGCACATCGATCTCGATCTCAGTCCGATCTAAGACCAGCCATTCCCCCTCGAACCAGTAGCGATTGTCGTCATCTGGATCCGTTTGAAGCAGATAAACATCAACGAGATCGGGTTTGTTCACTGTCGCACCCCAGCCATGAAATGCTGTGAATCCAACGCCAATTGTGGGCGACCCAGGAAACAGCCCGCCCTGTATATCGAGGCCCTCGTCACTAGCAATGTGCGCCTCGTACCAGGCGACAGGTCCAGTCAGCGGCTGGTGAGAGTTGATCATTAATAGGGTCGACCCGTCTTCAGTGCGACGCGGGCTGACGGCACTCGCATTTGAGCCTGTGGGATCGCTGGTGGTTGGAGAGCCCAGAGGCGGTGGACTAATGGCATGAGCGCGCTCGGCACCGAGGAGCTCTGAGACCACGCCTTCAAAGCCATAAAATAGCAGGTGCCGCAGCATATGCGCCGCGATCAAATCTTGTGATGTGATCGGCAGTACATCGAGCGTCACTGCCTCTGGGTGTCGGTCTGCGTAGTGATTGAGACCCGCTGCGAAAGCCTGCAAATAGTCTCGCGAGGCGGGATCGAGTGTGCCGTATTTTTCCGTGAGCGTACTCCAAAAGCCTAATGCGCCGACTAAATAGTCGGTTTTAGCAGCTTCAGTGCCGAAGTAACGGCCAGCAGTACCCCGGTAGTAAGGAATCGAATTTTGAATGATAGGCCAGGTGTCTTCTGCCTGTGCGTACGCCAACCCGAATGCCGCATCGGCATCGGTCGCACCGTGAATATGCGGAACACCCCATTGATCTCTCTCAATGCGGGCTTCCAGTGCAAATCCGTGGCCCGCTAACAGCATCGAAAACGCTAGGTAGCCGAGTAATCGGCGAGAGAGGTATCGCATAAGAGGCTCCAACTTTAGGGGATTTTACAACCAGCGTTTGAGTCTAAATACGGCAACCAAGCCACTCAGGATCAGTCCGCAACCGCCCGCAACCCACCAAAATGCCGCCGGATCGTCAGCGCCGGGCATGCCTGCGACATTGATACCTAACAGGCCGGTGAGAAACCCGAGGGGTAGAAAGATCGCCGCGACAATCGATAGCAGGTACATGCGCGAGTTCATGGCTTCTGCCATCTGTGTCTGCCTGGTGTCGTGCAAAATGGTCGCCCGATCGCTCACTGAGTTCAGCGACTCAATGTGTCTTGCCAGGCGGTGTGAAATATCCTGCAGCTGGATCACCGTATTGTTGGGCTCGAACCAACCCAGTGGATGCGCTATTAGGGTGAGGAGGGCGTCGTTGAGCGGATTGAGGTAGCGAAGCAGGCTGACTGATGTTTTACGCAGTTCAGCGAGTGCGCGTGAATACTTCGGCGATAGCAAATCGTCAGAGGTCTCAAGTTGATCGAGTCGGTTCTCTAAGGTCATGACCGAGCTGGTCATTCGCTCCACCAAGCGATCGGTCCAATTGCAGATCAGTTCGGCGATATGCCGAGGGCCGTGCCCCTCACTTAAACGCTGAAAAACATCCTCGGTTGATTTGAGCCTGCGCAGTTGCGTTGAAATCAGTAGCGTGCCATCCGTCCAGAGTCGGGCCGAGACCATATCATCCACAGACTCCCCTTCGTTGAGGTTGACGCCTCGTAGCGTGAGTTGAAGCTTGTCACCCCGCGTAATCGCTCTGGGACGAGTGACCTCAGCGATCAATCCGTTGAGCGCAATCTCGCTGAGACCCGACTGTTTAAGCCACACATGCGAGTTCGGCTGGGTGAGGTCAAGATGTAACCAGGTGGGTTCGGTAATAGGATCTGAGATCGACGTCGGGATAGCTGTTGGTGCACAGGCACCGTTTCCATCGAGTGTGACGCAGTGCCATACGCCTGAAGTGGCTGTCATCGAGGTCATTCCAAGTTGCGAAAGTGTCCTAGTGTCGCACCGCTTGCGTTTCAACGGTACTGCCCCTAAAGGGGGTTGTTATGGCACATCAGCGCGGCGACGGCTGTTGTTAGGACACCTTTTAGTCGGGATCAGTAGACGGAATAAGGTTATTCCATTTTGATATTAAGTCGTGCACACTATCTCACAGCAGCGATCGTGAATAAAACCAAAGATGATCGCCAGTGGGGCGGGGTATAATCTCGGCTTCTTAATTCTGTCTGTTTTAGACGGCCACTTAAAGAGGATTGAATGATGAAGTATGGATTGCGCGCGATGGTGTTACCGGTGGCAGCAGCCTGCACGCTTGCGGCGCCGGCGATGGCAACGAATGGCTATTTTACTCATGGTGTAGGGACACACAGCAAAGCGCTGGCAGGTGCGGGGGACGCCTCGCCTGAGATGGCGATCGACGCTGCGAATAACCCTGCGGCAGGTGTACTGGTTGACGAATCCCTAGATCTGGGCATTGCCTTGTTCTCCCCTGATCGCAAGTACGAAGCGGGAAGCACGTTTTACAGTGGGCAGTACGGCACATTTACCTTGGATCCCGGTACCTACTCGAGCGATAACAAGGCCTTTCCTATTCCTTACATTGCCAAGAACTGGAAGCTGAGCGATACGTCGGCACTGACGCTCTCTTTTTACGGTCGTGGCGGTATGAACACGGAGTACAACACGGGCTCCGCATCTTTTGATCCCGATGGCCCTGGCCCTGCGCCAGTGATGTCGCTCGATGGCACCTACGGTATGGGCCGCGCCGGTGTCGACCTGATGCAGGCATTTTTGGAGCTCTCCTATAGCGTAAAAGTGGGTGAGGTCGCGCTTGGATTCGCGCCAGTGTTCGCCTACCAAATGTTTAAAGCCGAGGGCGTCGGTGCGTTTGCGCCTTACACCAAGACTTATGCTGAGGCTTATTTGACCACGGGCCAGCCCGGCATGCCGAGCAATCTGACCAACAACGGGCATGACGCGTCCTCAGGTTTCGGCTTTAAAGTCGGCGCGATCTACCAGGCAACCGATGCTTTATCGATTTCTGTTGCTTATCAGTCCGAGATTGATATGGAAGAGTTCGATGACTACAGTGATCTGTTCGCTGAGGGTGGGAACTTTGATATCCCCGCGAGTGCGCGGCTCGGGCTGAGCTACCAAGCGGCGCCCGATATCAAAATTCATTTTGATGTTGAGCAAACCTATTTTAGTGACGTCGCCTCTGTCGGAAATCCGTTGTCGAATGTCGCGGCCTGCCCGACCGCGGGCATGGGTGGTATGGATCTCGAGAGCTGTCTGGGCGGCTCTCGAGGCTTCGGTTTTGGATGGGATGATGTCACTGTGTACCAAGTGGGTGTTGAGTTCAAGACAGCCGCCGATATGACCTGGAAGCTGGGTTATAGCCAGACGGAACAGCCAATCCAAAAGGCCGATGCGCTGATCAATATTTTGGCACCTGCGGTAATGGAACAACACATTACAGCGGGCTTTGCGATGGAGCGTGACAATGGACACACCATCTCAATGGCTTTTATGTATGCACCGGAAAACTCGGTGGTCGGCCCGAACCTATTCGAGATGGCGCCGCCGCCTTATCCTGCCGCACAAAACGTCACATTGACGATGTCGCAATATGAGATAGAGTTCGCTTACTCTTTCTAAGTGACGAACTGGCGCCGAGAGGCGCCATTTTTTTGGGCGTGACGTCGTGAATCTCATTTCTTGGGCGATTCCTTTTTTCCTTCTTGCCATTGTTATCGAATGGCTGTGGGGCTTGGCTCGGAGGCAAAACACCTACCGGCTGAACGACGCGATCAGCAGTTTAATGTTGGGAATTCTCTCGCAGATTCGCAAACTGTTGTCACTGGGCGTGGTGGCATGGATCTACGGCGCGAGTGTCGATCTGATTGGCGTTCGCCTCTGGTCAACAAATGATCTGACGAACTGGATCGCAGCATTTGTGCTCTATGACCTGTGCTATTACTGGCTACACCGATGTAGTCATGAGCGGCAGATCTTGTGGGCTGCGCATGTCGCACACCATCAAAGCGAGGACTATAACCTCTCGACAGCGTTGCGGCAGACCAGTACTGGGGCTTGGTTTGGTTGGATATTTTACCTGCCGCTGTTTTTATTGGGTGTTCCGGCGGAGATGTTTGTCACGGTGGGCGCGCTCAACTTGATTTATCAGTTCTGGGTGCACACGCGGCACATTCCTGAATTAGGTCCGCTGGAATGGATTTTCGTGACGCCCTCTAATCACCGAGTACATCATGCCCAGAACGACTGTTACGTGGATACCAATTATGGCGGTGTCTTCATCCTGTGGGACCGGGTTTTTGGCACTTACCAAGCGGAGCAGGTTGACGTGCCTTGCATCTATGGTATTCGCGGCGCGATTCGACGATTCAGTCCCTGGGTCGCGCTGACTCATATCTACCGCGATATCCTCAGTGACTTATGGCACACGAAAAGTTGGCGGAACCGTTTGCGAATTTTGTTGGCACGCACGGGCTGGCAACCCGATGATTTACCCCTGGGTGTGCGGCGAGAGAAGCGTCCGCTTGGCGATTTCCAACGCTTTGACCCTCAGGTCGGCGTATGGGCACGAGCTTATGCTTTTTACTTGCTGCTGGTGATGACCGCGTTGCTCATGGATACGCTATTGCTTCGGCCCACTGCTCCAATGGCGATGCACCTACTGGTCGCACTGATGCTGCTGTGGACGGGCATTCTGGCTGCATGCCATTTGGAGGGACGCCGCGGGGCGCTGATGCTCGGTGCCGATTTGGCGCGCTGGTGCCTGTTCGCCTGGATGGTCATGCGGATCGAGCCACAGGCTACCCATTTGCTTTGGATGGTTGGTGTCGGTTGCGTGTTGGCGCTCAAGACTGCTCAGACAGAGCCTGCAATGGAGCAGCAGACGCACCTTTCAGGGAAAGAAGACCGCCGCGGCGTTCAGGCATAAAAAAACCCGCCTCAGCGTTTGAAGCGGGTTGATGTCCCGGCTACCTACAACGCGCTGACGTAGGCTGCCACGTTGTCAATGTCGGCATCTGACATAGGCTTCGCAACGGGCCACATGAGCGCGGACTGCGCATTGCGTGTTTCCCCGGCACGATAAGCCGTCAGTTTCGCCACAATCTCAGATGCCGTTTGTCCTGCTAGTTGGGGTCCAATACCGCCCTCGCCATTGGCACCGTGACAGGCGATACATTGGCCGAAGTAAGCTTCACCCAAAGCCGCAGGCGATGCCGCTGCCATTGCAGCTTGTTTTGCAACTTCTTGCTCGACGATTGAGCCGCCGTGGTCCGCCTGCCACTGTTCATAGCACTCTCCAACGCAAGTGTTGACATTGTGTTCCCAAGTCGAATCATTATTGTCCATACCGAACCAAATGACGGCAGAGATCAAAACGATAAAGGCGATGACCAAGGTATTGGTGTTCATGCGTTCTCCCAGAGGCAGTTGCTTTAAATTCGCGCGCAATGATACGGATAATTCATCGTAGATGTAAGTGACCTGCGAAGTAATATTCGGAAAAGTGGGGGCGTTCGTTTTTTGCTAGGATAAACCGTTGATCTCATGGGGCGGAAGACAGCGATGTCGGAAATGAAAGCAGCATATTCTGGAGAGATCCAGGTTCGTTTCGCGGATACTGATGCCAATGGCCATATGTATTTTGCCAATTACCTTGTGCTGGCAGATGAAGTCGCCGGCGAATACTGGAAACGCCTAGGCTGGGACTATGGTTGTCTCCATGATCTCCCAGCGCTGACTTTTACAGTGAACACCAACATCGACTTTATCAGCGAGTGTCTTGCGGGCGATATGTTATCGGTCGGTGTCGCGATCACTCGAATAGGCCGCAGTTCACTGACAATGTCGTTTGAGATTAGCAATCAGCGCAATGGTTTGTTGTCGGCGACCGGCACCTTTACGACCGTGTTTGTCGACAAAGTCACGCGATCGAGCATCAGTATCCCCGAATCGTTTCGTATCGCGGCCTGCCAAGCGCAACCTGAGCTTGGCGACGCTGGAGGCTAAAAACGAGATCAGAATGTATCGCCATGGCGTTCAACCGGCGACTCGAGGCGCCGAACGCGGCCTCGGCAGCGGGAGGAACAAGATGGTGCGATTGTAGGGCCTAGCGTTTTGGAGAGGCAGACAGTTTCTTGTTAGCTCCGCGTCGTTACAGCGTCACTGCGTGGGTATGCAGAACCGATTCCATGACTGGGTAGCTTTTCGATTCAAGCACATTGGGCAGTTGCAGCAACGAACCTGCCAAAAGGTCCCGGAAATGACTCATGTCGGCCACTCGGGCTTTGATGAGAAAATCGAAGTCGCCGGACACGAGATGACATTCCTCAATTTCTGGTATCGCATCAACCGCCTCAATAAAGCGCCGAAAGGCATCGCCTGCTGTGCGTTGCAGGGTCACTTGCACGAACACCATGAGGCCAGCGCCGAGCATCGCTGGATCGAGATCCGCGTGGTAGCCACGAATATATCCGGCACTTTCAAGTCGCTTAACGCGTTCTTTACACGGCGTCGTCGTCAATCCGACTTCACTGGCGAGTTCGGTGTAGCGCATGCGCCCATGGCGTTGTAGTAGTTTTAGGATGTGGCGATCAATTTTACTGAGTTGGGATAAGGGCATTGTCGATCCTCTTTGCAGCCTTGTGCGATTGGGGTTGCGGCGTCGTGGAAGGGTGCGAAGCAGCATGATGACGCACGATGCCCCTTGCTGGCTTGATTTTACGTCCACGATCTGGTCAGAAAGCAGCTGTAACCGCTAAAAATGAAAAAAATACGAGAAAAACCACTAGTTTAAAAGAAAAATAAAGAAAAAAAACTGATACGCCTTAGCTATGCTTCCCGCATCAAAAGAGCGACGGGCGGTCCGTGTTAGATCGCCTCTTGTAGACTGTGGGAGGTTCTACATGTTGATTGGTGTTCCGAAAGAAATTAAAAACCACGAGTATCGTGTGGCGATGACCCCCGCCTCCGCACGCGAGCTTATTGCAGCGGGCCATCGGGTCATGATTGAGCAATCCGCGGGCAATGGCGCCGGTTATTCCAATTCCGATTACCTCGCCGTTGGTGCGGAAATTGCCGAGTCTGCAGATGTCGTCTTCGACGAGGCGGAGCTCATCCTGAAGGTCAAGGAGCCTCAACAACAAGAATGCGAGCGGCTCAGAGCCGGACAGGTCCTTTTTACCTACTTACATCTGGCAGCCGATTCAAGGCAAGCTAAGGCGCTGCTTGAGAGCGGTGCGTCGTGTATAGCTTATGAAACCATTCAGGGCGCGGGCGGGAGCCTGCCGTTGCTCGCACCCATGTCCGAGGTGGCTGGCAGAATGTCGGTTCAGGCGGGGGCTTATCATCTACAAAAGGCGCAGGGTGGCAATGGCACGCTATTGCCGGGTGTGCCGGGTGTCCCGGCGGGCCGTGTGGTTATCATCGGTGGCGGGGTGGTCGGTAGCAATGCAGCCAGAGTGGCGTTGGGAGTCGGTGCGGATGTCACCGTGCTCGATCGCTCTCTCGAACGTTTACGAATGCTTGAAGATACGTTCGCGGGACAGCTCAACACCGTGTACTCGACTCAAGAAGCTATCGAAAGCGCTGTCCTGTCAGCTGATCTGGTAGTGGGTGCTGTATTGATTCCGGGTGCAGCGGCACCCAAGTTAGTCAGTCGCAAATTGGTCGAGCGCATGGCGCCGGGCACCGTGTTGGTTGATGTCGCGATCGATCAGGGGGGTTGTTTTGAGACCTCGCGCCCTACGACACACGATGCGCCGACCTTTACAGTCAATGGTGTGGTGCATTACTGCGTCGCCAATATGCCCGGTGCTGTGGCCAAAACCGCGACTCAGGCATTGACACACGCGACGCTTCCCTACGTTGTCAATCTGGCTAATCACGGCCTTACGGCGTTTATCAGCTCGCCCGATACAGCAGCGGGACTCAATGTCCATCGTGGTCAAATCACACATCCGCAAGTGGCGCAAGCACTGGGCTACGCCTACGTCGCCCCCGAGGTCGCTGTGTCGGCGTCGGGAAAAACGGCGCTTCTCTGAGCTCGTTCAACCGACTATAGTGAAAACTTAACCCAAACATCATCTTAAGGAGATCGCTGATGACCGAGTCCGCAGAGATCATTCGAGAACGTCCCAAAGCCACACGATCTGGCTTTGTGATGCTGCCAGTTTTACTACTGACGATCCTTGCGCTGATTGCCGCTGTTCTGATGCTACCCGCTGCCTTAAAAGTCATCGCGGCGATCGCCATTTTAGTCTGCCTCATTTGTTTGGCTGGCTTTTTTATGGTGGCGCCTAACGAAGGGGTTGTCTTGCAGTTGTTCGGTGATTACGTGGGGACCGACCGCTCACTGGGGTTTCGCTGGGCCAATCCTTTTCTGAGCAAGCGTAAAGTCTCTCTACGCGTCCGTAACTTTGAAAGCGGGCAATTGAAAGTGAACGATCTTTCGGGCAACCCGATTGATATTGCTGCGGTTGTGGTGTGGCGGGTTGTCGATACGGCAGAGGCTGTATTTGAAGTCGACAACTACGAGCATTATGTGGCGATTCAAAGTGAGGCTGCGCTTAGAAACATGGCCACAAGTTACCCCTACGATGACCATGAAGGTGAGAGTATTACGCTGCGCGGCAGTTCTAATGAAGTTGCAGAGATCTTGAAAAATGAAGTGCAGGAGCGTTTGGGGCGCGCCGGTGTTGAGGTGATTGAGGCCCGCTTAAGTCACCTAGCGTACGCGCGCGAAATTGCCAATGCGATGTTACAGCGGCAGCAGGCCTCTGCGATTGTTGCTGCTCGACACAAAATCGTCGAGGGTGCAGTCAGTATGGTCGAGTCGGCATTGACCCAATTAGGGGACAGAAACATCGTTGCCCTCGATCCTGAGACGCGCGCTCATATGGTCAGCAATTTATTGGTGGTACTGTGCTCAGATCGTGCGGCTCAGCCTGTGGTGAATAGCGGGTCTGGCGTACGCTGAGACTCGCAAAATCGAGGCCGTTATTGTGACAAATCCCGTGGGGGCGCTCGACTCGGCGACGGATCAGTTGGTCCCCGGTGGGGCGCTACGTCCCTATCCGATAACGGATGAATTGTCGCTGCTTCTGTTGGATCCCGACACGATTCAACATCCTCTTGCGCCAGAAACAGTGCACCGCGCGTTCGAGCAACCCCTGTATTGGTGCTTTTGCTGGGCCGCAGGCCTCGCGCTCGCACGCTGGATTCTGCAGCATCCAGAGGTCGTGTCAGGTCAGCGAGTCGTTGATTTTGGCGCCGGCAGTGGCGTTGTGGGCATTGCTGCAAAGCGGGCGGGTGCGCGAGAGGTCATTGCCTGCGATGTCGACCGGCTCGCTCTCGAGGCAGCCGCTTACAACGCGCAGTACAACGGCGTGACGCTGCACTTTGTCGACCACTTCGAGGCTATTTCGGGCGATGTCGATCTCATTCTGGCAGCCGACGTTTTATATGATCGGAGCAATTTGCCCTGGCTCGATAGTTTTGCGGCCAGAGCGGCTCGGGTTATCGTCGCAGATTCGCGGATCAAGCACTTCGAGCACCCCGCTTATCAGCGACTGCTGTCGACAGAGTCGGTCACACTGCCCGATCTCGACGAGGCCTCCGAGTTTCGGCAGGTGTCATTGTACTCGACATCGTTGGGGTCTCAGTCAGTCAGCGGCAGCTACTGAACCGAAGACACCGATTGACGCTGAGTATGGGCGATTAGCCCGAGGCAAGCGTTCTCCAGCAGATTGAGCACCGCCTCGAAGCCATCGGGGCCGCCGTAGTAGGGATCCGGCACTTCGGACTCCGAGATACCCTCGGCGAAGTCGAGCAACAGCCTCAACTTGTGGTCGTGCTCTTTTGGACACATCTCAGCGAGGCAATCCAAGTTGTATCGATCCATCGCCACAATGAGATCAAATGTTTCGAAATCGTCCGCTGCGACCTGACGTGCGCGCAGGCGGCTGATATCGATGTGTCGGCGCGCGGCCGCTGCGATGCTGCGCTCATCTGGGGCATCGCCAATGTGGTAGGCGTGGGTGCCGGCTGAATCGACGAGGGCAATGTGATCACTGGGCTCTGTCTTCATGACCTGCCTGAACACGCCCTCTGCACTGGGTGACCGACAAATGTTGCCCATGCAAACAAACAGCAGTTTGTAGCCTTCTGGTCTAGCCACTGTAGAAGTTGGCTAATCGCTGCTGCGTGATTGCAGTGGCTTCATCCATGATGCGGGAGATGAGGTCAGCACACGTAGGAATGTCATGAATCAAGCCTTGCACCATGCCCGCCCAATAGATTCCCAATTCAATATCACCCGATTCCAACAACTCTTTACCCTTGGACCCCGCAACAAGGTCAGCAACCGCTGAAAATTCGGCGCCCGGTTCTGCGAGTCGACGGACCACCTCATCGGAGACGCTGTTTTTGCCAACTCTCGCCGTGTTGCGCAAACTCCTGAAAATCAAATTAGTGCTGCGCTCGTCGTTGTCGACGTAGGCTTGCTTGACATTGGGGTGGATCAGCGCCTCTTGCGTTGCGCAAAACCGAGTACCCATATTGATGCCCTCCGCACCGAGCGCCAACGCGGCGACCAGTCCGCGGCCATCAGCGAATCCGCCCGAGGCCAGCATGGGAATGCGGACTTTGTCTGCGGCGCAGGGAATTAATATCAAGCCTGGAATATCATCTTCGCCGGGGTGTCCCGCGCACTCGAATCCATCAATTGAGATGGCATCAACGCCTTTTCTTTCGGCTGAGAGCGCGTGTCGTACGGCGGTGCATTTATGAATAATGCAGGTCTCGTGCGCTTTAAGAACCTCCCAAACCTCTGCGATAGCGGGTGTGCCGGCCGTCTCGAAGATGCGCACACCGGCATCCAGCGCCGCGCGCGCATACGCTGTGTAGTCGGGTGGGTTCATCGATGGGAAAACCGTGATGTTGACGCCGAAAGGCTTGCTCGTCATCGACTGGCAGCGCTCGATCTCTGCTCTCAACGCCTCGGGAGACGGTTGTGTTAAAGCAGTGATGATCCCGAGTCCGCCGCCATTGGATACTGCCGAGGCTAATTCGGCACGGCCGACATTTTGCATACCGCCTTGCACAATAGGGTGTTCAATACCGAGTAATTCAGTTATTCGCGTCGTAAAAGCCACGGAGTCGTCCTTAAATTGATGCAAAAAGAGGTCGCTATTGTCAGCCCTTTAGGCGCTGAGATCTAGTGCTGCGTTGACCGCTTGGTGGGCAGGCCCGTTTTGTCGCTCTCGGGTTCGTAGCGTATAGCGACTGATCAGTCCTGCGTGCTACGGCGGTCTCGCCACTGCTCTAGTAGCGATCGGGAGGCTTTCATTGGACGACCTTCTGAGGCGCCAATGTCGATACAGCGCTGAAGGATTTGAGTATCTTGTTCAACGACTTTGCCACCATGATGAAAGCGGTTGAACGCCATGAAATCCATTGGGCGCATTGCGGCTTCATTATCGATCAGTTGTGTTCGTATCTTTTTGTTGGTGGAGACCAGTGCAGCGATTTTCCCCGTCAACCCCCACCGCGAGAGGCGCATGATTTCCCTCTGGCTTTTGCAGCATGCCCGCCAAAGCGGCTTGTTGGCGACCAAATCGTCAATGGCGCGCCAGCCGTCGAGTTCGGCGGCAACCGTGAAGGAAAAAAAGAGGTTGGTCCCCATGCTGTAAAGGTGCGGTGCGAGCAGCGCGCAACCCATGCCGCCGCGCTCAAAAGTGGCGGTCAATTCGTCGATGCAAGCAGATGACTCTGAACCGAGGAAAAATCCCGGGCCAGCGGCGGGCATGGCGAAGGCGATATCGGCTTGGTTATGGTGTGATACATGTTCTGAAGCGGGCTGCGGTGTGCCTTCGTGTTGAGTTTGGTAGGCAAACGCACGCATGGTGCCCTGATACACTTTGTCATCTATAAGGCCGGCGGTCTGCACAATGTGCTCTCTTAGGCCCACGCCAACACCGCAGATGACCCAGCGGGTGTTGGCATTCGCTACAACCTGACCGAGTGACGCGAGGGTTTGGCAGGCTTGGTCACTGCGCGTGACTGCGCCATCGAGGGTGAAAAAGATCCAATCTGGAGCTGACGCGACCGCTGTATTGGGGTCAGTGTGGACTCCAAAATTGGATAACTGAATATTTTCACCGGTCCGGTAGTCGAATAGTTGTTGTGGCCGCGCAAGGTCAGCAGCGCGGTGAGGGCGCACTAAAAATTCCACGGCTGCACCGCCTCGCTGCAAAAAGTAGCCAGTGGTGAGCCCGAGAGCGCCGGCGCCGACCACCAAGATTTTTTGCGTGCTGGACATCGATGCGTTCTCCGATTGGTAGTGAGCAAGAGGCGAAGCAATATACCGTAGTCAGGATAACTTCAAAATGGGAGTAGGGCCATTGCTCGCCCGGCAGGATGCGCAAAAAAAAGGGCCGTC
This sequence comes from Halieaceae bacterium, assembly GCA_038134505.1. GTDB lineage: Bacteria > Pseudomonadota > Gammaproteobacteria > Pseudomonadales > Halieaceae > Luminiphilus. The sequence continues at coordinate 74 of JAYPVH010000021.1, read as the reverse complement.
CTAGTGGACGACCCTTTTAAATTTGGCTCCGCCTGCTGGGCTCGAACCAGCGACCCAATGATTAACAGTCATTT
>JAYPVH010000020.1:33402-43591 GCA_038134505.1 Halieaceae bacterium | reverse complement strand
CAGAACGCGCTGATCAAGGCCGAAGAAACCATGCAGCTGGCGACTAAGTCCTGCGAGCAAATGGAGGCCGAGATCGCCCAGGGCAAGAACCCCTATGCCGATCTGATTACCTTATCCAAAGGGAACGACTGGAAGGTACAGATGGGGATTGGCGGCAATGATGCCGTCACTGCCAAGGACACGGTGGAATCCTCCAATGGCGATAACGGTGTGCCCTGGATCGGCGGGCAGGCAGGGGGCAGTGGGCAACCGGTGCTGGAATTCACCGGCGACATCGTCGAGGCCGGATACAACATCAATATGAATCGGGCCGTCACTGATACCACTCCAGTGCCGGCGGCTTCCGCCACGCGTCTGTCTGAAATCTGGTCATCACCGGCGGAGGCCCGCGATTGGACCGTCGATGTGGTGGGCGAGAATATCGTCACCACCTGCGACACCTGCCGGAAAGACAGCATTCCCGGTACCGGGTTGTTGCCCAAGCTGTACCAAGAGTCCGCTACCGTCACCACTGAAATCCAGAATCTGGTCAGTGGTGCGACACCGCCGACGCTGGCCAACCTCGATCAGATCACCGCGCCAGGTGTGGCCATCACCCGCCAGGTGATCGAAGCGATCCGTGAGATGCCGCCCTCGGAGCAGAGTCTGATCATGGGTCGCCTGGTCTCTGAAATCAGCACTGCGCGCACGGTCGAGAAAGCATTGTTCGCACGGCGACTGTTGCTGTCGGGCCGACAGGTTCCCGAGGTCTACGCCACAGAAGTCGCACGCGAGCATGCAGACACTTCTATTGCCGAGCTCGACAAAGAGATCGAAAACCTGCTGTTTGAGACCCGTGTGCGGAAAGAAGTGGTCTCCGACACCGTTGCCACCTTACTCGAACGCGCGGCGGCCAGAAGGCAGAGCTCGCTCACCGTGCCTGAAGTGCCGACCCTCGATCCGAACCCGTTGCGAGGTGGTCGTGTTCAATAACAGTGGGGCGAAGCGCAAGGGCTTCTTGATCGCCACATTGGTTGCCGCCCTGCTGACGGCCCTGGTGGGCTATTGGCTGATGCATCGGTTACAGACCGACTCTGTGCAGTCCATCCAACAGAGTATCGACACCTGGCGCCTAACACTCACGCTATGCCGTTGGATAGTGATCGCGCTGGTGGCGTTAGGTTGGAATGTCGGCGTTGAACACCTCACCAAAACCGGAAAGATTAATTCTGCCCAGGCAGATCAGCTTCACCGGTATCGCTGGCGCGCCGTCACCTGGCTGGTCGTCCTCGAACTGGTGCTGGGTCAGGGTTTGGTTGTGAAGTTTCTCGGCATCACCGCAGGACAGATCGTCTGATGAGTGTCGACAGCTACCTGGAGCTCTTTACCTCGCTGTTCGGCTGGGCCTTCTACGGCATTCTGTGGGATGTGCTGGTCAATACCGGGATCGTCTATCTCCCGTTTCTGGGGATCCTGATCGATAATTGGCGCGAACCCGCACAAGGTGGGGAAGTGGGTCATGCCAGCGGACTGTCACTGCGGCGTATGGAGATCGAACTGTTCATCGCACTGTTGGTGGTCGTGCTCGCAGGGCAACCCGCTGCACTCACTCCCCTCAACGCCGCAACGCTGTCATATTCGCCACCACCGACCCTGTTGGATGCGGCCCCGGCCGCTGCAACCGTGGCTGCGCCACAGAGTACCTATGGCACCACCGGCTTTACCGGCTCTGCCGCGACCGTCAACGTACCGGTGTGGTGGTACGGTGTCATCGCGATGAGTTCGGGTTTGAACCACGCGATCGTCGAAGGCCTGCCGACGGTGGCGGATATGCGCACCTTCGAGCAGCAGGCCCGTCTGGCCACCATCGCCGATCCTCGCCTTCGGCAGGAGGTCAGCGATTTTTTCAGCCAGTGTTACATACCGGCCCGCTCCAAGTATCAGGCAGAGCGGCCGGATACCCCGGCAATCAGTGGCATCCTTGCTACCTATGGCGCCGATGACCCGGACTGGATGGGCTCACATGTCTACCGGGATACCGCGGGCTATTACGATACCTTGCGCCCAGCCAACCAAATCACCGGCTGGGCCTACAACGCGGCCAGGGATACGGAGTACGATCCGACAGCTCCGCCGGCCTGGGGCAAACCCTACTGCAAACAGTGGTGGGAAGATGCAGCGATCGGTCTAAGAGAGAAGCTGATCAGTGAAGCCGACGCTACTTCTGCCGGCTTCTCCGGCCTGGTGGTCGCCATCGCGCCAGCACTGGCCGGTGAGCAGCAAAACGACGCCGTCGCCAAAACCGTGCTTACCAACGCACCGCCTTCCTGGTCGAGCAACGAGCTAATCGCCAACAACGCCTCCGGTTCGGGCTTGTTCAATACCGCGGGCAATATCGTCAAAGGGGGGCTCGCAGCCGGTGGCGTGATCACGGCATCAGCCTTGTTTTCTGTCACCATGACCGCCGTGCTGCAGTCATTGCCCATGGTCCAGGCCATTATGCTGCTGGGTATCTATGCACTGTTGCCACTGGTGGTCGTGCTGTCCCGCTACTCCATTGCCATGATGGTGGTCGCTGGCATGGCGATCTTCACCATCAAGTTTTGGACGGTACTCTGGTACCTGGCCATGTGGGTGGATCAGAACCTGATTTTGTCCATGTATCCCGACGTCAATGTCTTCCTTCAGCTCTTCGCCAACCCGGGCGAACACGATGCCAAGCGCATGCTGCTGAATATGATTACCACCAGTCTCTACCTGGGATTGCCGTTGTTATGGAGTGGGATGATGGCGTGGGCGGGGGTGAATGTGGGACGCTCGATCAATGCGGTGCAAGGCGAATATGCAATGCGCGCTCAAGATGCCGGAAGGCAGGGTGGAAGTATCGGCAAGGCTGTTGTATCAAAGGGAGTGAAGCGGTAAATCGCGGTTACATATCCTCTTCATACCATCCGTAGGGATCCGTGCCATTGTCAAACTTGCGGGTGCGAAAATTGTAGTCACCGGTTAGATAACCGTCTTCAGAATCCGTATCGTCCTCACGAGTGCCTACAGCGCCGGCGAGTAGGCCAATCAAGCCCATCACAAACAGGCTTGTGATGCTGACGATTGCCTTCGTGCTAGCGAGTATGCCTCTAAGGTATGCCTTGTACATTGTAAAACCTTTGTGCTGATTTTCCATCGAATGCATCTTTGCCTATCGCATTTCCCTTGATGAACTGCGGGTGCCAATGTTTCAGAATTCCCCGTCCCGCACCAGATTGCCGTTGCTAATTATCTTGACAGTTTTTGGGTGAACCGGTTCGTTGTCCGGCAGTAGTCCTTTGCCTTTTTCAATCACCTTGGCAGCAACACTGCTCAGTTTGCCCAACGTGTTGGAACCGGCAAGCGCTTTGCTATCACTGTAGTAGTCAAACCAGGGTAGCCCGGCACGGGTGTAATCATTGGCTGTCGGTGGCTTGTGAGGTGGCTGGTGCCCAGTGATCGCCAGAAACTGCTCGCTGTTGGCCAGGTGGATGAAACACCGGAAACCATTGTCCCGATCCCAGGCATCGATGCCGTACTCGTCCTCGTAGATCACTTGCCGCATCAAACCGCCTGGAGCAAGCCCCATATCCGGGGCGGCGGATTCGCATACTCTGCGGCAGAACATCGGCATATCGAGGTAGTCCATGTCTGCTTCCACTGACCGCTCGAAATGTTCGACGTAAACGTCATGCTTCATCGGGTAGACGATGATCTGGAGCCCTCCATGTTCAGCCGTACCCGTAATCTGCTCCTCGGCCGTGAAGCCTTCACCCAACGGCATGGCAACAAACTGCCGAATGAAATCCTCCGAAACATTGAAACCGTCCAACCAGGGCTGTTCTGGAATCACCGCATAGTCCTGTGGGTCAGTTGAAAGCCCATTACTCCAGGGTTCCCCTGAAACCGCGTTGATCTTGCCGGCGGCAATCTTGACGGCGCAGGGGTAATCGCCTGAGAAATTGATCCACAGTGCCTCTGACTGATACATGGGTATGAAGACGCCACCATGTGTCCGCCAGGTATCAGGCAAGTTGTCTGCGAAGTCATCCACATGCCTCACCGGGAACCGACCTAAGCCAGGGGGGAGGGGGTATTCCCGATTGTCATCGGGGATCCGCAGGGTGCGCTGGAAGTCGATGCTGCACGCTGCTTTCTTGTGAACTTCCGGAAACCGGAAGGTCAGTTGATTGTTCAATAGTTCGATCATTTTCTTTTCTCCCCTGAGTCAATAATTCAGGTGTTACCAGTCGCCATCACGAACATCCCGGGCAATTCGCAACAGGGCGTGATCCGGTGCAGACTTGAGCTGGCGGATCAGGTCAGCGAACAGTTGCGGCCGCTTGCGAATGATCTCCTGCAAATCCGTCGATACCTTGCCGGCCATTGCCAGCAGCACATCCGGGTCTTCGCCAAGCTCCTCGGCCAATGCCCGGATTTTTGCCTCCGACGGCGGCGCCACATCTCCGCGTTCTATCTTGCTGAGGTAGGCTGGCTCCACACCGATTCGCTGAGCGACCTGCCGGACAGAGAACCGCCGATCCTGTGATTTCAAGGCCTCGCGATGTTCACGAATGTAGATTCCAAACGTCATGTGTACTATATACTACACATATTTTGTTTTGACAATTGGCGAAAGTGGCTGGATGGCTAAAGCCTGCGGCAAGCACGTCGGAGTTAAAAGCACTTCAGCAATTCCTCCGGCCCGATTTCGAGGCTGTGGTGCCATTGCATGTTTCAGTTCATGATGTCGAAGCTCGAATCGTCAGATTGACAGAAGATCAACTCAGGTGGGTAGATGCCATTGAAGTTAATCCTCGGGTGATTTGTTCCGGTGGCGCTGGGACAGGTAAAACAATGTTAGCGTTGGAATTGGCAAGACGCTGGTGCGCAGTTGGAATGAAAACGGTTTTGGCCTGTCATTCTCCCTGGCTAAAGCGCTATTTGGAGCGATATTCATTGCCGGGATTGACGATCAGCCTTGCGGATTCGATTCACGTCACTGCCAGAAGAGCCGGTATTGATAAATTTGATGCGTTGATTGTCGATGAAGGTCAGGACATTTTGAACATGGATGCGCTGGACATGTTGGATAGATTCCTGTCAGGCGGAATAAGCGAAGGACAATGGTGCTTTTTTCACGACGTGAACAATCAATCAGGTCTCTGTGGCTCCTATGTGCCAGATGCCTATGACTATCTTTCAGCTTCCAACGCGTTACATATTCCGTTGAAGACAAATTGTCGGAACTCGCTGCCGATACTGCAACGGATACAAGGAGACCTGAATGCTGATGTGGGTAATTCAGGTGTTGGTGATGGTCCTGCGGTGCGCGAGGTTTGTGTGACGGATGTAGACAGCGCAATTCAGGCTCTGGGGAAAGAACTACACGACCTGGTTGACTGCGAGGGGTTCAACCCGGGAGATGTTGTCGTGCTGTCGCCAGTACCGTTTACACAGTCCTGGACATCTTCTCTTCCCAGCAATATTCGAGATTCCATCACTGTCCTGGATGATGCCTCACCTCGTAACATGAGTCGTCATACCATTGGGTATGCACAGATTGGGGATTTTAAGGGGCTTGAAAGCGAAGTGGTTGTTCTTGTCGATATGTCTCGACCAGGGCACAACGAGACTCTTCGCTCGCTTCATTATGTTGGGATGAGCAGGGCACGCGCGCTGCTGAGTATGATCTGTTGCTGATGCTTGGTCGTCATTTGGCATGTGAACGAAAACGTTAATCAAGGAGAGCCGCATGTCCAGCGGAATAAACAAGGTAATTTTGATAGGAAACAGCGGATCGGCACCGGAGACCCGGTATACGTCGGGCGGCGGTGCGGTGACCAATATTACGCTTGCGACCAGCGAGTCATGGAGCTGACCGTAACACCGGGCAGAAACAAGAGCGAACAGAGTGGCACCGCGTTGTATTCTTTAACAAGCTCGCCGATGTTGCCGGGCAGTATTTGCAGAAAGGCAGTAAGGTCTATATCGAAGGATCGCTACGCACCCGCAAATGGCAGGATAAGGACGGGCGGGATAGGTACACGACCGAGATTGTCGCCTCGGAATTGGAAATGCTTGATGGTCGACAAGCTGAGCAGAATATTCCGATCGCAGAGCGGGCAAATGATCAAAAACCAAGAGTGGAAGATCCATTTGATGTCGACGATATCCGTTTTAAGTGCTATTCAATCTGAGGTTTATCAGTAGCGTGCAATCTATTCCTGACGACCCTGTGAGAGCCCGAAACAGACGCTGAATTTCCGATTCTGCGTTCCACTCACGTTCCACTGGCGTTCCACAGAAGGGACAATTTGAGACGATGAGAGACAAGCGGTCGAGACGCCATAAACAAAAAAACCATTTAAGAATCAACATCTTAAATGGTCTCTCGTGGTCTTTCGACGTTTTTCAAAATGGTGCCCAGGAGAGGACTTGAACCTCCACGCCCTTTCGAGCACTAGCACCTGAAGCTAGCGTGTCTACCAATTTCACCACCTGGGCAGCGGGAAATTCTGATTGCTCAGAGGGCGCGTAAACTAAGCCCTTCAAGCTCAGTTGTCAATCTCAAGGCGAGAGATGAGTTGTGCAGCGCTCACAGCCGGAAACTGGGCGAGAAGAGCATCGCGGTGCCCCGTCACATCGGCGAGGGTGGTGTTATCGAGCGCGCTAAAAAATGCCTCAAGCCCTCGCTTGAAAAGACCAGTGAGCTGGCACTCTCCAATCAACGGGCAGGAATTGGTGTTGGGGTTAAAGCATTCGACCACTTCGCTAGCGCCCTCGAGCGCTCTTACGACCGCTCCGATATCAATGTCTTCCGCGGGCATACCGAGCTTCACGCCACCGGAGCGGCCGCGGATCGTTTGCAAGTAGCCCAACTGACCCAATTGACGGGCAGATTTGAGCAGATGCGCTTTGGAGATACCAAAAGCGACAGCGATATCCTCGATGCGGACGACCCGATCTGGATGCAATGCGCAGTACATCAGTGTCCGCAGAGAGTAGTTGGTATAGGCAGTGAGGCGAATGGTCTGACCCTCCACAAAGGCAGAAAGTAGTAAACCAAATAATTCTTTTTCGGGCAATGGAGTGGGAAAGGCGTATACTGATTGTTCGACCCCTCACACTCGCGCCCTGGGGGCGCAATCCGCCGCTATGTCGACGTCCAAAACGCCACGTCAGCCCAAAGTCCGTGATCCACATCAACGGCGGGAAGCCTCTCGTTATGAGCACCCCATAGCCTCTCGTGAATTAATTCTCGATACCCTGACGCAGGCCGACGCACCAATGCGCTTTGAGCAGCTCTCTACGACACTTGCTTTGGATGATCCGACCGAGCAGGAAGCCTTGCGTAAGCGCCTTGCGGCGATGCAACGCGATGGCCAGCTATTTATCGATCGTCAGGGTGCGATCGGGATCTCGACGCGAACAGATCTGCTGCGATGTCGCATCATCGGTCATCGCGATGGCTATGGTTTCGCACATCCGCTGGGTGGTGAGAGCGATGATTTATTTTTGAGTGCCCGGCAGATGCGTTCGGTGATGGACGGCGACGAAGTGCTGGTCTCCCTGCGGGGAACCGATAATCGCGGTCGCCCTGAGGGTCGGGTCGTCGAAGTACTCGTTCATGCGCACCGCGAAGTGGTCGGGCGCTACGTTGAGGAGGGCGGCATCGGTTGTTTGATTCCGCACAATCCTCGTATCACTCAGCAGATCTTGATTCCCCCTAAACGCAAGGGTGGTGCGCAGCACGGCCAAATTGTCTCGGTGCAGATCACCGACTATCCCACATCGATCCTTGGCGGTAAGGGCGAGGTGACTGAGGTGTTGGGCAACCATCTCGATCCCGGACTTGAGATCGATGTCGCGATTCGTGCCCATGGGATTCCGTTCGAGTGGTCAGATGCCGTGATGCGTGAGGCTGGTGCTCTGCGCGACGAGCCCAGCGACGAGGACAAGCAGGGCCGCGTTGATTGCCGGTCAATGCCGTTTGTCACGATTGATGGCGAAGATGCCCGGGACTTCGACGATGCCGTGTACTGCGAGGCCAGTGCGACGGGCTTTGTCTTGTGGGTCGCGATTGCTGACGTCTCGCACTATGTCAGTGTGGGCTCGGCTCTCGATGAGTCCGCGGCGGAGCGCGGTAATTCGGTGTATTTCCCCGAGCGAGTCGTACCGATGTTTCCCGAGGTTTTGTCTAACGGACTGTGCTCCCTCAAGCCGCGTGTTGACCGCTTGGCCATGATCTGTGAAATGAAAATTACGCGCGATGGCGAGCTAGAAGACTTTCAGTTTTATGAGGGTGTCATTCACTCTGCGGCGCGCCTGACTTACACCCAGGTGGGTGCGGCACTGTCCGGGCAACGAGACAGTGGGGTACCCGATGAGCGCTTGCCCGAGATCCAGCGTCTGCACGCCCTTTATCGGATATTGAGGGCGGCGCGCGACCGCCGCGGGGCCATTGATTTCGAGACCGTTGAGACACGGGTGGTGATTAATGAGGCGCGTAAAATTGAGTCGATTGAGCCGGTAGTCCGCAATGATGCGCACAAGCTGATTGAAGAGAGTATGTTGATCGCCAACGTCGCGACAGCATTGTTTCTCGCCGAACTCGATGTGCCGGCGTTGTACCGCGTTCATGAGGGGCCCAGTGCAGACCGTCTTGAGAATCTGCGGGCGTTTCTCGGCGAACTGCGCCTAGAGCTCGAAGGTGGTTTGAAGCCTACGCCAGAGCATTATCAGCGCTTACTCGCGACGCTTGCTGATCGGGATGACGCGTCGGTGATTCAGACCATGATGTTGCGCTCGCTCAGCCAGGCAGTGTACCAACCCGACAATCTCGGTCACTTTGGTCTGCACTACGAAGCCTACGCACATTTCACATCGCCCATTCGGCGCTATCCTGATTTATTGGTCCATCGCGCGATTCGCCAGGTGATTCGTTCCAAAGCCAAACACCCGCATGTCCGTCGCGTGGCGGGAGTTCGAGCGCTGAAGCGCACCACGATTTATCCCTACTCAGTTGCGCAAATGGCAGCTCTTGGGGAGCAGTGCTCGATGACTGAGCGCCGTGCCGATGATGCAACGCGCGAGGTCGATGCTTGGCTGAAATGTGAGTTTCTCAGTGAGCGTGTCGGAGAGGTGTTCGAGGGCGTCGTAGCCGCGGTCACCTCGTTTGGTTTATTCGTTGAACTGGGCGATTTATATATAGAGGGCTTGCTACACATCAGTGCGCTCCCGGGTGATTACTACCACTTTGAGGCGGCTCGGCAGCGATTGATCGGCGAGCGGACTCGTAAAGTCTTTGCACTCGGCGCCAAGGTGCGGGTGCAAATCGCGCAGGTCGACCTTGACGCCCGAAAAATCGATCTCGCGCTCATCGGCACCTCCGGCGGTCAAACGATGTCCGGAGCTCTCCGCAAAACCAAAGCCGACGGGTCAGGACGGTCCAATACGGCGCATCGCACCTCGGATGCGCGCGCGCGGTCTAAACAGAAAAAAAAGGCGCAGAAGTCAAAGACCAAGGCGAAGGCTGAAAGTCGCGAGCGCAAGCAAGGGTCGGGTTCAAAGGCCAAACAGCGTCGTGCGAGCGCGCAGAAACCGGGTAGCGCGCAGAAACCGGGTAGGAAGAAGCGGTCATGACGGCGGAAAGAGTCTTCGGAATCCACGCAGTGGATGGTGTGCTGCGTAAAAACCCCCAGCGCGCATTGCGCCTGTTGTTGCAGGACCAGCGTCGCGATAAGCGGTTACAGGCGCTGGAAACACTCGCACACAACCAGGGCATTGTCACAGAGCGTCTGTCGCGTGAGCACCTCGATGCGTTGGTTGTCGGCCGTCACCAAGGTGCAATTTTAGAGGTCACAGACGACGGCGATAACTTACTTGATGAAGCGCAACTGCTCGCTCGAGTCGCGCAGGCGAGCAATCCATTGGTATTAGTGCTCGATGGTGTGACCGACCCCCATAACTTGGGCGCTTGTCTGCGCAGCGCTGATGCCGCGGGGGTCACGGCGGTAGTGGTGCCTAAGGACCGCAGCGCTGATTTGACGCCGGTCGCTCGTAAAGTGGCCTGTGGTGCGGCGGAAACCTTACCTTACGCACGGGTCACTAATCTCGCCCGCATACTCGAGCAGCTGCAGCAAGCCGGATTGTGGGTGGTGGGGACTGCAGGAGAGGCCGAAAC
>JAYPVH010000020.1:18334-33392 GCA_038134505.1 Halieaceae bacterium | reverse complement strand
CAAGATTTACGGGGTCCCATGGTTTTGGTGATGGGTGCCGAGGGCGATGGCTTGCGACGACTCACCCGAGAGCACTGCGATTTTTTAGTGAAACTGCCCATGGCTGGGCTGGTTTCAAGCCTCAATGTGTCTGTTGCCACAGGTATTTGCCTGTTTGAAGCCGTCCGCCAGCGCCGATAGCCACACGAGACTAGGGCGCAATGAGCGTCGGGTGCCGTTTCGCGCTGTAAAGGGCCTCATTTTGGTGTGAAAACTGCCCGTTGCATCCTCGGCTTACCCTCGGTAGACTCCGCGCCTCACAATTAGATCGCCCCAGTCTTTGGGGTTTTCTCCTTGCTGCATCACTGCGTTGAGCAGCACTAACCCAAGAGGAGTACGCGAGTGCGACACTACGAAATCGTATTCATGGTCCATCCGGACCAGTCAGAGCAAGTCCCCGGTATGATCGAGCGCTATACCAACGTCATCACCAAAGATGGCGGTGCGGTGCATCGTCTTGAGGATTGGGGTCGCCGCCAGTTGGCCTATCACATCAACAAAGTGCACAAGGCGCACTATGTCATGATGAACGTAGAGGCGAGCAACGAGGCGATGGAAGAACTTACGACCACGTTCCGCTACAACGACGCGGTAATCCGTAACTTGGTCATTCGTCGCGATGAGGCGGTGACCGACGAGTCGCTGATCATGAAAGCCGAAAAAGAAGATCGTGAGCGTAAGTCGCGTTATCAGGAGCGTCAGGCCGCTGAAGCCAAGGACGCCGACGAAAAGGACGATGACGCCAATGATAATGAAGATGTCGGCAGCGATTCCGACGACGATAGCGAGGAATAAGCCATGTCACGTTTTTTCCGTCGACGAAAGTTTTGTAAATTTACAGCCGAAGGTGTCTCAGAGATCGACTATAAAGATCTGGATACCTTGAAGCAGTACATCACCGAAACGGGCAAAATTGTTCCGAGCCGAATCACCGGAACCAAGGCCAAGTATCAGCGTCAGTTGGCGACAGCTATTAAGCGCGCGCGTTACCTCGCTCTGTTGCCCTACACGGATTCGCACCAGTAAGTTGATTGCATGCTCGGCCTCGCTGAGTTTGTGATGCGTGGCCGCTGGCAGGCGCTGGCGGTTGCAATCCTCGGGACAGGGAGCCTTTTCTTTGGTTGGGTGAGCGCAGCGGTTGTCGCGTTGATCACCTTGCGGAAAGGTCCCGCTGAGGGCGGTTGGTTGGTGTTTTGGGCCTGTCTGCCTGCTGTGGTGTTAGCGGCGATGACCGGTGACTCGGGCAGTGTGCAGCTGTTGCTCGCAGCATTTGTGTTGGCGCTGATGTTGCGTAGCACTGAGAGTTTGTCGCTGACCCTGCTGATTAGCGTGCCTATCGCACTGCTGAGCGCTCTCACACTACAGTGGCTGAGCGCTGATTTTGTAAACGACTTGGTCGAGCTTTTTACAGAGATTCTCGACCAAATGCAGAGCAGTCTGGCTGCACAGGGAGGCGCGGAGCTCGCCCTGTCATCGCTCTCAGCTCTGCAGGTGGTGGCTTTCATTGCCGCGGGCAATGTTGCGACCGCGATGGTTAGTCTGCTGCTCGCGCGTTATTGGCAAGCGGCAGTGGTCTGGCCGGGGCAGTTTGGAAGGGAGTTTCGATCGCTCCGACTTCCGGCCCTCTGGGTGGGGTTATTGTCCTTGCCGGTGCTTTGGATGGTGCTGTCTGACGCAGCGCTGGCGAGTTGGGGGGTCATTGCTGCAGTACCGCTGACGTTTTGTGGTTTTGCATTGTTTCACGCGCGCGTAGAGGCTCGTCGACAAGGGACCTTCGCGGTGACGATGTTCTACCTCGCTTGGGTGGTTATTGATCCAGTGAAGTGGGTAGTGATTGTGGCGGTATGGGCCGACAGTGTGCTGGATTTCAGATCGCGCTGGTCCACGCCGAAAGCGCCCTCTTAGGGCAAAACAGTTTTTAACAACATCGGGTCGCTGACCCGGTCATGAGGATGGAAAAATGGAAGTAATTCTTCTTGAGAATGTTGGTAGCCTCGGTAGCCTCGGCGATAAAGTGGTTGTGAAGCCAGGGTATGGTCGCAACTTTTTGGTGCCGCAAGGGAAGGCAGTTCCCGCGACCGAGGAAAATGTCGCCAAATTTGAAGCGCGTCGCGCTGAGCTTGAGGCTGCAGCGAACGCGGCGCTGGCCGCCGCACAGGCCCGTGCTGAGGCGATTGCTGCCATCGGGCGTGTGGAAATCGCTGCCACAGCAGGCGAAGAGGGTAAGCTCTTTGGTTCTGTAGGTACCCGCGATATTGCTGAGGCGCTGAGCAGCGCTGGTCAACAGGTCGACAAAGCCGAAGTCCGCATGCCCGAGGGTGTGATTCGTGAGTTGGGCGAGTTCGAAATCATGATTCAACTTCACGGTGACGTATCGACCGCTGTGACTGTGGCCGTAGTCGCTGAATAAACCTCAGGCACCGTGACGCTCCACAGAGCGTCACGGTCCTTCTTTCTTCAACTCTCCGCGACTTTTCTGCACTTGAGGGGTTCTACCGGGCCGCATTTGTGGCTAGTCTGTGAGTCTAGTGGCAGACTCTGAAACCGCGATGAACGAACCTGGTCCGATCAATATCTCAGCGCTACCAGACAGCGATTTGTCGAAGATCCGAATGCAACCGCAATCACTGGAGGCGGAGCGCTCGGTGATCGGCGGTTTGCTGTTGTCTGCTGATGGCTGGGACGCCATTTCCGAGATTGTTCAGGCCGGCGATTTCTACCGCCCAGAGCACCGCGCTATCTTTCGTCAAATCGCTTTACTGGTGGACCGGGGTGAACCCGTTGATGTGATTACTGTGGCCGATCGCTTATTGGCGACGGGCGAGCTCGATGCGGCTGGTGGCCATCAGTATTTAGCAGATCTTGCCGAACAGACTCCCACAGCGGCGAATATCCGTGCTTATGCGACAGCGGTCAGGGAGCGATCGGTGCTGCGCAAACTGATTAGTGCAGCGCAGGATATCGCCGCGACCGGTTTCCACCCTGACGGGCGCTCCGCCGAGGAGTTGGTGGATGAGGCGGAGCGCCGGATCATGCAGATTTCCGAGGACGGCCCCAAAAGCGGCGGTCCTCGCGCCATGGCACCACTGCTGACCGGCGCGTTGGAGCGCATTGAGGAACTGTTCAATTCAGGTGGTGATATCACGGGCCTCACGACGGGTTTCCTAGATTTGGATCGCATGACCTCCGGCTTGCAGAACTCGGATCTCGTCATCGTCGCGGGCAGGCCCAGTATGGGTAAGACATCGTTTGCTATGAATCTGGTTGAAAATGCGGCCGCGGCCTCAAGCAAACCCATCTTGGTATTCTCAATGGAAATGCCGGCGGAGCAATTGGTGATCAGGATGCTGTCATCGCTTGGGCGTATTGACCAGAGCCGAGTCCGCAATGGCAAGTTGGAGCAGGATGACTGGCCCAAGCTGTCAAAGGCGATGACCCAACTGAAGGAAACCCCCATTTTTATCGATGATACGCCGGCACTGACGCCCACTGAGTTGCGCTCGCGCGCTCGCCGTTTGGCGCGCGAACACGGTGAGTTGGGCATGATTATGGTGGATTACTTGCAGTTGATGCGCGTGGCCGGCGCCTCCGATGGTCGCACTGCTGAGATTTCGGAAATCTCGCGAAGCCTCAAAGCCATTGCAAAGGAATTCCGCTGCCCCATGGTGGCCCTGTCGCAGTTGAATCGTTCTCTCGAGCAGCGTCCCAATAAGCGGCCGGTTAATTCCGATCTCAGGGAGTCGGGCGCGATTGAGCAGGACGCCGACGTCATTATGTTTATCTATCGCGATGAGGTGTACCACGAGGACTCGCCTGACAAAGGTGTCGCAGAGATCATTATCGGAAAACAGCGGAACGGACCGATCGGTACCTGCCGGCTGTCTTTTCAAGGTCAGTTCACTCGTTTTGATAACTTGGCGCGCAGTGACTATGGCGATTACTAATCAACGGTTAGTCTGCGGGGCGCTCAGGTGACTCTGGCAATCGATTGGTCTGCGCTGGCAAGCATGCTCGGGGGCAATGAGGCGCTTGCCGTAGAGATTGTCCGCAAATTCCGAGAGGAATATGAGCAGGATATGCCGGCGCTTAAAACGGCTTTGAGCACCCATGATTTTGATACCGCGCGAGTGTTGGCGCACCGCTTCAAGGGGACGGCAGCCAATGTTCGTGCCGAGGAAGTGTCGTTGGCTGCCCGCGCACTCGAGCTCTCCTTGGCTGGCGATGATCGGACAGCCGATTCGCAACACCTCAGCACACTGGAATCGGCATTTGCTCGCCTCTGGCGTGAAGCCGATTCTCGCGAAGTCTAGTTGTTATATTGACAGAGTAACTGCCAATATATAGCCTGCTTGATGATTCTGCCCCAAAATGAAGGTGCCCTGGGCCGATTTGAGGGAAGCGGGACTTGAGTGCTGTTTTATCGCCCGTGCGTAACACAGTAGATGATGTGCTTGATGCCGCAGTCTCTGAGAGCACCCCGGGCGAGTCAGTGACCTGAATAGGTTTCTACAGCGATTGGCTGTTGACGCGATGAAGGGATGCGCTCATATGAAAAGATGGTTGTTGTTAGGACTCGTAGTTTGTGTCGGTGTGGGCTATCTCGCCCGCGTTCCCCTCGCTGAGCGGATTCTGCCATCGCTGTCGCAACGAATGATGGCCCAGATGCCAACGATCGATGATGCTGACGCGCTACATGTCCTCGTTTGTGGTGCTGGGGGGCCGCTCGCTGACCCGATTCGATCTGGACCGTGCATTGCAGTTTGGGCCAATGGGGTATTACTGGTTTTCGATGCGGGTTCCGGCGGCGCACGCAATTTGGTGGCACGGCGGTTGCCGGTTGGCAAAACCTCCGCGGTCTTTTTAACGCATGTGCACTCCGATCACATCGATGGTTTGGGGGAGTTGGCTTTAATTCGCTGGGTGAACAATGCCAATAGTACGCCACTCCCGTTAGTCGGGCCGCCTGCTATCGAGAGCGTTGTGGCCGGTTTTAACCAGGCTTACGCGGTTGATGCGGTTTATCGGCAGGCCCACCACGGCGATGCGGTGGCGCCACTGTCTGGTCGGGGGATGACGGCAATGGCCTCTGATGTGCCCGCAGAGGGTGAGATCACTCTGGTGTGGCGCGAGCGAGGTGTCTCGGTTGAGATGTTTGCAGTTGACCACAGCCCTGTCGATCAAGCGGTGGGTTATCGGGTCAGCTATGGGGGCCGAACCATTGTAATTTCAGGTGACACGGCTGTCTCCGAGAACCTACAGCACTTTGCCGAGGGCGCCGATGTCCTTTTCCACGAGGCGCTGTCTGCGCGCTTGGTGAATATGCTTAACGCCTCAGCCGAGGCGGCAGGCAATCAGATCATGACTAAGATTACGGCCGATATTCTCGACTACCACACGACACCTGTTGAAGCCGCGGAGATCGCCCGCAATGCACGAGTGGGCGCTTTGGTGTATTACCATGTCGTACCGGCACTGATCGCGCCGGGCATGGGCGCAATTTTTGAGGACGGCGTGGCTGAGGTGTTTGCCAACTACACTGTGTCACAGGACGGCACGCGGGTAACGCTTCCTACAAATGAGGCGGTAATAGAGATCGATTAGCGTCGAGTTTCTAAAGGCCCGTGGTCTTGCGCAGAGCCGCCAGGGCATTTTTTTGTGCCTGCGGGTCGAGCGCCACAGGTTCTTCGTGAGTGAGTTCTGGTTGCTGTGGCAGTGTGAGTGACTCGCCACGAACCGCTTTAAGTAGCCATTTTTCGTAGTGTTTCTGAAAGACAGGCCAAGTTATCGACTCGGGATTATTCGCCAGAAAAAACCAATCGCTATCGCGGCCGGCGAAATAAACAGCGGGATGGGTCCAGTTATAGGAGACCTTTGGTGATGTC
The DNA here is from genome assembly GCA_038134505.1 of Halieaceae bacterium. Lineage (GTDB taxonomy): Bacteria > Pseudomonadota > Gammaproteobacteria > Pseudomonadales > Halieaceae > Luminiphilus. The sequence continues at coordinate 27,471 of JAYPVH010000020.1, read as the reverse complement.
GCGAGACAGGCTTCCAAGTAGGCTTGTCGTGGGTCGGGCAGTCCGAACTCCTCTAAGCTGGTGCGGCAGCACTGCAACATTTTATTCAACGTTGGAAGGTAGTCGCTACTCTCAATCGCGACCCGCGCGCCACGCAAAATGATCTCAGAGGGAAACTCATTGAGCGCCTCAAGCCACAGCCGTTTGACTTGGCGGAGCTGTTCGGCGTCTGACCAAGCAGCATAATATTGATTGTTGTAATTGAGCCTAAACAAGGCAAAGACCTGATTGATCGCCTCGATCAGCGTGCCATGGTCATCTTCTGACCCGCGATCAGACCCAGCTTGTGTCGCTGAGGTCGTCGGCGATGCTACTGTCTTTTGTACGGCCGCCGCCACTTCCCCCACCGGTTTGGTCTGCGCCATTGTGTGGTCCTCTCTGTTGTCGTCGCCACTGGGATTTGACCCATTGCAGAAACTTGCTGTTCCAAGACGTTTGCATCTCGTTGCTGTCTACCCAATAGAGAATAAACTCATTGAGTAGGCCCTCGCCAAAGTTCCGGTCGATTCCGGCCATCGCGAGCATCTCCCAAACTGCTGGGTCTGGCTGCCAATTTTGAGCCAGCCGTGTGGGTTCGGTGCTGTGTTCAATGCCCCCTGTATGGCGGCTCCAGCGTTGTCGAATCCAGCCGATAAATCGACTGTTCACTTCATTTGGCGGACCGCCGCGCTCAGTCCAGTAGAGAATAAATTCGGGCCTCGCGAGTTCAATAAACTGTGTGCTGATACCGTCACGCAACATGATATCCATGGCATCAGCACTCGGTTGCCAGTGTCGGTCGAAAGATTTGGGTTTGTCGATTTTGAAGGCGTTATGCTCTGACTGCCGACGCCGCCACGCTGCTAAAACATGCTGGCGAAATCGCGTGTCTCTATCGGTATCATGACCGGTGCCATCGAAGCTGGCCAACTGCGCGATGGAGAAGGCGGCATCAATACCATGGTTCATTTGCAGGAGTTCAATCACCTCCGGTGTCGGTTGCCATGCCTCGGGCTCGCTTTTAATCGACTCACGGGTTACTGAGAGGTTTGTGTCTTCTGAATAAGAGCCTGCGATTCGAACGCTGTTGCCATCTTGGCCGGGAACGAGAGTCAACACACCAAGATCAGCGAGTCGTTGCAAGAGCGCCATCAACTTTTGCCGATCCCAAAAAGGAAAGTCGCGCTCCAGGGCACTAATCACCAACGAATGCCAGCGCGAGTCGTGAGCTGAGACCCGATTGCCAATGCCCTGAAGCAGAATGGCCTCTTCAAGCCCGATCGTCGCCGCAAGTTCTGGCGAGAAAGTCAGTTGGCGATCTGGGAAAACGGGATTGGACGACATGTAAACTCATGGACTTGATAGCAGGTCTGTTAGGATACTCTCCTTATTGACGCTTAAACAGCGTCGTCTGCCTTGAATTGCCGCAAACGCGGTGCAGCTGAGACTACGAGGGCGATGGCAAAGACAAAGACAGCCTATGTTTGCAACGACTGTGGCGCCGACTACGCCAAATGGCAGGGCCAGTGTGGAGAGTGCGGCGCGTGGAATACGCTGAGCGAGGTGCGTCTCGGTCCGGCAAAAAGCCACAGCAAGCGGGCGGACCGCGCAGGTTTTGCTGGAGCCAAGGCGGAAGTTCGCCGCTTGTCGGAAATCGATTTGCTCGAGTTGCCACGTTTTAGCGCAGGCTTTAAAGAACTCGATCGGGTTTTGGGAGGCGGCTTTGTACCCGGCTCTGCTATTCTGATTGGCGGCCATCCTGGGGCCGGTAAGAGCACCTTGTTGCTGCAGACGCTGTGTCATCTCGCGGCTCAGGGAACGGCACTCTATGTCACTGGGGAGGAATCGCCCGAGCAGATTGCATTGCGCGCGTCGCGCCTGAGCTTGCCCACCGAGCAACTGCAGCTGATGGCAGAGACCGATGTCGACAGTATTATTCAGGCAGCGATGGAGCTAAAGCCACGCATTATGGTGGTTGATTCAATACAGGTGGTTCACAGTGAGGCGATTGCCTCGGCGCCGGGCAGCGTTTCGCAAGTCCGCGATTGCGCAGCCCAGCTCACTCGCTTCGCCAAGCAAAGTGGCTGTGTCTTAATTTTGGTGGGCCATGTCACTAAGGATGGCACGCTTGCAGGTCCCAAGGTGCTTGAGCACATGATCGATTGCTCGATTCTCCTAGAAGGCGAGGAGGACTCTCGCTTTAGAACCCTACGAGGGCAAAAGAATCGATTTGGCGCGGTAAATGAGTTGGGTATTTTTGCGATGACCGATCAGGGTTTGCGCGAGGTTAAAAATCCCTCGGCAATATTCCTTGATCGCGGCGAGTTCTCGGCATCAGGGACCAGCGTCATGGTGGTTTGGGAGGGGACACGTCCTCTGCTCGTTGAAATTCAGGCGCTGGTAGATGACAGTTCACTGGGGAATCCGCGGCGTGTGGCAGTCGGCTTCGAACAAAATCGCTTGGCGATGCTTTTGGCTGTGTTACATCGCCATGCGGGTATCCAGGTCGGTGATCAAGATGTCTTCGCCAATGTGGTGGGCGGTATTCGTGTCGCTGAGACCAGCGCTGACCTCGCCTTGTTATCGGCGGTCGTCTCGAGTTTGCGCGACAGGCCATTGCCCAGAGATTTGGTGATCTTTGGTGAAGTCGGTCTGGCGGGTGAAATCCGCCCAGTACCTAGTGGCCAAGAGCGCATCAGTGAGGCGGCCAAGCACGGCTTTAAGCGCGCTATCGTACCGCAGGGGAACGCACCGAAAAAATCCCCGGACGGCGTTCAGGTGATCCCAGTCAAACGATTGAGCGATGCGCTCGCGGCGATGTTCTCAGACTGACGTTTATTTCAGCCGGCGATATTTTACGCGACTGGGGACATCGGCATCTTGTCCCACGCGCTGCCTGCGATCCTCTTCATAGTCGCTGAAGTTACCCTCGTGACAGACCACGTTGCCGTCATCCTCGTCAGCGAGGAGATGCGTCGCGAGTCGGTCTCGGAACCATCGGTCGTGTGAAATCACCATGGCCGCTCCGGGGAAGGCTAACAAGGCCTCCTCCAGCGCGCGAAGTGTTTCGACATCGAGGTCATTAGTTGGTTCGTCGAGTAGCAGCACATTCGCGCCTTGTTTTAGCAGTTTGGCCAGATGCAGGCGGTTGCGCTCACCCCCGGAGAGATCCTTGACAAACTTCTGTTGATCCGAGCCTTTGAAGTTGAAGCGGCCGACATAGGACCTGCTCGGCACTTCATAGTTGCCAATACCAATAATATCGAGGCCGTCTGAAACTTCCTCCCAGACGGTTTTTGAGCCGTCAAGATCATCGCGACTTTGGTCGACATAACCCAGTTGCACGGTCTCGCCGACGTCCACGCTTCCCCCGTCTGGAGATTCAATACCCATCAATATCTTGAACAGCGTGGACTTGCCCATGCCATTGGCGCCGATAATGCCGACGATACTGCCCTTGGGCACCGAAAAAGTGACATCCTCAAACAGGAGTCGATCGCCGAAGGTCTTGCGCAGATTGTTAACTTCAATCACTTTATCGCCAAGCCGCGCGCCGGGCGGGATATAGATTTCGTTGGTCTCGTTTCGTGTTTGGAATTCTTGCGAGTTGAGCTCCTCAAATCGAGCGAGTCGGGCTTTGTTCTTAGCCTGACGACCCTTGGGGTTGCTTCGGACCCACTCAAGTTCCGCTTTGATGGCTTTTTGATGCGCCGCTTCTTGGCGTTGCTCCATCTCGAGCCGCTTTTCCTTGGTCTCAAGCCAGGTGGAGTAATTGCCTTCGTAGGGAATCCCGCGGCCGCGGTCGAGCTCGAGGATCCATCCGGCGGCATTGTCGAGAAAATAGCGATCGTGAGTGATGGCAACTACGGTCCCAGAGAAGCTCTCGAGAAAACGCTCAAGCCAAGCAACTGATTCGGCATCAAGGTGGTTGGTCGGTTCGTCGAGTAGCAACATATCGGGCTCGGAGAGTAGCAGGCGCGCAAGCGCAACGCGACGGCACTCGCCGCCAGAGAGCGTAGTCACGTCGGCATCCCATGCCGGCAGTCGTAGCGCATTGGCTGCTATTTCTAAGCGCGTTTCAATATTGTGCGCGTCCGTCGCCTGAATAATATCCTCGAGCTTCGCCTGCTGTTTTGCCAGTGCGTCAAAATCGGCGTCCGGCTCAGCATAGGCCGCATAGACCTGATCGAGGGCTGCTAGTGCGTCAATCGCGGTCTGTAGTCCTTCCTCGACATTCCCGCGCACATCCTTGTCGGCGTTGAGCTGAGGCTCTTGTGGCAGGTAACCAATATTGATGCCGGGCTGCGGTCGTGCCTCGCCGAGGATGTCTGTATCAATCCCGGCCATGATCTTCAGGAGGGTCGATTTACCCGCGCCATTTAACCCGAGGACGCCAATTTTAGCGCCGGGAAAAAACGACAGGGAAATATCTTTGAGGATTTCGCGTTTGGGCGGGACAATTTTGCCCACGCGGTTCATGGTATACACGTATTGCGCCATAGTTCATCTAGCTCTTCAGTCGACTTCGGACTCACAGGAATATTTTCAGGAGCCCGCGGGCTTGGGTCTTTGTTACTTGGTTACTTTTTTACTCGCATACTTGCTACAGCCCGGTGAGCGGCACCAAGTTGGCCACTATCTTACTCAAAGTTATTGCTGAAAGCCCGTGTTCTGGCGTACCAACGCCTGCACCCCTGAATCCACCGGCAATCAAATAGCAATCGGTGCTGACGACGGATCGTCCTGATCCGGCTTGTAATCGGATGGTAAAAGCGCTTCGTGGTACTCCCCAACCTCAAAGGGCGTGTCGTCTTGAGTGCGCGCAATGTGAAACAGCGCATCACCCTCATACACCAAGGGTAAGTTGGAGCGGCCAATGACAATGCCCGTACATGGGGACTCGACGGGAACTTCATCTTCACCCAACGGGTCAGCGATCACGCCGAGAAGCTGGCCTTTATCGACCATCGCACCGAGCGATACCAGCACACGATGGACGCCGCTACCGGGTGCTCGCATCCACTGAGTTGAACGGCTAATGATGGGCGCTTTGCTCGCGGACTTCGTTTTTCTGGCGCGCAACATGCCGAGATGGCGCATGACATTGAAAACGCCCTTTTCGCCGGCGCGAATATAAACCTCATCAAAACGCAATGCCTCACAACTCTCGTAAAGAATGACCGGAACGCCGATTTCGGTGGCACAGGCGCGCAGGGAGCCGTCGCGGACTTTGGAATCGATGATGATGGGCGCACCGAAGGCCTCGGTCATGCCGGCGATCACCGGGTCCTCAAGCTCTGCACGAATTTGTGGGAAGTTGGAACGGTGACGTCCACCCGTATGCAGGTCGATTCCATGACTGCAAAGACTGACAATTTCTCGCATGAAGGTGTCGGCTACTCGCGCTGACAGGGAGCCGCCAGCGGATCCAGGAAAACTGCGGTTTAGATCGCGGCCATCGGGCAGATAGCGTGAGTGGGTAATCATGCCATAGACGTTGACAATCGGGATTGCCAACAACGTGCCACTGAGGCGCGCCACATCAATTTGTTTGACAACGCGACGGATAATTTCGATGCCGTTGATCTCATCGCCATGGAGGGCCGCGCAGACAAATAGGGTCGGACCAGGCTTTTTTCCTCGGATCACCTGCACAGAAATTGACAGTTCATCTTGGGTGTAGGTCGGAGCGACGGGGATTTCAACCACGCAGCGCTGTCCTGGCAACACAGCCTGGTTACCGATCATGAGCGGTTCGCTATAGGTCGATTTCTTGGTTGCCATATTAGCCCTTATCTTGTTTGCGACGCTTGGGCCTGGCGGTGTGTTCTTCCAAAAACGCAATGATTTTCCCCGCCACATTGACACCGGTAGACTCTTCGATGCCTCGTAGGCCGGGCGATGAGTTCACTTCCATGACCAAGGGGCCGCGACTGGAGCGCAGAATGTCGACGCCGGCCACGCTCAGACCCATGGTTTGAGCGGCTTTCACGGCAGTGCGTCGCTCTAAAGCCGTAAGTTTCGTTTGTTCCGCGCTACCGCCGCGGTGGAGGTTAGAGCGGAATTCTCCGGGCGCCGAGGTGCGCTCCATGGCCGCCACCACCTTATTGCCGATGACGAAGCAGCGAACGTCAGAGCCGCCGGCCTCCTTGATAAACTCCTGGACTAGAAAGTCTGCGCCGAGTTCTTTGAACGCATCGATGACTGACTCGGCAGCTTTGACCGTCTCAGCGAGCACCACGCCGCGACCTTGTGTTCCCTCGAGCAATTTGACCACCACAGGCGCGCCGCCGACCATCTTGATCAGCTGGCGCGTATTATGTACGTCGTGCGCAAAACCAGTCACCGGCATGCCGAGCCCTTTGCGTGATAAGAGCTGCAGTGCGCGAAGTTTTGAGCGTGAGCGACCCAGCGGAATAGAGCCGACCAGTGAATAGGTATCCATCATCTCAAACTGTCTAATCACCGCCGTGCCATAGTCGGTAATCGAGGCGCCGATACGCGGAATGACCGCATCCTGGCGCTCGAGCTTTTCGCCTTTGTACCAGACCGATGGATCTTTGGAGTTGATATCCATGTAACACTTGAGCGTGTCGATGACGCGCATGTCATGTCCGTGCTTGCGGCCCTCTTCCACCAAACGATAGGTGCTATAGAGGCGGGGGTTGCGCGATAAAATGGCAATTTTCATAGACTCTCCGGCGGACTATTTTTATCACCGCCCAGCAAAAATGATGACCCGGGTTCGACGATCACGTTCGGCGTCAGTGCCGTGCGCCCCACTAACATGCGAAATAGCATGCTATCGCGATCGGTGAGCGTGACCTCAATTTCTCGACTGTGCCGTCCCAGCAAAAGCTCGGTTTTGATGACTAGGCGTTCCTCAGAATGGCCCCCAGAATCTGTCACCACCCGCCGTTCGAGCAGCGGTGCCTCGCAGTGAACTTCAGGCTCGTTGGTTCCTTGCATTGGATGCACGCCAAACCTGACCCATTCGATACCATCGCGCTCGAAGGGTTCTGTATAAAACGCATGGAGGGCGCTGGTGCGGGCTCCTGTATCGGTTTTGGTCTTCAGCCAGCCCAAACCAAGCGCTGGCAATTGCACCCACTCCCGCCAGCCAATAAGCAGTTGATCTGTCACCCGAATTCTTTTACCGAAAGGCCTCTACCGATGCCATAGTACTCGATACCGAGGTCGGCCATGTAGGCGGGGTTATATAGATTTCTACCATCAATAATCAGTGGTCGAGACAGCCGCCTTTTGATCTCCTCGAAGTCAGGTGACCAAAATGTTTTCCACTCCGTGCAGATCACCAAGGCATCGGCTCCGTCGAGGCAGGCGTCTTTGGTGCTCATGTAACGGATATCATTTCGATCACCGTAGAGTGTATGGCAGGCCGTCATTGCCTCTGGATCGTAAGCTTGAACAGCGCCACCACAGGACCAGATGTTTTCCAGTAGCGCACGACTCGGAGCTTCGCGCATATCGTCGGTGTTGGGCTTAAACGCAAGACCCCAAACCGCAATAGTCTTACCCGTCAGGTCGCCGCCGAGTTTTTCCATCACCCGCTCAGCCAGCTTATGTGTCTGCCGCTGATTCGTGTCATGGACTGCTGTGAGAATCGCGGCGGGCACCCCCTCAGACTGCGCTAGTTGCCTCAATGCACGAACATCTTTAGGGAAGCAGGAGCCACCATAGCCTGCTCCGGGATAGATAAACTGATAACCGATTCGAGGGTCGGAGCCAATCCCCTTACGTACCTGTTCAATGTCAGCACCGAGCGCTTCCGCGATATTGGCCATTTCGTTCATGAAACTAATTTTGGTGGCGAGCATCGCGTTTGCCGTGTACTTGGTCATCTCCGCACTGCGCGGGTCCATGAACATCAGCTTGTCACGACTGCGGTTAAAAGGTTGATACATCCGCCGAAACTCTTCGGCAAGCTGTGGGTTGTTTAGGCCGATAATGATGCGGTCGGGTGTGAGCGCGTCCGATACAGCGGACCCCTCTTTGAGAAATTCTGGATTTGAGCACACTTCGAAAGGGATGCTGCGGCCAGTTTTCTCAAGCACCGATGCGACACGCTCGTAAACGGCAGCGGCCGTACCCACTGGGACCGTCGATTTATTCACTACAACCTTCCGCTTTGTCATACCGCGAGCGATTTCCTCGGCGACCGTCATGACATAGCTCAAGTCTGCACTGCCATCCTCTCGGGAGGGCGTCCCGACGCAGATGAATAAGTAATCGCCATGGTCGATAGCCGCCCGAGTATCGGACGTGAAAGACAGCAAGCCTTCGTTACGTGATGCGAGGACGATCTCTTTAAGTCCCGGCTCAAAAATCGGTATTTCGCCTGCATTGAGACGCGCTACGCGCTTTGCATCGATATCGACACAGAGCACGTGGTGCCCCACATGCGCAAACACAGCGGCTTGAACCAAACCGACATAACCGCTACCAAAAATAGTAATCCGCACTGAAAAGCCTTTTCGTTCGTTGGGAAGGGCTAGGATAGTTCAGAATTATGAAACAAATGCGACAGCTTGTCCCCAAAATGACTCACGTTTTACCGATGATTCGGCTAAACTATTGCCTGTCTCAATGTGCTCACTGTCGCGAAGCTGAAGCTTCAAGAGAGCGCTTAATACCTCGATCGCTTTCAGGGCCCTTTTGCTATGAATTCTGCTGCCAATGCTCCCGCTAATTTCCTTGATTCTGCATCGCAAACCATCGCTGCCTTTGATCCTGAGCTTGCGCGAACGATGCAATCCGAAACTCAGCGCCAAGAAGAGCACATTGAGTTGATTGCGTCTGAAAATTACGCGAGCCCCCGCGTGTTGGAAGCGCAGGGCTCTGTGCTGACCAATAAATACGCCGAGGGCTATCCGGGCAAGCGCTATTATGGTGGCTGCGAGTACGTTGACCAGGCCGAGATTCTGGCGATTGATCGTGCTAAAGCATTGTTTGGAGCTGATTATGCCAATGTGCAGCCGCACTCCGGATCGAGTGCGAACCTGGCAGTTTTTCACGCATTGTTGACGCCGGGCGACACTGTGATGGGTATGAGTCTCGCCGATGGTGGCCATTTGACTCACGGTGCCGGCGTCAATTTT
>JAYPVH010000020.1:0-18324 GCA_038134505.1 Halieaceae bacterium | reverse complement strand
GTCCAGTATGGTATCGATCATGATACGGGTTTAATCGACTACGATGCTGTGGCTGAAATGGCCCAGACGCATCAGCCCAAGTTGATCATTGCAGGATTTTCGGCCTATAGCCGGATTATGGACTGGGGTCGTTTCCGTGAGATCGCCGATTCGGTGGGCGCGTACTTGCTGGTCGATATGGCGCACGTGGCCGGCCTTGTGGCCGCCGGAGTTTATCCGAATCCTGTGCCCCATGCGGATGTCGTGACCTCCACGACCCATAAGACCCTGCGCGGTCCCCGTAGCGGCATCATCCTCGCCCGAGCCAATGAAGAGATCGAAAAGAAGCTGAACTCCGCTATTTTTCCCGGAGCGCAAGGCGGGCCTTTAATGCACGTCATCGCCGCAAAGGCAGTGGCGTTTAAGGAAGCTATGGCGCCGGAGTTTGTCGCTTACCAGCAGCAGGTCGTGGTCAATGCGCAGGCCATGGCGGCGACCTTCATTGAGCGAGGACACCGCATAGTGTCAGGCGGAACCGATAACCACCTGATGTTGCTCGATTTGATTGGCAAGCCCTACACCGGTAAAGATGCCGATGCCGCTTTGGGTGAGGCCTTTATTACCGTTAATAAAAATGCGGTTCCGAACGATCCGCGCTCGCCTTTCGTGACCTCCGGTTTGCGCTTGGGTACGCCCGCGATCACAACACGCGGTTTCGGCGTCGAGGAAACTGTCGCCCTGACGCACTGGATGTGTGATGTCTTGGCCGCTCTGGAAGCGGGTGAGGCGGCAGACGTGATCACTGAAGTGCGCGGTAAAGTCTTAGATGTTTGCGGTCGATTCCCGGTTTACGCCGGGTAAATAACGGAGCGCATTGCCTTGCACTGCCCCTTCTGCAGCGCCGATGACACGAAGGTCATTGACTCAAGACTTGTTGCAGAAGGTGGGCAGGTACGCCGCCGTCGTGAGTGCTTGAGCTGCAAGGAGCGATTCACGACCTATGAAGCGGCGGAGTTGGTCATGCCACGTGTGATCAAACAAAATGGTAGCCGCGAGCCATTTGATGAAGACAAATTGCGCGCCGGTCTCCTTCGAGCTCTGGAAAAGCGACCGGTGTCGGTTGAGCAGATCGAGAGCGAGATTGGCGTCATCAAGCATCAGCTGCGCGCGACGGGCGAGCGTGAATTGGCTTCTCGTGATGTCGGTGAGCGGGTCATGGAAGCCTTGCGTCGACTGGATCAGGTCGCCTACGTTCGCTTTGCCTCGGTGTATCGTAGTTTTCAAGACCTGGCCGAGTTTCGAGATGCCATTGAGCGCCTCGAGGCCGAGCCTCGTCGCGATACTTGAGTGTGAGTGACTCAGACGACACTGCGATGGCGAGAGCGCTGGCGCTCGCGCGGCTCGGCCGCTTTTGGGCGAAGCCCAATCCGCATGTTGGATGTGTACTAGTCCGTGATGGTCGCGTGATTGGTGAGGGTTTTACTCAGCCCGCTGGTGATGCGCATGCCGAGGTGGTGGCACTGAGAGCCGCTGGCGATGCGCGAGGGGCAACAGCCTACGTTACATTGGAGCCCTGTGCACACCATGGCCGCACGCCACCTTGTGCTGAGGCCTTGATTGCCTCGGGAGTGCGCCGGGTCGTAGTGGCTATAGAGGATCCGGATCCCCGGGTTTCGGGTGCCGGATGTGAGCAACTGCGCCAATCTGGCGTCTTGGTGGATGTGGGTGTCTGCGCAGAGGCGGCCGCCGAAGAACTATGTGGCTTTTTATTGCGCCAGAGCCGGGGTTGGGGACGGGTGCGACTCAAGTCAGCGATGTCCTTGGATGGTCGTATGGCGATGGCATCGGGTGAGAGCCAGTGGATTACCGGAGCTGAGGCCCGCGCTGACGTGCATCGGCTACGAGCAGAGAGTGGGTTTATTGTCACGGGTGTCGGGACGGTATTGGCAGATGACTGTGCGCTCACCGTTCGACCCGAGTGTTTTACAGATGATCCGGAAGTGCAACAGCGGGCAACTCGAGTGCCGCCAACTCGAGTCGTCCTCGATTCGCAGGGCCGCATGCAGCCTAACGCCCGAATACTAGACGCCTCAGCGCCGTCGTGGGTGTTCTCTTCGGTACCCGTGGATCACGTCGATCTGCAAACTCGGTGTGTCGAAGCAAGCCCGCAGGGTCTCGCGCTGCAGCCGATCTTCACTGCGCTGGGAGAGGCTGGCGCTAATGAGATTTTGGTAGAGGCTGGGCCACGCTTGAGTACTGCACTGTTGCAGGGTGGATGGATCGATGAGTGGGTGATTTACCAGTCGCCATCAATTCTCGGTACCTCTGCGCAGTCAGCGGTTCAGCTGCGCTTTGAAACGCTCGCAGAAAGCATGCGACTGGAGTATGCATCGCTCGACCAAATTGGGCAGGATGTGCGCCTCGTCTTGAGACCAACAAGGTAGCATTTATGTTTACGGGAATTATTCAGTCAGTCGGTACCATCGCCGATGCGCAGCCCCAAGGCGGTGACCTTCGGCTATATATACAAACCGGTAAGTTGCCGCTGGCCGATGTTCAGCTCGGAGACAGTATCGCAACTTCAGGAGTGTGTTTAACGGTGGTCGCTCTGCCAGGTGATGGTTTTTGGGCGGATGTATCTGGCGAGACTTTGCGCCTGACAACGCTCGGTGAAAAAGGCGTCGGCGATAGCGTCAACTTGGAGAAATCACTCACACCGACGACGGCGCTCGGTGGGCATATTGTGAGCGGCCACGTTGATGGTGTCGGGCGGGTGGTGTCGATGACTCAGGACGCTCGGTCCTGGGTGTATGACATCGAGTCGCCGCTTGAATTAGCGCACTATATCGCGCGAAAGGGGAGTATCTGTGTGGACGGCACCAGTCTCACGGTGAATGCGGTTGATGGGTGCCGTTTTTCCCTGAATATCATCCCGCAAACTTTTGAGGAGACCGTCTTTAGTGACTACCAAGTCGGTTCTCGTGTGAATCTTGAGGTGGACCTCATCGCACGTTATTTGGAGAGGCTGGCGCTGCGGGACACGCTCAGCGTAGGTCATGGACTTTCGAGTGAACCAGAGTAGGCTGCTGATGACTGATCAGGATGTTTCCACCGTCGACCTTTTAATCAGCGAATTTCGCCATGGCCGACCGGTGCTTCTGCTACTTGACAGTGGTGAGGACGAATTTACCGGCGTCGTTGCCATGGCGGCTGAATTTTGTACTGCCGAACACGTCAACTTTATGGCGCGGCAGGCGCGGGGCCTCGTTTGCCTCAGCATGACACGGGAGCGCTGCGAGCATTTGCATTTGCCGCTGATGGTAGAGGGTGGGCCGCAGGACAACGCGCCGTTTACCCTGTCGATTGAAGCCGCGGTCGGTATCGACACGGGTATTTCAGCGGCCGATCGTGCCCTCACTATCAAGACTGCGGTGGCAGCCGATGCAAAAGCAGCCGATTTGGTTCAGCCAGGCCATATCTTCCCAATGGCGGCAGTCGATGGTGGATTGTTGATTCGCACCGGGGTCGCCGAAGCGACCACGGATCTGGCCGCGTTGGCGGGTTTGATGCCGTCTGGAGCCTTCGCGGAAGTCCTTGATTCACAGGGCAATCTCGCCGATGGTGAAAGCCTTATGGCCTTCGCGAAACAACATGAATTGGCGGTGGGTCGTGTATCTGACCTCGTCAACTACCGTCTTTTGCATCATCGTTCTATTGCGCGTATTCGTGAGGGTCAGATCAGTACTCGCTACGGTGATTTCCACTTGACAGTCTACAGAGAGGCGACGCAGGGTCAGCTTCATTTCGCTTTTGTGCACGGGCAAATTGATGGCGGTCAGCCCACGGTCGTTCGTGTACACGCAACCTCGCTGATGCGAGATTTAGTGGGGACTCGGTTGGCTGAACGAGCAACTTGGCGCTTTGGCGATAGCTTAGCAGCGATCGCCAAAGCGGATTCGGGCGTGCTCGTGCTGTTGGGTAAAACAGAGTCCGCTGATGGTCTGCTGCAAGATATCGATCGTATCCTCGGTGTCGCAAGCGCCCCGATCACGGAACTGAGCCCGTCTGAAGGCATTGCGTCTGTCGGGCTGGGCGCGCAGATACTGAGTGATTTAGGTGTTGGTAAGATCGAACTTTTGGGCGCGCCGCTCAAGTACAATGCGTTAGCCGGTTTCGGCTTGGAGGTCGTGGGCTTTGTCGAGGCTCAGGACTCGGTCATCGAGTGAAGGAGATGTGTGGATGAGTCAAGCTCAGCTGACAACCCGAGAAGGCGATCTTAGCGGCGGCGCGAGTCGCTTCGCCCTTGTCGTCGCGCGTTGGAATAGTTTTGTTGTCGACCAGTTACTCGATGGCGCCCTGAGTGCGCTTCGAGGACACGGCGTCAGCGATGACAATATCGAACTTATTCGTGTGCCGGGCGCATTTGAGATTCCGCTAGCCTGCCAGGCGGCTGCTCGACGCGGCGATATTGATGCTGTGATTGCTCTTGGCGCAGTAATTCGCGGCGGCACGCCGCATTTCGAGTATGTCGCAGGTGAGTGTACGAGAGGGATCTCTCAAGTTGCACTCGAGACCGGCAAGCCGGTTACTTTTGGCGTGTTGACGGTCGATAATATCGATCAGGCAGTCGAGCGATCGCAGACCCCGCCCGGCGACAACAAAGGCGTGGAAGCCGCTGTGAGCGCGCTTGAGATGCTCAATTTACTGTCAGCGATGAGCGCCGAATGAGTCAAATTAACGCCTTGGCCGCTCAGCGGCGTCGCGCACGGCACTATGCCTTGCAAGCGTTGTATCAGTGGACAATGACTCAGAACTCGCTGGTCGATATCGAAGCTGAGTTTCGTATCGACAATGATTTTACGCATGTCGATGGCGAGTACTTTAATGTGGTGATCAATGGGGTGGCGAGCAGTGTCTCGGAGTTAGAGGCACTGCTTGCGCCGAGGCTGGATCGCGCGCTGGAGGATTTGGATCCGATCGAGAGGAATTTACTGCGACTCGGTACCTTTGAGCTTCGTGAGCGAATTGACGTGCCTTATAAAGTCGTCATCAATGAGGCGGTTGCTTTGGCGAAGAAATTCGGCGCTACAGATTCCTACCGTTACATCAATGGCGTGCTCGACCAGATCGCGCGTGAGTTACGAGCGGTTGAGGTGGCTGCGGAGACCTGATGGCGGACTCAGAGTTCGATCTGATCAATCGCTACTTCACTGGCATCGGCCGAGGGTCGCAGGTACTTAGGGCCATCGGTGACGATACGGCCGCACTACAGATACCGGACGGTGCAGTCCTGCAGGTCTCGACCGATACCAGCCTGCCGGGCGTTCATTTTCTGGCGGACACATTACCTGAAGACATCGCGTATCGAGCTGTTGCCGTTGCCGCGAGCGATCTCGCTGCCGTGGGAGCTACGCCGACGGCGATGTTGCTGTCGCTGACCCTACCTGAGGCTGATGCCTTGTGGCTGAGTAGTGTCTCGCAAGGATTACTCGTTGCCGCTGAAGAATTTCAGATGCCGCTGGTCGGTGGCGATACCACGAGAGGTTCATTGTCCCTTGCGGTCACGGTTTTCGGTTATACGCAAGGTCTCGGTGTCACGCGCACCGGCGCTCAAGTCGGCGATCGTGTTTGTGTCTCAGGGGTTCTGGGGGAGGCTCGCGCGGGCTTGGCCCTCCTCAGTGGAGAGCCAGCGCTCAATGACTTGGGCGATGATGCCATTGACCATTTAACAGTGCGGTATACGCGGCCTAAACCACGATTGGCGTTAGGACAGATGTTGTTGGGGCGCGCGACAGCTGCGATTGATTTGTCTGACGGGCTGCTTGGCGATGCCGAACACATCGCAACCGCCAGTCGTGTGCAACTGTGGATTGATGTCGAGCGGCTGCCCCTGTCTCCGGCATGTGTTGTAGGCTGGGGTTTGCAGCAGGCTCGCGAGTGGGGCGCTGTAGGCGGCGATGACTACGAGCTATTGTTCTGCCTGCCGAAGTCCGAGGAGCTGCCGCCCGGGTGTACGGAGATTGGCGAGGTGCGCGAAGGTCGCGGTGTGATGACATCGCTGCCCATTACAGGAGGCAGTTATGACCACTTTGCCGAATGACCAATGTTCCAAGCGATTGTGGAGAGAGCCTAGCGTATGGCTGGCGAGTGTGGGAGGGCTCGGTTTTAGCCCTCGTGCGCCGGGTACTTTGGGCTCTCTTCCGGCACTGCTGATCCTGTGGTTTAGCGGCGCAACGGGGCTCGAGACGCAGTGGCTGATGTGTGGCTTATTATTTTTGGTAGGCTGGTGGGCCAGTCATCGCACTGGCCTGCTTTGGCAGATCTCGGATCACCCTGCCATCGTGATTGATGAAGTTGTAGGGCAATGGCTCACCCTGTTAATTGCATTATCTCTGGTGCCGCAGGTTATGCCCCTAGAGATCACGCTGGCGCTGGGGTTCGTATTGTTTCGCCTCTACGACGTTCTCAAGCCGTGGCCTGTCAGTTGGGCTGATCGACAGCTCAAAGGCGGGTGGGGAGTAATGATTGACGATGTGGTGGCGGGTCTTTTGGCGGGTGCTGTGCTCACTATCGCAACGCTGGCATGGGACCCATTCTAGGTGCAAGTCCGTCACGCCGCTGGCTGAGAAATTAAGTTAGCGCTCCCGCCGCACCATCTGCTGAGCCAAGCAAACCAAATCAGAGGCTGCCTCAGCAAAGGGCGAGAGTGCAGACAGGGCGCTGCTGAGAAGGGTCTCAGCTTCCTCGCGAGCACCCTCTATTCCAAGTAATGCAACATACGTCGATTTTTGGGCCGCAGCGTCTTTTCCTGCAGTCTTTCCCAGCATGGCGGAATCTGAGCTGACATCGAGCACGTCATCCATCACTTGAAACGCCAAACCGATGTTCTCAGCAAAGCGCTGCAGTGCCGATATCTGCCACTCGCTCGCGTTGGCGCTTAGTGCGCCGCCGATGACAGCTGCCTCGATGAGCGCACCGGTCTTCAAGCGGTGAATCTGAGTGAGTGCCGCATGATCTATCTGAGAGCCTTCGGCGGCCAGATCAAGGGCTTGACCTCCGACCATGCCATTGAGTCCAACAGCGCGACTGACCAGCCTGATTAATTCGACGCGCAGCGACGGGCTGAGTTCGTCAATCGAAGCGAGTTGCTCGAAGGCCAAAGCCTGCAAACCGTCACCGGCCAAAATGGCGGTCGCCTCATTGAATGCTCGGTGCAGGGTCGGTTTACCACGTCGCAAGTCATCATCGTCCATCGCCGGTAAGTCATCATGGATGAGCGAGTAGGTATGGAGATATTCAATAGCATCGCCAACACGTATTGCTGCAGACACTGGTTCCCCGGCGATCAGTTCCGCCGTTGTGATTGTCAGGCGTGACCGTAGGCGCTTGCCTGGATTATCGAGAGCGTATGCGATCGCGCGGTCAAGCGTGGTGTCAGGGCTGAACATGGCCAAACGTCTCGGTCACCCGTCCTGCTGTTCGTCATCTCGGATCATTGCGACCCTTTGTGTCGCGAGATCCAGAATTTTTTGAGCGGCGGCAGAGAGTTTAATACCTTGCTCGTAGAGCGTGAGTGCCTCCTCCAGAGGGAGATCTGGATCCTCTAAGCGCTCCACCAGCGCCGCCAGTTGGGTCATCTGATCGGCAAGACTCTGTGTGTTGATGTCCTCCGATGACTTCGCTTTAGCCATGTCGTTTGTCCTTGCTTTCATCGGGCGTTGGTAGCGCATTTGCCTCTGCAGATTGTAATGACTTGATCGCCATGACGATATCCTTCGCGGCTAGGCCAGCATCGATTCGAGTTTCTCCTTGACTCGCATGATCGATAAAGCGGTCGGGAATGCCGACATGCTTTATCGGGCAAACGACGTCTTGCTGATGCAACCACTCAGACACGGCACTGCCCGCACCTCCCGCAACTGCATTTTCCTCGATCGTCACAATGCCTCGATGGGATTGCACCATTTCAGTTAGCAATGCGTCATCGAGCGGCTTTACCCAGCGCATGTCGACAACCGTCGCATTCGTCTGCTCCGCTGCTGAGATCGCCTCGGGTAGAAGGACTCCGAAGTTCAAAACAACCACGTCAGAACCCTCTCTGACCACAATCCCCTTGCCAACGGGCAATGTATCGAGCTCAGCGACCATCGGGGTGCCAATGCCTTCGCCGCGTGGGTAGCGAATGGCAGCCGGCCCTTCGTGTCGGTAGGTGCTAGTCAGAAGAAGGCGGCATTCGTTTTCATCACTCGGGCATGCAATCACCATGTTGGGAATGCAGCGTAGGTAGCTCAAATCAAAGGCGCCGTGATGCGTTGCGCCGTCTTGTCCTACAAGCCCTGCCCGATCGATGGCGAAGGTGACATCAAGTTTTTGTAATGCGACGTCGTGGATGAGTTGGTCGTAGCCGCGTTGCAGAAAGGTGGAGTAAATTGCCACAACCGGCTTGAGACCATCGCAGGCCATTCCCGCACCCAAAGTCACGGCGTGTTGTTCTGCGATTGCGACATCATAAAAGCGATCTGAAAACTTCCGGGCGAAGTTCACCATGCCCGAGCCCTCGCACATCGCTGGTGTGATCGCTACGAGTCGCGGATCGATGGCAGCCATGTCACATAACCACTGACCAAAAACATCTTGGTATTTGGGGGCTTTGGTCGTGGTGGGCGCCGCCGCGACGCTTTCCTCTGCATCTTTGGGCGGCTCGATTTTGTTGATCGCATGAAAACCGATCGGATCTGCCTCCGCCGGTGCGAAGCCTTTACCTTTTGTCGTTCTGATATGGAGCAGTTGTGGCCCGGTTAACTGGGTCATTGTTTTCAGGGTTTGAACCAAGGTTGGCAGGTCATGCCCATCGAGGGGGCCGATGTAATGCCATCCGAGTTCTTCAAAGAGGGTGCCTGGCGCCACCATACCTTTCATGTGTTCTTCTGTGCGTTTTGCCAAGTCCCAAGCGCCGCGAACGTTTTGAAGGATTTTTTTAGAACCCTCGCGCAGTGCAATGTAGGTACGGCTGGCCCAAATTTTGGCAAAGTAGGTGGCTAATCCTCCCGTGTTGTGGCCAATTGACATCTGGTTGTCGTTCAAAACAACCAGCATGTTAGGTCGCGCGTGACCTGCGTGGGCCAGCGCTTCGAAAGCCATTCCACCCGTAATTGCACCATCGCCAATCACAGCGACAACTTTGCGATCAAGCCCTTGCTGCTGTGCAGCAATAGCCATTCCCATAGCTGCTGAGACACTCGTTGATGAATGGCCGACACCAAATGTATCGAAATCGCTTTCCGAGCGTTTTGGGAATCCTGATAGACCGCCTTGCTGGCGCATCGTATGCATTCGGTCTCGGCGCCCTGTCAGAATTTTATGCGGATAGGTCTGGTGACCGACGTCCCAAACGATGCGGTCACGGGGCGTTGTGAGCACATGGTGCAAGGCAACAGTCAGTTCAACGACGCCCAGCCCTGCGCCGAAGTGCCCGCCGGTACCCGAGACACAGTAGAGCAAAAACTGGCGCAGTTCATCGGCGAGTGCTAACAGCTCATTCGCATCGAGTGTTTGCAATACACTGCGTTCTTGCTCGACTCGATCGAGCAGCGGGGTGACTGGGCGCGTTATAGGTAGTTGCTGGTCCATGGCGGTTTCAAACTCCCTCTAGCCAGAACATTTCAACGCGAACAAACGACTCGATGGCTTCCCATATTCGCTGGTAGCCAGCTTCGATCAAGGTGTGACCATCAGGCCGGAACAATCTGGCATCGATGTTTGAATTCTCGTCGGTCAACACGGGGTTTGGATCGACAAATGAGACATCGAGGCTCTCGCTGGCCCAATCGGAAACAAGTCGATTAAAACCCGCAATGGCACCCGCTGAGGCTTGTAACGACGGTGTGCTGATTCGCCCGACAATCACAACATTAAAATTGAGGCTGTAGTAGTCACGCTGTTCAAGTAATCTTTGCACGCCGTTGATGAAGAGCTGTCCGCCTTCGAGTGATGGTCGATCATCTAATGCGAGGATGATGGTCAAAGGCTGGTAAAAGGCTACCAGCCGATTGAAACAGCTATCGAGAGCCTCTAATTCGAGTCCACCATGGTTTCGCACGACGAGTGGTATTTCCAAAAGGGTGCTGGGCGGCGACTGCCAATTGTATAGACGACTGTCACCCAGAAGTAGGATGGGGTAGCCGGACAAGCTCGTCGTGCTGTCCGCTTGCTCAAAGTGGCGGATGAGTCCTTCGCAGTGAGTCGTTTGTGTCCATGGGTGATAAATCGTTTGACGCAAAACAAGTATCACCACCGGTATGCTGATGATAAGCAATGTAATGGTGGTGAGAAGTCGTTGATTGAGCATCGAATCTACCGGTGGCTTCCGTATGTGTGTTGAGAGTTATTGCCGTGCCAAGCCTCGCCAAAGGCCCTATGCTACACCGACAGCGGAATCAGTTCATGACATTTTATTTTTCCGGCCCAATAGTCCACGGGGACTGCCTATTCGCTCAAGACTGAGATAAAGTCTAACAATGCTCTATCAGCCCAAAGTGTCAGCGCAAGATTTATTGTCCGCAAAACTGGAAATGCAGTTGCGGTCGGCGCGCTATTCTTCGATTGCGACACAGGCGCTCGGTGTCGGTGCTGCGGTCCTAAGCTTGTGGTTTCAGTTTGATCGGGAGCCGCTTCTAACCTGGGCTGCTGGCATGCTCCTTTTGCTGCTGATTTCTTCGATCCGAATGAACTCGGCACTGGTCCGGCAACGACACTTCAGTGCTCGGGTGGGTTTGTATTTGGAGCTGATATTTTGGGCAATACTTCAGAGCCTGAGCTGGAGTTTTGCGGTGATCGCGGTGTGCCCGTCGCTGAGTGCAGGCACTTTAGATCTGATTCTCCTGATTACAGCGATGGTGGTGATTGCCAATATGGCTGTCAGCGCTGTGGTCTGGGAGATTTTCCTGATTTATTTGGCAGGGACTCTGGTTTTGTTGTCCGCATTTTTCGCCTGGAATGCACATCTTTACTACGGCGGTTTGGTGCTGACATTTGTGCTCGTCGGTCTGTCTTTGCTGTTGATGCTTGTGAGTCGTTGGATGTCTCGAATTTTTGGCGAGATGGTCGAGACTAATCTCGAACGTACGGCGATGACCCAGGATTTAGCCGCCATGAGCGAGAACCTGCGACTGCGGAACCTGCAGTTACAGGATGTCCGACGCCAGCTGGCTGATCTCAGTACCATTGACGAGTTAACGGGTCTACGTAACCGCCGTGGACTGAATAATGTTGTAGAAAGCGAGCTGAGTCGTGCGAAACGAAATGGCACCTGGGTGGCAGTTGTTGTTGTCGACGTTGATTTTTTCAAGTTGTACAACGATACCTACGGCCATCCAGCCGGCGATGTTGTGCTGCAACGTATTGCAGAAATACTTTCTAGTTGTTCGAGTCGCGCCGGCGAGATCTCGGCACGGCTAGGCGGCGAGGAATTTCTGATGCTGTTACCCGGTTCGACGGTCAACGATGCGCTATCGACTGCGGAGACTGTCCGCGATCGACTATCGGCGCTGGCAATGAGCCATAAAGCGTCAACGGTATCCCCCTTTGTGACGGTATCCCAGGGGGTGGCGGGATGCGTACCGAGACTCGATACCGATATCAACGATCTCATCGAAGCAGCGGATAAAGCGCTCTATGACAGCAAGCAAAAGGGGCGTGACAGCATTACATTGTCGCCCTTCAGTGCCTGATAAAATCACTCTCCAAACTGGCGGCGAAGTCGGTCGATTTGGTGTCGCTCTCGTTTGCCCGGTTTGCTGGACGGTCTGATAATTCCGCCCGCGGCTCGACGGGCCTCAGCTTCCCTCTCTCGACGGAGCAGGCTCTCCTGAGTTTCCTCATAAAGAGTCTGCGCAATCGGCGCCCCCCGACGCTGATCGCTGAGTTCTAACACAAGTACGTCCTTGTCATCGTATCCCTGTCGAATCGTTAATGCATCGCCCGGAACGATATCCTTTGAGACCTTCACGCGTTGACCGTTTACTTTGACCTTACCGGCCTCGATTGCTGTTTTAGCAAGGGTGCGTGTTTTAAAAAATCGCGCTGCCCAGAGCCATTTATCGAGACGCAGTTTTTGCGGCGGCAGTGAATTAGTCGACACCTGGTAAGCCCTCAAAAATCTCATTGAAGTGCAACACAGACGGATAGCGTGTCTGCTCTCGAATGGGCCGTGTTGAGTCAGGTTGCTGTAGAGTCAGAAGAAACTGAATGCCGTAAGCATTGGCCGCATCGAGTACGTGCTCTGAATCATCGACAAATAGCGTTCGCTCGGGGTCGAACGGGTGGGCCGAGTTCAAAGCATCCCAAAATGCTTGGGATTCCTTCGCCGAACCTAGCTCGTGCGAGGTCAACATGTGTTTAAACCAAGGGGCGAGATTGACCCGAGACTGTTTTATCCGCAAGGTTTCAGGGTGGGCATTGGTGATCAGAAGCACCTCTCGCTGACTGCCGGCCAGCCGCCTTAAAAAAGACTCTGCGTGAGGCCGCCATTGCACTTTATCCGCGTGCGCCTCCTTGAGTTCGGCCACCTTGAAGCCGAGTACGTCGGACCAAAAGTCGATGCAATACCAATTCAGCTTGCCAGCCTCCGCGGCAAAAATCGGCGCCAAATGAGCCTCGGCGTCCGCCGGCTTAAGTTGATTGAGTTTGGCGAAATGCTCGGGCACCGTCTGGTTCCAGAATTGGTTGTCAAAACTCAGATCCAACAAAGTACCGTCCATGTCAAGCAACACGGTATCGATCGCATCCCAGCGCAGGCGTTTATTTTCGTCGGTTAGCGTTTTTTGCATGGTTCGATGCTACCCTATTCAGATGTTTCCGTCGCACTTTACCCTGCCTCAATCCCGCGATGCTGGTCCGGACGTGCTTGTGAGTCCGGCATCGGTCTGCCTGTCATCGTTACTGCGACTGCTCGATGGCATTGCCGAAAGCTTGTTAGGTTTATACGCGGACAGAGGACAGCTTGCCGTATTTAACAAGGCGGACAAGAGCCCTCTCACCCGGGCAGACAAGCTGTCGCACGATCAGCTGCTCGACGGGTTGCGAAAACTAGCGGTGGGGATACCGCTTATCTCCGAAGAGTCAGCCGAGAGTGAGCTGCAGCGGCGCAGAGAATGGCCGGTCTGTTGGATGGTGGATCCCCTTGATGGTACGCGTGAGTTTCTCGATGGCACTGACGCGTTCTCGGTCAATGTGGCTTTGATTGTAAACGGTCGTCCGGTACTCGGCGTCGTTACCGTACCTTGTCTAGACTGTCATTTTATGGGTGTTGTTGGGCAGGGTGCATATCGCATCCAGCTCGGTGGCCTCATCGACGATGCGCAGCGTCTTCATTGCCGATCGTTCGATCCGCGCTCGCCGCTCGTAATGCTTGCGAGTGCCCGTCATCGGGAATCAATGGTCAGCGCCTTAAAAGAGTCGATTGAAGGGGCAATGAATCATCCCACCATTCGTCAAAATCAAGGCTCAGCACTCAAGTTCTGCGATTTGGTGCTCGGTAAAGCGGATGTTTATCCTCGCACAACACCCTGTTATGAGTGGGATGTCGCTGCTGGTGATGCGTTGGTATCTGCCGCAGGTGGTGCCGTCGTAGATTTCGAGGGTCGGCCGCTGCGCTACAACAATCGCGATACCTTGCTCGCGCCACCATTTATTGCGCAAGCCGACAGGGCTATTCGTTATGATGATGCATTGCGTTGACTGCCCTGAGGCAACCGTTGCCAGTTGCAGGCCGCGGCGTTAGGCTCTCGTCCGGGGGTGATTAGGTATGGCGAATCAAAGCGATCAGGGGGTGGACGCCGCCAATGAGCCGGTGACTCCCGAAATGCGTCTCGCTGAAATCCAAGCCAAGCATCGAGCGCTCGATATCAAGATCACAGAATTGGTGAGTGCGCCTTGGCAAAATCAGCTGCTTGTACAGCGCCTCAAAAAAGAAAAACTGCGTCTGAAGGATCAGATCGAGCGTCTCAAAGACGAGATCATCCCCGATCTGAATGCTTAGACTTCCAGTCCTTCTCGCTGCAGTAACGCGCGTTTTCGATCCAAGCCGCCGGAGAACCCCCTAAGTTTCCCGTCCCGCCCCACAACGCGATGGCATGGAATCAGGATAGGGAGGGGGTTTCTACCAATGGCTCCGCCGACCGCTCTCGTTGCCGAAGGCCGACTGATGCGAAGTGAAATGTCGCGGTAGCTAGAGGTTTTCCCAAAGGGGATTGTCAGTAGTGCCGCCCAGACTTCCTTCTGAAAAGGTGTGCCTTGAGGCGCAAGGGGTACGGAGAAATGTCTCAGTCGACCGTCGAGGAACGCCTGAAGCTGCTCCTCAGCGAGGTCCAGGATGCTGTGGCTCTCCGGTGCGTTATCCGCACGCTGCAATGTATCTTGCCAGTGAATCGCCACCAAAGCTGTATCGTGGGCGACGAGATCGAGCGTGCCCACGACCGATGTGCTGATACGTCGGACGGCGAATCGAGACGAGTATTCAGTCATTTGTGATAGCGCTGCCACGGACTTCTTCCGATTGAAGACTTGCGTGGGCGGCGAAGCCAGCCCCCGCCTGAGCGTAGAGGTTAAATGCGCTCACGCCAATGGCGCGCATGTCCTCGGCATGCTCCTCGTGGCGAACGACAGCTGAGATTTGACTGCGGTATCCTTGCTCGCGCAGAAGTTCCGCCACCCGCATATTCTCCGAATGATTGGTGAGCGCGAGCATGATGAGCGACACCCGATCCAGCCTAACACGGAACCAGAAATCCGGGTCTGAAGCATCTGCAAGGACTACCCGTCGGTGTTCATCAATGTGCTGCTCGACACGCGCTGACTCACTTTCTACACCGAGCAACTCGCTGCCGTACTCGGGTGCGAGCGCTTCGTAAGCACCCGTCCCGACTCGACCCATACCGAGAATGATCGCCGTGACCCCTTGGGTATTAGGCAACTGCTGCTGGATGCGGCCTGTTTGCCAGCGAAGAAGGCGTTCTCGGTGTTGTGCGTAGAAGCGATGACCTCGGTTGGCGATCGGTGTACCAATTACAAAGCTGATTGCCAGCGCGATCGACATCGCGCTCGCCCAATCTGAGGACAACGCACCTGTTGCAACAGCGATCGCCACCACAATCAGGCCAAACTCGCTGTGATTGGCCAGACTACTGGCGCTGAGTACTGCGTGTCGTGGTGAGGCGTGTAGCCGCGTCAAAAGTGGGAAGTACAGGAGCGGCTTACACGCCGCGGTCAAACCCAATAGCACAGCCACAATGATCATATCGACGTTGGGCCAGCCGCCGAGGCCGATACTCAGAAAGAAGCCGATGAGGAATAAATCCTTCAGGTGAATGAGGTTGCTGGCCATGGCCTTGGATTTTGGGTGTCCGGCGAGAACCGCTCCGGTGAACAGTGCGCCCAAATCACCTTTGATCCCCGTCCATTCCGATACCTCTGCTGCCCCCAAGGCAAGTGCGAGGCCCAGTAACGTCAGCAGCTCTCCGTAACCCGCAAGTTGCATCAAGCGGATTAAAGCGGGCCGCATCGGGATTAACAGCAACAGTAAAAACGCACTCCATTCGGGGATCTTACCTGCACTGATTGCGAGGAAAGAGACAGCGATGAGGTCTTGCACAATCAGGATGCCCACAGCGATTTGAGCCTGTATTGAAGCGGCCTCACCCCGCTCCTGAAGTACTTGTACAACAAACACCGTGCTTGAAAAGCTCAATGCAAAGGCCACAAGCCATACGCCTTTTTGATCGAGCGCGATCGTACCCACAAGGAGCGACAATAGACTGACTAGGGCCACGATTCCGAGGATACTGACCCCCATGTGGATCGTGGTGGTTAACCAGATTTGTGGTGCCAGCAGTTGTTTAGGAATCAATTTCAGACCGATCGTGAACAGCATCAATGTGATACCGGCCTCAGCCAATTGGTCAATCAACGGCCCACTTTCCATGGCTAGCTCATGGAGAACAAACCCAGCTGCGAGGTAGCCAATCAGTGCGGGCAGCTTGAACGCCCGGGCAAGCATGCCGCATAGCAGTGCGATGAGGAGAATGAGTGGCTCAATCATGTAGCGTTATCACCGCCTCTATGAGGCGTGTCTCGAATCAGTACGACGAGTGTGAATACCAAAAGAGCAGCCTCAAACCATGCGGCCCAGGTGTTGGTTTGACTCATAGCCACCAGATCAGGAATACCTGCGGCGCAAAATACGGCGACCAAAATGAGGCTGAGTCGCGCGGTTCCCATCAGTCCGAGTGCCAAAAGTAATAATATAACCCCGCGGCCGGCATCTCCGAGGCTATCTCGGGATGCACCTAGCCACCATAGGTCTGCGATATGGAGGCAACCGGCGGCAAGGGCCATCAAAGCGGCAGTGGTGCGGATTTTGCGTGTCAGCTGTTGCTGCGGTTGGGCCGGTGACATTGATTCCATTGTGCTCAAAAACCTCGCCTGAGAAGTGCCACGATTTGGTGTGATTTACCGGTATGATACCGCGCATGGAAGATGAGGCGATATTGAAAACGATAGCTGCTGCATACCCCGGCTCGGCAAGTGATCCCGCGTCGCAGCTCGGTATTGCGAAAGAACATGTAGTAGGAGCTGTTGAGGCGTGGGTGGCGCAAGGTATTCCGATTGAGGGTGACGCTACGCTGGGCTATCGCCTCAATCCACCGCTTCCCCTGGTCAGTGAAGCCAACGTTTGTGCTCTGCTTGATGGTGCGGGGTACTCTTTACCTGTCGAGGTTCGGCTGTGCGTCGAATCGACCAGTGATGTACTGGTCTCGAAAGCGCGTCAAGGCAATGCGTCTCCCGAGGTTCTTGTTGCGGAGTTGCAGTCAAAGGGGCGCGGCCGACAGGGCAATGCTTGGGTCAGCCCGTTTGCGAGCAATCTCTATTTTTCTGTACTGTGGCCGACGTCTGCATCTCCAGAAACAGTCGCGGCGATGACGCTTGCCGTCGGCGTCACGCTGGCGGAGGTGATCGAGGATCTGACCGGCGTGTCTGTGCAATTGAAATGGCCCAACGACCTCTATGTGCGAGGCCATAAGCTGGGAGGGATTCTGGTCGACTGGGTGAGCTCGGGGGGCGCATCAAGCGCGGTGGTTATTGGTGTGGGAATCAATGTGCTCATGAATCAGCAAGATTCCTCTTCCGCGATCACGCGACCCTGGACCGACCTGAAAAGATCTGGCGCCCGAACGCTCAACCGCGACGTTCTGCTTGGCGGTGCTCTGACCGCGGTGCTCAGGCTGCTAGAGGATTATCCGCAGCGCGGTTTGGCCCCTTACTTGGAGCGCTGGGCCCAGCGTGATTTGCTACGCGGGCAGCACGTTGTGTTTGGCGCTGATGAAGAGGCGTGCGGCGAAGCTGTGGGTGTTGATGCATCGGGAGCATTGCTTGTCGCAACGCAACACGGCACTGAGCGCGTTTTCGCGGGCGATGTTCGATTGCAATACGAGGCCACTCAATGATGTCGGCGATGCAAGCGGTGTTATTACTCGACATTGGCAACACTGGCATCAAGTGGCAATACCGGATGCTTCAGGAACAACGTTCAGGGCGCGTTGAACGTCACGCGGAGGCCATACAGCGGCTCGTTGATGGTTTTGGCCAGTTAGATGCTGTTCTGCTAAGCAGTGTCTCGGATGATGATTTTAATCAGCAGGTTGCTGACTGGCTTCAGTCAGTGTCCTCGGCAACCTTATTGTGGGCGGAAAGTGAAGCCAGTGCTCGGGGGCTTTCGAATAGTTATGAGCAACCCACGACGATGGGCGTCGATCGGTGGCTGGCTTTGCGCGGTGCCTGGTCGATCGCGCAGACAAGCTGCTGTGTCGTCGATGCGGGCACCGCGGTGACGATTGATCTTGTCTCAGAGACGGGTCGTCATATGGGCGGATTTATTCTGCCCGGCCCACATCTGACTCAGGCTGCGCTGAGACGAGATACGGCGCGTATTCGGTTTGATGCGATTCAAGAGGCCATGATCGAAGCGGGGTCCTCAACTGCGGCCTGTGTGACGGCTGGCAGTTGGCTGCAAGTGGTCGGGGCAGTGCAGTGGGTGACAACCCGCTTCCAGCCTGAACGGGTTTTGCTCACTGGCGGCGATGCGCCAGCCTTGATCGATTTGGGGGGCATTGGAGAACACCAACCGGATCTATTATTTTGCGGATTGTGGCAATGGGGTCAGGATCGACTTGACCTGAGCGCCTGCTAGGGCGATCATCCGCATCCCACGGTGGTGTGCGTTCTTTCACACTGTATGGCTGGCGTAGCTCAGTAGGTAGAGCAGCTGATTTGTAATCAGCCGGTCGGGGG
>JAYPVH010000019.1:42589-45304 GCA_038134505.1 Halieaceae bacterium | reverse complement strand
TCAGTGGTGGCTGTAGCTCACCAGGTAGAGCACCGGATTGTGGCTCCGGAGGTAGTGGGTTCGAGACCCATCAGCCACCCCATCCCTGCCTTGTCATTGCCTCGGCGCAGACGATCCTACGCCGCTATTGTCTGTGATGCGATATCGCTATTGCCCAGCGCTAAGCGGCCGATTGATCGTAAGCCTGCGCCCGTAGAATATTCGAGCGCTTGTCTTCACCATCGTGACTCCAACCCGGCGCGGAAAAGATGTAGCGCAGTTTGTCGCGCCAGCGTTCTGCGCGCGCAACGTCTCGCCAAAGGTTGTGGTACTCGCCAAAACTGGCTTTGAGCACGTTGTGCGTATCGATATTTTTCGTAATGCCATACACCACCGGCTCTTCCTCACGCTCTTCGGCGAAGGTGCCGAAAATTCGGTCCCAAATAATCAGTGTGGCGGCATGATTCCGATCGAGGTAGCGCACGTTGGCGCCGTGGTGCACTCGGTGGTGCGATGGGGTGTTGAAAATGAACTCAAACCAGCGCGGCAATTTATAAAAGGCCTGCGTGTGCAACCAATATTGGTAGATCAAGCTACAGCTCAGCATGGTTACGATCATCACCGGATGAAAGCCAATGAGTGCCAGAGGGCACCAAAACAGGTATTTCAGCACGCGTTCACCCACGCCCTGGCGTAGCGCTGTGCCCAAGTTGTAATAGGTTGAGTTGTGATGCGAGACGTGGCCCGCCCACATCAGCCGCACTTCATGATTGGCTCGGTGAAACAAGTAGTAAGTTAAGTCGTCGAGAAAAAACAACACAACCCACCAAAACCAAGTCGGGTTGATCATGCCCTTAAAAGGTGACAGTTCATAGGCGAGAAACATGAGCGCGATACCCAGTGCCTTGGGCACCACATCGACGACCACGGTCAATGCCATAATGCCCATCGACGTTTTAAAATCGGCCTGATCGTACAGGTGCGCGGTTTGTTGTTTAGCCCATAGCCATTCAATGAGCAACGCGCCAAAGAAGAACGGTAGGGCGAGCATCACCCAGTCGTCTTGCATAATGCTTAAGACATTCTCCAACACGATGGCCTCCCCGGAATTTACGTCGCGTGGCATTGAGTGTAGCGAAAATTACACAAAAAATAAGGACTGTCGCTGCTGAGTTGAATCGACTCAAGCGCGTTACGACAACGCGTTAGACACAACCCGCACGATTCGTGCATCACGGGGTTGTTGGTACCGGAGGCCGGACTTGAACCGGCACGCTCGAAAGCACAGGATTTTGAATTCACTCTTTATACTCATTTCTCGACGTTGAATAACGTTCCGCGAAGTAGATTAAAGCTCTCTATGTTGTTGATATAAAAGGCTTTGTATCTATATTCTGTCTGCGGTAGGCAATTCTGGTGTTACTCAAGATTTCTCTTGGGATGCAAAAATTACTTTCATTTGCATCCCATTTGCATCCCAGATTTTGCCGGTGAGGATGAACAAAAGGAGATCTTATGGGAGCTATATCTGACAACCGAATCAAGTTCAATAAACCGAATCTGAAAGCCATTGAGAATCGTATTAATCGAGGAGAGTTTACCAAAGAAACCTATATTTATGATGCTGATAGTCACCTGGCTGTTCGAGTTAGGCCTGGACGTTCCTATATTGATAGTGTTTTTTGTATGTATGCTCGTATTCGAGTTCGTGGTGAATATAAGAGTCGTATGTATAAGCGCCAGATAATGAAGGTTGGCGAAGCTCGTAATGCTGAGATCACCATTTCAGAACTACGGCAGAAGGTTGATAGCTTATTTTTGGAAATTCAGGAGGGCCGGGACCCTCAAGTAATAGCTCAAAAAGAAGCTGCAAAACAGGCTGATAATCAAGTCCTGATAGAGGCAAGGCGCTCATTTAAAGATATGATCTACGGAACACCGGTTGATGAAAGTGATGAATGCCTGCCAGATGGGTTTATTGCCGAGAGGCGATCAGGTCAGCGTTATTTAGTGGATATCAGAAATAAATGCGAGGTTCTCTTAGTTGACCTGTTAGACCTGCCATTACACAGTATTTCGCCAGAGCAGGTAAAAACTGTTTATCTCCAGAAAGTAGGTCGTGGTAAAACCCAGCTCGATTGCGCTATGCGTATTCTTAGGTCGATCTGGAATTGGGCGCAGACCAAATACGATGATTCGGATCTCTTTATCCGAAACCCGGTTAGCCGTGCAATGAAGCAACTGGGTGTAAATATTAATCGTACCAATCGCTGTACTGGTCGGTTAGATGATGCTGATTTTAAGCCATATCTGAAGTCTGTCTTAGCACTTCGAGAGCATGATCATACATCCGCTTATCGTAATGGCCGTGATGCATTGTTATTCATGTTATTTTCCGGTGTAAGACGAACTGGGACGATGACTGTCCGAATGGAGGGAATTGATCTCAATAGATTAGTGTTCAACATTATTAAAAAAGGGGGCGACCAAGTAGAGCTACCCCTAAATACAGTGACCGCGGCAATCGTTCGTAACCGTCAAGATTATTTGCCTGAAGACACTGAGTACTTGTTCCCTGGCATGGGAGGGCGAGGATATTACAGAGATACCAAGGCAGTCCGTGATATCGTTAAAAACCAAACGGGTATATCTGTTACCAATCATGACCTCCGACGAACGTATAAATCTATTGGGACGGAACTAGACATTAATTCCGTACTTGTAGATGAGTTACTG
>JAYPVH010000019.1:0-42579 GCA_038134505.1 Halieaceae bacterium | reverse complement strand
CTCACTATATTCACCCGTCTATGACAAGGCTTCGAGATGCTAGTCAGAAAATTGCTGACTACATGGTTAAACAAGCAGGGTTTGATTTGATCGACGAACTCACGAGCCGCTGGTAGCAACGTAAGGTTATAAAGTTCTAAATGTAAATTTCGTTAGATGAGATTTTGGTGCTCAATTCTTTGAATTCAAGAACGTCTGATTCGAGATAGAATACATGGCGAAATCGCTTTCTCCAGGTTAATTCGGGGTGTTCATGAGTGCAGCGCCATTTTCTCAGTGTGCTGGGTGATAAGCCAAGTAGCGAAGCCGCTTCTTTGGTTGTGAGTTCACGATCATTATTAGCTGCTGCGATGTCATCCATGTTTTGATGTCCGATAGAGTCAAAAGCTCATATAAGCCAGGAAAAACATTAGCATTGAGCTAATTGTTCTTACAAGTCAGAATCGAATCTATCTTTTTATCAGCAAGCTAAACAAGCCTTTGTGGAGGCGGTCACTTTGTTCCGGATGGAGTCCCTGGCGTGGCAGCAGAGCCAGGTCTGATGGCTTTATCTCTGGACTGCTTTCGTTCCTCTATCCAATGCTCTATTTCAGCTAAATCCCAGGCCACCTTACGGCTCGTCAAAACGATGCGGCATGGAAATTCTCCGCGCTTTTCCATGTCGTAAATGGCGCGGTCCGAAAGTGGAATCATTGCCAACAATGTTTTTCGGTTGATCAAGGTAGTTATTTTTTTACTGTTGTTTGTGCTGATCACTGGTTAGTCCTTATGTGGGTAGGAGTCTTATTCTACGATCAGCGTTTAGACAACTTCTCCCTTGAAGACAATGACTCCACAGATTGTCGCTTCTTCATCCACTTCGATAATGCGATTCGGCCAATCAGGGTTGAGCGCCTTCAGGTACTGCTTGCCCTCTTCAATAATTAACTGCTTGAACGTGGCTTCATTGGATTCATCGAGTCGAACAACCACGTACTTTCCGTGGTCAGGTGAAACATTGGGGTCAACAAAAATCAGGTCGCCCTCATGAAATTTGGGTTCCATACTGCTGCCGCGAACCCTAAGTACAAAGGATTCAGGACTACAGCACACCGGGCAGGGTAAAAGTTCTGAACCGTAGGCCGGCACGAAACTTTCAGAAATCTCATACCAGTTTCCCGCTTGGACCCAGGATATCAGCGGGTGGAGACTGCGCAAATCCGGGCCGTCGTGGGCGTTGTGTTCCTCTTGTCGTGCCCCGTCCGCATGGGGGGTATCCATCCATCCTTGGTCTTTATTCATGGCCTTTTCCAGTTTTTCCGCCAGCTCATCTCCGATAGAGCGGGGCGTTCCTTTTTTGGTGGGGAGCTGGTTGCGCACCTGGCTGAGGTAGGAGCTATTGGTCCCGGCCGCGCGCGCCAACTTGGCAGCTGAGCCCGCTTCGGCAATCAGAACTTCAAGATTGTGGAGCCGGATCTGGTTAAGTTTTAGCGTCATGCGAAACACTTTAGCATGATTTTTAGCAGAGTGATAAACAAAAAGCGGTGATTGAGCGTTGTTCAATGATTCGCACGGTGCTAATGTTTCTGCGCATGGAGCTAAAGGATTTCCTCAAGATGGCAACCAAGCGGGAGCGGGCCGACGTCGCTGCGGCGTGTGGCGACTCAGTCTCCTACTTGTATCAGATTGCCGGCCAGCATCGATATGCCAGTCCATTGATGGCGACGCAAATCGAGCATTACACACGTACTGTGGCGGACCTTTCGGATGGTCGACTGGAGCCTGTGCCTCGGGCGAGCATGGTTCGACATCCAGAGATTTTCTACGGCGTCGTGCCTGAATCGGGTGCACAAGAAGCAGGTGGTAACGATGACGCCTGAGAGATCGCCATCCGTCCACGAGATCACCCGTGTAGACGTCACTCGTATCCACCATTACTCCCGCAATCCCCGCCGGCAGCAGAACCCGGAATACGATCGAATAAAGGCGTCGATCCAGGCTGAAGGCCTGGATCAACCATTGGTGCTATCACAGGAGCCGGGGGCTGCTGATTATGTGCTCCACAGTGGCGGCAATACACGGCTGAGGATACTGAAGGAGCTTTTGGACGAAACCGGCGATGAGCGATTTCGCTGGATCGATTGCGTCGTCAAGCCCTGGTCGCAGGAGTCCAATGTACTTTTTGCCCACCTCCGGGAAAACGAATTGCGCGGCGGTTTGCCTTTCATCGATAAAGCGTTGGCCGTCTTCGAAGCAAAGTCTCTCCTCGAAAGCGAGATGGAGGTTGAGAGCCTGTCTCAGCGCCAACTGGAAGAGCTGTTCAGAGAGCGAGGTTTCGGGCTCAGCCACAGCATGATTTCCAAAATGGGATATGCCGTTGAGACCTTGTGGCCATTGATGCCAAAAGCCTTAGCTGCCGGATTGGGTCGACCACAGGTGGAAAAGATCCGAGCCCTTGAACGCGCTGCCCGAGCGATCTGGGATCGTCGCCAATTGGGGGATAACACCGTCTTCGATGCGATCTTTGCCGAGTTGTGTCGCCGTTATGATGGCGCCGAATGGGACATTCAGCCACTGCGCGATGCATTGGAAAATGAGATCGCCGTGGAGTCCGAACTGAATCGCCAGGTGATTCATCTGGAGATGGAGGCACAACTATCGGGCCGCGCATTCAGCCTTCCCGCTCATACCGAAGAGGATACAGAGCCGGGGGCGGACAGGGACCCGGAACACCCGGAGCATTCCGATAGTGGGCCGTCATCGAATACGATGACATTGGAAAAACAGTCCGCTGGCATCGATTCACCGACGAGTGGTCATGACAAAAGCAAAGACCAACCGAACATGTCGGCTGAGTTGACCTCTGCGCCGAATTCCCAAAAAGGCGGTCAACAAAGAAATCTTGAAGTTTTGCGGAGCCAGTTGTGGGACTGCGCCGTAACCCTGGCGACATCCCACGGATTGCACGAGACAGTCATTCGCCTGCCGGATCAGGGCTTGGGCTTTCTGCTGATTAATGTGCCTTCACGGGAGCTGCGGGAATCCCTTGACCAGGACATGCTGGATCTAGTGTCCGCACTCTGGTGGCAGTTGGCTGCGAGCTCAGAGTTGACCGTCGCTCCCACGGACATTGTCCTGGCCTACCTGGATAAAGACTCGCCCCTATACCAGGCATTGGCATCCCATGATGCCGGTCTGCTCTTTGGCAGTGTCTGGACGCCTGATCCCGGCTATCTCAACAGCCAGCTTTGGCAACAATTGAACCCGCCAGACTGGCAGCGTTTGCTGCAAATGATGGAGTCCTACCGGAGCATTAAACGGTTAGCCTTCGATACCGGGGTCGAGCTTTGGGCGCAACAAGGAGGTGAAAGCGATGTCGTCCAATAAGGAAGCCGACCTCACCACCGCCGTGCTGTTGTACGCCATGCGCTGTCTGGCAGAGGGGGATCAGCAGGCATTGCGCGCCATGAACTTTGGCCCCAAAGAACTGGACGCCCTGAAAGAGATGAATCTGGCCGATCTCTATCGGGCCGATGCGCTGCGTGTGCACTGTCTGCAGATTGGTCTCAATCGTGATGTTTTTTGGCCGATGCTCGATCACCTGCGCCATCAGCGGGAATCTGAGGATCTGCAGCGAACATTGCTGGTCGCGGACGCACCGTTAGAGATGATGCAGCAGCTGTTTGGTGTGAGTTCTCGGGAGTACACGCGATGGCGCCGATTGTTGACGCTGGCGCCGGCCGTGGGCAGGCCTCCCGAACTGAATGAAACCGATACCCACGCGCTTTGGTACGCCTGGCAGGATAAGGTAAAGGCGGAGGACAACTCCACATTAACTGCAGAGGACTATCTCGACCTACAGCAACAGACAGGCATTGGATTGCGATCGATTTGGGCGCTGGTGCAGCGTTGGGAAACCTACGGCGAGGGAAGCAGTGCCGCGACGTCCGGGCGGGTTGCCGAGAATGGCCCATGAAGCGGATGCGCTGCGACCAGAAACTGTTGCTCTCGACGCTTTAATCAAGGCAACTGTTGCCAAGGTTCGTACCCAGAGTGATCCATCGTTACCGGATGCCATGTTGTTCATGGGGAATTGGCATCAGGCCGTGCCGGCCATGGTCATCCAGGACCCGGTGTTGGAACCCGTCGATAAACTGGTATGGATGGTTATCATGCTCCATGCCAGGGAGACTGGAGGACGAACGGCATTTCCCGATTACGATACCATTGCAGCTAAAACCAACGTTTCTTCAACCTCCACTGTCTCTCGCGCTATTGCCATTCTGCGCTTGACGCGTTGGCTAACGCTGTGCGCCAGAGTGCGTCAAAAAAGCGGCCGTTTCACTGGCAATGTCTACAGTCTTCACGATGAACCCCTGCCTCTGGTCGATGCCCTGTACCTGGATGAGTCCTACATGGCATTCGTTACCCAATCCCAGCAACATCATCACGCCCGCGTCCGGCGCGTGGCGCAAGCTGTGTTGGAGAGTCTGGATAAGGATATTCAGGAAGGCGAGTCGTTAGGACGGAAGGAGTCAACTATTGAGCGTCGACTGCAGGCCGCCCAACAATTGTCAGATTCCAGCGGAAACCACAGCAAAAGCGGTCGTTATTTTACCTTTCACGCCGCGACCATCGGGAAACTGAAAAATTCGTCCGGGGCCTGCGCATCAGTACAATCCGTCCAGAACCAAAATTCAAAGGCGGAGGGAAAGGAGCACTACAGTAGTCGTTGTAGTAGTCATTATAAAAAAACAACTACAACAACCACTACACAAAATACAAACCATGAAGAGAAAACATTTTCTGAATCCAATCCATCAGTCCCGTCGTCAACAGAGCGAGCGCTGATCTATCCGCCGCGCTTGTCGGAGAACCAGAAACACTTGGCGGACAGGTATCTTGCCATGATCGATCCTGATGATCGGCAGTTGGTGCTCGACGAGCTTCAGGGGCGCCTGGAGTCTGTGCAAAAAGGCATGAAGCCGGTTTATGACGAGCTGCGGTTCTTGCATTCGCTGTGCAAGGCGGCACAACAAGGCGAATTTGTGCCCAACCTCGGGATCAAGGTGGCCGAGGCAAGACACGATCGGGCACATCACGTCCCGCCGCCAGAAAACGAAGATCAGAAAAGTAAAGCGGCTGAAGAGCGAGCACGAAACCAAGCCTATGGGCGTGAGCAGCTGGCCAAGTTACGAGCATCATTGAATATGGATAAATAGCGCGACCGCCCGTTATCACACGTGATGTGACATCTCTCTGTCGTTACTTCCCCGCACTGCTTCCACTGGAACCATCTGATCGCAGCAACGCAAAACACTGCACCAGTCGGATGGATATTCCGTGGTGCCATTTTCCCATTCGTGGATTCATAGCACGTCAGAGTTGATCTTGAAGGGAATGACGCAAATGAATTCAGACGCAGAACAGTCACACGAGAATACAGCTGAAAATCAAAACGAGTCAGTGCCAGGCGCCCTGCAGGGTGAAGTCTGGTTGACGATTCAGACCTATCAGGCTCAGAGCCTGATCCGCGGCCGCCGTGCAGCCGATGGCAAGCCTGCCATTATGGGATTGATCGGTTTTGCAGATCGGCTGAAGTCGCTATGGCAGGCCGTCCGCTTCGACGACCCTTATGCCGACTGGTGGTTGCTCAAAGTGGAAGAGGGCGTTGCCGATATCCGAGCACAGCTGCAGGGATTGCAGCAAAGGATGGACGCCCTTATCACTGAATCCAACAGTGCTCTCGAATTCAGCGTCGCACAATCGAGTCGACCACAGCGCGTATCGTTACAGTTCGCCAATCCCTACGCCTTCCGCGCTGCACAGTTGCTGGGTGAGTACGACCGGTTGATGTGCGCAGACATGACGTTGCATTACTTAGGTCTCGACATGCCCACTGACCTCATTGAGCAGGTGTCGGGTAGTGGGCGATGGGTGCGCCGGGTGTTTGCGTTGCCCCAGGGGTATCACTGCCTGGACGTTCGTCGCTCCGATATCCGGCAAGGAACACTGGCAGCCATCAAAGCGAGAGAGCGGATGGGCGAGATTCCCCAGGACATCCTCAATGGTGAGCGGTTGCCGTCTCTGCGTCCCCTGGCATTTCAACAGCTGAATAACAACGCCATCGCAGATTCTGACGAGGGCTGAACGCCGTGGCCACCAGCACGCTTCAGCAGCTTGTCATCTCGCTCGATACGCGAATTCCACTCGAAGCGATGGTGCTTCAGCGTTTACGCCGCCTGCCTAACAGCAGACAAAACGAGTGGTTGCGGCAGCTGTTGCTGGTGGGATTTCGAAGCGAGTGTCAGGCCATCCGATCTGAGCAAGCGCTGCCGGCACACGCAATGCCTATGAGCCAGCCGTGTACATCCACCCAGATAAACGGAAGTCGCGGAGCGGGTTCCGTCCAGCCGCGAACAACCGAGACGATGCTCGATCACGCTGCGCGGTCACCTGGCAGCTCACACAACAGCGAACGCGCCAGGCTTGCTCCCCCAAACGACACCAGAAAACCCTTTACGCACCTGAGACGAGTGATCGGTGAGTAAAGACGTCTAACCCCGATATCAGGAATCGC
The DNA here is from genome assembly GCA_038134505.1 of Halieaceae bacterium. Classification (GTDB taxonomy): domain Bacteria; phylum Pseudomonadota; class Gammaproteobacteria; order Pseudomonadales; family Halieaceae; genus Luminiphilus. Next base: position 36,020 of record JAYPVH010000019.1, on the reverse strand, counting down.
ACCATGACAGAACTGACCGATGAGAAATTTTCTGACGAAGACAAACCTCCCGTGACCACTCATCCCATGGCGGTTGGGCAGGTGGGCCTCGATGACGGCTATGCCTATACCAAAGTGGCGTTACCGGATGGTCGCCTCCTGGCGGTGCCTTCACGGGCACGCATGGGATCGGCCGGTGTCACCTGGATACGGGATGAGGAACAGAAAATTTTTGAGTACGAAACCGGTGGCAGTGTGTATTCCGTCGGTGCGGTCGATGGTGAGCCCACTCAATTCGATGAATACCCGGGCTCGGCCCTGAATCGGGTGATCGTCCAGCATGCACTGCAACAGGCGGGTTTGTCGGGCCGATCCGTCCATGTGGTGACGGGGTTGCCGGTCTCCGCCTTTTACCGCAACGATGGTCAGCAACGACGACGAGCGATCCAGGCAAAAAGGGAGGGTTTGAAATTGGCGGTTGAGCCTGTTGTTGCCAGAAAAGCATCGCAAAGGGCAGCGCAACAGGGGCTCCTAAAGGTGAGCATCGCCTTTCATGAAGTTATTCCGGAGGCGCTGGCTGCCTGGTACGACTATGTGATTGTTATGACCGATGATGATGGTGTGACGTTGGACGCGGATCGGGTCAACGCGCCCATCGCCATTGTCGATATCGGTGGCCGCACCACGGATTATGTGGTGGTCCAGGACCAGGGCATTGTGCATGGTTCCTCCGGCTCTCTGAATCGCGGCATGCTGAACGTCAAGATTCGCGTGGCGAACCGTATACAGGAACAGTTCGATATCAACGAACTGGGCGAGCAGAGTATCAGTCGGGCCGTCGATACACATCGGTTGCGCCTGCATGGCAAGGATCACGATGTCTCGGCCATGGTGGCGGAAGCAAAACGCGAGTTGGTGGAGCGACTCTATACCGAAACCCGCCGCAAGCTTGGACTCGGTGTGGAGTTGGATCGTGTACTGTTCGTCGGCGGTGGCAGTGCCGCGTTAGCCGCTGATATTGCCAACTGGTTTCCCAATCAAACCATTGCCGACCATGCCGCTTTTGCTAACGCAAGGGGCATGCTCAAGTACCTGCAGTTTGTCTGCGACGCCCCGGTGAGGGAGGGGTAACGACTTTGTACGTGGCCACTGCGGTCTCAGTGGCAAAGAAGATGTCAGCGGATTGTGCAAGTGACATCGCGGTTTTACCGTCAATCCAGTGTCAGGGCTTGCCCTGATTTTACTCACCCTGCCGGGAAATACCTTCCCGCCAGGGAATCGTGTTCTCCGGCTTTCCATTATGTTCAAGGAGAAACTGTTATGACCAGTAGACAATCTACCCCTGAAAAACCGAAGTATTTCGATCTTGATATCCACGGCATCGGTTACCTCAACCGGGTTCGCGAAGTGACAGCCGAGAATGGACTCCCCTTTCTCAGTGTCACCATCGCGGCACTACGAGGGCCTGCCGATAACGTCCAGCACACGCATTTCGACTGTGTGGTGGTGGGTGAAGAGGCGAAGGATCTGGTGCGTCAGCTTAAGCCAGCAGTAGAAGCTGACTTTAAAGTGCTGGTGGGTTTTCACCTCAGTGATTTGCAAGCCGAAACCTTCATCTTCAAAAACGGTCATCGAGCCGGTACGACGGGTATCAGCCTTAAGTCCCGGTTACTGCGGTTCCACTGGATCAAAGTTGAAGGCCAGCCCTTTCCGGCGCCGACGGCTGAGACCCATAACGCCGTAGCCTGACGACCAAAACTGATCGCATCTGTTGATGCGATCAATCTTTCAACCCAGCGAGGGAGATTCTCCCTTGCCGGGCAGGTCTCCTCGACTCTTAAAGGAGACCGCTCATGGCTTCCAAATCCTCACCCTCCCGGGTGATTCCTAAAAACCGTTTTGCGGCCATTCGCATGGCGTCGTTGAACGATCCTGAAAAGCAATCCCTGCTGGAGCTGGCCTTTGCGATATTGCAGGATCTGCACCAGCCGGGCCTTGAGTTACCGAGCCCCAACCACACCCGTGATTACTTGCGGATGTTGTTGGCTGAACGCAAAGCGGAAGTCTTTGGTTGTTTGTACCTGGATAACCGGCATCGGGTAATCGAAGCCGCAGAGTTGTTCCAGGGAACCATTGATGGCGCCTCGGTGTACCCCCGCGTGGTGGTGCAACAGGCGTTGACGCTTAACGCGGCAGCGGTGATGTTTTTTCACAATCACCCGAGTGGTGTCGCCGAGCCCAGTCACGCGGACGAAGCGATTACCCGGCGCTTAAAAGAGGCGTTGGCACTCGTTGATATTCGTGTACTGGATCACTTTGTGGTCACGGTGGGGGAATCAGTTTCCTTCGCCGAACGCGGATTGCTGTAACGCCATTTACTTAACCCATTGGGGAGTCTTCTTCCCCAATGGGAAGGAGGTGCTCCCTGAATTTCTTAATTCATTTCTCCAGGGAGAAACCTTATGAAAAATTCAGAGCACAAGTCGTTGGAAGATGTCTTCGGTCCTGTTGTCGCAAGTTACAGTCGTGCACAGGCTATCGAAGATGGCGTCCTGATCGATGTCACCGCTATGGCACGTGAGGCTGGCTTCAAATGGCCAGTCGCACTTACCCATACCGCTTGGTGTGATTGCGTCGCCTGGACAGAGCGGGATAACCGCTTTCAAGTGCACCAGGACGAGTCTGGCCGTTTGTGGGACGTGCTGTTTATGGCGTTCTACGCCATTCGAACGGCTACTGCTCCTGGTGATCGGTTGCTGTTCTCGTTGTACCGCGTGCCGAAAGACGGGCATTCGACAGAAGCCGGCGAGGTGAGTTTGAAACTGATGGTTGGCCCCGGTGATGCCGGTGAACCGGTCGTCACGATCATGCTGCCCAACGAAGATTAATGTCGCCGATCGAATCGGCTCCTTGCCCTGGCCACTTGGGATAAAGTGGCACCCCCATTTCATTAAAATGCCGATGCATAGCTCGTTGTTCGTTGAGAACCTTGCCAGTCGCACTTATTCGCTGATCGTGCGCCGACACTGTTTATTCACGACCTTTTCGATCCGTTGCAGCGCGGGATATTTCCCGTACAACGTTTCAAACTTTTCTCTCGTCGGCTGCAGGTGCTCCAACAGACTGACAGCAACATCCTGCACCTGGCCTTGTAGAAACCGAGCACGCAAACCGCATTGTTGCGCCAGGTCATCCCAGTGCTTTGTGGAAACGATGCCTGGATTTCTTTCATTGCCAACGGAAAATGCCAGATGATAGTCAATACGTTCAATGGCCCGAGTGCAAACGAGATCATAAAAAGGGGCTAGCTGTATTTCGCCATTGGCCCGGTATAGCAGCGAAAGGTTTTTGGCATGACCATCTGAATTACCCGCCAGGACATTGAAAATCTGCCATCGCAGTAAATACTGCAGATCGTTGGCGGGATCACTAGAGACATCCTGGACGAGCCGATAGCAATCTGCGAAGGAAGGGCCGCCATCCTCCTGATACTTGCGTTCGTGGCCGAAACCCAGCGCCTGACAGAAATCTTCCTGATGCAGTCTCGCCATCTGACCGCTACCCAACAGGTGCCGATCATAGCGCTCAATCAATGCATAGTGCGTGTCTGCAATGGATCGCAGTTGAATATTGACCACAGGCAAACCGACAGCCTCCGCCAATAGTGTCGTGAACGTCTCGTAGGCGGGCAGGTGGCGGTAATCAGACAGTTCGAACTTGAGGATATGGCTGGAAGGCGATTCTTTTTTAGGCAACCAACAGGCACCATTCTTGATCAACACAGGACACTTGTCTTGCGCTCCGGCCAGAGACAGACGGGGACGTTCGTTTTCAGTCCATGTGTAAACCTGACCACGGCGTGTCACCAGCTTGGCGAGTTCTTGTTCCGAGAGTTCGTAATACGCGTATTGTGTGGAAGGTTTCTGTTCTGCCTGGAGAATCGACAAGGCTCCGGCGCATTCACCGCCAATGGCTCTGAGCAGATCAAAATCGGTATTGGCGATCTTTAGATCGCGGATAACCTGATCACGAGCACCACCTTCCGGCAGGAGGTTGGCGAAGAAGCGGTGGGCGAGTCCCTCTTCCGGCACAAAGTCTTCCTGTCGCAATGGCAACCTATGGGAGATGGCAAATCCGCCTTGGGTAAGCCATTCCTTTTCGTAGCGGAAGCCAATCAGGCCTTGGGTGTTGCGCCACAAATAGCCAACGAGTCGCTGATCATTCCAGACGTTGAGACCATCCGGATCAAGCATGGCCTTCTCCCTCTTGTGAGGACGACGGCTTGGGCACGGCAACCCTGCGCGGCTGGATGACCACCTCCAGTCCCAGGGTGCGCAGCGCTTTTAGCACTTTGCCCAGCTCCGCAGTTTCCTTGCCACGCTCGAATTCGGATAAAAAGCGGGTGCTCAGGTTACCCAGTCCCGAGATCGTTTCCAACGTCAGTTTTCTCTGTTTCCGGTGAGCACGCACCAGCTTGCCGAGATCCTCAGCGGATCGGATTGCACCGTATTGCACCTGATCGTGAGCCATAATCTATCCAAAAAAATGAGCGTACGGTAAAAATTAGCATGCAGACGCAGCTAAATCAACAAATATTTACCGTACGGGATAAATATTAGAGTATTGGCTTGCTTGAGTAAGAATATATCCCGTACGATAAAAATTGTCGGCCGCCAGCGTACAGCCCCATGGTGGTTCCACTGTAACCGTGGGTCGAACAGATTTGTCTGTTCAACTGCCATGACAGGTCGCAGACCTGGCGTGGTGGTTGATTCGAACGAAGCCCTCGTCACTGCTTAGCGAAGCGGGGTAGTGACGAGGGCGGCGGAGCACGGAACGACAACGGATTGCGCTCGGATTGATGTGTTCCCAGCGAGTTCGCTCTAACTATACTAGCGGCCAAGAAACGTAAACAGTTCCATACGCGGCCACGGCGGTAACGTGGATGAGGATTGTCGCCCTCGCCATCAAAAATGGCAAAAACGGCAACGGCGCCAGCCGAGCTACCCTGGCGCACAGCATCAGCTGCAGCTCATCTTCAATATTTCCTCAATAGCAGGACGTTCGTCCTCGCTTCAATCTGGCTAATGCCACCTCAAACCCGGCTTGCAAGTAGCCGACTACCAACGCGCCGTTTCACCGACGGTTTCTTTCAACTCGCGGACCGATGGTTCCGCTCATTTAAAAGGAGGTGAAGTACTCACCATCGCAACTGACTCTTAGAGTCCATTGGTTTACCCGGCACCATCTTCAGCAGAAGAGCAGCCAGGTTGCCTGCGACCAGGCTTATCAGGTCGAACGGGGAGTAGTGTCCCTTGACCCTTCCGCCTCGGCGGACCCAGTCAGGCTACGAGCCTGTGGTTGGTCAGAAACACTTACCAGACTGGAAAGTACACGATGAGAGACCTGAACTACCAATTGAAACAGTTGTGCAAACGCAATCGCGATGGCAGTTACAGTACGCAAGCCAATCGCGCGCGCATACTTAACCAGATTGCCAATCAACTGCAGGAGATGGGGTATCGGCGCATGACTACCCGATCCCTAAAGCCGAAGCACGTGGACGCCCTGGTGAAACGCTGGTTCAGCGAGGGCATGGCGGCCGGTACCATCAAAAACCGTATGAATTGCCTGCGCTGGTGGGCCGCCAAGGTGGATAGGCGCAATGTTATTGCCCGATCGAATGAGTTCTACGGCATTCCCGATCGGCAGTTCGTCAGTCAACACTCCAAGGCGGTGGTTGTCGGTAACGATGCGTTGACCAGCGTTAAAGATGAGCATGTGCGAATGACTCTGGAGTTACAGCGCGCCATCGATCGGGTTGGCGGCGCTGGTATTGACTTTGCTACGGCCGAAGCCGACAACGTGGGCGACACTCATGCCGGTGACGCCCTGCACGCGGTGCAGGGCCAGGGTCACGGCTTCCAGTTTGTGGTGTTTGATATAGGCTTTGATCTCTTGCATGACTGTCACTCCGGGTTAGTGGGATTCGCTCATATCAGCGGGCTTGTCGGCAAACCAGTGATACAGTGCGGGTATAACCAATAGGGTCAGGATGGTGGCGGTCACCAGACCGCCGACCACGACGGTGGCCAGTGGCCGCTGCACCTCGCTGCCGGTGCCGGTGGCGAACAGCAACGGAAACAGCCCTAGGGCAGTAGTGACGGCGGTCATGATCACCGCCCGGAGCCTTGCGCAGGCCGCCCGCACACTGGCTTCGGCAATGGACACCCCGTCCTTGACCAGTTCATTCAGGTAACTGACCAGCACCAGACCATTTTCCAGGGCGATGCCAAACAGGGCGATAAAACCTACCGAGGCGGGTACCGAGAGGCTCTGGCCGCTCAGCCACAGGGCGACGATACCGCCCACCAGCGCCAGCGGGATATTTAGCATGATCAACAGGGCGTTGCGCAGGGATCGGAAATTGACAAACAGCATCAAAAACACCAGCGCCAGGGTGATTGGCACGACGATCATCAGGCGCTTGTTGGCCTGTTGCTGGAGTTCGAACTGCCCACCCCATTTGAGAAAATAGCCCGGCGGCAAATCCACTTGCTGCTTGATAGCGGTATCGGCCTCGGCCACGAAGGAACCGATGTCCCGGTCGCGGACATTGGTCTGGATGGTGATAAAGCGCTGATTGTTTTCCCGGGTGATCTGGCGCGGCCCCACCACTTCCTCGATGGCAGCCAGCTCCTCCAGGGGAATGCGCTGGCCGGCGGCGTTCTTGATAATGAGCTGCTCGATGACATCGGCCCGGTTGCGCGCGGGCTCCTCAAGCCGTACATAGATATCAAAGCGGCGGATACCCTCGAATACCTGACCGGCCTCACTGCCGCCCACGGCCACGCTCAGGGTACGTTGCACGTCGCTGACATTGAGGCCATAACGGGCAATGGCCTCCCGGTTCAATGAAATGCGCAGTTGCGGCGTACCGCCGATTTGATCGCGCTGAACGTCCTGGGCGCCCTGCACGGTGCGCATTACCTGCTCGATGGCCTGTGCCTTTTCCACCAGCACATCCAGGTCATCGCCAAACAGCTTGGCGGCCAGTTCGGCCTTGGTACCGGTCAGCAGTTCATCCACCGCCGCGGCGATCGGTTGGGTGAAGTTGAATTGCGCGCCGGGGAAATCCGCGAATTTTTCGCTCATGGCCGCATACAAGCCATCCAGCGTCTCCGCGCTTTGCCATTGATCCTGGGGCTTGAGGGCGACGAAAATCTCGGCGTTGTTCACCGGATCGGCGTGGGCGCCGACTTCGCCCCGGCCAATGCGCGACACCACCTGGGTGACCTCCGGAAACGCAGCCTTCAATTGCCGCTCGAATACGCCAATGGTGGTCTCGGCTTTTTCCAGCGAGATGGACGGCGCCATGGTGGCGCGGATCAGCAAATCCCCTTCATTAAAGCGGGGCACAAATTCTGAGCCCAGCCGCGGGGCGACGGCAACGCCAATGAGCAGGACCACTGCCGCCAGGGTCACGGCAATCCAGCGGCGCGCCACTATGGCCTGGACCAAGGGTTGGTAGCCTTTCAGCAGTAAACTGACAATGTCCTTGCGGGGTTTGTCAGGGTCTGTCTTGGGGCGCTTCATCAGTAGGGACGAGACCACCGGCGCCACGATCAGGGCAAAAAACAGCGAGCCGAGCATAGCCACGGCTACGGTATAGGCCAGTGGCCGGAAGGTCGCCCCTTCCACGCCCTGCAAGGTGAACAGCGGCAGGAACACAATGATGATGATACTGATAGCAAACAGAATCGGGCGCGCTACTGACTGGCAGGCCCGCGCCACCAGATGCAGGCGTGATTCGTCCGGGGAGGATTCCCGCAACATCCGGTCGATATTCTCCACCACAACCACCGCGCCATCCACCATCATGCCGATGGCGATGGCAATCCCGCCCAGCGACATCAGGTTGGCGGAGATATCGAAGAATTTCATGGCGAGGAAGGTGAAGCCGACGGAGAACGGAATCGACAGCGCCACCACCAGGCTGGGCCGCAGGCCGCCCATAAAGGCCAACAGCACCAGGGCCACCAGAATAATCCCCTGCAACAGGGCGTTGATCACCGTGCTCACCGCCGCCTTGACCAGTGTCGCCTGGTCGTAATAGGGCTGCACCTCGACGCCTTCGGGCAGGTTGGCGTTGATGGTGGCCAGCTCCTCCTTGACGGCGCCGATCACCTGGGAGGTATTGCTGCCGATCAGCTTCAATACCATGCCCACGACCACTTCGCCTTCTCCGTCCTTGGTGGTGAGTCCGCGGCGGATTTCGCCGCCGATGTCCAGCTCGCCCAACTGGTGCAGGTAGACGGGGGTGCCGTCGATGGTTTTCACCACGATATTGCGCAGCGCTTCAAGATCGGTTGCGAGCCCTACGGAGCGGACGATGTACTCCTCGTCGTTTTTGACGATGAACTGCGCCCCGGCGTTGGCATTGTTGGCCTCGATGCGCTCCTTGATGTCGGGCAGCGATACGTCGTAGCGGATCAGCGCGTCGGGGTCGATACGCACCTGAAACTGCTTGACCTCACCGCCGATGGAAAGAACTTCCGTAACGCCTTTCACCGTCTGCAGGTTGAACTTGACGATCCAGTCCTGAATTTCCCGCAGCTCGGTGTTGCTGTATTGCCCACTGGTATCCTCCAGTACGTAGAACAGAATCTGGCCGAGTCCTGTCGTGATGGGGCCCATCACCGGTTCGCCGAAGCCGTCGGGAATCGCCTCCCGGGCCACCTGCAGCCGTTCCCCCACCAACTGGCGGGCGAAGTAAATATCAGTGCCATCCTCGAAGTAGATATTGACCACCGACAAGCCGAAGTTGGAGATCGACCGCACATGATCCAGTTGCGGCAGGCCGTTCATGGCGCTTTCGATGGGATAGGTGACGTATTTCTCCACCTCCTCCGGTGCCAGGCCTTCGGTTTCCACAAAAACCTGTACCAACGCCGGTGAAATATCCGGGTAGGCGTCGACCGGCAGGGTGCGATAGGCGAAGTAACCGCCGATAAGCATCGCCAGAGAGATCACGACCACTAACAGTCGGTTCTCCAGCGCAAAACGAATAAGAGTTTGCATACTGTTCTCCCGCGATTAGTGGTTGTGACCGGATTCGAATTCGCTTTTTTGCAGCTGGGCCTTGAGCACGAATCCACCTTTGGCCACATAGCGTTCACCCGCGTCGAGGCCCGTCAGGATCTCCACCGCGTCGCTGTCCCCGCGACCCAGCGTAACCGGGCGGGGTTCCCAGCTGCCGTCGTGCTGAACGAATATCGTGGGTTGGCCCTCCAGGTCGATAACGGCGGTTCTGGGTGCCACCACCTCTGCAGGAAACTCTCCCAGTGTAATCTGGCCTTCAATGAACATGCCCGGCTTCCAATCATTGTCAGGATTGGCCAGGAAGACCCGCGCCAAGCCTGTGCGGGTGGCCTCGTCTACCAGCGGCGCCACATAGTCCAGGCTGGTCTCCACGGGTGTGGGGCCATGGCTGGTGGTGATTCGCACCGGCTGTCCGGTTTTTACCAGCGGCACCTGCTTGGGATAGAGGGCAATATCCACCCACAGGGTGGACAGGTTCGCGACGACAAAAGCGGTATCGTCGGGCGCCAGGTGTTCTCCCAGGGTGACGTGGCGTTTGATAACCACGCCGTCGATCAGGGATTTCAGCTGAAAGCGGGACAGTGTCTCGGAACTCTCGGCCACGGCGAGCACATCGCCGGCCTTGACCCGGTCACCGGTTTTTGCCTGTACCTCGACGATCTTTGCCGCAAAGCGGGGCGTGATATGGGCCACGGCCTCCTCGTTGAGTTTCACCTCGCCGGGCAGCGAGACCTGTTGGCGAATCACACCGGCTTCAGCAGTGGCGATTTCACCACCAAAGTCCCGTAGCAGGTCGGCGCTAAAAGTCAGCTCGGGCTCTTCGTCTTCATGGCCTTCATGACCGGCTTCTTCGGCATGGTCGCCTTCATCTTCAGCGTGATCTTCCCCGGCATGTTCCTCTTCCGAGTGGTGCTTTTCATCTGCGTGCTGAGCCCCTTCTTCGGTGTGAGCGGCTTGATCCGATGGGGCGGCGATTGCGCTTTGAGATGCCATGGCAGCAAGCAGCAAGCCGCTCATTAAATAATTCAGTAACTTGTTCATTGTGATTCATCCTGTGGCGAAAGAGACCCTTCATCATCGATGCTGTCCAGTGTGGGCAGACGCAGATTGGACCGGAAATCATTGGCCCCGTCGGTGGGGTAGAGTGATAGGCGCTCCCCGGTAAGCGGCTGGCCGGTCAAGGTCTCCAGGGTGATAAGGGTTTGGTGAAAATCGGTGGCGGCGGCAACCGCCTCGGTTTCGAAGGACAGCAACTGGCGCCGGGCTTCCACCAGTTCCAGATAGGAAAAACGCCCGTCGCCGTAGCCTTCCTGAATCAGCGCCAGTGCCTGCTGTGCCTCGGGCAGTATCTGCTCACGTAACAGGGTAACCCGCTCGCGAGCCTGTTCCAGTTGGGCGAAGGCATTGCGCAGTTCCGTAAAAACCTTCACCCGGGTGGCTTTCTCTTCGAGATCCAGTTTCGCCAGATCCTCCCGCGCGGCCCTGATGTCGCCCTGGTTGCGGTTAGAGACGCCAAGAGGCATGGAAAACGAAAAAACCACACCCGTATCGCCGGTGCCTTCGACCCGCCTGATACCCGCGCCGACTTCGATGTCCTGTCGGCCCCGGGCAATGGCCAGGTCCAGTTCGGCCTTACGCAGTCTTTCCAGGGTCATAAACCGTTGCAGCTGCGGCGCCTGTTCTAGCTGGCGCTGGACGCTGGCAAACTCAGGCGTCGGCGCTAGCGCGAAGAGTTCGGCCTCTACATCACCAAAATCCGCCGAGGTTTCCCCCCACAGACTCGCGAGGCGCCGCTTAGCATTGCCCAGGCGCACGGTGAGATTGCTCACCGCCAGCTTGGCCTGCATCAAGTCCGTGCGGGCGCGGCTCAGTTCCCCCCGACTGGCGCTGCCTGCGTCAAACCGTCTTTGGGCGACCTTTTCTGCGGTGCTGGTAAAGTCCACGACTTGCCGGGCAAAGGCCAGCAGGCGCTGGGTTTGCGCCACTTCCAGGTAGCGGCTGGCCGCCGCCGACAGTGCGTCGAGGCGGGCCAGTTCGTAATCGCGCTCGACGGTTTGGCGACGCCACTGGCCGACATCCCGGCGCAGAGGGCGCTTGCCGCCCATCTCAATGACCTGGCTAAGCGCCAGGGTGGTTTCCATGGCGTCGGTGCCCGAGAACTCGCCGTTACCGGCGATATTCTCGACGTCGAGAGAGACCTGTGGGTTGGGTCGGAACCCGGCCTGGAGAACCCGCGCCTCGGCCGCGCGAATATCGTAGGGATACATCGCCAATTCGGGGTTATCACTGAGGACCCGTGCGAAGGCCTCGGGTAGGGTCAGTGTTGCCGGGTCGCGGTCAGCGGCCTGGATAAGCCCAGATAAGCTTACCAGCGCGCCGCAAATTAGCAGGCGTGTTGTCCGGATCATCAGGCTTCGGCCCGAATCCGGGGACAAACGGAATAGCATGAACATGAATTACCTCACGTAAAGATTTTAGAAAAATCCTGGCGCCGGTCGAGGACCGGAAAGTGAGGTTAGGCTATGGGCGGACGGAGGATCGCAGCGATGGGGGGAGAGGGGTGATCGACGGTATAGGTTAGCGTGACCTGGTTGGATGAGGCAGTCGGCAGCGTGGGCAGCTGCATGGACAGCAGCATATGAGAGCCATGGCAATGACAGGAGTGGCAATGGCTGGGCGGCGTGTTGTGGTCTGATCCCGGTGACGGGTCTGTCGCTTGGGTTGAACCGTCGCCCCCGGACATATCCGCCAACTCATGGGGTTGGTGATCCGAATGGATGGGCAATACATCAGCGGCGATGGATAGTGATTGCACTACCATCAATACCGCAAACAGTATTAGCGTCCAGTTTTTTGCCATTCGGTTATCTAGCGACTCGGTTAGAAGGAGATCCGAAGTCTAACATAAGTCAAGGTTCGATCAACTCAGGCCATTGTCCGAAATAGAGTTTCGCCAGCTGGGGGGGTAGGTTGCCCAAAGGCTGGTCTCGTTTTTTTTGGTTTGGACCTTGTACATCGCATCCGACTAGTTGCGACGATCTTTTTGTCATGTGTTCCATCATTTGGTAGCTGTATCAAACCCCTCGTGGAGGGAACCGATCAGCGGGCAGGTGACATTGTCCTTCTGCGTACAACATTCCTCGACGAGTTGGTCGAGCACGCCTTCAATTTGCTGAAGGCTGCGGATCTTGTCTCGCACGTTGCCCAGCTTGCGCTCGCCCAGTGCTTTGGCCTCGTCGCAATGGGTGCCGTCTTCGAGTTTCAGCAGTTCTCCGATTTCCTCCAGACTGAATCCCAGCCATCGTGCCCTGCGGATGAATCGAAGCCGTGCCAGCGCGACGTCGTCGTAGCGGCGAATCCCGCCTAAGGGCTTTTTTGGCTCCGTCATCAGCCCCAGCCGTTGGTAGTAGCGAATGGTTTCGACGTTTATCTCTGCGGCCTTGGCCAGACTGCCGATGGTCATGGAGGTGGATTTAGAACCGGACACGATGCTTGACTCCGTAGTCAACTACGGAGATAAGCTTGCCACAGTGGTGAATGAAACAACAGGAGATTTGTCCATGCCTGCATCCAATTCAGGACGCGGTTCGTTGCTTGCCGGGGGTGTCGCAGCCTTGCTGGCCTCTGCCTGTTGCCTGGGACCGCTGGTGTTGGTGGTGCTGGGGTTTTCCGGCGCCTGGATCGGCAATTTAACCGCATTGGAACCCTACCGTCCCTGGTTTCTGGGCGCCGCCCTGGTGGCCATGGTGTTGGCCTGGCGCCAGATATACCGGCCGGCCAGGGCTTGTGAACCCGGCGATGTGTGCGCTGCACCCAGGGTGCATGGCGCTTACAAAGCCGCCTTCTGGTTCGTAGCGTTGTTGATCGCCATCGCCGCGGTGTTCCCCTATGTCCTACCCCTGTTTTACTGAGAGGTCCGCAACATGAAAAAGTCCTTACTTGTGAGTTCACTGTTTGCCCTGTTCAGTTTACCCCTCTGGGGTGCGGAGCAGACCGTCACGCTGGATGTGCCCGGTATGACCTGCGCCGCCTGTCCGATCACCGTCAAGACCGCGCTCAACCGGGTCGAGGGTGTCAGGCAGGTCGATGTCAGCTTCGAGCGGCGCGAAGCCAGGGTCACCTTCGAGGACACGCAAACCTCCGTCGCAACGTTGATTGAAGCCACGGCCAACGCCGGTTATCCATCCACCCTCAAACAAGGCTCGACGGATCAGAAGTAATGAGATTGTAGGGTAATTTTCGGATAGGAAATTTTGATGAGTGAAGCGCAAGCAATACACATTGCTGTTATCGGTACCGGCGGTGCCGCCATGGCCGCGGCATTGAAAGCGACGGAACGCGGCGCCCGGGTAACCGTGATCGAGCGAGCCACCATTGGTGGCACCTGCGTGAATACCGGATGCGTACCGTCGAAGATCCTGATCCGAGCAGCGCAGATCGCTCACCTTCGACGCAATAGCTCCTTCGACGATGGGCTCGGCGCCCGGGCACCGCTCGTAGATCGTGCCAGACTGCTGGAACAACAGCAGGGATTGGTAGAAGCGCTGCGCGAGGCTAAATATGCCCGTATTCTACGTGACAACCCGGCCATTACCCTGATCCAGGGAACAGCGCAATTCGTGGCGGCCAATGCGCTCGCCGTCACCACCACGGAGGGCGAAGTGCGGCGGATCGAATTTGATCGGGCCTTTATTGGGGTGGGTGCGCGACCGGCGATCCCACCCATTCCAGGGTTGGCCGATACGCCGTATCTGACTTCCACCTCCGCCTTGTCGCTTCCCGTCATTCCGAAGCATCTGTTGGTGATAGGGGGGGCGGCGGTGGCATTGGAGCTTGCCCAGGCCTTTGCGCGGCTGGGCAGTCATGTAACCATCCTGGCGCGTAGCCGGTTGTTATCCCGTGACGATCCGGCTGTAGGCGATGTTATTCGGAAGGCCTTTGAGCAGGAAGGCATTCGGGTATTGCTGCGGACCCAGGCCAGCGGGGTCGATTACGCCGATGGCGAGTTCATACTGGACACCAACGCGGGTGAACTGCGAGCAGAGCAGTTGTTGATCGCCACCGGACGCACACCCAATACCGAACGGTTGGGTCTGGAACAGATTGGCGTGAAGACAGTGCGTGGCGCGATTCAGGTGGATGGGCGAATGCAAACCAACGTGCCAGGCATCTATGCGGCGGGCGATTGCACCGATCACCCCCAGTTCGTCTATGTGGCCGCCGCCGGGGGCAGCCGGGCCGGGGTCAACATGAGCGGCGGCGACGCTCTGCTCGACCTCAGCGCCATGCCGGCGGTGATTTTTACCGATCCGCAGGTGGCGACCGTTGGCTTGACGGAAGAACGGGCGACCACGCTGGGGTTGCAGGTCGATACTCGCGTGCTCAGTTTGGACAGCGTGCCGCGCGCCTTGGTGAATTTCGACACCGCTGGCTTTATCAAGATGGTGGCCGAACGCGACTCGGGACGGCTGCTGGGAGTGCAGGCGGTTGCCGCCGAAGCTGGAGAGCTGATCCAGACGGTGGTCATGGCGATGCGGGCCAATATGACCGTGCAGGAATTGGCTGAAGAGCTGTTCCCCTACCTGACCATGGTGGAAGGGCTCAAGCTCTGCGCCCAGACCTTTACCCGAGATGTGGCGCAATTGTCCTGTTGCGCCGGGTAAGACTGCGTTCCCAGCTCAGTCGGCATGCTTGAACAGGCGCGGCAGCCAGCGCAGATACGCGACCATGCCGAACAACTCGATCAGGGATTGGAAGACGATGACAACGATAGCGGCGCGCCAGGGTTCCGGCAGTGACAGGGCCAGCGGCAGCATGACGAAGGAGTTTCGAGTGCCGAGGCTGAAGGTGATGGTGCGGCTGATAGTGGGCGTGAACCCGAATAGCTCGCTGAGCCCCTTGCCGATAATGGCGGCGGCAACCAGGTAAAGCACAAAAACCACAAGCGCCGACCACAGCAGGGCGCCATTGTCGATCACCAGGCTGACCTGGGAGCCGGCAATCAAAAACACCACCAGTGCCAGCAATGGCACGGGCAGCCACCCAAGCCAGTCCACCAGTGTTTGCGCGCGCGGGTGTTTTTCCGTCAACCGTTCGGTTAACCAGGCCAGGATCAGCGGGGTGACAATCAATCCGAAGAAGGCTGGCAGCAAGTGGCTGCCAACCGCCAGTTCAATGGCGATATTGCCCATGAAGAGCCAGATATAAACGGGCAGCAAAATAAGCTGCACAATCAGCAGGATCGGCGCGGCGGCGATGGCCCGGGCCCCGTCCCCGCCGCCAAGATGGGTAAAACTGATAAACCAGTCCGTACAGGGCACCAGCAGTACCAGCAGCACGCCGAGACGAATAGCTGGATCATCCGGTAACAGCCACAACAGAAGACCAACGAGCACCGGTGTCAGAATAAAATTGCCCGTCAGCAAAGCGGCCAGAAAGCGGCGATCACGAAATGCCGACCTGAGATGTATCAGTGGTACCTGAGTGAAAGTGGTATACAGAAGAACACCCAGGGCTGGCCAAAGCAACATCTCCCAATGACGGGTCTGTTCTGGTGATACCCAGCCGATGGCCATGCCGGCCAGGATGGCAACCAGATAAAGCCAGACCTGATATCGCTCCAGTTGTTCGCGCATTTAAAGCTGTTCCTGCTGTTTTTCGAGGGCACGATAGTATCATTGGTGCGCAATGAGCTCCCGGGACACGCCCTAAGGGTTTCGGCAGACTCATCGAAAGGACTGAAATCTCTTTAGGCGGTGTCGGGAGAGATACGGTAAAATGGCCAGTGCCAGCATTTCACCTTTTTGCCGGCTAGTAGAGGGGAGGGTGTCCCTAAAGGGTTGTTGGTTTTTCCCCAGTTTGGCAGGTTCTGACCCTGTTGAGCGGGGTCACGGATGTAAGGTTAGTAGAACCTAAAGAAGCTGGTCAATTGCTCATGGACATACTGAGATATTTCGAGAGGGTAGAAAGCTATAGTCTTTAGCTTTGGTAATAGGTGTGGTGTAGCTTGAAATGTTTATTAGAAGGCATGCTTTAGATTTCTTCACATTACTCAGATTTGTATCCCAGTTGTATCCCAGAATTTCTATCTAGGTTGTGGGGTATAAAATAATCCGTTGCGTTTATGTAAGGGGGGGATGGTACCAGAGGCCGGACTCGAACCGGCACACCATTGCTGGCGGGAGATTTTGAATCTCCTGTGTCTACCAATTTCACCACTCTGGCACTGCTTAGATTTTACTATTTTCCCTTGGGATACAAAATCGCTTGAGAATTTTGAATCCAGCGTGTCTACCAATTCCACCACTCCGGCAGGAAGCGAGGGAGGCGAAGTATACCAATCTTGAGAAACACGGCAACGCCATTCAGCCGAAATTTTGCCGACGCGGTATCATTCGTTGCCGCGAACGCTTGATCAGGCGGACAAGCGCTTCAAGCCACTCACTTTACGCCCTATTAGGAGGGAGTTTGTGCTGATACTGCAATCAGCGCCAGAAGACGCGCCGAGATGGGTGAAAGAGTGCTGTCAACGCACTCGATTGTGGGCACAGCACGCTGGCTATGACTATCGTTGGTTCGATGATGAGTTGTTCTCACTGCTGCCGTCTGACTACCACGCCAAGGTTGCAGAGCGCGGGCCGATCAAAGCTGATTTGGCGCGTTTACTGTGGATCAGGGCGTTGCTCGACGCAGGGCATCAGACGGTTGTCTGGATCGATGCGGACTCCTTGATTCTCAATTTAGATTGGCGACTGCCCGAGCCTGCGCCCCACAGCCTTTTCGGAATGGAATGCTGGGTGCAACGAGACTCTACGGGCCTGCTTAGGGTATATCGTCAGCCCCATAATGCGTTCTGTCTGTTTCGTGCCAACTCGCCCGTACTGGACTTTCTCACTTACGCCACCGAGTCGATCATCCGGCGGGCTGACCCGGCTCAGATTGCGCCGCAAATGGTAGGCCCGAAATTGATCAAGGCGTTGCATAATTTAGTTCAGTTTGATGTGCTAGAAGAGGCTGGTGCCGTCAGTCCAGAGGTATTGACTGATTGGCAGCAGGGTGGGGGAGAAGCATTGGCGGTTTTTCGCACCCAGAGTGCCGTGCCCCAACTGGTTAATTTATGTCACTCCTTACAGCGCGGAGAAGTGGATATCAATCTCTTGCTTTCGCAACGTTTGGCGGGATGACCACCGATTTACGCGGAGTTGACTGCAATGTCAGATGATACTTTCAGGCTACACCCGCAGCTCGAGGCCGATACCTGTTTCATTGCCGACTGGCCATTGTGTCGCGTGTTGTTGTTGAACGATGCGCGGTTTCCGTGGATCGTTTTGGTGCCTCGCCGAGCCGATGTGACTGAGCCGTTTGACCTCTCTGCAGTTGATCAGCTGCAATTGCATCGAGAATCGATGGCCTTGGGTCAATGGATGAAGGCCGAGTTTGCAGCGGATAAAATGAATATTGCGGCATTGGGTAATCAGGTGCCTCAGCTCCATGTGCATCACATCGCGCGCTTTCGTGACGACCCGATGTTTCCTGCGCCGGTGTGGGGCTCGGCGGCTCAGCGCTATTCCGCAGAGGCGCTATTGGAGCAACGCGAGTGGCTCGCAGCGTCACTCGGCGCGGAGTTTTTTGACGATCTGCTGTAGTGGTCGGATGATTGGCAATTCACACTGAACATGAAACACTTAGCCGGCTCATCAATGTGGCGGTGGAAATGACCTATGGACAACGGCTCTGATCCTGCGGGGACGCTGCGCTTACAAAATGCTTATCTCGAGGCGATCACGATCTATCCGGTGATTCGTGAGGCAACGGTTGCTGGGGAACAGGCGGTAGAAGCGGTCTATCGGTATATCCATACCGTTGCTGTCATGGGTGCGGAATTAATTGATGCTGAAAAAAAGATTATTTTCCCGCTTCTGGCAGAAGAGACCGCATTCCAATTCCAGAAGCTTGTCAGCTGGCAGGAACAACGCGAGGTTGTCGTTGCGGCTTTGCGTCAGGTGGCGGATCTTTTAGATCAGTGGCGAGAAGACCCGCAAGCGGGCGCTGATCCGTTGGTGGCTTTTTTGGATGGTATTCGCGATTCGATGGAGGAGTACGTCTTCGATGTCAAAGCGAATTTTTCATTCTCCCTTGGTGTGAAGCTGAATATTGAGGTCTGGAATGACGTACGTACTCTGGCGCTCGCTAATATGCAGCCGGAGACTCAGGTCATTGCCCTAGGCGTCATTCACGATAACTTAACGGGCCCGCAGTGGATTGCACTCCAAAAGCATCTCACGCCGATTATGATCGATCGCTGGATGAATGGTGGTGAAATGAACTACCGTGTGATGTTGGAGCGAGTATCTGCACTCGTTGAGAATAAAGCGTAAGCTCTTTCATTAGCCAACGCACTGCCTTGTGTCGTTAAGTTCAGTCGGTGGGGTGGTCCTGCAGAGCCTCTTCCAATTGCCTGAATTCGGCCAGTCGGTGACGGCAGATCAGCAGCGTCATCAGCAAGAGCACGATAAGGAATAGCGTTTGTGCGAGGTTTGCTTCCAGGCCACGACGCAATTGGATCAGTGCCAAAAGCGATTGATCGGCTACCAAGACGCTCGCACCGAGTGCGGTCAAAGAACTGATCACGCGGGAGGATAAGGGCAGCAGTAGTGACGCGGCACACAACAACTCGATCACGCCGACGGTTCTGACCAGTTCGATGCCCGCGCGATTGAACCAAATCACGTTCGCTGCGATGACCTCCGGGGGTTCAAACAGTTTGTAGTAACCCATTGCAATAAAGGCCAGTGCCGCGAGTAGTCTCGGCATATAGGCGCCAACGGCTTTCAGAAATTTACGAACACCCATCAGGGCTGCCTCCAGCAAGACAGTGAAATATCACTCGCTCAAGACAGACTAACAAACCATATTCTTGATTGAAATGCCGACGTAGCTCACTTATTCTGCGGGACAAGCAAGGCCATCGCTCTGGGGGGCAATGCCGGGTCGTTAAATTCTTACGACGTTGTATAAAGAGTTGTAATAGCCGTTGTATGAAATGGAGTGCCGAAAAGGTGTGCGCAAGATACATCTGACATCTTGATGCAGACCACAGTGTGCTCAGACGACACCTAAAGACACCGAACGCAGACGGCCAAGGGCTTTGGCTTTGCGTTGATGGTGGTGAAGGGTAGCCACGTGATGGGCGTGGAGCCGGTAGCCAGAAGAGTTGGGTCTTTTACATTCACCGTAAAGAAAAGAAAACGACAGTGAAGCCAACCGACATCAAAGATCCTGAATACTTCCACAAAGTGGTCGATTGTCAGTACGCCTGTCCGGCGCATACGCCGGTGCCGGAGTACATTCGCCTGATCGCTGCCGGTCGTTACACCGATGCCTACATGGTTAACTGGGAATCCAATGTGTTCCCGGGTGTACTGGGGCGCACTTGCGACCGTCCATGTGAGCCGGCGTGTCGTCGCGGTCGCGTCGATGAAGATGCGGTGGCCATCTGTCGGCTGAAGCGCGTTGCTGCAGATAACAAGGACGATGTCTCGGGGATGATGCCCGTTGTGCCGCGTAAGAAAAATGCCCAGCGCGTTGCACTGATTGGTGGTGGTCCTGCGTCTCTGACAGTCGCTCGTGATCTGGCGCCGCTGGGCTACCACATTGATTTATATGACGATCAGCTACATGCCGGTGGCTTCATGCGCAGTCAGATTCCCGTATTTAGACTGCCGCCCGAGGTGCTCAATGAGGAGGTCGATTTTATTCTCAACATGGGCATCAACCAGCATTTTTCAAATTATGTCGATTCCTTGAAATCGATTATCGATAAGGGCTATGACGCGATCTTTGTCGGCACTGGCGCACCGCGCGGCAGCGACCTCGATGTGCCTGGGCGCGAAGAGTGTGCCAAGTCGATTCACGTGGGTATCGACTGGTTGTCGTCAGTGGCCTTTGAGCACGTTGGGAAAATAGGCAAAAAGGTTCTGGTACTGGGTGGTGGTAATACCGCCATGGACTGCTGTCGTACGGCACGACGTCTTGGCGGCGATGACGTCAAAGTCGTGGTGCGCTCAGAATTCGCCAAGATGAAAGCGTCACCTTGGGAGATCGAGGACGCCATCGCTGAAGATATTCCGATCATCAACAACCACGTGCCCAAGGAATTTGTGCACGAAGACGGCGTGTTGAAGGGTATGAGCTTCACCGTTGTTGACGTCGTCTACGATGACAACGGTCGCCGTCAGTTAGTCCCCACCGGCGAGGAGGTCTTTTTTGAGGCTGACGAAGTGATCATTGCTATTGGTCAGGATAACGCGTTCCCTTGGATTGAGCGCGACCTGGGCATTGAGTTTGGCCAGTGGGACATGCCTGTCATCGACAAAACAACATTCCAGAGCACGTTGCCAAAAGTATTTTTCGGAGGCGATGCCGCCTTTGGCCCAGAGAACATCATCACTGCGGTGGCGCATGGTCATCAGGCAGCGATCTCTATGGATCTCTTTTTGCGCGGTGAAGACGTCAACACCCGCCCGGCACCTGGCGTGAACCTGGTGAGCCAGAAAATGGGGATGCACGAGTGGAGCTACGACAGCGAAGTCTCTAACGACGACCGTTTTCAGGTGCCTCACGTCAAGAAAGAGGAAGCGCTCAAAGATCGCCGTGTCGAGGTTGAGTTGGGCTTTGATCCGCAGGTCGCTTATCAGGAAGCCGAGCGTTGTTTGAACTGCGATGTGCAAACCGTGTTCACAACCAGTAAGTGCATTGAGTGTGATGGCTGTGTCGATATCTGCCCCACAGATTGCATTAACTTCCTGCCCAATGAGCCGGAGGAAATGCAATTACGGGCCAACCTACGGCGCCCTGCGAAAAACGCCACTCAGGATCTCTATGTGTCCGCTGACCTCCCGCAGACAGGTCGTGTGATGGTGAAAGATGAAAATGTCTGTCTACATTGTGGATTGTGTGCCGAGCGCTGCCCGACCGGAGCCTGGGATATGCAACGTTTCCTCTATAGCGTCACGAAGGCGGGAAGTTCATGCAAGTCAAACAGTCTGTAAACGATTTTGTTATTAAATTCGCGAATGTGAATGGCACTGGCTCTGCCAGTGCAAATGGCATGTTTGCCAAGGCTATTTTCCGGATGGGCATTCCCGTCAGCCCTCGTAACATCTTTCCCTCGAATATTCAGGGCATGCCAACCTGGTACGAGGTTCGAGTCAGTGAAGATGGCTATCTTGGACGTCGTGGCGGCACAGATATTATGGTCTGCGTTAATCCGCAGAGCATGGCAAAGGATGTGGCCGAGGTTGAGCCTGGCGGTTATTTTGTCTACGACAATACCAAACCGCTTGACCTGCGTTATGTGCGCGATGACATCCATTACATTGGTATTCCGCTGACGGAGATTTGCCTGCGTGAATACACCGATGCCAGACAGCGTTTGTTGTTTAAAAATGTTATTTATGTGGGCGCGCTTGCTGCACTACTCAACATGGATTTTGCCGTCCTGAAAGACTTGGTCGGTGATCAATTCAAAGGAAAAGAAAAGCTCATCACGCCCAATATTTATGCGCTTGAGCTGGGCTATCAGTACGCGAGCAATAACTTCGAATGCCCCATCGGGATTCGTGTAGAGTCAGGTCGCGCCGTCGCAAAACACATTAAAGATTTCGACAATATCCTCATGGACGGCAATACCGCAGCGGCGCTGGGCGCGGTCTATGCGGGTGCGACTGTTGCGGCGTGGTATCCCATCACACCCTCGACATCCGTGGTCGATGCATTCGACAAATACTGCAGAAGGCTTCGTATTGATCCGGGCACTGGAAAGAAAAATTACGCCATTGTGCAAGCCGAAGACGAACTCTCGGCTATGGGCATGGTGATCGGCGCGAATTGGAATGGCGCGCGAGCTTTCACCGCCACCAGTGGGCCCGGCATATCGCTGATGAGCGAGTTTTTGGGCTTGGCCTATTTCGCTGAGGTGCCGTCGGTACTGATTGATGTGCAACGTGCTGGCCCGTCAACGGGCATGCCCACACGGACCCAGCAGTCCGATATTCTCTCTGCTGCTTACGCCTCGCACGGCGATACCAAGCACGTGTTGCTGTTCCCGGCGACACCTGCTGAGTGCTTCAGTATGACGTTGGAGTCTTTCGATCTCGCCGAGCGACTACAGACACCCATCATTATTATGAGTGACCTCGATTTGGGTATGAACGAATGGATGTCACCGCCGCTCGAATTTGACGATGATTTCCGCTACGACCGTGGCAAGGTGCTCTCAGGCGACGACCTTGAGGCTATGACCGAGCGTTTCGGACGTTATCTGGATGTCGACGGCGACGGTATTCCTTATCGCACCTATCCGGGCGCGCATCCGGAGAAGGGCGCCTATTTCACACGGGGTACTTCGCGCGATGAGTACGCGGCCTATACCGAAGACGGTGCGGCGTACGTGCGTAACATGGACCGCTTGTTGAAGAAGTTCGAGACGGCCAAATCATTGGTGCCGGCGCCAAAGATCAAGCAGGCTGCCATTGAAACCCGATTTGGCGCGGTGTTCTTTGGGACCACCGCTTCCCCAGCCTATGAGGCGATCGAGATTCTGGAGAAGGAGGGCATCGACCTCGACACGATGCGTATCCGCTCATTCCCATTCAATATGGATGTGGAGGAGTTCCTCAAAGAACACGACCGTATCTTCGTGGTCGAACAAAATCGCGATGGCCAGATGCGTCGCTTGCTGTTGAACGAGACCTATGCGCCCGCGAAAGAAAAACTCGTACCGATTCTCGAATACGATGGACTTCCGGTTACGGCACGCAAGATCGCTACGATGATTCGCAATTACATTACCCATGGCAACGTGACGCCGATTAATCGTCGCCGCCGCGCAGCCGATGCTGAGGAGGTCGTCGCATGACCTACGTAAAGCCCGCCTTTAGACACCCCGAGGCGCCAATCAACGATTTGGGCTACACCCGTCAAGTCTACGAGGGGGGGCTCTCGACCTTGTGTGCCGGCTGCGGTCATGACTCAGTCAGTGCGGCGATTATCGATGCCTGTTTCGAGCTCAGCATTGAGCCGCATCGTGTCGCCAAGCTGTCAGGTATTGGTTGCTCGTCAAAAACCCCGGCATATTTCTTGTCGGGCTCGCACAGTTTTAACAGTGTGCATGGCCGTATGCCCTCGGTCGCAACAGGTGCCAACCTCGCCAACCGCGATCTGATTTATATCGGCGTTTCGGGTGATGGCGATACCGCATCGATCGGTTTGGGTCAGTTTGCTCACGTTGTTCGTCGTAACCTCAATATGACCTATATGGTTGAAAACAATGGTTGCTATGGTCTAACCAAGGGGCAGGATTCTGCGACGATGGATACGGGGTCGTCGAACAAGAAAGGTGATGTCAATCTGTACTCGCCCATCGATTTGGCGCGGCTGGCCATTGAGATTGGCGCCACATTCGTCGGTCGTAGTTTTTCGGGGGACAAGCAGCAGCTGGTGCCGCTGATCAAGGCGGCGATCAGTCACCGTGGTTTTGCGTTGCTCGACGTGATTTCACCCTGTGTAACCTTTAACAATCATGCCGGGTCCACAAAGAGCTACGAGAACGTGCGCAATAGCAATGAGGCGATGCCGGTTGATTTCGTGCCCATGCGCGAAGAGATCACCGCCACCTATGATTCAGGTGAGACCTGTGAAGTGTGTATGCACGACGGTTCGGTTGTGCGTCTCTACAAACAAAAGAACGACTACGATATTGAAGATCGCCAGTCCGCATTGCAGGCGATTCATCATTATCAAAGCCAAGGCAAGGTCTTGACGGGCCTTTTGTACATTGATCGCGATAGCGAAGAGCTTCACGATGTGTTGGGGACAGCCCGTCGTCCGCTCAATACCATGACCGAGCAGGAGCTCTGTCCGGGGTCCAAGTTCCTTGATTCGATTAATGCAGGGTTGCGCTAAATCAGGTTACGCAGCAAAAGCCGCCTTTCGGCGGCTTTTTTGTGTCGGCTAGGACTGTTGCCTCACGGATGAGTCAACAATCGACGTTGTAACACTATACGCTACTGAGGCGTTAATGACTGCCGATACAACACACTCTGCTCATAGGTGCGAACCACCTGACCTGATGAAAATTCATACATACAAGCGTCGTCGGTATAGTCCATGAAATTCTGTACGGCATCCAATCCTGCCTCTTTGCGGCAACTATCGATACCAATCGGACAGCCGTAGTTGGGTGATCGCACCGCAGGCGTATCACTCACGTAATCACCACTGCCACGGCATCCCCCTTGAAAAGTGTGGTAGAGCCCAAGCCAGTGACCCACTTCATGGGTAGCAGTATCACCTTCATTGTAGGGTGAGGCACTACCACCGGGTAGTGAGGCGCCAAGAATCACAACACCGTCGTCCCAAGGTGAGTTGTTATACCACGATGGGAAGGTCGCCCAGCCTAGCAGGCCGCCACCGGGGTTGCTGATGTACATGTTGAGATCGCCATCATTTCCCTGACGCAGTGCTTGTTTCATTTGCTGCTCGGCGGCGGAGTCCGGTCCCGCGTTATACCAACTGTCATTGTTGGATTGCGTGATGTTCGCAATTTGAAAAGTATAGGGCGTTCCTAGGTAGGCCGCGTTGAGCACGTTGATTTGCTGGTTAACCTGAGCGGCGCTCGCGGGACAACTGCCACCCGATGTGCAGATCACGTGCACATAGGTGTCGATCAGAATACTACCGTCGGCAGGTAGTGTTGGGCCTGGGTCGGTTCCGCCACCGCCACCGCCTCCTCCGTTACCACCACCGCCAGGGGACCCAGTCGGTTTCTTGGAGAGGACCCGGGCGAGTTCGGCACGAAAGCGTTTTTCAAGATCAGCTGCCTCAGCCGGAGACGGGTGTTTGGTACCACAGCGGAGAAAGGCCGCATTGTGATTCGCGTGGTCGACCGCTGACTCTGAGGGCGACGCCAATACGGGCGCACTCAAACCCAAGGTCACAACTGTTATGACAGCGGGTAATAGTGTTTTTCGGGACATCACTTTAAATCCTCTTCTTAATAGTCGTTGCGACAAGGCTATAACGGAGTCGGTTTCACGAGCAAGCGCTTTATATTACGGGACAATCTAACGGGTCTTTAGGCGTTGCAAAACACGGCGCCGGCCACCGCCTAGGCGTGCGTGATCAGAGCGTTTCAAGGGGGCTCAACCAAGGGTCGTTGTAAAGGGGACTCCCGAAAGGTACTTGAAATCAGTCAGTAAAATTGCGAGGGTTAGAATCCCTGAAATTGACTCGTTAAAATCGGGCGCTTTTCTAAACGGTACAGCGTCCCCAACAAGACAGGAGGGCGCTTCCATGGCCCCACCCATTAAATTTAGTCGTTATTTAGCCCTGACGCTCGCTATGATGGTACCGTCGGCGCTCGCGCAACCAGCAGATCTCACCCATCTCGGACTCGTGCAGAGCCCAGGGGGCGGGTATGCGCCCGATTCGGTGCTTGTTCGATTTAAGGCCAATGCGGCGGCCAGCGATAAGGCACGTGCTCGCGGCCTCGTGAACGCCCAGTCTCACCGCAGCTTCCAAAGTGTCCCTGGACTGGAGGCGTTGAAATTATCAGGCCGTGAGTCCGTCGCTGACGTGTTGGCTCGTCTATCGCGGCTGCCATTTGTGGCTTATGCGGAACCCGATTACTTGGTTCAAAAAGCGACCAATGATCAATTTTATTCACTGCTTTACGCGATCGACAATACGGGGCAACCCATTGCAAATGTCAATGGCACCCCAGATGCAGATATGGATGTGCTCGAAGCATGGACTGTGCAGACCGGAAACCCGGAGCTGGTGATTGCAGTGATTGATGAGGGGGTTCGTTATGATCATCCTGATCTGGCCGCGAACATGTGGACCAACACCGGTGAGATACCGGGCAATGGCATCGATGATGACGGCAATGGCTTCACTGATGATGTTTATGGTTATGATTTTTATGATTTCGATGGCGATCCGATGGACGAGGGCGGTCACGGGACTCACGTGGCTGGAACCATCTGTGCAGAGGGTAACAACGGCATCGGCATTGTCGGCGTCGTCCAGCAGTGCAAGATTATGGCGCTGCGTTTTCTAGGCCCTCGAGGGGGGTCGACATCGGGCGGTATCGCCGCGTTGGATTACGCGGTGCAAATGGGTGCCAAAATCTCCAACAACAGTTGGGGTGGTGGTGGTTTCAGTCAGGCCTTGTACGAATCTATCGCAGCGGCGCGTGATGCTGACCACATTTTCCTCGCCGCTGCAGGTAATGATGGGACGAATAATGACGCGTCTCCGCATTACCCCTCAAATTATGACTTGCCCAATGTTGTTTCTGTGGCGGCAACGGATAAGAACGATGAGCTAGCATCATTTTCAAATTATGGTGCGTTATCGGTCGATATCGGTGCCCCAGGGGTTGAAATCGCCAGTACCTATATTTTTAGCAATAAACCCAGAGACTGTTCGGATTACTGTTATTTGAGTGGTACATCGATGGCTACACCCAATGTCACCGGTGTTGTCGCTTTGATTCGGAGCCAATTCCCGCAAATGGGTTATCAAGAGGTGATAGATCTTCTCTATGCCACCGCACGCCCTGCTGCGGCTGTTGCTGGAATCACCACCACAGGAGGTATCGCCAATGCGGAGGCCGCGCTGGCAGGTGGCGAGCCGCCGACGCCGCCGCTTGCGCCTACTGGGCTGACCGCAAGTATGAACTCTCATTCGTCCATTTCGCTGAGTTGGGTGGATAACAGCGATAATGAGCAGTCCTTTGTCATCGAGCGCGATGGTCAGGTCTTAACCACATCGATCGCTACCAATAGTGCGGCGTATACCGACCAAGGTCTGAATCCAGAGACGACCTACAGCTACCGTGTGAAAGCGCGTAACGCGGGCGGTGATAGCGAATGGTCGAACGTGGCGAGCGCCACCACTGATGTGGCGCCACCCTACCAAACGGTATTCGCGACAGCCGAATCGACTGTCGCAGGTACTGTGATAGCAGGCAGCGTGCTCTCTACCCAAGCACTTGATGGCGTCAGTGAAGAGATCCGAGAGCGAGAGTCTGGCGGACGACAGAACAACCGCTATAGCTATTTACAGCACGATTGGAGTATCAACGCTCCGGCAGGTTTAGCGACGCTCTCGGTGACAGGATCTAGTGGAGTGAGCGTTGATGGTGATAGCTTCGAGTTGGCATATAGTACAGGAGGTGGGTTCACGACTTTTTGTACACTGGCGGTCGGTACACCCTCAACGTGTAGCGTTTCCTTTGAACTCGCCTCGGCTGCGACGGTGACGGTGAGAGTGACAGACACTGATCAAACTCGTGGCAATCGATCACTCGATACCATCGCAATCGACTACATCGAACTTCTTGTCGCATCTAGTGGTCCGCCTCCGGCGCCGCCCGCTGCTCCGAGTAATGTTGCCGGAGATAACAGCATAGCAGGGGAGATCACTGTCAGCTGGACCGATGCTTCTGATAATGAGTCGCGCTTTGATGTGCAGCGTTCCGATGACAATGTCAGTTGGACAACGCTCGGGAGCGTCAACGCCGGTGTCACCACTTATACCGATGCTACGGTGGCTTCATTGACGACCTACTATTATCGTGTGATAGCGGCCAACAGCGGTGGTGATACAGCAAGTCCGTCCATTGCAGTGACATCCGCTGAATATGTCGCACCGGATATTACGCTCACCGCCCTCGGACGAAAGGTAAAAGGCTGGCAGTTTGTCGATGCGAGTTGGATGGGCGCGAATGGGGCTCAGGTAACCCTCTATCGTGATGGTGCAGAAGTGTGTAACACCACCGCAAGTACGTGTACCGATGAGCTCAATGTGAAGGGCGCCGCTGTGTATGTTTACCAAGTGTGTCCGTCTGGAGATGCCGCAGGTAGTGCGACCTGCTCCAATGCTGAAACGGTCGTCTTCTGAGGCCCTACGGATCGATAAAACGAGACTTCGGTCTCGTTTTTTTTGCGTGAAGGTTGCCCCAGACTGCGCTTGAGAAGAGATTAGCGCGGCATTGGTGTAACATCCCCACCTGCCCAGGCTTTCGGCCGGCGGCTCATCCAATCACGCAATTCAGGAACTCGCTATGGCACTCCAACGCATTCATCATCGTATGGTCGATCTCGTTCAGGCTGAAGGTGTCGATAAACTCTTTGGTATCCCGGACCCGAGTTTTTTTGGGATGTTCATCGAGGCGGAAAGTCGCGGCATGGATATCGTCTCGCCACATCACGAGCAGGCTGCCGCGATGATGGCTGATGGCTACTACCGTATGACCGGTAAGCCCGGTGTGATTTGTGTGAACAAAGGGCCGGGTGTGGCGAATATCGCTGGAGGTGTGCATTACCTGAAGAAAGAAAACGTTCCCGCCGTCTTTATTATGGCCCAGCGCCATCGCCTCTATGAACAGCGAGTGCGTCGAGGCATGACCCAGTTTATGCGTCAGGCACCGATGTATGACGGTGTCATGAAATATGTGGGCGTAGTGGAGTATGTGGAGCAACTCGATGAGGTCTTTCAAGAGGCCTTTCGACAGGCCATGAGCGGTGTGCCTGGACCGACGATGGTCGAGCTACCCTTGCAGATTATGCAAGCGGAGCTTGATCTACCGCCGGTCCTACCGGCCAGTCGCTATCGCTTGGTGAATCAGGAGGCAGGAACTGCCGCGATTGGCAAAGCGGTCGAGATTCTGACGCAGGCGAAATATCCCATCATGTTGTTAGGGCAGGGAGCATTTGCATGTCGCGCTCACGATGAGGTGGCGGCGTTGGCTGCTCAAATTGGCTGTCCGGTTATCAGTACCATCAGCGTGGAGGCGGTGCTTGAGGGCATGGATGATCGGACCTTGCCCTACGGTAGTGCCAGTGCGAGCGAGTTGGTGGCGAGAGCGGACGCGGTGGTGGCTATCGGTACAGAAATTGGCGAGGCCATGCACTATGGTCGCGGACGACACTGGTCTAAAGGGTCGACTGATCGCCAGTGGATTTATATTGAACAAGACCCAACAGCCATTGGCGTGAATCGACCGATTGATGCCCCCTTGGTGGGTGACCTTCGGGCTGTTGTACCTCAGTTGAGGGCGGCTTTAGGTGACTTTGCCGGGACATTGCCCGCCGATGTCGCCAAGTTCGTGGCCGACCACCAAGCGTATAAACAATCATTGGTTTCAAAGTTACCCGAGACCTCAAAGCCGATTCATACGGGGCGTTTGGCGGTCGAGGCGAGTTGTGCTCTGCCTGCGGATACCGTCGTTGTGCGCGATGGGGGTGCCGCGAGTATGTGGTTTAACGCGGCGCTGATGATGAATCCGCGCGATGCGATGTGGAGCTCGAACTATGGCGCAATTGGTACGGGTTTGCCCTATGCATTAGGCGCGAAATTGGCTGTCGGTGATGAGCGTCCGGTAGTCGTACTGACCGGGGATTCGTCGATGCTCTTTCACATTGCAGAGATGGAAACGGCGGTGCGCAAGAATCTGCCGGTCGTGGTGGTGGTCTCTGTTGACTACGCTTGGGGACTCGAGGAGGCGTCTTACAAGGCCAATTTTGGTCCCGATACGCCTATTCCGGAGGCGCGCTGGAACCGCAATGTTCGCCTAGATAAGACGGCCGAGAGTTTCGGTGCTTACGGAGAGTTTGTCGACACGGTCGAGGATATTCGCCCCGCGATCGAACGCGCCCTCGCCTCGGGTCGACCGTCGCTGATCCACGTCGAAGTTGACCCAAGCGTCAATAGTAGCTTTGCTGAAGTCCCCGGATTTGCTGAGTTCCGAACCTGGTATGGCGAGGAAAGCGATAATCTGAGCCCGTTGGTCAATAAAGGGGGCGATCCTGACGGCAGCGGCGGCAAATCATCGGGCAGTGGCTATTGAGCCGCTGACTGTGCGCTCGGTGTAAGCCACAGCCTTCACAGGGCGGCCCGGCGTGTCATCAAGCGGCGCGACTGTCTTTATGGAGCGCTACAGCTGAGTTGAATCAAGCGCTGCGGCTGTACTTTATAAAGTGCTGCGGCTGTTTGGCGCACAGCCGCTTCGCCATGATGGGCCAATCACTCCGTACCGAAGTCGGTCATTGCCTCGGGGTTCGACCAAAAACCGCTCAAAAGGTCAGTCCAGGTGATCACGTATAAGGCGTCGCTATCAATCACGACACGCGTGCTACCGTCGACCGCTCCCGATGACAGCGTCACTTTACCGACCGGTGCGATCAGTGCCTCAGCCGGATTGGCTTTATTCTGAATTTCAAAAAGCGCGATGCGATCTTCTTGGACATAGGTGTTGTCGACCAGGCCGCCACCACTATAGGGCACAGTGAAGCGATCGCTTTCCTCGCCGGCAAGATAGGTGAAGGCGTGGCGATCGTAGCGAGCTGGCGTGTAGCTCCAGTCCCACTCAGCACCCAGGCTAATGAGACTCTGTGATTGCGGCTGACTGATATTCGCAATGTTATACAGCTCGATCTTGGGACGATTGCGTGCATCGCCGCCCAGGCCCAGAAGCAGATCGCTACTGACCTCGTGTAACAGATCAGAGAATCCCGGTACCTCAAGTTCTCCAGCAATTGTCGGTTGACGTGGGTCAGAAAGATCGATGACATAGAGCGGATCAATCCGTTCAAAGGTAACCAGATAGGCTCTTGAGCCCATAAACCGAACACCGTACAGATCCTCATTTGGCTTGCCGATGTTCTGGTCCTCTCCTAAGAGTCCCAGACGCTCGATCTCAGCGTCACGCTCATGAGGTGAGAGGATATAGAGCCTGTGTTGCCAGAGATCATCAGGGTCATCGGTTCTCTCGGTCGTCACGAGACGCACAGTGCCGTCAAATTCGTTGACTCGAAAATCGGCATTACCACCCGAGTACAGTGCTCCGGCGAGTTGCTCTGAGCCTCGGTAATTGAAATTAGATCGATCCAACAGGTGAAGCAGGGTACCTCCGTTATCGAGGTCCCAGCGCACGTGCGTCAGCGCGATCAGATTCTGACCGAGGTAGACACCGCTCACGGGCTCAAGGGTGCAGGCTGATTGCTTGATTTCGCCCGTGCTGGCTGATATCGCCAGCAGTGTAGTAATCATCGAATCACTAGGCGTGGGTGTGGCGAGTTCATGCTCTGGATCGATTCGGTAACATTCGTCGAGTGAGAGTGGCGACACCACGCTGCCATCGATTGTGATGCTGGGCAGGACTTGCTCTGCGCTCACACTCGCGAGCAGAGTTTCATTCGCGGCCGCCTCCTCGGCTGTTTGTGGATAGGCGATCAGTCCCTCAATCTTTGGCGCGTGACGGGTGATAAGAAAAATGTCGTCACCGATCCGGCGCGAGGCCACCAGGGCGCCCTCAATTGTGGTTGTCGAGGCTTTGGTCGGGCTACTTGGGTTGCTTAGATCGTAGTGAATGATTGAGACCTGTTGGTCGACCCAGTAATCGGGTGTGATAAAGCGGGGTCCAAAGGTTCCCCACCAAGCGGTCGACAGCAAGACCTGCAGTGTTCCCTCTTGAAGATAAAGACCCTCGGCTCGCTGGTCCTCAGCCAGAGCGATCGTGCTGACTGGCGTCGCTGAACCCGCCTCGGGCTGTGTAGAAAATAGTCGAATCTCCGAATTGCCCACGGGTGGGGCGATCAGGGCATCGGCGACGACATCGACTTCAGCGATAAAACAGCAGCTGCTGCGACTCGGTGCGACAGCAAGGATAGAGCCGTCGTATTTGACAATATCGTATTCATCGACAGCGGCATCGACAGTGTAGGTACTAGAGAAGCCCGCTGTCTCCGCCGCGGGCGCATCGGCAACTGCCGTGAGTGCGATGGCATCGTCGAACAGGGCACTGCGACTCTGGACCAGTTGATTAAGGCCTTCCGTATAGCGTTGCAATCCGCCTCCGGTTGTACTCTGAACCCAGAGACCTGTTGCGGGTTCAGGTTCAGGTGTGATCACCACCGGGTTGCTGGGAGAGCTGCCGCCACCACCGCCACAGGCCTGCAGCAGTAGGCAGAACAGCACCACCGTCAGAGTAGCCTGCGGAAAGGCGCTTCCCTGAAGTGCTGGAAATAAGGGCTGTCGTCGTCGGTCGTGGATCTGACTCATGTGGCCTCCAGTTATACACTCGGCGGACTTTTTACGAATCTCGGTAATGCCTTCTCAGCCACAGTGGCTAATGATGACTTCTATAACGCTAACGCAACAGACTTTCGATTAACAGGTGATGAGGGCGTGAAGATTCACATCGATGTTGGTGTTGAAGGCAACGCCTGACTGCACAGTGCCTGGTACTAAAGTGTGCGGTTTGTGGCACATCAATTGCCACCGATTGGGGTATCGAGCACAGCGTCAATCAGGCTCAACTGGTGTTGCTGCCGAAAATCAGATGACGGGAGAACATGTTTAGGGCTCTGTGCTCTTTAAGTGCTTCGTTCATGTCTTGCACAAGGCCAGTTTGTTAGCCAAAACAGTCAAAGTAGGCCGGGGAAAATCGCCCGTCGCTCGCGGGGGTAGTCGTCAAAGTTCTTTCGAAACCACCCGTGTGTGTAGATCGCGCGAGGAATGAGATTACCGGCAGTCATTGCCAGTACGAATACTGCGCCAAGATTCCACGTCATCACTGCAAATCCTGTAAAAGATAGAATTTCTCCGAGGTATTGGGGGCAGCTGACCCAGCGAAATGCGCCACCGTAGGGTATTTTGTATCGCGGCTCGTCAGGCGCTGGATGCTTTGATCTCAGGTTGCGGAGAATCGCGTCAGAATGAATATTGAGCACAAAACCGATCAGATAAATCGCTAAACCGACTTGAAATCGCGGATCGGCAAACCAAGACACCTGGTAGTGGGTGCCAAACTCCGTGAGGTACGCCGCATTGAAGTAGCCATGCAGGAACAGCGTGATCCAACCTGCGACAACAACACCAATGGAGAAACTCGCCGTCGATCCAGGCTGCACACGCATCAGCAATGGATTGATCAATGCGCGATTGCTGTAGTGGATCATCCAGATAGCGAGGAAGAAGAGAGGCACCGCTTGGTCTGCGCGAGATCCCATGAAAAACACTACGGGGAACACGATGAGACCGGGTAGCTCCATCACCACCCAGCCTACCTTGGAGCCGAGTTTGACTCCCTTGCCCCTGCGGCTACCACCGAAGCGCCCCCCGTAGGCGGCAGTTCCGAAGAAACTCGAGACAAGGACCAGCGCCGCGTAGGCGAAGCCAATTAATAACAGCGTGTCGTAAAGGGTGTTGCCGGTGTACCACTGCATAATGCGGACTCGATTCGTCTAGTTTCAAAGCCCATAGAGTTACGGGGTTCGCGTTGAACTGCAAGCGGTCGCCATGATCCAAATGGATGCGAGCCGGTATCAAAACAACTTGTCATTTGAGGTCATACGCCATCGACTTTGGGTGCTGAAGGTATGCCTCAATAGGATTCATAGTGAGAAGCCCACTGCTAGGTAGCGTAATCAAAGTTGACAAGGCACAATAGCCAGCATGTGAGCTAGTCCATTGGTATTGAGGAAGAAGGCTGTAGGAGACTCAAGCTGCAAAGAGCAACTCGAGAACCAAAGACCAAGAACCAAGAACCAAGAACCAAGAACCAAGAACCAAGAACATTAAGAGGATCGGTGCTGTGAATGATCAAATAACCCAAAGAGGGCTGTTCGTGGGTTACATGGTTATAGCGAGCGCGTTCCTCACCGCTTGTATGTCGGACTCGACAGAGATCCCGACCCCGCGTACCGACTGGTTGAACAACGAACAATTGGCCGCGGCTTTTATTGATCCACCACAGTCGGCTCGCCCTCGGGTCTGGTGGCACTGGATGAATGGTAATGTGACGCAAGAGGGCATTGCTAAAGACCTCGAATGGATGAGTTCGGTGGGCATCGGCGGCCTGCAGAATTTTGACGCCAATCTGGCGACTCCGAAGATTGTCGATCAGCGTTTGGTCTATATGGAGCCTGACTGGCAAGCGGCCTTCCGTTTTGCCGGGACTCAAGCTGAGTCGCTCGGTCTTGAGTTGGCGATTGCCGCGTCGCCCGGCTGGTCAGAGACGGGTGGTCCTTGGGTACCCAACGCCGATGGCTTGAAGAAGTTGGTATGGAGTGCCACCACTGTGGATGGTGGCCAAGCTGTCAGCGAAGTGCTGCCACATCCGCCCATGGTCACGGGTCCGTTTCAGGATATCGGCAAACAGCCCGGTCTGTCTGAGTTGATGGGTGCTGGCGATACCTTTCGGCCAGAGTCCGAAACCTTGACCCCACAGTATTACGCTGATGTGCGTGTCTTGGCTTTTCCAGCCATGGAGGTCGAGGCTTTGCCGAAGGCAACCTACACACTGTCCTCCGGACAAACCGGTGATTGGTCGGCAATCAGTGATGGCGACCTCACAACAACCGCATCTTTGAGTCGACAAGGTCTCGATGCGCCGCTCGAATTATATATCGACTATGACGCACCCCAGACCGTGCGCTCGGCACGCGTGTTTATGCCGGGTGCTTCAGCAATGTTTTTGGGCGCACTGGTCAAACCGATGCTAGAAGTCTCCGAAGATCGTATCGCGTGGCGAGCGATCACTGACTTAGCGGTGATGCCGGTGCAAACCACGCACAACTTTACGCCGATCACGGCGCGCCACTTTCGCGTAGTTTTTCGACCGGGGGATTTCGGTGCCGCAATTTCATCGATAGGCAGCGCGTCTGAGGGTACGGTCATGGGCGGTCCTGGTGCTGCCTTCGGCAATGTTGGCGAGGCTCCCCTGACTATTGCCGAGTTGGCGCTGTCGGCCGATGTCTCAATCGACCAGTTCGAGGCAAAGGCGGGGTTTGAGATCGAGAAAGACTACTATCATTTGGGCGCCGTTGAAGATGCGGTGATCGGTGTCGATCCGCAGACTGTGATTGATCTCAGTGATCGTTTTTCTGCCGATGGTGCGCTTGACTGGACGCCACCCGCTGGGCGCTGGACGATTCTCCGCTTGGGGTATTCGCTTTTGGGCACAACCAATCATCCGGCGACGCCGGAGGCCACTGGTTTAGAGGTTGATAAATATGATGGCGCCGCAGTGAGGCGCTATCTCGAGCACTACTTGGGCTTATATGCCGATACGCTCGGTAGTCCACTCGCTGAGCAGGATTTTCTCGACGCCATTCTGACCGATTCGATCGAGGTGGGTGCTGCGAACTGGACACCTGCGATGATCGAGCAGTTCAAGGCGCTACGAGGCTATGATCCGACACCTTGGTTGCCGGCGTTGACAGGTGTGGTCATGGGCGACCGCGAGCAGAGCGACGCCTTTCTGTATGATTTTCGTCGCACTCTAGCCGATTTGTTATCACGTGAGCACTATGGCACCGTGGCCGAGGTCGCGCATGAGCACGGTTTGCTGGTGTACGGTGAGGCACTTGAAAATGGACGCCCGTCCTTGGGCGACGACCTCACGATGCGCAGCTATGCGGATATACCCATGTCTGCGATGTGGACGCACTCCCGCGAGGCGGGCCCCAACTTTGCTCATGTCAATGACATGAAGGGTGCGGCGTCCGTGGCGCATATTTACGGTCGTCGATATGTGGCGGCAGAGAGCATGACATCAGCGATGGCACCGTGGGATCACGTGCCGAGTTATCTCAAGCGCATTATTGACTTGGAGTTTGTGAATGGTGTCAACCGTCCCGTGATTCACACCTCCGTGCACCAGCCGGTGGATGACAAAGTGCCGGGACTCTCGCTGTTTATCTTTGGTCAGTACTTTAATCGCCACGACACTTGGGCGCCTTTGGCAAGACCTTGGGTGGACTACCTCTCGCGCTCCTCGCTGTTGCTGCAGCAGGGCCGCAATGTCGCCGATGTGGCTTATTTCTATGGCGAGGATGCGCCGCCTGCCGCGCTGTATCAGGATGCGG
>JAYPVH010000018.1:27339-56397 GCA_038134505.1 Halieaceae bacterium | reverse complement strand
TTGATCAAGGTCGGCACCTTGAGAGTCGGTCTGCTCAGAACGGTTGCGACGGCGACGTCCTTCTCGACGTTTTTCCGCTGGACGATGTCTTGGCGTCGCGTCTGCTGCGACGCCATCGGCATCGGCATCGACATCAGCCGCGGGAGTGTCCTCGCTGTATGGAGCCTCATCAGTCTCGGCGACAGTCGCTTCTAAGTTTTCTTCAGCTTGATCTGCGACCCCGTCATTGCTTCGACGACGTTGACCACCACGTCGACCTCTGCGCCGGCGTGAGCGCTTCTGAGAGTCGTCGTTACTGTCGTCCTGTTCGGCCGCTTGCTCGGTCATGGGCGCCGCTATAGGCTCATCGCTTTGCTGATCGTTATCGGTATCATTCCGAGAGCCTCGGCGACGGCGGTTACGATCATTGCGGGAGCGAGAGGGCTGTTTGCCATCGCGTTGCTGCGCTCGGTTCTTGCCCTGAGATTTTTTGGCCGCTCCCTGGTTCTCTTTCTCGGAGGCGTCATCAGCTGAGCCAAACAGCGCGGCAAAAATCCGTGCGACCAGCCCCGGCTTTTTAGGTTTGGCTGCCTTATTTGACTGTTTGCCACGCGTTTTGGATGGTTCGCGTTTTTTACTTGCTGGCTTTTCAGCGGCGACGGGTGCCGGGCCCTGTGGTGTTACACCGCGAACCAAAGCTTGCGGTGCTGAGGGTTGGCTGTCACTTTCATCGCGAATGGCTACCGGATCCGGTATGGCCAGATCAACTTCAAAACTGAGTTTGGCGCTGTCTTCGATTTCATCGTCACGCATACGAATGACATCAAAGTGCGGTGTTTCCATATTGGGGTTGGGTATGACGAGCACACGAACCCCGCTGTTACTCTCGATATCGTTAACCGCCGACCGTTTTTCGTTCAGAAGAAATGCTGCGACATCTACGGGTACGATCGCGCGCACTTCGCCGGTTCGTTCTTTCGCGGCTTCCTCCTGAACGAGTCGCAAAATCGCCAGCGCCAGTGACTTGGTATCGCGAATAGCGCCCTGCCCGGTGCAGCGGGGGCAGACCACGGCACTGGTTTCGCCCAGGGACGGGCGCAAGCGCTGGCGGGACATTTCCAACAAACCGAAACGAGAGATGCGGCCGACCTGAACGCGTGCTCGGTCAATTTCCAGAGCATTACGAATGCGGTTCTCAACCGCGCGTTGGTTCTTGCTGGCGCCCATGTCGATAAAATCAATGACGACTAACCCCCCCATATCTCGCAAACGGAGTTGGCGGGCGATTTCATCCGCTGCCTCAAGGTTGGTCTGCAAAGCGGTTTGCTCGATATCCGACCCTTTAGTCGCGCGAGATGAGTTGATATCGATGGAAATCAAGGCCTCGGTTGGATCAATGACAATAGAGCCGCCGGAGGGCAGGCGCACTTCGCGTTGAAATGCCGTCTCGATTTGCCCCTCAACCTGAAAACGGTTGAACAGCGGGATGGGGTCTTGGTAATAGCGCAGGCGAGATTGATACTTTGGCATCACCATGCTGACAAAATCATACGCCTGTTGGAACGCTCTGGGATCGTCAATCAGCACTTGGTCGATGTCGTCTCGCAGATAGTCTCTGATGGCACGAATGATGACATCGCTCTCCTGATATAGGAGCACAGGCGCCGCATTGTTTTTCGACGCCGTCGAAATGGCTTCCCAAAGTTGTACGAGGTAGTCGAGATCCCACTGCAGTTCTTCGGTACTGCGACCAACGCCTGCCGTACGGATAATGACACCCATACCATCGGGAATGACAAGTCCAGACAAGGCCTCTCGTAAGTCCGTTCTATCCTCGCCCTCGATGCGTCGGGAAATGCCGCCCGCACGCGGATTGTTGGGCATCAGGACCATGTATCGGCCAGCTAGGCTGATGAACGTTGTCAGGGCGGCGCCCTTGGTTCCGCGCTCTTCCTTATCGACTTGAATAATGACCTCGGTGCCTTCTTTTAGCAGGTCCTTGATCCGTTGTTTGCCATCACCCTCAGGTGCCGCACTGCGGTAGTACTCATGTGCAATTTCCTTGAGGGGAAGAAAGCCGTGTCTGTCAGCGCCGAAGTCGACAAATGCGGCCTCAAGGCTCGGTTCAACACGAGTAATTTTAGCTTTGTAAACGTTAGCTTTGGTCTGTTGGCGATTCCGATTTTCAATATCGAGATCGTACAGGCGTGGGCCATCAACCAGAGCGACCCGAACTTCTTCAG
The DNA here is from genome assembly GCA_038134505.1 of Halieaceae bacterium. Classification (GTDB taxonomy): domain Bacteria; phylum Pseudomonadota; class Gammaproteobacteria; order Pseudomonadales; family Halieaceae; genus Luminiphilus. The sequence continues at coordinate 54,175 of JAYPVH010000018.1, read as the reverse complement.
CCTGGGTGGCATTGATGAGCATCTTTTTCATAGTGTTTTTCCAGTTGGCGATCCAACTGAACGGGGCGAGGAAGACGTCTTCATCTTCCGAGAGGTGAAAGTCCAGACATGACAACCAGTTCAGGACCTTCTTGGGGCAGATTTGACTGCCTGACTCTTGTTACACGAGCGACCCAACGGGTCCCCAGTGGAAAATCGCTCCGCGTCATGAATCGCGGTTTTTTCTTGCCGTCGAGCCGCCTGGGAATTATTCACCATGACTGGTGTCCCGGCGCCGTTTCCGGCGTCCCATGTCGAAAGTCTAAGACGACGCGCGATCGAAGCACCCGATGGTGCTCGCTCTTTGATCACCGGCTGCGCTACTATGCGCGCCCAAAACAAGATGATCTGCGGCCTTATCTTTCCTTGAAGATCGACTATGATGAGCCATCAACGTCGTCTATTGGCCTTTCGACGCGCGGAATGTAGCACCATAGTGGCTAGGGATCAATGAGCATTTGAGAGGAATGAATGGCATCGCTAGATACTCGCTCTGTGCAGCACATCACTGTGGCTGAAGCCGAATCTGGCCAGCGGCTGGATAATTATCTGTTGCGACTGATCAAGCATGTCCCGAAAACGCGGCTTTATAAAGCTATTCGCAAGGGGGAGGTGCGGATTAACCGCGGTCGAGCAAAACCCGAGAGTCGTCTTGAAGTAGGAGATGAAGTGCGTATTCCGCCTTTCGGCGCACCGGCGCAGGACAGTGTGGCCGTGTCTAGGGTGCCCCAATCGCTGCAGGCGCTGCTCGCGCGTCAGGTGGTGTTGGATGAGAAGTCGCTGCTGGTGATTGACAAGCCCTCGGGCATCGCCGTTCATGGTGGCAGTGGTATCAATTTTGGGTTGATTGAAACGTTGCGCGCCATGTATCCAGAAGGCCGCTATCTAGAATTGGTGCACCGGTTAGATCGGGATACCTCCGGGCTCATTTTGCTAGCGAGGAAGGCCGCAGTATTGCGCGATCTTCATACGCAGTTGCGGAGTGATCGCGTCGACAAGCGCTATCTCGCTTTGGTTGGGGGAAAATGGCCAGCGCATCTGAAATTAGTCACCGCACCCCTGGAGAAATTTGCACTCTCGTCGGGCGAGCGCATGGTGCGAGTGAGTCCGGATGGGAAATCTGCCAAGACTGAGTTCAGGGTTATCCGTCGTCTGCCCGGCGCGACCTTAATCGAGGCGAAGCCAATAACGGGCAGGACACATCAGATTCGGGTGCACGCTCGGCACGCTGGTTTCCCTATCTTAGGTGATGACAAATACGCGAACGAAAAAACTGAGCGCTTGACTCGTGAGTGCGGCCTAGAGCGCCTATTTTTGCACGCCCACAGCCTCAAGTTCAGTTTGAGCGATGAACGTTTCGCTTTGGAATCGCCTTTGCCCGAAGAATTGGCGCGGGTGATCGCGCGCCTCGCTCAGTGAGGGTGGATGTCGAAGGCGGGTCCGCTTCAAGGAGGGGTGCTCAGCGAGGGCGCGTTGCGACGGGCGCCTATAGCACCTCGACACCGAGATCTTGTAAAAAAGAGCACAAAGCGATCATCGGTAGACCCTCCAAAGCGGTCGGGTCATGTCCCGACATGCCCTGGAATAACGCAATGCCTAGTGATTCCCAGCGGAAACTGCCGGCGCAATCGAGTGGTTGGTCGCGTTCGACATAATGTGTAATTTCTCGCTCGCTGAGCGCGCGCAGCCGCACTTCGAAAGGCTCGGTATGTTGCAATAGCGTTTGTGTATCGCTGTCGAAGACCGCAAGCCCAGTTTCGAAGCGCACCGTGTTCCCCGCGCACCAGGCGAGTTGCTGCTGGGCCTTTTCGATGGTGCCTGGCTTGCCCAGCAGTCGACCTCGACAACTTGCGACTTGGTCAGAGCCGATAATGAGGGAGTGCTCATCGCGCTGCAAAGCGGCGCCAGCAAGCGTTTTGGCAACTGACAATCGACTCGCCAAGGCATCGGCTTTTTCGCTGGGATTTGGGTGTTCATCGATGTCAGGTGCACAGGTGGTAAAGGGTATGCCCAGTCGCTCTAACAACCGGGCGCGATAGGGAGAGGATGACGCCAAAATAAGCCTTTTCATGAGCTGAACTCCGATTTTGTGAACTCTTTACCAAAGCCGTTGAATTGTAGACTTTTTTTTGACAGCGGGACCTCGCAACCGTATGATCCGCGCCCATGACGAATGCCGCCCTACCTCACATGGTGGAATTCCGCACGCTTGCCGCGCGGGGAATCCACTTAAAGGGTACGCTTTCAGCAGCGCGTCTGCCACGTCTGCGCGACGCGGTGCTGAGTATTGTCGGATCGGTTCAGACTGAAATTCAGTTTGATAGGGACGAGGAAGGCCGCCCGATCGCAGCGATCGTAGTCGTCGCGCAGGTGAAAGTGGCCTGCCAGCGCTGTCTGCAGGAGCTCGAGGTGGTTCTGGAAACGTCATCTCGGCTTGCTGCCGTCTGGAACGATGAGCAGGCCGCTGCATTACCTGGGTCTCTTGAGCCCTTGGTGATGGCAGAAGAAGTTGATTTGTGGGGTGTGGTTGACGAGGAGCTGCTCTTGGCATTGCCTCAGTTTAGTTACCACGCCGAACGCGATTGCGGTGTGACGTCGGGTCGTGTGGTCGCGCCGGCATTACCTGTTGAGGATGCTGAACGCGAAAATCCCTTCAGCGTATTGGCATCGCTGAAGAACTCTGACACCTAACAGAGGTGTTGAGAAGCGATAGATAAATTTGCGGGTCGTCAGCTCGCATCACCTGTTGAGGAGGCCATCATGGCTGTACAACAAAATAAAAAGACGCGTTCGCGTCGCGGTATGAGACGTTCGCATGATGCGCTGGATTCGTCGACGTTGACAGTCGATCAGACGTCGGGAGAGACCCGCCGTCGGCACCATGTTAGTGCGGACGGTTTTTATCGAGGTAAGAAAGTCGTCGACACCGGCAGTGACGACTAATCATACCGCACCGTTTCATTTTTTGTGCACGATTCGCTCTGCATCATCCCATCCCCTGCCATCCTCTCGCTAAAGCGAGGGGATTCCGTTGTCAGATTCAGATAGAGGCTGCTCAATGAGTGCATTGGCTTTCTTGTTTCCGGGTCAAGGCTCGCAGGCTGTGGGTATGCTGTCCGAGATTGCCGAGCAGTATTCGTCGGTGGCCACCAGCTTTGCAGAGAGTAGCGAGGCCTTGGGCTACGATTTGTGGCATCTCGTTCAGCAGGGCCCGGCTGATCGGCTCGCGCTCACCGAGTTCACCCAGCCAGCCATTCTGACAGCCAGTGTGGCACTTTATCGTGTCTGGCTCGAAGAGAATGGTGCGCGACCCAACTACGTTGCAGGTCACAGCCTCGGTGAGTACTCCGCATTGGTTGCGGCAGGTGTGCTGAGTTTGGCCGATGCGGCCCGGCTCGTGCAGCGCCGCGGTCAAGCAATGCAAAGCGCGGTGCCGGTCGGCGAAGGCGCAATGGCGGCGATCATCGGTCTGGATGATGCGCAGATTGTGGATGTCTGTGAAACAGTGTGTACAGAAGATTACGTTGGCGCAGTGAACTTTAATGCGCCGGGGCAGGTGGTGATTGCCGGGCATGCTGACGCGGTTGCGCGAGCGATTGAGGCGCTAAAAGAGGCAGGTGCAAAGCGCGCTTTACCACTGCCTGTTAGCGCACCTTTTCATACGCCGCTCATGCAGCCTGCGGCAGTTGCGATGGCAGATGGTCTGTCGCAAGTGTCACTGCATCCGCCCGAGATGCCGGTGATGAGTAATGTGACCGCTCAGCCTCAGACGGATCCCGAAACGATTCGCCGTTTGTTGGTAGAGCAAGTGGTAAGTCCAGTTCGTTGGACAGAGTGCGTGCAAACGCTATTGCATTGTGGCTGTCAGAATTTTGTCGAATGTGGACCGGGAAAAGTGCTGAGTGGTCTGTTGAAACGCATTGATAAATCGGCCGCGTGTTACGCGATAGAGGCACCGGCAGGACTTGAAGAGGCGCGTTTAGCTCTCGTGGGCAATGCGAACGTGCCGGAGGAGAGATAGTTATGTGTGAGTCTTCCGCGCAACGCGTGGCGCTGGTCACGGGAGCATCACGTGGCATTGGTAAAGCGATAGCCGAGGCGCTCGTCGCTCACGGCCATGTCGTTGTGGGAACAGCCACCTCGGAATCGGGTGCGGAAGGTATCGATTCATGGCTCGCGCCGCACGGCGGCGCCGGTCTGTGCCTCAACGTTACGGATGATGACGCCGTTGATTCGGTGCTGTCCACGATCAACGAGCGATTTGGCGCGCCCCTGATCGTGGTCAATAACGCAGGCATCACCCGCGACAATTTGTTGATGCGAATGAAAGCCGATGAGTGGAGCGATGTCATCAATACCAACCTGAACGCCTTGTATCGGGTGAGCAAAGCGTGTCTTCGGGGTATGACCAAGGCGCGCTGGGGGCGTATTGTCAACATTTCGTCCGTGGTCGGCTCGATGGGCAATGCGGGACAGAGTAATTATGCGGCGACCAAGGCCGGTGCCGAGGGATTTACACGAGCACTCGCCAAAGAAGTGGGCTCGCGCGCGATCACGGTCAATAGCGTCGCGCCCGGATTCATTGATACCGATATGACGCGAGAGCTGAGCGACGAACAACGAACAGTGATGCTGGAGCAAATTCCATTGGGGCGTTTGGGCCAGTCAGAAGAGATTGCGGCGACAGTCGCATTTTTGACCAGTGATGTTGCGGGTTACATCACTGGGGAAACAATCCATGTCAACGGCGGTATGTACATGGCGTAAAACTACAGCAAATCAAGGGTTTTACTTTTTGGATTTGCAGGTAGAATTCGCACCACTGAATGGGGCAACCGCCTCGACACTATGGGGAGAACCAGGATAACCATGAGCAACATTGAAGATCGTGTGAAGAAAATCGTCGCCGAGCAGTTGGGCGTTAAAGAAGAAGAAGTGAATAACGAGTCATCTTTTGTCGATGACCTCGGCGCTGATTCTTTAGACACCGTTGAGCTGGTGATGGCTCTGGAAGAAGAGTTCGAAACCGAAATTCCAGATGAAGAAGCCGAGAAAATCACCACGGTGCAACTGGCTATCAACTATATCAACGAAAACCTCTCCTGAGGGTTTCGAGATCCTGCGGGGCCGTTCTACTTCGTAGAGCGGCTTTTTTTTGATTACAATATCGAGTGTTTAGCATCAAATGGCAGCGTGAGGAACACCCAGTCATCAGGAGGAATGCGTGAACGGGCATAGAGTTGTTGTGACGGGTATGGGCGCCGTGACACCGGTAGGTTTGGATGTCGCTACAAGCTGGCGGAACATCTGCGACGGGGTCAGCGGTGCTGCCGCGATTTCGACGTTTGATGCCGAACCCTTCACTACGCGGTTTTCCGCAAGTGTGAAAGACTTTTCTGTTGAGGGTTATTTGCCCCCAAAAGACGCCAAACGTATGGACCCGTTCGTCCAATTTGGCATGGTGGCCGGGATACAGGCCATGCGCGATTCGGGTCTCGAGGTGACCGAGGAAAATTGTGATCGTATAGGCTGTGCGATCGGTTCTGGGATTGGCGGTATCGGCAGTATCGAGAGTAATACTGAAATCGTGCGTGCGTCGGGCCCTCGACGTATCTCACCGTTCTTCGTACCCGGCGCGATCATTAACATGATTTCGGGCAACCTCTCGGTCATGTACAACCTGCGCGGTCCTAATCTGGCGGTGGTGACCGCCTGCACGACGGGCACACACAATATCGGACTTGGGGCGCGTTTAATCGCTCAGGGGGATGCCGATGCCATGCTCGTAGGCGGTGCTGAGATGGCGACAACGCCGGTAGGTGTCGGTGGGTTTGCTGCAGCGCGGGCGCTGAGTACTCGCAACGATGCCCCGACTTTAGCATCGAGACCTTGGGATGCTGATCGAGATGGTTTTGTCCTTGGAGATGGCGCTGCGGTATTGATGCTCGAGTCTCTCGATAGTGCGCGTGCTCGTGGCGCGAAGATCTATGCCGAGGTGACAGGGTTCGGTATGAGTGGCGATGCGTATCACATGACCTCACCGCCTGAGGACGGTCGTGGTGCAGCGGCGTCAATGCAAAACGCGCTGCGTGATGCCGGCCTCAATGCCGATGATATTCAGTATATCAATGCGCACGGCACATCCACCCAAGTCGGTGACAAGGCCGAAACGATGGGTGTCAAACAGGTGTTTGGCCATGCTTCATCGGCGCTTGCAGTGTCCTCGACTAAGTCAATGATTGGCCATCTTCTCGGTGCTGCCGGGGCTGTGGAGGCCGTATTCAGTATTCTTGCAATACGAGATGGCGTGGCGCCCCCGACGATTAATTTGGACCAGCCTGGTGAAGGCTGTGATCTGAACTACGTGCCGAATACCGCACAGGAGCTAGAAATCCGTCACGCGCTGTCCAATTCCTTTGGATTTGGCGGCACCAACGGCTCCCTCATCTTCAGCCGCTTCGATTAGCAATGCGTCAGACTCACGTGTGTCGTGGGGCCTTTAGGGCGAAGCTATAATGGGGTTTGACCGTATCCGCGCGTCGCGACCGCTTCAACTTACCGCAGCTGTGTTACTGGGCGTCGCGCTCACTGTCAGCGTGTTGGTTTGGCATGGCTTGCGCGTCCTCGATCAACAAGTTTTGGCACCTGATCAGGGCCGTGCATTGATGGTCCGCCGCGGTGATTCTTTGCATCGCATTTTAACGACGCTTGAAGATGAGGGTTTGCTAGAGAATGCGCGGTTGCTCGGCTGGATTGCGCGGATGCATCAGATAGACTCTCAGGTGAAAGCCGGTGAGTATCGCCTGCATGCAGGGCTTTCGGCGCGGGATTTATTGATGCTGCTGGTCAGTGGCCAAGTCGTGCAATACCGGGTGACCATACCAGAGGGACTTACGCTTCGCGAAGCGCTCGGCATATTGCACCAACAACCGGAAATTACGCCGCTGCTATCACTCGATAATCCCCTCGAGATCGCAGAGCTGGTGGGTCAAAGCGAATGGCCTGAAGGGTGGTTTCTACCTGAAACCTACGCCTTTACACGGGGAGATAGTGATCGCAGTCTGTTGCTGAGAGCGCATGCTGAGCTGACAGACCTACTGCAAGCGCTGTGGCGGGATCGAAATCCGGACCTGCCCCTAGCGTCGCCTTTTGAGGCGCTAATATTGGCCTCCATCATTGAGAAGGAAACGGCTGTGGCGAGTGAGCGTGCGCAGATTGCAGGGGTTTTCATTCGCCGACTACAACGCGGTATGCGACTGCAAACTGATCCCACTGTGATCTACGGGCTGGGTCCTCAGTTCGACGGCAACCTCACTCGACGACACCTGCAAGACAATAGCAATCCCTATAATACGTACCGAATTGCAGGGCTGCCTCCGACACCCATTGCGTTACCCGGTCGCGCGGCACTTGAGGCGGTCTTTATGCCGGATAACAGCGAGACGCTCTATTTTGTCGCCCGAGGTGACGGCACCCATGAATTTTCCGAAACACTCGCAGAGCACGAGCAGAATGTGCGACAGTACCAGCGAGTTCGTCGCCAAGACTACAGGTCAACACCACCGTGATGCAGACCGGAAGATTTATCACTATCGAGGGAATGGAAGGGGTGGGAAAGTCTACTAACAGGGACTTTCTCGCCGCTCAGTTACGTGCCCGAGGCGTTGATTTGGAGACGACGCGTGAGCCCGGAGGCACACTGCTGGCCGAGACCATCCGATCGTTACTACTCTCCAACGATATTGAACCTCCCGCGCCGATGACGGAGTTACTCATGGTGTTCGCCGCGCGCGCGCAGCATTTGTCGTTAAAAATCGAGCCGGCACTTGCTGCAGGTCGTTGGGTGCTCTGTGATCGATTTACCGATGCCACCTATGCGTATCAGGGCTGTGGTCGGCAACTGGGTACTGAGGCTATCGAACAACTTGAACAGTTGGTGCAAGGTGAGCGCCGGCCAGATTGGGTCGTTTTGTTAGATCTAGAGCCCGAAGTCGGCCTAGCTCGGGCGCAAGCGCGCGGCGAGTTAGATCGTTTTGAACGCGAAGATATGGCATTTTTTCGCCGTGTTCGCGAAGGTTATCTGGCCCGAGCGCACCAAAATCCAGACCGCTATCGCGTGGTCGACGCATCAAAGCCCCTCGATGAGGTGCAGCGGCAGATCAGTCTCTTAGTGGCCGAGTGGTTGGATGGTTTATGAGCGACCGCGACGTCGAATTAGAGTCCCGCTGGCGTGCCGCCCCGCCCCCTTGGTTTGTTCCCGAGTTTAGGCGAATTGAACAGGCTGTTCGGTTCGATTCTTTGCATCACGCACTCTTGATTTCAGGGGGTCACGGCCTGGGCAAAAGGTGGCTGGCGGCGGCCGTAGCGGGCTATTTACTGTGTCGACAGCCCGATCAGGACGGTGCCTGTGGTCACTGCGAAGGTTGCTCTACGGCACAGGCTGGCGCGCATGGCGATTATCGCTGGGTCGCCATAGAGCCTGAAAAACGCGCAATAAGTGTCGAGCAGATTCGTGGGGCGATAGAATTTGTGCACCAGTCAGCTGCCTATGGTGGGCGTAAAATACTGGTTATTGAGCAGGCCCACACGATGTCGCAGGGCGCCGCAAACAGCCTGCTGAAGACCCTTGAGGAGCCTGCAGGGCGAACAACGATCATGGTGGTCACCGAGCGGCCTTGGCAACTCCCGGCAACGGTGAGATCACGCTGCCAATGGTTAAAGCTCGACAGACCTTCGCCAAAGATTGCGCTTGATTGGTTACAGTCTGTCGTGGGTGATCGAGTCCAAGCGGAGCAGGGGCTTGCTCTTGCGGAAGGTCGGCCGATTTCCGCGCTTGCGGTACTGTCTGGCGGAGCCGATGAGGTCGTAGCATTGGAGAACGTCGTGGGCGGCCTGTTAAGAGGAGAAATACCCTGGACCCGCGTTGCCTCGGAGCTGGCGGGTTTGGATCCGGTGTCTTGGTTGGGCGCTCTGCAGCGAGCCATTGAGCGGGAAGTTCGACAGCAGTCTGAGAGATCCGTCGAGCAGCAACGGGCTTTGCTGCACCTGCACCGGATCGTCGCGCTTGCGCTAGAACGGGTTCATCGAGGCAGTAACCCGGCAAAAGATATTCTTGCGGCGCAGGTTTGTCAGTGCGTCGAGCTCAGTCGGATGCCCGAGGCGGGCGTTTTACGGGAACTACAGCGTCTAGAATCCGCGCTTGGCAGCGGTTGAATTCGGAGGTAGATTGCAACCATGCCAGAATCATCTCGACAAGGCATCCTGTCACTGACGATTAAAGATAAGGCAGTGCTGTATGCCGCTTATATGCCGTTTTTGCGCAATGGCGGTCTCTTTGTGCCCACAAACAAGAAGTATGCTATCGGTGATGAGGTATTCATGTTGCTGACGCTCATGGACGAGCCCGATAAAATTCCAATTGCTGGCAAGGTGGTTTGGGTAACCCCCGCGGGTGCGCAGGACGGTCGCCAAGCCGGCATTGGCGTTCAGTTCTCGGATCAGGACGCGGCGGCTAATGCCAAGATTGAGAATCACCTAGGCGGTGCCGTTAACTCAGAGAAACCGACGCATACGATGTAGTCGCTCACTCGGCTACGCCCTCATCCCGGGCTTTAAAATGACTGGCCCAACGGGCTTTTTACTGTATCCGCACCATTGAATAACCCCCGCGACTGTGACAACATCCGCGCCCTGCATTATCACACGTTTGCGTGCCTTAACTTAGGCGGAAGTGGCGAAATTGGTAGACGCGCTGGATTTAGGTTCCAGTGCCGCAAGGCGTGAGAGTTCGAGTCTCTCCTTCCGCACCAAGTTCTCGAGTGTCACAGAGGGTGACCCATAGCACGCAAACCAGACTACTTCAGGAGAAATCATGCGGGTTGCAGTTGAAACAACTTCCGGTCTTGAGCGTCGTTTGACGGTCGGTGTGCCAGCGGAACGCGTCGACCAAGCGGTTGATCAGCGTTTGAAAGATGCTGCCAAAAATGTTCGCCTTCCTGGGTTTAGACCCGGGAAGGTCCCGATGCGCGTTATGAAGCAGCGCTTTGGAGCCGGTGTTCGTCAGGAGGTATTGGGCGAAGTAATCAGCCAGTCATTTCAAGAGGCTGTCGTGTCAGAGAAGTTGCGCCCTGCAGGCCAACCCAAGATAGAGGCGCGGAATTTTGATGCGGGGAAAGATGTTGAATACACCGCAACGTTCGAAATCTTCCCCAATATTGAGATCAAGACTGTCGCTGACTTCGCAGTTAAAAAACCGGTCGCTGAGGTTGGCGAAGCAGATGTCGATACCATTATTGACGTGTTCCGCAAGCAACAGGGTGCGATGGTTGTGGTCGATCGCGCCGCTGAGGATGGCGATACGGTGGTCATCGATTTCGTCGGGACTCGAGATGGCGAGGCTTTTGAAGGAGGCTCCGCAGAGGGGACCTCATTGCAGCTGGGTTCTGGGCGAATGATCCCGGGGTTTGAGGATGGCATCGTCGGTATGTCAGCGGGTGACGAAAAGACCCTCGATCTCACGTTCCCGGAGGACTACCAAAGCGAGGATCTTCAGGGTGCCGCCGTACAGTTTGCGATCACTGTGAAAGAGGTCAAAGCGCTTGAACTCGCGCCACTGGATGAAAAACTGTTTGCGGCCTACGGCGTCGAAGAGGGCGGTGAGGCGGTCTTCCGCGAGGAAGTACAAAAAAACATGGAGCGGGAACTGCGCTCTGCAGTCGATAATCACGTCAAGCAACAGGTCATGGACGCCGTGTTGTCTGTTCACAGTGATCTGGATATCCCAGGGAGTTTAGTGAAGCAAGAAATCGATAATATGCGGCGTCAGATGTTCCAGCAGTTCGGCGGCGGTGTTCAGCAGGATATGGACCTGTCGAGCATTCTCCCCGATGAGATGTTCACCGAGCGGGCCGACCGACGCGTTCGACTCGGACTTCTTTTGGCAGAAATGATCGATCAGTTGGGTATCAAGGCTGATAGCAAGAAGGTTCGTGAGATGATTGAAGACATCGCTTCGACATACCAAGAACCAGAGGAAGTGATCAATTGGTATTACTCCGAAAACGATCAACTCGCTGCCGTTGAATCGCGTGTTTTGGAAGACAGCGTCGTTGAGAAGCTTCTCGAGAGCGCCGTGATCGAAGAGGAAAGCTGCAGCTATCAGGACGCGCTAGCTACTGCACGCGCCTCCCAAGAGGGTTAAACTGCCGGTCGATACGGCATCCACAGCTACGGAGCCGTTGACTTTGCCGGCGGTGCCGGCGGCCAACCTCGGCTCGACGAACAAGGGAAGACATCATGACTGAGCGCGCTGGAGTAGACGTTAAAAATCTCGGCCTGGTACCAATGGTGATCGAGCAAACCTCTCGGGGCGAGCGCTCCTTCGATATTTATTCTCGCCTGCTAAAAGAGCGCGTGATCTTTATCGTTGGTCCAATTGAGGACTACATGGCGAATTTGGTTGTCGCGCAGTTACTGTTCCTAGAGTCTGAGAACCCTGATAAAGATATTCACCTGTACATCAATTCCCCCGGCGGTTCGGTGACGGCCGGGTTGTCCATTTACGACACAATGCAGTTTGTGAAGCCGGACGTGAGTACGATGTGTATTGGTCAGGCCGCATCCATGGGGGCGTTTTTGCTCTCTGGGGGCGCCAAGGGTAAGCGCTTTATTTTGCCCAATGCGCGTACCATGATTCACCAGCCGAGCGGCGGAGCTCAAGGACAGGCGAGTGATATTGAAATTCAAGCCAAAGAGATTCTCTATCTGAGAGAACGCTTGAACAAATTAATGGCAGAACACACAGGGCAGCCACTTGATGTGATCGAGCGCGATACCGAGCGCGACCGCTTTATGAGTGCTGAGCAAAGCGTTGAGTATGGCTTGGTCGACAGCGTCGTCGCGAGTCGTGGCGCGGCGGCTTAGGCTGCAGATCTCGCAGCGGGACTTGCAAACTCATCCTAAACGTATCAAGGTGTACCGATCGGTATCCTAGAGCCGTCAATGGGCTAATGATGTTGGGCTGTAGACAATGACGAACGACACAACAAGCGAAGACAAAGGCAAGCTGCTTTACTGCTCGTTCTGCGGTAAGAGCCAGAATGAAGTCCGCAAGCTGATCGCGGGCCCGTCCGTGTTTATCTGCGATGAGTGTGTCGATTTATGTAATGACATTATTCGCGAGGAAATTCAGGACGCTGCGACCGAGGGCGGGCATGAGCGCCTGCCCGTTCCCCATGAGATTAACGCCATTCTTGATCAATACGTGATTGGTCAGCAGCGCGCTAAACGGGTGTTGTCGGTCGCCGTATACAACCATTACAAAAGGCTGCGCCATTCTCCTGGATCCGGTTCGGGCAAGGGCGATGAAGTTGAGCTGAGTAAGAGCAATATTCTCTTGGTCGGCCCCACAGGATCGGGAAAGACCTTGTTGGCGGAGACCCTTGCACGTTTGCTTGATGTGCCGTTTACCATTGCCGACGCGACGACACTGACTGAGGCAGGCTACGTTGGTGAGGATGTCGAAAATATCATCCAAAAATTGCTACAAAAATGTGATTACGACGTTGAACGTGCGCAAATGGGCATTGTCTACATCGATGAGATCGACAAAATCTCTCGGAAATCGGACAACCCGTCGATCACGCGCGATGTCTCAGGCGAAGGTGTTCAGCAGGCGTTGCTGAAACTTATTGAGGGCACAGTCGCCTCAGTGCCGCCTCAAGGCGGACGCAAGCACCCACAGCAAGAATTTCTGCAGGTGGACACCAGCAATATTCTGTTCATCTGTGGCGGCGCCTTTGCGGGACTCGACAAGGTGATTCGTAACCGATCTGAAAAGGGCGGTATCGGCTTCGGCGCTGAAGTGAAAAGCAAGGATGAGACGCGCAAGTTCGGCGAGACGCTTGCCGATCTGGAGCCTGAAGATTTGGTGCAGTACGGCCTGATTCCGGAATTTGTCGGGCGACTCCCCGTTATTGCTACCCTTGAGGAGCTTGATATTGAGGCTTTGGTCAGAATACTCACTGAACCCAGAAACGCCTTGACTAAACAATATGCGAAGATGTTTGAGTTGGAAGGTGTCGAAATCGATTTTCGAGAGGACGGGTTGAGTGCCGTGGCTGAAAAGGCCATGGATCGTAAGACAGGCGCGCGAGGGCTGCGCTCGATCCTGGAAAATGTTCTCTTGGAGTCGATGTACAATATTCCATCACAGCCGGACGTCGCAAAAATAGTCGTTGATGCCTCGGTGATCCGCGGGGAATCCGAGCCGCTATTGGTCTATGAATCTCAGGAGCATGCTCGCGCCGCAAGTGAGGAATGATTGATCACATCGGACGGCCGTTGTGCTTGGCTAAAAAAAGATGTGATACAGGGTTGTAATCGCGCCGTATCATCCCCAAGTTAGGGTTAACAGCGACGGAGAAGCCTATGTCAGACCTGCAAGCGACTGAATTACCCTTGTTACCCCTTCGAGACGTTGTGGTGTACCCGCATATGGTACTGCCATTGTTTGTTGGCCGAGAGCGATCGATTGCCGCACTGCAGTCCGCGATGTCCGGTAACAAACAAGTGGTGCTTGTCGCGCAACGTAACCCTTCCGATGATGCGCCAGAGGCAGATGAGCTGTATCAAATCGGAACGGTGTCCAATATTCTGCAGTTGCTCAAACTGCCCGACGGCACCATTAAAGTGCTTGTCGAGGGTTGTTATCGCGCGCTGGTGGAGGAGATTGATGACGAGGGCCTCTATGCCCGCGCGCAGTGCCGTCAAATCGAATCGCCCGATGTGCCCAAAGACGAGGGCGAACAGCTGGTTTCTGTTGCCGTTGAGCACTTTGAAAAATACGTTGGTTTGAGTAAGAAAGTCCCCGCGGAAGTCCTTAATTCCCTCTCTGGCATTGATGAACCCGGCCGGCTCGCCGACACCATCGCTGCGCATATGAGCGTCGACCTTGAGGAAAAACAACGCATCCTGGAAATTGCCGCGATTGAAGAACGACTCGATCACCTTTTGGGCTTGATGGATGCAGAAATTGACTTGTTCCAAGTCGAAAAACGCATTCGCGGACGCGTTAAAAAGCAAATGGAAAAGAGTCAGCGCGAGTACTACCTCAACGAGCAAATGAAGGCGATTCAGAAAGAGCTCGGTGAAATGGAAGACGCGCCCAATGAGATTGACGACCTGCAGGCCAAGATTGACGAGGCCAAAATGCCTGAAGAGGCACGCGAAAAAGTCGGGGCGGAACTGAATAAGCTGAAAATGATGTCGCCGATGTCCGCCGAAGCGTCGGTGGTGCGTGGCTATATCGATTGGATGGTCAGCGTCCCTTGGCACAAACGCAGTAAAGTGAAGCATGATCTTAAGCGCGCTGCTAAGATTTTAGACGCTGATCACTTTGGTCTTGAAGAAGTCAAGGACCGAATCCTAGAGTACTTGGCTGTTCAGAAGCGGGTGCGCAAGGTGAAAGGGCCGGTGCTCTGCTTGGTTGGGCCTCCGGGAGTGGGCAAGACCTCCCTGGGTGAGTCGTTAGCCCGGGCGACCAACCGGCAGTTCGTTCGTATGGCGTTAGGTGGTGTTCGCGATGAGGCGGAGATCCGTGGCCATCGGCGCACCTACATTGGCTCGATGCCCGGCAAACTGCTGCAGAAAATGGCGAAGGCTGGGGTGAAGAACCCGCTATTTCTGCTCGATGAGATCGATAAAATGGGGATGGATCACCGTGGAGATCCCGCCTCGGCGATGCTGGAGGTCCTCGATCCAGAGCAAAATCACGCGTTTAATGACCATTACCTAGAGGTGGATTACGATTTATCCGATGTGATGTTCGTGTGTACGTCAAATACCATGAATATCCCGGGTCCTTTACTCGATCGGATGGAAGTGATTCGGATTCCAGGCTATACCGAGGACGAGAAGCTTAATATTGCCGAGCGTTATCTTGTACCCAAACAAACCAAACTCAATGGCCTCAAGCCGAATGAAATTGAACTGCCCGCAGAGGCGGTGCTCGATATCATTCGCTATTACACGCGCGAAGCTGGAGTCCGAGCGCTCGAGCGGGAAATCGCCAAAGTGTGCCGCAAGATGGTGAAACGGATCTCTCTGGGAGAGGCAAGTGATGTGGCGGTATCGCCCGAGATGCTGTCGGACCTGCTCGGCGTTCGCAAGTTCAACTTTGGCATCGCTGAGGACAGTAACAAAGTGGGTCAGGTAACGGGATTGGCTTGGACTTCTGTCGGCGGGGAGTTGCTGACGATCGAGACAGTCGCAGTCACCGGTAAAGGGCGCCATGTTAAAACAGGGAGTCTCGGTGATGTTATGCAGGAGTCTATTCAAGCAGCGACGACGGTGGTGCGCTCGCGCTCGCAGTCCTTGGGTGTGCCGGCGCGGTACCATGACACGCACGATATCCATATTCATGTGCCTGAGGGGGCGACCCCAAAGGATGGCCCCAGTGCAGGCATTGCGATGTGTACTGCTCTGGTGAGCGTATGTACGGGCATTGCCGTTCGGGCTGATGTTGCCATGACAGGGGAGATTACGCTGAGGGGTGAGGTGTTGCCGATCGGCGGTTTGAAAGAAAAACTCCTCGCAGCGCGACGAGGCGGCATCAAGACGGTCATTATTCCCAAAGAAAATGAACGCGATCTGAAAGAGGTGCCCGACAACATCAAGGAGAACCTCGAGATTAAGGCAGTGAAATGGATTGATGAGGTGCTACAAATTGCATTGGAGCGGCCCCCTGAGCCAATAACCGATGAGGCGTACCTTGCCGGCACCTTGGATTCGGCGGTGACACCAGAAATCGAGGGAGATTCGGTTGAATCGATGCGTTCACATTAGCGGCTTTGATGCATTGACCCAGCGCTGATGTCAGGGGTAATCTAGGGTCAATGGGGTGGTGCTGTGGTGCTTCCCTGTGGAACAGCGACACCAAGTACTGAAGTTTCGCGATACGAGCAAGACGATACGATAGAGCAAACACAGAGAGGTCTAACCACGTGAATAAAAATGACTTAATTGATGCCATTGCAGCAGAAGCTGACTTGTCTAAAGCCGCAGCGGGCCGTGCCCTAGAAGCTGCGTTGGGAGCCATTACGGGAGAGCTTGCTAAGGGCAATAGCGTAGCACTCGTTGGGTTCGGAACTTTCGGTGTGAAAGCGCGTGCTGCGCGTGAAGGCCGAAACCCAAGAACCGGCGAGACGATCCAAATTGCCGCGTCCAACGTGCCTGGCTTTAAAGCGGGCAAGGGTTTGAAGGACGCTGTTAACGGCTGAAGTACCTTTTATCCGTCACTCGCTGGCGGGTAAAAAGCGCGTATAATGCGGCGCCGTCTTGGCGCCGTTTTTTCGTCCGGTTTTCGTCCAACTCAGTCGTCACGGTCGAGGCACAAGTTGGCGGACCGTGCCAGTTAAGCTCTGCTTCACGCAGTGGCAAAGCCATTTGTTGATTCATGTTGTGAGATATTATGCTGCAATCTATGCGAGAGGGTGCCAAGAGCACCGGTTCAAAAATAATCATCGGATTGATCGCGATCTCTTTTGCGGCCTTCGGTATTGAATCTTTGTTCCCAAGTGGGTCTGGCAACGCCGTGGCAGAGGTCAATGGCGAGGACATCACAGTCTTTGATCTGCAGCAGGCGGTTGTCGATCAAAAGCGTCGGCTAGCACAAATCTTGGGTGATCAAATCGATCCCGCTTTACTCGATGATGACCGGCTTCGGCCGGGTGCCTTGAGTGGGCTCATCGACCGACGCCTCCTTTTGCAAACGGGTAATACACTGGGCTTGGTCGCCTCACAGCAGCAAATTGGCGAAATCGTGGCGGCGACCACGGCATTCCAGATTGACGGGCAGTTTTCAGTGGACCAATACAAAATTGTTTTGGCCAACAACGGACTGACGCCAGAGCGCTTTCGACGTATGCAATCGGAGGCGATCGTCTTAGACCAATTACAAAGCAGTATTGTGAACTCCGAATTTGTTACTCCGGCTGAGGCCGCAGCTGGCGCAAACATCCTTGCTGAGCGACGCGACGTTCGCTATCTGCTCATTGACAGAGCTGATGTGCTCGAGATTGATGCCATTGACGCAGCGGCGCAACGAGCCTATTTCGATGCTAACCCCGAGGTATTTTTGGCACCCGAACAAGTTATCGCTGAATATATCTTGTTGTCGCGCGCTGACTATCTGGAACCCGTGTCCGAGGCGGAGCTCGAAGCGGCCTTTGAAGACGCAATCACAGAATATGAAGTCGCGAGCCAAAGCTTGGTCTCGCATATTTTATTGATTCAGCAAGACACTGAATCTGCCGATGACTATGCCGCTCGAATTAACAGTGTTGCGCAGCGCCTCACTGAGGGTGAGTTGTTGGCTGACATCGTGGGTGAGGTTTCTGACGACATTGGCTCGAGTGCCTTTGGTGGTGCGCTCGGCTACACCGATGGCACGGCCTTTCCTGAAGCAATGGAAGAGGCAATCGCCGCGCTCGCGGTTGGAGAAACCTCAGGTCCTGTGCAAACGGAGGCTGGTACTCACTTTATTCGTGTCGATGATCGCACGGCGGGTGAGAGCGCCAACGAAGAACAGTTGCGTCGAGATTTACGTGAGTCATTGCAAACCGCGGCGGCACAGCGCGCGCTTCTAATCGACGTTGAGACTGTTCGGGACATCGCCTTCAACGCACCAGATCTGAGCGCCGCAGCGCAGGGCGTCGGTGCCATCGTTCAGCGCTCACAGCCCTTCGATCGCAATGAGGGAGAGGGCTTGTTTGCCAATAGTCGTGTGCGCGAGGCCGTGTTTTCCGAGGAAGTTTTTGATCGTGGTAACAACAGTGATGTTGTAGAGCTCGCCGACAATCGATTTGCCGTAGTCCGTGTCGCTGAGCGGTTGCCTCCGCGTCAGAGGATCTTTGCGGAGGTCGCAGAGGAGGTTGAAGCAATCCTGCGCGAAGCAACCCTCCGAGAGGGACTTGCTGCGCTGGAGCGGCGTGCCGCAGAACAACTAGCTCAAGGGGACTCTCTAGAGACCATAGCTGAGACAGAGGGGCTCGAGTGGCGTGTTGAGCTTGGTGCAACACGCACCAATACCCTTTTGCCCCGAGCTGTGCGCGATGCAGCGTTTGCAATGTCTGTCGGCGATAGCCAAAGGCTTGAGCTGGTCGATTTGGACTCCGAGCAATGGGCATTGATACAACTCGCCCGCAGCGTTCCCGGTCGACTGCAGTCACTCGCGGAGATTGATCAGCGAGAATTATCGTCGCAGATCGGCGGTGACTATCAGCAACGTGCTTGGGCAGAGTATTTGCGAGCGCTCAAGTCCGACAGCGATATCGTGATTCGCTAGAGCACATAGTGGGCGGCGTAACGGAACCTTCGAGTGTGTCGCTCAATGCGATTATTCGGGGTGCTGATCAAGTTTCCCCAGGCCAAAATCCTCCGTTACACCTTTGGAATCCGCCTTTTTGTGGCGATATCGCGATAGAGGTCAAAGCCGACGGGCAGTGGTTTCATGAGGGGCGACCGATGCGGCGGCAAGCGCTTGTGAATTTGTTCGCCAGTATTTTGCGCCGAGAAGAAGATGGAGACTATTATCTCGTCACACCGGTCGAAAAGTGTCGCATTCAGGTCGCATTGCACCCCTTGATGATCGTAGATGTCGATCGCGAGGCGGATGATTCGGGTCTCGACTGGCTATGGGTGACGCTCAATACACAGTCTCGAATGCGCATCGATCGTGAGCACCCAATGCATCTCGAGCCCCGCGCCGCCGGCGCGGGCTACATTGATTTGCCCTATGGATTGTCTGCCCTGTGCGCTAGAGCGGCGTGGTATCGCTTGGCGGAACTAGCCGATGAGACAGGTACGCTGCGCAGTGGCGACTGTGAATTTTCGCTTCACTCGCAGTGACACCTTCTGCCTAGCTGAACCTCACATATTGGGATAGTTAGGCCCGCCGAAGCCTTCGGGCGTCACCCACGTAATGTTCTGCGAGGGATCTTTGATGTCGCAGGTCTTACAGTGCACACAATTTTGCGCATTGATCTGAAAGCGCTGGCCTTGCTCGTCGCTAACGACCTCATAAACGCCCGCGGGGCAGTAGCGCTGCGCGGGCTCATCGTACTGAGGGAGGTTGATTGTGAGGGGAACACTCGCATCCTTGAGTGTTAAGTGACAGGGCTGGTCCTCCTCATGATTGGTGTTTGAGAGGAACACTGACGATAGCCGGTCAAAGGTGATTTGATTGTCTGGTTTCGGGTAGGCAATAGGCTGGCACTCACTGGCCAACTTCAAGCAGGCGTGATCCGGTACGCTGTCGCGTAAAGTAAAGGGCATGCGGCCTCGGAAAATATTTTGGTCGATCCAGATCATGGCACTGCCAAGAAACCAGCCGAGTTTGTGCATGAAGCCCGCGAAGTTGCGGGTCGTATATAGCTCCTGTCCGAGCCAGGAGGCCTTCACCGCTGCGGCGTATTGCGCGAGATCCCGCGATGGCGCGTTGTTCTCAGTCAGCGCGGACATCACTGACTCTGCAGCGATCATGCCGCTTTTCATCGCCGTATGGTTGCCCTTTATTTTCACGCTGTTCAGCGTGCCGGCATCGCAACCGATCAATAGACCACCCGGGAAATGCATTTTCGGCAACGAGTTATAGCCACCTTTTGCCAGTGCGCGGGCACCATAGGCTATCCGAGTGGCGCCTTCGAGAACTTCGCGCGTTTTGGGATGTGTCTTCCACCGCTGAAACTCTTCAAAGGGGCTGAGGTGCGGATTGCTGTAGTTGAGGTCAGTGATGAGACCGATATAAACCTCGTTGTTCTCGGCGTGGTATAGAAACGCACCGCCTGAGGAGTTGCTTTCAGACAGCGGCCAACCTAGTCCGTGCACCACCGAACCCTCTTGATGTTTTGCTGGGTCGATCTGCCAAACCTCTTTGATGCCGATACCATAGTGTTGGGGGTCTTGACCTTCGCTCAGGCCAAAGCGATCAATGAGCTGTTTGCCCAAATGGCCGCGACAGCCCTCGGCAAACAATGTGTACTGGGCGTGAAGTTCCATACCCTGCATATAGCCGTCTTTCTGCGAGCCGTCGGCTGAAAGTCCCATATCGCCCGTGGCAATGCCTTTAACTGAACCATCCTCGTGATACAGCACTTCGGCCGCAGCAAAGCCTGGGTAGATTTCGACGCCCATCGCCTCAGCCTGTTCGGCTAGCCAGCGGCAGACATTGCCCATGGAAACGATATAGTTGCCATCGTTGTGCGTCGGTTTGGGAATGGCGAAACCAGGTAATTTGATTGCCGAATCAGGGCCTGTATAAAAATAAAAGGTGTCGCCAGTGACCGGCGTATTCAATGGCGCCCCACGTTCTTTGAAGTCTGGGAATAATTCGGCCATCGCTCGGGGTTCTAGGACCGCCCCAGACAGGATGTGGGCGCCGACCTCGGAACCTTTTTCGACCACGCAAACGGAGGTTTCTCGCCCTTCCGTCTCAGCAAGTTGCATCAATCGAATTGCCGCTGATAGGCCGGCGGGGCCCGCACCAACAATAACAACATCAAACTCCATTGACTCTCTTTCCATGGGTGTGGCCCTTTTTCGTGACAGTGACAAACCGGCGTTCTTTTCGCGGACTCATATGGTACACTACGGCGCCGTTTGGGTCAGTGCCCGAAGCGCTGTCGGGGACATGTTTTGAACACATGTTGTAGAGTCCGACTTCGCGACACTTTGGGGCTCTCTCAGCGAGCACGAAAAAATTCAGTCAAAACTCAGTTTTTAAAAGCAGTGCCCCGCAAAAGTGCATTCCTAGATCAGGCGCTCTCGCGGACTAGTTTTGTCACTCATATAAACGGAGACGCTATGAAAGCTCTAGTCGCAGTCAAGCGTGTGGTCGATTACAACGTGAAGGTCCGCGCAAAATCTGATGGCTCTGATGTTGATTTAAACAACGTCAAAATGGCTATTAACCCCTTTTGTGAAATCGCTGTAGAAGAGGCCGTGCGACTCAAAGAGGCAGGTACAGTCTCAGAGGTCGTCGTCGTATCAGTGGGCGAGAAAACCTCGCAAGAGCAGATCCGTACGGCCCTCGCATTGGGTGCCGACCGCGGTATCCATGTTGAAGTAGCGGGTCGGCCCGAACCATTAGAAATCGCGAAGTTACTTAAGGCAGTGGTCGAGAAGGAAACGCCGCAGTTGGTTATTCTCGGCAAGCAGTCGATCGACGGCGATAATAACCAAACGGGGCAAATGCTTGGCGCATTAACCGGAATGGGACAAGGCACTTTTGCCTCTGAAGTGGTTGTAGATGGGGACAGTGTCAATGTGACCCGAGAGGTTGACGGGGGCTTACAGACAGTCTCCTTGACACTACCGGCAATCGTGACGACAGACTTGCGTCTAAACGAACCCCGATACGCTTCGTTGCCAAATATTATGAAAGCCAAGAAGAAGCCCCTAGATGTTTTTACGCCGGAAGACCTTGGTGTTTCAATGGCTCAGCACGTTACTCAGCTCCGTGTTGCGCCTCCTCCAGAGCGCGCTGCAGGCATCAAGGTTGAAGATGTGGCGCAATTGGTTGACAAACTCAAGAATGAAGCGAAGGTGATTTCATGAAGACCTTGGTCATAGCAGAGCACGATAATGTTAGTCTGAAACCAGCGACGCTCAATGCAGTCGCGGCGGCTCAGGCTTTAGGTGGTGACATCGATATCCTGGTAGCGGGAGCGCAATGCGGAGATGCGGGACAGGCCGCTGCTGCTGTTGCTGGTGTTTCCCAGGTTTTAGTGGCGGATAACGCCGCGTATGCCCATCAGCTCGCAGAGAATGTGAGTCTGCTCATTGCGGATGTAGCAGCGGGTTATGACAATGTGGTTGCACCAGCGACAGCGAATGGCAAAAACACTATGCCGCGAGTCGCTGCATTGCTCGATGTGGCACAAATCTCGGACATTATCGGCGTAGAAAGTGCTGATACATTCACTCGCCCGATTTATGCCGGTAACGTGATCGCGACAGTGCAGTCGTCAGATGCCAAGAAGGTCATTACCGTGCGCACCACTGCGTTTGACGCCGTAGCATCTGAGGGCGGAAGCGCATCGATCGAAGCTTGCGACGCAGTTCATGACGCCGGCGTCTCGCGATTTGTCAGCGAGGAAGTTGCGGTATCGGATCGCCCAGAACTGACGGCGGCATCGGTCGTCATTTCAGGTGGTCGGGGCATGCAAAATGGCGATAACTTCAAGCTATTGGAGGGTATTGCCGATAAGTTAAATGCGGCGATCGGCGCCTCGCGCGCGGCAGTTGATGCTGGTTTTGTTCCCAACGATTACCAAGTTGGTCAGACCGGTAAGATTGTCGCTCCTGATTTGTATATTGCCGTCGGGATTTCAGGTGCTATTCAACACCTTGCTGGGATGAAAGATAGCAAGGTCATTGTAGCGATCAACAAGGACGAAGATGCACCGATTTTTCAGGTTGCAGACTATGGCCTTGTCGCAGATCTTTTCCAGGCACTACCGGAGCTCGAGGCGGCTCTGTGACGATGACGCGATAGAGAAAACCGGTCACAGCGACCGGTTTTTTTTGCCTGCGTAAGGGCTCGCGGTTTCTGACCAATGCTGGATTCAGGGCGCAGGGTTCGGTTGATCCGTATGGATCTCCTTGATTCCCTCGAGGACCGCTTCTGAGAGACCTAGCTGCGCGCTTGCAAGGTTCATGCGCAATTGGTCCATGGTGGTCGCGCCCAGCAACACAGAGGCGACAAAGGGTTGTGAGGCCGCCCAAGCGAGTGCCATTTGTGCCGGTTCAAGCTCATGAGAGCGTGCTAAATCAGCATAGCGGTCAGCAGCCCTCTTTGTTTGTGGTGCGTCGTAGCGTCCAAAGCGTCCAAATAAGGCGAGCCGAGAGTTTTCTGGCTTTTGCCCGCCATAATATTTGCCGCTGAGCAAACCCATAGCGAGGGGCGAGTAGGCCAACAGACCGATATTCTCGCGGTGACTGATTTCAGCGAGACCGATCTCAAAGGTCCGGTTCAGCAAGCTGTAGGGGTTTTGTATTGTGAGAGGCCGAGGAAGGCCCAGCTCATCGGCAATCGCAATCATCCGCATGACGCCCCACGGCGTGTCATTGGACAGTCCGTAGTGCAGAATCTTTCCCGATTGAATGAGTTTCCCAAGCGCCGTCATGGTGTCGACGAGTGGTGTTGTTTCCTCTTCGATATGACGATAGCCGAGTGCACCAAAGTTGTTGGCCGTGCGCTCAGGCCAGTGTAATTGATAGAGGTCGACGCGATCTGTTTGCAACCGTTTGAGGCTATTGTCTAAGGCTTCAGTGAGCTGCGACTCAGTGTGACGTGGACCACCGCGCAAAAAATGGAATTCAGCACGCGGCCCCGTCGCTTTTGTGGCCAAAAACCAATCGTCTCGGCGGCCTGTCTTGGCAAACCAGCGACCAATAATGGTTTCGGTGCGACCCTGCGTCTCCTCCCTAGGAGGAACGGGATACATTTCTGCCGCGTCGATCAGATTCACACCTTGATCCAAAGCGTAATCAATCTGCTGGTGCGCGTCGGCCTCGCTGTTTTGTTCGCCCCATGTCATGGTGCCAAGACCGATCTTGTGGATCGGCTGGCCGTTTCGATGAAGGATGGGTTTCATGGTAATTCTAAGAAAGAAGCCATAGCGTCATGTACATCCCGTTGGCGACTAAAGACATTGAAGAAATCAGCAGCGACGGAGTTGCCAAACAGCGGGACATTCGCTCCGGTGTGCTCTTCCATCATGCCGTTATTGGTGCCGTAGTTCACGCGCATGGTGCTACCTTCTGGTGTCCGGATGCGAGCAAAATGGCCGGGCGGAAACATGGTCATACCCGCGGAGCCACCTAGCGTTGCAAACATGCTGGGCTCAGAGAGTATCTGTGCTGCTTGTGCATGGTCTGCTGTGACCAGAACTAAAGTGTCCCCATCGGCAGCAGCAAATTCGAGGGCCACAGCGAGCGCCTCTTCGAGTTGCTCGACCTCGCCAATCGAACCGCAAGGATTGCGTGCATGGCTCTGCTTGTCGATGGACGCGGATTCCACCATCAGGAAAAAGCCCTGCGGGTTATCATGATTGAGGAGTTCAATGGCACGCTGTGTCATAACGGCCATATCTGGAGTGGACGCAAACTCTGGATTTGGCTCACAGGACATCGGTTCTGGTTCCGCATAGCTCACGCTGTCCCCGTCCTCTTGAGCGATCATTGGCTCAGCGATTCGACCGTCTGTTCCCTGCCAACGGACTGGCAGGTGGCTGCTTGCGAAGAGACCGAGCACTCGGCTACCCGTTTTGGCTGCGGTCAGTTCTTCTGCACTCGATAATATGGCGAAACCCTGAGCTTGTGCCGTCGTGAGCGCCGTGACGCCATCGACAGGAGAGGGCGCCTGAAAATGGCGTGCACCGCCACCGAGAATAACAGTCATACTGGACCGTGCGATTTGTTCGGCGATCGAGCCTGGGCCGCCATTTTCACGGGCATCTTGCGGGCATCCCGGGACGCCGTATTCAGGGCGGCCGTTCATGCCCTGCGGGTTTTCACAAAATCGGCGCGCGACATGGGCCATAAATGATGCGGGCGTTGCATCGGTCACGGAGGCCGTGCTCACGATTCCAGTGCGATAGCCTGCGGCAACGGCGCGCTCAGCAATCGTGATGGCGTCGGAGTCATCAGCAGCAGTGCCCACACGCCCCATTTGGGTAACCACACCCGTCGCTAGTGACGTTGCCGTGTTGGCGGAATCTGCGACGTAGACCGGTTTACCATCGGTGCCCAGAGTTTCGATCTGCACCGCACCGCGAAAGGGCATGTCATCGAGGCGCAATTTGCCCGCAGCGCCCTGTAAATAGTTACGAGCCATTGTGACGTGCTGATCATCAAAACCATCTCCTATGATGAGAATGATTGATCGCGCGGAGGCGGGCGTTGAGAGCAGGATACCGGTAATGGCGATAGTGAAAAGTCTTTGAAAAAAAGACGTCATGAGTCATTCCTCGAAGGGCTGGGGCTCAAGGAGCGTACATTGCCAGCGCTGCTCGATGCAAGAGACGCGGTCGTAAACACTTGGGTTCAAAAAAAATGCACCTCAGCTTGGGTCTGCTACACTCCTGTGGCAAGATATGAAACTACCCAGACTTTTTAGACTCTCTTTTACGAGGCCCGATCAATATGCGTTTTCGCTCTGTTATAACTGCAGTAGGTTCTTCTTTGTTGATGCTGGCTGTGCCAGCTCACGCTGAGGTCTCCGCCGCCGATACCAGCTGGCTACTGACCGCAACTGCACTCGTGTTGTTCATGACCATTCCGGGTCTGTCACTGTTTTACGCCGGTCTCGTGCGCTCAAAGAATGTGCTCTCAATCCTGATGCAATGTTTTGCATTGACTGCGCTGATGTCGGTCTTGTGGTTTGTCGCGGGCTACAGTATCGCCTTTGGCACTGAGGGTGTTGATCAGGGCCCGTGGATAGGTGATTTGGGTAACCTGTTTCTGGCTAACGTTGCTATGGATGGCGCCAAAGGGAGCATTCCTGAGACCTTGTTCGTCATGTTTCAGATGACCTTCGCCATCATTACCCCCGCGCTGATCGTCGGCGGATTTGCCGAGAGAATGAAGTTTTCCGCCATGCTGTTGTTCTCTTCTGCATGGATGCTGCTCGTTTATGCGCCCATTTGCCACTGGGTATGGGGTGGTGGTTGGCTCGGCTCTATGGGGCTTCAAGATTTTGCCGGAGGTACTGTGGTTCACATCACAGCTGCGGTCGCCGCACTCGTCGCTGCAGTCTATTTGGGTCCGAGAAAGGGCTTTGGCCAAACAGCGATGCCGCCCCATAACCTCACCATGACCGTGACCGGCGCGGGTATGCTGTGGGTGGGTTGGTTCGGTTTTAATGCGGGCTCTGCCGTTGCCGCAGATCAAAGCGCGGCGATGGCGATGCTGGTGACCCACCTGTCGGCCGCTTGCGGTTCACTCGCGTGGATGACCATGGAATGGCTCAGGCATGGCAAACCTTCGGTACTGGGTATCGTCACAGGAATGGTTGCGGGCTTGGGCACGATCACGCCGGCATCTGGCTCGGTCGGTCCAGCGGCTGCGGTCGTCATTGGTTTAAGTGCAGGTGTGGTGTGCTATTTCGCGACCATCACATTGAAAAATCGGTTGAAGATTGACGACTCTTTGGATGTATTTCCAGTCCATGGCGTGGGTGGTACTTTGGGCACATTGTTAGCTGGTGTGTTTTGCTCACAGCAGCTTGGAATTTTCAGCGGTAACGGTTTCTCTGACGGCGTGGACTCCATCTCTGGACAACTGTCAATTCAGGCCTGCGGTGTCGCCGCTACTTTCGTTTATACGCTGATCGCAAGTTGGGTGTTGTTCAAAGTGGTTGATCGTGTGGTTGGTTTACGGGTCGACAGCGATCAGGAGACACAAGGCCTCGATCTGGTTTTACACGACGAGCGCGGTTACGACCTCTGAGTTGAGACACGGTGTGCGTCATGTGGCCTAGCTGCTAGGCCACGCTCACTGAGATACCCAGTCGTTTAAAAGTAGGCTTTTGCTGAGCGATCTCCCAGCGTGTGAGCGGGTGACTTGCCCACCAGCCCTCTGCAGCAATCAGTAACAAGCTATCGTCGCTGGGGATTGCAGAGAATGTAGGACGCGTCTCATCACCGTCGACATATTTCAGGAGGATGGCCAACCTAAGGAGTACGAGTAATCGCTTCAGGGTGGTGCGTTCAGTGTCGGACCACTGATGGGTCAGGCT
>JAYPVH010000018.1:0-27329 GCA_038134505.1 Halieaceae bacterium | reverse complement strand
TTTCCACGATGATTTGCAACCAAGCTCGCCATAAAGCTTTGCTCATGCTGTGAAAAACCCGGCATATCAGCATGTAGGATGAAGTAAGCGGAGTGATGTCGGTAGCTTTTCTGTGAGATCGTTGCGCCGAGGTCGTGGCACAGTGCCGCCCAACGGAGCATATCGATATCCTCGTTGCGCAGGTTCCACATCTGCTGGCAAGCGCGCGCGAGAAAGTTCGCTTGTTGAGAAACGAACGTCGCCGCGATGGGATCGGCGCTGTAGCGGTTGAGCATTGCGTTTACCGAACGTTCGCGGACATCCTCGTGGTTGAGTCGGCCGACCAGATCATAGATCACGCCTTCTCGCAGCGCCCCCGCCGAAGTGCGCATGTCTGCGATTTCCAAGACATCCATAATCGCAAGAGCAATGGCGATACCCGCGGCAATGACGCCTCGCCGTTTGTCGACAAGACTGGGTAACTGGATTGCCTCCATGGTGTCAAACTGCAGCAGATGGCGCTTCAGTTTCAGGAGAGAACTCCGTTGAATACCGGCTTCGCTCAGCCCCAAATCAGCCAGAATCGCCTCGATTGCCTGCAAGGTGCCGGAGGAGCCTACCGCTTCTTCCCAGCGATGCGGCGGAAACAGCCGTTTAATATGCGACACCTCGATACAGGCTTGATCATAGGCTCGCTTAAACCGTGCTTTGCTGAGTCTGCCATGGCTGAAGAAGCGATCGGTATAGCTGACGCAGCCCATTTGCAGACTCTCCAGCTGTTTGGGTTCGAACCGCTCCCCGATAATGAACTCTGTACTACCGCCACCGATATCGATAACGAGGCGTGATCGCGCATCATCGGCGACAGTGTGTGCCACCCCTAAGTAGACGAGGCGTGCCTCCTCACGACCATAAATTACATCAACTGGCACTCCCAGAATTCGCTCAGCGGCTTGCGTAAATTGAGTCCGATTTTTTGCTTGTCGCAGCGCTTGTGTGCCCACCACACGGATTCGCGCAGGATCTACGGAGCTTAGTAACTGTTGGAATCGGGTTAAACAGTCGAGTCCTCGCGCAATAGCATCATCTGCGAGGCGTCCTTTTTTAAAGCCCGCAGCGAGCTGAACTTTTTCAGCTAGGGTTTCCATGGGGCGAATTTCACCATGATCGAGTTTGGCCACGATCAAGTGAAAGGAATTACTGCCCAAGTCAATCGCAGCAAGCGGTCGGTCTTCTGGAGCGATGAATGGGTCGCTCTCAGTCATGTGGATTTTGCTCTTGCTTTGACGTTTGTACGCACTGCTCATCAACCGGAATGAAGTTCAGAGGAACGCGGCCGGTCATGCGAGTGAGTAATTCGTAGCCGATGGTTCCCGCAGCATTCGCGACTTCATCAACCGCCAGACCACTTCCCCACAAAACGACATCACTGCCGATTTTGGCCCCATGGTGCTCGGTCACGTCAATCGTGATCATGTCCATGGATACCCGACCAACGGCCGGAGCGATCACGCCGTCGATAAGAACTGACGTCGATTCAGCACCGCGAGGGTAGCCATCACCATAACCGATGGGTACTGTCGCGATGCGACTGTCTCTTTGAGCCGTCCAGCATCCGCCGTAACCAACTTGCTCACCTTTGGCGATGTCCCGAAGCGCGATGACTTTTGAGGTTAAGGTCATCACCGGCTGCAACGCAGTCTGGAGTTCCCCGGCGAAAGGACTGCCACCATAGAGTGCATAGCCTGTTCGGAGCCAGTCCGACGATTGTTCGCTGAGGCTAAATCCGGCGGCGGAGTTGTGAAGACTGGTATCCAGCTTGTAGCGATTGATCAGTGTATTCCACCGCGCGAGTTGCCTCTGCGATAGTGCACTGTGGGGAAAGTCAGCATCAGCAAGATGTGAGGCGAGTGTGACTTTCAGGTGTTCGTGGCTCGCGAGTTGGCGCAGCGCGTCGTCGACATCACTGACGTCGAGCCCGAGCCGATGCATACCCGTATCAATACCGAGCCAGAGGTGCTCAATTTTGCTAGAGGGCTTAGTCACCCAGCTAAGCTGCTGCAGGGTATGGACCATGGGCCATAGCTGCAATTGCTCATAGCTGCTGAGCTCAGTGGAATCCATCGGTCCCTCGAGCACAAGAATCGGGGTTTCAATACCTGCATCTCTGAGCGCCTGAGCCTCCTCCAAAAAAGCGACCGCAAAAGCATCCACACAATCGCTTAGGGCTTGCGCGCAGGGAATCGCTCCGTGACCGTAGGCGTTCGCTTTGACGACGGCCATGATGCGACGTCCCGGGTTGGCGCGTCGCATGACACCCAGGTTGTGTAGCAGTGCGTTGAGATCAATCTGAGCGAAAGTCGGACGCATCAGTAATCAAACCTATGTCTCGCGAACATTTGTTGGGCTCTAGACCACATCGGGCCGGGTAGGCCGCCACCGACCGGATGCCCATCACGTTGCGTGACCGGTGCGACCTCTTTGGTTGAGCTGGTCAGCCAAATCTCATCCGCGGCATCGACCATGGCGCGCGTTACGATGGTTTCACTGACTGTCCAATCGCCGGATTGATGCATCATGTCGAGTAAAAGAGCCCGCGTGACACCTGGAAGCTTCTGGTGATCCAGCGCTGGTGTAAAAACGTGATCCCCTTGCACGATGAAGACATTACACGCGGCTGCCTCGGTCAGTTCGTCGCGGTCGTTAAACAGTAGGACCTCTTCAGCATCGACGGCAACGCCCTCCATGAGATGCATGACGTTGCCCAGCAAGGCTACGGATTTGATTTGACAGCGCTGCCACCGACGATCAGCCACACTGGCGACAGACCAGCATTTCACTGCCGTCGGGTCACCGGCACCCGGCTGGGCGATCGGGAACACATAGGCAAATACGGTGGGCGTAACCTGTTCCGGATAGCGGTGCTGCCGCTGCGCCGCTGGGCCGCGACTGACTTGCAGATACAAGCCAAAGTCGTCGCCATCATTGCGTGCTAAAAGTTCTTGGCAGAGATCGCGCCACGCGTGTTCCTGATACGGATCCGTGATTTGTAGCGCTGCGAGTCCGTCACGCATCCGACGCATGTGGGCTGAAAAACCGACAAAATGGCCATGATACGCAGGGATCACCTCATAGATGCCATCGCCGAAAAGGAAACCGCGATCCATCGGTGAGATCTTGGCCTCAGAGAGAGGGAGGTATTCGCCATTCAGGAATGCGACAGTCATGATTGTCTACTCTGCTGTTCGAAATGCTGCGTTAAATCCCTAAGAGCATCGACCAAGAGCTCACCGCTGCCGGGGGCGAGGCCATCCTCGGTGGCCTCTGCTCGATGAGTGACGCCATCAACTGCTCCCGCTGCAACAAGGTCGACCAATAACTGCGAAGGGTTGAGTTCACTGAGAGCCGGCCGTGCATCGATCGTGTCCATCATTGCCACGAGTGCATAGGCACCCCAGTTAGAAACATCTGCGGCAATGAGCTCGTCGCAGCCTTGTGCCGCAGGTCGAATATCGAGTTGCTCCAAAATAGGGCCTGCCTTGCCCATACCGATCTCGTTGCCGCCATCGCCGATGGCGATGAATGGGCAGCTTGCTGCTTGAATGTAGGGCTCGAAGGGGCGGCAGCGCTCGCTGATATCCACCCCGCGAATATTGTAAAAGCGGCCGTCGACCGCGGCTCCAGGTCGTTCAATCGCGATGATACAGCTGGGTCGAAGACGGTCGATCAGCTGTTCAGCTCTATTCTCCGGATTGAAATCATCGACGCGATTGATGAGCTTGCAGCGGAAATCGCCGCTGAGTGCCGCCACCGTGCTTGCGCCTGCTAAAAGCCACGGTGTAACGCCTCGAGATTCAAGCGCCTGGTAAAGCGCGATCGCACCGGCCGGACCGTCGGTTTCAAAGGTGTCCGCCACCGGAAACCCGGTTGCGATAAGAATATTACCTGAGCACGCGAGCAGCTGTTGTGCTGCACGCAGAACATAGCCAGGTTCGAGCGCTCCTCGCACCAATGCCATTCCTCGGGGATTGGTCCGCGTCAGGAGCGCCTCAATATCAACGCTCAATGTTTGCAAAGATGGCTGGCTCATTTCAGCGGGTCACGATGCTCTTGTTGATGTTTTTTACCTGTTGCAATGCGCTTTTTAAGGCAGCTCGCGCTGCGTTGTTTTGAGACGGGTTAAGGGTTTTCATTGCACAGACCTAGCCTGAAAGTTGGCGTTTTAGCCTATCTACCGGTGCCAACTCTCGCCTAAAGTTTTCTTCAAGCCAGAGTATACGGTCGGCCTGCTGGGTGTTACAGGGCTGAAATACCACTTCGGTATTAGGTTGCGCTTGCGCGAGACGTGCGCAATCGACGCTTATGACGGCACCCGCTTTGGGGTAGCCGCCCAGCGTTTGGCGGTCATGCAGCAGAACAATGGGATTGCCCGATGGCGGGATTTGTATGGCGCCAAGGCAGGTCGCCTCGGACCACAATTGTTCGATGCCGGTCGCGATCGGCGGGCCCTCGAGGTGGATACCCATTCGGTTGGCTTGATGGCTCACTTTAAAGCGAGTCGACTGCAATACCGCCTGAGTTTCAGCTGGAAACTGAGCAAACTGAAATCCGGGAATAAATCGCAATGTCAGCAGTCCAGACGCCATTTTCCGAATGGGCCACGATGTCAGGGCATCAGCGTGCGGGGCGCGAGTCAGAGGGAGTCGATCTCCGCGTCGCAGCGTTCGGCCAGCAAGCCCACCGAGGCCTTCTCGAACCACAGTGGTCCGACTGCCGAATACTGGCGCCGTGGCGATACCACCCGCAACACTGAGGTAGCTGTAGACGCCGCGATGTGGGCGGTTCATGGTCAAATGATCCATTGGCGAGAGGTGGCAGACTTCGTTCATGGGCACGGCTTGCTGATTGACTTGCGGGGAGCAAGCAGCGCCAGTAATGACCACCGAACATGCGGCGTGTGCTTTGACCTCAAAATCGCCCCAGGGCACCTCTACGGCAGCTGCGCTACTGTCATTGCTCAAAAGGCGTTGCCCCAACCAGTGTGCAAAGGGATCGATAGCGCCGCCCTCGGATAGACCGAGCGCTAGAACATTGGTTCGTCCGCAGTCTTGGATCGTGCTCGCGAGGCCGGGTGAGATGACCTCTAAGTAGTTCACAACTGTCCCCCTAAGTCGAGGAACTGCTGCCGATCGATGGCGATGAAGCGCACTGTGTTGCCGACCCGAATCAAATTATAAGGTGGTTGCTCGGGGTCAAAGAGCGGCAAAGGACAGCGTCCGATCAAACGCCAGCCCCCAGGAGAGACGCAAGGATATACGGCGGTTTGACGATCGGCGATCGCGACCGATCCTGCCGGCACTGCGCGTCTGGGTGAGGCCA
This sequence comes from Halieaceae bacterium, assembly GCA_038134505.1. Lineage (GTDB taxonomy): Bacteria > Pseudomonadota > Gammaproteobacteria > Pseudomonadales > Halieaceae > Luminiphilus. Next base: position 21,971 of record JAYPVH010000018.1, on the reverse strand, counting down.
ATCTAGGCGCTGCGATTTGCGGGTCTATCTCACCGAGATAACAGAATCCCGGAGCGAACCCGTTCGCATAGGCAAAGTAATCGGTTCCCGTATGTACTTCGATTAGTGCCTCAACACTCATTTTCGCGTGACGACTCAGCCATTCTAAGTCGGCGCCTGCCTCGGGGTCATACCAAACCGGAATCTCTGTGACCGCCTCCTCATCGGACATCATTTGGTGTTCTTGCCAAGCGCTAAGCCACGCCCTTAAGGTCTCGCGATTGAGGCGTCCTGCGTCAAAAAATACAGCTAATGTTTGGTAACCGGGCAGCGTATCGCTTATGGCCCCCCCGAATGCGACTCGGCAGTCTTCGGCGAGTGCCAAAAGCGTGCGGGTAAGCGCGGGAGAAGGGGACGCATCGACTCTGACAAGCAGCGCCCGTTCTCCGGCAACCGTGACATCTAACGCAGGCATCTGACTAAGCCAAAGCCTCTCGGATCGCTTTGATCATGGTCAAGGCGCCAGGTGTGTCGCCGTGTACGCAGAGGGTATCAGCTTTCAGGGACAGTTTTTTCCCCTTGACGCTCCTGAGTCTGTTGCCTGCAATTTGTTGCGCTTGTGCGACTGCTTGATCCTGCGTCAGCACAGCACCTGGCGTTCCGCGTGGTAACAGCTGACCGTCGTTGTCATAGCCCCGGTCGGCAAACGCCTCAAAACGCAATGACAGCCCATGTTCCACTGCAAGTTGCGTGGTCTTTCGATCTTTGCCCGTCGCCAAGACCACGAGATCCACTGACCGATACCAACTCGCGGCGGCCGCCATGACATCGTTGAGCTTCTTTGGATCAGCCATCATATCGTTGTAAAGCGCACCGTGTGGTTTGACGTAGTTCACCTTAGTTCCCAAGGTGCGCGCCATGCCATCGAGCGCTGAGATCTGATAGTGAATCAGATCGATGAGCGCCTGCCCGTGAATGTTCATAGAGCGTCGACCAAACCCCTGCAGGTCGGGGTACGCGACGTGCGCGCCAATTTCAACGCGTGATTGTTTTGCCGTTAGCAGGGTTTCGCGCATGATCGTGGCGTCGCCAGCGTGAAAACCACAGGCGATGTTGGCGCAGTCAATGAGTGGCATTAGCGCGCTGTCTTGCCCCATTGACCAGGCGCCGAAGCCCTCGCCAAGGTCGCAGTTGATTTGAAGGTGTTTGGTCATGATCCCTCCGCGAGGTCGGTATTGAGCAAGTCGGTCACTAACATATGGCCCGGAGAATGCGTGTAAGCGAGTGGAAGCTTGGCGTTTTCAAGGGCAACTTGCGGTGTGACACCGCAGGCCCAAAAAACGGGCACCTCGTCCGCCTTGATGGTCACCGCATCGCCAAAATCAGGTTGAAAGAGGTCGGCGATGCCCAGTACCTCGGGGTCGCCGATGTGCACTGGAGCCCCATGAACGGCAGGATAGCGACTACAGATTGCAGTTGCTCGCTCAGCATTAGCTCGGGTCATGGGCCGCATCGAGACCACAAGATTGCTATGAAAAGGGCCTGCGGTCTCACAGGGGCTCGTCGTACGGTACATCGGCACATTCACGCCTTCACTGATGTTACGAATCTCGATATCGGCCTCGAGAAGTGCCTCTTCAAAAGAGAACGAACAGCCCAAGGCGAAGGTGACGTAGTCCTCTTGCCATTCACTCGTGAGATCGATGACTTCGCGATCACACTCACCATTGACCCAGCGACGATAACGCGGCACATCGCGCCGGATATCTATATCGGCGCCCAATGTTGGCAGAGTAGGGTCACCCGCCCTGGGGCTGCGAGCCAGAAGAGGACAGGGCTTTGGATTGCGCTCACAAAAGCGCGCGAAATCATCGGCGAACTGCTTGGGGAGAATGACCACGTTACACTGCACATAGCCGGCTGCAAGCCCACTGGTCGGAGCGGTGAATTCGCCGCTGCGAATGCGCTGACGCAACACTTTGCTCTCGAGCAGATCCGACATTGTGGTGGTCTCCCTTGTCGAACCGATTATAGTACGCATTCGGCTCTAGCGAGAGATCTAAGTATGAAATCAGCAGCGAATCTGACCCGGCGGCGCGCCCTGCAGTGGTTGGGCTTTGGTCTGAGCGCGCGGGTGCTTCGCGGTTATGCCATTGATCACGCTGCCGAGGTCTACTTTACTCATGGCGTTGCGTCAGGAGACCCCCTTTCAGATCGGGTGATTCTTTGGTCTCGAGTAGTGCCTGCGGCGGTTGGAGAATCGTTTGTCCCAGTGCGCTGGCAGATTGCGGAGGACGCACAATTTCAGAGAATAGCTGCCGAGGGCGAGACACTGTCACATGCGGATCGAGATTTCACCGTTAAAGTTGATGCCACGGGACTGCAGCCTAATCACCGCTATTTCTATCGTTTTGACAGTGCCGGAGAAACATCTGATGTTGGGCAGACTAAGACTCTGCCCGTCGGTGCAGTTGATGAATTCCGCCTAGCGGTTGCATCCTGTTCAAACTATCCTCAGGGCTATTTTCACGCCTATCGCGATATCGCTGAGCACTCAGTGGATGTGGTGTTACATCTTGGTGACTACCTCTATGAATATCCTCTGGGCCAATACGCTCACCCGGTCGCAGAGCAGACACTCGGTCGGGTCGTTGAACCGGCCCATGAGCTACTTGCACTTGAGGATTATCGCATGCGCTACGGCCTGTATCGCACCGATGCCGACCTACAGGCCGCGCACGCGGCACACCCGTGGATTTGTATCTGGGACGACCACGAGCTCGCGAATGATACCTGGCGGGCCGGTGCGAAAAATCACAATGAAGGCGAGGGTGACTTTGCTGAGCGGATGGCCATCGCTCGTCGTGTCTATCATGAGTGGATGCCAATACGCACCGCGGCACAGTCGAATCAATCACCCATCTACCGCCAATTTCAGATAGGTGATCTCGCAGACTTGATCATGCTCGACACGCGGTTGCAGGGTCGCGATCAACAACTTGTCTACGAGCGAGACATCGAGGCGGCGGGTGGAATTGAGCGCTTTTTAAGCGAGAAGCTCAATGATCCGGAGCGTACGCTACTGGGCGTGGATCAGGAGGTGTGGCTAGCGAGTCAGCTCGCCGCCAGTCGAGACCGCGGCGCCATATGGCAGGTCCTAGGCCAACAGGTGATCATGGGGCGTGTGATCACGCCGCGTTTTCGGTCCGAGACCATGGCGGATCCCGCCATGCCGGAGCGAACCAAGCGCTGGTTGGCTGCCTCGCAAAGGTACAGTGACTATCGCTTGCCAATGAACATGGACGCCTGGGATGGCTATCCCGCGTGTCGTGACCGAGTTCACGAGATGATGCGGGGGCTCGCGGTGAACCCAGTCGTTTTTGCTGGTGACACTCACAATGCCTGGGCCTTCAATTTACTGGACAAAGATGGTGATGCGGTAGGCGTCGAATTGGGTACACCCGGTATCAGCAGCCCGGGGATGGAGAGCTGGTTGCCTGTCTCTAGTGATGAGGCAAAGCGCCTATTGATGGCCAGTAGTCCGGAGCTTTGTGCGCTCGATGCCTCACGGCGAGGTTGGACAAGAGTGACACTGACGCCCGACCGATTAATCAGCGCATGGCGGTTTGTGTCAAATGTTTTGAAACCGGAGTTTACCGTCGAGGAAACCCCAAGCTTGGTCTGCGACCGCGGTAAACGTCGCTTTCGCGAGGTGTAACATGCATTATATTTTCGAGGTTGTGGCCAAGGCCGACTACAGTATCGAGCAGTATGCATCGGCATGGCTAGCAGCGAGCGAGCTTATCCAGCAAGCTGATGGGGCGCGTGGTACCCGTTTGCATCGCTGTCTAGCTGATCCCAAGAGGGCGTTGGCAATTGCAACTTGGGACTCTAAAGCACACCGAGATGCAATGGATGCATCGATTACTGATGAGATTCAGCAGATCATTGCCACGCAATCAGAGTACGTTGAGATTCGGTTGATTGGTGAATTTGCAGCGGCTGACTGGGAGGTCTTACCCGTCGCTCAATAATTGGAGATGAATGAATGGTGTCACTACAGGATCAAGTGGCGATCGTCACAGGAGCGAGCTCAGGAGTGGGTGCCGCAATCGCGCGTCGACTGGCGGAGCTCGGCGTACGTGTTCTGGTTAACTACGGGCAAAATCAAGCGGGTGGAGAAGCCACTCGTGCTGCCTGTGTCGCGGCTGGCAGCGACGCGTTGCTGATGCAGGGTGATGTCAGTGATGAGTCGGCTTGTATTGCCATGGTGGACGCTGCGGTCGCACGCTGGGGTCGCTTAGATATCTTGCTGAATAACGCTGGTACTACCACCTTCGTGCCCCATAGCGATCTTGATGGGCTCACTGACGAGGTATGGACTCGAACACTGCAGGTAAATTTGATAGGTGCGTTCTATATGAGTCGAGCGGCCGTTCCTCACTTGAGCCAGCAAGGTGGTCATATTCTGATGACGTCGAGTATTGCGGGGCAAACGACGCACGGCTCCTCTATCGCCTACTGCTGCTCTAAAGCGGCACTGAACTCACTCACGCGAACGTTGGCCAAATCGTTGGGTGATCGGAATATACAAGTCAACGCGGTATTACCCGGACTCATTGACGGTGATTGGGCGTTCGGCACCTGGGGTGAGGGTGATGCGGAGAAATATGCGGGCCTCAAGGCGATGTACGAGAATTTAGCCCCGCTCAGCCATGTGGTAACAGCTGATGATGTGGCCGATGCCCTACTGTCGTTCTTGACTGGCTCCCGTTTTACTACGGGTCAGTTGTTAACACTTGACGCGGGTCTTACGCTCTAAATTGAGTGACTCACTGTAGCACCAGGAATCGATGCCAAAAGTTGCTGGGTGTAGGCGGCTTGTGGGTGCTCAAAGACATCGTTCACCGTTCCTGACTCGACCAGTTCGCCGCGATACATCACCACAATACGGTCGGCAATCTGTCGAATCACCGCTAGGTCATGGGAGACAAAGAGCATGGTCAATCCGTACTCCCGTCCTAGGTCCGCCAGCAGAGAGAGTATCTGCGCTTGAATGGTGACATCCAACGCCGAGACAGGTTCGTCTGCTACGACAAACTCGGGCTTGGTGGCCAGCGCGCGACCTATCGCAATGCGTTGCCGCTGACCGCCGGAAAACTCATGGGGGTATTTGCGCACATACGATTGCGCGAGCCCGACGTCATCCATGAGCTGTTTGATGGCGCCATCGAGTTCTCTTCTGGAAACCACATTGTGCAGCAGCAGGGGCTCAGCCAAGGTGTCATACACCGTCATGCGGGGATTCAGCGAGGCATAGGGATCCTGGAAAATCATTTGCATTCGTCGGCGGAACTGCTTCAAGCCTTGGCCCTCAAGCGCGGTAATATCCGTCCCGTCAAGCGCGATTCGACCGGCTGTAATCGGCGCCAACCTCAAGATTGATCGACCTAGCGTCGATTTACCACTCCCAGATTCGCCCACCAAACCGAGAATCTCTCCCCGGCGGATTTCAAGACTGACATTATCGACCGCTTTAACTGGCTCAGCACTGTTTTCAGGATAGAACCAAGTACGAAGGTTGTTCACTTGAATTAAGGCGCTCTGCTCGGTAGTCGCGGGTGGCTTTTGACCTGTTGGAATCGCCGATAATAGTTTTTGTGTATAGGGGTGTTGTGCCGCGTGGAAAATATCCTGTGGTGGACCTTGCTCCACGACTTTGCCTTGCTCCATCACGATAATGTGATCGGCAATATCAGCGACAACGGCGAGGTCGTGGCTGATGAATAACACGCCAATGTCGCGGGATTTTTGTAAGTCGGAAATCAAATGCAAAATTTGTGCTTGGATGGTGACATCGAGCGCTGTCGTGGGTTCGTCAGCGATTAGCAAACGGGGCTCGTTGATCAGTGCCATCGCGATCATCACGCGCTGCCGCATGCCCCCTGAAAATTCGTGAGGATAAGCATCGAAGGTCGTGTTTGGGTCGCGAATGCCGACTTCTTCGAGCAGTGCGACGGCTTGGATTCGGGCTTTCGCTCTGTCCATATTCTTGTGCAGCACCAATGGCTCGATCAGCTGCTTACCAATCGTCATGTAGGGATTCAAGCAAGTCATTGGATCCTGAAAAATCATCGCGATGTCTCTTCCGCGGATCTGACGCAGCTCGCTCTCGGAAAGCGCTAGTAAATCCCTGCCATCAAACCATGCATGGCCGGAATCAATTCGGCCCGGCGGTGTGGGGACCAGCCCCAGCGTGGCGTAACAGGAGACCGACTTGCCCGAGCCACTCTCACCGATGATGGCGGTGATTTGGCGCCGTTCAACAGAGAAGCTCACGTCGTCCACTGCTTTTGTAACGCCGTTGCGAGTGACGAAACTGACCCCTAGGTTTTCGACATGGAGAAGCGCCATCAATTAATCCTTAGAACCGCGGACATCGAGCGCATCGCGCAAGCCGTCGCCGAGAAAATTGAGAGAAAATAGGGTCAAGGTCAGAGTGAGACCTGGGAAGATCAATAGCCATGGATACTCTTCCATCGTCTCTGCACCGTAGCTGATCAGCAGACCCCACGAGGTTTGTGGTGGCTGGATACCGAGGCCCAGAAAGCTGAGGAAGGCCTCCAATAACATCACGCTAGGGATGGTCAGGGTGGTATAGACAATGATCGGTCCTAGAGCGTTCGGAACGATGTGTCGCCAAATAATAGTCCAGGGCGACAGACCAAGTGACACAGCGGCTTCCACGAATTCCTGTTGACGCAATGATTGCACCTGGGAGCGCATAATTCTGGCCATGGTTAGCCACTCTACGGCGCCAATAGCGAGAAACAGCAGCAATACGTTGCGGCCAAACACCACCATCAGCAAGACGATAAAAATCATAAAAGGAAGTGCATAGAGAATGTCGACGAGGCGCATCATGACGGCATCGACTCGACCCCCGACGTAACCGGCGACCGCCCCCCATGTGACGCCAATCAACAGTGCTACGGCTGTGGCGACAAAGCCGACAGCTAACGAAACCCGTCCGCCATACATGATCTGGGTGAGTAAATCGCGGCCGAATACATCAGTGCCTAGCCAGTGGGCACTAGTAGGACCGGAGGCACCGAGATCGAGATCCTGCGCTTCGTAGCTATAAGGCGCGATCCATGGGGTGAGTAGCGCGATGCAGATCAACAGCAGCAGCACGACCCCGCCAAAGACGGCCAGCTTATTCCGTCGCAGGCGTAGCCAAGCATCTAACCATAATGAGGACCCTTGTTCGGCTTGATTAAACACGGTCGACTCAGTCATCAGCGTGTCCCTCTTTGATATTGGGAACGCAATCGCGGATTAAGCCATGCGGCAATCACGTCGCTGGCGAGGTTAAACAAAATGATCAGCGTCGATAGAAAGACGGTGGTGCCGAGGATCATGGTGTAGTCGCGGTTAAAAGCGGCTTGCACGTAGAATCGCCCGAGCCCGGGTATCTGAAAAATGGTTTCAACAACAAAGGAGCCAGCGAGCAGACCCGCAAAAGCGGGGCCGAGAAATGCGATGACAGGAATCAAGCCACCTCGCAGGGCATGCCGCGTGACGACTTGCCACTCGGGCAATCCCTTAGCGCGCGCTGTGCGGATATAGTCCTGCGATAAAATTTCGAGCATGCCGGCGCGACTCAGCCGCGCGATGTAGGCGGCATAGGCCGAGCCCAGGGTAATGGACGGAAGAATTTTGTCGCCCGGTATGTCGCCCCAGCCGGAGATCGGTAGCCATTCTAGGGTGATACCAAATAGCAAGACCAAAAGTGGACCAAGCAAAAAGGAAGGCATGCAGATGCCAATCATCGCCAAGCTCATGGGAATATAATCCTGCGGCGTGTTGGGTTTGAGCGATGCCAATACGCCCGCTAACACACCGATCACAAGTGCGATACACAGCGCATAAAAACCAAGTTCGGCGGTGACCGGTAGTCCGGAGAAAAGGATCTCATTGACGCTGCGTCCGGGATACTTAAATGAAGGCCCCAAGTCACCCTGTGCGAGATCGCCGAGATAAGCGAAGAATTGCTCGTGCAGCGGCAGGTCGAGTTTGTACTGGGCTTCGAGAGCGCGTTGTACCTCGGGCAGTACGGCTTTCTCGCTGTCAAAAGGTCCGCCCGGGGCGGTCCGCACGAGAAAGAAGGTGACCGTAATGACCGCCAGGATGACAGGAATTGCCTGTAACAGTCGATAAAAAATAAAACGCCGCATTAGTCAGTCGCCCTCGTCAGACGTCGATCGGGATTCAAAGTGACATATTTCAAATTTAATGAATCCATGAGGTTCGGGTAGATGCCTTCTACGCTCGGATGAATCAGGTGCTTACTGGTGTAGGTGTATATGGGTACGATCGGCATTTGCTCCATCAGCATCGTTTCAGCTTCGGTAAACAAAGCATAGCGCTCCTCGCGGCTCGCAGCCCGAGGGGCGCGGTAGAGGATTAGATCATCATATTTGGCGTTGGCGAATCCCGTATTGTTGTTACCGCCATCCGTGATGAATAAGTCGAGAAAGTTATTGGGGTCGACGTAGTCACCGATCCAACCGCGTCGCGCAACTTGGAAGTCTCGCTGCGAGACTGAATTGAGATAGACCTTCCACTCTTGGTTCGAGATAGTGACGTCGATGTTGAGTGTCTTCTTCCACATTTGTTGAATCGCGACGGCAATCTTTCGGTGCGCTTCCTGTGTGTTATAGATAATTTCAATGCCGGGCCATCCCTCACCATTGGGGTAGCCAGCTTCGCTCAGCAGTACTTGGGCTCGATCTGGATCGTAGTCAAACAAGCGCGGCGGATAATAGCCGAGCGTGTCCGGTGGCGTGATGCTATAGGCGGGGAAGGCTGTTTCCTCAAGCACGGTGCGTACAAGCTGCTCGCGATCCACGGCAAGTGCCAATGCCTGACGGACACGAACATCATCGACGGGTGGTCGATCTGTGTTCAACAAATAGTAGTAGGTGCCCAGATAGGCCGACTGCACATAGGGTGAATCGGGCATCGCGCGGTAATTGGGTATTTTGTCGAGCGGGACAACATTGGTGTAGTGCAGTTGTTCGACGCGAAACATGCGCTCCTCGCTGACGACATTCTCCGTGGGATAGAACACCACGCCGTTAAGGGATACGCGATCACGATCCCAGTAAAGCGGACTTTTTTTCACAATAATGCGTCGATTGAGCGACCACTCTTCGAGGGTAAAGGCTCCGTTGGTCACAATATTGCCTACCCGTGTCCACGGGGTGAATCGATCGGTCTTTTCACCGAATTGAAGCAGCGTTTCTGGGTGCACCGCAAAGGTACTGTAGTGGTCCATCAACTGGATGAAGTAAGGGGTCGGCGTATTCAGAGTTACTTGGAGCGTGGTGTCATTTAAGGCTTTAACCCCGACCGCGGAAAAGTCAGTGATCTCGCCTTTCGCGTAGGCCTCTGCATTCGCCACCGGGTAGAGCATGTAGGCGTACAAATTGCCAGTGTTTGGGTGTAGCGCCCGATCCCATGACCACACGTAATCGTCAGCGGTGACTTGTTCGCCGTTGCTCCAGCGTGCGTTGGGGTTGAGAAAAAAAGTGATGACGCGGCCCTCGTCAGAGAACTCCCAGCGCTCAGCGACACCGGGCTCTGGCTCCAGAGTAATTGGATTTTTGACCGCGAGCCCCTCAAACAATGCTCTGATGATGTGATTTTCTGGCACCCCCGTGACAACATGAGGATCCAGACCTTGAGGTTCGGCACCGTTGCCATAGTGCAAGATGCCATCTCGGTTTCCTTGCACGACGTTACTCTCTCCAGCACCGCAGGCCGCCAATATGAGCATGACTGAAAAGCCAATAAGAGCCTGAGAAATTGAACGCATGAGTCTGTGGTGCACCTGAATCGATCCCTTCAATGGATTTTGACCATCCTATCGGAAATTGAGACCAATGCGCATACCTCAGCGTGAATTTTCCCCTTTTGGCTGAGGGTAGTGAAAGGGCAACACGTCCTGGCACGAAGCGCAGTTCTTGAGGGCGCTTGGATCAGGTGTTCGAGCGGCTTATGAGGACTGTGTTTTATTCGGCGTACGCATCGGCGCGGGAGAATCAGTGTGGGGAGAGTTGCTGTGTCGAGCCGGCAGGATAGCTCTAAACCGCTCACTGGGAGTGTGTGAGAAGAGGAATTCACAGCGGGTTTTGGTACACTGCGCGCCTGAGACGATGATCGGAATACACCCAATGACTGTTCGCACGCGCGTCGCGCCTTCACCCACGGGCGATCCCCATGTCGGGACTGCTTATATGGCGCTGTTTAATTATTGCTTTGCCAAGTCTCAGGGCGGCGAATTTGTGTTGCGGATTGAGGATACCGATCAGGTACGAAGCACGGCAGAAGCAGAGCAGAAAATCCTCGACTCCTTAAGATGGCTGGGCTTGAGCTGGGATGAAGGTCCCGACGTCGGAGGGCCTCACGGTGCCTACCGACAAAGTGAGCGTGGCGACATCTACCGGCAATATGCGCAGCAGTTGCTCGATCAAGGCGATGCTTTCGAATGTTTTCGGACGCCCGAGGAGCTCAATGACTTGCGAGAGCAACGCCGAGCCGGGGGTGATAGCACAGCGTTAAAACCAAGTGATCTTCAGCTACCGGATGATGAAGTGGCGCGTCGTCGGGATGCTGGCATGAGCTCGGTGATTCGGATGCGGGTGCCCGAGGGAGCGGGTGCTTGCGCGATCCAAGATATGTTGCGCGGCACCATCGAACTCGATTGGGGTATGGTCGATGCGCAAATTTTGCTGAAGTCTGATGGCATGCCGACCTACCACCTCGCTAATGTGGTCGATGACCATCTGATGGGCATCACGCACGTGATCCGGGGTGAGGAGTGGATTAATTCGGCACCTAAACATCAGCTGCTATACCAGTATTTGGGCTGGGACATGCCGGTGCTGTGTCACCTGCCACTATTGCGCAATCCCGACAAATCTAAGTTGAGTAAGCGTAAAAACCCGACGAGTATTTTGTACTACGAGCGTATGGGTTTCTTGCCTGAAGCGTTGCTGAATTACTTGGGCCGAATGGGCTGGTCCATGCCCGATGAGCGAGAAAAATTTTCCTTATCCGAGATGATTGAGCAGTTCGATATTCAGCGCGTCTCTCTGGGCGGCCCGATCTTTGATGTGGAAAAGCTCAAATGGTTGAACGGGCTGTGGATTCGCGAGTCGCTGACAGCCGAGGAGCTAGCGGCTCGACTGAAAGAATGGGCGCTCAATACAGAGACGCTCCAGAAAATTATTCCTCATGCCCAGTCGCGTATCGAGGTCTTATCCGATTTTGTCCCAATGTCCGCTTACCTCGTGTCAGGTTTGCTGCCAATTCGGGCGGATCAATTTGCTGAGAAGCAGGACGCTGATGAGGAGACGGTGCGGCTTCTGCAGTTTGTGCTGTGGCGGTTAGAGGCACAGCAGGATTGGTCACGCGATGCCCTTTTTAGCGCGCTCAAAACGCTGGCTGATGCACTTGAAATGAAGCCTAAAGCCCTATTTGCTCCGCTGTTTGTTGCGATTGCTGGCAGTTCGGCGGCGTATTCGCTTCCCGACTCGATGGCCCTTTTGGGCGCAGATATGACGCGCGCGCGCCTGCGCTATGCGCTTGATGTACTCGGTGGCGTATCGAAAAAAGCAGCCAAACGGCTAGAGAAAGAGTACGCAGACCTGCCGTGTTCCTGAGCTTATGAGGCAAGGGCTCTGCGGTAGAGAATGTTGGCCTTCACCCATGACGGCGGCAGTGCTCAGTGAGCAAAGCCGCGTGTGATGAGTTTATTTCAGCGCTGGCGAATGAGTGCAATCGCTGCCAAGAGGGTGAGCCCGACCTCTAACCCTAAAGCGCCCCAGGTGTAGCTGGTGAAGCTCGTGCTCACCCCTATGCCGAGTGACGCGCCATTGGCCGCAAATTGCAGCGACGACTCGACCCCTGAAAGCGCCACGCTCGCGCGGGCTACAGCGACGGTGCCGAGGCAGATGAACAACAGCCACAGTCCAGGTTTCAGGTAGCCTTGCAGAAACGCTGAGACCAGTAAAATCGCGCCAAAACTTGCTTGGAAGCCACCGAATACCGCAGTCATCTCTCCGTAGCCATCGTGCGTGGCAATGAAAAGCCCAGCGGCCTCCGCTGGAAACTCCGGGTCGATCCAGCAAACCACCCCATAGCTGAGCATGATCAGACCTGAGACGACAAGCAATCCGCGAGCAAACATGGCTGAACCTCCATTGATGACTTCTGTGAGCATAGCAGATTCCGCAAAAGTCTTGACAGGATAGTGGTGCATCCGTAACCTTCCGACCTCTTTTGCGAGCTGGCCCGTTGGGTCTGCTCGTCTTGGGGCTATAGCTCAGCTGGGAGAGCGCAACACTGGCAGTGTTGAGGTCGGCGGTTCGATCCCGCCTAGCTCCACCATAATTCCTTGAGGAAGTTCATCAAACTAGGCCGCTTCGCTCGGCCTTTTTTGTTTCTGCGGTACCGAAGCTGAGTGGTAAAGAGACTGCGCAGCTTGAGTTAGCTGAACTCATTGGGCTCAGTAGAGGGCGGTTACAGTTGTATTGCCCTAGGGATGAAGTTCGCCCTAAAGTGGTCATGAGCCTGTCGGGTGTGTTGACGCTAATCCTTCAAGACATCACCTGTGGTGAACGGTGCATCTGTTTTGATAGTGATTCCGCTCAGCGCATGGTTGGTGTCAATCGAGGACTCCGCGCTGTTTGCAGTGGCCTACTGCGGCCATCTGTCGTTGTAAGCGGGGAGAGCTGATTAAGACTTCTCCAAAAAATTGATGATGGGATCTACGCCAGTGAGCAGTGGGTCTACACAGGGTAAATGAAACTCCTGTTCCAAGGCCTGGAGATAGTTCTCGCGCTGCTCTGCGGGTAACTGCGAGGTGTTGATGCTGAGACCTGCGCAGCGGATGCGAGGATTGCTGAGTTGACCTAAAAGTATCGTCCGTTCGATGACCTCGGTAATAGAAGGTAATTGAAATGTGGGCCACCCTGAAAAGTGAGTGCGGCCTGCCTGGTGACATACGATGAAGTGATCAGGCTGGGAGCCAACCAGTAGTCCGTGACTCACCGCGCAGTAGCCCGGATGCATGATTGATCCTTGCCCTTCAATAATATCCCAGTGGTCCTCGAGATTCTCTGGCGATAATTGTTCGGCAGCACCAACTAGGAAATCGCAAGGTACCGCATCGAGTGGGATGCCCGACCCAGTAATCATGATGCCGGTTTGGCCACTCGCTCGAAAGGTTGCATTGAATCCGCGGGCCGACAAGCTCTGCTCTATAGCCAGTGCGGTATATTTTTTCCCAACAGCGCAATCGGTGCCAACCGTCAGGAGCCGTTTACCGCGACGTTTTAGACCGGTTCCAACGGATAGCTCGGGAGGGGGTTCTCGAACATCGATGAGGCGTGCCCCTGATTTCTGGGCTGCATTGACTAAAAGGTCAATGTTGTTAAGCCGTGTGTGCAAACCACCCGCAACATCCAGACCTGCCTCGATCGCAGAACTCAGGACTTCTAGCCAAGCTGGCGGAACGCCACCACCGATGGTTGCAGTGCCAATAATTAAGGTTCGGACACCACTGGCAACGGCTTCCTCGATACCCAATGTTGGTAGACCCAGGTCTATGCAGCCATCTGCGAGACGAAGTTGACCCAGACATTGCTCTTTGCGCCATTGCACCACACCAAAACCAGTTTTGGCGTACACCGGATCCTGAATATCGCCGAGAAAAATGAGGTACGGTGGTGCCAACTCGACGGTATTCATGGTGTTTTGGATCTCCAATGATAAAAACACATAATGATTAGCTATTTCGTTCCCCGGCCCGCCCCATGACCCCGAAGGATTTGCCACAAACCTACTGTGGTCAGGGGTAATACGAGTATGAGCAGGAAAACGACGGTAAGTGCGCTATAGCCTTGTCCGATGAGGGCAATAATACCGATCTGATCCGCGGCAAAAATGGACACGATGAGGAAGAAGAGGGTAATCAGTGGTCTTGATGTGCGCGGTAGACTCAGACCGCGTTCTTTAACCTGACAATCAATTCTTTCGTTCACCGCGTGGAGTAGCCCAGTGGCAGTTTCTATCAATGTCCCAAATACGACGACGTGAAATAGCAAAGTCAGCCATGGCAAGTTGATTTGCTGAGTGAGAAAAGCTGCGGGAACTGCTTCGTTTTTGATGGATGGATAAGCGCTCATCATCGCCACGTAAAACAGCATCGCAGGCACTATGGCGAGCAGTCCAGCAAGTAGCCCAGCCCCGATCGATTCCTGTCGATGGCCATGCTGACCGACGGCAAATAAGACCATCGGTAAAATGGCAAGGTTGTAGCCTGAATATAAAATGCCGCTTTTAAACCATCCTTCGGTCGCATCGCTCTCTCTGAAGACTGCGTCGATATTTTCGCCGAATTCGCTGAATGCCAACACGAATAGTGTCAAATAAACGACGTAAAGCAGGATAGACCAGAACGCAAAAACTTTCTTAATCCAATCGGATCCCGAGTAGCTGAGCGCTGCAACGAAACCCATCAAAAAAATGGTGCCTATGACTGTCGGGATACCAAACGACTGACCGACCATTTTGCCAGCTGCAGATCCAATGACCGATAAAATAAGCAACAAAAGGCAAAGAAAAGCGAGTTCGTAAAATACCCAGTATCGACCGAGTAGTGCCTTGCAAAACAGTCGGTAATCATAGGCGTTGTTGATTCTTGCAACTTCGAATCCGATGGCTAAAACCAGACCAAAAACACAAGCTGAGACCAACAATCCAAGTAGTCCACCCACGGGACCGCTATCCGCAAAAAATGCGATGAGTTCGCGACCTGTGGCATAGCCGCCGCCGATCACCACTGACTGAAAGATGAGACCGGGTAAAATGTATTTTTGGTACCAGTTCATCGCCTTACTCTAGGGGATCAATCGAATCGGCTTACCTGGGAGTTTTGATGGATCTAATTGGCCCTGAGAAATCAGGGCCTCGCCACTCACGATAACGTATTCAAACCCTGAAGATAGTTGTCCGGGGTGCTCGTAGGTCGCATTGTCACCTATCCTCGACAGGTCAAAAATGACAATATCTGCATCAGCACCGACTTGGATCCGACCTTTTTTGCGCATTTGAGGCACTGAATCCTCGAGCAGTCGGGCAGGGCCGTAGCTAACCCGCTCAATTGCCTCAAGTAGCGAGAGTTTTTGCTGTTCTATAACGTAGACACGAATGAATTTAGAGAAGGTTCCCGCACTGCGGGGGTGGCTCCAAGCACCGTTCGGTAGCGGCCAAATAGATTCGTCGATCAGATTGTCATCCAGCATCCAGCCACCGCCATCCGAGGCAATCACACCATTTTCAAACAGCACTGCTTGATCGAGAATGGCTTGATCCTTCGGCACATCGGTATCGAGGAGATGAACAACAATGCTGGTTTCTGGTGCCTCAGCCTGCAGTCTAACAAATTCAGATTCTGACAGGCGCGTTCCGCTTACATCGAAATTAGTTGCTGATATTCCGCCGACACGCTCACGCCAATTTGGGCCACGAAACATCGCCGCCCCAATGTTTGTCGCTCCAGCGCCGAAAGGATACGCTTCGGTACTCACTCTCACGCCGGACGCTTGTGCGTTTGAGATCATCGTCGTGATATCGGCGATATCACGCAAACTGATCGAATTTAAGTGAACGATGTGCGCGTGAGCACCTGTTCCCGCCGCCGCTGCCACAATTTCCGCAATGCCCTCAAAAGAGCTTTGTGGCTCTAGCATTGAAAGGTAACGAGCATGTGTAAAAGTGGGTAGTCCTCTCGATGCCGCCACGCCCGTTAGGTGAAAGTATTCTTTGTGGCCGGTGCCCGGTGCATATCCCAAAAGAAAACCGATGCCTAACGCGCCCTCATCAAGGCCCTTCTCGACACAGCGACTAATGCTTTGTAGTTGCTTTTCTGTGGCGGTCTCAGATTGCCAAGCTGGATCAGCAAAGTCAGCGCCGCTTGCCTCCGGGTCATCGCCTGACAACCCGCTGAGGAATTCTGACATACGGCATTGTGCCCAATTGACAGAGGCGCCGTAATGTATCGGTCTGCCGGTCTGCGCTACAGACTGATACCAAGAATCTACCGGAGATACACCGGATTCCAGTTCTAATGCAGTGGTTACGCCGTCATATGCTTGAACCCGATTGCTGAGTAAATCCTGTCCGTGAGCGTGCATGTCAATAAACCCAGGGCTCACGACAAGGCCATTCGCGTCAATTGTGGTGTCACCGACCAATGGCTCGGTTGTCACTGCGCGGATTTGGCCATCGGATACACCGATATTCAGTGTCATGTCGGTTTTAGTCTGTGGATCGATCACCCTACCGCTTTGGATGACGAGGTCATAGTGCTCCGCGGCATGGGAGTAAACGATACACAGGCTGGTAACTAAAAAGGCGCACCAGGTGCGACGATCAATTGATGGCATGAGTACCGTCCTTAGTTTGGATAATCGAGACGCAAGCTGTCTGAAAGAGTGCGAAAAAATGCAATCTTGAGCAGCCAGCTGACCGGTATGATTCGGTTTTGGGTTGAGGGGTTGTGTCGCGTTCTGCCCCCAAAATGCTTCGGCGTTAACCCCAAAGTTTTGTCTCCGGGGCTGAGACCAACCCTCGGGAGTAGGTCATCGCATGGTCCCGATCCGACCTCAGATAAAGGGGGCCGTCTAAATCGACAAAGCGACAGAATTGCGCAATGACAAATCCTGGCGCCATCGCGAGCGACGTTCCTAGCATATTGCCGACCATCAGCTCGACACCGGATGCCTGTGCCATCTGTACCAACTTCAATGCTTCTGTGAGTCCACCTGTTTTATCCAGCTTGATGTTGATCATGTTGTAGCGGTCGGCAGCAAGCCTGAACTCCGAGGTATCTATGCATGACTCATCTGCGCACAAAACGACCGGAGAATCGAATCCCTCTAACTCAGCGTCCTGATTTCTCGGGAGCGGCTGTTCAATCATTGCGATGTTCAGCGCGGCAAATTGGGGTGCTAAATCGGCTAGCTGATTCATGTTCCAGCCTTGGTTGGCATCGACAATGATGAGCGCATCCGGCCGTGCATTCCGCACTGCTGTTATTCGTGTTAATGGATCGTCAGCGTTTAATTTGACTTTGATGTTTGGACTGGTCAAGGACCGAGCTATAGCAGCCATCTTATCGGGCGCGTCAAGCCCAACTGTTTCAAAGCTGACAGTCTCTTTCAGTGAGAGACCGATTAACTCCCAAGCGCGCTGTCCACATCGTTTCGCCTCCAAATCCCATAACGCGCAGTCGATGGCATTTCTTGCGCCGCCGGCTGGCAACCGTTGTTGGAGTTCTTCTCGCTCCATGCCGCGAGTTAAGTCATCACGAATCGACTCCACCTGTTGCACCATTTCTTCGACTGTTTCGTTTAAGTAAAAAACGCCAGCTGCTTCGCCGCGCCCAGTGACACCCTCTTCAGTGATTGACACAACGATATTGTTTGCCGAGGAGAAGGTATGTCCCGTAATTCGGAAGGGCACGGTCATCTCCCAAGACTCTGACGATATTGCTACAGTTCGCACGTCGCTTACCTCTAATCCTCTATAAAACTTCGGTCACTCTAAATACTGGAAACCGAGAATGTTCCAAAAATGATAGAACCAGCTCATAAACACGCTACCGAGCATGACACAGGTATAGCGAAGCCGTGACCAAGTGCTTGTCGTCAAGCGTTGACGCCACACATTGAATGTTTTGTAGACCAAGTACACAGTGATCAGAGTTGCTATGATCGGAAAGACGAGCCATGCCTTGAACAACATCGGAATCGACGAAAACAGACTGTCGCCTAGAGCCGTCAATACCACAGTGCCGGAAAGCACAACCCACCAATGTGCTGCTGAACCCCAGACCGCGGCACTCAGCGCTCGACGTTCTGAAACGCTCAAGTTTTTGATCGTGGCACGTTGGAAAAATCGACGTAGGAGTAGCCACAGCATCATGGCGAGCGACAAAGTCAGGAGCGTTAAATTGAAATTTGGCGTTTCATAGATTGCAAGTTTGCGTAACGACATGAACGGCAATCCATCCATGACAGCGCCTGTAACCTCGCCCAATTCGTCCCTTTGAAATGCAAGAAGACGAGGGCTCATTCCAGAAATGAGAGACACACCAGAGTTGCTTTCACGAAACAAGTCCTGCGCTACCGCCACATACTTTTTGGCGTTGCCACCTAGCACAACCATCAGCTCTTGATCGCTTAGCGGTGCTATCGTTATGCCGCCTGAAATGCCCAGTGCTTTCTCGATCTTAGAAAAACTGCTGCGCCAAAAGCCGTAGGTCCCGGCATACTCGTGAGCGTTGACTGCACTCGCCTCTGAAGTGTCCTCTGGCGTTGCGCTGCGCGGGAAAAATTCCGCGTAAAAGGCAGGTAGTAGAACCGATCTGACTGTTGAGCCGCCGCTCGCACCGAAGGAGGTGAAAAAAGTTAGGTCGTGCTCACGGTCTATCCCAAGATACGAATGAAAGTAGCGCGTGTCTCCTCCGTGTCCCATGACGATAGTTCCTTCATAGTCACTGCCGTAGAAGCCCAAGCCCATTGCTGTCAGTCGCTGATCGTGGGCGAAATGTCTATCAAGCATTTCCTGCACCGTCTGAGGCTCTAAGATGCGCTGCCCATCGAGTTCTCCGCCATTGAGAATAGCGCGTGCGAACCGAACCATATTGGTTCCGGTCGCTGACTGCGAGCCTGCCGGGCCAAAGTTGCTGATGATCTCGAATGATCCCTCAACAAAGTCGCCGCCTTCCGCGCCATATGATTTCGCCATATTCGATGCTAAGTCGGGCGGAAGAGGTTCCTCGAATGAGGACTGATTCATCGCGAGCGGAGCGAAGATATGGTCTCGCACATAATCGTTAAATGCCTGTCCGGATACGTTAGAAACAATGAGACCCGCGAGTGCAGTCGCGTAATTCGAGTAAGCCGTTTGTTTGCCGGGCGGATTTACCCGCTCCGGTTGATAGCGCGCCATAGATTCGCTCAACGGGATAATGCTATCTGGGTCATCCTTGATGAGATACCCAAGCGAGCCATCTTCAAAACCAGCAGAGTGCGTCATGATGTCGCGCAGTGTGATCGGCGTTGCGAAAGTGTCTTTGATTGTGAAGTTGGTGAGATAGGCATTGACGTTTTCGTCCAAATCGAGCTTGCCTTGCTCAACCAATTGCATGACAGCGACCCAGGTGGCGAGTTTGGAGACTGACCCGGTGCGGAAGAGCGTCGTGTTCGGATCCACGGGTATCCCGGCCTCTATGTCTTGGAAGCCGAAGCCTCTGGCATAGATCACCTCATTACCTTGAGCAAGAACTACCACACCCGATGGCGTGTTATTGGTTCTCATCAGCCCGCTTACCGCACCATCAAAAAAGTGTGCCACGGCTTGAGCGTCGAGCGTGCGGACTGACTCGGTCTCTTGCGCCGCGATCAATTCGGGTCTTGTAATAGTGATGAAAGTGACGATAGATAACACTGCGAAACGACGAAAATGTTCGCGCCATAGGCCGACGAGCTCAGACATCTTTTTTCTCCCAGCAGACTTCGATCACAGGATGCTACTCGTAGCGCTTGTGAAAAATATAGGCTGATCCGACAACAAAATATGCAGAGGCGATATATACTGGGTCGTGGGGATGCCCGCAGCAGGCGAATATGGATGTTTTGTGAACGATGAAATTTGGTGACGAATACTGTGCACAACTCCCTTTGGACTGCGATCCTGACCAGATGTCTATTGCGGACCTGGGAACTTTATTTCTCAATGCTCGTTTGATCAGTCGGTTTGACGAAACGGCCGACGGTGCCTTTTACCACGATAAAAAACATCAGCTGGGTCGATCGATTTGTAATCGAGTAGATGATCACAGCTTGATTGAGGTAAACGATTCTTTCTTGCGGTCTCCCGTTGTCATTCGCAACGAGGTCGCTGATATTATTAGTTTCCAGTTTGTGGCGTCGGTCAAACGTGCTGAGTTTCTAGGCGAGAATCGCAATGTGCACAACTTGGGACCAGCAATTATCGTTTCGATTATTCCAGGCCATGAAATCACCTATCGCGTGCCCCGTACGCATGAGACGATTCGACATGTTGTGGTTGCAACTACCTTCTCCAATCTGCTGCAGCGTGTGAAGCAGTCACCGGCGGATTATCCTGAGTGGTTTCGTAAACTTCTTGACGGCACTGATACCAAACCGCATCAAAGGGTGTTGTTTCTTGAGGAAACCCATCGCGACCTCACGTGGCCCTTTTTTCATATTCCCGTCGCTGACGAGTTGCTGTCACTCTGGATGGCTGCGAAGTTTCAAGAGCTTCTCTGCATCGGCCTGCAGTTGATCAAAGACAAGCAATCTTATGGAGAATCAAATGTTGTCAAAAACCCGATTCCCCAAGAGGATAAAATACAGCTTGCCCTTACTATTCTGAACCGCGAGTACGTCAGCCCCCCGACGCTACCGGTTCTCGCGCGGCGGCTTGGTATTTCAGAAACACAGCTGAAATGTGGCTTCAAGTCGGTGACCGGGTCGACGGTCATGCAATACTGTATTGCGCGTCGCATGGAAGCTGCCCGATTGCTATTGGATGAAAATCGGCTGTCCATCGCGGATATTGCTGATCTCGTTGGTTATGAAGATCACTCCGCATTCACTCGCGCTTTTCGTCGGTTGAGTGGCTCTACGCCCAAGCAATGGCGTTTATCACGGGATCGGACTAAATATGGGCCGACCGTATCCGCATAGTAAAACACCCACTTGGCCTACTGCAGTGGATGTCTCAAAATTTATGATCGTGCCTGGAAGGCGTGTGTTGCTAACGATTGGCAAGAGCTATGTGGAGCACTTATGAATTTACGTCAACAAATGATGCGCTGGTGCTGGCTCCTTTTCGTTACCCTACCAGCGTATTCGTCGGAACTGAACTTAGCGCAATCGGTTCAGGGTCTGATGCAGCGCAGTGCCGAGACTTTCCATGTGCCCGGTATGGCGGTCACTATTGTCAAGGACGGTGCTGTTGTTCTCACTCAGGGCGCGGGTCAAATAGGGCTGGAGTCCGACGCCGCAGTTGATGAAATGACATTGTTCCAATTGGGCTCTGTCAGTAAAGCGTTTACCGCTGCCAGCCTTGCCTTATTAGTGGATGAGGGTGCGATAGCGTGGGATGCCCCTGTCATTGATTATCTGCCGGAGTTCCGGATGTACGATCCGTGGGTCACTCGAGAGTTTACGGTCCGCGATTTACTGACTCACCGAAGCGGATTACCGCTAGGTGCTGGGGATCTACTGTTACACCCAAATGGTCAATCGACTGTCCAAGACGTTATTCGGGCGATGAGATTTCTGCAGCCGACGTCAAGTTTTAGATCTCAGTATGACTACGACAATCTGATGTATGTGATCGCAGGAGAGGTCGTAAGTCGCAGCAGCGGTAAAACATTCGAAGAGTTTCTAGAACAACGCCTGTTCTTACCCCTCGGTATGGATGGATGCGTCGCCAGTGTCTCTCGCACAAGCTCAGAGTTCACTGTCGCGCAACCGCATGTATTTGTCGACGGCGCGGTGACTCCAGCGACCGTTGCCTTGGCTGACATTACCTCTGCCGCCGGCGGTGTGACTTGCAATGCTGCGGGCATGGCACGCTGGCTGAATTTCATATTGAGAAGAGGTGTGATGCAAAACGGAGAGCACCTCATCAGCGAGGAGCAATTTTCAAATTTAATTGCGCCCGTCACTTTGTTACCGACACCCGGTTACTTGAAAGAATACGCCGGTGCGAGTCTTAGTGCTTATGCACTGGGTTGGCGGGTTTCAACATTCTATGGTGAGCCTATTTGGGAGCACAGCGGCGCGGTCTGGGGTAGTACCGCATACGTCATGGTGTTGCCC
>JAYPVH010000017.1:49266-62510 GCA_038134505.1 Halieaceae bacterium | reverse complement strand
TGAAAACCGTTGAACCGAGAGGTTCCCGGGGTTCGAATCCCTGGCCCACCGCCATCTACGAGAGAACCGCCCTTTTGGGCGGTTTTTTTATGGATCCGTTTTCAGCCAGGGTGAGAAACCCGGTGGGTTCGACAAACTTTGCCCAAAGCAAAGTTTGGACGCCGAAATGCACAGCATGAAGGCGCCCCGAAGGGGTGAGACCGCGGGAGGCAACCGCGGACGAATCCATCCCTGGCCCAACGCCATGCACATAAAAGGTATCGTTTCGGGTGCCTTGAAGATCACCTGCGAATCAAATACTCGATGACCCCCATCGTGGTGGTACAATTTGCGTCCTCAATGGCGGGCCCTAGCACCCCTCAACAACCGCAGCCTAAAGCAGCAGTGGATCTCTGATTATGACTTGGCTACACGCCGTTATCGCTTTTATTCGCGCCCGCTCCTTCCGCCAACTGACGGTCGCGGGTATTGCCCTGTCTTTTCTCGTCGGCGCGCTGATCATCTGGCTCACTGTGGCTCGACCCATGCAGAACATCTTAGACCGCGATGGCATCGATACCGCGGCTCGCGACTACCAACAGCAGGACGACAGTCGGATCGGCTCTACGGTAACGCATGAGGGGACCGCGCCGCGCCCACGGCAAGCTGCAAAGCAACTGTACTGGGGCGATCTTCATATCCACACCCAAGAAAGTTTTGACTCTCGCTTGTTCGGCAACCCCTTTGGTATTGAAGACGCCTATCGATTCGCGGCTGGAGAGCCCCTCACCAGTGTCAGCGGCGAAACCTTGCAACTGACACGCCCGCTTGATTTTGTTGCCATCACCGATCATGCGGAGGGGTTCGGCACCTTGTCGCATTGTGATTCTGATGATCTGTCGTGGCTGGAGCAAATGAGTTGCTGGTTGATGACAACGCCAAATCCACTGGTGTTTGCAGAACTCCTTGGCCAACTACGAGGCGAGCCACCAGAGACTCGCTCCGACCCAGTCGCAACAAGCCCCGCCGGTGTCTATCAAGCTATAACACGCAGAGCACCTGGCCTATCTGCTTTTCTCACTTGCCGCTTCAGTCGTGGTGCTACCGACCGTTGTCGCGATAATGCCACCCTCGCTTGGCAACGCTTTACCCAGCTCGCTGATGACTTCAATCAACCGGGCACACTCACAACACTGATCGGCTACGAATATTCGCCGGTGCTACCGAACCGGGGCAAGCATCACCGCAACGTCATCTTTCGAACATCCACAGTCCCCGACCGCGCACAGTCCTTTTTGGATACCAGCAACGCGATTGAATTGTGGCGAGGCCTGGCGCGAGACTGCACGGGGGACTGTGATTTCCTGACAATCCCCCACAACCCGAACAAGTCATGGGGACTCACCTTCTCGCGCCACACTTGGGATGGTCTCACTTATCAGGAGTCCGACTGGCAACTTCGGCAAGCTCACGAACCCTTGGTCGAGATCTTCCAAGTCAAAGGCGCTTCGGAATGCGCTGTGGGCGTGGGTGCCACTGACGAAGAATGTACGTTCGAGCAAGTACTGCCTCCCTGTGTGTCTGGACAAACCACCGGCTGTGCCTTTACCACCGGTTTCGCCCGCCAAGGTCTGAAACTCGGGCTAGAGCTCGAGCAGTCCATTGGATTGAACCCGCTCCGCCTCGGTTTCGTCGGTGCAACCGACAGCCACAATGCCAACCCAGGTGATGTGGAGGAATGGGATTGGGGTGGTGCAACCGGTTCAGTGTCCTCATCAGCCCTCAGGCGTTTACGCGAAAACCCGCTGAGTGAGCCCTTTAAGGTCAATCTTTCCGGCAATAATCCGGGCGGCATAACAGCAGTGTGGGCTGACAACTCATCACGTGAAGCCATCTTCGATGCACTTGCGCGGCGCGAAACCTATGCAACATCGGGTCCGCGTATCGCAATACGATTTTTTGCAGGCTACGGTCTCGATTCCTCGATTTGGGAGGATGCTAATTTAACGTCTGGCCTCCCACCCTCGGCCGTCACCATGGGCGGCGTGCTGAGAACCGATGGGCAAAAGACAACCCCAACGTTCATGGTTTGGGCGACGAGAGACCCGCTGGATGCGCCGTTACAGCGCGTGCAAATGATCAAGGGCTGGGTTGACGAAGAAGGCAAAAGTCATGAGCGGGTCACTGACATCGGCTGCTCCGATGGTCTGAGCCCGGACGCAGAAACACACCGTTGTCCCGACAATGGTGCGAGCGTAGATCTTGAGACGTGTGCCTACTCGCTGCGCTCCGGAGCCAGTGAGATGAAAATCAGCTGGCAAGATCCAGAGTTTGATGCGCAACAGAATGCTTTTTATTACGTCCGCGTACTGACGAATCCGACCTGCCGTTGGTCGACCTACGATGCAATTCGCCTTGGGAGAGCACCCAGCACTGACTCGCCGGCCACTATCAGAGAGCGCGCTTGGACTAGCCCTATTTGGCTGTCACCAAAAAATGAGCCCTAGCTTTCACCGCGACAGCTGCAAACCGCTGAAAATGGAGGCTCGGGTCGGAATCGAACCGGCGTAGACGGATTTGCAATCCGCTGCATCACCACTCTGCCACCGAGCCTTGAAAACGAAGCCTGAGACGACTCCGAGAGCGGCGCATTATACGCAGGGCGATCGTCCTTTGTCACGGAAAGTCGACCGCAACCCAACTACGACTGCGCTCTGATCAGATTGGGGATTGAGTTCTGCCCTGAAACACGGTCTGATAGCCCATTGAGTAGCGTTTTGGGAGGCTCTCGTGCGTACGCTTGTAGTTGGTGGAACAGGATTAACCGGCGCGCAGACTGCGCTCCACCTCGCTGATCTAGGTCATGAGGTCACGACAATGTCGCGTTTTGAGTTATCAGAAGCTACGCCTGTCGCCCACCTCCCTCACCGCCAGGGCAATTATGTCGAGGCACCACCCACCGCAGAGGAACTTAAGGATTTCGAAAATATCGTCTTCTGTGCCGGCGCCGACATTCGCACGCTGCCCGAAGGCGTTGATCCTGACAGGTACTATCACCAAGCCAACGCGGTGGCGTTGCCCCGATTTTTTGAACAAGCCAAAAACGCCGGCGTTCGCAACGCGATCCACATCGGTAGTTTTTACCCACACATCGTTCCTGCTGCGGTCACGACCGTGCCCTACCTCGCCTCACGCTACGATGCCACTCAAGCAGTGTTGGCGATGAATTCCGATGCTTTTAAAACCTGCAGTCTCGACGCCCCGCCGATCGTGGGCTATCTGCCGGGCGTCGCGCTCGATCATTTATTTGCCATCGTGCACTATGTTCTGGGTCGGATTGAGGGCCTACCCATTGTCGCCCCCGGGGGTAGCATGAACTTCATTGCATCGACCAGCATGGCGGAAGCCGTCGCGAGTGCTATCCACCAAGGTGACGCAGGACATGCCTACCTAGTCGGCGATGAAAACCTGACATGGAAGGAGTTTCTTGAACTGTTTGCGGCCGCCGCGGGATGCCCACAGGACTTACCGGTGAGCGAGGACGAACATCCACTGTTCCCAGACATGATTTTATACGCAGGCAGAAATGCCGAAGTTGTTTATGAACCAGAGATGGGCTCTCTGCAATACAGCCGCGGCCAAATTGCCGCTGCAGTTCAAGCAATCGTTGATGGTTGCCTGAACAACGAGGCCTCAATGTAGCGGACTGCAAATAACCCGCCAGACCATTGCTGATCCAATGGTCACTCCACCTTTGCGCTAACGAACAGCGATTAAATTGGGATCCTCGGCGAGACGATCCGCCGCCGAAAAATCACTATTGCGCACCGCGTCAGCGACCCGATACAGCGGTGTTTTTAGCATCTGTTTGACGTCGTCGCTGGCACCGACCGCCTCGAGCGCCCGGTCCATACAATAGAGCCACTGGTCCCGCTCTCGCGGTCCAATGACATAGGGCTCATGCGGCGTGGTCATACAGACCGAGCCATTTTTTTCGGCGTAAATCGGCGGGCCTCCCATCCAACCAATGAGGTAATCCGCCAGCTTTTCTGTCACGGGTTCAAGATCTTCGGCGTGCATCTGGCGTAACTCGTGGGCTTGCGGATCTTGATCCATGATCTGGTAAAAGGTGGCTACAAGCTCTCGAATTTTAGCCTCGCCAAGTAATTGGTACGGGGTCTGATTCATAAAACAGGCCTCTATTGGGAGCGTGATTGAAGCTTCAGTATTTTGTGGCACTGCTTGGCGTTCGCCAAGCGCTGACTTCATTTTGCCTGCGGCGTCGCGGAACGAGTGGGCGCGATGCTCTGGCGCTCACTGGCCGCCGGCGTCAGACACAATAAAAGCAGGTATCGCCGTGAAATGGTACTGCACTGAGATCGCCGTATTGGCTCCCGTTTCGGGATCGGGAAAAGCATCTGCGTTAGCCTGTAGCGCCTGATACGCCCCATGACAGGTGTGCCCCAACACTCGGGCTGCGCCATTCGCCGATCCGGATCGCAAGCGCAGTGGCGCCAGCTCTCCATCCACCGTGCGGCCGTTACGAAAAGCGAAGCCCATATCATAGTGGGCTTCGATGGGCGTATAACCGCCAAGGTAGCCCGATAGCTCACCGGAAGCGTTAAGCACGGCCTCAAGACGGGCTCGCAGTAATACACGGTCAGTGTACATACTGTTGGTTTCATGCTGAAAGCTGATATCCACAGGATCTGTGGTCAGTACGCCGGCAACTAGCTGACCACGGGTTACGGCACGATAATGCGGCTCAGACCGTGGTGCGTAACTGGCATAGGCCAAGGGCAGCCGCTGGGCGCTCAGGGCAATCGGGTCGCCATTACTATAGAGATAGACCGTGACATCGCTGTCATCACGTCGATCGTCAACCCCATCGAGCGCAATGAGAATGCCCCATGATCCCGTCAACATACCGATATCAAAACCATTGGATGCGCCGGAACTATGAAAGGACCGATTGCATCCGACAACGCGGTACCATTGGTTATCAACGCCAGTGCGACCATCGAAGCTGACGAAATCATCGTCTGACACTTCGTCATCAAGATCGATACCCGACACCGGCACTGTGCTGCCCTTGACTGTCCGATAATGCGGGTCGACGTCAGCCGCCTCAGGATGCATACACAAATCGCGGCCATCGGCACTCGTCCCCAAATCTCTGGCCGCTTGACGCATCCGAGTGACGTAGTCCGCGTCGGTCTCGCTGGCAAGTTGTACCCCTTCAGCCGTCATCTGATGGATCTCAATGAGACTTCGGGTCAGACCCTCGGGACAGGCGCCATTGAGGTCGTAGTCCTCCGCCAAGGCGTAGGCAAACTCAGAGACCACGAAATCCAATCGTTGTGGGAGCGTTTCAGATTGCGCGAAAGCAGCACTGGACAATCCACAGGCAAACCACGCGCAGTAAAAACCTAGCTGTAATCTTGCCAGCGCGGAATGACTTGGGTTTTTGGAGGAACTCGCTAGAAAACCGATAGGCATTGGCTGACTCACTGTGGTTTGCCACAAGATTAACCCATAGGAATTCGCGTGTCAGTGCACAGGCTCGTGTCGCGGTAGAGCAAAAGCAAACCCTCATCGAGCACCATCATGAGTGACACGCAATCAAAAACGAGTCACTCAGCGGATATGGCTTCGATTCAGTTGGTTCACATCATTCACGCCAAGCAAGGTCATATCGCGCTCTAGTTCCGCCTTGAGTAGCGTCAAGGCGCGGAGCACGCCGCGCTCGCCACCCGCAGCCAAGCCGAACAAGTAGGCACGACCGATGGAACAGGCGTCAGCACCCATGGCGAGTGCCTTAATGATATGACTGGCGCGACGAATGCCACCATCGACGATCAGCTCGAGCTGGTCACCGACCGCATCGCGCATCGGCAAGAGGCAATCTATCGGTGCGGGAGCACCATCGAGCTGGCGACCACCATGGTTGGATATCATGATTCCCGAGGCACCAATCTCGACCGCGCGTTTGGCGTCTTCCACCGACTGTAGCCCCTTAATCAGAAACGGACCGCCCCACTCCTCAACCAGCCGCGCGGCATCATCCCAACTCACACTGCGATCAAATTGGCTATTGATGTAGTCCATGAGACCCATCGCACCAGCCCCCAATGCATCCTGCCGATGGGCCACGTTGGCTAATCGAAAGTCGGGATCGCGCAACATGTTAAACCACCACTCGAAGCTAGTGGCGTAACTAAAAAAGTTGGCGAGCGTGGTGATTTTGGGCGGCATTACCATCCCGTTATAAAGATCGCGTTCGCGATTGCCCGCCACCATGGTATCCACGGTCAAACACAGCGAGGTATATCCCGCGTCTTTGCAGCGCTGGACAAACTCACTGGTAAGGCCGCGGTCTTTGTGAATGTAGATCTGAAACATCTTCGGTCCGGGTGTGCTTTTGGCAACCTCCTCAAGACTGGTTGTCCCCAATGTCGAAAGTGAGTACAACGTACCGAACTGGTGTGCCGCACGCGCCACCGCTGGCTCTTTTTCGTGGTGAAACAGGCGTGACATGCCCGTAGGCGCCAAGAAAAACGGCAGATCCAGCTCTACCCCCATGACCTTTCGTTTCAAATTGATCTGCTCGATGTCCTGCAAATAGCCCGGGTTGAACTCATAGCGCTCAAATGCTGCGGTGTTATTGCGCAGGCTCCACTCATCGTCTGAGCCACCATCGATATAATTGAACATCGGTGCCGGCAATTTCTGTTTCGCGCGCTTGCGTAAATCGGCGATGTTGTAGCACTTATTCAGGGCGGGCATGGCAGTAATCCTATTGAAATAATGCGGAACTATCAGTGGCCTGAGCAATTCGCTCACGCCACCGTTGGCGATAAGTCATCAACTCGAGCTGCGCTTGGATGATATCAATGGGCGTCAGGCGACTGCCGTCAGAGCACTTTCCGTCTGCGGCGAGCAACGCCGTGCCCACGATTGTCGCACTCGTCTCTGTGGAACTCAGCACGCGTTGTGGTGCGCGCAGCTGAGCCAGTAACTGCAGTGCCTGAGAATTCTGCAAGAAAGCGCCTTCGACGATAATATCCGTCGCACTGCCGACGAGATCAAGCTGCACATCAAGCATCAGGGCCAAATAAAGGCTGGCCAGGGCGGCTGCCTCGCGGGCGTCCTCAACATCCGGCGGCGTCTCAGGCGTAAGGCGTGGAAAGGGCCCGGTGCCCGTGACCTGAGTAGGCAGAATCATCCGACCTGAAGCCAGAATTCGGGCGACGGCCTCTGAATTCGTTGACTGTGCTCGCTCAATACCCAGCACACTGCAGAGTAAGGCGTATTCTCGCCCACCCATAAAGCGCGAGGTCACCACCGGCACACCATCGAGGTCGACGTTCGCCAACATATCGCATTGCTCATCGAGCTGTGATTGTGGTGCAGCACAATCCATCACAATGGACCAGGTGCCTGTCGAGCAGACACTAAAGGGTCGACCTGCCATAGCCTGTTTATAGCGGTAGTAGCTGCCGTTACTGTCGTGGATGCCGACGCGAATACGACACGATGCTGGCAATCCTGTCTCTTCCTGTGATGACGGCGTTAGCACGCCCGCAACGCTGTACGCTGGGGCTAGTGCTGCGAACAAATGGCGCCAACCGCAGGAATCGACCAACGGCGAAAAATCATTCTGCCAAGGTGACCACAAGTCCGTGTGACAGCCCAATGATGTCACCTCCGAGTGCAGCTGACCCGTGAGGCGCCAAACCCAATACTGCGGGTACATGAGAATGTCTGTCGCTTGATTGAACGACTCAGGATAGCGCCGCGACAACCAATACAGCTGGCGACCTAGGTTGAGCCCCATCGGTAAAGCAGGAGAGCCGGTCACGGCGAAGTCCGCCCGCAATGCATCGTAGGCCTCGTCGTACTCTGATACGCCGGCGAATTCGTAATCGCAGATGGGCAGCACCAAACCATCTCCCGAGGCCTCGCGATCGATCAATGCGGCGGTTGCCCCGTGGGTCGTGATACAAAGATCGTGAATCTCAAAGCGTGAGGTCAGCGCCTGGCACTGGGTACACAGCCACGACCAAATCTGATCGACATCGGCGCTCGGATACTCACCATCGCGAACACGATTGACTGTCTGCTGCACGGCAATCGTCTCCAGATCAGCGTTGAGCACATGCAATTTGACGTGTGTTTTACCGATGTCTAAGACGAGCGTATTCATCGTCGAAAATCTCTCTCTTGCGTTTTCACCACCCAGTGTGGGCTGCACCGAACCAACCGACATCTTATTGCGCGTTTTGCTTTGCTCCCCTCGCTTCAAAGAGCTTATCAGAACCACCATGATGCTGGTCTGCTGAAGCAACACGCAGGGAAACCGCTCAGCTGCGACCGAATCAGTTTGCCAGTATTGAGTATATTTTCAATCATTATCAATCATATTAGCTTATTTTTGCCATTTATCGTGCTATTTATGGGTTGATTAGCCTCTATTTGGTCAATTACAATCACTTTCGATCATCCATACGAGAGCCCCAACCATGTCGATAGCGCTATCCAGCCTCTGGGACGACAGCACCGCCGCTACGCTTTCCGAGCCCGAACAACTGCAATATCGTTCAAATCTGCTCGGCTCAGATTTGCGGATTACCAATTACGGTGGTGGCAACACATCAGCCAAAGTGACTGATACAGACCCCCTCACGGGCGAGCCTTGCGAAGTGCTGTGGGTCAAGGGCTCGGGTGGAGACCTCGGCTCAATCTCACTCGATGGTTTCTCTACGCTCTATCAGCAAAAACTCGAACAGCTCAAGTCGCTCTACCGCGGTATCGAGTTTGAAGATGAAATGGTCGCTTACTTACCGCACTGCACGTTTAACCTCAATCCTCGAGCCGCATCCATCGATACACCGTTACACGCCTTCGTACCCTATCGACATGTCGATCACATGCATCCCGATGCGGTCATCGCAATCGCTTGTGCTGACAACAGTCGCGAGCTGACAGAACGCATCTTCGACGGTGAACTCGGTTGGCTACCGTGGAAGCGACCCGGCTTTGAGCTCGGCCTTCAACTCGAATCCCTTTGCCGTGAGCGCCCCGATATTCGCGGCATTATCTTGCAGGGTCATGGCCTTTTTACTTGGGGCGATGATGCCAAATCCTGTTACGAAAACACCATTGATGTGATCAATCGGACCGCTCGCTGGTTACATGACAATCGGCAGGGACATCCCTTTGGTGGTGTCGCTACCCCTGCCCTGAGTGCAGAACAGCGTCACGATGTCGCCGCGGCTTTGATGCCCCGTATCCGCGGCCAGATTATGGATGAACACCGACAGGTCGGTCATTTCAACGACACCGATACGGTGCTGGAGTTCGTCAACTCGGTCGAGCTTCCGCATTTAGCCGCATTAGGCACCTCGTGCCCCGATCACTTTCTGCGTACCAAGATTCGTCCTCTTGTACTGAACTTTAATCCCCAATGCGACGAACTGGATCTAGCGATCACGCAGTGCAGCGACGCCCTCGAGGCGCAACTCGCGGACTACCGTGCCGATTATGCGGCCTACTACGAGCGCTGCAGTCACGCAGACAGTCCGGCGCTGCGCGACCCCAATCCGATTGTGTATCTTGTGCCTGGCGTTGGCATGATCACCTTTGCCAAAGACAAAACGACTGCAAGGATCGCCGGAGAGTT
Organism: Halieaceae bacterium; assembly: GCA_038134505.1. GTDB lineage: Bacteria > Pseudomonadota > Gammaproteobacteria > Pseudomonadales > Halieaceae > Luminiphilus. Next base: position 52,849 of record JAYPVH010000017.1, on the reverse strand, counting down.
CTACGTCAACGCCATCAACGTAATGCGCGATGCAAACAATGTTGGCACCTATGTCGGGCTCAGCGAGCAAGAGGCCTTCAACATTGAATACTGGGCGCTTGAAGAGGCTAAGTTGCAGCGAATGCCCAAGCCCAAACCACTTGCGGGACGCGTTGCCTTTATCACAGGCGGTGCCGGTGGCATCGGTAAAGCCACAGCGATTCGCCTTTTAGCAGAGGGTGCCTGCGTCATGCTCGCAGACATTGATGGCGGAGCTCTAGAGAGTGCCACTGCGGAGTTGGCAAAGAGATTCGGCGCAGATGTTATCGCCACGTGTCTTTGCGATGTTACCGATGAGCAAAGCGTCATCGATGCCATGGCCCAAACGGCTGTCAACTTTGGCGGATTGGAAGTTCTGGTGTCCAATGCAGGCATTGCCAGCTCGGCACCCCTCGAAGACACCTCGCTCGATCTCTGGAATCGCAACATCAGCATTCTCGCTACAGGGTATTTCATCGTTAGCCGCGAAGGCTTCAAACTGCTGAAAACACAGAAGGCAGGCGGGGCGATTGTCTTTATCGCGAGCAAGAATGGTCTGGTGGCATCGGCCAATGCCAGCGCCTACTGCACGGCGAAAGCTGCTGAAATACAGCTCGCACGATCGGTCGCCCTTGAGGGCGCGGAACTGGGTATCCGCTGCAATGTCGTCAACCCCGATGCGGTGCTGAGAGGCTCCAAAATTTGGACGGGCCAATGGCGACAAGAGCGGGCCGCCGCCTATAACATGGCCGAAGATGAGCTTGAGGCGCACTATCGCAGCCGTAGCATGCTGAAACTCAATGTCTTTCCTGAGGACATCGCCGAAGCAGTGTATTTCCTTGCCTCAGACCAATCCTCGAAATCAACTGGTAACATTATTAACGTCGACGCAGGGCACGCGCCCTCCTTCACTCGCTGAGGAGCGAATCATGACGCAGACCATGATCAACAGTGACATCATCGCCGAGCACAATGCAGCGCAACACAACGACCTAGAGGCTGACTACAACGCCCTAGGTGGCTTACTCGAGCGCCGCGGTATTGACATCAACGCCTTGACCGAGCGCGCCCGCTCATTTGCGGTAGCCATTCCCTCCTGGGGAGTGGGTACCGGCGGCACACGCTTTGCGCGCTTCCCAGGCATCGGCGAACCACGCAATATTTTCGAAAAGCTCGAGGACTGCTCAGTCATCCAACAGTTGTCGCAATGCACCCCGACAGTCTCACCCCATTTCCCTTGGGATGTAGTCGACGATTTTTCTGAGCTAAAGCAGACCTCAGACGCCTTCGGACTCGGCTGGGATTCCATCAACTCCAATACCTTCCAAGACCAACCGAGTCAAACCTTGTCTTTCAAATACGGCAGTCTGACGCATACCGACGCGGCCACACGCGATGTCGCAATCGCACACAATCTGGATTGTATTGAGTGGGGTCAGCAGCTCGGCTCAGAGCGGCTGACCGTCTGGATCGGTGATGGCTCAAACCATCCAGGGCAACAACACTTTCAGCGTGCCTTCGAACGTTACCTAGATAGCGCACGGCAAATCTACGCCGCGCTCCCTAGCCACTGGGAAATGCACATCGAGCACAAAATGTTTGAGCCCGCGTTTTACTCCACGGTCATTCAAGACTGGGGAACCAACTACCTGGCTGCGCAAGAACTTGGGCCCCAAGCAAAATGCCTCGTTGACCTCGGTCACCACGCACCGAACGTCAATATTGAAATGATCGTGTCGCGTTTAATTCAATTTAAAAAATTAGGTGGCTTCCATTTTAACGACAGCAAATATGGCGATGACGATCTCGACAGCGGAGCGATTCAACCCTACCAAATGTTTTTAATCTTCAACGAGCTGGTGGATGCTGAATATCGTCAGCAAGCGGGCTTTGGACCTGCTTATATGCTCGACCAATCTCATAATGTCACCGACCCTATCGAGAGCCTGATCAACTCAGCCACCGAAGTGCAGCGCGCCTATGTCAAAGCCTCTATGGTCGACCGCGAGGCGCTGTACGCCTACCAAGAGGGCAACGATGCCTTAATGGCGAGCAACACACTCAAAGCTGCGTTCAATCTCGATGTCTCACCCATCCTGGCCATGGCACGCTATCGTGATGGTGGCGCCATCGACCCGATCGCCTGCTACCGCGCCTCAGGGTATCGCGCGGCAACGGCAGAACGACGACCGGCTGATGCCGGCAACCGCTCGGGTATTGTTTAATATGCTCGAGAAGCAGCGGCACCAAGTTATCCTCGACTTTGTCGATGCACATCAATTCGCTAGCGTGCCAGCGCTATGCGCCTTACTCGAAAGCTCCGAGGCCACCATTCGGCGCGATCTGAGCAAGCTGGCGCAAGCACAGCAATTGCGACGCATTCGAGGTGGTGTTGAAAGCTTAGCCGCTGCTGATCTGGCGAGTCAGCGAGCCGTTGACGGGGCCGCTTTTATGGTCTCCAAGGAGCAGCATGTCGCAGCCAAGCGTCTGATTGCTCAAGCCGCTGTGGCGCTGTGTGCGGATGGTGAGAGCATTCTGATCAACGGCGGCAGCTCTACCTATATGATGGGTGAGTTTCTGCGCAATCGACGTCTCAATATCTTCACCAATTCGTTCTACCTCGCGCAAGAGCTGATCACTCACAGCGACAACCAAGTCTCGATGCCCGCGGGTGAAGTGTATCGTCGCCAAGGCATTGTCCTGAGCGCCTTCGATCAGGACGGCACGCAGCATTATCACGGTAGTAAAATGTTCATGGGAACGCCGGGAATTGGCGAATACGGGGTCATGGAATCAGACCCCCTGCTGATCAACGCCGAACAAAAGCTCAGGAAACAGGCGGACCGACTGATCATCCTCGCCGACAGTTCTAAAATTGGCCAGCGTAGCAATCTCATTTTCACACCACTCAGTGGCGTCGACGTGCTCATTACCGATGACGGCATTACCGCCGAGCAAAGGGAGATGTTCGAGTCACACGACGTCGAGGTGGTTTGCGCCGCGACCAAACCGAGCTAAGGCACTTGCCGCCCGCCGACGTGTCACCTCTTAAGCAAATGACGCACGAGGCGACTCAACACCCAATATCGTTCAGGCGGCGTCAATACCCGCCTGAATTTCTTCCAGCGTTTTACCCTCATTGCGCGGCGCACCCCACCAGCCAATCAGCGCACTGATCGCTAAGAAGGAAACCAAAATCCAAGCGAGTGTGGTAAAGCCAGTCGAGGTCAACATCGGCACAAAGAAGCTGAAAATACCGAGACCAATTCTGACGATCGCGAAGGTCATGCCCTGCGCCGTACTTCTAATGAGCGTTGGGAATAACTCAGCACTCCACAACTGGAAGAACGACTGTGCGCCGAATCCAACCGCAATGGACATAATCAAGATGTGTGTGATCGCGACTGTCGTGGTCAGCGGGAATAGCGCCAACAAACTCATCCCGGCGACCTGCATCAGTGCCGACACCATAAATAACGATCGCTGGTTCACGCGGTCTGACAACTTCATGAAAATGAAGTAAATCGAAAAGATCGTGATACCGAAATTCATGCCCTGTAGTAGC
>JAYPVH010000017.1:48385-49256 GCA_038134505.1 Halieaceae bacterium | reverse complement strand
TGATTACCCACAGTGCGCAAAATATACGGGAAGAAAAAGCCGTTGACGCCGGCCCATAAATTCCAGAACCCGTAGATTCCGGCCAAGAACAAGACCGATTTAAAGTATTTCGGCTGTAGCAACAGCCGCCAATCTGCAGGCTCGGCTTGCTGTTCACGCTGCTGACTCTGAGCCTCCTCCCAATACGCAGACTCGTTCATTCTTGAGCGCAGCAATGTGAGTAAAAGTGCGATCACCATCAGATGACCAAAAATAATTTTGGCACCCAAGAGTCCGTAATCCGCCAACAAATAGGCCATTGTGAGTACGACGACTGGGCCTAAATACCAAAGCACCTGCGCGACACCGCTAAATCGCGCACGCTGTCGATTCGGTGCCAGTTCCGCGATCAGCGACCAAGAGGCTGGTATATCTGCACCAACAGCCAGGCCAACCAAAACAAAACCGGTGAAAATCATCCACGGCCCTGTGGCAAACATCATCCACAACATACCGAAGGCGTAGAACAACATGTCGTACTGATAGATCTTTTTACGGCCAAAGAGATCGCACAGGCGACCACCAATCAAAGCACCCACGCCGGCTGAGATCGCATTGGCGCTAAACGCACCGATAAGACCGAGCATCGTGTCGCTCATTTGATAGGCCTCAGCCCAAAAGGCCAGTGCCGCAGAGCCCGCGACAATAGATCCCGCGTCAATATAGTTGGCGAGGCCCGCCAAGATCGTATCGCGCCAGGGTGTTTGACTCGCCTTATCAGTGTTCTGCATGCCGATTGGTCCTTTACCGATTGATTTCACGCTTTATTGTTGTAATTTAACGATGCACTAGCCAGATTCGAAGCACTTTGCCCGCGGGAGTACTCCAAGGC
>JAYPVH010000017.1:34288-48375 GCA_038134505.1 Halieaceae bacterium | reverse complement strand
CTCCAAGGCCGCTGTCCTGTTGCAACAGCTAAGATCGATAGTTTACCGCACGGTAGAACGAAAAAGTGTAGAAATTATCGAGCAATCAGATTGCGACCAGCGAAATCGTATGACCTCGTTATGCGGTATGAAGCGGCCGTTTGCCAAAGCCATCGAAGTGAGGAATACATACCATGTCGACCTTTTTTAGCAATCACCTTCAGCGCCTTGTAATCGGCCTGGTTTGGCTTGCGCTACTGCAACACAGCGTCACCGCACTGGCTCAAACGCCCGAAATCTTGCCTCAGGGATCTGCCCGCCTTATCGTTTTGACCGATATGGGTGCCGATCCAGATGATGAAGAGTCCCTCGTCCGGCTACTTACCTATGCCAACGAAATCGATATCGAAGCGTTAATCGCCACGACTTCACGTCATCAGCCAGATCGGGTCTATCGGCAGTTTATCGACGCCCGTATAGACGCTTACGAACAAGTGCTCCCCAATTTGCGGCGCCATGCGTCAAATTGGCCCTCAGCCCAAGATTTACGTCAGCGTATTTTTGCCAGCACCACCCGCTATGGCCTTCAAGGTGTCGGTGAAAACCAGGACACCGATGCCTCCCGTGCGATCATTGAGATTGTCGACCGACACGATCCACGTCCAGTGTGGGTGAGCGTCTGGGGCGGCGCCAAGGACCTCGCGCAAGCACTCTGGCGAGTGCGCCAGAGTCGCTCCGAGGATGAAGTGCGGATATTTGTCAGTAAGTTGCGGGTCTACTCAATATCAGATCAAGATGACGCAGGACCGTGGGCGCGCCAAAGCTTTCCTGAGCTCTTTTGGATCACCAGCATCCATGGTTTCACCCAGTATGCTCTCGCCACCTGGACAGCCATCAGCTCGCCCCTGCCCGGTGCAGACAATAGCCTGATTACTCAGGACTGGCTCCTAGACAATATTCGCACGCGGGGACCGCTGGGCGCTACCTACACTCGCCCCATGTATATCAGCGAAGGTGACACACCCTCGTTCCTGAATCTCATCCCCAATGGGCTCAATGTGCCAGAGCGACCCAACTGGGGCGGCTGGGGAGGACGCTATGAGAAAATCACAGACTTCTTGGGTCTGTGGAGTGATGCACAAGACAACGTCATCGGCGTCGACGGGCGATCCTACCAAGGCAACCACGAAACATTGTGGCGTTGGCGCCCCGCTTATCAACATGACTTTGCTCATCGTATTAGTTGGTCGGTGACAGACGATTACAGCGTAGCAAATCACCCACCACAGCTGGTATTAAATGATCATACGGGATCAGCGCCACTGTTTTTGACTGTTTGCCCTGGTGATCAAATCACCCTCAGCGCCGAGGGTTCTAGTGATCCCGATGGCGATGACTTGGATATCAGCTGGTGGATCTATCGCGAGGCGACGGGCTTGTGGTCTCCCGCGGTCGACCTAGTGGCTGACGGATGGCAAGCCAAGCTCTCTGTGCCAAGCTGGCGCCATCCCTACAAGATGCCGTTGCCCGATGATTTTTTGTTGCATGTCATTCTCGAAGTCAGCGACCAAGATAAACAGCCACTGACTCGCTATCGGCGCGCCATTGTGCGAGTACCTACCGATGGTGGTCAGCGCTATGGACTGGCATGCACCGCGATTACCATGACTGAGCGAGGAGATGTGACCCGCTTCAATGGGGGCGTTGTGAGCGATCGGGGTGTGATGAGCACATCTGAGAGTAGTATCAGCGAGTTATTAAATCATGAGGGCGCAGTGACGATTTTACGCGAACTCATGCCCGCTCTGCTCCAAAAGCTCAGCGGTGTACCCGCGATCCAGGGTATGTCATTGCGCGCCTTGCAGTCTTTCGAGCCGGATTTAAGTGATGCTCTGCTCGATCAAATCGACAGTGATCTCGAGGCCTTGCGCTTGGATGATGAATCGCCAACAACATAGGGTAGGAATCGCTGTTACACTGTGGCTCTCGGTACTAGTCGTCTGAACTTTTGAACCTCACGCTCGTACCGGCTATGCGTGCAACACAATGAGCTAACTATGGAAACAGACACAGCCGTGCAATCAGCTAAAGCCAGCGATGACTCCCATGAACATGCCGAGACTTTTGGCCATAAGCGGCCCGTACAGGCTCGCGCTCGCTTATCGATGGAGCGGCTCGTTGAGACGGCCATGGAGATGCTGATTGAAGGTGGCGTCGGCCAATTTAATTTAAAAGCGCTCAGTACACGCTCTGGGGTCTCGATTGGCTCGCTTTACCATAGTTTCGCCAATAAAAAAGCACTGATTGAAGAAGTGCAGCGTCGCGTCTACGCAGAGGCATGGCAGCAACATCAGTCCATTATAGAGCGCCTCAACAAAGAACAATGTCCGCTGAATAATCTGACCCCTTTGGTTGTTGACGCTTTCGCTTCGCATACACGCAACTATGCGCCAGCACTGCGTGTCTTCATGTTCATTGCGACCCAGGACGACGAGATACGGAGAAATGGTGTCGCGCTGTTTGAGGGAATTAGGGAGGACTATGTCTCTATTTTCCTCGAGCGTCGGGCCGAAATCGTCCGCGGCAACCCGGTTCGCGCGGCCCAAGCCTGCTTCGAAATGATATTTTCCTGTTTGAGTCGCAGACTCGGTCTGATAGATTCTGCCCCCGATCTCAGCGAGTCAGAATGGAGCGCGTTTGTCGAAGATGTTGCGACAATGGCAACGCTCTATTTAACGGCCGAGGTATAAGTCGCTCGTCGCAGCCGTCGATGCGCCATGCCCCCCCAGAGGGCAGCAGCCAGAGCCAATATGCCCGCCGCCACAAAAGCGGACTGTGTTGTACCAAAATACGACTCCGCGCGGGCAACCAGCCACGGACTGGAAAACTGGCCAAAGAAAAAACAAGCGGTCCAGATCCCCATGCCTCGTCCGCGATGCTGATGGGGGAATTTGGTCTGCGCCCAGGCGATGAGAGCCGGCACGGTCATGCCGGCACCAGTTTGCTGTAATACCAAGAACAACACCAAGTGCTCCCAGGAGGCCGCCATGCCCATCCCGAGTAGACCGGCACCAATGACCAGAAAAAACATACCCAGCTGAGCCGCATTCGACCAGCCGCTGATCAATCGAAAAAGTACTGCCCCCACCAAAATAAAGAGTGATGGCAGCGCTGTCAGTTGGCCGATTTCGCTGGCATCGGTGACACCCACTTCGTTGAAGGCGAGGCCGCCACTGATAATGAATACATAGTACAAAGCCGATGCCAGCAAGGTCACCAAACCCACCATGACAATATCGAGAGTCGGGAACGGTACAGAGGCAGATACCGGCTCCGTTGCTGTGTCCTGCTGTGCGGATACATCGGCCAGCCGCGCCGGCTCAAAAAGAAATGCGCGCATTGCAAAAAAAATCGGAAATGCAACCAGGTAAACCAGAAATACACCGTTCCAACGGATTTCAGTCGCAGGACCTGCAATCAAAATCACGCCAGCTGCCAAGGCTGGGCCAGCCAGCCCCTGTAGTAACAGCCAATCTCTGCGTGCGGAATCCTCCCAGTAGTCACCTAATAAAGTGTTGACGGAGGTCAAAATCACAGCCTCTCCAACGCCTAACAATAACCGTGAGCCGAAGACCCAATAGAGATTCTCCATAAAAAATGGCGCGACGCCGGCAACGCCAAAGAGAAATGTCGCCCATAGGAGCAGTCGGACGCGACCAAAACGATCGATGAGAATACCCATGAAAGGCGCCATTACAGCGATGGTGAGACCGGGTGCCGATACCATAAGCGGTACGAGCTCCCTTGCATGGGGGTTATCACCGAAGTGTCGCATGATCGAAGGCATCGCTGGGAACATCGAAACGATGGCAAAAATCGGCAGAAAGCCCGCGATGACAATAGTCATGCCCTGAGGGATTAAGGTCAGCCTGCTCAATACATTCAAGGGTGAAGCCATTTTACGTTCTCAGTTGCCAGCAATACGATTCATGACACACTCGATAATGAGCGCACGTTGCCACCCGTGAGGGAGGTGTCAGTCAACAGTTTGACCGCCGCAGAGCAAGCCCTCGCCGTCAGCGCCATATACGTCAGTGATGGGTTTTGACAGGCCGAAGAGGCCATTTGTGCGCCATCGGTCACAAACACATTGGCCACGTCATGTGTCTGGCTCCAGCGATTCACTACCGACTCGCTGGGATCATCTCCCATGCGAGCGCCGCCCATTTCATGGATAGCACTGCCACCAATTCCAGGCTCGCTCGAGCCAAACAAGATACGGCCGCCTGCCGCCGCCAACATCGCAGACGCTTCCCTTTGTGCATCAGCCAAAGCCGCCCGCTCATTATCACCATGGGCGAAATCGATTTTGAGTAGCGGCATACCGAAAGCATCTGTTTTGCTCTCGTCTAGGGTCAACCGATTCTCAGCTCGCGGCAAACTCTCCGCAAAAGTCACAAATACCATGCGCCAGCCGCCGGCTGACTCAAGTCGCGATGTCAAACTGGTGCCCAAGCCCGACTCTCGCATACCCCGAGTCCACGTTTCCTGAATCGCACCGCCCTGAAAGCTATAGCCCCGCACAAAGCCCCGGCCATCAGCATGATCCAAATTTCGAAAGCGCGGAACAACGACCCCGTTGGGGCGATTACCAAAGGTGGTATGCTGCTCGAATCCGGGCATAAAAGCAGCTGCCCCGAGCGTCGTAGCATGGTCCATGATATAGCGGCCCAAAATACCGGATCGATTCGCAAGACCAGACGGAAACTCATCAGACCGAGAGCGCAGCAACAAATGGACTGAATTGAAGGACCCGGCGTTGAGAAATACAAGCTTTGAACGGTAGACAGTACGGCTATTGTCACGGGTATTTACGACTCTTACGCCCGAAACTCGCGCCCGCGTTGAATCATATTCCAACGATTCCACCAGTGTATCTGTCAGGAGCGTCAAATTACCGGTAGCTCGCGCAGCTGGCAGGGTCGCACTCTGGGTCGAAAAATAAGCGCCAAACGAACACCCTCGAGCGCAGATCCCGCGATATTGGCAGGCCCCCCGACCGTTGTGCGGACGCGTCAAGTTGGCGACTCGCCCGGGGGTCACAACCCGATCCGGCCAGCGGGCCAAGATCGCCTCTCGTGCATGTAACTCAACCGCATTCATGGCCATCGGCGGTAGGAATTCGCCGTCAGGTAGCTGCGGTAAGCCCTCTGCAGCGCCAGAAACACCGATAAACGATTCAACTTTGTCGTACCATGGCTCGAGATCGCGGTAGCGAATAGGCCAGTCGTTACCATAGCCATCGAGCCGGTTTGCCGAGAAATCATAGTCAGACCAGCGGTAACTTTGCCGACCCCACGCCAAAGACCGGCCGCCCAGGTTGTAGCTACGCCACCAGTTAAATGATCGACCTTCAGCTACTGAGTAAGGATTTTCGCGATCGTTACAGAAGTGGGCTTGCGTGTATTCATTGAACTGACGATTTCCGCGCTGAATCGAATAGTCCTGCGCATAAAGGTTGGGGTCGCCCTTGCCGCGAAATGGCATCTCCCAAGGTTTTTTAAACTCAGTATGATAATCCTTGCCATGCTCGATCGCGGGACCGCGTTCTAACAGCAATACCTTTAAGCCCGCCTCGGTCAACTCCTTGGCGGCCCAACCACCGGTAATACCCGATCCCACAACGATGACGTCAAATTCATGCATCAGCCAAACTCCACCGCAGTCCAGTCATTAGACAAGGCTCTGGGTTGTTCATCCTTGGGCAGGTCAGCATCCCAACGGCCAGGTTGATGCACGTATCGCAACGCGACAGAACCACCCACTTCCGAGGTGTAGTAAGCCCAGATAATGAGTCTTTTCAGCACCACCCATGGTTGTATCGCAGGCGTGGACAAGCGGCGATCAAAGGCCTGATCATCGAGTTGGGTTAATCGAACGAGCTGCGCGTCGCTGTCAATGTCTAAAAAATCATGTCCTAAGTAATCAAGCGCCCAGAGGCCGTAGTCGACATCGGGATCCGCACCCAAAAGCCCAGAACGTAGCGCCGTGGCGAGAAACTTGGGCACACCCGCCGCGAGGGCGCCGGGTGTGCCTGAATCGGGTATCACCAAGTCGCAGAGCACCGTGAGACAGTCGACCGATTGAACACTCGATGGGACGGCGTCGAGTGCCAGCGTTGAACCTGGACCAAACAGCGCGGTCAGTAAACCGAGCTTAATGGCTCGACGACGACTGACCGTGAAACACCTGCCTGATTTGGAGACCATCTTTAAGCCCGAGCACCTTTTTATAGAATGTAGATTCTAGAGATGAGCAATGCAACCAAAAACCTCTTGCGCAACTCGCCGCAAGATCGTTGCCAAGCGATGGTGTAGTGCTGTTTCCAGCGATCTTAGGCAATCCCAGGACTAGATTTGTCCAATATTTTCTGTTTAGAATGAGGGTTCTAAAGGCGCTGCGCCAGGTGAAAGATAGCTCAACGCCAATGAGCCGAGGCTCCGGTCGACATCCGGCACCTCTTCAAATAACAACAACCGAACAAACGTGCCACAAACAACCAACAGGGGAATCGATTATGACAAAGAATATCTGGGTCAAATCAAGTCTTGCCGTTGCCATATCCTTGGCGTCGTCGAGTCTTTATGCTCAAAACGATCTTGAGGAGATCGTCGTCACTGCTCAGAACCGAGAGCAGGCAGTGGAAGATGTTCCTATTGCCATGGATGTGGTCGGACGAGATGCCGTAATGCGAGCCGGATTCTCCGACATGAATCAAATCGATAAGATTGCGCCTATTGTGCAGGTTAATCAGGATCAAGGCACAGTTAAGATCTCGATGCGTGGTATCGGCACGAACTCAAACGACGAGGCGCAAGATACTTCAGTCGTGGTCAATGTCGATGGCGAGTATATCAACCGCCCCAATATTATGAGCATTTCCATCTTTGACATTGAGCGTGTCGAAGTGCTCAGAGGTCCCCAGGGAACCCTGTATGGCCGAAACTCAACAGCGGGTGCAATCAACTTTATCACCGCCAAACCCGGTGATGAGTTCGGTGGCAATATCACGCTTGGTTTTGGAAACTATGGCCAAAGTCGGGTTGATGCCAGTGTCGATATCCCCCTTAGTGAGTCGGCAGCGTTACGATTGTCCGGCTTTGCAGATGAGCACGATGGCTATATCAAGCATCCAGCGGGATGGGGATTCGGACCATTTCCTGCATTTGCCGGTGGAGAGAGTGATAATAACGATGCATCGGGCGTGCGCGCCACTTTGCGTTTCGATCCCTCTGAAGCACTCAGTATCAATTTAGCAGTCGAGCGCTCAAGCCGAGAATTTACCCCTGGAACCTTTGACTTTGTCGACCTAAATAGCGGCCTCGCCCCATCAGGCCCAGGCTGTAACGCGCCTGGTTTCGAGCAAGTTGCCCCGAATTACGCAAGTACATTGTGTGTACCCTCGGGCACGAACTTTTTGCCTGGAAATGGCGATCGCGATGAATATACGAACCCGGCCTTTGGTCTTGGGCATCTCAAGCAAGAGACCAGTGCATTCCGCGCGCGCATCGACTATGCCCTCAATGACGCAACGACGCTGTCCTATATTATGGGTTCGCGAAGCTTTGAGGGTGATGAGTCGGATTTGAGAACCCTTCCGGTGATCTATAAGAGTTTCCAGTTCCAAGATGAAGCTGATACAGAGAGCCACGAACTTCGTCTGAATGGTCAGGTCGATGACATTGTGTATCAAGTTGGTGCTTTCTACTTTAGCGAAGAGTTGGATCGCGAGAGTGGATTTTTCATCCCGCTGGTTGGCCCCCCCCCAGGTAGCTTCCTGTCTTACTTCGGACGCTATGTCGATAGCTCAAGCAAGTCCCTTTTTGGCCAAGTTGAGATTCCCGTGTCGGACATGCTGACTGCGATTGCGGGTCTGCGTTACACCAAAAATGAGCGCAGCGCGAATTATCTTAACGGCGGCCCATTTGGCATGGGACCTCCAGACTCTTACTTGTTCGGGGGCGGCTCGTCGCGCAAAGATTTCGCACAGATGGCGTTCCTACAGGATTTAGATCTCAACCCACCGAGTGAGAGCGAAACAACTTGGACCCTCGGACTGAACTACACACCGGACGACAACACCTTAATCTACGGCAAGATCACAACGGGTTTCAAAGCCGGTGGTTTCGACTCAGTGGGCCCCTACGATCCAGAGACGAACACGGCGTATGAGGCGGGATGGAAGCAGTCCTTTGGCGATAGCCAGCAGCACTCGTTCAACCTATCGGCATTCCTGTACGACTATAAAGATCTGCAGGTGTCGGTACTACTTGACACGACCGTTGGAGGACAGACTTTTAACGCGGGTCAGGCAGATATCTGGGGTCTGGAAGCCGCCTTTGATTTCAACCTAACGGGTGCCGATAGCCTCATGGTGTCAGCCAACTATTTGAACGCGGAGTATGGCGAGTTGCTGGCCCAGTATGCCGTATTTGATTTAGATGGCGCGATCAATGGTGTGGGCGATCTCGACCCTGTGGCGCCCGGCATTCAAAATCCAAATTTTGCCGGCAACACGCCGCCTTTCTCTCCTGAGTTTGTGATCACCCTAGCCTATGATCATGTCTTCGATCTCGGCGCAAGTGGTTCGTTGACGGCGTCAGTAAACAGCGTATTCAAGTCGTCTTACTACACTGACTTCTTTAACTACAGTGACGGTGAGCAAGATAGCTATACGCAGACTGATGTCTCGCTTGAGTATCGACCCGTTGCCGATGGCTTGATGGTCCAGGCCTATGTCCAGAATCTCGAAGATGAACGGCCTCTGACCTATGGTGGCTTTGTGTCTGCCGGACCTGATGACATTTTCAACTGGCAGTATGGTCGTCCGAGGATCTACGGGGTTCGCGTCAGTTACGACTTTTGATGTGATCGTCGGCTAGTCCGAAAATCTCCGCAGAGTGCTGTCACTCTTCGGAGATTTTTTTTATGACCACTGTATTGAAGACACCTCCGGGGATTTTGATCATGACACCGCCATCTGTAAACACCCAACCGCCGAGCGCAACCTATTTATTGCGACGTCTTTTCCGCTCGCTATTGACGGGTGTTCGAGCGTTTACACTTGCTTTACTCAGTATCCTTCTCTCACATACAGCTCTCGCCGACCGAAAAAACTTTCTTGAAGGTCTACAGCAAAACGGCGCCACACCAGAGGAACTCGAACGATTCGATGCACGTTATCAAGAGGCGCCAGCGGCGTTGCGAGCACGTTTTGACTCAAGCAGTGTTGCGGATCTAGCGGGCTACTTGGAGTACCAGCGTAATGCTTGGGCGAGTGAGGACGCCCACCCGCTTCTTGAGATAGGGTCGCCAATGCCCGAGTTTGCATTAAAAGGTGTCGACGGCAACGTCTATACCCCAGAGAGTGTCGCCGATGCCCAACTTGTGGTGGTTGCCTTTATCACTAATCATTGCCCGGCGTCGCAAATGTATGAGGAGCGACTCAAACAACTCATTACTGACTACCGTGCGCAGGGCGTGGCGTTTCTCGCGATACAACCCGACGCCCCGGAGGCTACGGCGCCTAGCGAACTCAATTTCACCGATGTCGAGGACGACTTTGCAGGAATGGTGATTCGAGCACAACACCGCAAATTCGACTTCCCCTATCTCGACGATGGCGAGAATCAGAGCGTGGTTGGACAGTTTGGGCCAAAAGTCACACCGCATGTATTTATCTTCGACCAGCAAAGAACACTTCGCTACGAAGGCAGAATCGACAATCACCTCATCGCCAGCAAGGCGACCTCGTTTGAGGCGCGTGACGCCATTGAGGCCCTGCTGGCGAATGAACCTGTGCCTGTGGCGCGCACATCTGTCTTCGGCTGCAGTATCAAATGGCGCGACAAGCGCCAAAGTGCCGACCGAGAGCGCGCCGAGTGGCAACGGCAACCTGTTTCGCTGCAATCAATCTCTCTGGATGAGTTGAGCGCGCTGCGACTAGCACCTCCCGGCAACACGCTCACAATGATCAATATGTGGGCGACTTGGTGTGGTCCTTGCCGCATCGAAATGCCAGAATTACTGAAAAGCTATCAATGGTACCGCTCGCGAGGCGTCGACTTGGTCACCGTGGCCCTTGATGCCCCTGAAAATCACGCTAATGTCCTTGCATTTTTAGAGCAAGTACACGCACCAGTTAGCAATTACTTGGTCGACACAGACGACTTTTTTGCCGTGCAAAGGGCCTTCGATACGGCTTGGCAATCAGGAGTACCTTACACGCTCGTATTAGATCGCTACGGTACCGTCATTTTTCGCCATGAGGGCGAACTCGATATTCTTGAGCTTCGGCGCACTATCCTGGCCTACCTTGATGAACCAGGCATTTTTCAAGGAAATGCGGAGTATTGGCGCCAGTGACTGATTACAGGCAAGCGCTTACACAACCCCATCAGTCCCTCTACCGAGCCCTCTTTGTTTCGCTTGCGCTACACGTTTCATTCGCTGGCGCTGAACGCGATGACAATTGGTTGCACTATGGCGGTAACGCGAATGGTGACCGGTATTCAACATTGTCCGAGATTCATCGTGAAAATGTCGACCAGCTTGAGCTAGTCTGGAAGTTCGATGCGGGCACTGGTGGTCTGCAAACCCAGCCGCTGGTGATTGATGGCGTGCTCTACGCCTATACCACCAATCAAGATGTGGTCGCCATCGACGCGAGCAACGGCACATTGCGCTGGCGATCTAACAGTCGCTCCAGCAGCTGGCAACCAGTGCGGGGTCTGAGCTTTTGGCAATCAGGAGAAAGCCGTCGAGTTTTCGCATCAGCAGAGCATTACCTCTACGCACTCGATGCCGATACTGGCGCACCGATTTCCGAATTTGGTAACAATGGACGTATTGATCTGCGTCAGGGGTTTGGCGAAAACGCAGAGCAGCTCGCGGTTTATATGACATCCCCCGGTGTCATCTTCGATGATGTCATTATCACCGGCTTTCGCACCACGGAATCAGGCCTCTCAGCACCAGGGCGCGTGCGCGCTTTTGACGTCCACACAGGGCAGCTACGTTGGCAGTTTAATTTGCTACCAGAATTGGGCGACCGGGGTGCCGAGACTTGGCCTGACACACGAGACCCTCACATTGGTGGCGCGAATGCATGGGCTGGCATGGTTGTTGATCCCGAGCGAGAACTACTTTTTGTGCCAACAGGCTCTGCCACCAACGATTTCTATGGTGGACAGCGGCGCGGAGATAACCTCTTCGCGAATTCGTTGGTGGTGCTCGATGCACGAACCGGCGGATATCGCTGGCACTTTCAAGCGGTACACCATGATTTGTGGGATCGCGATTTTGCCTCGCCCCCTGTGCTGCTCACCATTATCGATCAAGGCAAATCAGTCGATGTTGTCGCTCAGGCGAGTAAGCAGGGATTTGTTTATGTATTTGAACGCGAGACTGGACGAGCCATTTTTCCGATCGACGAGGTGCCAGTCAATCAACAGGCGGCTCCGGGGGAATATCCGGCTCCCACGCAACCCATGCCACGAAAACCAGCTCCCTTTGCGCGGCAAAATCTCACTGCTGAAGAGCTCAGTACTCGCAGCCCAGCAGTGAATCGTGCGGCTCGTGAGACTTTAGCGAGCATGCGCAATCAAGGCCTGTTCACGCCAATCGCCGTTGACCAGCCGACACTCATTCTGCCGGGCTTTGATGGTGGGGCAGAATGGGGGGGGCAGGCCGTAGACCGCGATCGGGGCGTATTTTATGTCAATAGCAATGATCTCGCTTGGCACACCTCTCTATTGAGTCCCGGCCATGTGATGAGTCGCGGCGAGTCGCTCTATCTCCTCCATTGTGCGCAATGCCATGGCGCTGATCGAAGCGGTGCACCGCCCGAATTCCCATCACTGCGACGACGCGCCGAATCTATCAATGACTTCGATATGATCACCCTTGTCAAAGGGGGAAAAGGCAGAATGCCTGGCATACCCTCGCTCGACTTCGGAGAGATCCAGATGATATCGCGGTGGCTTGAGTCACAGGACTCGGAGGCAGCAGCCAGTGAAGTCTTCGAAGAGGATCCAGCTATGCTGCCTCTCTATGTCTTCTCGGGGTTCAAGAAGTTTCTTGATGTCGATGGCTATCCCGCCGTAGCGCCACCCTGGGGAACCCTCAACGCGATTGATCTCAATACTGGGGAGTATCGCTGGACACAGCCACTCGGATTTTACCCTGCGCTGCGCAACGAAGGTTTGAGCGATACCGGCACTGAAAATTATGGTGGACCACTGGTGACGGCCGGTGGGTTGCTATTTATTGGCGCGACGATTTATGACCGTCAGTTTAGGGCGTTCGATAGCGAAAGCGGACAACTGTTGTGGCAAACACAATTACCCTATGCCGGCACAGCAACGCCAATCACGTATCGCGCCAATGGTGCGCAGTACGTGGTGATCGCATGTAGTGGCAGCCGAGACCGCAGCGGGCCACAGGGTGCGGCCTATGTTGCCTTCAGATTACCTCGGTGAACTGTTAAACAATGGGTGGTAGCTCAAAACAACCGCTGTATTTTCTACTCGTGACCGTTTTTCTCGATGCTCTTGGCATCGGGATATTAATCCCTATTGTACCCGAGCTCATTACCGAACTTACTGGTGCCACGGTGTCTCGCGCAGCGGTTGTCGGTGGCATGCTGACCGCAGTCTTTGCCCTCGTTCAATTTGTGATGTCCCCAGTTTTGGGAAGTCTCAGCGATGTCTTCGGACGACGACCCGTGATTTTGATCTCGCTCGTGGCGTTTGGTGTCAACTACCTCATTATGGGATTCGCCAGTTCGCTCACCTGGCTTTTCATTGCACAAATTCTCTCCGGGCTCTTTGGCGCTACACATGGAGCAGCGGCGGCCTATGTCGCGGATATTACCGAGTCTGATCAGCGAACAGGCCCCTACGGCATGCTAGGTGCTGCCTTCGGCCTCGGATTTATGGTGGGCCCTGTCATGAGCGCTCTGGTGTCGGGATGGGGCAGCCGCGTACCGTTCTATGTCGCGGCCTCACTCGCACTCGTGAATGTACTTTGGGGGCTGTTCGCGCTCAAGGAATCTCTACCCGCCTCAGAGCGAAGAGCGTTTCAGTGGTCTCAGTCCAGCCCATGGGGTGTCGTCAGAGACTTGAGACGTTACCCGACGATCATCACAATGCTCTGGGCCACCGTGCTCATGCAATTTGGTCTGCAGGCGGTCACCGTCACCTGGCCCTATTTCACAATGTACCAATTTGCTTGGACCGCGCGAGAGGTTGGCTTTTCACTCGGACTCTATGGTGTCGTCAACATCGTTGCGCAAGGTTTTTTGTTACGGTGGCTTGCCAAGCGCTTTGGTGACGGAATTGCCGCCCTGTCAGGTCTCGCTCTAATGATCATTGGCTTACTGGGCTTTGCATTCGCGAGCCATCCGATCGTCGCCATTATGTTCATTATTCCCAACGCAATGGCGTTTATGACACAGGGTCCAATGCGTAGCCTGATGGCTCAGCGACTTCCTCTGAACCAACAAGGCGCACTGCAAGGCGCGATTGTCAGTTGCAATAGTGCGGTGTCAATAGTAACGCCGATCCTGATGCCCTGGTTATTCAGTGTCAATACCGTCGGACTTTCGCCTGAAAACGGATTTGCTGGGGCACCGTTTTTGCTAGGCGCAGGGCTCGCAACGTTGTCATCACTGCTGGTACTCAAGACGGTTCGCTGACCAAGGGTCAACCTCGATTCGGCCTAGACAGCACGTCGCAGATTAGGGCTTCCCTCGTAGTGGCTGGCAATATAGTCGCAAGCTCTCACCGTCAGAGCCATGCTGGTGAGCGTGGGCCCGACAGTGCCGTTACTCACGAAACTACTGCCGTCCGTAACGAAGACATTGGCGGCATCCCAGCATTGATTCATCGCATTGAGTACCGACGAGTGAGGGTCACAGCCCATGCGGGCCCCACCGCACTCGTGAATTGCCGAACCCAAGCCAACTGATTTCTTATAGGACATACGAAACATTAGTCGTTCCCACCAATTGTCCTGTGGCATAAGCGTCTTAGGATTCTCGATACCCA
>JAYPVH010000017.1:26607-34278 GCA_038134505.1 Halieaceae bacterium | reverse complement strand
ATGTGGCTATTTCGACATTCCAACCCTGACAGTCTGCCATCTCTAACAAGGTATCCATTTGATGACGCAACATCACACGTTCGTTATCACGCAAACGAATAGAGATGTTCGCAACCGGTATACCCCAACGATCCCTGCGTCGGCCCAGGCTAATTCGGTTATCCGCATGAGGGAGCATTTCGCCCTGCGCGGTCATGCCAAACAAAGTCGGCATCACCTCAGGAACAGGAATACGGCCCGCTAGGCCCTGAATATTGTATCCTCTGAAGAACTTCTCCCTTGGATTTCCATCCAAATTCTGAAACCGGGGAATGAGGAAACCGCCGTGGTTGTCTGCGGGTGACGTGCTGTCGACACCCTCCCAGCCGCAACGATCGGGGACACTGCCAAATACCATCGCATTGACCTGGTCCATAAAATAATCACCCAAGACACCGGAGCTATTGCCAAGACCATTGCTATGTTGGCTGCTACCAGAGTTGAGTAATAAACGAACCGATTCGACGGTCGATGCACACACTACGATGACATTGCCCGAGATCGTCTCTGCTTGCTGACTGTTTGTGTTAATGAAGGTCACACCATTGGCCAATCCTGTAACGGGATCGGTATTAATGGTCTTTACCACCGCATTGGTTTGTAGCGTCAGATTACCAGTCGCCAGGCCTGCTGCAATCGGCGTCGTGATCTGTTTAGCACCCGCCGCGTCGGTACAACTGGCCTCTTTCGCGACGTAGCGCCATGGCGTGAACTGCCTTTCCGGCCAGCGCGCTTGAACCGTCTCCCGCAACTGTTTCTCCAACTGACTTTCGCCCGCCGGTTTCGCAAAGCGACCATTTGGCAAGGTGATAATATCTGCTGGCGCGCCAGTAACCTTGAGAAATGACTCGACGCGATCGTAATAAGGTTCGATATCAGCGTAAGCAATGGGCCAATCCTCCCCCACACCATCGCGACTCGCCGCCTTAAAATCATAGTCAGAAAAGCGCAGGGCGACGCGTCCCCAGGTTTGAAAGCGCCCACCTACCTGGCGACCGCGCACCCACAGATACCAATCACCAGAATTTTGGTAAGGGTTTTCGAGATCATTGACAAACAGAAAGTCTTTATCCGGACTGAACCAAGTCGCGCGGGCCTGATATGGCTGCCCCCTGAGCGCAGATTTCATTCGGTCAAGTGCATTAGCCGGTGGGCCGTGGCCAATAGCCGCAAACCGTTGTGCATCATGTGCAGGACCTGCTTCTAATGCGAGCACACGCAATCCGCGCTCTGCCAGCTCTTTGGCAGCGAACCCACCAGTTGCTCCGGTGCCAACAACGATCGCATCATAAGTTTTAGTAACCACAGTATTTCCCCGATTCACTCAAGATGCGTCGACTCCTCAACACTGTCGTGTATGCACGCCGAACTGCTTTACATCATAGATTTATCAAGTTACTTAGAAGAATGAACACCTAATGCTCTCTATCACACCCCATTCAAGAAAGTACCATCACTTGTTCACAGGTAGTCGTCGGAACGAATGGCAAATAAGAGATCCGCAGGCGAATTGAAACCTTAACGCGATGCTCTCCCATCGCCACGGCATCGTCTGTAAGAACATCAAGTCTGGCCTTCTCGCCAAAATTCCATCGGTCGCCGTACTCGGTCTCCATATCACTCAAGGACCAGGTATTCCCGCGTAACGAGAGACGCAATTGCTCGCGCGGATAGCTATGGCCATCAACACTAATCGCGATATCCTCCACCATCGAAAGTCCGAGACCGCGATAGTACGGCAGACGCAAAAAGACGGTGAGGCCCTCGCCCTTATCGAGACGCTCGAGGCTGTCCGGTACAATCACTTTATCGTCAAACATGGTGCTGCACTCCCGCCTCAACGCTAACCTGAGCGATTAACCGCTCTAACATCCTCTGCTGGCGTGTCACCTGCTCAACTGAATCCACCGATTCTGCATCCTCAATCCATCGATTGCCTTCGTACTCTGAGCAAATGTAGCCGGTATATCCACCTTGGTTCAGTACACCGACAATCTGATCGTAGGGGATTGATGGCTCAACAAGATCCTCTGTGACCTCGTAGAACTTGCCGTGAATATTGTGGATGCAGTCCATAAAGGGCAGCATTCTCGCGGGGTCAAAGGCCGCGTTGTGGCGCAAGGTCTCAGCCATTGCTATCGCCGGACCCTCCCCGCCCATGTCTCGGACATTGAGAATCACATACTCACTGAGAACCCGGTCGTCATAAGCTTTCTCAATATAATCAGCGATTCTCTTCGGCACCCCAAGGCGCTCGAACTTTTCCCGCCAAACTCTGGGAAAATGATGCAGAAACATACCCATATCAGGCAGGAAACCTACTGCTGAGGATCCACATCGGTCAAAGACTTCGGCATAGCGCAAAATCCACGGGTGATCAAAATGTAACGGCGCGTGCACCTCGACCAAAATTTTTATACCCGCCTCTTCTGCATAGGGCGCGGCAGCAACAATCACCTCAGGATCCACTGACACTAACGATCGAATGAAAGGCATTCCAAGTTGCGCCCCGAAATCGATATCCTTGCGTACGCTCGCCACTTGCTCATCAAAGGGCATAGGTCGCCCTTTGTAACGTTTATAGTCCAGCATGAAATCATGACTCACTGGAATGGTGTCATACTGTTTCATCAACGCATGCCAATGCGCGATGGCAGTCGGATCTACCGGTTGCTCAGGATGACCGTGGAACGTTTGCTCACCCACGATTTCAATGCCAAAGGCACCGATCTCCGCACAGGTTCGGATGCAGTCCTCCAGATTCATCAGGCCCAGAAAGGTCTCATGCTGAAAACTGTAAAGGCTCACTCCTCTTTTAATCATCGAATCTCACCTCAAGCCAATATCGCGGTATTTCACAGTCTCTAACAACCATCACGAAGCTGCCAAAAATCGTCTACACATCGCTTGATGTTGAGCGACCATCTCGAAGGCGTCTTGCTCTTCAAGATCCAAAAAGGCGTGACCCTCCCACTCCGAGGACATTGATACAGGACGATCTAACTCTGAAAACACACGCATCAACGATCTGTAATCAATCGAGGGTGACTCACCCATGTCATCGATATCGTAGTACTTCGCGTGGATATGTACCGTACGCGGAAACAGCTCTCGCCAATCCTCGAGAGACTCCCGCCCAAACATTGTAAAGATCAATCGGGCCTGAGCGACTGGGAGCTCGGGCTCACCCAGCTCGCGCGACTGCTCCGCAAAGTCTGAATAACGCTGAAAAGGCGGACCATTGGCACGCCAAGCTGTGTCGAGTGCAGAGATCCCCGCCTCACTTAGGCCACCTCGGCGCAGTTTTGCAAGCATGCCTGGTGGTATCGCCCTCATCGTGGCACTAAAGTCTGGAATAAATCCGAGGAACTCTGAGTCAATCCGCTCGTAGACTTCCCGCGTCGCCATCACCTTAGGCGTATTCGCGCCCTCTGGTGCGTGGATCTCCATACCCAACTTCACCCGATACTGCGCCGCGATGGGCTCCAGCTTCTCCAAAACTTCGGGCGTCAGTCCAATTTGGATACGTACTACGGGAACACCTAGCTCCGACGCGAATGCGATTTGTGGTCGCATATATTCGACGCTCTGATCAGCATCCATCCATTGACTCTTGTGTCGCGCGACATCCGCGTTACTCGCCAATGCCGATAGATGCAGTTCATTGCGCTCTAGCGCCGAACGTAAATCACGAATGTCGTCGGCAGAAACCTGATTTGGGAAACCTCTCAAACTCTGAAACCCAATCAGCTCTACGCCTGGACCCAACTTGCGTCGCCCCACCTCGTCGATGAGCGAGGGCAAGGTATACTGCCCGGCGAGCCATTCGTTCGTCATTGAAAACAGGGTCACGCCCACGTCAATACTCATCGCACGGTCACCTCTCTAGAAACGGCGGATCGTTGTACCAGCGCCATATTCGGGCCGATGACAATATAGGGAACACGGGTCGCCAGATCTACTGAGAGCGTGGTCCGACTCCCGGCTTCTAGCGTTGTTTCCGTCAAGATCTGGAGTGTCAGCGGATCCTGAACAAACCACCACTCATCAACCAGCGGTTCCAGCTCTTGAAAACTCAATGCCTTGCCGTTGTGCAGAACTCGAACTTGCTCAGGAGTGAAGCGCGTCGCGGCGACTTCAATGGCCGCACTTTCTAAACATGACAGCGGCAGCGATCGATACCATGCCAGGTGGACGGCGATTTCGTAACCTTCCGAGGTTCGACGCAAGCTGTCGTCTCGTAGAATTTTGGCTTCCAGGGTCATGTTCAGCTCCACGCTGGGTCGTTGATGCCATACTGGAATATAAATTCTAATTTGTAAAGCGTGCGACCGAATCACAACCGTGATCTCGGGATCTTGCGACGACTTGTATCATGGTGCCGACCTTTACTGATTCAACCACGACCAAATCGGGTCACCGACAGCAGTGGCTAGTGGGATAAGATGTCAGCTCAGATCTACCGACTGATGATCTACGATGCCTCGCTCAAGCAAGGTTAATATCTCGGCCTATTCCGCGTGGTCTTCAGACTCGAGGTCACGTATTGCCGCAAGGATGTCGAGCGCGACGCGATACTGACTCGATCACACTACGGCGAACCACTTTGCTCGCGCAGGAATAGTCTTACGGGGCCTATCAGCCCAGCATCGAGGAGCGGCGCGTCCGCACGATACATCGGTGTCACCGTATAGCCGATGGGCGCCTGCCCGGATTGTGCATCACCGATAAGGCGGTTCACCCAGCGATTCGCGACGCGGACTTCAAGCGCATTTTCTCCTATTACGACCGCCGAACTGATATCTGTGACAAAGGGCGCTTGCCAAAGTGTGGTTTGCTTCACCCCATTGATCCATACCTCAGCGACATCGCCGACACGTCCTAGATCAATCAAGATGGGTTGATTCTCCCTGGCCCCATCAACCCCGGGGGCGAGGGAAAAGGTGGTACTGTAACGACTCACGCCCGAGAAATACTTCACTCCGAGGTCCTGACTGAGATTGAGCGCCTCGAGTGAATCCATTTGTAGCGCTGCAGGCGCACCCCTTCCACTTTGAAAAGCAACCTGCCAGGGACCTTGTATTGTGGCGAGTTCGACATCAACAGCCTGAGGATGTTCATATTCCGCGATAGCCGTTGGCTCAAGTAGCACCACAAAAAATGACTCCTCTGGCGCGAAAATGAGCGGCACCTGGACCTCCGCATCAGCCATGGTGTAAGACATCGGCGTTATGTCGCCGGTCACCGCATCCCAACGATAGGGCTTCTTACCCGCCACCCGGAACTGTGCGGTCACCTGCCATGAGCGATCTTGTCGATTACTCACGAAATAGAGATCGCCGTGAGCTAGCTGTCGGTGCACAAACTGAATATCCGCATCAGGCTCGAGAACGCGAAAATCGGGTGGGGAACCTCGGCTTTGAAGGACTGATTCTACCGATACCCCGGTGAGCACCGCGGACTGGGATGACGAATCCTCGAGTGGCCACAACCGATCTGCAAGCTCCGCATACTCGGCCTCGTCGTCAGCCAAGCCTGGCGGCCCAATGGGCCGCGCACCCACGACCGTTGCGCCAGCGTCCACCAGCGCGGCAATCTGACGCAATACGGCCAAGCTCATACGCGCGCTGTGTTGGCCGAGATAGAGAACCCGATAACGCGCACCACCAGTACTCACCAACTCGCCGTTTTCGACCGTCAGCGCATTCAGCAAAGCATCCCGATTGATGAAATCATAACCATAGTGCTTGGGAACGTCAGCGAGGTAGGCGTCCCAGTTCTGCGCCCCCAAAGGCCCTTCTTCACCATAAAAGTAAGCGACATCAGCAACAAAGCGACCCTGCTGCAGCAGAAAGCTACTGCGGGCGATATAGTCAATCCACGCGCCCGCCATCTCGGCCCAGGCCGTGTGTCGGTTAAAGAACTGACCAATATGGCGCAGCGACAGACCCGGTGCATTGTCGTCAAGTGGTTGATGCACTGATGAGTGAATCACCACGCGGTTGATACCGTGTAAAAACTCTAGATCTACCACTCTGCGCAGATTGGCTGGCACGTGATACCAAGGATGCCGTGTGGATGTCATCGATTCCGCAGCCGCGAGGTTTTGACCATAGAGATGCGCCACCGAAGCGGCACCCCGCATATCGGCCAAATAGATCGGCTTCGGACCGACGTCGGCCGCGTACGACCAGACTGCAGCCATCGGGATGTCCGTAAAGCGCCGCATGCCCAGATCATCACCCAATGACGGTCGCCAACCCTCCAAGGACTCGCCATAGACGGTGAGGCCGCGGTCCTGTGCGACCGCTGCAATGGTGCCGTAGTGCGCCCTTGCGTGAAGCTCACTGATCGTTTGACGGTAGTCATAGAGAAACCGATCACTGGCCTCACGTGAATCGACAATCACACCGGTTAAGGTAGGCAACCAAGGTTTTGGGTCATAACCTCGCCGCTCCTCAAAGGTCGCGAGAAGACCGGGCGTCCAGTTGAATGCACCTACTTCGGTGCTATCGGTGAGCAGCGCGCTGATGCCGCTGGGGCCAATGAGTTCCTCACCGATTGCCTCGGCATAGCGATCGAGATAAGTCTCTAAATACCGACGCACCGCGCCCGCATCGAGTTTATCCACTTCTAAGCCTGTCGCCTCGGCAACAGCCGGATGATTTGTCTTGCCCAGCAACGACCACCCGAAGCGGACCAACTGCCATTGGCCCGCGGGTGGTGTCCAGTCAAGGCGTCCATCGGACTGCAAGTGTTCTGAGAGGTCGAGCACTTCGCTCGCTCGCACAGCGACGTCTGCATCAGCCGGGTTGTCTAAAGCAAAATAATCCCGCGAGACAGAGTAGCCGGCTTTGGTTTCAAACTGATGCACTTGGGCCTGTGAGGATAAGCGCAGCTCATTGACCGCCATTTTTGCATTGGCATAGAAGCGAGCAATCATGGCCTGCATGATACTGTCGTCATATCCGGGTGCAGCGCCAGTACTATTACTCGCCAAACCCTCAGCAGGCCGGACCACAACTCGGAAGTCCGTCGCTGTCACAGGTGGAAAACTGATCGTTGCCGGAACGAGGCTCAGCTCGAACCTGCTGACCTCCGACCACTGAGCCTGACCCGCCGAGGCATCTTTCCGCAGCACTTCCAAGCGCGCTTCGATGCGTGAGCCTGAGTAGATATCGGCCATATTCGGTGCAAACAGCGTCGCCGAGCGCACAGTCTGCGGCTGCTCGAAGGTCATCTCGATGAGCGTCGGCTGCTCGATCGAGGGCGGGGGAAAATCAATCCCTGCGCCAAACAAGCCATCGTGAAGTGCTGCGGTATCATCGATGACCTCGCCACGGACAGAATACACTGGTGGAGGGTCGGACTGAGGTCGATCAACTGGAAAGGCCAACACCGCGACATCGCGATAGAGAACAGGATCTTCGGCCTTCGGCGTGGGATTCAATTCCATCGGCGGCTCTAAATCTTGATAAGGTCCAGTGACCTGCGGTGGCGGCGCGATCACGCCATCAAAATCATCACGACTATCGATCCAACGCGTGCTCCAAACCAGCTTTTTCATGCCATCTTCAGGCGCAACCCAGGGTCCACCGGTTTCGCTCCAACCGGGAGAGGCAGCAATACCGA
>JAYPVH010000017.1:24252-26597 GCA_038134505.1 Halieaceae bacterium | reverse complement strand
AAGCGTTGGCATGCAGGACGGTCTCCCGATAGATCTGTTGCCAGCGGTCCGACATATACGGAATACGTTCATCGACCACGGTGGGCACTGCGAAATTGACATCAAAATTTTGCAGACCACCGAGACCAATTCGCGCCATCCAGTCTAAGTCTTTGCGAATACCCGCCTCGGATATATTGGCATTCAGCCAGTGCCACCAGACTCTCGGTCGTGCCGCATTGGGTGGCGTACTAAAGCCCTCGCGCAAAATAGCTTGCTCTTCCAAAGCGGGATCTACACGCTTGTCCATCTGACAGGACAATACACCGAGCAGAACAATAACGACCATCGCGCAGCGCGGCATCACCGTTCGCGCAATATCGATGTCTCCCCAAGGTCGTCGTATCACGATTTTTTCCATCACCAATGTCCCTATTACGATGACCCTCACACGCTACATATCGATCGCATGATGTTGCGCCATGACTGCCGTGGTCGTATCACAGCCTTGCTCACCACCGACTCACTGACTGCTAGTGCTCGCCAAACCCCACTGCTGCAGCTGCAGCCAGTCGCCCCAGCGTGCCATCCAATCATCTGTCGGGTGCCCCGTAGACTCGGCGCCAAAGCCATGCCCACCCGATTCAAAAATATGCGTTTCGACGGGAATGCCCGCCGCCTGCCACGCACGCTGAATCGCAAGTGTCTTCTCGACTGGCACCAGCGGATCGTCTTGCGCGTGTACCAGAAATACAGGCGGGGCAAAGGCTGGCACAGGTACAGGTGGCATCGCACCGTAAATAGCGCTGGCCAAAGCTGGCATGGTGATTTCGTCACTCGCTAGCACGACGCTCATCGATACCATGGCGCCGGCGGAAAAACCCATGATGCCAATCGCATCAGGATCGACCTTCAATGACTCAGCATGCTCGCGAAGGACCTTAATGGCTTGTAACCCATCTGCGACTGCCAACTGCCTTCCCGCTTCGAGGCGCTGTGCCCTGGCATCAAAGTCTGCTCCTGTATCTTCCGTGGTATTTCCGGCATCGGATCGGCGGACTCGGTATTTGAGGACCGCAGCAGAGATTCCTCGCTCATTCAGCCAGCGCGCGACGGTCAAACCCTCCTTAATCACCGAGAGCCCCGTGAAACCGCCGCCTGGACAGACGATCATCCACTGTCCAGTGCGCCTTTCAATCGGCGCCGGCAGTAAAATTAGACTGGGGCGAGAGACGTCGGTGACGGAATTAAAACCAGAGACCTCCTCGATATTCCAATTCTCTGAGCCCGGAGCAGCACCCGCATACAACGGCATCGACTCATAGTACGCAAGCTGTGTCGAGGCTCGCTCACAGCCACTGAGTAGCAGGCAGCACAGCGCCAGCAACAAAATTTCACCACGCCTGTAACCACCACTCATCAGAGGACCTCGCCTGCTCATCCTTAATAGGCCTCGATTAAACGCGCATCACGGTACCACCATCGACATTCATCACTTGCCCGGTAATGTAGGCACCCTCACTCGACATCAATAAGGTCGCCATCGCCGCGATATCCTCGGGCCGTCCGATTCGAGACTTGATCGCGGCACCACCCTTGGCCATATCGACAAGAGCCTCTGGCAATAAGGGCTCAATCTCTGCCGAAAAAGTGAGTGCCGGGGCAATGGCATTGGCCCGGACACCCTGGGCGCCGTATCGCTTTGCCACATGTCGCATCAACGTATGGATTGCAGACTTACTCATCGAGTAGGCTAGCTGCGCGGTGCCAGAAGCATGCGCGGCCGCGGAGGTGGTATACAACACAGTACCGCCGCCGCGCGCGATCAATGCAGGCAGTGCCGCTTGCGTACACAGCAATGCGCCTCTCGCATTCACTCTCTGCACTTCGTCAAAGATCTCTGTCGATAGTTCGAGAGCACCACACTCGGGATCGCTATCGGCGAGACTCGCAAAGTTGATATGGATGCCATCGAGCCCACCTAATTTTTCACAGCAGAAAGCGACCGCGGCTTTGGCCGAGGTCTCACTTGCACCATCGAGGGCGATTGCTTGCGCCTGACCACCTTGCGCTGTGACAGCACTCGCCAACTGCTCCGCTACCTCAAGATTTTGATCGCCAATGAGCACTTGCGCGCCCTCGCTGGCATAACGAAGCGCAAGTCCGGAGCCGATATTGCCGGCTCCTGCAAGCAAAATAACCTGGTCCTTCAGACGATTCATAATCGCTCCATCCTAGTGTTGGCTGATGAGTGGGTAACGTGTATCGATCATCACAGCGAATCGAACCGGAGACTCAACGAGCGCAATGCTCGCTGGGTGTAATTGGGCTCGTAATCATAGCGTCGATCATCAGCGGGCCCGTGT
>JAYPVH010000017.1:0-24242 GCA_038134505.1 Halieaceae bacterium | reverse complement strand
CCCGTGTACCGATTCATCGATTCGCAGTGTCCCCACGCGAGGCAACAACCGAGACAACGCCTCTCGCGCCTCGGTTCTGGCCAACGGCGCTCCCACACAGGTATGGATGCCTTTGCCAAATGCGACCTGTGTTTGAATCGCCTTGCGGGTCAAGTCAAATTCATTGGGTCGATCATAAACGCGCGGGTCTCGACTCATGGCGTTGAAAGCCACCATGACGACCATCCCCGGTTTGACCTCAATACCACCGAGTTGTGATGGTTTTTTAGCCAGACGGAAAGTACATTTTGTTGGCCCATCTAGGCGCAAAACCTCTTCTATAAATGCGGGAATCACGCTGTGGTCGGCCCGAACGGCTTCTTGTAATGATGGATTTTCCGCCAGTGTTTTCAGGGCTGCGGCAATCAAGCGTACCGTTGTGTCCTGCCCGGCTCCATACATCGTCGCCGCATGCGTGGTGACCTCCTCGAGGGAAGGTAGCGAGCCGTCGGGATAGGTCGCTTGCGCGAGCGTGGTGAGCACATCGTGACGCGGGTTCTCACGACGATCAGTCAGGTACTCATAAAAATAGAGCCCAACCGTGGCCATTGGGTTATTCTCTACAGCGTCATCGCCGCCCACACGACCCGGTAATTTACCCAGTAAGGGTAAAAACTTTTCGTGGTCTTCCGGCGGGACACCCATGAGATCAGCGATGGTCATCGTCGCCAATGGATAGGCGAAATCAGCGATAGCCTCAAACGAATTTCCGTCAGCAAATTGGTCAATCAGCGTGTCGATGGCCTGCAACATAAAGGCCTCGTTTTCGCTCAATCGCTTTGGTGTGAGTAGCGGCCCCAAGATCGTTCGCATTTTGGTGTGCTCTGGCGGATCCTGCGCTACCAGCATTGAGCCGAAGGGCATTTCAGGCCGATATTGGCGAATCTGCTCGGTAATATCATCACTCTCCGGTACAAACGGAATTGGCGGCAAGGGTCCTGTAGCCGCGATGATCGAAGAATAGGTCTCATGGTCGCGAAGGACCGACACCCCCTCCTCCATGCCCACCACAAAAAGCACATTGTGCTTGGGCAAATAGACGACAGGGCCTTGATCCCGCAATGCTTCGTAATACGGATAGGGATCTCTCACAAGCGAGAAATCATTGAAAAAATCGGCGTCTTTAAGCGCTGTCATATCGGCTTCCTCTGCAATCTTTTGGGTGTCAATCAGCTATTCATAGCGACATGCCGCCGCTGACTTCGATCACCTGACCGGTGACATAGCCCATCGCGTCGGAAACTAAGCTCATGACCACCCCCGACAGATCACTCGGCACTCCCAAGCGCCTGAGCGGGGTGGTTTGTTCTAGATAGGCTTTCATCTCAGCATTTGCACGCACATGTTCGTTGGCGTCGGACTCAATCAGCCCCGGCGAGACACAGTTCACCGTGATATTGCGAGGCCCAAGCTCTTTGGCCATGAGTACTGTCAGCTTCTCGATCGCAGTCTTACTCATCGCATAGACCGCGTAGTCGGGGATCGCCGTGCGCGCACCGAGAGAACTGGTGAAGATCACGCGTCCGCCAGATCGAAGGCGCGACATCAACAAGCGCGTGATATGCCAAGGACCGCTGAGGTTATCGGCCAGAATCTTGTCGTAGATTTCAGGTGTCGTCGCCTCGATACTTGCTTGAGGCCCACCACCTGCATTGTTGATGAGAATATCTAAAGCGCCATCGCCGCAGCGAGCACGCAAGCCCTCATCAAGCGCCGAGGCAAGCGCCTCAGCGGCGGCGAAACTCCCCTGCTCTGACTTGATGAGAAAGGCTTTGCCACCCTTGGACTCAATGGCATGAAGCGTCGCTTGGGCGGCGCTGTCATTGCTCGCATAGTTCAAGGCAACCAGAGCACCCTCGCTGGCAAGCGCCTCTGCGATCGCTCGCCCCAAACCGCGCGAAGCACCCGTCACCAGCGCAGTTTTCCCCGCGAGGGATGCCCGACCTTTTGGCTTACTATTGCTCATAGGCGTCACCCTTGACGGCCTGCCCAGGCGCGGCCTGCAGGTAAATATCGAGATGCTCGATCTTGCCTTCGCTATTGAACTGGTACACTGAAACCGAGTTGACCGCCTGCTGCTGATCGCCCTCCCCGACCCTTTCTTCAAGCTCCAGAAATACGACGTTGTCAAACTCAGTGACACGCTTGAAGGAGCCTTCCCAATGCTGTGTCGGCGCCCACGCCTGAAGAAATCCGATCATGTCATCAAAGGTCATTTGCTCTTTGAAATTACCAACACGCCGAAAATCATCGCTGACAAAATCTCGCAAGCCCAACCACTCCTCGGGAGAGTAGTCCAACGCTTGTTTAGAACGATCCATCAGACGCTTTTGGAAGCGTCCATAATCAATCGCTGTTCGCGACAAGCCGGTGTAACGCTCAGCCGCCATATCAATATCATCAAAAACTTTTGCCACCATGTCTCTCTCCTTTATCGCCTGTTACCGGTGTTTGGTTTTCCATTCGTGATCGCGTCGACCACATCTTGAAGGCCAACCAAGTCCTCAATCTCGGATTCAAAATTCTGAAATGATTGTTCGACCAACGCTGCCGCCTCCGTATGGCCTGCAGCAACACCGAGCGCCGCCTCCTGCACCAGTAGCCTTGCCAGCGCATTGGTGAGTAACGACACCATGGTCGGAGAGATTGTTGCCTCAATACCCCGCTGAGCGAAAAACGCCTCAAGTGCAGCCACCTCTATTGCGCGAATTTCTTCGGCATTGGCTGCGATTTCCTGACGTATCGACTCGTTATGGTTGGCCAGCGCCATAAACTCCAAGCCCAATCGCGTCGCGTCTTGATCACTCGTAATCTGCCATAGTGCTCTAATCGGATTGTCGTGCTGTAAGATCGCTTGTACACGCGAGAGATGCGCCGCGCTTGCACGTTTCAGCAGTGCCAGCAGCAACTCATCTTGGGAGCCAAAGTAGTAAAAGACTGCCTGGTGTGTCACCCCAGCGCGCGCGGCAATGCGTCTCACTGTCGCCGCAGCATAACCCTCCTCGCGGACTACTTTTTCAGCAGCGTCGAGCAAATGCTCCCGCCGGTCAGGCCGGGGTGTTCGCGGTATTCGCTTGCTTTGCTTCGTTTTGGCCAAGACCGCGACATCTGTCATACCAATAGCAACCTTCTCTCTGTGGTGTAAGGGAATGCAGCAAGGCCTTCGCAGTCGTGTTGCTGCCTTAGTGTCAACCCACCGATAAAGCGCAGACTAACAGAATTGGACCAAATGGTCCATCTTTTAAACCAATTGGTCCATAAATGACCCGAGGCGGCGCGACGCCCAAGGTTGTTGTTCGCTGTAGTCGTTGTCTTGAGATGACGGCGCACGTTCGATCGTGCCCGCACTGACCTGATCTGCGGCTGTTAACCGCCGCGGTTTTAAGCCAATCGAGGGCCTCAGAGCAATGCGACGAGCGCATGGATGAGGAATGAACCCTGCGCGGTCTGGAACGCTCGCAAAATGCCAATGAAGCGCCTGATTTGAACTGCGACAGAGCGCCTCAAAGACCGCTCGTATCCACCAGCTAGCGGCGACGCTTTTCGACGTGGACGCCGCCCATTAAGCCACTAGCGAAATCGCCCTCAATCATGTAGTGCGGAAAACACGGCTCAACCGCACTGACCTGATCGAGCCGATCGAGCTGTTCTTGACTAAAATCGACTGAGAGCGCTCCGATATTATCTTCCAACTGAGCGAGGGTGCGGGCGCCCATCAACGGCGACACCACGGCATCGTTGCGCAGGGTCCAGGCCAATGCGACCTGCGCCGGTGTCTTCTCCAATTCGCTGGCAATCTCGACGACCACATCGGCGATATCGATCGACTTCTCGGTCAGCCGGCCCGTGGCAAGATTTTGCGCCTTGCGACTGGTCAGTCCCCCCATCTCGGTTGCCACCTCCCGATGCAAGTCGTCCCTTGAGTACTTCCCAGTCAGCACGCCGCCGCCGAGCGGTGACCAAGGCAACACCCCGAGCCCCATCTCTTGCGCCATGGGCATATACTCTCGCTCTACGGTGCGCTCGTTCAAACTGTAAGGAATCTGAAGCGCGACCAGCGGCGAATAGGCGCGAAGCTCAGCAATCGCTTGCAAACGGGAAATTTGCCATGCCGGGGTATCTGATATCCCCACGTAGAGTATTTTTCCCGCACTCACCAGGTCGTCGAAGGCTCGCATGATCTCGTCCACCGGGGTGCGTGAATCCCAAACATGGAGGTAATAAAGATCGATGTAGTCGGTGTCCAAGCGACGCAGACTATCCTCCACCGCTTGCATCATATTTTTCCGATGATTGCCGCTGGCATTGGGGTCGCCGGGCGACATGGTGATGGAGTACTTGGTGGAAATCACTAAGCGCTGCCGACGCCCCTCGATCAGCTTCCCGAGAAGTCGCTCAGAGCCGCCCATACCTCCGTAGAAATTAGCGGTATCGACAAAATTCCCGCCAAGGGACATATAAAGATCTAACTGCGCGCGCGCCTCATCGTCAGAGGTACCCCAACTATCGGTCGGGACCCCAAAGGTCATGGTGCCGAGTGACAGCGGTGAGACGCGCAAACCTGAGCGTCCGAGAAGTCGGTATTGGTCTAATTGTTGCGCCATTGTGACCTCCTGTCCTCTGACTGAACTGCTTATCTTGTGGCGGGGCAGTCTTTAGCCTCTATCGGGGCACTCTTTTAACGGTTATCGGCTTTTAACGGTTATAGGCTTTTACCGATTACAGGCTTTTACCCGTTACAGATGAACGAAGCCCGCTTCAGACCCCAGCCTCACAACATACCCTCAGTAATCCTCAAGCTCTTCAAACAGCGGGCCCAACATCCGCCGCACCGCCGCCTCACTCGCATAGATGGTCTCGCCGCCGAGTCTATCACCGACAACATATAAAACACCTAAGACGCGATGCGTTTCCTGCTGGCCTGAAATCGACAGGGTAATGTCGTACTCCTGAGCGACGCTCGTGTCATTCGCCCACTCGCGCAGCAAGCGTCCGGCCACAA
The DNA here is from genome assembly GCA_038134505.1 of Halieaceae bacterium. Lineage (GTDB taxonomy): Bacteria > Pseudomonadota > Gammaproteobacteria > Pseudomonadales > Halieaceae > Luminiphilus. Next base: position 19,201 of record JAYPVH010000017.1, on the reverse strand, counting down.
CATGCGGGCTAAAGTGCGCAAAGAAATAGGTATAGAACTGCTCGGCCTTGTCTCGCCCGGAAAAACGCTTACGCAAATTCGGATAATCGTAAACAGGGTGGTCGTTGAGGGTAGCCATCACCGCTGCGAAATCGCACGCGGCCTCTCGCTCGGCATGGTAAGCCCCCAAGGCCGCTACCTGCTCAGCCGTTAGCGTGACTTGCGAACTGCTAGGCGCTATCGCATCACCCGGATCGCGGTTCTTTTCAATCATGATGGGAGCGGATCACAAAATAGACGGCATTTCCAGTGGCGAGTCACCAAACAACGGGAAAAACCTGTAAATTCACTAGCACCACCCCGTTCGAGGGCTCATACTGCTGAAAGATCAGCGACCGAAATGTCAGCTCAATGACGCAACCGCTCTCCTGCCGCGAGCTTGGGCGCATTGAGGACAGGAAAAAATGGAGCGGGAAACGAGGTTCGAACTCGCGACCTCAACCTTGGCAAGGTTGCGCTCTACCAACTGAGCTATTCCCGCGTCATAGTGACTGACGGCACCGATCTACAGCGACACTTTGTAATAAAAAGCACCATGAAATCAAGCATTCTTTGGCGACAGCTCTTTTTACCACAACGTTTTGGAAAGCACGCCCAAAGTAAGGTAGCGCTTGTTGCTGGTTTTGCTTAAGGATGACTAAAGATTGTCATCAGCCCTCATGGCAGGTCAACTCACTCGGCACAATCGCCAACACCACGAAGGCATCGCACATTCAGGCAGCGATAGGACACTCAACCCTTTGATGATAGACCGGATTACTGAGCACTTCAGGTCTGACCGGGCATCTTCCCAATGAATACGAATGAAACCGTCAGAGCCTTACACAACTCAGTCTGCGCCATCTGCACTCTGAACAGTACGCCAAAAGGCTTTGAGATACTCCACCATAGACCATAAGGTGAGAATAACCGCCAAGAGAAGTAAACCCTCGGCAACCAGACGCCAAAATGCCGTCGCCGGCGCCTTCGCGTGCCACAGTAAACCGGTAATGGCGACCATCTGCATCACTGTTTTCAGCTTGGCGACAAAAGTGACAGCGACTGAGGCGCGATTGCCATACTGGGCCATCCACTCGCGCAGCGCGCTGACCACAACTTCTCGGCCAATGACCACGCAGGCCGCCAAAGTCATCAACACTGAGTCTATACGCTCTGTCAGCAGAACCAACGCTACAACAACAATCAATTTATCGGCGACCGGATCCAGAAATGCGCCGAAGGCGCTCGTTTGTCCTGAGCGCCGCGCAAGATAGCCATCGAGCCAATCCGTAATCCCTGCCGCAGCAAACAGCACCGCAACCCAATGTGTGCCAACGGGTTCGGGAAAATAAAATAGCACCACGAGGAGCGGAATCGCCGCCACTCGGAGTAAGGTCAACAAATTAGGCAAGGTCATTGGCACAACAATCGACACCCTCTCTCACAACGCCCTACACCCTTGCTTTCAGCTGACAATCGACTCGTCTACGATCTTGCGCGAGACACACCTTGGGTAGAGCTAATCATTCAAAGTATGAAGATGATCATAGATGGTCTGCGCGAGACTTGCACTGACACCGGTGATCTTTTTCAATTCACTAACGCTCGCATTTTCAACCGCCGCGGCAGACCCAAAGTGACGCAACAATTCTCGACGCCGCTTTTGGCCGACGCCCGGAATACCCTCTAGTCGGCTTTGTTGGCGTGCTTTCGCCCGACGACCGCGGTGACCTGTAATGGCAAACCGATGTGCTTCATCGCGAATCTGCTGCATGAGATGTAGCGCAGGATGATCGCCGCGCAGTTGAAACTCTTTGCCGGTATCACCGTCGATTAACGTCTCAAACCCCGCCTTACGCGTCGTCCCCTTGGCGACACCAATCACTTTCACTGAATCGATCGACAGTTCTGCTAAGACGCCTTGCGCCTGCTTGACCTGCCCTTGTCCGCCATCAATCAGTAGCACATCAGGCAAAGTGCCCTCCCCCTTGGCCAACCGCTTGTAACGGCGACTCAACGCCTGCTGCATGGCCGCATAATCATCACCCGCAGTGATCCCGTCGATATTAAATTTGCGATAATCGGCTTTACGAGCCCCTTGAGAGTCAAACACAACGCAAGACGCGACCGTCGCCTCGCCGCTGCTGTGACTGATATCGAAACATTCAAGTCTAGTCGGGATGCCATCGAGGGAAAGCACTTGTCGGAGAGAGTCGAGTCGAGCTGCCATCGTCTGCTTGCCGCTAATGTAAGCGAGCAGGTTCGTCTGTGCAGTCTGCAGTGCCAACTGCAACCACTGCGCACGCGCTTTGCGTACATCGGTTTTAATTCGGATCCGCCGCGATGACTTGTCACTCAGCACCGCTTCGAGTGCCGCTGCTTGCTCAGGCTGATGACTCACTACCAGCTCTGGCGGCATATCCTGCTCTCCTTGCAAATAAAACTGCGGGATAAACGCATCGAGAACAGCCGCCTCGTCCTCATCGAGCTTGAGCGATGGGTAATAGGTCCGGCTTCCTAGGACACGCGCCTCGCGAATGAACAGCACCTGCACGCAGGCTTGCCCATGACTGCAACTCACCGCCAAAATATCCAGCTCGCCGTGACGGCTTTCGATACCTTGGCTAGATTGTACCTCTTGCAACGCTGCAATTTGATCGCGCCGCTCCGCTGCCACCTCAAAGGCAAGCGACGTTGACGCCGTTTCCATCTCATCAGCAAGTTGCTTGATTAATTGCTGAGATTTCCCGCTCAAGAAGAGTGCGGATTTTTCAACCTGCTGGGTGTAGTCAGCGTCACTCACAAGGCCCACGCACGGCCCACTACAACGACCGATCTGGTATTGCAGACACGGCCTTGAGCGATTGCGAAAATAGCTATCCTCGCACTGGCGAACTTTGAAAATTTTCTGCATCAGATGCAATGTTGAGCGGACTGCGCCAGCGCTGGGATACGGTCCAAAATAAGTCCCTTTGCGGCGCTTGGCGCCACGATGAAAGGACAGCCGCGGCCAGCGGTCTTCCGCCGATAGATAAATATAAGGGTAACTTTTGTCATCCTTGAGCAAAATATTATAAGGCGGCCGATGCGCTTTAATTAAATTGTGCTCGAGTAGTAACGCATCGCGCTCCGTATGGGTCACAGTAACCTGGATATCATCAATCCGCGCAACGAGGGCCATGGTCTTTGCTGTGAGACCCGATGTTCTGAAGTAGCTACTGACGCGATTGCGCAGATTTTTGGCTTTGCCGACATACAACAGTTCTCCGGCCTGATCATACATTTGATACACGCCAGGACGTCGAGTTAGCTGTGCGCAAAAGGCTTCGTGATCAAAGGGCATCGCAACCTCGGGCCGGGTCACTGAGCGCCAAGAATGACAGGCTCGCGCTCAAGCGCGACGTCAAAGTGTTGCACCACCGAGCCAGCAATCTCATCGGCCAACGAAAGAACCGGCGCAAGCGTCGTCGCAGAACGGTTCACTACAACCAGAGCATGTTGATCGTGCACGCGCACCCCTTCTCTCTCCTGGCCCCGCCAGCCCAGCGCGTCGATCATCCACGCCGCCGACAGTTTTACGCGATCAGCAAGCTGCTGCTGGGGTAGCGCTGGAAATCGCGCAGCAAGTGCTGTGGCTTGATCAATGTTGACCCAGGGGTTTTTAAAAAAGCTGCCAACGTTGGGCTCAACGTTGGGATCTGGCAATTTGGATTGGCGAATCGCCATCACAGCCTTAAGAACACTTTCGTGATCAACCTCGCTTGTACCTAGGTAGGCCGCCAAACTTGGATAGTCACAACAGACCGGCGCGTCACGATCTAATCGGAAGATGACATTCAGCACAATCAGATGCCGACCCGCTTTGCGCTTGAACAGGCTGTCTCGGTAGGCAAATCGACAAGCCTCTGCCGAAAGTGATTCAGACAGACCGTTCGCCGTCGAGATCACCTCCACCGCGATGATCGAATCGCTTACCTCAACGCCATAGGCACCGATATTCTGAATCGGTGCAGCACCAACCGAACCGGGTATCAGGGCAAGGTTAGCAAGACCATGCAGTCCGCGCTCAGCACACCACAGCACAAATTCGTGCCACGACTCACCCGCGCCGACTCGAAGATCCACGAAGCGACCATCGTCTCGCATCAACTCGATTCCCCTCAGCGCCGGTTGCAGTACCAGACCGTGAATTTGCTCAGGGAGTAAGACGTTACTGCCGCCACCGAGCACATGTACCGATTCATTTTCCGCGCGGGCCCAAGCGATTGCGTCAGCGACGGCCGTCACGGTCTCAGCGCGAACAAAATGCTGCGCGGCACTCGCCAGACGCAAGGTGTTTAAGGATCCGAGATCAAACTGCGAGTGGATATTGCTCACGGCTCGGCCATCAGTGCGCGCACCGCCTCAAGGTCAGCGGCGGTATCAACACCAGCCGGCACCGGCTCGCTGGCGCGTTCAACCCGAATCACCTCCCCATGATGCAAGGCGCGTAACTGCTCGAGAGACTCAAGCGCTTCACTGGGCGCAACGCCCCAGCGGATAAATCGCCGGAGAAAACCACTGCGATAGGCGTACAGTCCAATATGCCGAAGCGCCATCACCTCAGCGCTGCTCGGGTCTGTCATCGCCTCGCGCGGCCAGGGGATCGGCGCTCTGGAGAAGTACAGTGCACGATCATGCGCGCCGACTACCACCTTCACGGCGGCAGGATTGTGAAACGTATCCAGATCATTGATGGACTCCGCCAAGGTGGCGATCGCCGAATCTGGGTAGATTTCAAGCAACGCCGCAACCTGACGAAGATTTGCGGCAGGCATCAAGGGCTCATCACCCTGCAGGTTGACAATAATCGCGTCGTCATCAAAGCCCAGGGTGTTCACCACTTCAGCGAGTCGGTCAGTGCCTGATGGGTGATCGGCGCGAGTCATCACCACCTCTGCACCGCGCGCGCGCAATACCGACGCGATACGATCGTCATCCGTGGCAATAGTGACCGATTGTGCGCCTGCAGCGAGAGCGCGTTGCCAGACCCAATACAGCATCGGCTCGCCGGCGATATCGGCCAATGCTTTACCCGGTAGCCGTGTGGAGCCATACCGCGCTGGGATCACAATATGAAACACGTGTACACCTCGCTATACCAGTAACTGACTCACACGTTCGACTAGCGTGGGCGGAAGCACGGTCTCCATGATCAGACTCCACACACGATCATCACCTTTGGACAATTTAACCGCATCCTTCTCCGTCACGACAATGCAGTCGGCCTGCATTGCAGCGAGATCCTGCGGCGACAGTGGCTCATGATCTGCCAGTACTCGAGTATCGATTGCTAGCCCCATGCCACGCAGCGTATCGAAGAATTGCTCTGGCTGCCCGAGTCCGGTTAATGCTGTGACTGACTGCCCAGACCAGAGTGCTATGACGTCCGACACAGCGACTGTTCGCCCGGACACCATGTGCCGCAATGAAACGGGCCGATAGTGAAAACGGGTGGCCGGATCATCGCCATTGCGTATCAATGTCACTGCGCCCGCACGGCGATCGGGTTGCTCCCGCAGCGGTCCCGCTGGCAACAACAAACCATTACCCAAACCGCGCTGAGCATCGAGCACGATAATCTCCAAATCTCGGGGTAATCCTCCGTGCTGCAAACCATCATCAGACAGAATGAGGTCACAGCTATTCTCAGCCACCAACCACTCTGCCGCTTCCCGTCGTCGATGAGCAATCACCACAGGAACCTGCGCCTGACGGGCAATCAGCAGGGGCTCATCGCCAACCTCAGATGGATCATCGTCCGCGTGAACTTCGCGAGCCTGTCCATCGTACTGCCCTCCATAGCCACGACTCACTACGCCAACGCGAATGCCACGCGCTCCCAAAGCCTGTGCAATCGCGATTAAAACAGGCGTCTTGCCGGTGCCACCGGCGGTGATCCCACCCACGACGACAATCGGGACACCCACCGAATCGGGCGGAAATGCTTTAAAAAACCGTTGTCGACTGGCAACTACAGCACCGTAAAGCAGCGACAGAGGTTTAAACCACACAGCACCGCCGCCACCTTGGTACCACATCCCGTTGAGTTGCTGCTCGAGACGACGACGCATGGCTAGCCTTCGGCCGCAAAATCCTGCTGGTATAGGCGAGCGTAAAGTCCGCCCTCTGCCAGTAGGTCAGCGTGTCGGCCTTGGGCAACAATTTTGCCGTGATCCAAGACCAAAACTTGGTCCGCCCGCTCAACGGTCGAGAGACGGTGAGCAATCACCAGCGTCGTTCGATCCGCAATAACCTGCTCGAGTGCCGCTTGAATCAGGGCCTCCGACTCATTATCGAGCGCGGAGGTGGCTTCATCGAGCACCAAAATGGGCGCGTCTTTGAGGAGTGCGCGCGCTATCGCCAAGCGCTGACGCTGCCCACCTGACAAGCCCGCGCCGTCATCACCCAGCACGGTTTCAAAACCCTTAGGGAGCTTGGCAATAAAGGCGTCAGCATGAGCCAAGGCCGTCGCTTTTTGGAGTGCGCCATCACTGGCGCTTGCGAGCGAACCGAAAGCGATATTATTACGCACCGTGTCGGCGAAGAGCACGACATCCTGCGACACCACTGCGATCTGTCGTCGATAATCAGCCAGTTGATAATGCTCAATGGGCAACCCATCGAGACTGATTTCGCCACAAGTCGGTTGATAAAAACGACTCAGCAACTGTACCAAGGTCGATTTGCCGCTGCCGGAGCGTCCTACCACAGCGACCGTGCTACCCGCCGGCACCGAAAAGCTGATGTCACTCACTGCATCTTGCTCAGCGCCTGCATAGCGGAAACTGACAGCATCAAATTTTAACTCGCCCCGAGCCCGATCAATGGCTACCGTGCCCTCATCGCATTCAGGCGCGGTATCAAGCTGCAGAAAAACATCCTCAGCCGCGGCCAAACCACGCTGTATCACACTTTGCACATTACTCAGCGTGCGAATAGGCTTGCCCAGTTGCGCGGCCGCGGTAATAAAGGCGACCAGAGACCCTGAAGAAAAATTCACCAGAATCTCCGGATCTAATGCGAACCAAAACAATGTACCCAGAGCACCGGCTAGCAGCGTTTGAATCACTGGCGTGGAGAACGCCTGCACGAAGGCGAGCTTCAACGACTGAACACGATTAAACTGACTCGCGGCACGGAACCGCGCGCTTTGGCTCTCTGCCGCGTTGAACATTCGAATTTCTTGGAAGGCGCCCACACTTTCATTACTCAGCTGAGTCACTGAACCCATCGACTCTTGAATCCGCCGACTGTAACGTCTGAAATGCTTGCCAACGATCTGCACTACCAAGGCTATCGCTGGCGCAACCGCAAAAAAGATCAGGCTCAATTGCCAGTTGAGGTAGAGCATGTAACTGATCAGCGCGATGACCGTGAGTCCCTCTCGCAGCATGATGCGCAAGGCATCGGATGCAGCACCACTCACCTGCTCGACATTAAAGGTGACCTTGGAAATCAGTGAACCGGCGCTGTATTGATCTTGATGCGCTTTTGGCACTCGCAACAAGACATCGAACAACTGGGTGCGCAGATCATGAACGACACCTCGGGCAACCGTATTCATAAAAAAGTTACCCGCGAAATAGCCCAATGCGCGCCCCAAAGAAATCACCACAGCCGCGATCGGTACGGCAATGCGTGCGTAATCGAGAGTAGTCATTTCCCCGGGAGGCCAGAACCACTGCGCCGCCGCACTGACCAAACCAATTTGTATCGCGGGCTTCTCACCCAGTGAGTCGAGCAAGAACTGCGTCAAATCAGCGAGCAAGACATTACCCAGTGAATAGACGATAAACCCACCGATACTGAGTACTAACGCCATGCTGTAGGGCACGATATAACGCAACAGCCGACGGTAGAGCGCCCAGTCTCCTTCGCGAGGCCCGCCCACTGGAGGCTTATTCACGCGCATCTCCCGGCGGACTCTGCGCTGCGATAGTCAGTCGCTCGAAGCCGAGTTGACTAGCCACATCGAGTGCAATCACGACTTGCTGGTGCGCGGTGAAGGCATCAGCCGCAATGGTGAGCGGTAGGTCTCGGCGATCCCCTGCAGCAACCACCAAAGCACGACGCAGGCCCGCCGCGTCGGACGGTATCGGCGCGCTGTTCAGCATCATATTGCCGGCAGCGTCGATGGTCAGCTCAAGCTTCGTTGATTGGGCCGCGCGCTGACCTTCGGCGTCAGGTAGATTAATCGCCAGTTGTGTCATCCTTGTAAAACTGGTGGAGACCATAAAAAAGATCAACAGCAGAAATACCACATCAATCAGCGGAGTGAGATTGATGCTCAATTCATCGCGACGCTGTCGTCTGAACTTCAAACGTCGTATTCCGATTTAGTATTTGAGTGCAGCGCATCCACGAGCTTAATCGTCTCCTGTTCAAGGCCAACCACAATCGAATCGATCCGACCCGTGTAGTACCTGTGCATCACTAGCGCAGGAATCGCAACGATCAAGCCAGCCGCTGTGGTGAGCAGCGCCTCGGAGATCCCCCCCGCCAGTGCGTTGGCGTTTCCAGTACCCTGAATTGTGATTTCTGTGAAAACTCGAATCATACCCACAACAGTACCCAGAAGTCCGAGCAGTGGTGCAATCGCCGCGACCGTGCCGAGTGTATTGAGATATTTTTCAAGATCGTGCACGACGTGACTCGCTGCTTCTTGAATACTTTCCTTCATAACCTCACGGCCTTGGCTGCGATTCACGAGGCCGGCCGCTAAGATTGCTCCAAGAGGAGACCCCAACCGCAGCTGCTTCAACCGTGGACCATCAAGCTCATCATTTTTAAGCTGCTGCCAAACATTCGCCAATAAATGCGGTGGCGCAATACGCTTTACATTCAAAGCGACATAGCGCTCGATACAAATCGCCAGCGCGATAACCGAGCAGATGATAATCAGCGGCATAACCCATCCGCCGGCGGCAATTAATTCGAACACATGTCTACTCCATCTCAGAGGGCATCAGTATACCCATTGCCCCAGACCAACCCCAGAAGTCACAGCGCCAGCCAATAGGCGTGGTGTCCTTGGCGCGTCGCGTCAATCGAGAGCCCACCTTCCATGGAGACAGCATAGCGCAGTGCCCCATGTTGCGCAGTATCAAACACCCGGACACCATGCACCCTCAGGCGTTCTAGCACTGACGGATGGGGGTGTGAAAATGCATTGCCGCGCCCGCTACTGATGGCCGCGTAGCGCGGTGCAACAGTTTTTAGCCAGCGATGTCCGGTCGAACTGGCGCTACCATGATGTGCCACAATAAGAACATCGGCCTGCAAATGCTCACGCCAGTAATCGATTAACGCATTCTCTGTGGTTGTCGAGATATCACCGGTCAGTAAAAATTCGCGGCCATAGGCGCTGATTTTCAGCACGCAGGAGCGGTCATTTCGTCCTTTTTTTACTGACGGCGGTCCACTTAGCACTTGAAATACCACCTCGTCGTCCCAGCGCCAGCTTTTTCCCGGGCGGCAATGTTCTCCAGTAAAGCCCAACCAGTGCTCGACATCCGTAGACGCCCTCAGCCAATCCCGCCCACCACTGTGGTCGTTATCACCATGACTCAACACGATGGTCTCTAACTTGTCATTGGAGCGACGCTGCAGCGGCGCAACCACTCGCTCCATTTGTGACGCTCCCTGGGGGAAGGCAGCGCCCGTATCAAAAAGCAAGGATCGCCCCTGGGACGAGAACTTTATCGACAAGCCTTGACCAACATCGTACACCACTAATTCAGCGGAGGGTCGGACTTGCTCTACGTCGCTCGCTAACACAAGCACCGATCCCATCACGATGCTCCAGCGCATTTTCATTGGGCACCAAATGACGCCAGTCAAAATAAGGCCTAAGTAAAAGACGGCCGCCAACGGCATTCCCCACGTGACAAGCAAATTCGCGCCGAGCCAATCGTCGATCAGCGTCATCCACTGTAGTAAATGAGGCAAGGGCCATGCGGCAAGCTCCCAGAACAAGGTTGCGTGGCTTGGGAGAATGATGCTTGTGACTGCCGCGATAAAAAGACCGGGGATCACCCACAGTGTCAGCACAGGTACGACCATAAAACTACTCAGTAGCGAGGCTACGGTGCCCTGACCGAACCAAAACAGGGTCATCGGTAGTAACGCTACGCAGACGATTACCTGCATACCCACAAGCTGACAGAACATATTGTATTGACTGAGCTTCTGAACACTCCAGAGCACAGCGGCGGTCGCAGAGACACTCAACCAGAAGCTGGCGCCCAACAATGTTTGCGGCCCGAGCAAGGCCAAGATAATCACCGCAATATAGAAGGTGTTCCAAGGACTTGTCCGATAGCCCAGAAGCCGCGGGGCCCAACCGAGTAAAGCCATCAGCCAGGCGCGTTGAATCGGAAGCGCAAATCCTGACAGTACTGCGTACAGCGTCAGGACCATCACAATAGAGACGGCTTCAAATTTTCGAGCTCCTCGATCCTTGCGGGCAAGGTGACTGCGACGCCAAAGGCTCGCGACTGAACTCACGAAGAGCCCGATCACTGACAGATGGAGACCACTGATGACTAGCGCGTGAATCACACCAAGACGCCGAAACAACTGCCAATCTTCAGACTCGAGCGCAGTGCCCTCACCGATCAAGAGGGCCTTCATGAGCGCCTTCGCTGTCTCTGCGATCTCCAACACACTGATCTGGTGCGACAGAGCAGAACGCCAATAAGCAATATGTGATGGCGTTGCTGGCAAGACTGTATCAATACTGTGCAAGGTGCCTCGGGCATCGAGATCACGTGCAAAACTGACGACTTGATCCGGAATTAGCCCAGTATTCCATTGGCTGGACAGCGGACGAAGGCGTAATTCGCTGGTCATTGTATCGCCCAAATGAACGGGTTGGTCGAGACGATAGGCCGACACCGAGACGCGAAATGGACCCTCACAGCCGATCGGTCCGCGCCAAATTCCCTGAAATTGGATCAGGCTGTCACCGGACGCAGCGACACTGTTCCTAGGAAAGGTCTCAACGATCAACTCACCCTGCTGGGCTTGCTCAAAGCACGCTGCACTTGGGCGCTGTGACTGCCAAATGAGACCATCAATGCAGGCCCAGACAACACCGCCAATGAATGCGATCTGCGCCAGTCGCCGCCGCCAACACCCCGTTCGGAAAAATGTGGCAACGAGGCAGCCGCCGACTCCCCAACGAGGGTCGGGGAGAAGTTGCGCAACCAACATGCCCAACACGAGGCCGAGTGCAATACAGCCGTGATCTGATTTCCAACTCTGTTTATCTGGTGGGTCGAAAGCGAATTGTTCATAATGAGCGTTGAGCCACGACATAGTCGGAGCATCGGGACACTGCTTAAGCAGGTAAAGATTGCAGGCGGTTTGCGGTGCTATTTGGCTACGTTCGCTGGATTTTAAGCGGGGTCAGGAGTATTCGTTCAGGAGACGCGGCATTATGCCGAGGCAGTTCTTTAAACGTTGGGCGCCCAGTCCACAAAAGCTCAGAGAAATCGAAGTGCTTCGTCATTTGGGCGAGTCGATTTACGCCACCAACCTATGGCACTTCAATCGCCTGTCGGTTGCGCGCGGTTTCGCCATTGGCTTGTTCTGTGCGATGTTGCCAATTCCCTTCCAAACGATTGTCGCGGCAGTCATCGCGATTGGGCTCCGAGCTAACCTGCCCTTGTGTGTCAGTTTGGTCTTTATCACCAACCCACTGACCATGCCTGTGATATTTTATGCCGCCTATAAACTCGGCGCCCTTCTACTGGGATTGCACATTCAAGTCGTCGAATTTGAAATGAGTTGGGAATGGCTCTCTACAGGACTTATCGCCATCTGGGAGCCCTTGCTCCTCGGCTCCCTCATCTGCGGTATTGCATTAGCCGGTATAGGCTATATGACCATCGATACGCTGTGGCGACTCCGGGTCGCGAGAGAATGGCGGCGACGGCGGCAACAGCGTCGCAAAACATAGAGGGTTGGCGTCAACCACATCGATTGGGCTGAGTGAGCACTCTGATGCGACGGACTGTGAGTTAGCCCCGCGCCTCTAAGGTCCGTGCAATGGGTAGCCGAGATGCCCGCAATGCTGGCACCAAAGCCGCGAGAAGGCACAGGCCCAAGGACGCGAGCATCAGCCGAACACAATCCGTCGCGCGAAGATCGACCGGCAAATACGACAACGGATAGACCTCAGTGCTGAGCAAGGGTCGCCCCAGCCATTGCGACATAGTCTCTGCGAGTGACGGCAGCGACAGGGCCAGACTCGCACCCAAGGCCAAGCCGATCAATGCGCCCAGCACACCGATCAACGCTCCTTGTAATAGAAAAATCCAGGCGATATCCGACTGTCTCGCACCGAGGGCGCGTAACATTGTGATCGGTGCCCGACGATCCGTTACCACCAGCGTCAGTGACGAGACCACGTTGAAAGCCGCAACGGCGATGACCGAAAGCAGCAGTAACCCGACGATGTCGCGTGACAGTTGAATCGCGGAATACAGGTTGCCTTGGCTGACCGTCCAATCTGTCGCGAAAAACACTGAAGGCAGCGTTCGATTGAGCTGGTTGCGCAATCTCGGTGCCTGAAAGACCTCGTCAAGCTGCACAGCCAGTCCATTGCGGCTCATGTCAGTGGCCAGCAGACGTCGCACACTGCGCAAATCTGCCAGCGCCAAGCTCTCATCGACTTCAGTGCCGGTGCGCAAGATCGCCTCTACGGTCAGTCGAATGGGCTGGGAAGTCCTCTCTGCCCCGCCGGCCGGCGCAATAATGGTGACCGATTCGCCGATAGCGAGACCTAAGCGATCAGCCAAAGCAGATCCTAAAAAGACCCCATCGATCGATAAATCAGAGTCGGGCGGTGAGACTACGGGCGCATACATCGCCAATGCAGCCTGCTCTAAACCTAATAGTTTAACCGCAGTAGCAACATCGCCACGCAGCAAGAGCGCGTCTGCGTCGAGAAAAGGTTGACTCGAAGTGACCCCGACAACAGCGGAGAGTATCTCATCCACCTCTTGCCAAGCCTGTTCATTCGCGTAGCCCTGAATCGTCACGTGTGGCAAAAGCGCTAGAATTCGCTCGCGCATATCTCGTTCAAAACCATTCATCACCGAGAGCACCGCGAGCAGTAAGGCCACAGCTAAAATTAGGCCAATCATCGACACGCGCGACAAAAAGGCCGACAAGCCGCGGCCCGGATCGAAGGACTGCCTGATTGCTAACTGCCAGCGCAGAGACCAAGGCATTCACATTGCCTGTAAGCGGCCATCGCGAAGCCGCAACTGCCGGTCCATACGCGAGGCAATCTGAGGGTCGTGGGTGACAACCACAAATGACGCCTCAACGTCAGAAAGCGAGTCCATCAGCGCGAGGACTTGCGCTGCGGTCTCCGGGTCAAGATTGCCCGTCGGCTCATCCATCAATACCACTGCAGGCTGGTTCACCAAAGCACGAGCAATCGCAACCCTTTGTCGCTCGCCCCCTGACAGCGCCGAAGGACGGTGTGTCAGTCGGGCTTCAAGACCCATCCGCACCAGCAAACTGCGCGCGCGTTTATCCGCTTCTCGGCGTGACAAACCACCGATTCGTGCCGGCATGGCGACACTCTCAAGCGCTGTAAATTCAGGTAGCAAGTGATGAAACTGAAAAACGAAACCAAGGTGTTGATTACGCCAATGGCTGCGCTCGACCTCGCTAAAACTATCCCAGGCTCGCCCTCTTACGCTGACCTGACCGCGAGTCGGTAAATCCAGCCCCCCTAAGATATTGAGCAGTGTCGACTTCCCTGCACCTGAGGCTCCGACAATAGCAACGCGCTCTCCGGCTGCTAATTCAAAATCTAGCTTGGACAACACATCGACCTGATGCGCGCCGTCGCGATAGCTCCGATCAATGGTCACTGCACTCAATACTGCACTAGACATGATTCAGAACCTCTGCCGGATCAATGCGCGTTGCGCGCCAAGCGGGGTACAAAGCGGCAAGGCCACTTAACACCAGGGAAATCACCACGGTAAGCAGCACATCAGACCACTGCAACTCAGAGGGTAGCACGCCTATGTAATACACGGCAGGATCAAATAAACGCACGCCGAGCCACCGCTCCAGCAATAGCGCCAGCTCGGTCACATGGGTTGCCACCGCAACACCGGTCACGGCACCGATTGCAATACCGATCAATCCAAGCACCAGCCCATGGCCCATAAAAAGGGCCAAAACGCGACTCCTTGGGAGACCCATCACCCGCAGCACTGCGATATCACTGCGCTTCTCAGTCACCGACATGGTCAGCGTCGAGACAATATTAAACGCCGCGACCGCCACGACCGAGAACAGGAGGAGTCCGACCGTGAGCTTTTCCATACGTACCGCTTCAAACAGCGCACCTTGCGTCTGTCTCCAATCGCGCAGGGTCCAGGCTGAGTCGAGCCGCGCGCCGAGAGCCGAGCCTACTGTGTCGACTGCCCACAGATCATCCAATTGCACCTGAATGCCGTCGTAGCCCGCGTGTCCCGTAAGGCGATGAGCAGTCTCGATGGAAACGAAAGCCTCACGGGCATCGGGATCGGCGCCGACCTCGAATTCAGCGACCACTCGAAGCCTACGCGTACGGGGGTAAATCCCTAAGGGGGTCACTGATACTCGCGGCAGCAATACTTCGACATCGTCACCCACAGTGACACCCAATAAGCGCGCCAAAGTGCTCCCCAACGCCACGGTAAAGGGCGATCGAGCCATGGCCTGAAAATCGCCGCGCGTCGTCGCCGCCAACACACCACTGACGTCCGCTAACCCATCAAGTGGCAGGGCATTGATTTGCGCGCCACGGCGTCGCCCATAGCTCTGCAACAACACGGTCTCGCGCTGAAACGGTGCCGCGCCCATCACCCCATCCACCGTGGTCAAATTCGGCACCAAGGCAAGGGTCTCTTCGCGAGAAGCGTCAGTACGGGAAATCTCAATATGCGGAACGACGGACAGAATGCGTCGATGCAGTTCAGCCGAAAATCCATTCATGATCGACAACACGATAATCAGGCTGGCCACGCCGAGCACCATGCCCAGCATCGAAGCCCATGCGACGACGCGGGTAAAGCGTTTTTGACCGCGACCAAAACTGTAGCGAAGGATAAAATCGGCGGTCAACGACACGCGCTCAGCCTCTATCCCTTGGGATCGAATTCAGAAACGCCCGTGCTCGTTCCTGAGCTGCGGGTCTCGGTTTCGCAGCGCTGCGGATCACCGCCGCAAAGCTCACAATGTTGGTCGATACCCAGTTTTCCGACACCGCCACAGGAACCTTTAATGGGCTCGCGACCGTTCATCACCCCAATCGCCATACCGGCGACAATCATGACAAACGCCGCAAAACTAATGAGATAGATCATAACGCTCTCCCTATTGGCACAGTCCGATTCGTCGCGACTGCGCGCATTACGCTAAAGCCATCTCGCCATTTGAGACGTGTAGGCGACCTCATAGCCTCGGTCGGTCTTTCTGATGAGGTAGACCGCAAGGTCTTGCGCCTCAGCGACGGCGATTGCGCGATCACCACCCAACACGATGAGTGCGGTTGCCCACGCATCAGCGATCGCCGTGGATGGATGAATCACCGTCACGCTGACGACATCATGAGCGATAGGATAACCGGTCCGCGGATCGATGAGGTGCGAATAGAGTTGTCCCTCGTGCTCAAAAAAGTTTCGATAATTCCCCGAGGTGGCGATACCGGTATCCTCATCGATCGTCACGGCGACCATAACACGATCACCCATCTGATCTGGGCGTTCAATTGCGACCCGCCAGGCATCACCGCGAGGACTAAAGCCTTTGAGGCGCTGCTCGCCACCAACATCGAGGAGATAACTCGATATTGCCAATTCATCGAGTGCGTCCGCGCCGAGGTCCACGCCATAACCTTTAGCAATAGAGGAAAAATCAAGAGCCGCACCCGCTACCTGTTTCGACAACTGCCGCAGATCAGGATTCCACTGCAATACATCGACACCGATCTTCGATCGCGCGGTGGCGATCTCTTCTTCTTGCGGCCATCGAGTCGGACCATCCGGACCGAAGCCCCACAATCCTGATAAGGGTGACAACGTGACATCGTAGGCGCCTTCAGTGAGGCTCGATATCTGTAACGCCATGGTCAAGACATAGGCGAAATCTCGGTCGACCTCAAACGAGTCGTCGACGTCACTGCGATTAAATCGACTAATCAATGAGCTTGGGGCGTAGTGATTCATGCTGACATCGACCCTGGAGAAGGCCTCGAGCAATGCTGCGCGCACCCGCTCAGGTGCTGGCTGACCAGGTTCTACTGGGTACACAAGCGACCAATTGGTCCCGAAAATAGCCCCCGACATCCGCACGGGTGTGGGTTGCTGAGCCGGTGCCGCAAGAACGAGACAGGTGAGAGCGAAACCAACCGCCCAAAGGGCAACTTGACTGCCGCTGAAGCGTCGCATCAGCCGCCGAAATCGTCGAGGAAGATGTTTTCCCGCTCAACACCAAGATCAAGCAACATCTTGATCACCGCAGCGTTCATCATCGGCGGCCCGCACATATAGTACTCGCAGTCCTCCGGTGCCGGATGATCCTTGAGATACTCCTCGTAGAGCACGTTGTGGATAAAGCCGGTTAAGCCATCCCAATGATCTTCAGGCTGAGGATCGGAGAGCGCAACATGCCAGCTGAAGTTGTCGTTCTCCGACTGCAGTCCATCGTAGTCTTCGACATAGAACATCTCGCGCAATGAACGCGCGCCATACCAGAATGTGATTTTGCGCTTTGAATTCAGACGCTTGAGCTGATCAAAGATGTGCGAACGCATGGGTGCCATGCCGGCGCCACCGCCAATAAATACCATCTCGTTCTGAGTATCTTTCGCGAAAAATTCGCCAAAGGGGCCGTACACTCGCACCTTGTCGCCCGGCTTCAAGTCAAACACCCAGCTCGACATAATCCCAGCCGGAATGCCCTCACTACCCGGAGGCGGCGTGGCGATCCGAATATTGAACTTCACTACACCCTTCTCTTCGGGGTAATTGGCCATGGAATAGGCCCGGATGGTCGTATCTTGGCAGGCCGAATTGATCTTAAAGAAACCAAAGCGCTCCCAATCACCCCGATACTCTTCGCCGATATCAAACGTGCTGTAGTTCACCGCATGAGGAGGACACTCGAGTTGCACATAGCCACCGGCACGGAAATCCACGTTCTCACCCTCGGGGAGTTTCAGGACCAGTTCTTTGATGAACGTCGCGACGTTGTCGTTACTTTCGACGGTGCATTCCCACTGCTTGACACCGAAGACCTCTTCAGGGACCTCAATCTTCAGGTCCTGCTTCACTGGAGTCTGGCAGGATAACCGCCAGCCATCGGCAGCCTCGCGCCTCGTAAAGTGTGCCTCTTCAGTCGGCAGCATGGCACCGCCACCCTCATTGACAACACACTTGCACTGCGCGCAGGTGCCGCCGCCGCCGCAGGCACTGGCAAGAAATAAATTGGCATCGGCCAAGGTCTGTAACAACTTCCCGCCGGCAGGGACCTCGATGGTGCGTTCACCATTGATCTCGATGCTGACACTGCCACTCGATACCAACTTGCTGCGCGCCGCCAAAATGACGACCACCAGCGCCAGTACGATGGCTGTGAACATGCCGACGCCGTATACGATTGTCATATCCATGGTCTCGTTAACCCTTCAATGTCCTGTCGTTAAATGTCGATGCCGCCAAAGGACATAAAGCCCAGAGACATGAGACCGACTGTAATAAATGTGATGCCCAATCCCTGCAAACCGGCGGGAACATCGCTGTACTTGAGCTTCTCGCGAATACCCGCCAATGCGACGATCGCTAATGCCCAGCCCAACCCCGAACCGGCACCAAAGACCACACTCTCTGCAAAATTATAGCTGCGCTCCACCATGAACAGCGACGCACCCAAAATAGCGCAGTTCACTGTAATCAACGGCAAGAAGACCCCGAGCGCCGCATAGAGGGCTGGCACGTAACGATCGAGGAACATTTCCATGATCTGCACCAGCGCGGCGATGACGCCGATGTAGCTCAACAGACCGAGGAAGCTCAAATCGACGTCGGGCAATCCCGCCCAAGCCAAGGCACCATCAGCCAGCAGATACTGATACAGGAGATTGTTCACCGGCACGGTAATCGCCATCACCACAATGACCGCGATGCCGAGACCGATCGCTGCCTGAACCTTCTTGGAAACCGCAATAAAAGTACACATCCCCAAGAAAAAGGACAGCGCCATGTTCTCGATGAATACGGAACGGACAAATAAACCCAGATAGTATTCCATTACGCGCTCTCATCCGCCGGCTTGTGCGGTGCGATCGAAAACTCAGAACTTTCAACCTGCTCGGTGCGCACACTGCGGATAGCCCAGATCAGCAAGCCAATCAAAAAGAAGGCACTTGGCGGCAACAGCAGCAGGCCGTTCGGCTGATACCAGCCGCCGTCATTCACTACCGGCAGCATTTCGACGCCGAAGAGCTTCCCAGTACCGAAAAGCTCACGAACCACAGCCACGACGATCAAAACAAAGGAATAGCCCAGGCCATTACCCAAGCCATCGAGGAAGCTGGGGATGGGTGGATTTTTCATCGCAAAAGCCTCAGCGCGACCCATCACAATACAGTTTGTGATAATCAAGCCAACGAAAACTGAAAGCTGCTTCGAGATCTCATAGGCCACGGCTTTAAGAATCTGATCGACTACGATGACCAACGACGCGATGATCGTCATCTGCACGATGATTCGGATACTCGATGGGATATAGAGACGAACTGAAGCAATAAAAAAACTCGAAAAGGCCGTTACTGAGGTCAGGGCAATCGCCATCACCAGAGACACCTGCAGTGAAGACGTCACGGCCAGAGCGGAACAGATCCCGAGAATCTGCAGTGCGATCGGGTTGTTCTTAAAAACCGGATCAAACAGGGTTTCTTTAATCGACATTACGCCTCCCCATTACGCAAGTTGGTTAGGAAAGACTGGAATCCGGCTTCTCCCATCCAAAAACGCACTAAATTATTGACGCCGCGACTGGTTAATGTCGCCCCCGATAACCCATCGACCTGCCAACCGGACTGGGATGCCGCGGGATCGACGGAACC
>JAYPVH010000016.1:29411-62817 GCA_038134505.1 Halieaceae bacterium | reverse complement strand
GATTCGAACCCCCGACATCCTGCTCCCAAAGCAGGCGCGCTACCAGACTGCGCTATACCCCGAAAACGGAGAGACCCAGTCCTCCGCGCGGGGCGGATTCTACCGGCAATGTCAATCCAGGGTCAACGTGTGATCTTGGGACTTTCCACAGAAACCGAAGTCTGGAATCATACGGCCCTCAACGACGCCCTAACTCAACCCATATGCTCAACCGATAAGGATGCCCCATGTCCTCGCTGTTACTTGATGGAAAACACGTCGCCCAACTCACCGAAGCTGAATTGACCGAACGCGTGGCGGCGATCAAGGCATCAACAGGGCAGACGCCCATTTTGGCAACGATTCTGGTCGGCGAGGACCCCGCCTCTGCCACCTATGTCAAAATGAAGGGCAACGCCTGTCGCAGGATCGGGATGGAGTCTCTCGCGATTGAACTGCCCGCGACGCTATCGACCAACGATCTTTTGCGTGAAATCGAGCAACTAAATCACAATCCAGACGTGCATGGCATTTTGCTCCAGCACCCCGTCCCCAGCCACATCGATGAGCGCGCGGCCTTTGATATGATCGCCTTAGAAAAAGACGTCGATGGCGTGACCTGTTTAGGCTTTGGACGCATGAGCATGGGCGAATCCGCCTACGGCTGCGCGACGCCACAGGGCATCATGCGACTGCTCAAGCACTATGACATGCCGATCAGCGGTCAACACGCGGTGGTGGTGGGTCGCTCGCCGATTCTCGGCAAACCGATGGCGATGATGTTGCTGCAGGCTGACGCAACGGTGACCATCTGTCACTCGCGCACGCAGAACCTGCCCGATCTCATTCGCCAAGCTGACATTATCGTCGGCGCTGTCGGCAGACCCGAATTTATTCGAGCGGACTGGATTAAGGACGGTGCCATTGTTGTGGATGCCGGCTACCATCCGGGGGGTATCGGTGATATCGAACTCGGTCCGTTGGTCGGTCGGGTGAGCGCCTATACGCCAGTGCCAGGTGGCGTTGGCCCCATGACCATCAACACGCTGATCCAGCAGACAGTGATGTCGGGTGAGAAAGCACTCAGGCGGTAGTGGCGAGAGTGGCAAGAGTGGCGCCTAAGCGCGTCGCCACGTGGTGCCATCAGGACCATCCTCTAGAGTAATGTTCGCATCGCTCAGCTGTTGGCGGATCGCATCCGCGCGAGCGTAGTCCTTATTCGCCTTCGCCTGATGGCGCTCGGTAATCAGACCCTCAATCTCCGAGGTCGTCAAACCATCAGCACTCGGCGACTGAAACCAAGCCTCCGGATCGTGCTGTAACAGGCCTAGGATCTGACCGCCCGCGAGTAACGCGCCCTTCGCCGCGGCACGCGCCTCGGGTTCGGCTTTGTTCAGGGCCTTCGCAAGCGAATGGAGCGCGGCGATAGCCTCTGCTGTATTCAGATCATCCAGCAACGCGCTAAAGACTGGAGATGCCAGAATATCCTGCGCTTCGGGCGTGACATCCCCGGCTAAACGCAATGCAGTATAAAAACTGTCAAGAGCCGTCCGCGCATTATCCAGCAACTGCGAAGAAAAATTTAGCGGCGAACGGTAGTGGGCAGAGAGCAAAGCGAAACGCAGGACCTCACCGGGATAATGCGCGAGCAGTTCTCGAACACTGCGCACGTTGCCCAAGGACTTGGACATTTTCTCGCCGTCCATGTCAACGTAGGCGTTGTGCAGCCAGTAACGTACAAAAGCACCGCCATAGGCACAGCAACTCTGCGCGCGCTCGTTTTCGTGATGCGGGAAAATCAGGTCACGTCCACCACCATGAATATCAATGCCATCACCGAGGTGCGCACGAATCATCGCTGAACACTCCAAGTGCCAGCCTGGACGACCCCGCCCCCACGGACTGTCCCAACCGGGCTCAGACTCAAGCGAGGGTTTCCAGAGCACAAAATCACCAGGGTGTTGCTTGTAGTCAGCGACATCGACGCGCGCACCTGCAAGCATGTCATCAAGCTGCCGACCGCTGAGCTGGCCATAGCCTTCCATCGACTCTACACGAAACAAGACGTGCTGCTGGGCGACATAGGCATGTCCGTTATCGATCAGTCGCTGGGTCAGATCGAGCATCGGCCCGATATTGTCGGTGGCGTGGGGCTCAAGATCAGGAGACAGCGCGTTCAGCGCGGACATGTCCTCACGGTACTTAACGGTAAATTCGTGGCTGACCGCTTCGATTGAGGTATTGGTCGCCTCAGCAGCGGCCATTATCTTGTCATCGATATCCGTAATATTGCGCGCGTAACGCACCTGCGGGTACAAACTTTTCAACACGCGATAGAGGGTGTCGAAAACCACCACAGGCCGCGCATTACCGATGTGCGCGAGGTTGTACACCGTGGGGCCGCAAACATACATGGTGACGCAGTTCGGATCACGGGGCTCAAAACGCTGCTTGTCGCCACCGAAGGTATTGGTCAGCCAGAGTTCAGCCACTGTGGTCGCTCCAGGTATCGCGCAAGCCGATGGTCAAGTTAAAAACGGGACTCGCTTCGCTGTGATCCCAGCGATCAGCAACAAAGTACCCTTCTCGCTCAAACTGAAACGCCGCCTCAGGTGCGGCACTAATTAGCGAACGTTCAATTTGTGCGTGGGTGACCACACGCAGTGAATCTGGATTCACAACTGTCAATACATCGTCGATGCGACCCGGATTCGGATCGTTAAACAAACGATCGTAGAGACGCAACTCTGCGGGAACGGCGGTGGCTGCATCCACCCAGTGAATAACACCCTTCGGTTTAATCCCGTCTTCTGGATCCTCGCCCAAAGTACCCGCAACGACACTGGCGTGAACGAGACTGATTTGTCCTGCACCATCATGTTCCACCGACGTCGCCTCGATCACGTAAGCGCCCCGCAAGCGAACCCGCTTTCCCAGCACCAAGCGCTTGTACTTTTTATTGGCTTCCTCTCTGAAGTCGTCGGCATCGATCCAGATCTCATTGGATAGCGGTACCGTGCGAAACCCCAGTGTGTCATCGCTTGGATGGTTGGCAATTTGCAAAAACTCGGGCTCCGTGAGGCCACTGAGCACAACTTTCAGAGGATTGATCACGCACATGGCTCGAGGCGCTGTGCGATTTAAGGTATCGCGCACCGCATGTTCGAGCATCGCGACATCGACCACACTCTCCGCCCGCGACGTGCCGACCTCCTCACAGAAGTGTCTCAAGGCCGCTGCGGGGTAGCCTCGCCGGCGCATCCCCGCAATCGTCGGCATTCTCGGATCGTCCCACCCCTCTACAGTATTCGAATCGACCAGCAACTTGAGTTTCCGCTTACTGGTCACGGTATAGCTAGTGTTCAGGCGCGCAAACTCAAATTGCCGAGGGCGGCTCGGAACGGGGAGATTGTCAACCAACCAGTCATACAGCGGACGATGATCCTCAAACTCCAGAGTGCAGATTGAGTGCGAGATCCCCTCGATCGCATCTTCTTGACCATGCGCAAAGTCATAGGTCGGATAAATCGGCCAGGCATCGCCGGTCTGATGGTGGGTGGCGTGACGGATGCGGTACAAGATGGGGTCACGCAGATTGATATTGGGGGAGGCCATATCGATCTTGGCACGCAACACCCGGCTACCATCGGCAAATTCACCCGCGCGCATGCGTTCAAAGAGGTCGCGATTTTCACTGGCCTCGCGCCCTCGAAAGGGACTGTCCTGACCGGGCTCCGTCAAGGTGCCACGGTAAGCGCGCGCCTCCTCTGGAGACAGGTCACACACATAGGCTAAGCCCTGATCGATTAGATGGAGCGCCCAAGCATAAAGCTGATCGAAATAGCTTGAGGCGTAGCGCACCTCGCCATCCCATTCAAAGCCCAGCCAGCGCACGTCCGCTTGGATCGAGTCAATAAACTCTTGGCTTTCTTTTTCGGGATTGGTGTCGTCAAAGCGCAGATTACAGCGGCCACCGAACTGTTGCGCAAGGCCAAAATTCAGCGTGATCGACTTGGCATGCCCAATATGCAAGTAGCCGTTGGGCTCTGGTGGAAACCTCGTCACCACCTCGCTGACAACGCCTTGGTCCAGATCATTTTGAATCTGGGTTTTTAAAAAATGACTACGGCTTGGCGATTCCATGGAGCGACCCTAAAAAACAGGGTCGCAGTTTAGCAAGCCCCGAGGGATGCTGTCAGTTCGTCAAGCGGTGCTCAACCCCATAACGGCACAATTTGGCAATATGACGCAACTATCACAGCTGTGAAGTAGTTCCCTCGCCCCAGTTTCGCTAAACGCGATACCATGTCGAAAAAATGGTAATGCATCAGCAAGGAACCCTCATGTCCCAATCCCGAGTTGTAATCGAAACCACCTACGGCGCTATGACCCTCGAGCTCGACGGCGAGCGCGCGCCAAAAACTGTCGCCAACTTCCTGTCCTATGTGGACGGCGGACACTATGACGGGACGATTTTTCATCGCGTCATCGACAACTTTATGATCCAAGGCGGTGGGTTCGATGCCGATATGCAGCAAAAGCCCACACAAGCTCCGGTCGAAAACGAAGCAGACAACGGACTGAAAAATGATCGCGGCACGATTGCCATGGCCCGCACCATGGACCCGCACTCCGCCACGGCGCAGTTTTTCATTAACGTCAGCGACAATGACTTTCTCAACCATTCGGGCAAAAACATGCAAGGATGGGGTTATGCCGTGTTTGGCCGTGTTGTCGAAGGAGAGAACACCCTGGATAAAATTCGCGCCGTCGCCACAGGCAACCGCGCCGGACATCAGGATGTGCCTGTCGAGACTGTCGCGATCAAATCCATCACCCGAGTCGACTGATTCCTTCGGTGTCTGACACCTACCTCATCAGCGACCTACACCTCTCCGCGGAGACACCGGCACTCGAGCGAGGGCTTTATGCCTTCCTCGAGCGCATCGCTGGCGCCCAAGCGCTCTATATTCTGGGTGACTTTTTTGAAGCGTGGATTGGCGACGACGACGATGCACCCCTAGTCGCACGCGTTCGCGAAAAAGTACGCGCACTGTCCGATCAGGGTTGCGCCATCTTTATCATGCGCGGAAATCGCGACTTCTTGTTAGGAGAACAGTTCGCCCAAGCGTGTGGCGCCCAATTGCTTCCCGACACACACGTAGTGGAACTCGCAGGAGCGAACACGCTACTACTGCACGGCGACACGCTCTGTACGGACGACACAGACTATTTAGAGTTTCGGGCGATGGTGCACGATCCCAGCTGGCAACAATTCGCTCTGCAAAAGCCGCTTGAGGAACGTCGAGAACTGGCGGTGCAGCTGCGTGCAATGAGCCGGGATGCGGCCAGCAACAAGGCCGAGGACATTATGGATGTGAATGACCAGAGCGTCGCTGAGACTGCTGCATCATCGGGCGTCACGCGCATCATCCACGGGCACACCCACCGACCCTACCAACACCACTGCGCCTGGGGCGAACGATGGGTTTTAGGGGATTGGTCAACGACTGGATGGTGTATTCACGCCTCGGATAGCGAGATATCACTGCAAGAGTTCTCCATTTAAAAGGAGATTACGCGACTTGCGGAACGCCACTGTGAAATCGAAACTCTGCGTCTTCACTCTCGACTAAGGTCGCTTCACGCGCGAGAAAAACTTCAAGACGCGCTTGCAACTCATCTTCCGTGGCGTAGCGTTTGGCGAGCGTTAGATAATCCTCAAAGTGTCGCGATTCGCTCTTCAGCAACGAGCTGTAGAAGGCCGACAGTTCTGAATCGAGATAGGGCGCTAGTGCCGCAAACCGTTCACAGGAGCGCGCTTCGATAATCGCCCCAACGATCAGCGTATCGACCAATCGCCCCGGATCACTCCGACGCACACCCTCCCGCAGTCCCGCGGCGTAGCGCGAGGCCGACACAAAGTCATAGGCGATGTCACGGCGTTTCATGATCGCCAACACCTGTTCGAAATGCCGCAACTCCTCCCGCGCCAGCCGCGACAACTTGTTGAGCAGCTGAAAGTCTTCCGCGTGGCGATGAATCAAACTCATCGCTGTCGCAGCAGCCTTTTTCTCACAATTGGCATGATCAACCAGCAGCGTATGCTGATCAGCGAGCGCCGCATCGAGCCATGCTTGCGGGGTGGCGCAACGAAGAAACGCCCTTACAGGGCCGAGATCAATAGCCTTTGCCATTAGTTGGATACCGAGAACAAATCGGGAGTCGCATGGTAGCGCTCATAATGCCCGACCGAAAGTTCCCAAAACTCCTGATCAATCACCTCGCGCAACGCCACCAGAGACTGTCCAGCTACGCGATCCTGGCGTTGGAAGCCGTACTGCAGAGAATCATCAATCTGGCTTGCACCAGCCTTCAGCAAAGCAAACAACCAGCAGTATTGGTCGTGATCCGGGTTGAACTGGATCTGTTGAACCTCGAGCTGCCAGCGCAGTAATTTTTCATCGACAATTCGAAAATTGTGCGCCACGCAGGTCGCCAAAAACTGGCTGAGGCGACCATCGACGATACGCTTCTCCTCTTGCGTATAGCCATTCCAGTCGATCACCTCATAGGCAAAGCGTTTGCACCCACGGCAGACCGCATCACCAATGCCGGTGGAGCACACCCCAATACAGGGCGTTCGAATCGCTCGTGATGCAGAGGGGTTTCGTGTCATGGCGAAAGTGTAGGGTATGCATACCGTAAATGCACGGTATGCGAAGGATTCACTATCGAGAGTAGCCTTCTGAGGCTATACTTGCGTCCCGTCAAAGTCCCTGCCCTGCTCAGCGCCCGAGCTGATGCGGCGGCCCGTCAATACGAGGAGCAAACCTGTGCTGCAAGCCTACCGCGAACACGTTGCCGAGCGCGCGCAACAGAATATCCCACCAAAGCCGCTGAGCGCAGAACAGACGGCCGAGTTGGTCGAATTACTGAAAAACCCGCCTGCCGGCGAGGAAGCGACCTTGGTGGACTTGATCAGTAATCGCGTACCGCCAGGCGTGGACGAAGCGGCCTATGTGAAGGCGGGTTTTCTCTCTGCGATCGCAAAGGGTGAAATCGATTGCGCCTTGATCGACGCACCGCACGCCATTGCCCTCCTCGGCCAAATGCTCGGCGGTTACAACATTTCAACACTGGTCGCGCTACTCGCGGATGACACCCTCGGCGCATTGGCTGCGGAAGAACTGAAGCACACCTTGCTGATGTTCGATGCCTTCCACGATGTTGAAGAGCTCGCCAAAAACGGTAACAGTCATGCCCAAGCCGTCATGCAAAGCTGGGCCGATGGCGAGTGGTTTACGTCACGCGATGCCGTCGCCGAGTCGATCAAGATGGTCGTTTTCAAAGTCACCGGTGAAACCAACACCGACGACCTGTCTCCGGCGCCCGACGCGTGGTCGCGACCGGACATTCCCCTGCATGCACTGGCGATGTACAAAATGACGCGCGATGGTCTCACGCCAGATGCTCACGGTACGACTGGACCGATGGCGCAAATCGCGGAGATCCAACAGCAAGGACTTCCCGTCGCTTTTGTTGGCGATGTCGTCGGTACTGGCTCCTCGAGAAAGTCTGCAACCAACTCAGTGCTATGGTTTTTTGGCGACGATATCCCCGGCGTGCCCAACAAGCGCTCGGGCGGTGTCTGTATCGGAGGCAAAGTCGCACCGATTTTTTACAACACCATGGAAGATGCGGGCGCCCTTGTTTTCGAAGCACCAGTTGATCAGCTGGGCATGGGCGATGTAATTGAGATCCGACCCTACGACGGCAAAATTCTGAATGAGCAAGGGGACGTGCTGTCGGAATTCGAACTGAAGTCTGACGTGCTACTCGACGAAGTGCGTGCCGGTGGCCGCATCAACTTGATTATTGGCCGGGGACTCACAACCAAAGCTCGCGAATCGCTGGCGCTGGGAGAAAGTGAGTTGTTCCGCAAACCGGAACAACCCGCCGATACCGGTAAAGGCTTCACCCTCGCGCAAAAAATGGTGGGGCGGGCCTGTGGGGTCGAGGGCATTCGCCCCGGCACCTACTGCGAACCGAGAATGACAACGGTAGGCTCTCAGGACACCACTGGCCCAATGACTCGCGATGAACTGAAAGACCTCGCTTGCCTGGGCTTCTCTGCCGATCTCACCATGCAGTCGTTTTGCCATACGGCGGCCTATCCGAAGCCCGTTGATGTCGACACACAGCACACACTGCCCGATTTCATCATGACCCGCGGTGGCGTCTCGCTACGCCCGGGTGATGGCATTATCCATAGCTGGCTCAACCGTATGTTGCTGCCCGATACCGTAGGTACCGGCGGCGACTCGCACACCCGCTTCCCTCTGGGTATTTCGTTCCCTGCGGGATCCGGCTTGGTCGCGTTCGCGGCAGCCACCGGCGTTATGCCGCTAGATATGCCCGAATCGGTGCTGGTGCGCTTTAAGGGCGAGCTTCAACCAGGCATCACCCTGCGCGATCTGGTCCATGCAATCCCTTACTACGCTATTCAAGACGGTCTATTGACGGTCGAGAAAAAAGGCAAGAAGAACATCTTCTCTGGTCGCATTCTTGAGATTGAGGGGCTTGACCATCTGACCGTCGAGCAGGCTTTCGAACTCTCGGATGCCTCAGCCGAGCGCTCAGCCGCAGGCTGCACCATCAAACTACCCGAAGACACCATCGCGGAGTACCTGCGCTCCAATATTGTCCTGCTGCGCTCGATGATCGCTGAGGGCTACGGGGACCCACGCACACTCGAACGTCGTGCTCGAAAAATGGAGGCATGGCTTGCAGATCCCTCATTGTTGTCTGCCGATGCGGATGCCGAGTACGCGGCGGTCATTGAGATCGACCTCGCCGAGGTCACAGAGCCTGTGGTTTGTGCACCCAACGATCCAGATGATGCCCGCTTGTTGTCTGAGGTCGCCGGTGACAAGGTCGACGAAGTCTTTATCGGCTCCTGCATGACCAATATCGGCCACTTCCGCGCCGCCGGTAAGCTGCTGGAACAGCATGGCGGTACCGTATCAACGCGGATGTGGATTTGTCCGCCGACGCGGATGGATGAGCACCAACTCATGGAAGAAGGCTACTTTGCAATTTATGGTCGTGCCGGTGCGCGCACGGAAATGCCAGGTTGCAGTCTCTGCATGGGCAACCAAGCCCGGGTCCAGCCTGGCACGACGGTCCTGTCGACCTCGACTCGCAACTTCCCGAACCGATTGGGTGACGGGTCCAACGTCTACCTGACCTCGGCGGAGCTGGCGAGCGTGGGCGCCGTTCTAGGGCGCCTGCCCACCCCTGCAGAGTATCAGGAGTTCGCGGCAAAAATTGACTCAATGTCCGCGGAGATCTATCGCTATCTCAACTTCGATCAGATCGTGGCCTTCCAGCAACTCGCTGACGATGGCAAGAAGATTGCGGCAACGATTATCGACCAAGTCGCTTAACTCGAGTCACGACGCAAAAAGGGGCCCTTCGGCCCCTTTTTGTTTTCTTGCCTTGTTCCTTGCTTGATCTGTTCTTTTTGATGCCCGACCTAACACGCTGAACAGATTTCAGGCGTGACGCATCGCGGCACTGCGGCCTGCCTCTCGCCCACTGAAGGTCGCATCGCCCACCGACATACCCGAGGCATAACCCGCAGCTGTCCGCGGAATACCTGCCGCTGTCCGACCAGCCGCGTAAAGTCCGGCAATGGCTTCCCGGCCTGGCGTCAACACCTCGCCGGTCGGCAGCGTGTCCAAACCACCGAGCGTAAAAAACGGCAAATAAGCGCCGAAACCGATACTGCAATTCAGTGCAACAAGCGGCAGCTTCAAAGGGCGCAGCCACTGCGCACTCTTGTGAAATGCAGGGTCCTCGCCCCGCTCTGCTGCTTCGTTATACAGCGACAAGGTTGCCGCTAGCGCGCCGGGCTGCATGGACAACTCTTGTTCAAGTTCCTCGACCGTATCACCGGTCGCCGCAATCGGTGCGCCAAGATAGCTCAGCTTTTCGTAGTCGGCATAAGCATCGACGTCGACTATCAGGTAGACCGCCTTGGCGGCGCCCCTTTGTTGTGCGATCGCCGCCTGACCCACACGACCGTGATAGGCATCCTCATTAATAAAACGCTGCCCCTTATCGTTCACAAAGAGGCCATAGGTCAGCGAAGAAGGTGGATAAAAGGGTAACGTGACAAAGCATTCCTGCATATTGACCACTGCCGCACCGACGGACTGCCCCATTTGAATGCCCGTGCCAGTGTCACCGGGGTTGCCCAAGGGTGAGAGACCTTCCGCATAAAATGGTGCGTAGTGCTTCACCATATCCTCGTTCATACAGAAGCCGCCCGAACACAACACAACACCCTTGTTGGCTCTCACCGCGACCTCCTCCATCCCGAGCCGCGCCATCACACCAACAACTTCGCCCTGATCCTCGATTAAACAGAGAACCCGAGAGTCGTAGTGAACCGTCACGGCTTCACGCGAGTGCACTTGCTCGGTGAGAATTTTCATCAGGAGAGGGCCCCCATTGTCGCCCTCAACATACAAATTGTGACCTCGGGGTACGGGGTCTGCAATGTCCTTAAAGGGATAGGCTTTTTCGCTCCCTGTGAACAATAAGCAGTCGTCCGTCAGCGCCATAATCGCGCGCTCTTTATATTCCGAATGCTTAAATTCGACCCCTTGACTGACCAACCAATTGAAGTGATCGACACTATGGTCGACATAATGGTCGATCTTGGCTGCATCGCCATTAGCACCCGATACAGCTTTCAAATACGCTTTCATATTGTCCGATGAATCATGATAGCCACAGGCTTGCTGAACTGCCGTGCCGCCATTGCCACCGAGATAAAGCTCAGCACTCGATAAGGCTGTCGAGCCGCCGCTTGCACTCGCCAACTCAATGAGCATGACCTGCGCACCGGCGTCAGCCGCCTCGATCGCCGCACAGGCGCCCGCGCCTCCGAAGCCCACAACCACAACGTCGGTTTCATGGGACCAATGCGCAATTGTTGAGGCTGGGATTGCGCGCGTGGGGGCAGTCTTTGCCATAGTCTAGTTCCTCTTTGCCAAAAGCCAGTTTGCCAAAAGCCAGTTTGCCAAAAGCCAGCGCTGATATTGCGTCTTGGTACTCATGGTTTTCGGGCGCCGAACGCAGTTCAACTGCGATCGCACACGGCGTGGCCGAATCGTCACAGTAGTCGCCCGACACGCTCGCGATTGAATGCACTTATTATACGATAAAACAATTCATTCGCAATGTTTTATTAATGATCTTACGGCGTAGAGTACAGCATTTGAAACACCATCGACTTCAATCGTTTCAGGTAGCTTTTGGGCGAAAAGCTTTCCGGTTCAATCGCGACCTCGATGAGCAGCCCGGTGAGCAAGCAATGCACTAGATAAATTGCCTCGGACAGCACGGCGTCTGAGACCTTGCTGTCGTAGAAAATCCGACGTGCCATATCCAAATGCGCCTGCCGACTGCGGGTAATCGACAAGTCGTTGCTAGCGTTGCCATGCCCTCGGGTCGCAAGCAGAATTTCCATAGTCGCCATATACTCATCGCCCTGGTAGTGATACCAAGCGGCATCAACATACTTCGCGACACGCCGCTCCGCAGTACCTTGAGAGAACCGCTTAGCGCTCATCGTCGCCTCAAACTTGCGATGCGACCGCGACAAAATCTCCTCTAGAATATCCTCCTTGGCGCCGAAATGGTGTTGCACCGCACCCCAGGTCACCCCGGCGCGCTTCGCAATCTTAGCGGAGCTCGCAGACGCATATCCATTTTCTTTAATCAGCGCGACCACCGCATTGATGATCTTATCTTGCGTCAGTTTACTTTTAGCGGCTTGGCGACCCAGCGCTTTGACATCCTCGCTATCTAATTCCAACACACCCCATCCTTATGAATTATCTTTGCTGTTCTGGGTCTATTATCGACCCACTCTGCGCTCAGCGCCAAATTGTCGGCATTCGATCTGAATATCGCAACCGCAAACAGAGTATTCATCGCTAGCGGGTGGGCACTGATACAATGACACCCGAACTGAAGGAATCAACCGACAACCCAGTTATTGAATCTCCGCTTGTCAATCGCAAAGGTCAAGATTACAATTAAATTTAATTTCACTTGCAATGTTTTTTATCCGCTTGGAGGCCATCACTATGTCCAGCTCAGCGACCATTCCCTTCGTCAGCGGTAGTCTCGGCCCTGAAGCAGGCGGCCACTTTCAAGAATTTTGCACCCATCCGGCGTTTTTCTTAATGCGTGCGTATGAGGAGTGTGGCGAGCTCGCCGAGTTTGATATGGGCGGCATCAACACCGTGTTAATGGTCGGTCCTGAGGCACACGAGGCTGTATTTCGGGTCGACGATATCAAAGTCAGCGCACCCGAAGCCTACCAGTTCATGGTGCCTATTTTTGGCAAGGGCATCCAATATGGCGCCCCTCTCGATATCGAGCGGCAGCAACTCAGAATGCATGCTCGAGGATTGGCCAGTGAAAAAATGAACCACTACGCGCCCATCATTGCTCAGGAAACACGAGACTGGATTGCCACCTGGGGTGATCGTGGTGAGATGGATTTTTATGAGGGATTTGCAGATCTCACGATTAAAACATCCACGCACTGCCTGCTCGGCACTGAGTTTAGAAACACGCTGACCGAGGAATTCGCAAGCCTCTACCACACCTTAGGTGCAGCGGCAGATGCTGAGGGATTGCAAGATCCCAACGCGCAAAAGGCTGCCTACGCTGCCAGAGATAACGCGCGTTCTCGACTCGAGGAACTGATTAGCAATCACGTCAGCCAGCGTCGCGACTCGGGAGAGGTGTACCCCGATCTACTGCAAGTCTACATGGACACCACCTACCCTGATGGTCGGCACCTATCGACCTCGGAAATTGCCGGCATGGTGGTTTGGTTCATGTTTGCGGGCCACCATACCAGTGCTAACACAGCCGCTTGGGCGCTAGTTGAACTGGCGCGGAACCCAGACTTAGCGCCCGCAGTGATTGCTGAGGTCGACAGTGTGCTCTCCTCTAGCGACGATATTGAGCTCAAAACACTTCGGCGAATGACCAAACTTGAAGGCTTTGTTCGTGAAACACTCCGAGTGCATCCTCCATTGAACACATTGACGCGACGCGTCGTCGAGGATTTCGAATACAAGGGACACATCATCCCAAAGGGCAAAAATGTCATGCTGTGCCCCTATGTGGCGCACCGACTCGAGGCGTGTTTTGAGGATGCGCAACGCTTCAATCCAGATCGGCCACAGCCAGAAAACCCGTTTGCACTGATTCCGTTTGGCGGCGGTCAGCGTAAATGCGTGGGCAACGCCTTTGCATTTCTTCAGGTGAAGGTCATCTTTTCTGAATTACTCAACGCCTTTGACTTCGAACTCGCAGGACCTCCTGGCGAGTACGCAGAAATCATGCCCTCGTTAATTCTTCGTCCCAGCGAGCCCTGTATTTTGCGTTATCGACGCCGTCAATAGGTTGTATAGGAGCCCAACAATGAGCCAATACCGTATCGTGGTCGATGAAATGCTGTGTCAAGGACACGGCGTCTGTACCGAGGAGTGTCCAGAAATTTTCTCGGTAGAGGATACCGGTAGTGGCTATCCGAAGGTGCGACTGAGCACAGATAGACCGTCCGAAGATTTACTCGATAAGGTCAGAGATGCGGTCACTTTTTGTCCCAATCTGACGCTAAAACTGGTAGAGGTTGACTAAACCGCGCGCATTGTCAGCGCAACTACACATAGCACGTCTGGGAATCGAGCATTATCGCTTCCATGACCCGAACCACCGGGCAATATCATGATGGCGAGTAGCGCAACCGCCAAGGAGAGGAACTGACCATGTATGGCCTTCGACTGATCCGCAAAATCATTCTGATCATCTTAAGCACCCAACTATTAATCAGTTGCTCACCGACGACAGAGATCGATTACTCCGGCCCCACCGCCGACTGGCCTGTATTCGGCGGCACCCCGGGTGGCCAACGATTTTCTGTGCTGAACCAAATCACACCCGAGAACGTGGACCAGCTCGAAGTCGCCTGGATCTATCACACGGGCGACGTCTCACCGGGCACTCAAACGCATGGTGCCACCACATTCCAAGCGACACCGTTAGTAGTGAACGATACCATGTACGTTTGCACGCCTTTTAACCGTGTTATTGCGCTGGATCCCGAGTCGGGGACCGAACGCTGGGTACATGATCCCGCGGTTGACCTCACCGGGGTGTATTCACCGGCCTGTCGCGGTGTCGCCTATTGGGATTCAGAGGACAGACAGCTTGAGCACTGTCAGAAACGCATCGTGTCAGGCACCTTGGACGCGCGGCTCATCGCGCTTGACGCGGACGATGGCGAGCCTTGCCTCGACTTTGGCGACGGTGGCAGCGTCGATCTGAAGCAAAATTTAGGCGATGTTCGTCTCGCCGAATACTATGTGACCGCAGCGCCGGTGGTGATCAATGACACTGTTATCACGGGCGCATTTGTGATGGATGGGCAACGCACTGACGCCCCGCCCGGCGTGGTCAGGGCCTTCGACCTTCGAACAGGGGAGTTGCGCTGGGCGTTTGATCCGGTGCCTCCCGGAATGAATCCCGTTGATGCCCAAGCCGCCAAGGCAGGAGCAACTTTTACCCGAAGCACGCCGAACGCTTGGGGCAACCTATCAGCGGATCCCGAGCGCAACTTAGTGTTTTTACCCATGGGTGGGCCACAACTGGACCACTACGGTGGGGGTGACCGCGCTAAGCTTGGATTTTATGGCACCTCTGCTGTCGCACTCGATGCCACGACGGGTCTACCTGTTTGGAATTTCCAAGCCGTTCATCACGATATCTGGG
Organism: Halieaceae bacterium; assembly: GCA_038134505.1. Taxonomy (GTDB): domain Bacteria; phylum Pseudomonadota; class Gammaproteobacteria; order Pseudomonadales; family Halieaceae; genus Luminiphilus. The sequence goes on along the minus strand of JAYPVH010000016.1, from coordinate 47,970 downwards.
ACTGGGATATCGCGGCGCAACCTGTGGCCTTCGAGCAACACGGCACAATACCCGGCGTGATCGTCGCGACCAAAATGGGCGAACTCTTTCTCTTGAACAGAGAGACGGGTGAACCACTATTTCCCGTTGAGGAGCGTCCTGTGCCAGCCTCTACAGTCCCTGGCGAAACTGCCTCGCCAACGCAACCCTTCCCAACGTTACCGAAACCCGTTCACCCAGACGTGCTCACAGAGGAAGACATTTGGGGCTTGTATCCCGGAGATCGAGAGGCCTGCCTCGAACAGTTTCGTAGCATGGTCTATGAGGGTATCTTCACCCCGCCCGCCTTCAACAAACCGGCACTCCTGTGGCCGGGATTGGGAGGCGGCGTTAACTGGGGCTCGGTTTCGGTGAATCCCAACGAAAACATCATGATCGTCAACTCGATGCGTGTTCCCTACACCGTGAAGCTGATTCCGCGCGAGGACGCCGGCTCTCTCGATGGCACCGACCTTGTCGGTGCGAACCCGCAAGAAGGTACGCCGTATGTGGTCGTTCGTGGCGGGCTTTTGTCGCCACATAATACACCCTGTACAGAACCCCCATGGGGCGTACTGACTGCGATCAATCTCGATACCGGGGCGACATTGTGGGAGGAACCGCTAGGAAATCTGGAACTTCTGTCTCCGTTGGGGCTAGGGCGTTTCCTCGACTGGGGCACACCCAATACTGGCGGTTCTTTGCAGACGGCCTCCGGACTTGTATTCATCGCGGCAACACTCGATGGCTACCTGCGCGCTTTTGATGTGCATACAGGTGAGGTCGTTTGGAAGGATCGACTGCCAGCTCCTGCACAAGCGACACCCATGTCCTATCGTCTTCGCCAAGACGGCCCACAATATATCGCCATTGCGGCTGGCGGCCATGGCCCACTGGCCTATGCGGCAAAAGGTCCCCAACGGCTTCACGAATTACTCGGCGATGCTATCGTGGTCTACAAGCTTCGCTCCCCTTAGTCCGATGGTCTTCGTATCACTCGCTTTTGCAAAGCGTAAGGCTCGTGTACCTTAGTCAGAGATTTTTTTGGGGCATCGCCCAAGCACCGCGCAGCGCCGCGAGTCTACTCGCGTGCACGCCTCAAAGAGCGCGTAAGAAACGTGCACTGTTGAATTGTGGGAATTAAAGCGACATGACCAAGCAACGCTACTGCCGCCAATGTGGCAATACGACCCAGGTCTCCCAGCCAGCGGGGCAGCTACAAGCACGCGAGCTCTGCCCGAGTTGCGGGACGGTTTACTATGAAAACCCAAAGGTGCTCGTTGCCTGCATTGCCACCTGGGAGGAGCGTGTGTTGTGGATTCGGCGTGCCACCGAACCACAGCGAGGTCGCTGGGCAATACCATCCGGTTTTATGGAGCAAGGCGAGACGCCTGAACAGGCTGCCGCTAGAGAACTCAAAGAGGAAACCGGCGCAACGGTGGATGAGCGCACGATGAACTTGTATCTGGTGGGCTCCCTACCGGAAATTAGCGAGGTCTATCTCGTGTATCGCGCACAACTTCAAGCACCCAATTTTCACACAACCCAAGAGGCTGATCGGGTCGAACTGTTGCGCGCCGAAGATGTGCCTTGGGACCACTATGCCTATCCCGACGTAGCCCAAGCCATGCACCAGTTCTACAAGGATCATGCGCAACGTCAGTATGGCGTATACGCGGCGCGCTACGCCGGCGGTGTTGATTCATTTCAAGCCATTATTGGCGGCGCAGCCTAATTCAGGCTATCGCTCAGTGGCGCTCGGCAGCGTGGTTAATCGTGTAGCGCGGAATTTCGACAACCAAATCGACGTCACCAACAATGGCCTGACAGGAAAGGCGAGACTCGGGCTCTAGTCCCCAAGCTTTATCGAGATAATCCTCCTCAAGCTCATCTGCCTCCGAAAGCGAAGCAAAACCCTCTCGCACAACGACGTGACAGGTCGTGCAGGCACACGACATCTCACAGGCATGCTCGATATCGATATCTTGGCGTAGAAGCGCTTCACAAATACTCTCGCCGGGACTGGCCTCAACCGCTGCGCCCTCAGGGCAGATTTCGTGGTGCGGCAAAACAATAATCTGCGTCATGGAACTCCATCCTCTACGACCAACTGATCGACACCCACCCCCGCGAGCGCTTCGCGAATACTACGATCCATTCGCCTCGCCGCGAGTTGCTCGGCGGCCGCACCCGTCTCATGTAATGCGTTTCGCAAGGTATCGATGCTGCGATCACCAGAGTCCTTGGCCGCACTCGCCAAATCGATCAGGGCAGCATCCAACTCAGCGCGTTCCTCTGCGGTAAGTAGGTCGCCATCGCTCTCCAGTGCGGCATGGATGCCATCGAGCAATTGCTCCGCCTCCAACGTCGCCTCCGCCCACTGACGGGCAACCATATCTTCGGCGGCAAATTCGTAGCCGGCGCGGAGCATACTTGCGATATCGGTCTGCTCTAGACCAAAGGCTGGCTTCACCACCACATCGGCCTGCACACCCGTTGTCTCTTCCGCCGCGGTCACTGACAGTAAGCCATCCGCATCAACCTGGAACGTCACACGAATTCGGGCAGCGCCCGCGACCATGGCGGGAATACCATAGAGAGAGAACTGCGCGAGCGTCCGACAGTCCTCGACCCGCTCCCGTTCGCCCTGAACCACGTTCACGATCAAGCCTGTCTGGCCATCCTTGGCTGTTGTGAATTCCTGCGCCATAGAGACCGGTATGGTGCTATTACGCGGGATAATCCGCTCCACTAACCCACCGTAGGTCTCCACGCCCAGTGACAGAGGAATCACATCCAGCAGCAAGGGGTCATTGTCACCGCGGTTGCCCACGAGGATATCCGCCTGACGCGCGGCACCCATGGCCACCACCTCATCGGGATCAATAGAGCATAGCGGCGTTACGGCAAAAAGATCTGCAACGGTCGACTGCACCAGCGGGCTGCGCGTCGAACCCCCGACCAATACTGCACAATCTACTCGACCGACGGCAGCGTCTTCTAGAACCTGCTCGCAAACTGTCTTGGTGCGCGCAATCAACGGCGTCATCAAGACTTCAAGCTGCGCCCGTGTCAGGGACACACTCACCCTAGCGCCAGCAACCAGCACATCAACATCGACGACCTCCAGTGAGGACAGGGCTTCCTTCGCCTGTCGCGCTGCCATCAGAAGCTGCCGATGTTCACTCGAATTGGCTGGTGATGCCGCGACCTGGGACAGCAACCAATCTGCAACCGCCTGATCAATATCGTCACCGCCCAACGCCGTGTCCCCGCCTGTCGCGAGTACCTCGAAAACACCACGATGCATTTTGAGTAACGACAGATCGAAGGTACCGCCACCGAGGTCATAAACCGCGAGCACCGCGCCCTCAGTCACCGACTCATCAAGCCCGTAGGCCACTGCTGCGGCCGTCGGCTCATTGATCAACCGTAAGACCTTCAAACCCGCAAGCGCAGCCGCTTGTTGCGTCGCTTGGCGTTGTGCATCGTCAAAATAAGCAGGCACCGTGATCACAACGCCGGCAGGTGACTCTGGCAAGTCACTCGCGGCCCGAACCACAAGAGCTCTCAAGATCTCCGCCGATACCTCGACCGGCGTCACCGGACCCCGTTCGGTAAGAATGGAGAGTCCATGATCTGGGGTTAACGTCAGAGCGGACCCATCGATATCATCCAGAGCCCGCCCCATGTAGCGCTTTACGGAGGCGATGGTATTCATCGGGTCGTCGACAGCCGCTGCAAGCGCGGCTTCCCCAACCGTAATCGCCTCTTGGGTGAAACGCACGACAGACGGCATGGTGCGCCGCCCGGAGCCGGCTTCTGCGAACACCTGTGTATCAGTGCCGTTAAAATGCGCCACCAAGCTGTGGGTGGTGCCCAGATCAATACCCAGCGCAACGCGACGCTTCGCAGCTGATTTTTGTCCCTCACCGGGTTCTGCGATTTGCATCAACACGTCGATCTACCCCTTTACCGGAAGTCCCAGCTCTCTGGAGAGCTTGGCCACGTACTGCATCTTCACCCAGGCACTCGATGCATCCCTCAAACAGTCGCGTTCCATCGCCTCTCGAAACGAGGCAAGGGTGCTTTGCCACAGCGCATCGACCGTCGCGGTAAGCGTCTCGCGCGCGTCACTGTCAGACTGCGCCTCCGCGGCTTGTTCGCGGAGCAGCAATTGCTGCATCAAAAACTCCCCGGGCACCGGCTCCCGCTCCGCATCCGCCAGCACGACACCGCGAAGACTGAGCAAATAGCCCGCGCGCTTCACGGGGTCCTGCAGGGTTACCTGCGCGGCATTTGTATGAGCCGCCCATTGCGCCGCGACCCGCTGCTCGGCAGCCGTCGCCCCAACAAACCGATCAGGATGAAAGCGTGCAATCAAGGCTCTAAATCGATCGCCCAGTTGGTCTAGATCTAAGTCAAAGCGCCGCTCGATCCCGAGCAGCGTAAAGAAGTCAGGCAACCCTTGGGTACCACTCGTGGGCGTTGTCATCAGACCGTGAAGCTCTCTCCGCAACCACACTCAGCTGCCACATTTGGATTGCGAAACGCCAATCCTTCGTTTAACCCCTCTTTAGCAAAATCAACAACGGTGCCATCGAGATAGACCAAGCTTTTGGGGTCAACGAAGAGCTTTACACCAAAGTCTTCAAAGACCGCGTCCTCTGGCGCAGGATCATCTACAAACTCAAGCACGTAGGCGAGCCCCGAGCAGCCCGAGGTTTTCACCGCAATACGAATGCCTTCGCCCCGGCCGCGACTCACGAGCTGTGAATTGACGTGCTGCGCCGCCGCTTCAGTCAAACTCAGCACTATGACTGTCCCTGCTTTTCACGATAGTTTTTCACCGCGGCTTTAATTGCGTCCTCGGCGAGCACCGAGCAGTGAATTTTGACCGGTGGCAAGGCCAGTTCCTGTGCGATTTCTGTGTTTTTGATCGCCGCAGCCTCGTCGAGTCGCTTGCCCTTCACCCACTCCGTGAGCAAAGAACTTGAGGCGATCGCTGAGCCGCAGCCATAGGTTTTAAACTTGGCGTCCTCGATGATGCCGTCTTCACCGACTTTGATTTGCAGGCGCATCACATCGCCACAGGCCGGGGCGCCCACCATCCCAGTACCAACTGACTCGTCATCGTCATCGAGCTTGCCGACGTTCCGAGGATTTTCGTAATGGTCAATGACCTTATCGCTATACGCCATGTCTAACTCCTTATCCGCGCCCTGAGCGCTATCAATGGGCGGACCATTCAATGGTATTGAGATCAATACCGTCTTGATACATATCCCACAAAGGCGACAGCTCGCGGAGTTTCTCAACCGCGTGCCGGACCTGTGTGACCGCGTGATCTACATCAGTCTCAGATGTAAATCGACCGAAGCTAAATCGCAATGAGCTGTGAGCCAACTCATCATTAAGGCCGAGTGCTCGCAACACGTAAGAGGGCTCCAACGATGCCGACGTGCAGGCAGAACCACTCGAGATGGCTAAGTCTTTCAATGACATCAACAGCGACTCACCCTCGACAAAGGCGAAACTGACGTTCAATGCGCCAGGCAAACGCTGCTCAGCATCGCCGTTGATGTGCACCTCGGGGATATCCTCAATGCCCGCCCAAAAGCGTTGCCGCAAAGCCAACAAACGTTGCGTTTCTTCCGCCATCTCTGCGAGAGCGATGCGCGCCGCCTCGCCAAAACCCGCGATCTGGTGTGTGGCCAGCGTGCCTGAGCGCATACCCCGCTCATGGCCACCGCCGTGCATCTGCGCCTCCAGACGGATCCGGGGCTTGCGCCGAACATACAGCGCGCCAATCCCTTTAGGGCCATACATTTTATGTGCGGATATCGACATCAAGTCGACTTTCATGGCTTCCATGTCAATGGGAATCTTGCCCGCGCTTTGCGCCGCATCGACGTGATAGACCACGCCGGCGGCACGACAGACCTCGCCGATGCCGGCGATGTCGTTGATCGTACCGATCTCGTTATTGGCATGCATGATGCTCACGACAACAGTATCATCGCGCAGCGTCTCACCAATGAGCTCAGGGGTGATCAGGCCCTGCTCGTTGGGCTCAAGATAAGTTACATCAAAACCTTCTCGCTCAAGCTGGCGACACGTATCTAAGACCGCCTTATGCTCGATTTTCGACGTGATGATATGCCGTCCTTTCTTTTGATAAAAATGCGCCGCACCTTTGATCGCCAGGTTGTCCGATTCCGTGGCGCCCGAAGTCCACACAATTTCTCTGGGATCAGCGTTAATCAGCTCAGCGATCTGACTGCGTGCATTTTCCACAGCCTCCTCCGCGCGCCAGCCAAATACATGCGAGCGCGATGCGGGATTACCGAAGTTGCCCTCTAAAGTTAGCGCGCGTGTCATGACCTCGACCACTCGCGGGTCGACCGGCGTGGTCGACAAGTAGTCGAGGTAGATGGGGATGGTGGTCATGGCCGGTGCGTTCATAATGTCCTATTCCAAAAATTGCGATCATTCAGGGCGCGTCAAGAAACGACAAGCGTTTGAATCAAGGTGTCACGACTTGCCCCAGTCGACCCCTGCCGACCTTTCACGACCAAATCAGCAAGACTGATGCCACTGAGAAACCCGTGGATCTGCTCCGACAAATCTTCCCATAGATGGTGCGTCAGGCAGACAGTGCCATGGTTGCAGTTGCCCTGGCTGTTGCAGTTGGTCACATTGACCGATTCATCGACGGCATCGATGATTTGCGCGACGAATATCTGTTGCCCATTACGCGCCAAACGATAACCACCGCCGGGTCCGCGGACACTTTTCACTAGATCACGGCGGCGCAATTTGGCGAACAGCTGCTCAAGGTAAGACAGGGAAATGTCCTGCCTTCCTGAAATATCAGACAGCGACACCGGCCGATCTTCAGCATGTATAGCCAAATCCAGCATGGCAGTCACCGCATACCGTCCGCGAGTCGTGAGTTTCATAGCGCGAGCCTCCAGGTGCCATTGTCGTAAACCCGACTAAATTGGTCAACTAAAAAACCAACTATTTTTGTCGGATTTATTCCGATTGGTTCGAAGAATCGATACTGCGCTGGGTCTCGGTCAGTATGCCGCGCAAGATATTGAGCTCCATCTCGTCGAGGCGAACCCGATTGTAGAGCCGTGTTAAACGCGGCATCAGTTGGCGTGGGGCCTCAGGCTTGAGAAAACCGATGTCGATCAAAGTTTGCTCTAGATGGAGATAAAATCGCGCCATATCTTCGCTGGTGGCAAAGGGGGTATCCCAGTTTGCATCCTCCTCCGGTGCCGTCTGACCGGCGATAGCGTGCATCCGCAGTTCGTAGGCGACGATTTGCACAGCCATCGCCAGGTTAAGCGAGGTATAACTTTCGTGAGTATCGATGTGGCAGTGCAAATTACAGCGCTGCAACTCCTCATTGAGTAAACCGCGATCTTCTCGCCCGAACAAAATAGCAACCTGCTCGTGCACGGAGTGCATCGCAATGCGTTGCGCACAATGCCGAGCGTCTTGCACCGGCCAGGGAATACGACGTTCCCGAGCACTGGTCCCGACGACAAATTGAGCGCCACCAATAGCCGCGTCCAGAGATGTCACAACCTGCGCCTGTTCGAGGACATCGACTGCAGACGCGGCGCGCCACGTCGCCTCTGGGGCTGGGAATGTTTTGGGATTCACCAGCGTCAGGCGATGCAAGCCCATATTTTTCATCGCGCGCGCCACACCGCCGATATTACCGGCATGACTGGGCTCAACCAAAACCACCTGAATGTGATCTGCGTTCATCGAATAACACTCCCTCAGTCCTCGGCGAAAGGACAAGCCACAACACACTTACACGTTTGAACCGCGGCTAAAAACCGTAAAATTTGTGTCGCGCAGTCTAGCAGAAGCCGTGTCCCCCTTGCCCAAGCCCTGTTATGATGCGCGCCCTGAACCTGATGCTGGATTAAATCAAGATGGAACCGATGACCACGATTGCACTTCGTGCAGGACGAAAAGCGGGCGACCTCATCGTACGGGCATCGGATGACCTCGATCGCATTCAGCATCAGGCAAAAGGTGCCGCGGATTTCGTAACCGAGGTCGATATCGCCGCTGAGAAGGAAATTCTCTACCACCTCGGCAAGACCTACCCAGACCATGGCTTCCTATGCGAGGAAAGCGGCCACACTGGCAATCCTGACAGCGAATATCAGTGGGTGATCGACCCTCTGGACGGCACCAGTAACTTCATGCGCGGTATCCCGCACTATGCGGTCAGCATTGGCTGCCTTAAAGGTGGCAAGCTCGAGCATGCCGTGATCATCGATCCGGTGCGACGCGAGGAGTTTATCGCTTCGCGTGGGCGCGGCGCGCAGCTCAACGGCCGGCGAATCCGTGTCAGCCCCCGCATTGAGTTGCGCGAGTCACTGACCGGCACCGGAACGCCGTTTCTGGGACACCACGACGACAAAATTGATCGCTACTGCGCGGGACTCGGTCAGGTCGCATCGCGGTCGCTCGGCATTCGCCGAATGGGTTCTGCGGCCCTTGATCTGGCCTACGTCGCCGCGGGCCGATTTGACGCTTTCTGGGAAATGGGACTCAAACCCTGGGATATGGCCGCGGGTGCCTTACTCGTGCGCGAAGCCGGGGGGTTGATTACCGATTTAAAGGGGGGCGAAAACTGGTACCAGAGCGGCGATATTGCCTGTGGCAATGCGAAAATGCTCAAGGCCCTGCTGCCTGCGATTCAGGGCAAAAGCCCCTCCTGATCCGCCCCCTCTTTCTCGGGTATCGCGACATCTTCGTTGCTGACACCCAGGGCTAACAAGACAACCGCTGCGACATAGATCGACGAGTAGGTGCCAATCGCAACCCCAACTAGCAGCGCGATAGCAAAGCCAAAGATCATTTCGCCACCAAACAACGCAAGCGCGAACAACACGAGTAACGTCGTCAACGAGGTCACCAGGGTTCGGCCCAGGGTTTCGCTGAGTGAGATATCGACCACTTCGCTTGGCGTCGCCCGACGCACTTTACGCAAATTTTCACGGATGCGATCCGAGACGACGATGGTGTCATTGAGCGAATAGCCAATCACCGCCAGCAACGCCGCGAGCACCGTGAGATCGAACTCAAGCCCCAGTATTGAGAAAAATCCCAGCGTGAAAATAACATCGTGCGCCAGCGCCACAACGGCGCCAATGGCAAATTTGAGTTGGAACCGGAACGCGACATAGAGCATCACCAAGCCTAGTGCCAACAGCATCGCCAGACCACCCTGCTCTCGCAGCTCATCGCCCACTTGCGGCCCGACAAACTCGATACGACGCAATTCAACTGGGGTGTCACTCGCGCGTTGTAGAGACTCCACCATCATCACGCCAGCCTCATCAGAGAAGGCCTGAGGCAAGCGAATGAGGACATCGCGATCCGTACCAAAACTGACCACGATGGCGCCGTCATAACCTGCACTCGATAAAGTCGAACGGATCGCCGACAAGTCCGCAGAATCACCGTACTCAACCTCCACCAGCGTACCGCCAGTGAAATCGAGCCCCCAGTTCAGCTGCTGTGTGGCCAGCGACATCAGCGAAACCACGATCAACAGGGTCGAAAAAGCAACGGCCACTTTGCGCCACTTCATAAAGGAGAAAACGTTCATGATTGCACCTCCTGCGAGGGCGCCACCACTTTCGGAAGTCGACCAATCGACAGGCTGTCCACCCGACGTCCGCCGTAGATGAGATTAATGAGCATCCGCGTGCCGACGATCGCGGTAAACATGGAGGTCAAAATACCCACGGACAATGTCACGGCGAAGCCCTTCACCGGCCCGGTGCCTACTGCGTAAAGAATCACCGCAACGATGAGCGTGGTGATATTGGCATCGAGAATCGTCGTGACGGCCCGCTCAAATCCGGAGTGAATCGCCATCTGCGGCGACGCTCGCGCAGCTAACTCCTCGCGAATTCGCGCGAAGATCAGCACGTTAGCATCGACCGCCATACCCACAGTGAGGACGATGCCAGCGATACCCGGCAAAGTGAGCGTGGCGCCCAACAGCGACATCACCGCAACCAACAAGACAAGGTTCACGGTCAGAGCGATGACTGCGGCCACGCCAAAGACGCGGTAATACAACACCATAAAGAGAACAACCAGCGCCAGACCAATCTGAACACTCTTCATGCCGAGGGCGATATTTTCCGCACCCAGAGAGGGGCCCACTGTGCGCTCCTCAACAAAACTGATGGGGGCTGCGAGCGCGCCAGCGCGCAGCATCAGTGCCAGTTCCGAGGCTTCTGCAGGACTGTCGAGACCAGTAATTTGGAACTGTGCGCCGAGAGCCGACTGAATCACGGGCGCTGTGAGCAGCTTTTTCTCATCATAAGGAACCCGGATGGGAACTTCGTGACCCGAATCATCCAATTCGTAGCGAGTGCGGTACTTGCGCTCGATGAACAAAACACCCATACGGCGTTTCACGTTGGCTCGGGTCGCACGCGACATGAGCATACCGCCCTCACCATCGAGACTAATCTGCACATTGGGCTGGCCGTTCTGATCAAAGCTCGCGTTCGCGCTCGACACCCGCTCACCCGTGATAATCACGTCGCGCTCTAGCCACTCGGTCAGACCCTCACGGCCGGCACTGCGATACTCAAATCGCTGCTTTTCAGCGATCGATGCATTGGTCTCAGCGACGAGACGGAACTCGAGGTTGGCCACCTTGCCGAGAATCCGCTTGGCTTCCGCGGTATCCTGAATCCCGGGGAGCTCCACCACGATTCGGTTACTGCCCTGGCGCTGCACCAGTGGCTCCGACACACCCAATTCATTGACGCGATTACGCAAGGTCGTCAGGTTTTGAGACACCGCATCATCGACGACCTGGGCAATGGTTGCCTCCGTCACTTGCGCATACAGACGCCAGTCATCCTCGGCCTCATCAACCCGATCGAGAAACAGCTCAGGGTAGAGCGTTTGCACTTCGCTGCGTGCCGCCTCCCGCTCGTCTTCGCTGCGAAACATCATCGCGATCTGAGTGCCCTCGAGTTGCACTACGCCGCGAATACGCTCATCGCGCAATGCGCGTTTCACGCCATTTTCATACATTTCCAGCTTGCGCTGGGTCGCAGCATCCACATCGACCTCGAGCTTAAAATGGACGCCACCGCTCAAATCGAGGCCCAGTTTCATCGGTGAGGCACCGCCGCTGACCAGCCAATCGGGCGTCGTTGGCGCCAAGTTCAGTGCGACGATATAGCCATCTCCAAGCGCTCGCCCGACAACGGCCTGGGCGCGCAACTGGGCATCACTGTCATTGAGTCGAATGAGGGCAGAACGGCCTTCGGCCTGGATTTCCTCACCAAAGTAAGTGATCTCAGCGTCGTCCAAAGCACGCTCCACCACAGCCAGAGCACGCTCATCGATCCGCTGTGCGCTGCTTGAGCCGGCGATTTGCAATGCCGGGTCCGGGGCGTAGAGATTTGGCGCAGCGTAATAGAAGCCAAAAGTGACCACTGCGAGAACGAGTAGGGTTTTCCAAAGGGAGTTACGATTCAGCATGGATCTCTTCGTCTATCAATAAGAGGTCAACAACATAGGCCTCTGAAAAAAGGGGCAGCAAGCTCTGCGCTGTGTGTTGGGCGCGCAGTGTAGCGGTTGGTTAATGACATTGCCATGACCTTCAACCGAGCCAGGTCCGCGCATTTCTAAACAAGCGCATCCAGCCCGAGTCCTCCCGCCATTCCTGCGGTGACCAGGATAACTGTGAGGCTCGGTAGACCCGCTCCGGATGGGGCATCATGATGGTGACCCGTCCATCTCGATTGCACAACCCGGTAATGCCACCCGGAGAACCGTTAGGATTTGCAGGGAATCGCTGGGTAACGGCCAACTGATCATCGACGTAGCGCATCGCGATCTGATGCGCGGCCTCAAGCGCGACTCGATCTTGATCGCTCGAAAATTGAGCGCGCCCTTCGCCGTGCGCGACGACAATCGGTAGGGTTGAACCCTGCATGTCGCGCAACAAAATCGAGGGTGAGGACTCAACCTGCACCATCACCAAGCGCGATTCATATTGCTCTGAATCATTGCGCGCAAACCGTGGCCAATGCTCACTCCCGGGAATCAAGGTGTGCAATGCGGCCATCATCTGGCACCCGTTACAGACACCCAAGGCAAAGGTGTTTTCACGAGCAAAAAAAGTAGCAAACTGATCCCGCAATTGCGTATTGAACAAAATACTTTTTGCCCAGCCTTCTCCAGCGCCCAAGACGTCGCCATAACTGAAGCCGCCGCAGGCCGCGAGACCATGGAACGCCTCCAGAGACTGGCGTCGGTGCATCAAATCACTCATGTGGACATCGACGGCATCGAACCCCGCGCGATCGAAGGCGGCGGCCATCTCCATGTGTCCATTGACACCCTGCTCTCTGAGAATCGCCATTCGCGGTCGAGTACCCGTTGCGATAAACGGTGCGGCAATGTCTTCGTCGACATCAAACGTGACCGCAGCCGACAAACCACGATCTGGCGCCGAGATCTGATCAAACTCTTGTTGAGCGCAGTCGCGATTATCGCGCAGCGCCTGAATTTCGAAGCTGGTTCTAGCCCACAACTGTTGCAGCGCACCGCGCCGAGAATCAATCAATTCAAAGGTGGGTGTATTGACAACAATGCGTTCATCACTGCGTGGCTTGGCGATCCAGTGCAGGGTTTCCGCAAGCTGATGCTCCGCGAGAATACGCTCTACCGTAGCGACGTCTGTCTCTTTGATTTGCAGCACGACGCCGATTTCTTCACTGAATAAGCGCGCAATCGCTGCGGATCCTTCGACGGGGATCTCTATATCCAAACCGCAGCGACCGGCAAAGGCCATTTCGAGCAAAGTGACCAAAACACCGCCATCGGAGCGGTCGTGATAGGCCTGAATGAGCCCGTGGGCCTTGAGTGCCTGCATCGCTGCAAACAATGCGACGACATCCGACGCCGCCACATCGGGCGTGTCAGAACCAATTTGCCCATACACCTGGGCCAACGTGGATCCTCCCAAACGATCTGCGCCACGGCCCAAATCAATCAAAGCCAAACGGCTGGGTTCACAGCTCTGGAGCGTGGGTGTCAGCGTCTCTCGGACATCGCCGACCGGTGCGAAAGCACTCACAATAAGCGAGACCGGCGCGGTGACTGCCTTGTCTTGGCCAGCATCAGCCCAAACAGTTCGCATCGACATCGAGTCCTTACCGACCGGGACGGTCATCCCCAAGGCAGGACAGAACTCGAGACCGACAGCTGCAACTGTGTCGTACAGTACTGCGTCATCGCCAGCAAAGCCTGCGGCACACATCCAGTTGGCCGAGAGGCGAATATCCCTCAATTCGGCGACGGGCGCGGCGAGGAGATTGGTGATCGACTCGGCAATGGACAGCCGCGCGGAAGCCGGTCCGTCCAAAATAGCCACTGGGGTGCGCTCCCCCATACTCATCGCTTCACCGAGGTGGGAATCCAAAGACACGGTCGTCACAGCGCAATCGGCAACAGGAACCTGCCACGGCCCGACCATCTGATCGCGAGCGACCATACCGGTGACCGAACGATCGCCAATCGTGATGAGGAAACTCTTTGAGCCGACTGCGGGAAAACTGAGAACCCGATCGACCGCGTCACTGATTGACAGATCCGCAGTGAAATCATCTGACGGTGGCTTTTGGCGCTGCGACTCGCGATGCATTTTTGGCGGTTTGCCAAACAACAGCGACATGGGCAGATCAACCGGCGCATTCTCAAAGCGATCGTCAAGCAAGCTTACATGTTGCGCCTCGGTGGCCTCGCCAACTACGGCAAAAGGACAACGTTCGCGTTCGCAGATCGCGGCAAAACGCGCGAGATGCTCGGGCTCAACTGCCATGACATAGCGCTCTTGAGACTCGTTACACCAAATCTCAAGAGGACTCATTCCCGGCTCGTCACTGGGCACCGCACGGAGCGCGAAACGACCGCCGCGGCCCCCATCTTTCACCAACTCAGGCAATGCGTTGCTCAGGCCACCTGCACCCACATCGTGAATAAACGCAATAGGGTTCTCGTCTCCCAATGCCCAGCAACGATCAATCACTTCTTGTGCCCGCCGCTGGATCTCCGGGTTTTGACGCTGCACGGAGGCAAAATCGAGATCCTCAGCACTCGCGCCGCTGGCCATCGATGAAGCCGCACCGCCCCCCAAACCAATGAGCATCGCCGGCCCACCCAAGACAATCAGGTGCGCACCGGGTCGGTAATCGCCTTTGTCGACGTGTTGCGCGCGAATATTGCCATAGCCGCCTGCGATCATGATGGGCTTGTGATAGCCCCGAATACCCTCTGAAGTCGCGATTTCACAGGTTCTAAAATAGCCGGCCAAATTCGGTCGACCAAATTCGTTATTGAAAGCAGCGGCGCCAATCGGACCATCGATCATGATCTGCAAAGGCGTCACCATACGATTGGGTTTGCCGTAGTTGAGCTCCCACGGTCTGGAAAAATCAGGCAGCTCGAGATGCGACACAGTAAAACCTGCCAATCCCACTTTTGGCCGAGAACCGCGTCCCACCGCGCCCTCGTCTCGGATTTCGCCGCCAGAACCTGTGCCCGCTCCTGCGAATGGTGCAATCGCTGTCGGATGGTTGTGCGTCTCCACCTTCATCAGGAGATGAATATCCTCGTGATGATAAGACCACTGCGCGGTATCGGGATCAGGATAAAAGCGGCCTGCGCGATGCCCTGCCACCACCGCGGCATTGTCCGCATAGGCGGAGAGCACACCCTCACCCCCGCAAGCGTAGGTATGTCGGATCATGCCAAACAGCGAGTGGGGTTGGCTTTCGCCGTCAATCGTCCAGCTGGCATTAAAGATTTTGTGCCGACAATGCTCCGAGTTTGCCTGAGCAAACATCATTAACTCGACATCAGTCGGATTGCGTCCTAGGTCAGCGAAAGCACCGACCAGATAATCGATTTCATCATCTGCCAGCGCCAATCCGAGAGCACTATTGGCAGCGACCAAAGCATCTCGCCCACCCGAGAGAATATCGACAGCGGTATAGGTCTCTGGTTCGACCTGTTGAAACAGTGCAAATGCAGCCTCGGGTCGGTCGAGCACCGTTTCTACCATCCGATCGTGCAACAGTGCATCGAGCGCTCGGCCGCATTCCGAGATACTGTCAGCAAATCGGTAAACCACACCGCGCTCTATCCGCGTCACCGCCGCAAAACCACTGTTTTTGGCGATATCGGTCGCCTTACTCGCCCACGGGGAAATGGTTCCCAAGCGGGGCACCACCACCCGCAGAGGCTCATCAAGGGTCATATCGAATTGCGGCAACGCTGCTGTACCGGGCTGCAGTAGCTCGGCTAACCGACCTCGGTCGACATCACCCTGCTGATCGATGATGTAAAAATAGTCGGCCGAGACCAATCTCGGAGCACTCGGTAGCGCGGCGAGCGAGGCAGCCAACTGATTAAAACGAGGCAGTGAGAGCGCGCTGGTACCGGGCAGTAAAAACATCCGAAATCTCAAGTGTCGTGAAGCGTCAAGTATACCCCGACTGGGACTGTCACAGTATGCTGTTTACGATTTCCCGCGTACAATTTCCCAATGAATTGGCGCTCGGCAGCGATTTTGCTACTCCTACTCCAAGGCTGTGGCGACACAAGGCGACTGGATGACTTGAAGCCAGGCGATGAACTGGTTGTGCTCATTCGCAATAGCCCAACCAGCTATTTTATCGATGAAGACCGCCCGACCGGATTCGAATACGAGCTGGTGCACGCCTTTGCTGAACAAGCACAGCTCCGAGTCAAACTCGAGGTGGTCTTTTCTCTCAACGAGATGATTCAAGGCCTGCAGCGCGGGCGGGCGCACCTCGCCACAGCCGGAATCGCTCTGAATGTCGACACCAGTACTGTCCTGACCACCACGGGTTACCTCGAGCAGACCCCTTTGATCATCTACAAGACAGGCGCTCAGAAACCCTACTCGGTTGAGGACTTGCTGGGTCGAGATCTAGTGACCTTGGCTGGGAGTCATCATAGCCAACTGCTACAGCAATTCAAGGCGACTTACCCCGAATTACAATGGCGTGAAATCGAGGCCGCAGATTCTCTAGGACTCATGCAAGCAGTCGCTGACGGCGAGGCTGAGCTGACCATCGTTGACTCACTGACCTTCAAAATGCAGCAAAGACTGTATCCGCGACTGGCCAAAGCCTTTGAGCTCTCTCAGAGTGCATCGATGCAGTGGTACATCGCCGCTGACCCGCGAGCCGCACAGTGGCAAGTGTCTTTCAATCAGTTCTTAAACACGCAGGTCACCTCGGGCGAACTCGACCTATTGAAGGAACGCCATTTTGGCAACGTCGAGTACGCTTCGCGTATCGGATCCCTGACATTCCAACAGCAGGTTCAAAGTCGCCTTCCTCAGTGGCGTGAACTGATCGAGACGGTTGCCGATGAATACCAGATGGACTGGCGATTACTGGCCGCTATCGCCTACCAAGAATCCCACTGGGAGCCCGATGCGCGCTCGCCGACCGGCGTACGCGGCATGATGATGATTACCCAGGCGACCGCTAAAGATCTCGGTATTTCCGATCGCATGGATCCTGAAGAAAGTCTGCAAGGAGGCGCGCGTTTTTTTAAAAACCTCCTGCGCCGCCTCCCCAATGATATTGCCGAACCCGACCGTTCTTGGATGGCGCTCGCGGCCTACAACGTCGGCATGGGCCACCTTGAGGACGCGCGGGTTTTAACAGAACGTGCCGGAAAAGACCCGCACCTTTGGCAAGACGTCCGAGAGCATCTGCCGCAATTGCAGAATCCGCGGATTTACCCGATCACTAAACACGGATTCGCCCGCGGCAATGAGACGGTAACCTATGTCGATAATATCCGTCACTACTACTCCGCTCTGCGACTGCAGGATCTCAGTGAGGGGCGTATCCGACCACCGGTTGATGTACGTGATCTACTCCCGGACACCTGGCGCGCACTGACACCAAGCTCCATCTAATACAGACCAGTACCACAGACCAGCAACACAGACCAAACAGGTCAGGAGGATTGACGGCGCGAGCGAAAAAACTGCCGCAGCAGAGCGCTGCTGTCCTCGGCCATCAGACCCTCCTGCCATGACACACGATGATTGAGCGCCTCATGATCGAGCACCTGCGCCGTACTGCAGACCGCTCCTGCCTTGGGCTCTCGGGCGGCAAAAACTAGGCGTTCAATGCGAGCGTGCGCGAGTGCGCCACAGCACATCGTGCACGGCTCAAGCGTCACATAAAGGGTGCAACCCGTTAAACGGTAGTTACCGATGTGCTGCGCAGCTGCCCGCAAGGCAACGATTTCCGCATGCGCCGTTGGATCGCACTGGCCGATGGGGCTGTTAGCCGCCACCGCGATGATTTTTTGCCCTTCTCCGTGGGCGCTGGCAATCACAGCGCCGACCGGGACCTCACCGCAAGCGGCCGCTGTATCAGCAGCCTCGAGGGCAAGTGCCATGCAACGCGCATCGAACTCAGACCAAAGGCTCACAGGGGCGCCTCGGAGTAAAACTTCCAGCACAGCAGCGCCAGGGCGCTGCGATGCGGGGCGAAGGGTTTGCCTAATAGCGCCACCTCGCGCGGTTCGGGCCGCTCGGCTAGTTTCATTATCCGGCCAAACCCTGCGCGCACCGCAAGATCCCCCACAGGCCAAATATCGGGTCGACCCAACGAGAACATCAAATACATGTGTGCGGACCAAACGCCGAAGCCTTTGACCTGAGTGATCTGATCAACAACACAGTCATCATCGAGGTGCTCCAAGGCGTCTATGTCGAGCCTGCCGGACAATACACAGTCAGAGAGGGCCTGAAGGTAAGCGAATTTCTGCCTCGAAATACCTGCGCTGCGCAGGGTCGCCTCGCTCGCGCCAGCGATGGAGAGCGCAGAGACGTGCCCGTCGAGCGCCGCATCCAATTTGCGAGCGATCGATGCAGCGGCCGCAGTCGAGACCTGTTGACCGATCACAATGCGAACCAAGGTGTTGAAGTTGGCAGGATTTTGACGAGACTCAGGATATCCGACCTGCTCAATCGCCTGCCGGATCTCGTCGTGCTGGGAGGCCAGTTCGTCGAGACTCTGGCCAATTCGGCGCTGTGTGAGCCCAAATTGACGCGAGGAGATCAACCCGCTAGGCATCGCTTTAGACTGAACCATCAAAATAACGCACTGTTATGATTTCGAACAACGCCCGAGTCTAGACAGGACTCGAGTGATCCTCGGCCCACTGTGATCGGACGCAATTTCCACCAGATGCTGTCGCCATAGCCTGCGCCGATTCCGAGCGTTCTAGTGCGTCCTCAAACAGCTCCAGCGACTGATACGCACCGATACCCACGCTGACCGTCATCGGCGGAAGACCAGAAACCTCGAGGACGGATATTCTTCGACGCATGCGTTGTGCCAAGCCCTCGAGTTCTGATCGGCCGCAGCCTTTGCTAAGTAATACAAATTGATTCATTCCCCAT
>JAYPVH010000016.1:7360-29401 GCA_038134505.1 Halieaceae bacterium | reverse complement strand
CCATCGGCCCGCGACATCGAGCTCTCGCAGCGAGTCGTCCAGCGTTTGAGCCACCTGTCGGATCAGCTGCTCTGCGACTTCAGACCCCATGGACTCGACCATTCCATCGTAATGATCAATCGCGACGACGAGCACCCCAAAGGGCTGCCGATGCGCCATCCAACCGGTGGAGACCAACTCCAGTCCGCGGCGATTGAGTAAACCGGTCAAACCATCGACATTGACCTGCTCGTCAAGCAACGCTGACTGCAACTCCGCATCCTCGAGCTCACGCTGCTGTGATGACCAGATATTGACAAAAAATGCATACAGGGCCATGACGACAAAGGTGGGGAAACCATAGCGCGCATCGGCTAGGTGCACGTCGATCAGCTCAGGACGCTGAGAACCCAACGTCAGGGACAAACTCATATTGAGGGCAACTATCAAACCAATCACCACACCGTGCCGTTGCCCCTCCATGAGGGTGATCACAAAAAGTAACAGCGGCGTGAAAATCAAGGTCGTCAAAATAGATCCCAACAGCGCATCGGCAGGCCACACGAGCCAAGCAACGGCCCAACGCGCCTGCGTTATGATCAAACAACCGACCAACATGCCGCGAACAACATTAACCGACAGCTTTGACCACAACACCAACATCGGCGTGAGCAAACCAATCCAAACATAGGAAGTGATCTGCGCGATCGGTGAGATCGTCTCCATAAACTGTGCGGCCGCGGCAACGAGCATTGCCATCGGTACCACGGTCACCACAATGGCGTGCGCCATACGCATGCCCAAGGCACGATTGGAGCCAATAGGCGGATCACGTTTCTCCACCCGCAGCGCTGACAGCAACCAAGCGAGGTCGAAAAACCCTTGTTTAGTGTCTGTCGATCGCATCTACAACCCTCGCTACACGAGACCCACGATCACCACGACACGACGGGATAACCCGCTGCCGCGTGTAACCAGGTCATCGCATAAAAAAGAGCGCCCGTGATCACGACAGTGCCGACTTCACGCGCCGAGCCGCCTGGCGCAGATAGCGGTGGTTTTCCACTCTGCTTATTGATCAAGATCACCGACACGACGCCCCAGGCCATCAACCCGCCGAACAAAACAATAGATGGCACATCGCCATTGACCAACAGATGGCCCAAGGCCCAGCTTTTTAATGCAGTCAATTGCGGGTGGCGAATCCGCGTCGTGATAGCGGGTTTCAGCACCGAGGCCACCATCAGATAGACAGCCACGACCACCAAAATGAGATTGATACCGTCGAGTACCGCATGACGGCCCCACAAGGGCACCTTTGCCAGCATACCGTAACCCTCGACCATCAACCAAAGCGACGCGATGATCAACAGCGCCGACACGCCACGCCCAGCCTGCCCCATGCGCGCGCGCTGCGCAGGCAGCAAACGCTTAAACAGATGGGCACCACTCCACAATAGAAGTCCTACAACCAGATACAACATGATTTATCCCCAGCGCTGATTATTTTGGTAGTGTATCTCGAAAAATCACCCACGGTGACCCCCTATTGAACCGCAATTTAGCGCGACCGAAAATCGCTCTCAGCATGCGATGCGCCACGCGCATGCAGCCCGATCAGAACGATTCGGCGACAATGACACCGTCTAGTGGATCAGAGCCTTGCCACAGCGCGCGCAGGTCGTCAGCAAGGTACTGACCCATGTCAACACACTGACGCCAATAACGCCGCCGCTGCTCAACATCGAGTCGCTGAAAATCGCGGCGATCGGGGATCTTGCCAAATGGGAGTCGCGATAAGAACGCTTGACTCGGCGCCAGATGGACCAGGCTACTCGCACGAGCAGTGCGGCCCGCTCGCCACGGCAGGAATTTATCGAACCAGCCGGTGGCCATCGCACTGCTAAAGTGCGGATAAAGCCACAGGGTTTCCTGCGATAAACCGTCGGTATCAAAATGATAGTCGATAATCCCGCCATCCCAATAACACCCAGGCTGCACGCCATCGATGTCCCGCTGCGGCGCCAGTACACCCGGGATAGCGCCCGTCGCCATGAGCGCAGTTTTCACATTGGACACCGACAGCGATTGATAGTCCGTCGAAAAACCACGCAACAACTCAGGTAGTTGGCGCTCGCGTTGCGCGCTAAAGACCACACGCTGAAAACTCCACGACAACGTCTGTCGCGACAGAATATTTCCCAGCGCTGCCAGCCCAAAACCGAGCGCGACCGGCGCTTTGGAATGTGCTGCGGCACAGCCGCGGGCCCTGGCCGTCACGATCAGTGAGTGCAAAAAAGGATGAGAGACCAACGGCGCCAATTCGCTATCGGGCAGAGCCTGATCTAATATCGCTCTGCTCACAGCAGTAATTTCCGCTACCGAGGGTTTTTCCGATACATAGTGTTGCTGCAAGTAGGCCGATTCGAAACGATCGATTGCAGCGCGGGGATCCGATTGCGCGAGCATCGCATGACGCCACGCGCCAATCGAAGACCCCACCATCGTCAACGGCCGCGTCCGACCGGCGATGACAACATCGGCAAGCAACCGATCGATATGGCTGAGAATCAACCATTTGGGTCCACCCGAGGCGCCAATCATCCCGCCAAAAATATCGGCACGCCAACCCGTGTCACGAATACGCGCCGCAGCGAAGGAACCGAGACGGATGTCTAGACTGTAATTGCGTTGCATCAAGACTGACCGGAGAGCGGCGCTCGCAAACGCGTCACAGTAGTCGAGCCGCGAGCATCACCGGCGCTTTTTAGCCGTCGGATCGACTACCACGAGCCGCTGTCAACGCAACGAGCATCATAATCACTTCGATCGCAATCGCATCCACGGTCATGTCACCACCGTGAAAGGTCGCCGCAATCACGCGACTGACCGCAACGGTGGCCATAATGAAGCCGACTGTGACTAACAGCGTTGCATTTTTGCGTAGCGCGCCCAGTACCATCATGGCACCGCCACCGAGGAAGAACCCTGCAGAATCTCCGATCTGTGTGGTGAGCCCGGTGCCCGTCAGCAGTGATGCGCCGAGCGCCTCCGCCGCGCCCGCCGGATCAACCAGCCAACGCACGCCAATCAACAGTAATAACAATCCCAATAAAACCGCTAAACCGGTGACCACACGTTGCATTTTGAAATCTCCTTATTGACCAACCGATGACCCGAGCAACCACAGAATAACAGCATCATGACCCAAGCACGGGCCTTAGACAAACGTCATCAAGCGGCTACGCCGGAGCGATTCAAATGACAACGCAGCACATCAACATCCGCTGAGCCCTCCACTGCCTTAAAAAGACGCGCAGCAGCACAATCGGGCTAGCAGCGAATTGACTGGAACCTAGTCGGAGCGAACGACGCCTTCCAAGGCTTTGCGAATGGCATTCGGACTCGACATCAGCGTCATGAAACTGTGCTTGCCCATCATACTGAGATCGGGGAAGTGCACCGCCATACGAAACCGCATGTGTAATGCCGTGACCTCCCCGCCATTAATTACAATCTCATAGGGAAGGTACGCGGTAGAGCGCGGGCTTTGAAAGTCTACAATCGACATCTGATAGGCGTCATTAAAGGCCTTATTGTCTTCTCCGTCGGGTAGCATCGCCACACCGTAGACCACGATATCGCTATCGGGAATCGCGAGTCGATAGACCTGACTCAGGCCATCCTGATTATTCGCAAGTCCCTTGTCGACTGCGGCGACCGCAGCCTCCGCATTTTCGAAGGAACCGAGCTCGTAGGGATCGGTGAAATATTCCATCCCCATCATATAGTGGTATCGGCGCAAGCTACGAGGCTTCAACCCACGTTTCGAACCAAAATCTTCAATCGCTCCCAAAGTATCGGCAAGGGTCGATCGCTGTTCTGCTAGGTCATGATCTAATCGGTAGGCATCGGCGAGATAGGCCGGATTGACATAACTCACCTGAATCTCGTCATTGACCGCTGTCACGGCAACGCGCAAAGTGGCAGCAAAGCCACCTTGATCATTGGCCAATGCTACGGTCTGCAAACTTGGGGAAGTAATAATCACGACTGCGGCGCCGTCATAGGGACGGTACTCTCCCAGCACCTCGTACCCCGCGAGTGCCAGCTGCGCAGAAACCTCTGCGACACGGTCATCAAAATTGCCCGGTCCGCTGGAGGCGAGTACAAACGGCCTCAGCCGTTCCTGCGCACCTACCGACGCCGCAAAAAGCAACAGACAAAGGCCTAGAACCGTGAAAAATTGATTGAGCATCGAACGCGTTGTCATCGGAATGCGCCTCATTTTTATAGTTTTAGGCTATAACCTTAGAACATTTTTGCATCGTGTGGCAATGGCGCAACCTGTCCTCTACTGAGGGCCATCACTTTCAAGAGCACTTCAGCGTCAAGCCGGCTGCTCAACGAAGGTCATGGGGACGCTGCCTAGATAATCCTTCTTAGCCAATTTAACGCCCCGATGACGCAGAATGTCATAGGCGGTCGCGACGTGAAAGTAGAGATGGGGTAGCGTCCACTGAAGCATGAACTCGGCGGCATTGCTGAACTGGGCCTCACCAATCGGTAACGCACAGACCACCGGCTGGTCCTGCGCCGCATCAAATTGATCATGATCAATACCGGCCACGTCAGCGATCAACGTTGCAATCATCGCATCGATGTCGTCGAAGTCATTGACCTCCGGTTGAATTGGACTCGGTGACGCGTCGACAATGCGCAACACGCCTTGGTGTACAGCCAGCAGCATGGTCGCCATGACCTGCATCTTGAGATCGAACATATCCGCGAATAACCGTTCCGCCAGTAACTCACTCTCATTTAACTGTTGCGCTTTGGCGTGAGCAGCGCCGATCTGCATAATGCTGCGCAGATTCTCAAGGGCCTTGAGTGTGGGAACGAGAGTCGCTTCAGAAAAGGTCAAGCTCATGGCGAAATACTCCTGAGGATCAATGGTTGGCAACGTGCCGATGTCGCGCATCACACTCTAAAATCACATGGAGTGCAAACCATTTTTACATCACATCGCAATCCCGTATGACATCGAGTTTGTCATTGCGAACAATTGAATCGACACCGACCAAGTCAAGTAGGGTGTGAAATACCACATCATGGCTCGGAGGACCCTGCGAGTTATCTAAGCGAATGCATTCGCGCCAATCATCCGACTGATTACGCCAAATCCAGAGCGGCACGTGGGTTTGTTCATCAGGCGCCACCACATAGGGCAGCCCATGTAAATAAACACCGGACTCGCCCAATGACTCGCCGTGATCCGAGACGTACATCACATTGATGTCTAGTTCTACAGAAAACTCCATTGCCAGGCGGAGAATTTCTGCATTAACAAAATCTGAGTAACGGATGGTGTTGTCATAAGTGTTGAGCAAAGCCTCATGACTGCAGTTTTGAATATCACTGCGTTGACAATCAGGCGTGAAATGCCGCATCGACTCGGGATATCGCCGATAGTAAGTCGGCCCGTGAGAGCCGATCTCATGCACGACTATCAACTTGGACTGCGCTGTGCGCGACTCGATCTCGGACCTTATCTCTGGCAACAACACCGCATCGAAACAGTACTGGCCATCACACAAGGGATGACTGGCGTCGACGCTGATGCGGCGATGTGGCTGACGATCACACACGCCCTTGCAGCTGCTGTTATTGTCAATCCAGACCACTTCTGCACCCGCAAGTGCAGCAATATCGAGGACATTTTCTCGGTAACGCGCATCAACGACATTGAATTCACGGCGGCCCCAATCTGAGAACATACAGGGAACGGACTCAGCCGTGGCCGTCGCGCAGGATTCGACATCCGCAAAATAGACTGGACGATAAGGCATGGTAAACGGATTGGTCTCTCGCACATAACCGTTGTACTCGAAATGATCTGCGCGGGCGGTCTCTCCAACAATGACGACAGTCACACGCGGTCGATCGAATGAGCGGAGCACGGGGTGATCGTCGATGACTTGGTAGACCTTCGGCGCAGAGAACCAACGCGTTTTCGCAACACTACCGAAGGCGGAAACCCATTCAAAAGGAATGAGCTCATCCTTTAACTTGCTGTTGTTGCGTCCTGTCGCTGCAAATTCTTCGTAATCCAGCCAGGTCAAGCCACCGCCCAAAACAAGAAGCACAAGGCTGGTAAGGAGCCGCCGGCCGACCTCGCTCAGTGGCGACGCGAACACCACTTCGGTGCGCCAAATCAGGGCTGTGACACAGGTACCGCCCACACCGAGTGCCATGAACAGCGGCCATGACAAATAACTGCTGGCCTCTGCGACATCGGTTTCTATCACGTTGCGCAGCATGCTCTTATCAAACACGACTCCGAACGCGACGAGCCCGTAGAGCACGCCAAGAGACAGCAACGTCACAATAATGAGAAAAACTTTGTGCACCCTTGGCCACAAGAGCAAGCTGAAAAACAGGTACTGCAGCGCGAACAGGAGAGCGGGAAGTGCCAGAACAAATGTCAGCGAGGTATTTGGGGTCGCAAATGCACCCTGATAAGCATGACTTAAAAACGGGAAGTTAAAGCCAAAGGTATACACCGCAGAAACGAGCAACAAGAAATGCTGGCTCGATAGAGAGAACTTGGATCGCAACACAATCATTCTTTCCTTTACAATAGAGGGCGCAGTCCTCGCCGCGCCTCCCTGCGCGCTGCCGGGTCGCGAGTGTAGCACTCATAATGACGGCTCTTTGAATCATGACCAGCAAAAAAGTTCCCATGGCTTGCGACGTTTTGCACTGTGCCTCCTCTGTCGAGTGGCTCGACTGTGTATTGGCAAACTTCGATACCTTTTTAATGGATCATGCGGCCGCAGAGAAAAAAGCATCGGGAATGGCCATGTCCATGGTGTCTCACTATCCGGATCGCCCAGAACTCGTGAGCGCCATGACTGACCTTGCTGTTGAGGAGCTCACCCATTTTCGCGAAGTGGTTCGATTGATTCAAAAACGCCAACTACAATTGGGCACCGATGAAAAAGATCGCTACGTCGGCCAAATACGCGACGAAATTCGACAAGGATCTGACATCTATCTGCTCGATCGATTGATCAGCGCTGCTGTCATCGAGGCCCGTGGCGCAGAGCGCTTTGGGCTGATCGCAAAAGCAGTCAAAGACCCAGATTTGCAGCGGTTTTATCAAGCGATAGCGCGATCAGAGTCTCGTCACTACGCTCTGTTTATCGACTTGGCTTACCGCTATTTTGATCGCGAAACAGTCGACGCGCGCTGGCAAGAATTTCTGAGTATGGAAGCGGAGATTCTCTCGGCCCTACCCATCCGCGCCGCGTTACATTGATTTGCCTGTGAGACTCGGTCGCGCCTTCCTATCGCTGCAGGTTGCAGAACAACAACGCATCAGGACCTATCTCAATCAGTATGCGATCTCATGTCAGAACACGACGCGCATCAATGAGAGGCTGCGCGCTCACGAGAAATGGCAACGCGCGATCGTGGTACCACTCTTTGCTGAAAGCCCTAGCTGGTTGGACTCCCTGCCGAGCTCGACCGCAGTCGATCTGCTGGTCATTGCGGTTTTAAACCGTCCAGATCATGTTGCTGATCTTGGACAAAATGACCCCTTACGCAGCAGACTCGAGCGCATCGCACCACCCCGACAGGGAGACCCCTTTGGGCTCGCGAGACTGTCAAATAAACTCTCTGTGTTGTGGCTTGACCTAGAGCAGCTTGAGGGCGCAACGCCTTCGCAAGAGGGCGTGGGGCGAGCGCGTCGGATTGGGTTTGATTGTGCGCTCAGCCTCTACGCCCAGGGAAGACTGAACAGCCCGTGGATTTTCTCGAGTGATGGCGATGCTGTCATCCCCGCTGCCCTGCTTGAGGCCAATTGGTCTGATGACGCCGCGGCAACCACGCTACCCTTTGCGCATTTCGCGCAGGGCAATGCGCTGATCGATGCAGCCACTGACTTCTATGAGCTACGACTGCATTATTATGTGTTAGGCCTCGAGTATGCCGGTTCACCCTACGCATATCACACGCTCGGCAG
The DNA here is from genome assembly GCA_038134505.1 of Halieaceae bacterium. GTDB lineage: Bacteria > Pseudomonadota > Gammaproteobacteria > Pseudomonadales > Halieaceae > Luminiphilus. The sequence goes on along the minus strand of JAYPVH010000016.1, from coordinate 21,393 downwards.
TGCCTTTGCGGTCAATGCCCCCTTTTATGCGGCCGTGCGTGGCATCCCTCTGAGGAATGCCGCAGAAGATTTTTATATGCTCAACAAACTTGCCAAGGTGGGTCGAATCCATCGAGTCGCGGGGCCCGTTGTCGACATTGCGTCTCGCGTCTCTGACCGTGTTCCTTTTGGCACCGGCCCTGCGGTCCGCGCCCTAGTCAATACCGACCCTTCAGAAGCACCACTTTTTTACCAACCGCAGATCTTCCATGCGCTGAAAATGGTCCTGCAGACCCTCCAATCATTCGACTTGCCACCCCACCGCTGGTCGGAGTCACTACGCGCAGCAAGTTGTGGTGATCAAGGGCTGACAGACATTGTGCCCGTCGCGATCGAAGCCCTAGAGCAACTCGGTGTCGCGGATGCGCTGACACACTGCCAACGTCAAGGCAGAACGGCACGGTCGCGGGCCCAGCATTTTCACACCTGGCTTGATGGCTTCAAGACTCTCAAATTCATTCACAATGTCCGCGATCGCGGCTATGCCAACTGCACACTGCGAGCGACGCAACAGGAGCTGAATTTTTGGCCGACGCGCGCTCTCAACACCCAGACACTACTCGATGCGGTCAGGCGTCGTTGGCTCTGGGTCGGGCCCACCAATTGAAATGCGGCACACCTTGCGCCTTTAAATAGTCCTGCATTGCCAAATAGGTGCGTCGATAACGAAAAAAGGGCACCTTGGGGTAGAGGTGGTGGATGGCATGGTAGTTCTGATGTAACCAGAGTGCCGTAATGATCGGATCGAAAACACCTTCGAGCCGATAGATCGTGGTCTGCTGAAACCGCGCCGTTTCAGTGTGGGGATGGTGTACCACCCAGGCGAAAAGGCTGACCAGTATGGCGTTGCCGAGAAAATGTGCGGTGACTATCGTGGCCACGGTGATTAATGGATCGGCGACCACAAGCAGTAAGACAGCTCGCGAAAGAACGATCAATGCGATCTCCCAGCGAATCGCACGCCGGTCGCTGTCGCTAAAATCATCGAAACGAGCGATAAATTCATATTGCAGTGGCAGCGCCCGAAACAGCATTTTCAACCACTGTCTTGGAGAGTGAGCCGAGTAGGCGATGTCGGGATCTCGCTCACTGTGATTGGTGTGGCGATGATGCTCCAAATGCTCACGACGGTGCGAATAAAAGGGGATCCCCAGTATATGACCAGAGATCATCCCGACACACTCGTTGAGCCATCGCCACTGGCGATGTCCCCCCGATACAGCACCATGTACCGCATCGTGTAAGGGGGTGTAAATCGCATAAGCAACAAATGTCATGGCTGCGAAAGCAATCCACGACCAGGTGACCGTTGTGAGCAAAATCCAGATTGCTGCTGCATAGACTGTGGCACACGCTACACAAAGCGCTACCGTCAGCCAACCCATCGGTTTGGCTTGCTCTATTGCAATAGCCTGAGCACTCTGCTGATCTATCATCGCACCCGTCTCCCAAAAGGCATCGATCAAAAAGGCATCGCTTCAAAAAACGTCCGACGCAGCGCAGTCGTCCTGACCTTAACAACCGGCGGATCTGAGGTCGAGTCACAGCCAGATTCACTCCAAATCTGTCGACACTGGCGTTTCAATAGACGCTGCGCTCCTGATCCCATCGACAATGCTATGGATTCACCCCCGATGCAAGGTCGACTTACTCAATCACCAGCTGTTGCCACTGGCGTCATGACAGGCGCCTTCCGCCACAGTCTAGGAATGGCGCGATCCACAGATCGACTGCACTGAGCTGCAACGAGCAGAAACCAGGGGTTTGCCGTTTAAGGAATCGGTGTGAGCTGAATTAACCCCCTCCGAAAGAGACGCCCTCGCGCTAGGACGGGACTGTTTGGCGAGTCCCCTGAAGCGTTAACGCCTGAGGGCTATTGCGAGGCCTTAGGATAGCGACTAAGGTAGCGCTCCACGCTTCAAAGGATGTGCCCCTATGAAAATGACGAATTTTTGGGCTGCAGCCCTCGCTACGGCCTGTATCACTGCTTGCTCTGGAGACGCTAGCATGAACGATTCACTCAGTGCCAATGCCGCAAATAGCGATCCATTTGCTAGACCGAGTGCGTTGGACTATCACTTTCCGCCTTTTGACCAAATTCGCGATGAGCACTATGAACCGGCCTTTGAGCAGGGTATGGCGGATCACCGTGCCGAAATCGAGCTGATCGTTAGCAATCCCGAACCCGCAACTTTTGAAAACACCTTGGTTGCGATGGAGTTATCGGGGCAGTTACTGTCTCGGGTTGCGTCGGTTTTCTACGGCCTGTCCTCGGCGCACACCAATGACGAAATTGAGGCGATTCAGGCGCGCATTGCACCGAAACTTGCCGCACATCAGGATGCTATTACCCTCGACCCACGTTTGTTCGCACGCATCAACACACTCTATGCAGAACGGGAGTCCTTGGGTCTCGATGCCGAGTCGATGCGCTTACTGACAGAAACCCATCGTGATTTTGTTCGCGCAGGTGCCTTGTTGAGCGATACTGAGAAAGATCGGATGAAAGCGATCAATAGCGAAATGGCGGAACTTCAGACCGCGTTTAGCCAAAATGTTCTGGCGGAAGTGAACGCCAGCGCAGTCATCGTTGATGATGTCGCAAGACTCGCTGGCCTCTCAAACGGCGAGATCGCCGCCGCAGCCGAAGCCGCCGAAGCCCGAGGGCTAGAGAATCAATGGGTGATCCCGTTATTGAATACATCAGGACAACCCGCGCTATCGTCTCTAAAAGATCGCGCATTGCGAGAAGAGATTCACCGTGCTTCGCTCGCCCGCGGATCCTCCGGTGGCGACCATGACAATCGTGACATCATTGCTCAGCTTGTGAAGCTTCGCGCTGAGCGTGCGCAACTTTTGGGTTACGCGACTCACGCCGCCTTTAACCTCGACCAGCAAACAGCTAAAACCCAAGAAGCGGTGAATAACCGGCTGTATGGACTTGCACCAGCGGCCGTTGCCAATGCGCGCCGTGAGGGAGACGCATTGCAAACCGTGATCGATGCCCGGGGCGATGACATCACGCTCGAGGCCTGGGACTGGCAGTACTACACTGAGATCCTGCGCCGCGAACAATACAACTTCGATGAGTCCGAGCTCCGACCCTACTTTGAACTCGACAATGTGCTGATTAAAGGGGTCTTCTTTGCCGCTGAGCAGATCTATGGCATCACTTTTAAAGAGCGTCCCGATCTACCGCGCTATCACCCTGATACTCGAGTTTGGGAAGTATTTAACGAGGATGGCTCGCGCCTCGCGCTGTTTATCGAGGATATGTATGCGCGACCCTCGAAACGCGGCGGCGCCTGGGCGCGGGCGTATGTCTCGCAGAACCATCTTGAAGGCAACTTACCGGTCGTCGCCAACCATCTGAATATCCCCAAACCGCCGGAGGGCGAACCGACACTGCTGACTTGGGACGAAGTCAACACGATGTTCCACGAGTTTGGCCATGCGTTACATGGAATGTTCTCTAACGTGACCTACCCGAGCTTCGCGGGTACATCAGTACCCCGTGACTTTGTCGAATACCCCTCGCAAGTCAATGAAATGTGGGCCGATTGGCCCGAGGTCCTAGCCAACTACGCAGTTCATTATGAGACGGGAGAGCCTCTGCCTCAGGAATTACTCGACAAGGTGATGGCGACAGCACAATTTAACGAGGGCTTTAGAACCACGGAATACCTCGCTGCCGCTGTGCTCGATCAAGTCTGGCACCAACAAACCCTCGACGCTCTGCCCGATGGTGATGGTGTACTGGACTTTGAAGCGCAAGCACTTGCGGGTGCCGGTTTTGACTTTGCACCCGTACCACCACGCTATCGCACCACCTACTTCTCGCACATCATCGGCGGATACTCAGCTGGCTACTACTCCTATATTTGGAGTGAGGTCCTCGACGCAGACACCGTCGAGTGGTTTAAAGAGAACGGTGGTATGACGCGAGAAAACGGCCAGCATTTCCGTGACACACTGCTGTCGCGAGGTGGTAGCGAAGAAGCGATGCAACTCTATCGTGATTTCAGAGGCCGAGATGCAGAACTCGAACCCTTACTGCGACGACGCGGATTAACATTGACCGAATAAGCACGCTAGTCGGCATATAGCGCGTTGACATCGATATCGGCCAATCGCTCGAGAAAATTCTCGAGAGATGGCGGCATCGCGTTTTGATTGGTCGCGGTTACATTCCACCGACCCGGCTTTTCGAGCAACACAACGCGCGGGTCAATTCGCTGCAACAGGGCAGTCGCCACCGTGTTATCGGCTTTAAACGCCTCATAATTGAGCGTGTGCACGTGTGCAGGGCCGAACACAGCGGCAAGATCATGGCACAGTGATGCGTAGTCGAAATAACTGTAGAGGGCGCGCCAAATTGCCGAGTCCCGATCGTGTCGGTCGTTGATCAAACGATCTGCGTCATGACCTAAGCGCTCGACTTCATACCAAAATTGCACAGCAAAGGAGCGCAGAGCCGAATTGCGCTCCCGCAGCGTGACCCAGACATCAATACGAGCATTGAGAGGGAAGCACTGCTTTAAATTGCTCAGAGCGATGCGCCGATCAAATAACTCTGGATTCACCCGAGTCGGACGCAAGTAACCCTCGTCCGAAAACAGATTCAGCCGATCAGCGCGACTGATCGATTCGAACTGCGAACGGATGTTCTGAAGCATCGCATCATTGGAACCTAATTGCTGTGAGCGCAGTAAGGCCTCATTTTTGAAAAACCGGTCGTTGGCCGGCACATAGGGCTCGCGACGTGCCAGCGCGCGCAAACGATTTAAGACAACACCCCGGCGACGTAAATGCGGCTTACCCACATAACGCAACGTCGGCGAAAACGGAAACACCGAACGTTGTAAATGGGTCGTTCCCGTCTTCGCTAGCCCAAGGTGCAGCACAAAATGCTTCTGAGACACCGCTTCTCTCTTCCCGCTGACGCTTCACATGCTACTGTAACCAGACTACATCACTTGCGCGAGTGCTTGCGCTACCCAGTCTCACAAGCAAAGAATTTGAAGGCGATTGCCGACCGCAGCGCAACGTTCTCTCACCCAACCAATCTGGTCGTCGAGGCTATTCATATTGATTCAACAGTGTTGTTGAAATACGCTGACACTCAATACTTTCACGGAGATCACTGACGATGCCAAGCACTGAAGAACGTCTCGCTCAAATCGAATCGCAATTGCAATATTTATTGGATCGCCAGGCGATCCTCGATTGCATTAGCAGTAATGCACGCGGTTGCGACCGTCACGACGTCGAGATGCTTGCCGGGAGTTACTGTGAAGATGGCATCGATGAGCACGGCGCGAAATTCGTCAATGCGGGCCCCAACTATCCCGAGTGGGCCAATGCCACCCACGCAGCCAGTGCTCTGCAAACGATGCACAACATCACCACCCATAGCTGCGATATCAATGGTGACGAAGCTCACGCAGAGAGCTATTCGGTCGGCCTCTTTTTCAATGCGGACGGCAAGACTGCGCGCGTTTTGGCGGGCCGCTATCTCGATCGGCTGGTGAAAGAAGACGGGCAATGGCGTATCGCTTTACGTCGCTGCACCCTAGAAGTGGGCCTAGTGGGTGACGCGATGATTATGAACACAGACTACCTACGAGACATGGGCTTCCTGAAGGGTCTCCGCGATCACAGTGACGTCAGCTACCAACGCCCGCTGACGCTTGATGAAACACCCGACAACCATCGCTGGTCAAACCCAGCAACAGAAGGACAGGATTAGATCGATGGAAAATCACAAGACCGTCGTGATCGTGACCGGCGCCAGCCGCGGTGCCGGACGGGGAATAGCGATTGCACTAGGGCAACACGGTTGCACCGTGTACATCACCGGCCGTACGCAAAAAACCGGTGAAGCGCCGCTACCGGGCACTATTTATGAAACCGCAGAGGCAGTCACTGCAGCGGGCGGCGAGGGACACGCGCTCTGCGTCGACCACAGTGACGATGCGCAAGTTGCAGCGCTGTTTACGCAGGTTTTTCAGGAACAGGGTCGGCTCGATATTTTGGTGAACAATGCGTTTGCCGCACACGATGAGATGACCACCCCGGGAAATTTTTGGGAAAAACCCGTGGCACTGGTGGACATGTGGCAAACAGGACTTCGCGGAGCGTATGTCGCTTCTTATCACGCAGCGAAGATCATGGCTGAGCAGGGTAGCGGATTGATTGCTTTCACATCAGCGCCAGGTGCTCGGCACTACGTCTTTGGCCCGGCGTATGGCGTGCACAAGGCCGGCCTCGACAAAATGGCCGCTGACATGGCGGTTGATCTGAAACCTTTTGGCGTGGCCACGACATCGATCTGGATGGGCGCACTCATGACTGAGCGTATGCAAGCGATGATCGATGCCGAGCCAGAGAAATACGCTTACCTAAAACCCGAATCGATGGAAACGCCGAGTTTTACAGGCCACGTACTGTGGGCACTGTTTCGCGACCCTGAGCTCATTGATCGCTCTGGAAAGGCATTGATTGGTGCTGAATTAGCGCAGCAATATGGGGTTACCGATATCGAAGGCCGACAACCGCCCTCCTACCGTGAACGCTACGGTGTTGAGCCTGCAGAGCAGCATCCATTCATTATTCGGTAGAAAAAACTTAGGCTGTCACCGGTCGCACTCTGAATGCCAAGATATGCTGGAGCCCTATCGCCAAACAACGATGTGAACTATCGGGCACCCCTGCCCTGACTCTGCCCTAACGCATAAGCGACAAGCCAATCGATCGAAGTTAAATCGCGCCAACATCAACTTTTGATCCATCAGTCAGTCGCGATAACCGGAACGGTTTTGGGTCGACACAAGCGGTATCGTTAGCGACTAAGTCTGCTGCCAAATGACCAATCGCAGGACCCAGCCCAAAGCCATGGCCCGAACAACCGGCCGCAAGATAAAAACCACGGATCTCGTCTACCGCGGAAATCACTGGAACAGCGTCAGGAGTGCAGTCAATATAGCCCGCCCAGGTCTCTGAAACTTCGACGTTCGCCAACGCTGGAAACTGCGAAGTTATGCGCTGAATCATTGCCGAAATAGCTTGTGGATTGGGCTCGGGATCAAGAATTCTCATTTGCTCCATCGGAGTAATGTCGTTTACTTTCCACGTTCTCATCGATTCCGGTCCATTGAAGAAGCTACTGCCTACGCGAAAATTGACATTTTTCCAGCGCTTTAAAAACATGGGCATGAACGACTGGGAAAAACGTATGGCCTGCGGCGTAATTTCTATTGTCCCCTTGCCACTGATCGCCACCGTGTAACTGCCATCTAGTCGGCGAGTTAATGCACAATCGGGTGTATAAATCGCCTCACCAATATTTTCAGCTGGGGTGGTTCGAAGTGCAGTCTGGCACACCGTCGAGAGCGGGAAAGTCACACCATGCTGTCGGCAGAATGCTGAGGACCACACCCCCGCAGCGCAGAGAACCGAATTGGTACGAACGAGCCCTCGCTCTGTCATCACGCCCGTGACCTCTCCATTGGTCACATCTAAACCTCTGACCGCGCAACCTTGGTGAATGGTGCCCCCTAAGCGCCTGACGCCCAAAGCAATGCTCGGCGCCGCCAGCCAAGGCTCACCCTTACCATCTTCTAGGGAGTGAACGCCTCCTAACCACTTTCGCCCGCCCGAAGGAATCAAGGCAGTGGCCTCTTCAGCAGTCAACATTTTAGTTCTGATATCGAACTGGCGAGCGACTTCTCGCCAGCTGTCCCATTCCTCAAGCTGAGTTGGGTTATCGGTGGCATAAAGCAAACCACAACGCCTGAAACCGATATCGAGCCCCATTTCTAAACTAAGCTCATCCCAAAGGCGCAGAGCCAATCCTGCCATTGGTAGCTCGCGGATATCCCTATTTTGCTGTCTACACCATCCCCAATTACGGCTCGACTGCTCGCCACTCACGCAACCCTTCTCAATGAGTGCGACCGAAAGTCCGCGCCTCGCCAGAAAATATGCGGCTGTCACTCCAACTATACCGGCGCCTATGATGACGACATCAGTGCTCGCGGGGAGACTCTCGTCACTGGAAATCGGTTTAATCGTGGGCGTCATTTAACAGCTCCAAATTCGTTGATTTTGGCTACTCCGAAACTGGCTTTTCGCGACTGCTTTATTGAGTAGATCGGGCTTCTCGCGCCACACTAAGCGGTTCATTTTTATCTGCGATCTGCTGATTAAAAGCCAAAAAAACCGCATAAGCCACTCCGTCTACCCATATCAGCGAAGCTCGCAGAGATAGCTGTAAAACCCGCCCAGACTATCTCAACTGCGAAAATAGCTTCTACGGGGCTGCCAGATTGTCTAGAAAATAGCGCGCAGGAATGGTGGCAATAGGAAGATAGTTTCACTCGTTGCACCTCCTCCTAGTCAAACGTGACCGTCTTCGATCTGTTCTATATTCAGGCAGCATCACTGGTCTATCCGAGAGACTGACTACAGAGCGCGAAGAGATGAGTACCGCGGGACTGATATGGCCGCTGTCCTTTATACATCGGCGTAGCATTGCCCACACACTGTAGTCCACGCCGATCAAGCCATGGGCTCAACCCTGAATCGGATAAAACATCAATTCGTACAAATTGATTGGCCACCTTCACCAACGCAGCGTCAATTAGACAACGAGCATCCTCGACAGTTTGCGCAATGACAGGGCCAATAACATACCCATGGCCAAACTCTCGGCAGATCACGTAACCCGTAATATCTGAATTATCCCTGATGACAAAAAGCTGACCGCGCTCTGACAGACTATCAATCAGATCCGTCCTAGGCATACCTAGGGCGATATGATCGAGAGTCTTCATCATCGGTAAATCGTCAATCGAAGCCTGTACGACATTACCTTTTTTGCACAGATCATCTTCTTTGATGATGGGCTTCCCCTGGTGCTGATGTAGTAGGCCATTCACAACGAATCCGCGACGACTGTAGAGATTGATCGCTGCGTCAGTTGCATTGAGAAAAGCCGAGCGAGAACCAGCGCTCTCTAGCAAAGTATCAACCAGCCGCGATCCCAATCCAAAGCCCTGATATTCTCCGGCCATGATGATCATGCCCATACTGCAAAAATCATCACCGTAGGGCCATAGCATAGCGGTCCCCACCAATTTGCCATCGTCCTCTAAGGCATATCCCTGACCGAGGCTATGGGCAAACTGCCAGTCGCTCAGCCGGTATGGCCAGCCGGCGGCTGTCGAAAGTTGTTGAGCCTGCGGCAAATGGGACTCCGTCAAGGGTAAAACTGGAAGCAACAGCTTAGATGGGGCCATCTTTCGCCTTCCCTGAAATGCCAAAAAAGCAAACGGTCAGTGATCCAATAGCCCACTGAGGTCAAGTCCAAAAACGAGCTTCAAACACCTTTCGACTTCAGTATACGTGGACCGCAACCGCAAGATTTGCTGATTCAATAGCCACGGATAGAAACAAAATATCGAAGTCTTCATTTTTATTACTCGCTAATGCTGGAGGCTACCAAAGCGACCGAATACCCTGTGGCTTGTTGCGTCTATTCAATGTGCACCAGTTTGCACCACGCTGGGGAAAAGCTGTTTCGAGGCCCAGATCCAAGAACCAACGACTGCCTATAATAGAGGCGGTATCGATGCTCCAGCTAGTTAACCGGTGCCCTGTTGTGGTAATTTTATCCATGCCTCTAGTCAACAAAAATTGTGGGGCTAAGAGCCTGAAAACCCAACTCTGATGTGCTAGATTCTCGGTCTGAAACGTGCGTGACAAGGCTCAGATTAACGAGTATCCGCTGTCATCCCTTTAGACGTTAAAAAGGCCAGTCACCCCATGCCTGAACTAAAGTTAGATAGAATCGACGTCAAGATCCTCGCCGAACTGCAGCGGAACGGCAGAGTCACCAATACCCAACTATCCGAGGCCGTGGCTTTGTCCCCAAGCCCCTGTCTTGCTAGGGTAAAACGGCTTGAGCAAAACGGGTATATCCTGAGCTACAACGCACGCATCGCCTTAAGCAAGCTCGGCGAAACCTCAACAATATTTACCGAAGTCACTTTGGAGGATCATCACAGAGAAGACTTTGAAAGATTTGAAAAGCGCATCAGCGAAGTCGATGAAGTCCTTGAATGCCATCTTATCAGCGGCGGCTATGACTATCTGTTAAAGTTTGTCACGCGGGGTGTGATTCACTATCAAGAGCTCATGGAAGAAATTCTGGAAAAAGATTTTGGAATACATAAATACTTCAGCTACGTGGTTCTCAAGTCTCCAATCGTCAAACTGCACTATCCTCTAACAACCCTTTTCAAAACTGATCGTTGAAGGATCACTTTTATCACTTTACTGTACAAATCTGAGCCCGAACGAGGGCTTTATTGGAAACACCGCTTCGCTGAAGAAGAACCCACTATTCCGGTCTGGATTTGGCCCGACGAGGGTAACCCTGACGAAGTGGAGTATTTAGTGGCCTGGCAACCTCCGAGTAACCCCTTCCAACGCTACCCAAACTTAAAAGTCATATTTTCCATTGGCGCCGGCGTAGATCAGTTTGACTGCGAGTCATTTCCGAATCATGTGCGTCTTGTGCGAATGCTTGACCCAAGCATCACTCAAGGGATGGTTGAATACGCCACGTTAGCAGTACTCTCTCTGCACCGGCACTTGCCACATTATTTGATTGCACAGCGTCAGGCAGCCTGGCAACCGGTACCGTGGACGCCCGCGTCTCAATGTACGGTAGGCATTTTAGGTCTCGGCCATCTGGGACAAGCAGTAGCGACACAACTCTCCTATTTAGGTTTTCAGGTAGCGGGCTGGAATCGCACTCACAGAGAGATCAACGGGATCAGGTGCTTTTCTGGGCCTGAGGAGCGAGCCGCCTTTCTCGCCGAGACAGATATCTTGATATGCCTACTGCCGCTTACAGACTCCACCCGAGGCATTCTAAATCGAGACTTGTTTTATCAACTGCCGCGCGGTGCTAAGTTGATTAACGCCGCACGAGGGGCGCATCTTAACGAGCAAGATCTTCTTCAGGCTCTAGATGAGGGACAGTTATCTGTGGCAATGCTAGACGTTGTCGAGCAGGAGCCCCCCCTAAAAGAGCATCCTTTTTGGCAACACCCAGGGATTATCATGACTCCCCATATTGCTGCCACCACCCAGAAAGATAGTGGTTTTGATGTACTGCTGGAGAATATTCGGCGGCATCGGGCGGGCAAACAAATGTTGGGCGAGGTCGACCTTAACCGAGGCTATTGAAAATCTCTTGCCTTGCGTCGCCCTGGTCAGATGATCATTCAAATTGAAGACTCTCTGGACGCCATTTCTGTTCACAGGTTCCCCTGACAGATGTATTTCAATTGTAAATAGTCATCCAGGCCATACTGAGACCCTTCGCGTCCATAGCCCGATTCCTTGATACCACCAAACGGGGCTATTTCGCTGGCGACGACCCCCTCATTGACACCGATAACCCCCGCTTCGAGTTGATTCGATACCCTCCAAATCCGGGCGGGATCCTGAGAATAAAAGTAGGCTGCAAGGCCATAGTTTGTATCGTTCGCCTGGCTTAATACCTCGGATTCACTGTTAAACCGAAATAGCGGTACTACCGGACCAAATATTTCCTCTGTGAACAGCATTGTGTTCGGCGTGACATCACCCAAAATTGTCGGCGCAAAATAAAATGGGCCACTGGCCTGATCATTGCAGATACTAACGCCTCCCGTGATCAGCACAGCCCCCTTTTCTAATGCATCGCTAACGTGCCGTTTAATTTTTTCAATCGCTCGAACATTGATCATCGGTCCAATTTGAGAATCCTCTCTTTCCGCTGGTCCTATTCGCAGGGCCTCAATGGCCTCTTTCAGCAGGGACACGAAACGCTCGTAAATATCGTCATGTACATAGACTCTGTTGGGACTCACACAAGTCTGACCACTGTTGCGGAACTTACCGCGTACCAGTCCATCGACCGCCGCTTTTAAATCCGCATCCTCGAAAACAATGAAAGGTGCGTTGCCACCGAGCTCAAGAGATAGACGCTTTAATGTGTCGGCCGAGGCTCGAGCGAGATGTTTGCCGACTGGCGTAGATCCAGTGAATGAGATTTTGCGCACGCGAAAATCATTCAGCCAGCCATTAACAGTATCTGGCGTATTTTCGCGTGAGGCACTGATAATATTGATCACACCAGCAGGAAAGCCAGCCTCTTCCGCCAAAGCGACCAGAGCAAAGGCCGTAAGCGGAGTGTCTTCCGCCGGTTTCGCAACGACTGTGCAACCCGCCGCTAAAGCTGGCGAAATTTTACGAGCAATCATCGCTAATGGAAAATTCCATGGCGTGACGATCGCCACCACCCCCACTGGCTCCCGCACTATCGTCTGAAGCCGCCCTGGAATGCCGGCCGCTAGCACATCGCCATGTATTCGCGTTGCTTGCTCTGCAAACCACTCGACATAAGCGGCTCCGTACTGAACTTCCCCCCTCGCCTCCGCAAGTGGTTTACCTTGCTCACGCGACATCAGCCGCGCTAAATCCTCGAGGTTTTCAAGAATCAGTCGGTGCCATCGTTTTAGCAAATTCGCTCTATCTCTGGCACTAACATGACGCCAGGTTCTAAAGGCGCCAGCGGCAGCGTTAGTAGCTGCCACAGCATCGTCAACAGTACTGTTGGGGACATGGGTAAAGGCAGTATCAGTTGCTGGATCTCTGACCTCGTAGCGATCACCCAAAATAGCGTCGCACCATTCACCATTAACAAAATTTTGAGCGCGTTTTAAATCGGGACGAGACAACAATAAGGTGGATTTTTCTGCTTTATTGACCATCGTCATACCCCGGTTTTACATTCGATCTAACTTCATCGGCGCACGCGTTCACAAATTGCATTGCCGAGTTCTTGTGTGGTCGCAATGCCCCCGAGGTCGGGGGTGTGTGGACCGGCAATGAGGGTTTCCTCAATGGCATGCACTATCGCGTCATGCGCCGCATGACAAGGACCCTCGCTGTGTCCTAGAAAATCCAACATCAATGCGCCGGACCAGATCATCGCGACTGGGTTAGCGATGCCTTGTCCAAAAATATCGGGAGCCGATCCATGCACAGGCTCAAAAAGTGAGGGGAACTTCCGGTCTGGGTTGAGATTAGCAGAAGGCGCTAGACCTATCGTGCCGGTGCAAGCAGGTCCTAAATCAGACAAGATATCCCCAAATAGATTAGTGGCCAGAACCACATCAAATCGCTGCGGTTGCATCACAAAACGTGCGCATAGGATATCAATGTGCTGCTTGTCCCAAGTGACAGTCGGATACTCCTCAGCAATAGCTGAGGCTCGTTCATCCCACCAAGGCATACTGATCGCGATTCCATTGCTCTTAGTAGCAACTGTGACATGCCGCCTAGCTCTACGTTCTGCCAAGTCAAAAGCAAAACGCATGACGCGATCAGTTCCGAAGCGTGTAAATACTGACTGTTGCATGACGACTTCACGATCGGTGCCCTCGAACATGATACCGCCAATAGAGGAGTATTCCCCTTCCGTATTTTCTCTCACAATCATGAAATCGATGACGTCCTCGGCACCCACAGCAAGTGGATTAGCGATCCCCTTGAAGGATCTCGCTGGCCTTAAGTTGATATACTGATCAAATTCTCGGCGAAACCGCAAAATGGAGCCCCAAAGCGAAATATGGTCTGGGACAGCGTCAGGCCAACCCACCGCACCAAAGTACACGGCGTCGACGCCATCGAGTTCGGCCTTCCAATCATCTGGCATCATCTTGCCGTGCACCCGATAATATTCGCAGCTGGCCCATTCGATATGTCGGTATTCCAGACTGATTCCGAATCGAGCAGCCGCGGCATCCAAAACCTTAAGACCCTCAGGCATCACCTCGAGCCCGATTCCATCACCTGGAATAACAGCAATAGAAAAAGCATGACGAGACATAGTTAAGCTACCGCTTTCATAACATCTGCCTGCGCCAACAGGGAGT
>JAYPVH010000016.1:0-7350 GCA_038134505.1 Halieaceae bacterium | reverse complement strand
GAGTCAAGGCTCATCGTTAGCCGCTCAAACAGAAAATCGAATTCTTCTTCCGAGAAGCACAAGGCGGGCGCGAACCCGAGAATATTGTCACCAAAAGCGCGGAAAACAATATTGTTCTCCCAGGCAATCGCAGCCAAGCGCTCATGCAGTCTCAACGACGGATCGAACTGCGCTTTCGTCTTTTTGTCGGCAACCAGCTCCAATGCACCTACAAGCCCACGCTGACGGGCATCTCCGACCAGAGGGTGTTCCAACATTTGCTGCATGCGTTCTTGGAAATAGGGTGCAACAGCGCGCCCGTTCTGCAATAAACCGCCTTCAAAGTAAAGACGCAGGACCTCGAGTCCTACGGCAGCGCTGACAGGATGAGCAGAATAAGTTTGGCCATGGCCTACCAGAGCGTCAGCAGCGTTACCGTCGGCTATCCCCTCATAAATCGCCTGAGACATCATGACTGCCCCCATTGGCGCATACCCGGCAGTCAGCCCCTTGGCCACAGTCATGAGGTCGGGCTCCACACCCTCAGCTTCACATGCGAAAAGCGGCCCAGTTCTGCCAAAACCGGTGATGACCTCATCGACAACCAGCAAGATACCGAGGTCACGACAGGTAGCCTCCATCGCCTTGAGCCAACCAACAGGCGGCACAATCACCCCGCCAGAGCCTATAATTGGTTCGCAGAAAAACGCCGCCACTCGATCGGGACCACCTAACTCACTCACCTTTGAGCGAAGATGCCCGACCGACTCGGCAATCAACGCTTCAGCATCGTGGCCCAAGGGATTTCTGTAGGCATAGGGGCAGGGGATGTGGTGCTGGTGAGGCAGTGGGACATTAAAGTTCTGATGGAACGTTGGCAAACCCGTAAGACCGGCGCCACTACTACCAGAACCGTGATATCCGCGTTCCAAAGCAATAAACTGCTTACGCTGAGGTTGTCCGATCGAATTGTGGTAGTGGGTGATATAACGAATCGCAGCATCCACAGCGTCCGTGCCACCTAGGGAAAAATAAACGTGCTGCAAAGAAGCGGGAGTGAGCTCAACTAACCGTCGCGCTAATTCGATGGCTGGGGCAGAGCCAAAACCGAAGTATCCCGTCGCGTAGGGCAGCTTACGCATCTGTTCGCAAGCGACATCGACAACACTCTGTTGCCCATAGCCTATATTCACACACCAAAGGCCGGCGAAGGCGTCGAGAACTACCCTACCGTGAGAATCTGTCAACCACGAGCCCTTGCCGGACTCGAGAATTCTAACGCCCTGTCTTTCATGCGCACGAAAATTTGTGACTGGGTGGATTAGGTGTTGACGATCCCAATCGACTAAGTTTTCCCAAGACATAAATCTGCTCCGAACTATGTCGACTTTTCGCTATTGACTTAGCTGACTAGTAGCAAGCCGGCGAACGCCAACACATCATACCGATACTGCTTATACAGTTACTGTCGTAGAGCAAACCGTGGATTCGGATAAATTTTGTTTTTTGAGTGTTCTTAGCATTTTATGCCGATTAAAGTCCTAGAGTCATCGAGCACAGAGATCGTCGAACCTTCAGCACCGGCACACTCTGCTGAAAGAGCTAAAAAAACAGATTATTTTTAGGCACTCGAGCAAACAATTGGTGCACATTTTTGCTTGTTTACGTGATGTAATAAGGACAGTACTAAGACGCCACGTACCGTTCTTTTCGCTCTAAATAGGAAGCCAGCTATGAGTCAGTTCAGACCCAAATTTATTACTTTTGATTGCTATGGGACCCTTACTAAATTCCACATGACGGCAATGGCAAACGAGATTTTTGCTGATCGGATCACACCAGAGCAGATGCCGCTCTTTACAGCGGATTTTGCCGCTTACAGACTTGATGAAGTACTTGGCGCTTGGAAACCTTATGAAGTGGTGATTCGAGATGCCCTACGCCGAACGTGCCAGAAATGGATGGTCAAATTCGACATCGACGAGGCGAAGCGTTTTTTTGATGCGGTGCCCACCTGGGGACCCCATCCAGATGTACCCGAGCCGCTGAAAAAGGTCGCGGAAGAATTTCCCTTGGTCATTTTATCCAATGCGGATGACCGGCAGATTCATAGCAATGTTGCACTTTTAGAAGCGCCTTTCACACATGTTTTTACCGCCCAACAGGCGCAAGCGTACAAGCCTCGCCTGCAAGCCTTCGAATACATGATAGATAGTCTGAATTGTAACCCCGAAGACCTTCTACACGTATCATCCAGCCTTCGCTATGATCTGATGTCGGCGGCGGACATGGGGATAAAACACACAGTCTTTGTTGATCGCGGTCACGGCCCCTCCAGTCCAAACTATGACTACCACATCATCAAGGATATCAGCGGTTTACCAGGCATCGTTGGCTTATAAGAGGTTTTAAAAAAAATCGATGAAACCAGTTTCCTACTGGCTAGACAGTGCTCCAAAGTTCGAATCGGCACGTGCTGAGCCGCTCGAGGGAAGATCGGATGTTGCCGTCATTGGCGGGGGTTTTACAGGACTGGTTGCAGCGTTGCATCTGGCCAAAGCCGGAGCCTCGGTAACACTACTTGAGGCAGGTGACATTTTGGGCGAGGCTTCTGGAAGAAACGGTGGCCAGTGCAATAACGGCACCCTTCAAGACTTTGCCAGCTTGGTTGATTCGCTAGGCTTAAGTACAGCCAGCGAGTTTTATCGCGCCTACAATCAAGCCGTTGACTGCGTCGAGACATTGGTTCAAGCAGAAAATATCGACTGTGATTTTAGACGTACTGGAAAACTCAAACTTGCGGCAAAGGCCGCCCATGTTGACAAGCTGAAGCGAACCTGTGCGGCTCTTCATGATGCAGGAGTAGATCCTCACAGCAGTGTCATAGAGAAGGCTGATTTACATGCAGAGATCGACTCGGATGCGTTCTATGGTGGTTTAATGCAACCGCTCAGTGCGCAACTTCACGTGGGAAAATTTGGTGTAGGCCTTGCCCAGAGAGCGGCCACCGCCGGCGCCTCAATTTACCCCAGCACACCGGTTGTGGGTTTGAAACGCCAATCATCAGGCCTTTGGCGAGTCATTTCTCCCCGAGGAGAAATAGAGGCATCACAAGTGCTCATTGCCACAGGTGGTAGCGGTCCGGGTCCGTTTGGCTGGTTTAGACGTCGAATTGTACCCGTGGGAAGTTTCATTGTTGTCACCGAGCCACTCGGTGCCGATTGCCTCGATGCACTCCTCCCAGGGCGTCGCTCTTATGTAAACACGCTCAATATCGGCCACTATTTTCGACGAACACCGGATGAAAGACTATTGTTTGGTGGCCGAGCGAGGTTTGCGATGTCGAATCCGCGATCCGATATTAAAAGTGGTGAAATCTTGAAGCTGGCATTACATAAAACCTTCCCGCAACTAAAAACCACAGGTATCGATTACTGTTGGGGGGGCACCGTACACATGAGTGCGGACCGACTACCCCGCGCGGGCGAACACAAGGGTCTATTCTATTCCATGGGATACAGCGGGCATGGTGTGCAAATGTCAGTCATGATGGGACAGGTCATGGCAAAGGCGTTGACAGGACAGTCGGTCGTCAACCCCTGGGCTCAGCTGTCCTGGCCTCCAGTTCCGGCTCACTTTGGCAAGCCATGGTTTTTGCCGGTCGTTGGCCTTTACTATCGAATGGTCGACTACCTTCACTAAAAAAGTTCCTTGGGAGAAAACGAATAATGGCATACAAGCAGCAAGACTTTTCTCGCCGAAAATTGCTTCAGGGAATTGCTGGAGTGGGTCTCTCAACCGCGCTGCCCGGCTCCCTGCTGCTTCCGAGCTACGCTCACGGAGAACAAGCCTTGACTCCCCGTCGCGGTGGTCGAATCAGGGTGGTGTCTCTTAGTTCTTCTGCGGCAGACACCATGGATCCAGCGGCAGGCAACCTGTCTACCGATTATGTGCGCCACTTCATGTTCTATAGCGGACTGACGCAGTATGACGGCGATCTGGCTGGACAGCTTTCTCTAGCCGAGGCATTGGAAACAGATGATCAGAAGAGGTGGCATGCCACTCTGAGAAAAGGTGTCCAGTTCCATGATGGCAAAGAGCTTACACCAGCAGACGTCGTATTCTCTCTCATGCGACACAAAGATCCTGTAACGGGCTCTAGAGTTAAGCCACTCGCTGACCAATTCGAAAGTGTCGTAGCTAGTGGCCCTCATCATGTGACAATCACACTGAAGCAAGCCAACGCTGAACTCCCTGAGATACTCGCAGATTCACATTTTCTCATTGTGCAGGACGGTACAACAGATTTCCGCAATGCTCCTGGCACTGGCCCCTATAAACTGAGCGAATTTATCCCAGGTGTGCGGACCGTCGGGCGGCGCAATGAAAACTTTTGGAAACCGGGCAAACCCTACTTGGATGAAATAGAACTCGTTGGAATGGCCGACGAAACGGCGCGTGTGAACGCGCTACTTTCTGGCGATGCGCAACTTGTTAATGCGATTGATCCCCGATCTACGAGACGCATACAACAAACGACAGGCGTCGCGGTTCTTGAAACGCCCTCAAGCCTATATACCGATCTCATTATTCGCCAGGATTTATCGCCGACCAGCAACCGCGACTTAACCCTTGCGCTCAAATATTTGTTGGATCGTGACACTATGAAGCGCGCCATCTTCAGGAATTTCGCGACCATTGCTAATGATCATCCGGTTCATCCCAACCATCCGTTTTATGCGGCAGATTTACCGCAACGACAATATGATCCCGACAAAGCGCGCTACCATTTGAAGAAAGCTGGCGCTGAAGGGCTTCAACTTCCTGTTTATGCATCTCCAGCAGCAACAGGGTCAGTCGACATGGCAACCCTATTACAGCAGTCTGCTCTTTCAGCTGGACTTAATCTTCGAGTTAACCGGGTTCCATCAGATGCCTACTGGTCAAACCATTGGGCGAAACATCCACTAACTTTCGGCAACGTCAACCCTAGACCAACCCTCGATATGATTTTCAGCATGTTCTATAAGTCATCGGCGGATTGGAACTTAAGTCAATGGCAGAATCCAACGTTTGACCAGTTACTCGCTTCCGCAAGGTCTGAGGGAGATCTCGCAAAAAGAAAACAAATGTACATTGATATGCAAGAACTAGTTCACAATGATTGTGGTATTGGTATCCCTATATTCCTGAGTCTTATGGACGGCTACGACGAGCGATTACGTGGGCTTTCCCCGATACCCATTGGCGGACTGATGGGCTACTCATTTGCTGAATACGTATGGCTTGATTCCTGATGCACTTAGGCAGTTGTACATCACAAGAAAACCCAATGGGCGAAGCGAGATGAGCACTGTGGCAGGACTTTTGGTGAGACGTATCGGCCTATCGATTCTGACCCTGTTATTAGTATCGCTCGTTGTATTCTGTATCACCAATTTGCTGCCCGGTGACACGGCGGCTGTCATTCTGGGTCAAGCAGCCACGCCAGAATTGCTCGAGGCAATGCGGCAAACTCTTGGCCTGAATGACCCCATGCATACACGCTATCTACGCTGGCTTGGTGCGCTGCTCAATGGCGACTTAGGTACTTCCTTAGGTAATAACTTAGCTGTTGCCGACCTTGTCGCAGACCGTTTACCCCGTTCGCTGACGCTGGCAGGTGTTACAACACTCGTCGCTGTGCCTTTCGCTCTCACACTCGGTGTTATCGCTGCATCATTCCACGACACTCGACTAGACCGTTCGATCAGCACAGCAGTCATGTTAGTGGTGGCTGTACCTGAATTCCTAGTCGCAACCATTGCGGTGCTGATTTTCGCTGTCAATTTAGGCTGGCTGTCCTCCGTTTCCTATGCGCCTGAGGATCCATCACTCAAGGAATTTTTCTCCGCGTATGCCCTGCCAGTTCTTACATTGTCGCTTGTTCTAGTAGGTCAGATGGCACGTATGACACGAGCTGCGCTAATAGAACAACTGGAGCAACCTTACATCGAAATGGCCGTTCTAAAAGGTGCGAGTCGCTGGCGGCTTGTGTTAAGGCACGCACTACCCAATGCGGTAGGACCCATTGCAAATGCAATTGCCCTGAGCCTGTCTTACCTCATGGGGGGGGTTGTGATTGTCGAGGTCATCTTTAACTACCCAGGGATCGCAAGTTTGATGGTTGATTCGGTAGCCAATCGCGACTTTCCACTCCTGCAGGCCTGTGCGATGTTATTCTGCAGTGGCTATCTGATCCTCGTATTGATAGCAGATACCGCCGCGATCCTGTCCAACCCGAAGCTACGCAGGTGAGAAAGTCATGAGAGCTTTCGTTTTACGCCTTGGCATCTCAGGCACAATGGGGTTGGTGTTAACCATCCTGTGGTTATTAATTGCCCTATTCGGTCCATTTATTGCGCCTCACGGACCAGGAGAAGTGGTGGATTACGATGTTTTTTTGCCGATGAGTGCGGAGCACCCCTTGGGAACAGACTACCTTGGTCGCAGCGTACTTAGCCGTGTCATGGATGGCGCCCGTTTTACCGTGGGGATTGCCTTCATCGCGGCGCTACTGGCCGTCGTAATGGGAACTTCTCTCGGCCTGCTCGCGGCTGTGAGTCGAAAAATGATTGACGAAGCGATCAGTCGTTTTATGGACACACTACTTTCAATTCCAAACAAAATCTTTGCGTTGGTTACCATTGCAACCTTTGGATCTTCGACCCCAATTCTTTTGCTGGTTGCAGGCGTGACCTATACGCCGGGTATTTTCCGAATAGCGCGAGCGCTAGCCGTAAATATTAACCAAATGGATTACATCGAAGTAGCCCGCGCCAGAGGCGAAGGACGTTTGTACCTCGCCCTGTTCGAAGTATTGCCCAACATGTTGTACCCAATTCTTACTGACTTCGGTTTGCGGTTTGTTTACATCGTGCTGTTGCTGAGCAGCCTCAGCTTTCTTGGCTTGGGTGTTCAACCTCCCAACGCCGACCTAGGTTCATTGGTGCGCGAAAATATGTCTGGTCTTTGGGAAGGGGCGCCCGCAATCCTTGCACCATCTATAGCAATCGCCAGCCTCACTATCGGTGTAAACCTTTTCATTGATAGTCTGCGCGAAAAAGTTTGAGAGAGACGGCTCGTGAATGACCTAGTCAAGGTAGAGAAACTCAAAGTGATCGCTACCAGCAAGGAGGGAATTAAACGCCCAATAGTTAGGGATGTTAGCTTCTCGATCCCGCGCGGAGAGGTGCTAGCTCTGATAGGTGAATCTGGTTCAGGAAAAACAACCATCGCCCTTGCCATGATGGGGTATGCCCGACATGGTTGTTCTATTGAAAATGGGCGGGTTCAAGTGGGAAGTAGTGAGGTGACCTCACTCACTAGCAC
>JAYPVH010000015.1:58848-63135 GCA_038134505.1 Halieaceae bacterium | reverse complement strand
CTATTGGTACGAGGTTTGATAGCGGACCGCGGCTAATGACAAAGCCGCCGACATGTTGTGACAGATGCCTCGGTGAGCCATGAATCTGTTGTACGAGGCTAAAAAAACGTTCGGCGAGCTGCGTGTGCTCTGCTATTCCTTGTTCAGCGAAGCGATCGCGGAGTTCTTTTTCTCGGTTCCACCAAGCGAGTGACTTGGCGAGATCATCGACAAAGACAGCATCTAGCCCGAGCGCTTTACCGACGTCCCGCACGGCGCTACGTGCGCGGTAGGTCACCACTGTGGCGGCGAGTGCGGCACGACGCCGCGAATATTTTTGGTAGATGTATTGGATCACTTCTTCTCGACGCTCATGTTCAAAATCGACATCGATATCGGGCGGTTCATCGCGCTCTTTGGAAATAAAACGCTCAAACAGTAAAGAGATTTTTTCTGGTGATACTTCGGTGATATGCAGGCAGTAACACACAACCGAGTTAGCTGCTGAGCCACGGCCCTGACAGAGAATGCCTCGTTCGCGTGCGAACTGTACGATGTCATAGACCGTCAGAAAGTAATATTCGTAGGAGAGCTCGCTAATGAGGTCGAGCTCGCGTTGGATCTGTGTTTGTATTTCTGTGGGAATACCATGGGGCCAGCGCTGTGCGGCACCGAGGGCGACCTGCTCGCGAAGGTAGCTGTTGGCGTCCTGCCCATTTGGAATGACCTCTTCCGGGTATTCATAGCGCAATTCGTCCAGTGAAAAGGTACAGCGTTCGGCAATCCGGAGTGTCTCTGTCAGCAAGGCCGGTGGGTATAGATCCTCCAAAATGGCGAGTTCGCGTAGGTGTTGTTGGCTATTCGCCAGTCGGCGGTCTCCGAGCTGAGAGACCGATGTGTTGTGATAAATAGCGGTCATGACATCATGCAACGCTTTGCGACGTGCGATATGCATTTGTACATCGCCACACGCAACCAAAGGGATGTTGAGTTCTCGTGCGAGTTGGTAACGCTCCCGAAAACAGCGGATTTCGTCATTGCCTAACAAGCGGCTAACACCAATCCATAGGCGACCTTTAAAGCGGCGAACTAGTTGCACGCCGTAACGATGTTGTTCGGGATTTTCAGGTAGCCAAATGATCAGTGCGCGTTTTAGGTGGAAGATGATGTCGCGCAGGTGGGTGCGATATTCGCCTTTTTCACTGCGTCGTCGCGAGCGACTAATCAGTCCAGAGATTTCTCCATAGGCCTCCCGTGTGGGTGCTAGGGCAATGATTCGTAGACCTTCGGTAATGCGAAATTCACTGCCAATGATCAGCTGGATACGATGCTCACGTGCAGCGACATGGGCTTTGACAACCCCCGCGAGGGAACACTCGTCGGTGATTGCGAGTGCCTGATAGCCACAAAAAGCGGCTCGCGCGACTAACTCCTCGGGATGTGAGGCGCCGCGTAAAAAGCTGTAGTGGCTAAGGCAATGAAGTTCTGCGTAGGGCATGATGATAACTGTATAAATATACAGTTATCATAGCGCATATTTCTTGCGTATGTTGTTGATTAAAAATCAGTGATGGCTAGGGCATGTATTGATGAGCGGATGGATGTTGATGACATTGCGGTGTGTGGTCAATCGGCTAGGTGCGAAGCTAAATATGCGGGTCACGCTCTACGTGACATCGATTGTGGTACTGGCAGGTTGTGTCGGAATACCAGAGGGTATTACACCGGTCAAATCGTTTGATCAGAACCGCTACCTTGGGCAGTGGTACGAGATAGCGCGTCTTGACCATAGTTTTGAGCGGGGTTTGAGCAGTATTTCAGCGACTTATACGGTGCGCGAAGACGGGCATATTCGTGTGGTCAACCGCGGATATGATCCTGAAGAGGGCATCTGGCGTGATGCAATTGGGGTGGCTAAGTTTGTTGATGCGCCCGATATTGCCCATTTGAAAGTCTCATTCTTTGGGCCATTTTATGGTAGCTACGTCGTATTTGAGCTCGGTGAGGCGTATGACTACGCATTAGTCACTAGTTATAACCGCGACTACTTTTGGTTTTTATCAAGAACGCCAACGGTCAACGAATCGTTGCGGCAGCACGTGTTGGGTCGCGCACATGCTTTGGGTTTTGCCACGGAGGAAATGATCTGGCCTTCGCACGCAATGACGCCTAAGGATCCTGTCCTTTAAGCAGCAGATTGCAAGTGGTCAGCTAATGACAAGCTGCTATCAGGATGATCTGGTCGGTATGCTGACATTCAAGACGTCCCAGTACTCGCGCCCATTTTGGACCCGGTAATGGTAACGGACGGTTGAGCCGACAGGTAGATTTTGTACTTCGGGTACCGCTTTGAAGCGGACGCTAGCACGTGTTGCACGGCGGTTGGCCATAGGGCAACGTGCTTCATTGCCGTGTTGTACTTCCTTGAATACGAGGCGAACATGCTCGTCGGCCTGACTGCGCTGAACCTCACCAGTCAGGATGCATTCTTGCGAAACACCAGGAGCAGCCCAGACGTTCATCGATAGTCCCGTCGCGATAGCGAATAGTATTTTTGTTACAAAGATTGTGTTCTTTTTCATTGCCATCTCCTACGCCTCACGACGTTTTACGTATTGTCACACTAGGATCTTTCTCGTCGATCGTTCTCGTTTGATCTCTAGGGTGGGCGGGTAGCTCCACTTGCAGTGCACTTTATGGCCTTAATGAGCCCCCAATCAAGGCTGTCATGCAAATGACATCTAATTGTCATATTAGGGGAACAATCCCTGTAAATACCAACGCTGGTTATGGCGATTTTGAAAGACCCAGATGCGTTGTCCCTGAGCCCCCTCGGCGATGTAATAATCGCGACAGATAGGCGTTTGCCACCATCCATCCTCAATGCGCTCAGGGCCATAAATGAGCTGTAGCGGGCCTTGCCAGCATAGCGCACCTTTTTCTTCGCGCAGAGGTAGTGGTTGAGGGAGTAGCCAGAAGGGGCGCTGCGCTCGCGGTTCTTGAGGATGTGCTTCACCGAGTGGCGTTTCACTCGTAAAAACACAAAGCTCCGGAATATGTTCTGCGCGCATTGCGAGATAATGTACCGCTTGTTGCCCTAGCCGACTCCGCAGACGATCGACGAGATGATTGAGCGGTTCCTGATGGCGTGGAGTCACAAAAAGGTCGCTGTGTTGTGCGGTTCGGGTCTGTAGTTGTTTCGCGTGTAGTGCAATGCCTTCGATATCACGCCCGATCTCTATGTTGTCTAGGCGCAGCGTGGAAAGGGCGAGCCAGGTTTGCCATTCGGTGGGCGCTTCATGACTGCGTTGCACTGAAAAGGTGGTCGGACCACCACGAAAGCGGAGTAACTGCCACTCAATGTGTTGGCAGCTGAGCTGACGGTGATACAAAAATCGTGTCAAACCCTCGAGTAACTCTTGCATGGCGGGTAGTAGCTCTTGCCGTTGCTGAATATCGAAGCCGAACCAGCGGCTATCGCTAAATGTCATCGGTGGCCGATAGTCTTCCCAGGCCTCTTCGGTGCGGCCTGTGAGCACATCGAGCCAATGAGTCAATGCACTGCCACAACGTCGGCGTAGCGATGCGCTGTTGAGTGCGATGAGATCGCCATGTGTGCGAATACCTGCCTTGGCTAAGCGCTGGGTGTCTGTGTCGAAATCAGTCAATAAAGAGAGGGGTAAATCTGCGATACGCTCGGCGAGCGGGCGCTCGATGGATATCGCTGTCTCGTAATCTAAAAAACTGGTGAGCCAAGCACCTGGCCTGGAGTTGGCAACGCCCGCTTGGAAGTGAACATCGCGCTGTGCGAGATCTGACTGCACAGTAGCCAAAAGTCCTTCAAAACCACCAAAAAGCCGCAGACAGCCACTGATCTCTAATTGTAAGCAATGCTCTCGCCAACGAGTCACTGAGGGCGTGATGCTGTAGCCCCAGCTTTCGAGTTGGGTGAGGGTCTCCTGTTCTCGCTCTAAGCTCCGTTCAAGTAGTTGGTAGGGCTGTACGTTGAGTAGACCGACCGCGGTCTGAGTTGATTGTCCTGTACGAACACCCCAAGCTGCCGCTTCGTCATTGCAGCTCAAGACGCGCTGGGAGGCGACCACAATCACCGCATCGTCGGTCGCGATACGGAGGGCCTCCAGAGAGAGTTGATCGAAACGTAGGCACAGCCAAAGAGGCATAAACTTCTCAAATACTGTTTATATATACAGTATTTGAGAAGTTTAGCGCTTGCAACCGTCGCGTTGTGAGTATTGTGATTGAAAATCGCAATTGAGAATCATTATCGAAAAAATCGATGAGAGAAGG
>JAYPVH010000015.1:56435-58838 GCA_038134505.1 Halieaceae bacterium | reverse complement strand
CGGTGACACCGCTCTACCTTAAGCTCAAGTCCAGTTGTTTTTGGGCTCCCTCATTAACATCAGGAGAACGTCACGATGAACGCTAAAACAGGATTTAAAAAAACATTACTCACGACGGTATTGACCTCTGCCGTCGCTTCAATGGCGGCTTTTGCATCTCCGGGACATCCCGATAATACTGACTGGTGGCCCCAAGCATTAGATCTCTCGCCACTACGTCAAAATGAAGCGCAATCCAATCCATTTGGCCCGTCTTTCGATTATTCGGCGGCCTTTGCCACCTTAGATCTTGACGCGGTGCGTGCAGATATCAGTCAGATTTTAACCACCTCTCAGGATTGGTGGCCCGCCGACTATGGTCATTACGGCCCCTTTTTTATTCGTATGGCTTGGCATAGTGCGGGTACCTATCGCACCTTGGATGGTCGCGGTGGGGCGGGCGGCGGTCAGCAGCGATTCGAGCCTCTTAATAGCTGGCCGGATAACACGAATCTCGATAAGGCGCGTCGCCTTTTGTGGCCGGTGAAAGCAAAATATGGTGAGCGCCTATCTTGGGCTGACCTCATGGTTTTGGCAGGTAATATTGCAATGGAGTCGATGGGTTTTAAGACCTTTGGCTTCGCCGGTGGTCGCGAAGACGATTGGCAGCCTGAGTGGGTGTATTGGGGGCCAGAGATGGACATGCTGGCAGACGAGCGTTATCAGGGTGAGCGTCAGTTGAGTAATCCATTGGCGGCGGTTCAAATGGGATTGATCTATGTCAACCCCGAGGGCCCTAATGGCAATCCCGATCCTCAGCTTGCGGCCCACGATATCCGAGAGACCTTTGGGCGTATGGCGATGAATGATGAGGAAACGGTCGCCCTGATCGCCGGAGGACATACTTTTGGTAAAGCGCACGGCGCGCGCAAACCCAGTGGTTGCGTTGGCGCTGAACCCGCCGCAGCACCGACTGAACAGTTGGGCGAAGGTTGGCAGAACAGCTGCGGCAAAGGGCACTCTGAGGACACCATTACCAGTGGCCTTGAGGGCGCATGGACCGCATCACCCACGCAATGGTCAATGATGTACTTGGGCAACTTATTCGCCTTTGAGTGGGAGCAAACACGCAGTCCTGCTGGCGCTATTCAATGGGTTCCTGTGAATGGACAAGCGGCTAATACAGTGCCAGATGCGCACATAGTAGACGTTCGTCATGCGCCTATCATGTTTACTACCGATTTGGCTTTGAAGACGGATCCGAGTTATCGCGAAATCTCTCAGCGTTTTTTACAGAACCCTGAAGAATTCGAGCTCGCGTTTGCCAAGGCATGGTTTAAGTTAACTCATCGCGATATGGGGCCACGCGCCCGTTACTTGGGCGCCGAGGTACCTGATGAGGCGTTGCTGTGGCAGGATCCGCTGCCGACATCGGGTGCCAGCGAGCTCGGTGAGGCGCACGTGTCAGCTCTGAAAGAGGCGATTGCGAGTTCAGGCCTCTCTGCCGTGGCATTGGTTAAAACTGCATGGGCTTCCGCTTCGACTTACCGCAATAGTGATATGCGCGGTGGCGCAAATGGTGCGCGGATTCGTTTGGCGCCGCAGCGTGATTGGGCCGTTAACGACCCCGCACAGTTGCAAGAGGTGTTGGCGACTTTGGAGCAAGTGCAGGCGGCTTTTAATGCGGCGCATAGTGATGCCTATGTCTCCCTCGCGGACGTGATCGTTTTGGCCGGTAACGTAGCGATTGAGCAGGCGGCAGCGGCAGCGGGTCATACCGTGATGGTTCCCTTTTCGCCGGGTCGAGTAGATGCCAGTGAGGCCCAGACGGATGCGAATTCCTTCGCGGTTCTCGAACCCTATGCTGATGCGTTCCGCAATTACGTGGGAGCCAATGCTTATCGGTCTCCAGCAGACTTGATGGTAGATAAGGCGGATTTGCTGGGCCTGACAGTGCCTGAGTTGGCAGTGCTGATTGGCGGGATGCGTGCGCTAGGTGCTAACGCGGGAGACTCCGATCTCGGTGTGTTGACGGGTCGCCCTGGTGTCTTGAGTAATGATTTCTTTGTTAATTTGCTCGATATGAGAACGCGCTGGGCACCTGCGACAGATGGCACGTACGTGGGTACTGATCGTCTTTCAGGCGAGTCTCGTTGGACAGCGACAGAGGTCGATTTGGTCTTTGGTTCGAATGCAGAACTCCGAGCTGTCGCAGAGGTGTATGCATTCGATAATGCCGAACCTAAGTTCGTAGCAGACTTTGTTGCCGCATGGTCTAAGGTTATGAATGCAGACCGTTTTGATTTGTAATCGGCTACTGATTACAACGCATAAAAACGGCCGCAGTTGCGGCCGTGTTTTTTTTTTTGTGTGTTTTGTCGCGTTGTTTTACGGGGGGGTGTGATTGACCACAGTCACCAAAGA
>JAYPVH010000015.1:31687-56425 GCA_038134505.1 Halieaceae bacterium | reverse complement strand
GATAGGTGAGTTAGGACGCTTTGTTGACCGTGGCGTTGAGATGCACCTCAGTCACCATAGAATTGGTGACCAAACAATTTTCTTCCGCCTTATGAAGCAGGCGTAGTGCGCGCTCGGCATCAACATCCTCAGGAATTGTGAGACCCACAGTCAGTGTGATTTCGGTGAATCGTGTGGTGCGTTCGACTCGATCTAAAGTACCTGTCGCGGAACATTCGAGTGTGCTCCATGGAACTCGCGAGGGGCCGGCAATCGCGCGAAAAGTGAGGATGAAGCAGTCGGCTACAGCAGCCATCAATAGCGCCTCTGGCGACCAGTGCTCGCCAGAGCCGCCAAATTCAATCGGGGCATCGGTGTCGAGTGGTGCGACGTTGTGTGTCGCCACGACAACCTGCTGAGAGGACTCTGCCGCTTGAGCAGTAACTGTGTAATGGTGGGGCAGTGCCTGCATATTGGATACCTCGATAGGAAAACTTTCAGAGTAGCTGTGCTTCGGTGCTTTAAGCTTCGGTGCTTTAAATAGTAGCGAAGTATGGAGTGTAGCAGACTGCGCTACGTACGCCTCAACTGGCGCGTTGATCGTACGGCGTTGACGTCTGGGACTGATTCATCACCTCTTGCCATGTCCTCGCATGAGGGGCAACTTCATGGCTATCCAAGGTCAATTGAATGTCCGGTCGTCCGTGTCGTTGTTTGCGAATCAGTACATCGTGATAACGAGATAACTGGATGCGCAAGCTCATGGGGGAGTGTTGCTCACTGGCATCGGTTGCACGAAAGAAAATCGCCAGCGTGTCATTTTCGGCAGCGGCGAGTTGTAGTTTGCGTAATTCAGCGTATCGGTAGTCATCGCTACCTAACCAGGAAAAAACGACGCTGCAGGTGGTGCTCCTTAAAGCCTGCTCAGTTGCCCACAGTCGTTCCTCACGGCTTCGAGTATGGATCATTAGGATCTGTTGTGTGTCGATCCCTTCGGCGGCGAGCTGTGGTGCATAAGGGATATGGGGTGGGTCGATGAGCGCTTGCCAGCGCCCTTGCTCACTGAGGTTGCGCATCGTGGGCAAAAACAGTCCCATGTCACCCATGCCGCGGCAATCACACAGCACCTCACAGCCGCCATGTAAGGGCCAGCCACCCAATTGGAGTGCTTGATCGAGCGCTGTATGGCCTGTAGGCATCGCATCGACACCATGCCAGTCGCTATTTGCGGGTGCGATTGTCGTGGTTGTTGTGAAGTAGTGGTCTGGTTTTGTGCTCGCTGGCGAAGAAAATCCGCGCCAAGTATCTGGACGGAGAGTAATTTGTTCAATAGTTGGTTGCATGGCGGACTCCAAATGGGTTCATCGATATGTGGTGGCAGGTTAGGTTAGGTCCAATGCGCTTTGGGTCGTTGTTCCCTTGCGGTGCTTTTGTTGTGTTGTTTGTGCTGTTTGTGTTGTTTGTGTTGTTTGTGCTGGTCGAAGATGCATTGGTGCGACCTCAGTGTGTTATATTGGCAGTACAAAATACTGTATAAATAAACAGTATTGGTAATTCATTGAAAAATCAATAGGAGTGGTTTTGCGTGTGTCGTAAAAAGCGACAGACTCGGGTGACGGCGCTTAGCGACACACGTTTTAGACGTTTTTTCCCAGTGATCTGCATGTCCACGATCGCTGGTTGGATACTCCGGTTTTTACTGGGACTGTCCGCCTGGGAGCTCACCCACTCTTCGGCCTGGGTTGGCATAGTGGTCTTTGTGTTGTTGGCTCCGACATTCTTGCTGACACCCTATTTCGGGATACAAGCGGATCGCATCAACCCGCGTCGGGGGATGCAACTGGCTATGTTGTTCAACATGTTGATCGCGGTTTTTGCCAGCTTGGCCGCTGAGCTGGGTTTGTACACGATTTGGACCGTTGTCGTTTTAGCCCTGTTTTCGGGCGCCGTGGTCGCTATGCAGGTGCCGATGCGGTTGGCCCTTGTGCCGTTACTGGTGCCGCGCGATCTACTCCCCAGCGCGGTCGGGCTGTCCTCTGTGGTCTTTAATTCCACGCGAATACTCGGTCCCGCACTCGCCGCGGCTCTGGTTTTGATGTGGTCCACCAGTGCGGTGTGGTTGTTGGCAGCACTTTTTTTTGGGCTTGCAGCTGTGCTTCTTTACGGATTAAAAGAAGTGGGTGTCAGGCCGCCACCCCTGAAGGAGTCGTTGTTCAGTCAGTTTCGCGCCGGCCTGCACTACGCTGCATCTCAGCCGGCGATTAAATTACTTTTTGGCTTCGCTTTTTTAAACGGCATGCTAGGGCGCACGGCGATGGAGTTACTGCCGGCGATTTCGGGCCAGTTGCTGCATGGTGAGGCAGCGGAACTCGCGGTGTTGTCCTCAAGTGCCGGCGCAGGCTCCATTTTGGCCGGTTTTATGGTCAGTCGTTTGCGTGATCAACACGATGTCCTGTTGCGGTTGATTGTGTCCTCACTGTTGGCGGTTGCAACACTCCACCTGAGTATCCGCTGGGCTAGCGAAACCGCCGGATTAGCCATATTCATTGGCCTGATGAGTTTCGGCACAACGATTGTGGGCACCGTCGGTCAGATCCTCGCACAGCTTGTCGTCGCCGATGAGTATCGAGGTCGCGTGATGAGTCTGTGGTCGATCCTGATCCTGGGCATCCCTGCACTGAGCGCGCTCGCAGTGGGGACGTTGGCTGAGCAGTTTGGTTTTGCCAGCGTATGGCTGTTACTCGGTGCCATCGGCTGGGTTTTAACACTGGTATTTTATGCTCGACGGGCGGTGTTTGCGGAGCCACCTCGCCCTTGAGCGAGCAGGACCACCAGCTGCTCGAGCAAAACCCAGGGGTCTCCCGGTAGATAGCTTTTGACAGCACCGTCGACAGCGAGGGTCAGCGACTGTAGCCGCGCGAGCGTGGCTGTATTATGTCGTTGCAGCGCGTGTTGGACCCAACTCATTCTCGAGCGCCAGACGCCCTGTTGTTGCATGGCATTCTGAACGCTTTGACCCTGGTTGATTGATGCTTGCAGTGCCGCGAGGGATCTGACTTCACGCGCCAGTGCCCAGAGTATTTGTGGTGCGGGTGTGGCCTCTGCCCGCAAACCTCGGAGTTGCCGCAAGGCTTGAGCTACTTGACCACGCAACGCAGTGTCGACCAAGCCGAAGCTGTCGTAGCGTGCGCTATCTGCAACCGCATCCATCACGATATCGATCGTGATGGTAGCCTCTGTGACCAAGAGCAATAATTTATCAATTTCTTGGTTGGCGGCGAGAAGATTGCCCTCAACCTTATCTGCTAGTAGTTGAGCCGCGTCGCGCTCGCAGGTCATCCCTCGCGCCTGAATTCGCTCCTGAATCCATCCAGGAAGCGCCGTTGCGGATACGGGCCAGATCGGCATGACAACACCACATCGATCCAGGGCGGTGTACCATTTACTCTTCAGTGACTGTTTATCAATCTTTCCAGAGATGATGAGTAGCACATCATCGCTGTCTTGCTCTAGGTACGATTGCAGGACTTTACTGCCCTCCGCTCCAGGCTTGCCGCTGGGGACTCTCACCTCAATTAATTTGCGACTTGCAAAGAGGGAGAGACTGCCGGCGCTGTGGAGCAACTGCTGCCAGTCATCACTGCCGGCAACATCAATCACTTCACGCTCCTCGATGCCAACTGCACGACATTGCGAGCGAATCGCATCCACCGCCTCTTGCACGAGTAGTGGCTCATCGCCACTGACGAGATAGCTGGATGCGAGTCCCTGTTTGAGATGTTGCGATAACTTTTCCGGCTGAAGCTGCATCAGGACTGCAGGCTGTGATCAACTTGTTGTACGAGGCGTTCTGCTAGGTCGCGGCGCATTTCCGACTTCAGTAGCTGAAGCTCCTCGAATTTGCCAACCACATTGCCCGGGTCGTTGAGCATTTGGCGCGAAATTTGTACAGCGCGGTTATCGATCAGGATATTCTCACCTCTCGAGAGTGAGAATCGAATGCTTAGCGTGAGTTCAATTTCCGCAGCGCGCGCCTGTACCGTCAGCGACAGATTGCGCTGCTGAAAAGCCTCGCGATCAAGATGCAATACCCAAACAGCCTCCTCGCGGCTGACAAGCTGCGCATTGGCAGCTGTCAGGGCTTGGTTCACGGCCCGGACCATTTCGCTATGCGACTCGACACTGACGAGTGCGATCGCGGCCTGATTGAGAGACTGTCCTACCGTTGCGGATTCGCCCCGCAACTGAAAGCCACAACCGGTGAGGCTAATGAGTAGACCGCATAGACAGAGACAGCGAGCGACGAGCTTCATTTACTGGGCGACCACATTGACGAGTTTACCGGGAACAACGATCACTTTACGCACAGTGAGGCCGTCGGTAAACCGCAGGACATTGGGTTGGTTGAGCGCGGCGGACTCGATTTCATCTTTTGATGCATCTGCAGCAATGGTCAGTTTGGCACGGACTTTTCCATTCACTTGGACAACAATTTCAAGCTCATCGCGCCCCAAGGCACTCTCATCGACCTCTGGCCAAGACTCAAGGAGAATATCGGTGCCGACCAGTTCAGCCCATAAATGCGCACTGATATGCGGCACTATGGGGCTCAGCATCAAGAGCACGGCGCGCAGGGCCTCATCAACGACCTGTTGGTCATGAGAATCTTCGACAACAAAGCGACTGATGTCATTACACAGTTCCATAATGGCGGCGATCGCAGTATTGAAAGTCTGCCGCCGACCAAAGTCATCGCTGACCTTGGCGATGGTTTCGTGAATTTTGCGTCGTAGGTCTTGTTGTTCTCGACTGATATCACGCGGTGCTCCATCAGCCTCAAAATGGCGAACCATTGCCTCAGTGACCAAGCGCCACAGCCGCTTGAGGAACCGATTTGCGCCCTCGACACCTGAGTCAGACCATTCCAACGACTGCTCCGGCGGTGCGGCAAACATGCTGAACAAGCGCACGGTATCAGCACCATAGCGATCAATGAGGGCCTGAGGATCGACAGTGTTACCCTTCGATTTTGACATTTTGGCGCCATCTTTCAGCACCATGCCTTGAGTGAGGAGTCGTTTGAAGGGTTCGTCGCTGGTGACCAAGCCCTCATCGCGCATCAATTTGTGAAAAAAGCGTGCGTAGAGCAGGTGTAGAATTGCATGCTCAATCCCGCCCACGTATTGATCGACCTCGAGCCAGTAATTCGCTTCGTCGTCGAGCATTTGCTCGGTATTGCTAGCTGCTGTATAGCGCGCGTAGTACCAGGATGATTCCATGAAGGTATCGAAAGTATCCGTCTCGCGCTCGGCAGTTGCGCCACAGCGGGGGCAATCTACTTGGTAGAACTCAGGCATACGTTTAATCGGTGAGCCCACACCCTCAAAGGCCACCTCCGTGGGCAGTACGACCGGCAGGTCATGTGCCGGCACGGGCACCGCGCCGCAGTCATCGCAATTGACGACCGGTATGGGAGCGCCCCAGTATCGCTGACGCGAAACACCCCAGTCCCGAAGCCGAAAATTAACTGAACGCTCGCCCAGGCCCAGCGCACTTAAATCGGCGACGATCGCATCGAAGGCTTGCGTGAAATCGAGCCCATCATAGGCCCCAGAGTTGATCAGGGTATTCTTCTCTGTGTAGGCTGACACACTTAAATCGGCCGGATGCGTGTCACTGCCAGCAATCACCTGAATGATCGGTAACTCATATTTTTGCGCGAATTCCCAGTCGCGTTGGTCATGTCCAGGTACCGACATGACAGCACCCGAGCCGTAGCTCATCAGGACAAAGTTGCCGACCCATACAGGGATATCCTCTCCCGTCAGCGGGTGTTGCACGGACAGTCCGGTGGCCATGCCCCGCTTTTCCATGGTGGCCATGTCCGCTTCGGCAACTTTCATGACGGCAACGTCATCGATGAATGCAGCCAGTGCCGGTTGATCCCGGGCAGCCTCAAGGGCGAGGGGGTGCTGTGGCGCAACGGCGAGGTAAGTGACCCCCATAAGCGTATCAGGTCGGGTGGTATAAACCTCTATGGCATCGCCACCTCGTCGTGGAAAACGAATGGTCGCGCCTTCAGAGCGTCCGATCCAGTTGCGTTGCATCGTAAGCACTTGCTCAGGCCAGCCGCTCAGCTGGTCGAGGTCATCCAGTAATTCCTGAGCATAAGCCGTAATACGGATAAACCATTGGTTGATTGACCTGCGTTCGACCGGGTTGTCACAGCGCCAACATTTGCCGTCGACTACCTGCTCATTGGCCAGGACGGTCTGGTCTGTCTCGCACCAGTTGACGTCAGCCTGCTTCTTATAGGCGAGGTCTCGTGCCATCAAACGGGTGAAAAACCATTGTTCCCAGCGATAGTACTCCGGCTCACAGGTGGTGACCTCTCGATCCCAGTCGTAGGCGAACCCCAGTCTCGAGAGCTGTTGGCGCATGTCGTCAATGTTGCCCGCAGTCCACGCAGCCGGGGGTACGTTGTTTTGAATGGCCGCATTTTCTGCGGGTAGTCCAAAGGCGTCCCAGCCCATGGGTTGTAAAACATTTTTGCCCTGCAGTCGCTGATAGCGGGCAATGACATCCGCGATCGTGTAGTTGCGCACATGCCCCATGTGCAGTTTGCCGCTGGGGTAGGGAAACATCGCCAAGCAGTAAAATTTTTCCCGCTGGTCATCACGCTGCGCTGAGTAGGCACCGCAAGCCTGCCAATGTTCTTGAGCTTCGCGCTCGATCCGTTCGGGCTGATAATCCTGATTCATGATTAAACTGCTTGTCTCTGTCAGTGTGCGCTGCTAGCGGTGAATGGGGAACGCGAAGTTTATCAGCTTTGCGACGATCGGTGCTGTGCGGGTCGGCATCCCAGCGTCAAAAATAGTGCCATTAAAACGAGTAGGGGGGTGCTTCCGAATCGTTGAAAGGGCGTAGTGCCGCGACGCGGTTGGATCTCTGCGAACAGAGTGGCTTGAGAGAACTGTGGTGCCTGAGCGATGACACGCCCGTCAAAGTCTACAGCAGCGGAGATACCGTTGTTGGTTCCGCGTAGTAGCGGCCGCCCAGTTTCCAATGCCCGAAAACGCGCCATTTGAAAATGTTGTAGTGGTCCAATGGAGTGCCCAAACCAGATATCGTTACTGACGGTTAAAAGAAAATCGCTATCTTGGCTCTGCGCTGCCGCAAAGTCTGGATAGACCACTTCGTAACAGATCAGCGGCGCGATGGAGTAGCCAAGGGCTTGCAGCGGGGCCTGCTGGGACGGCCCGGCACTGAATGATGAGCTCGGCAGATCGAAAAAGAGGATCAGGCCACGCAACCAATCTTCGAAGGGGACGAACTCACCAAAGGGCACGAGTTTTTGTTTATGGTACAGGCCCGACCCAGAGCCAATACTCAACAAACTATTGTAATTTTTAGGGTATTCGCGACTCAAAATGCCCGTGATCAGCGCTTTGTCGGCCCCTAATGACTGTTGCGCGATTTGATCCAAGTAGCCGCTCAGCAGCGCGCGATCGCCGGGGAGTGCCGTCTCAGGCCATATTAAGAG
The DNA here is from genome assembly GCA_038134505.1 of Halieaceae bacterium. Classification (GTDB taxonomy): domain Bacteria; phylum Pseudomonadota; class Gammaproteobacteria; order Pseudomonadales; family Halieaceae; genus Luminiphilus. Next base: position 48,903 of record JAYPVH010000015.1, on the reverse strand, counting down.
GTCGGCATCAACAGCCATGACGTCTGCGAGGGCTGCGAACTGTTCAAGCTGCGCGACAAATTGGCGACTGTCCCACTTATCCCGCAAGCTGATATTGGGTTGGTGAATCGCACTGCGCAAGGACGTCCCTACCGGCTGGGTCCACTGAATATCGCGCATTGATATCGAGAGAGCCAAAGCGAGCACTGCCAGTCCACTCCAGAGCGCAGCCTCTTTGGGTCGTTGCCGGTTGCGCAAGAGCGCCAGCGTACCCGTGCCGAGAAGGGCCAGTAGCAATGAGGCGCCGAACACGCCGACAATGGGTGCCACTCCGGAGAGGGGCGTTTCCAAAACAGCGTAACCGGCATACAGCCACGGGAATCCGGTGAGAAGCCAGCTGCGAATCCACTCAAAACCGACCCACACCATCGCGATCGCGATTAGTGGAAAGCGGTGTAGGCTACCAAGCCAGCTACTCATTGCACCTTGGGCGCTGTGCAAGAGCGCGAGTCCCAGGCAAAACAACAGCGTTAAGGCCGTTGCTAAGGGTGCGCTTGCACCACCAAATTCATGGATACTGACATAGACCCAAGACGCGCCAATCAACCAAAATCCTGCGCCAAAACAGGCGCCGAGGATAGCCCCAGTGCGTGTTGAAGTGCCCGATAGCGTGTAGGCAAAGAGCCCGATACAGACGGGTATCAGCCACCAAAGATCAAATGGCGCGAGGCCGAGTGGGAATAACCCGCCAGCTAAAAGCGCGACAAAAAAGCGATGACGTGGCAGCTTCGCCATAGTCGATTAGTTTTGCTCTAATGGTGTGACACGTACGCTGTGTAGCTTGCGGCGATCCGCGTTGACCACATTGATCTTGAACCCGGCCAGGGTTGTGGTCTCATTGCGAGACGGTAGATGGCCGAAGGCGTTAATGACTAAGCCGCCGATCGTATCGAACTCGTCGTCGCTCAGGGCGCAGCCAAAAAACGTATTAAAGTCTTCAATAGGAGTTAGGGCCTGGACGAAATAGTCGGTGTCACTGAGTCTACGAATATTCTGTTCTTCCTCGGTATCAGTCTCATCTTCAATTTCTCCTACGATCTCCTCGAGAACATCTTCGATCGTTACGAGTCCTGCGACTCCGCCGTATTCGTCAATGACGACGGCCATGTGATGACGGTTCTGACGAAACTCGCGTAGTAGTACATTGAGACGCTTGCTTTCCGGAACTTTCACGATCGGCCGCATTAGATCTTTGATTGATATCCCGCGGTCGCTTTTGAGTACTAGTGGGAGCAGATCTTTAGCAAGCAGCATGCCGAGAATGTCGTCCGTGCTATCACCCACCACCGGATAGCGACTGTGGGCGGCATGGATAATTTGCGGTAGCGATTCTCCGAGGTCTGATTCGGCTTTGATGACCACCATCTGTGCTCGGGGGATCATAATGTCACGGACTTGCATGTCGCTGACATTCAGTGCGCCCTCCATAATCGAACGGGCGTCTTCATCGATCACTTCGTTGTTGGCGGCCAGAGACAAGACACCCTCGAGGTCAGACTTGCTTTGCGGCCTGCCATTGAGGAAGTGGGTGAGGCGGTCTAGCCAGTTACGCTCGTCTTGATCGGGTGCCTGATGATCGTTCACAGGGGTATTTGCTCCTCAAATGAGTCTATCGCGTGGTAGGGATTATTGATCGTAAGGGCTTTCAAGGCGGCGATCTCTAGCGTCTCCATTGTCACAGCGTCTTGTGTGTCGAGATGATCATGCCCCAGCAAGTGAAGGACTCCGTGGATCGTGAGATGGGCCCAGTGGTCAGTCACTTGTTTGTTCTGCTGCCGTGCCTCCACGCCGACCACGTCAGCACAAATAATGATGTCTCCCAACAGCGGGGTGTTGACACCTGATGGCGTACTGACAGGAAAGCTGAGTACATTGGTGGGTCCAATTTTGTTGCGATAGCGTTGATTTAACGCCGCCATTTCCTCGGCCGTATTGATCAGAATGCTCATCTCGGTCGGCTGTTGGTGTTGTGCGACCCGCAGCGCTTCCTCAACCCAGCGTTGAAAATCTGCTCTGTTGGGGCAAGCCGCCGAGGTCGCATAGTCAATGTGGACGGTTACGGTCATCGTTTTTGCTTCGATTCCAGAGTCGCAGTGCGCGCCTCAAACTGATCGTAGGCGGAGACAACGCGTTGCACGAGCGGGTGGCGGACCACGTCTTTATTAGCAAACCAAGTGAAAGTAATACCCTCCACTCCCTCCAGAACTTGAGTCGCATGGGTTAAGCCTGAAAGCTGGCCCTTAGGGAGGTCAATCTGCGTGGCATCACCTGTGACCACCGCGGTTGAGCCAAAACCAATGCGGGTGAGAAACATCTTCATCTGTTCACGAGTGGTATTCTGAGCCTCATCGAGAATGATAAAAGCGTTGTTGAGCGTCCTACCGCGCATGAAAGCCAGCGGAGCGATTTCGATGATATGTCGTTCAAGATACTTGTTGACCGTCTCGAACCCAAGCATCTCGTAGAGTGCATCGTAGAGAGGCCGCAGATAGGGATCGACTTTTTGGCTGAGATCACCGGGCAAAAAGCCCAGTCTTTCGCCAGCCTCCACTGCCGGTCGCACGAGTAAGATTCGTTTAACCTGTTCCTCGAGAAGGGCCTCAACCGCGCAGGCGACCGCCAAGTAGGTTTTGCCCGTGCCGGCGGGTCCAATCCCGAAGTTAATATCGTTCTGCCGTACCGCTTTGACGTAATTTTGCTGATTTTTCCCTCGCGCCCTAATCGGGCTCCGCTTGGTTCGAATGACCCCGATACTGTCAGTCGGCGCAGAATGATCGGTGAGCAGCTCGATATCAGCTTGTTGCAGGTGCAGATGGAGCGTTTCCGGGCTCAGACCACTCCCTTGGCTGATTTCCGAATAAAGCCGCAGCAGCAGGGCTGCCGCGGTTTGTCGTGCCGCAGGCTCGCCGATGATTGTGAATTGGTTGCTACGATTTTGAATCGTCACGCCCAAGCGGTGCTCAATTTGACGCACATGGCGGTCTAACTGTCCACACAACGTGGCCAGGTGTCGCGCATCATTGGGTTCGAGAGTGATTTGGGTTTGCAGCAGAATCGGCGATGCCGAATCAGGGTCTATGGCGGTGTCCAACGGGGTGTCAAACGCTCGTTTAGCTATTGGGAAACTGAAGATACCGATCTACGCGCGAGAGTCAACCATCACTTTCGGCAACATTTAGGCTTCGATGAGTGTGCCTCTCAGCGAATTGGGCAGTGCGGCAGTGATATCAACCGTCACGAACGCACCGATGTAATCGGAGCGGTCGCAGCTGAAATTGACCACACGGTTGTTTTCCGTTCGACCCGCGAGTTGTCCTGGATCCTTTTTGGATCTGCCCGTGACCAAAATACGCTGTCTTGTACCGACCATCCCTTCGCTGATGGCGGCCGCTTGTTGGCTGATGCGGGCCTGTAGAATATGAAGCCGCTGTTTTTTGGTGTCATCGCTCGTATCGTCGGGTAACTCCGCCGCGGGAGTTCCGGGCCGTGCGCTGTAAACAAAGCTGAAGGAGGTATCAAATCCTACCTCCTCAATCAGTTTCATAGTCGCAGCAAAATCGGCTTCAGTCTCTCCCGGGAAACCGATGATGAAATCAGATGACAGCGAGATATTCGGTCGAATTTTACGCAGCGCCCGAATCTTGGCTTTGTATTCGAGCGCTGTGTGGCCCCGTTTCATCGCCATCAAGATTCGATCGGAACCACTTTGTACGGGCAAGTGCAGGTGATCGACCAACTGCGGAATGTCGGCATAGCAGTTGATCAGCGCATCGGAAAATTCGACCGGATGCGAGGTGGTGTACCGAATTCGCTCAATGCCCGGCACTAATGCCACCAGATGCAACAACTCCGCAAAATCGACGACGTCATCGAGGTGATTTAAGCCCCGATAGCCATTCACATTTTGGCCGAGTAGATTGACCTCTTTGACCCCTCGTGTAGCCAGTCCGGCGATTTCAGCAATCACATCGTCAACTGGACGCGAGACCTCCTCACCGCGGGTGTAAGGTACGACACAGAAAGTACAGTACTTGCTACAGCCTTCCATGATCGATACGAAAGCCGTTGGACCCTCAACACTGGGCTCGGGAAGGCGATCAAATTTTTCGATCTCCGGGAATGAGACGTCGACTACCATCGGTGAACCTTGCTGCCGCTGCTGAATCATCTCAGGCAGCCTGTGCAAGGTCTGAGGACCAAAGATCAGGTCCACATACGGCGCGCGCTGACCAATGTCAGCACCCTCTTGGCTGGCGACACAGCCACCGACACCAATAATGACCTCCGGATTTTTGACTTTAAGTTGCTTCCAGCGGCCGAGTTGATGAAAGACCTTTTCTTGCGCTTTCTCTCGAATCGAGCAGGTATTTAGCAGCAGTACGTCGGCTTCTTCCGCCGAATCCGTGAGTTCGAGTCCGTGGCTCTCACCGAGTAGGTCCGCCATGCGTGCGGAATCGTACTCGTTCATCTGGCACCCATGTGTCTGGACAAATAGCTTTTTGGGAGAATCTGAAGTCACAGACGTAATCTCACGCAAATTATTCAAAGGGCGGCAAGTATAGCGCCGGCGAACACACAATCGCGAGTCTACTCTGGCGCTTTTTGATCAAAGTGGTACCATTGCGCCCCTTTTTCTGGCACCCGAAAGCCTTGCTGGGCGGGGTCAGCGATCACGCGGTAGCGATCGACTCTGATCGGCAATGTTTTCTCGACACGACTGGTTTATCACGGCAGAGGGTCTCATGGCGTCTCAACCTGTATACAAGGTGATCTTTCACAACGGCGGGCAAGTCTTCGAGGTGTTCGCGCGACAGATCTATCAAAGCGATATGTGGGGCTTTATCGAAGTCGAAGAGTTCGTGTTTGGTGAACGCTCCCAAATTCTGGTCGATCCCAGCGAAGAAAAGTTGAAAAATGAATTTTCTGGCGTCAAACGATCTTACATTCCACTGCAGGCGGTGATTCGAATCGACGAGGTCGAGAAAGAAGGCGCTGCCAAGGTATCTGAGATCAGTCCGAGCGACTCATCCAAGATTGCAAACTTTCCCATTGGCCATCTGCCGCAAGTTCCCACGCGTAGCGAAGACTAAACGCGGCACCTAGGCTTGCGAATCAACCCCGGCTGATCAAATGGCCCTGCGTTGATGTCCCTTGCCGAAACCGCCAGAAAGGCGCGAGACCAGAAAGGCGCCAGAAAAGGCGCGAGAAAAGGCACTAGGAAAGGTACGACAAAGGAGAGGTGCGCTAAGCCGTGGCGGTGACGATTGCACGACGCGGCGCTGGGAGGCCTTCGATGGTGCGGCTCGCATCATTGGGGTCGAGAAAGTCGGCGAGTGAATGAAACGTCATCCAGGGTGTCTGTCTCTGCTCTTCAGTCGATGTGATGGAGACATCGATTAAGGAGATGTCTCTAAAGCCTAACTTCTCTAGCCAGCGGCAGAGTAGTCCGGGACTCGGCAGGAACCACACGTTGCCCATTCGTGCATAGCGTTTGGGCGGGACCAGAACCTGTTGATCATCGCCTTCGATGACGAGCGTCTCCAAAACTAGCTGACCTCCCTCACGCAGCGTTGCATGTAAATCGCGCAAGTGATCCATTGGGGAGCGCCTGTGGTAGAGCACGCCCATCGAGAACACGGTATCGAAAGCCCTGAGCGCCTCGGGCAATTGTTCTAGTGCTAGCGGCAGCGCATAAATATTGGACTGCTGCAAATAATGTTGAATGGCTTTGAACTGCATGACAAAGAGTGGCGTTGGATCGATGCCGATGACTTCTGCTGCGCCGGCACCCAGCATGCGCCAGCAGTGGTAGCCGTTGCCACAACCGACATCAAGCACTCGCCGCCCCGATAGTGGCTCGATAGCACTCACCAATCGATCCCATTTCCAGTCGGAGCGCCACTCAGTATCGATATCGACCCCAAAAAGATGGTAAGGACCTTTGCGCCAGGGGTGCAGCAGCATCAGTGTTTCACCGAGTTGCGCGCGCTCAGCGTCGCTCACCTCACCCAGGGCTGAGACTTGGGCTCGTTTGAGATCGATACCACTGACATTGAGTTCAGGCAACGCGTTGAGCGCTGTGCGCCAGCGGGGCAGATCGCCGTAGCGCGTCTCTGAAAGACCTTGAGCGCATTGCTTGGGAAGTTGCTCGAGCCATCTTTCAAGCTCGGTACCTGACCAGCTGGCCTTCAAAGCGACCAAATCATCTTGGAACTCTTGGGGTGTCATCAAGCGATCGCAATGAAAGAGACAAAATTAAAGCACTGAAACCAGCAGTCGCAGTGACTAAAGCCGGCATCTAACAGCCGCTGCCGATGCTTTTCTCGGGTTTCAGGGATCAATACATTCTCGAGGGACTGTCGTTTGGCGGCGATTTCTAGATCGCTGTAGCCCTGGGCGCGTTTAAAATCATGGTGCAAATTAATCATCAGATGATCCATGACCCTCGGTGACAAACTGATCTTTTCTGAGAGGATCAGCGCATCGCCGGGTTGCAGTGCGGCTCGAATTTTTTCCATTAATGTATCGCGTTGCTCCACCGGTACGAACTGAAGGGTGTAGTTCATGATCACTACACTGGCGTTCGCAATGTCAATGTCAGCGATATCGGCCAGATCGAGGGAAATATCAATTTCCTTGGGGAGGTCCGCCAGTGTGACGCGTGCCTCCTCGATCATCGCCGCCGAGTTGTCGATGCCAATCAGTTGGCAGGAGGGATCGACCCCAGCATTTGCGACTGCGCGCAATGACGCGCCCAGAGAACAGCCGAGATCATAGATGCGCGTGTTGGGCCGGGCGTAGCGACTGGCAAGGAGGCCTGTCATGGCGATGACTGTGGCATAGCCGGGTACGCTGCGATTAATCATGTCAGGAAAAACCCCGACAACCGTTTCATTAAAAGTAAATAAACCCGGGTCGCCCAGAGTGTCGGCGTAGATCTGGTCTTTGTGATTTGATGTCAAATTGACCTCTGCTTGTGGTGAGTCAAATTTCTCAATATTGGTTCGTGTGTTAGCGATACGGGAATCAATTCCTCAAGTATAATCGCCGCCTTTACCCTTTGTGCAGAGTGCATCGCAATGTTTAATGATCTGGCCATTCTTCCGCCTGATTCCATTTTGGGGCTGGCTGCCGCCTGTCGAGCGGACACCAACCCGGATAAAGTCGATCTCACCATTGGCATCTACATGGATGAGACGGGTCTTTGTCCTGTGTTTGAAGCCGTAGCACAAGCGCAGACGCAGCTAGCCTCCGCGGAGACGACGAAGGCCTATCTGCCGCCACAGGGAGATGATCGATTTCTCGACGCGATTCAACGTTTGGTGCTCGGTGATGACTTTGTTGTACAGCACAATAACCAGATCAGCGCGATTCAAACGCCCGGTGGCTGTGGCGCGCTGAGAATTGGTGCCGAAGTGTTGCAGGCCGCGTCGCCCGGAGCCAACGTTTGGGTCAGCGATCCGACATGGCCTGTGCATATCCCCTTGATTGGTAGCGTGGGTTTGCAATTTCAGACTTATCGCTATTATGACGCTGCAAGTCATGGCGTGAACTTCGAGGCGATGGTGGCCGACTTGGGTCAGGCGGCGCGCGGCGATGTGGTGTTGTTACACGGCTGTTGCCATAACCCATCAGGCGCCGACTTGTCCGAGGCGCAGTGGGCTGTGATTGCCGATATGGCCGCGACTCAGGGTTTCACGCCATTTGTGGACTTGGCTTATCAGGGGATGGGTACAGGACTTTCTGAGGATGTCGCAGGCATCCGCACGCTGATTAATCGGGTTCCAGAAGTGATCATCGCCGCCTCATGTTCTAAGAACTTAGGTTTATACCGCGAGCGCACAGGCGCAACCCTGTTTGTTTGCGCTGATGAGCGCGCCGCGCAAGCAACAGCGAGTCAGGCAAAATCTGCGGCGCGTCGTGTCTACTCGATGCCCCCGGCCCACGGTGCCATCATCGCCGGCTTGGTGCTGACGGATCCACAGCTACGCCTATCGTGGACGCAGGAGCTGGCGCAAATGTGTGAGCGCATCAATGGCTTGCGCGGTGAGTTTCGCGACCGCCTGCAGGCTGCCACCGGTCGTGACTTCGGTTTTATTGCGCAAGAAAAAGGCATGTTTTCGTTCTTGGGTTTGAGTGCTGAGCAAGCGCAACGGGTCCGCGCTGACCACAGCCTTTATATGCTCGATTCCTCCCGCATTAACGTTGCCAGTCTCAATGCGGGTAACATGGATCGCGTTGTCTCTGCGGTCTCTGCAGTCTTGTAACATTGGATAAGAACTAGCTTTCGAGTTCGGTCCATCGCTCGAGAGCGTCATCGAGCGATTGTTGTACTGCGCTGAATTCGGATAGCCGAGCGTTGACGTGATCTGAGGGCTGCGCGTAGAAATCGGGCGCGTTAATCTCGGCTTCTAGCGCTTCCTGTTGAGCTTCAAGCGCTGCGATCAAGTCTGGCAGGGCATCGAGCTCGCGCTGTTCCTTGTAACTGAGTTTTCGCGCTTTGTTGAGCGACCCTGTCGTGTTGGTTTGCGCGACGCTTGCGCTCATCCTGTTCGGTTGATCGCTCACCTGGCGTGATTGACGTGCTGAGGGCGATTCAGTCATCGAGTCATTTGCTGTCTCTGAGAGCGCGCCGCCGCGCGCTTCCCAGTCACTGAATCCACCCGCCTGTTCATCGACATGCCCCGTCTCATCTACCACCAGTAAGCTGGTGACCACCTGATCCATAAACGTTCGGTCGTGGCTGACCAGAAGAAGGGTGCCATCGAAATTCATCAACAGCTCCTCCAACAGCTCAAGTGTCTCGATATCAAGGTCATTAGTCGGTTCATCCAATACCAACACATTGGCCGGCGTGGTGAACAATTTGGCGAGGATGGCACGGTTGCGTTCTCCCCCAGACAATGCTCTGACTGGCGTTCTAATACGATCAGGAGTAAATAAGAAATCAGATAGGTAGCTGATCGCGTGGCGGCGTTGCCCGCCAAGCTCTATGAACTCTTGGCCTTCACAGATATTGTCGATCAGATTGCTATTGGGATCGAGACTGTCTCGGAGCTGATCGGAATAGGCGATCTTCAACTGAGTCCCGCGATGAATGCTGCCTGTTACCGGCTCAAGCTCGCCTAAGAGCAACTTGATCAGGGTTGATTTTCCAGCGCCATTACAGCCTACGATACCGACCCGGTCGCCCCGCTGGATTATGGTTGAGAAGTCGCGAATTACCGGCGCATCGCCATAGGAGAAGCTTACTGCCTTCGCCTCAGCGACAATTTTTCCTGACGGGCTTGCACTCTCGATCGAAAAGTCCGCGCGTCCTAGGGCGGCACGTCGCTCTGCCCGCTCCTCTCGCATCGCTTTCAGCGCGCGCACACGACCCTCGTTACGCGTCCTGCGAGCCTTGATCCCCTGACGAATCCAGACTTCCTCTTCTGCCAATCGCTTGTCGAACAGAGCTGTAGCCCTGTTTTCAGCCGCTAGCTGTTGTTCTCTGAAGCGCACAAAATCTTGATATGTTCCAACTTTCATCGTCAGTTTGCCGCGATCAAGCTCAGCGATCGCATTGGTGACCTGCTGCAGAAAACGTCGGTCATGACTGATGACGACGAGCGCGCCACGGTACTGTTGCAGCTGTTGCTCGAGCCAAATAATTGCCGGGATATCAAGGTGATTCGTTGGTTCGTCGAGCAGCAGTACATCGGGTTCGATCACCAGTGCGCGGGCAAGAGCGACTCGACGTCGCCAACCACCGGATAAATCGCAAAGCAGTGCTTTAGCCGATAAGTTGAGTTGGCTGAGTGTTGTTTCTACCTGTTGCTGCAAGCGCCAGCCGTCGCGAGATTCAATCTTGTCCTGTAAACGCGCCATGCGAGAGATGGTATCGGGGGTATGCGCGTCACTGCTGGCGGCGAGCTGCTGATACTGAATAAGCCAGTCACCGATCTCGGAGAGGCCCCCAGCGACCACCTCAAATACAGAGGCTTGATCGCTCGTGGGGAGTTCTTGTTCTAACCGCGCGAGCTTGAGGTCGGGGCGGCACCACCGTTCACCATCGTCTAAGCTGAGATCGCCAGCGATTGTCTTCATGAGCGATGTTTTGCCCGCACCATTGCGGCCGAGTAAGCCCAATTTGAGTCCCGGCGTCAGTGTTAAATCGACGCCGTCTAGCAGTCGATGCGTTCCAAAATGTAACTCTGCCTCGCGCAGGTGAAGTAGGGACATTGCCGATTTCCAGACATCGCTCGCCTTGTTGGGACGGCAGTGTACCGGATTACCTGCCAATCGGTCCGGCATCGGTTACACTTGCGCCCGCATTTTTCGAGGACTGACTATGACGGTCGAAATAGGGCGCAATGAGCGTTGGGTCGCAATCTGGCTGACCATTTGTGCGGTCACAATCTTTGGCATGATTTTGCTGGGCGGCGTGACAAGACTGACCGACTCCGGTTTGTCGATGGTTGAATGGCAGCCATTGCTCGGCGTCATTCCGCCGCTCAACGATGCGGAATGGTTGATCGCTTTCGAAAGCTACAAGAACTACCCCGAATATCAGAAAATTAATTTCGGAATGGATCTCGAGGGTTTTAAAGCCATTTATTGGTACGAGTATCTCCATCGCGTTCTCGGTCGGTTGATCGGTTTGCTATTTTTTGTGCCCCTGCTCTACCTTGCGCTTCGTCGTCGCATACCGCAGGGTTACACCCCACATCTGTTCTTGTTACTGGTGCTTGGCGGCTGTCAGGGATTGTTGGGCTGGTATATGGTTCAGAGTGGCTTGGTCGATCGTCCTGATGTGTCACAGTACCGCCTTACCGCCCACCTCGGGTTGGCAGTTGCCATCTACGCCTACATCATCACTTTGATTTTGCAACTGACGGCATCTAACCCCGTGGCGCCGACAGGTGTCGCGCGAATCAGTCCTTGGCTGGTGCCCGTTACGGTCTATGTCATGGTGCTCTCAGGCGGATTTGTAGCAGGTACTGATGCAGGCTTGTCCTACCCCACCTGGCCGCTCATGGGGGATCGGTTGGTGCCGACGGGGCTCTATGCCGATGGGCTCACAGCCGCCTTCGAAGATGTCACAACGATTCACTTCAACCACCGAATGCTCGCCTACGTGACGGTGGCGATCCTTTTGGCAGTGGCCCTGCGTGGCGTGATGGTGAGCACTGATCGTCGTGTCCGATTGGCCAGCGTGCTCATCGGTGTTGCGGTTTTGCTTCAGGCGAGTTTCGGGGTGGCGACGGTGCTCTCACACGTGCAAGTGCCGATCGCAGCAATGCATCAAGGTGGCGCCATCATTTTACTGACAGCTGCGCTGTTTTGGGCACACGCGAAGCGAACTGAAAATGTTCGCTCTCGTTTCTAGGGAGCCGATCCGGTCAACTCGATCCCGAGTTTGGCTCTGGTTTATCGCCACGACTGCTGACATACTTTGGCCGTCAGAGAGGTCGCTGAGCTTGCCCGCGACCTAATGTGCTGGGGGCGATTGGCGTGGAAACAGATGCACTGTTGAAATGTGTGTTGTTGGTGGCGAGGCATCATGGATTGCAAGCGACTGCAGCGTCACTGGCGTCCGGTTTGCCGATCGATCAAGAAGGCCTCACACCGGACCTACTGTCGCGTGCCGCTAAACGTGCCGGTCTCAACACCAAATTCCATCAGCTCGCTCTCGAGGAGATTCCCCAGGCTGTCTGTCCCGTGATTGTCATGTTGAGCGACAATCGAGCCTGCGTCTATTTCGGCACCAACGCCGAAGGTGAGGCGCAAATCATTCGGCCGGAGATGGTGGAAGGGGTTGTCAGTATCCCTGTTGATGCCCTGTCGAGAGAGTCGACTGGGGTTGTCCTACTCGCGCGTCCTCGTTTTCGTTTCGATAATCGGGTGGCAGTGGGAGATCCCGATCGAGAGGGGCATTGGTTTTGGTCTGCGCTGCGAGAAAACAAAGTGTTGTATCGCGATGTTCTGCTGGCGGCGCTTTTGATCAACTTGTTTGCGCTCGCAGTGCCGCTATTCACGATGAATGTTTATGACCGCGTGGTTCCGAATGCAGCGTTCGAGACCCTCTGGGTGCTCGCTATCGGCGTTGGCATTGTTCTGATCGCCGATTTTTCGCTGAAGTGGTTGCGCGGCTATTTTCTCGATTTGGCGAGCCGTCGCGTCGATGTGACGTTGTCGGGCAAAATTATGGAACGAGTCTTGGGTATGCAGCTCGCACACAAGCCCAATTCCGTCGGCTCCTTTGCGGTGAATTTGCGTTCATTTGAGACACTGAGAGATTTTATAACCTCGGCGACGGTGACAACCATTATCGATTTACCGTTTGCGCTGATCTTTATTTTGGTTGTTAGTTGGATCGCATGGCCCCTGGTTTTACCAGTTCTTGGTGCAATTCTCGCTTTGGTTGCTCTGGCGTTATGGCAGCGCCCCAAGCTTCAGCGGTTGACTGAGAGCACCTATCAAGCGGGTGCGCTCCGCAACGCAACATTAATCGAGACGCTCGCCGGTGTTGAAACGCTAAAGGGTTTGAGCGCCGAGTCGGTTATGCAGCGCAAGTGGGAGGACACGACGCGGTTCTTAGCGAATGTTGGCGTGCAATTACGACGCGTCAGTATGTCAGTTGCCTTTGGCAGCGGCCTCATTTTACAGGCGGTGAGTGTTTTGGTGATTGTTACTGGTGTGTATCTGATTGCGGCAGGGGAGCTGAGTATGGGCGGCCTGATTGCGGGCACTATGCTCGCTAACAAAGCCGCTGCGCCATTCGCTCAAGTAGCGGGTCTGATTACTCAGTTTCACAACGCTCAGATCTCAAAAATTTCGTTGGACGGACTTTTCGCCACGCCTATGGACAGTCGCGAGCAAGGTGCCTTCGTGTCCAGAGAGCAATTCGTAGGTGACATCGAATTCAAGAATGTGTCCTTCGCTTATCCTGGCGCCGATATTCACTCATTGTCAGACGTGTCTTTTAAACTGAAAGCAGGAGAGAAGGTCGCGATTCTTGGACGGGTAGGTTCAGGTAAGTCGACTCTCACACGGTTGGCGATGGGGCTTTATCAGCCGACGTCGGGAGAGATTTTGATCGACGGCATTGATCTGAGACAGCTTGAACCGCGAGATTATCGGACGCAGGTAGGCTATTTGCCACAGGATGTCACACTATTCCACGGGACCTTGCGAGACAACTTGATGTTGGCGCATCCCGAATTGACTGATGAGGCTTTGTTGCTCGCCGCACAGCGAGCGGCACTGTCCGATTTTGTGAATCGTCATCCCAGGGGCTTTGATATGCCCATTAGCGAACGCGGAGATTCGGTGTCGGGCGGTCAGCGACGATGCATTGCTTTGGCGCGAGCGCTGATTCATGAGCCGCCGATTTTGCTTTTTGATGAGCCCACCGGATCCATGGATCACTCAACTGAGAAGGTTGTGAAAGAGGAGCTTGCGCGCTATTTGGAGGGTCGGACCCTACTGATGGTCACGCATCGCAATGCACTGTTGGATCTAGTGGATCGTATTATTGTCATGGACGGCGGTAAATTGGTTGCCGATGGTCCGAAGGACTCAGTAATCGCAGCCTTACAGCAGGGTCGCATAGGTCGAGCGTCATGATGACATCACAGCACAATGAGGGTAACAGGCCGCGCGAGTGGAGTGCGCTGGCTGAACTGGCCATGCTAGAAGAGGAGCCCTTGCGAGCTCGAAGGCTTCTGTATGCGGCAACGCTGAGTATTGTGTTATTGGTTGTTTGGGCGGCATTTGCCGAAGTCGATACCGTGACGCGAGGTGATGGTAAGGTCATTCCCTCTCAGCAAGTGCAAGTGGTGGGTTCGCAGGATGGTGGCGTCGTCAGTGAGATCTTAGTGCGTGCAGGGTCTACTGTGGAGTCTGGAGATCTCCTGCTGCGACTCGATCAAACGCGGTCACTGGCTTCTTTGGGAGAAAGTCAGGCAGAGCGGCGGGGGTTGAGAGTTCGCGCGGCGCGCTTGTCGGCGCTGGTCGAATCACGGCCGTTTCAACCGAGCACCGAGGATTTGGCGGACGTACCCGATATTGTGAGTCAAGAACAACGGCTCTACGACGCCAGCATGGACAGCTTGGGCGTCAAGTTATCCATCGCTGAACAGCAACTCACTCAGCGACGAGAGGAACTCGCTGAACAAAAGGCCAGAGAGCAACAGCTTGAAACGGAGCTCAACCTTGCGGATCAGGAGTTGTCCGTAACGCGCCCGATGATCGAAAGCGGTGCGGTGGCACAGATCGAAATTTTACGTTTAGAGCGCGAGGTCAATCGCGCTGAAGGCGAGTTGAGACAAACTCGGGCAAAAATCCAGCAGACTGAGGCGGCGATTGGTGAGGCTATCGATCAACTGAGCAATGTGGAGCTTGACTTTGTCACTGAACACCGCGAGCAGTTGGCGGAAACCATGACACGCTTGTCTGCCGTCGAAGAGGCTGAGGAAGGATTGAGCGATCGTGTGCGGCAAACACAGGTTGTAGCACCGGTTGCCGGGACGATTAAACAGCTGTTTTTCAACACCGTGGGCGGTGTTGTGTTGCCGGGCCGCGATGTCGTTGAGATTGTGCCGCGCGATGACACTTTGCTAGTCCAGGTGCGAATACGGCCACAGGATATTGCTTTTTTGGCGCCGGGCCAGCTCGCTAACGTCAAAGTGAGTGCTTATGATTTTGTGGTCTACGGTGGATTGAATGGCTTTGTCGAGCAGATCAGCGCTGACACTGTGCTCGATGAAGACGGAGATGCCTACTACGAGGTCACGATCCGAACGGAACGCGCCGCGTTTGCTGAAGATCAACCCATCATACCCGGGATGACGGTGGAGGCAGATATTGTTACGGGTAAAAAAACTGTGCTGGCTTATTTGATGAAGCCTGTGCTGCGAGCGCATCAACGTTCACTGTCGGAGCGTTAATGCGTTATCTATTTGTCACTCATCATGCAGCGTCCGCACGATGGCTTGCGGCGTTTCCAGAGCTCGAGATGGTCGCGCCCGAAGATGCGCTAAGCGCCGTCGGGACCGAGCAGACGTTGTGTTGGTTGGACCTGTCGTCTGTGAAGGAAGGTTCAGAACAGTTGCTATTGTCTGAGCTTTTAGAGCACGGTCTTATGGTGGTCGTGATGAGTGCGATCCCAAGCGACTCTGAGGCTGCGATTTATCTGACCTCAGGCGCCGCCGGCTACTGCCACCTCGAATCAGTTCCCCAGCAGTTGCAGGACATCGCCGGTGTCGTTGAGAAGGGCGGGTATTGGATGCCGTCTAATTTACTGCAGCAGTTGGTCAGCCTAGTCTCTAGTACCACTGCGAAAATGCCCGCGGCGGCAGTGGATTTCTCGGACCTGACGGCCAGAGAGTATGAAGTGGCCCAGTTGGTGGGGCGCGGCTTGAGCAATCGGGAAATTGCTGAGCTCCTAGGCGTTACGGAACGGACAATCAAGTCGCACCTAACGATCGTATTTGACAAGCTTGGAATTCGCGATCGCGTTAAACTCGCACTCATGGTCAACAGTCTTCCAATACATTGAGCGTGTGTCGCCTGCGCCGTGCCGCTCACGCACCTTTTTTCCTATGCTCAGCAAGCGGCTCGCTAGCACACCGGATATCTCGCGGTGTGTCAGCGAGGAATGTGGATAGCAGAGTCCAGCAGTCGTCTCGCTGATACGGCGCCCATGGCCGAGACAGCGCTGTTTTTCAATCTTCTAGTACTTTAGTACGTATTGCGACAGTCATCGCCGCGGGAAAATGGCGATCATTCCAGAAATTTGCGCGGGACAGACTTATGGCACAAGTAATCGGTACAGTGATTAAGCTGGTAGGTCAGGTATTTGCTGAGGAGGGGGGGGCTTTCAGAGAGCTCAAGCTCGGTGACAGTGTGTACCAGGGTGAGACTATCGTTACGGGTAACGGCGCGATTGTCGAGATTGAGACGCCTGATGCGCCGCCGATCTTACTAGCCGGTGATCGACGGCTACTGTTGACCTCAGAAGTGACGGTCGTCGACCGTGATACGGCTCTTGATTCCGCCATCGGTCTCGACGATGCGGACCAGATTTTGGCAGTCCTAGAGGGTGATGGCGACCTGTTGGAATCATTAGAGGCTGCTGCTGCGGGTGCGGGCGGTGATAACGGAAGTTCTTTCGTTCGGTTGGGGCGTGTGGCCTTTTCGCTGCCCGAGCAGGTGGCTGATCCAGCCAGCGCAGCAATACGAGCACAAGAGGTTTCTACCAGTGAGCCGCTGTTAGAAGCGGCGGTCGTGAACAACCCGCCAGATGCGGTTGACGATTTGGTGACGACGGAGTTTGAAACACCGGTGAATGGGTCGGTGTTGCCTAACGATTCGGATCCTGATGGCGATCCCTTGACGATCACGGGCAATACCCAGCCGAGCAATGGCACGTTGACATTGAATCCCGATGGCACGTTCACCTACGTACCGAATGCGGGGTTCAGTGGTCAGGATACGTTTACCTATACGATTACAGATGGCAACGGTGGTACCGACACAGCCACTGTCACGATTAACGTCGGTGACATCGTCATTTTAAGTATCGTTGGTCCTGACGTCGTCCAAGAAGGGGACACCACAGCATTCTATGAGCTCAAGCTCGTCGACGGGGCGGGTCAACTCGTCACAGCAACGACGGACATCACGGTTGTAGTGACCTATACGGGCACGGCGACGGATGGTACGGACTACACGTCAGAGGCATCGTTTGTGATAGCAGCGGGCGCGTCGAGTGTGACGTTTGATCTTGCGACGATTGATGATGCGTACGCGGACAACGGCGAGACGATGATCTTGACCATCAGCACGAGTGATGATGGTGGCTTTGAGGCGTTGACGCTGGGTAATGACAGTGTCACGACGACGATCATTGATGACTCGAACCCGAATACGCCGGATACGCCGGATGAGCCGGACCAGGATGCAGTGGTATTGAGCATTGGTGGACCTGCGACGGTTGCGGAAGGTGCGACGACGACGGATTACACGTTGAGTCTGGTGGACAAGGATGGCAATCCGATCACGGCTGCGACGGATATTACGGTTATCGTGACCTATACGGGCACGGCGACGGATGGTACGGACTACACGTCAGAGACGCCGTTTGTGATAGCAGCGGGCGCGTCGAGTGTGACGTTTGATCTTGCGACGATTGA
>JAYPVH010000015.1:22742-31587 GCA_038134505.1 Halieaceae bacterium | reverse complement strand
TGACTCTGAGCTTGATGATGGCGAAACCATTGTGCTCACGATCAGTACATCCGATGACGGTGGTTTTGAAGAGCTGACGTTGGGTAACGATTCGGTCACCACCACAATCATCGATAATGACGTGGCGCCGTCTGGTGGCTTCTGGATTGCTCAACAAGGAAATTCAAACCAGAGTCAAGCGTATGAGTTAGAAGAGGGTCATAATTCAAAGGGTAATATGACCTTTAACG
The DNA here is from genome assembly GCA_038134505.1 of Halieaceae bacterium. Classification (GTDB taxonomy): domain Bacteria; phylum Pseudomonadota; class Gammaproteobacteria; order Pseudomonadales; family Halieaceae; genus Luminiphilus. The sequence goes on along the minus strand of JAYPVH010000015.1, from coordinate 31,357 downwards.
TGCAATTTGGCACTGAGATTATGGCTAATGGTTCGATGAATGCGTCGGGCGATAAGTCGATCGCGGCAGGAGAGTCTCGCACGATCACCTTTGAATTATCCGGGACCGCAACGCCAAGTGACTTTACCTTTGAGGTTGACTCGAATAGCTTCAGCGTTTCTTCAGTCCTCTCTGGCAATCAGCTGATCGTGACCCTCACTAATGATTCAGGCGTGACTAAGCAGCTAACGGGCAACCCCTTTACCGTGACAGTGACCAAGGTCGATGATACGGATACCGATGATGGCGAGACACTCACCATGACGATCATCGATAGTATCTGGCCTGAAGAAAACAATTTCATAAACTTTGTGATCTCCGACGATGATGGGTCAGCACCGATAGCGATCGATCTCGATGATGATGGTATCGAATATCTAGGACGTGAGGCGGGTGTCGTCTTTACTGATTCGCAGACTGGCCAGTCAGTCAACACCGCATGGGTAGGTCCGGAGGACGGGTTGCTGGTTATTGATGCCAACGGATCCGGTACGGTGGATGAGACTCGTGAGTATGTGTTCACCGAGTGGAGTGATACCGCGGAGACCGATTTGGCTGCCGTCGCTGAGGTTTTTGATACCAACCAAGATGGTGTTCTCGATGCTCAAGATGCGCAGTGGGAGCAATTCGGTATCTGGCAAGACCTTAACTCCGATGGTGTAACTGATGCCAACGAGTTGGTGTCACTGACCGAGCTGGGCGTTGAAAGTATTGAGCTTAGCTATCGCGAGGATAGTACCGAAGGCGCTGAGGCTGATGGCGACGTGGTTATTCATGGCCAGGCGTCCGTGAATTGGGCTGATGGCACGACCACAACCGCAGAGGACACGAGCTTCGCGATTGACGCGGCCGATGTGATCGCGCAAGAGGATGACATCCCCTTGCCCGAAGCGGGCCAGGCTTCGCCGATGGCGGGTTCCGGTGCGCCGCAGTCGGATACAGCTACAGATACTGCTGACATGGCGATTTCTTTGCTGGAAGCTGACCTGCTCATTCGGCAGGATGATGATACGTCGGACTTCAACAGCGAGTCATAACCAGACGGGTTACGCCCCGGGCCCATGCTGTGCATGGGCCCGGGTGTTTCATGAGAGGTACAAGTTCTGATGGCCAATAGCTGGATGGGTGATCGCAATGCAGCATGACACTGACGTCGTCAATGCTCCAGAAATCGACATGACATTTATTCGCCGAGATGATGCTGGACAGATTGTCGCGGTGAGTCGAGAGCCGCAACCCGGATTCAGTCCGGCATCGGCTGATGATGCGGCGGAGGTAGAGGCATTTCTACTCACTGTCGCTACGAATTCAGATTTTCTTCGTTCAGATCTTCAATTCATCCGGGTGCTCGACGATCTGCTTGAGGTGATGATGGAGAAGAATTTATTGGTCTTCACTGATCTCCCCCCGGAAGCACAGGAAAAAGTGATGCTGCGCAACCAGATGCGATCGTTGCGCCGGGGTCACCTCGATATTCTTGAGGATGAGGGCCCTCTCTAAGACCCCAGCTGGCTAAGGCGTGCCCTCATAGGGTGTCCGGTGCCTTATTTACTCAGACTCCTTGACGCCTCGCCCGGTTGCCCCGACAGCGCCCAGTTCAGTCACGGCGATCCAGTCTCCCGAAGTGGCTACACCTTCGGCAATACATGGAATACCGAGTGATTGGGCAATGCCTGCATAGGTGCGAAGCAGAGCCTGGTTGCCACTATTGTGGCTTATCTCTCGCGTGAACAGACTGTCGATCTTAAAGTAGTCAGGGCCAAGGTCGCCCAGCTTCCCGATATCTGAGATACGATATCCCATGTGCTCGATACCGATTTTAATCCGATAGGGCCTCACACTTTGGCACAGCTTGCGGAAGCCCTCGGGGTGGGTAAACGCTGTGGCCTCGGAAACTTCCAGCCCTAGCCAGCCCTGAGCGTCAGATTCTCCTTTGATCAAATCTGCCAGCCAGGTTGCGAAATTGCTGTTCGTCACGGCGTTTGTGGAGAGATTGGCATGAACGCTACGACCAGAGGCTTTGATGCGATCGATACACAGGCGTATAACCTCTCGGTCAAGGGCATCACTCATGTCCAATCGGTGAACCCAGGGTAGAAATTCTCCAGCGTGACGGATCTGATTATTGATGTTGATCCGAACCATCGCTTCATCGTGGATCAGTAATCCTTGCTCATCCACCACGGGGAACGTCACGATACTGACATCACCATGATCGAATGCATTCTGAAGCGACTGCTTCCAGTACAGTGCTTGCTCGCGTGCCGAGCCACTTGTCGCGTCGCTGCGGTTGGCCTCTATAACCAAGTTGCTGGCCTCTTTGTCGGCCAACAGCAGCGCACTGTCCAAGGTTGTCATCATTTGACCAAGGGTGTCTCCACTCTCATAGTAAGTGCAAGCCGTTGGCAGAGTCGTCTCTTGCAGTAGCTCGTGCGCCTCAATAACGGCTATTAAAGCCTTGAGTAAGCGTTCCGCTATGGGTTTGGGGCTGATCTCTTGGGGGGCAATAACGGCGATGTCGGAGCCGTTGAGTCGCCCGATAACCCAAGCCTCACGGGCTGGCACCGCGGCTTTTAGCGCTTGTCCAATCTCTTGCAACAAGTGATCTATCGCGGCTCTACCATACAGCTGATTCAGTTTCAGAAGATTGTTGATTCGCATGATAACCACTGAGCCGGCTGCGTTCTCGCTTTCTGATTCGAGGGTGGCTAGAAGGCGGTTCATAAAAGGCTCGCGCAAGAGTAAGCCGGTTACTGGGTCAACATCTTGCGCTTCTCTCTGACTCGCGAGGCGCCTTGTCTCCCGCTCCAGCATGTCTTGTACGCGACGAGATAGATCATTCATCGACTGAGTGACTTGAGCAAACTCTTTAGTCCATGGCAGTGGCACGGTCAGAAAACGACGCTCTCCGATGGCGGTGGCTTGGTCTACAACTTGATCGAGCGGCTTTAGTATTTTCATTAACAATCCAGTGCTGACCAAGCCGGTAATCAGGAGTGCGACGAGTAACATCATCAGCGTCCGCTGCGCGCCCATCCAAAGCTCGTCATAGGAAAAGCTGGCCCACGATTGAACGCTTATGCTACCGAGCTGTGTCCAGCCGTTGTCCACGAGGTTGCGACCGGGTTGCGCATCTATTTGAAACATCTGGATGAATTGTTTGGGCGCATCACTAATGGGGGGGGTGTTGCTCAAGGCGACCAGAAGATGACCGTTAGGATCAAAGAACTCGACGCGTTCATAGTTGCCTTGGTCAATGATGGTTTGTAATTCGAGTTCGATCGATACGATATCTGGCTCTACCAAGCGTTCCCGGAGAAGCCGGGCTTCACGCAGTGCATCATCTTGGTTTTTGAGTGTCAGTGCTTGCTCTAGATAGGCTCGACTGCCTTCTGCATTAATGTAAAACGTCGCGCCAAATACCGAAACCATCAGTATGGCGAGTCCAATCCACAGTTGCTTAAATAGTGACATGTCGATTCCTCAGTTAACCTTCTAACCCTTCTTTGCGCATTTGATCCAGCACTTGCCGCCAGCGGGACATGCGCGCCTGTGGGCTCGCTGAAACCCGGTTACCGTTTGCACCCAGCCACAGCTCTTCGCTATTAAAACTAAAAACGGGTTGAAGATCTCGACGCTGGTTAGCCGGCAATATGGTTTGATTGATATTGTCTAAAATCAATGGCATCGATAACGGTGTTTCGTACCAAGCGAGCACCATGTGTGCTTGTGTCAACCCACCGGAAATCGCTTTGACATAGATCAAGCGTAACTGTTCGGGCGGGATCCCGAGCTCCCTCAGCGAGGCAAACTTGGCGATGGAAAAGTCTTCACAGTCACCGACGAGCCTTCCCATAGTTTCCAAGGGTGTCGCCCAATAGTCCTCAGTATCGTAGATGTCCCGATCTGTAGACCATCTCACTCGGGAGTTGAAAAAATCGTTAACTAGCTGCAATTGCCTTAGGGTAGGCTCGGGTTCGGCACTGGTCAGTAAGTTATGCCAATCGGCTACGGTCTGCCTTGCGCGATCACCAAAACGAGCCTCGGCAAGCGAGCTCATCTGGTTTAAATCCAAGGCCACGACGGTCAAGCTGACCCACATACACGCCTTAATCATGGCCAGTACAGCCCGAATGTGAGTGCGATAGCGAGTCATTTGATTAGCCAGATCGTCCTACCATTCCAACGTTTGGACGTTGGTATCTCAGGTGTGTTCCCTGCGACGACCAGTGTCCCGCGGCAGGGTACTAAGACATCTAGTATCCCACACCGGCGTTGACTTTTTTAACACATTCCGTAACTTACACGCATTGTAGCTTGGCTTGGCGTAGTCGCCATAAAAATTGAGAGAAAAAAGGGCGTGAGCGGCCCTGAAAGCGAGGCCCCGATAAAAAGAGGCCTCAATAAAAAGAGGCCTCAATAAAAAGAAGCCCTTAAAAAGAGTCCGGCAAAAAAGTCGGATAAAGAGCCCTTTAAAAAACCTAGAGAATGCACCATCAGAGTAGCTTACTGGATCTAGATCGCTAAGCTTTTCTGCCGGCGCAACCGAGCGCTCGACGAGATAGTTAACTAATATTGCCCTAGTGGGGGAAGGCGACATGGTGAAGAGATATTTGATGAGCCGCACTGCAATAGGTGGCTTCTTGGCGCTGGGGTGCCTTTTGGCTGTATCAGCTAGCGCGTCAGTAGGTACCTTTTCTGAGGCGTTGAGCGCTGCGCTGGGCTACAACCCCGCTGTGACTCGAGCTTACTTTGATTTTGAAGCTGCTCGCCAGGCGGAGGCGGTAGCCGCAGGCGCTATGCTGCCGTCAGTGGACTTGACCGCTGATTACGGTAGAGAACAAAGGGAAACTCCATTGCTGAACTACGGCCGCTATGACCGTGAAGGGGTGAGATTCCAAATTACACAACTGCTGTTTGATGGGTTCCAGACGCGAGACATTGTTCGTTCGCGGCACTATGAAAAGCTTTCAAGTTTTTATGCCTTCGAGCAGGCAACGCAGAAAATCGCGCTAGAGGCGACCAACGCTTATTTAGATACCGTTGTGTACCAGAGGCTCGTTGAATTTGCAGAACAAAACTATGTGGTCCACAGACAAGTGTTCAATCGTTTAGTGGAGCGCAATCGGGGTGGTCGGAGCAACGGCGTCGATGTCGAGCAAGCGACGGCACGTCTGGCATTGGCAGAGAGTAATTTGTTGACAGAAGTGACAAACCTGCACGACATACAGTTAGAATTTCAGCGTGTTGTTGGGCAAGCGCCTAGCGCCGCATTGGCGATGCCGACTATACCCAGAGAGTCGATGCCAGCGCTCCGAGCCGCTGCGCTAGAGAAGGCATATCAGCAGAGTCCTGCGGTCAATAGTGCAATAGAAGATATGCGCGCAGCCCGCTTGGCTGTCAGTGCAACGCGGGGGGATTTCTTTCCTCGGGTTGATTTACGGTATCGCAACGAGTGGGAAAAAAATATCGGGGGCGTTCGAGGTGACTTCGACCTCGAGGCGATCGAACTCGTCATGACCTATAATTTCTACAGTGGCGGCAGCGACGTCGCTCGCAGAAGAGAGGCAAACGCACGCTACTACTCCGCCATAGAGGCTCGAAAGCAGGCGTGTTTGAATACACGGCGCGACACAGTGATCGCCTTTAACGATATCTCTGCGCTATCGCGTCAAGTTTCTTTGCTCGAAGAGCAGCTACGGTCACAAGATCGCGCGCGAGCAGGTTATAGCGACCAATTTGAGCTTGGCCAGCGTTCGTTACTGGATTTGTTGGATAGCCAGAATGAATACTTTGACACCCAGCGCGCCTTGGTAAAGGCTCGCGCCGCTCTCGTCTCTGCTCAGGCAACCACGCTTGCTGAGATGGGACTGTTGACCCAAACCCTTGGGGTCGATGGCTTTAGCGCTGACCGGATTGACGCCCTAGGCTTGGACTTGGTGCGGTCAGAGGATGAAGGGATTCCGCGATGTCCCCAGGGTGCGCCAGGTGAGATTGAGATCAATCAAGAAGCCATTTTTGAGCGCTTGGATGCGCGGGCAGAAACGTTGCCGGGCTCTTCTGAGTAGTTCGGGGCGTTTGCGCAAAGCGAGTTACCGGCCCATGCTATTGAGGTGGCGCTGCCGGTTTCAGCTAACGAAAGACAAACTCTCTAGAAAGCTGACAACTTCTCCGATATCGACTGGCTTGCGCATCACCGAGACCGGTAGCGCGGTCACGCCAGCAATTTCTTGATCGGCATCGAGGTGTCCAGAAATCACCACACATTGAAATTCTCGATCTTCGAAGGTGCTCAGCGCCTTAAGGAGGTCAATGCCGTCCTTTCCGGGCATCCGCATGTCCGTGAGTATCAGCGTTATGGTCTCATCACGACCAATGAGCCCAAGGGCGTCATCCACACTGGTGGCCGAAGCGCAGGGGTAGTCTAATGACTCCAGAAATTCGCTCAGTTCTTCAGCGATCATTGCCTCGTCATCGACGATGAGAATTTTTTTATGCTCCATAGCGAAAGCTTAAACCGCCAACTGGCGTGTGGGAAGCCCTGGCGCTGGTTTTTCGCAAATTGATTTTCGATTTGCATTTCGCAAACATTTCTATGGGTCTGTGGTAGGCTACACGCTAATCTTGCCTCCTAGATTGTTGGCACAACGTTGATTGGGAGGCGCCGATTGGCACATGAGGAAGGCACTGGGTGGTCACGAGAACGTACTTGCGCCGATTTGAACGAGGGCACGGCGACGCCCCGCCGATCCAACTGATAGGCTTGAGCCACAAGACCGCTGCGTATGCACATCAGGACGGGATAATGGCGCATGCGGCGTGGCACTCTGAAGTGTCGGAACTACCGAATATAGGCGGTATACGGCGATGATCGTCGCAACGTCGCAGGGCACAATCCAAGGATTGATGAGCAGGGAAGTTCATGCCGTTTGATCGCACATTTTGGCGTGAGGGACTGTTTTCGCTGGTTTGTTTGGTCAGTGCGTTAGCCCTACTTTATCTGCGCCCGATCCAGTTTTCGGGGCTGCAGTTATGGCTGTATCTGGTTCCGATTCTGCTCACGTTGCAGCGCGTCAGGTTCGCTTGGTTCGTGGTGTCAATGATTGTGCTGGAGGCATTGGCGATTAATGCGGCGGTGTTCTTCGACCGCTATATTATTGAGACTGCCGGCGCCTTGTCTCTCGTAATCGGCGTCGCAATAGGCCGGAGATGGATCAGTAACGATTTTGTGATGGCGTCGGGCATTGCCTCCTTGCTGCTCGTCTCGCTGCCTCTTGTTTTTATTCTTTCTGTCTATTGGGCAGGACTTGAGCAGTTACATGCTCAGGTCGTCGCTGTACGATTTGCAACGAGCGCGATAGTTAGTTTGCTCATTGTTGAATCAGTTTTGGTCGGCGCGGCGATGCTTGATTGGTGGATTCTGTCGCCGTTCAGAACTGCAGATCAACAGCGGGTGACACTGGTACAAATTGGCAATTACTTCACCTCAATAGTCTTCGTCGCGGCCTTGTTTTTCGGGCTGTTGCTCATTTGGCAAACTTGGCTTGGCATCGCACGCACCGCGCTCTCCGAATACGTCGCTAACCGCTCACAGCAGCTACTCAGTACAAGTTACATCACAACGCGCACTCGCCTGCAGGCGTTGCAAAATACCACTGTCCTGCTTGCAGAGAGCGGACGTTCGGTATCTGAAATCCATGCCGAGGTAAAAAGACAGCTCGCTTTGTTTGCCGGGCAGGATGCTGAGCAGATCCAATATGTCATCAGCACGCCAGGTGGCGCGGTGTACAGCCAGTCAGCCCAAATTGAGGTGTCCGCTCAATACTTGATACGAGAAGCACAAGAAATCATAGACATTCGACCAGAGCTTGTGGCGCTCAGCTTACCGGAACGAGGTGGCGGCTACTCGCCGACTAGCGTCCTGTTACTTGAGGACAGTTGGGTAGTCCTCGTTTTCGGAAGTCGGGAGGTTGCTTCTAATTTTGAGGCGCGAGCATCTGCGCCGAACAATGCAACCGCTACAGTTGGGGACATCTTGATTAATCAAGATCTGGCCGGCACTTCCTATAGTATTTGGGCCGAGATGCAGGTCGTGAAAGATTTAGACCTGCAAGATGCGGTGTTGAGGCCAAACGGCATGCTGGAGATGGTCGTTCGGTCGTCGCGCACCGATGATTATAGGATTCACCTGCATGGCGCAGCCGACTTGAAGGTGGATTATCCCTACTGGAATCTTTATGTCGCTTATGTGAAGGTCTCGAGCTGGGGCGCCCTCGTGGCACTGGTTCTATTATTTTTGGCATTGGGGTTGTCGAGATACCTGATTGCCCAACAAGTGGGCCCGCTCCGGACGTTGTCACAGGTCTTTAAGACTTGGCGAACGAACCCCGCAGGCGCCCTGGGTGCGGGTTCGGTGATCCATACTTTGGAGGGTAGTAGCAACTCGAGCTTGGATGAAGTTTGGAGTTTGCAGGAAAACTTCAGAGAATTGGCGAGAGATGTCATGGTGGGTCAGCGTCGACTGACCACTATTGCGGCAAACTACGATGAGTTGTTGCGCTCGCTACCTCTGGGTG
>JAYPVH010000015.1:5095-22732 GCA_038134505.1 Halieaceae bacterium | reverse complement strand
GTTGATGATCGCCACCAAATCCAATTTCTTAACGACGCCCTTGGAGACATCACCGAACAGCGCCAGGAGGCGATTGCGCGATTAAAAGAAGTAGCCACTGATATGATCTCTAAAGGCAAGACCGTGACCGAGTGGCAGCTTGGTCTTGATGGTCGTTCGCCAAAAAGTCTTTTAATGGTTGTGAATCAGCGACTCGATGAAAAAGGGCAAGAGTCGGGGTGGTGGGCGATCGTGACTGATCTTACAGAGCAAAAGCAGACAAGTGCTCAGTTGGTGCAGGCGTCGAAGCTGGCAACGCTTGGCGAAATGTCAACGGGGATGGCGCACGAATTGAATCAACCGCTCAATGTCATCTCGCTGGCAACCAGTAATCTGAAATTTCTGATCAGTAAGGGGCGCGCAAGTGAGGAATCAACCTTACCCAAACTCGAGCGTATCGATGGCGCCGTGCGCCGAGCCGCAAGCATTATTGATCATATGCGTGCCTATGGCCGTCTCGCAGGAGAGGACCTCAGCATTATTGAGATTTACGAGATTGTGCGAGGCGCCTGCGAGTTGCTAGGTGAGCAATTGAAGTTGACCAATGTCGAGTTGGTGAATGAAGTTCAGTCTCGCGGACTGACTATCCGCGGTAATGCCATTCAGCTTGAACAGGTTCTGATTAATTTGGTGAACAATGCGCGCGACGCGATTCGAGACTCGGGTAATCCGGGCAAGGTCACGGTCAGTGCAGAAGAGCGGACTGGCCGAGTTCTGCTGGCTGTGAGCGATACCGGTGGCGGAATCCCGGCTGACGTATTGCCGCATATTTTTGAACCCTTCTTTACCACAAAGCCGGTGGGTAAAGGCACAGGTTTGGGTGGCTCAATTAGCTACGGCATCGTCCGAGATATGCAGGGTGATATGTGGGCCGAAAATATCGAAGGCGGCGCAAGAATCACGATCAGTCTGCCGATTATTCGGCAGCACACTTCTGAACCGCCGAGTACGGAGAAACAATGAAGGCGTTAATCGTAGATGACGAATTAGACATTCGTGAAGAGCTAGCGGAGTTTGTTGAGTCTCTGGGGCTCGAGGTCGACACCGCAAGCAATGGTGAGGAGGCGTTAGAGAAGTACCAAGCGGACAGCAGTATTGCCATTGTGCTGAGTGATTTGACCATGCCGGGAATTTCAGGGTTGGAGATGCTCGAGAGCATGAATGCGGGTCAAGCGGGGGGACAGGACCGCATTAAACGCGTTATTTACATGACGGGAAACGGCGACACTCAATCGGTTATCCGCGCTATGCATTTGGGCGCTACCGAGTTTCTATTGAAGCCAATTGACCTTGATCAGCTAGAAAGGTACATCGAGGCGGCGCGAGAATATGTCGCAGAGGAGCAGTTTAGGCGCCTCAATGAGCAGGCTTTGGCGGCCAAGGTCACGGCGAATGAAATGGCAATTTCGGCACTGCATAAGGATATCCGCCGTGCGTATGCTGAAGCGTTGGCCTGTCTAGCAGCCGCGGCTGAGTACAAGGATCCCGAGACGGGTCAGCACATTACTCGGATCGGAGAGTATGCCGCGGTGATCGCTCGATCGTTAGGATGGGACGCGGAACGGCGAGATATGATTCGGCTTGCCGCCCCACTGCATGATGTCGGGAAAGTGGGAATGCCTGATGCAATCCTGTTAAAGGAAGGGCCACTCGATGCAGCAGAGATGAGAGTGATGCGACAGCATCCTGAGAACGGCTATAAAATTTTATCGTCGTCAGAGTATCCGGTGATGGTCATGGCGGCTCGAATCGCACTCAGTCACCACGAGCGGTGGGACGGCACGGGCTATCCGAGAGGCTTAAAGGGGAACGAGATTCCGGTGGAAGCGTCAATTACCACCTTGGTCGATGTTTACGATGCATTGCGCTCTGAACGCCCTTACAAACCGGGCTTCAGCCATGAACGGGTTGTCGAAATTATCACCCAAGGTGATGGCAGAACGGACCCCAACCACTTTCGACCCGAAGTGCTCGAGGCGTTTTTGAGCAGCGCCGACGATCTCAATAAGATTTTTTTGAAATTTGCCGATAGTCATGAGGGCGCTCCTATTGAGCGCAGTGGCGCGTGAAAGTTTTAATTGTTGAAGATAGCGCGACGCTGTGTGCGATTTATGAAGCTTATCTCGAGGGCGCGGGCTTTGACGTCTTTACGAGTCCAACGCTTTCGGATGCACGACAAACCCTGTGTGAAGAACAGCCAGAGCTTTTGCTGATCGATATTGAGCTGCCGGATGGAAATGGCTTGGAGCTGATAGGCGATGCAAAATCTTTGCGACCAGCGCCAGCGGTTGTTGTCATGACCAGTCACGGACCCGAATTCTCAGAGCAAGCTATAGCGCGCGGGGCCGATGATTTTTTGGCTAAGCCCTTTGATGCACCGCGTCTCCGAGTCACACTGACGAATGCGGCGGAGAAGGCATCCCTTTCACAGCGGGTGCGATCGCTGGCAAGTCATCAGCGAGACCATTCGGGCGGGCTCTGGGGTGAGTCATCGGTGATGCAGGTGGTCTATGACGCGATTGACGCGCTTGCGGGGAGTCGCGCAACGGCGTTGATCATGGGGGAGAGCGGTACAGGCAAGGCCTTGGTCGCGAGGGCCATACATTCACGTTCGGCGCGCGCGCCGGGCCCATTTGTGGTGCTCAACGGCGCCATGATTCCCGACGAAACCATAGAGTTGGTGCTCTTTGGCCGCGCAGAAAATACAGGTGAATTGTCTGAGGAATACCCGGGCATCTTGCGACAGGCCGATGGCGGTACCTTGCTGATTGACGAGGTTTGTGATCTTTCTTTTGACCTCCAATCGACGCTACTGCGTTTCCTTGAAGATGGGACTTTCAGTCCTGTTGGTAGCGGTCGAAGTATTACATCAGATGTCCGGATTATTGCCTCAACGAATCGGGATCCTTTGTTCGAGATGCGTGAGGGACGGTTGCGTGAGGATTTGTTCTATCGCTTGTATGTGGTGCCACTGCGGCTGCCACCGCTAAGAGAACGAGAGCTCGACAGTATTCTCCTCGCAAAGCGATTTCTCACCGAATTTTCACTCCGGGAGGGTAAAGTTGGGCTCTTCTTAGATGACGAGGCGAATGCAGAGTTGCGGCGCTATATATGGCCAGGGAATGTACGGCAATTAGAGAATTTGGTGCTTCGATTGGTTGTGATGAGTCAGTCGGAGCAGATTACAGCTGGGGCGGTTCGCAGCGCGATTCGAGATAGCGACGCGTTGTCGTTTGAAGGGCTTGAGTCCGATCTTGAAGCGTCAACCGGCTATTCGGAACTGCCCCGACAGGGGATAGAGCCGCTTTGGGTGACGGAAAAGCGGGCGATTCAGTCTGCGATCGATTTATGTGACGGCAACATTAATCGAGCATCGGGTATGTTGGAGGTGGCCCCCTCCACAATCTATCGAAAGATTCAGGCTTGGAAATCAAGCAGGCCCTCGTGACTCAATTGAAGGATTGGTTGGGTATTACAGATATCCATAGATCGACTCAGTCTGGATGGTGAGGCTGTTGCTGAGCTAGGCCGACACGATTTGACGCTGGCATTAAGGCAGACGTGGCCCTCAAAGACGGATGTAAATCAGGGAGAAGTGCATGTACGGGATTATCAATAAATCGCTTCGGGAAATGGTCATCGATCATCATGGCGAAGTGATGTGGCAGCAGATTATGACTTTATCAGGCGTGCCCGATGATAGTTTTTTATCGCTAAAATCCTACGACGACGAGGTCACCTATGCCCTCGCAAGCACCACAGCTGATGTACTCGGCATCGATCTTGGTGCCGCGTTGCATGCGTTTGGGCACCATTGGCTCAAAAGTTCCATGAGCAATGAATATGCCGTGTTGATGAATAGTATAGGGGATAACTTGGTCGAATTTCTCAATAATCTAAACTCAATGCATGATCGGATTAGCTCCACTTTTCTCGATTATCGGCCGCCTGAATTTAAGATAATTGAACAGTCAGCCGAAGGTATAGTGGTTGATTATCTAAGTTTTCGTTTGGGACTTTCACCGTTCGTGGAGGGTTTGCTTGAAGCGTTGGCGGGACACTTTGCACAGCCTATGGAGATGGTCTCTATAGAGGCCATGCCCGTCGCATCAGGGACACATATGCGCTACTCAATCAACCTAGGTTAAGCGCCGTGCCTAACACGATATTACTTGATCATCTTTACCAGCTGTTCTCGATCGTTGCTGAGATCGGCGACGATGGCTATGTCAGTCGTGCGAGCGATGTTCTCAAAAAATATCAGCCTCAAGTGGCTGACGGAAGCGTCCGCTTTTTTGAATCATTTTCTTTTAAACGCCCCTCTGGTTTCTCGGGTGGTGCCCAGGAATCACGGTCTCATATTGGCGAGTTGTTTTTAGGCATCGCAAAAAGTGGCGACTTTGCCGTGCGCGGTCAGGTTATCCAGGCACAAGATGGTAAAACCATTTTTTTGGGGGTGCCTTGGTTGTGGTGGATGCATGAAAATGTGTCAGGCGTCACGCCAAAACTGAGCGAATTCCCAGTACATGATGTGCAGATGGATCAGTTGCTATTTATGTCGACCCAGAAAACCATGGTCGATGATGTACAGGCATTGAATGCCGATCTAATGGCAACTAAGTCACATTTGGAAAGAACAAACGTCGTCCAACAAAGTTTCTTCAATCACGTCAGTCACGAAATGCGCAGTCCGTTAAATGGCGTGATCAGTGCTTTGACCCTCATTTCAGATGAGCCGTTGAGTGATCGAGTTGCCGAGCTGCTGAGACTCGCCAGCCACAGTGCTGACCGGCTGTTAGAGGTGATTAATTTTTCTTTAGAGTCAGCTGCTGTGGAGGCGGGGGCTAGAGAGGAGAAAGTCAGTAACTTTGATCTCGATATGTTAATCGATGATCAGCTGTCGGGCGGTCAGCCGAGAGCGCTGAATAAAAACATCGAGCTTATCCGCAGTGGTGATCTAGAATTTCCATCGGCCTATCAAGGCCAGCAGCGACTGTTGAAGCAGGCTTTGGCTAACCTTTTGAGCAATGCAATTAAGTTTACGCCGGTTGGTTCAGTACACCTTGGCGCTGAGTTATTGGAGCACGGCCAGCAGTTCGATCGAATTAGGTTTTATGTGCAAGATGAGGGGCCAGGCATACCAGAGCATCAGCTTGAAAAGATATTTGACCCATTCGCGACGGGGCTTGTTTCAGGAACCGGAGAATCTCAAGGTACCGGTCTGGGCTTAAGTATTGTCAAACGATACGTAAAGTTTTTGGGCGGCGAGGTGCGAGTGGACTCCATCGTCGGGGCGGGTTCACAGTTTTCATTTGAAATTGAGCTTCGCCCCATTTCCAGAGATAAATTGATAGAAGCCGTGGCGGCGACTTCGCAGGCTCGTGTTCTATCCGGTCGTGTGTTGCTAGTGGATGACTTACAAACAAACTTATATCTCAACGGCCAGTTACTCGAATCATTGCAATTGACCGTTGCAACCGCGTCCTCCGGTGTAGAAGCGGTGAATTGCCTTCAACAGTCAGATGCGCCTTTTGATCTTATCTTGCTCGACCTCAATATGCCCGACATGGATGGTTTTGACGCGGCCAGAAAAATACGGAGTGTGCCGGGTTATGCTAACGCCAACATTGTCGCCCTCAGTGCCTATACGGCCGATAACATGCGCCAGCGAGCTCAGGAGGAACAATTTGTGCAATTCCTATCTAAGCCAATCCAGCGCAATGAGCTCATTGCGTGTCTCGAGCGTTGGATGCCGGCCTCGGCCGCAGAGGTCGTGGTCCCCGAAGTGGCCGAAGCCCTCGCAGATGATCATTTTGTCGATTCAGATTACGACGGCTCGGTGCTGGCTGAGCTGGCAAAGAATATTGGCCGAGACAAATTACCGAATTTGGTAAGCAAGTTTTTGGAAGAGTCGGCCGAGCAGTGGGAGGCGCTTCGACTCGCACTGCAAGAGCGCAATCTGGATAGCGTGGTACTGCACGCGCATACCCTTGCAAGTACCACTCTCGCCTTTGGTCTGATTGATGCCGGAACACAATTGCGGCAGATGGAAAACCGCGCTTTATCAGGGGAGCTACCACACCTAACGGAGCTCGATCGCATGTCCCAAACCCTTGGTCTAGGCATTTCGAAATTACAGGCACATCTCACGACATTGGGTTGACGTCCTCTGCTTGATCTAAGTAGCTTGCGATCATATCGCGCGTCCTTGCTGGTTGGATAACGGCGTCAATCTCAAGATAGGACGCGGCCTCTGTAGCGCGACCCTTGGCGTACAGTGCATCGAGGTAACGCTGATATAGCGCATTTCTCTCGGGCCCATCCTCTACGGCTTCGAGTTCCTTGCGGAATCCGAGTCTCACCGCGCCTTCTAAACCCATGCCGCCAAACTCACCCTGCGGCCATGAAAGGCTGAGTCCTGGCGCTGCAAAGGATCCTCCAGCGAGCGCCATCGCGCCCAAACCATATCCTCGGCGAAGAAACACCGCGATCCAGGGCGTTGTGGCTGCTGCAGCTTCAGTAAATAGCTGTGACATCACCCGAACGGCGCCTTGTCGTTCGCTATCGGGTCCCACCATAAAGCCGGGAGTATCGACGAGGGACACGACAGGCAAGCGCCATCGCTCAGCCACTTTGCAAAAATCGATGGCCTTTTGCGCCGCCTCGGTATCAATAGCACCTCCCGAATGGCGACAATCGCTGGCTAACAATGCGATGGAGTGGCCCGCGATCGATGCAAAACCCGTCACAAGCGCGCGACCATATTGGGGTCTCGATTCAATGAATGATTCGTCATCGACCAGCGTATGGATGATCTTTCGCGGATCGAAAGCAACGCGCCTGTTATCGGGTAACGCGTTTTGTAATGTGTTTTGGTCTGAAGTCGAGGTGCTAGGATGTTTTCCACTGATGATGGTAAGCAATTTTTTAGCGACATCTGTGGCCTCTGACTCATTAGCAACCAGTATGTCGACGACGCCATTTTGACTCTGGAGCGACCCCGGTCCAATCTCCGTTGGATGGTATTGCCCCAAGCCACCGCCCTCGATCATTGCTGGGCCGGCCATACCAATGTAGGAGTCTTGAGTGGCAATACGAATGTCGGCAGCGCCAAATAGTGCGGCGTTACCGGCAAAGCAAAAGCCGTGGTTCACCGCGATCCGAGGTACGCGACCGGCCATAGCCGCCCAGCGATGGAATGTCGGTGAGTTCAAGCCTGCCATCACCACGGCGTCCGCATCCGTATCTCCGGGTCTACCGCCACCACCCTCGGTAAACATGACGACAGGCAAGTTGTTGCGTTCAGCGATTGTTAGTATTCGATCGATCTTTTGGTGGTGGTAGTAGCCTTGCGTACCAGCCAAAACACTATAGTCATTGATAATGACGGCGATCGTTTCTGCAGTCGAAGTGGGCGTATCGCGTCTTACTCGGCCAATGCCCGTAATGACACCATCGGCTGCGGTATCGATTCTGATGTCTGAGGCTTGTCGGCGTGACCGTTGTGCCGCCACAGCAAGCTGCCCGTATTCGATCAGTGTTTGCGTGTCGATCAGATCTGCCAGATTTTCTCGAGCAGTGCGGCCACCGCGTTGATGGCGCCTTGTGGTCGCCTCTTTCCTGACCTCATCAGTCGTCTCGGCCAGCGCGATTTCTAACTCAGATCGGAGCGTTGACTGCGGCTTCATGTTATCTGTCATCTTGTCATACCTTGTCCGACGTCGTTTGCTAGGTTCTGGCGCTATCGGCGAATTGGTGATGTCAAATAACCCAGCCGTAGCGGGTCAAGGATACTCGAAGACCGTTGACCACAACATTTTCCTGCTTAAGACGGTCTCGTGCCTCTTTGGTGTTGGGGCAAGTAATCTCTCCCCGAGCATTCACAACGCGATGCCAGGGTAACTGTGTGTCCTTCGGAAGTTGTGACAGGACCCATCCCACCCATCGCGATCGACCCGGATAGCCACTGAGGTGTGCGAGTGCGCCATAACTCATCACGCACCCTTTTGGGATCTGAGCCAGTGCGCTGTAGAGCTGTTCTCGACGTAGGTTTGACACGATGCTCTGGCCTCTCTTCATCGGGCTTAATACGATCATACGACAAAAAAAAGGGGCGATTCACCGCCCCTTCTTTGTCGTGCATCGCCCTGGGCGGTCCAGCATCGGATTTACAGTAACGGCGCAATCACGAGGCTGACAATCGCCATCACATTGATCAAGATGTTCATAGACGGGCCTGATGTATCCTTGAAGGGATCGCCAACAGTATCGCCGACAACGGCCGCGGCGTGGGTATCAGAACCCTTGCCACCGAGGTTGCCTTTTTCAACGTACTTCTTGGCGTTATCCCAAGCACCACCGGCATTGGCCATCATCAGCGCCATGAGTACACAGCCCAGAAGTGCGCCCCCAAGCATGCCGCCCAGAGCGGCCGCACCTAGACCAAAACCGACAACAATCGGTGCCGCGACGGCAATTGCACCCGGGAGGACCATGCGGCGCAGTGCCGCAGTGGTCGCGATATCGACACATTTCGCGGTGTCGGGATCTGCCTTGCCTTCAAGCAGACCCGGGATCTCGCGAAATTGGCGGCGAATTTCGTTGATCATGTCGAAGGCCGCTTCCCCGACCGCGGTCATTGTGATCGATGCGATAAGGAACGGAATCGTACCACCAATGAATAAGCCGACGAGCACGACGGGATTCGACAGCTCGAGGCTAAACTTGTCGTGATGGTGGCTCACTGTTTCAACGAAGGCGGCAATGATCGCCAGTGCTGCCAAGGCAGCCGCTCCAATCGCGAACCCTTTGCCGATGGCTGCGGTAGTATTGCCGACTTCATCGAGTCCATCGGTAATCGCCCGAGTTTCCGGTCCCATGCCCGCCATCTCGGCGATGCCACCCGCGTTATCCGCGACGGGGCCGTAGGCATCAATCGCCATCGTGATACCGACTGTTGCCAACATACCGACGGCGGCAATACCGACACCGTACAACCCAGACAATTCTGTCGAGATGAAGATGATGGCAGCGAGACACAGAATCGGAAGGACGACCGACTGCATGCCCACCGCAAGGCCTGTGATCATGACGGTCGCAGGGCCCGTTTCACCAGATTTGGCGATCTTGCGGACCGGCGCACCACCCGTGTAGTACTCTGTGATGAGGCCGATGGCGACGCCGCCGACAGCACCACAGACCACACTCCACCAGACATTCATTTCCAATCCCATATTGCCCATGACGACATAGGCCAGCGCAACAAAAACGATGGGTGCCATCAGGGTGCCCGTTCGAAGCGCCGCTTCTGGCGCAGCGGCAGCCCGCATGCGGACCAAAATGATGCCTGCAAACGACGATAGTAAACCGATCGTGGCTAGAGCCAATGGCAGGAACATCATTTCTGCCTGGTGATCGATCGCCATGGTTGATGCGATCGCAATGCACGCAATCATCGCACCACAATAGGATTCGAAGATATCCGAGCCCATACCCGCGATATCACCCACGTTGTCACCGACATTGTCAGCGATCACGCCAGGATTACGCGGGTCATCCTCTGGAATTCCCGCTTCGACTTTACCGACGAGGTCAGCGCCGACATCGGCACTCTTAGTGTAGATACCACCACCGACACGAGAAAATAGTGCGACAACGGATGCACCCATCCCGAAACCATGGATCGCGTGCGCAGTATCCGGGTTGCCACCAAAGTGCCAATACAGAGATCCCAAGCCAATGAGGCCCAGCGACGCAACACACAGTCCCATAATGGAGCCACCATAGAACGCGATGGATAGTGCACCCGCCGCACCCGTTTGGTTGGCTGCAACAGCTGTACGAACATTGGCTTTGGTCGCGGCATACATGCCGAGGTATCCGGCGAGCGCAGAAGAGCAAGCGCCGACCGCAAAGGCAAGTGCGGTATCTGTGCCCAGATCGGACAACAAAATCCCGGCCAGCAATACCGCAGCGAATACGGCCAGCATTTTGTACTCACGATTCATGAAGACCATGGCACCGAGGTGAATTTGATCTCCAATTTTTTGAACTGCGGGGTCGGTCACCTCATAACGCAACATGACTCGGTAGATGACAAATGCCACAACGAGCCCGATCACGCCAAGTACCGGAGGCGCTAACATCATATCTTCGAACATGATTTTTCCTTATTTATCGAAATATCTTGAGGGTGAAGTGCAATTCAGCGGACAGAGTATTGAACACTCCGAGGGGCCGGTCAAGGAAGTTGGCCGGCTCGGGTGGTCTCAGTCCGCCGTCCGATAAATGGTTTGGGTTAGCGATCGTTGTCACCTTTCAGTGCTCGTGGTCAATCGTAAAATTGTGGCAAGCTAGCGTATATCGATTGAAGCCGCGAAGATGAGGAGAAGTGGTATGGATTCACTACGATTTGACGGCCGTGTGGCGTTGATTACAGGAGCGGGTCGCGGGCTCGGCCGGAGCTATGCACTGTTGCTTGCGGCGCGTGGAGCCAGCGTGGTCGTGAATGATCTTGGCGGCTCGATGGCCGGAGAGGGCGAGGGATGTGAGGCGGCGGAAAGTGTTGTAGCTGAGATTATCGCTGCAGGCGGCCAGGCGATCGCCAATACAGATTCTGTGGCCACCGAAGAGGGCTGTCGCAGTATGGTCGAGCAAACGCTGTCGGCCTACGGCAAGATCGATATTCTGATACACAATGCCGGTAACGTTCGCTATGGCGGTTTAGACACCTTGAGTGATGAGGATTTTAGAGCGGTTACCGATGTGCATTTTTTGGGTGGTTTTCGTATCGTGCGGCAGGCGTTCCCGCATATGCGTGACGCCCGCTACGGCCGCGTGGTGCTGACCTCTTCGATCAGTGGTCTGTATGGCTGCGCTGATACGGTGAATTACGGGATGTCCAAGGCGGGCCTCATCGGATTGAATAATGTGGTCGCTATCGAAGGAGAAGAACATGGGATTCGGAGTAACGTGATTCTGCCAGGAGCGGTGACTCGGATGGCGGATGGGCTTGATATCTCGCAGTACCCACCGATGGAACCGGAGCGGGTAGCGCCGGTGGTGGGCTGGTTGGCGCACGAATCTTGTGATGTGAGTGGTGAGCAATTTGTCTCTATGGCTGGCCGTGTCGCACGTGCCATGGTCTGTGAGACCCCGGGGCTGTATCGGCCCGACTGGACAATCGAATCGGTGGCTGAGGCATCTTCGGCCTTCCGCTCGACTGAAACACTGTGGGCATTGCCTGTCTTGCCCTCGGGCTTTGCCGACCATATGACTCGCAGTTTCGAGATGGCTGTTGCGGGCGCTGAAGATGGCGATTAAGTGGCGTTTTCGGCATCAGCTCAGCGTGGTTTTAGGCAAGGATTAGACAACAAAGCGCTTGTACGTCTTAGGTAGCGCGGATCTGGTTTGGAGAGGAGAGTTGGGATGACGCGATTGGAGCAGCACAAGCAGGTTGTCGTGGGCTTCATTGAGGCGATGAGTGCCGGAGATTCCGAGCGAGCGGCGCAGTTCATCACGCAGGCAACCTTTACGCTGGCGAAGGGCTTTGGCAAATTCGCGGGCGTCAGGACCTATGAGACCATCTTGGGGACCATCGGTGCTTTTAGGGCGCTCATGCCCGAAGGCATGGGCGTCAATATCCTCAGCGTGACTGCCGAGGGTGACCGCGTGGCGGTTGAATTTGAAGGGGACGGCCGGCTAATCAATGGCAGTCACTACCACAACCAATACTGCATGATCTTCACCCTGGCGGATGGGCGAATCCATCACGTCCATGAGTATTTTTGTACCATTCACGCCGATGAGGTTTTGTGGCCATTGGTTGAAGGCGCCTAAGCGATCTCAGGCCTCTGCGGTGTGGTCTTGCTGCTGACCACTAGGGCTTAGACGTATCGCGTAACTCTCTGCCCTGCGCATTGAGCTATGACATAAATCGTATAACTACCCCGCGAGATAACGGTCGAGTACTTCGTGAAAGCGCGCCACACTGATTTCTTCCCGGGTGATCGACATGTGTTTGAGGCCTCGGTTTTTTAGCCCATTTTGCTGTCTTTGCATCTGATCATAATCCTGCTGGAGCGCGAGAAAGTAGGGGTAGCTTCCCCGTTCAGAGACGGTGACCGGTTCCGCGCGATAATCCTCACGCACCTCTGGCGGCAACCACATATACGCCGTTACATGCCAAATGCATCGGTTGGGGTCTCCATCAGGATCGGGTAGTGCCATGATAACTGTGGCTTCTCCTGCGCGAATGGTCATAAAAAAATTGGGGAAGAGAAACCAGCCTTGACTGTCGCTCATCTGCTCGTCGGTTAACTCCGATACGTCAACGCCTCGCTGAGTCAGCGTTTCCCGGGTGGCCTGCTGAAACAGCGTACGCACCGTTTCGTTTGTTCCGAGTTGTAAGTTGCCTTGGGCATCGCGTCGCTGCGCAATCATGTCATCGAAGACAGGTAAGACCTCCGTGACCGTTGGGAACGTTGACGGCAGCGCACGAATGCCCTCGACCTGCTCTTCGAGACCGCAGCCGGCGGCATTTTTGACCTCGAACGGCGCGCAGGCCATGCCGTGATCACCATATAGCCCGAAGCGACTGTTTCCAGGCTGAGGATCGATCACACTCAACAGCTCAGGGTGGACGCCGATAATATGGTAGCCCTCTGAAAAGGCATCAATGACGACCTTCCAATTGCAGTCGAGCTGTTCTCGAACATCCATTCCCACTGGAGTCATTTCGTCGAGACGGTAGGGACTGAGTCCTGCGATCACCTCGTCGCCGAGTGATTCAAGCAGTGGGGTCGCGTTTGGATCTGGATTCATGAATACAAATCCGGCAAAACAATCCACAGGCACCTCGATGAGTCCTAGGGAATCTTTGTCGATAGGCCCGACCAGATCTGGGCGGGCAACTCCGATTAGTTTGCCTTCTATATCGAAGCTCCAGAGATGATAGGGGCAGGTAAAGCGTGCTGAATGACCTTCCCCCTCACACAGGGCATTACCGCGATGGCGACAGGCATTGACGAAGCCGCGGATACGCTGATCTTTCCCGCGTACGATAATGTAGGACTGATCAAAAATGGAATAGACCTTCCAGTCACCCGCATTGGGTAAGGCATCCGCTCGGCCAACGACTTGCCAGACCTTCATCCAGACTCGCTCGCGCTCTTGATCTTGAATCGCGCTGTCATAGTAGCGATCCGTCGCAATCAGCTTTGGGAAGTTGCCGAGATCAACCTCATCGGCTGAAAGGGTATTGGCGAACCAGTCGCCAGATGCATGTTGATTCATAGATTGACCTTGTAACGATGCTTCGGTGCGTATGGCTACCGACTCTCGATGGACTTCAGTTTCCGCCATTTTGATTATCAGTCAAGTGGGCGGATGTTCCGACGCGAGTAGCCACTCGAATCAGCTTTTATCGGGGCGAGCCCTCGAAATGAATGGGTAAGGCGTAATCCCTCACTCCGACGTTGTTATTCGACAAGCGTATCCGACGGAGATGGAAAACGAGTGGATCATCGGCAGTCTCGATGGATTGCGTTGTATGGTCTGGGGCTTCGGGCCGTGGGAGAGTACCGGAACTTGTTTCCGGTTCATGCGATTGCTAGCAACGGTCGGTGTTATTTAAAAATAATTGTTCGGTTACCGTCGATAATGATGCGGTGTTGGCAGTGCCAAAATACCGCACGAGATAGCACAACTCGTTCAATATTTTTGCCGATTCGAGCCAGTCGATCGGGCGTGTCGTGTTGTTCGACGCGCTGCACGTCCTGCTCAATGATTGGCCCTTCATCGAGGTCGGCAGTGACGTAGTGCGCGGTTGCGCCGGAAATTTTCACACCTCGGGCGTAAGCTTGGTGATAAGGCTTGGCACCTTTAAAACTGGGTAAGAAGGAATGGTGGATGTTAATTGCGCGACCGTGAACCTGCTCACAGAGGGAATCTGACAGAATTTGCATGTAGCGCGCGAGTACTAGCAGATCAACATCGAGATCATCCATGATGCTGAGCATTTTGCTTTCCTGATCGGCTTTCGTCTCTGGCGTAATCGGCAGATAGAAAAAGGGTAGTCCGTACCACTCCACTTGAGATCGAAACGTTTCATGATTCGACACGACGCCGACGATATCACCGGGGAAGTCCTCTTCTTTCCATCGATACAGCAGGTCATTGAGACAATGCCCATGCTGAGAGACGGCGATCAGTAATTTGGGTTTTTGCTGGCTATCTGCAACCTGCCACGTCATCGTGAAGGCTTCAGCAATTGGTGCGAATATCCTTTTAAACTCATCGATACTGGGCAGTTGCTCCTCGCCCGCCGGACCAAATGCCCAACGGGCAAAAAAGATCTGCTTGTCGAGATCGGCATACTCGCCAGCCTCGAAGACAGAGCAGCCCAATTCATACAGGCAATTGCTCACTGCGCGAACGATGCCCATCTTTTCGGGGCATTTGATGGTCAAAATATACTGCTGGGTCATGCCGCTTTCCGATGTTGTGCTGCCGAGTCACGTGAGTTGTTATGCGCGTCTGCAGACTGCCACATCTGAATTTCCCAATCTGCTGGGGAGCATTATACAGGCGCAATGATAACCGATGCAGTCGTTGAAGCGGTCTTTTGACCGATAACTGCCTATCGGTGGGTCACTGGTGACGCTCCGAGACTAAAATCGTGGCGTGGTAAAAAACGGTGCCCAAACTCGGATGAGTCGGTAGTTGCTTGGCGACCTCAGTCATCACGCTACCAATGAAGTGAATATTCTTCGGAAAAATCGTTGCAGCTTGAGCACGAAAGAAGACTGTGGCGGAGAGTGCATCGTTATCGTCAAAGTAGAGGTGTAGTTCGCGCAGGCATTTCGCCGCCGCATCCTCTTGATGTGAAGCGAAGGCATTGTTGGAAATGGTAATCACCGCGCGTTTCGACTGTGGGAATCGAGAAAGACAGTCGACGACATTGTTTATTTTCTTTGCCATTCCTTCGCGATAATCGCCCTGCGCCCCCCCGCGGGCCTCAGTCATTTGCGATCGATCAATATCTGAAAGCGGTCTTTCAAGATTCCATGATGAGTAAGCCTCTAGGACAGACTTCGGGAACAATTCGGTTTCGACCACGAAATCGCGCATGTCGAGACACTGCGTGTAGTTGCGCACAGATTGAGATTGACTCGCCTCGCACATCTTACGCCATGCTGTTTGACAGGATATGGGTTTCACGGGCTCACCTTTGTCGCGATACTTTTTATTTCTCGGAACTCGTCTAGGCAATGTAGACCCTGTTCTTTACCGATGCCACTTTGCTTGATGCCGCCAAAGGGTAGGTTGAGGTGAAATAATTCGGAGGTGTTCAGGCCGATAGCGCCTGCCTGCAAGACGTTGGCCGCATGATTGAGCCTTTGGGCATTCTGTGTGAACACGTAGGCGGCTAATCCTGCCTCAGTATCATTGGCGAACTGAAAGGCTTCTTCATCCGATGTGAATCGGTAGAGGCAGACAATGGGGCCGAAAATTTCTTCAGATGCGGCGCGCATGGTATGAGTCATTCCATCGAGGACGGTTGGCGCGAAGTAGCTCAATCCCAGATCACCCCGCCTGCCACCGCAGCGGAGTACTGCTCCTTGGGCGAGCGCATCCGCGATCAGTTCCTCGATTCGTCCGACAGCGGCTTGATGAATCAGTGGACCAATATCAGCGAGAGGGCCAGCAGTGAGTTGTTTAACTCGCTCGGTCAGTGCCTCCGCAAAGGGTTCGTAGACCGCATCGTGTACAAGAAAGCGGTTAGCCCCCACGCAAATCTGGCCGCTGTTGTAAAAGCGCGCGTTCATCGCGCAGTTAACGGCGAGTGGGATGTCGGCATCATCGAAAACAATAAAGGGCGCGTTGCCACCTAACTCCAGTGCCAAGCGTTTCACAGTTTGGCCCGCTGCGGCATAGAGCGCCCGTCCAACCGCTGTGGAACCAGTAAAGCTCAACATGCGCACATCCGCGTGTTGGCATAGCACGGCAGCAACAGCGGCGGGATCAGCAGTGGGTAAGACATTCAGTAATCCAGGCGGTAGCTGCGCTACGGACGCCAATTCTGCGACGCGCAGAGCGATCAGTGGTGTGTATTCAGAGGGCTTGACCACACAAGCACAGCCGGCGGCTAATGCAGCGCCTACTTTCACCAGCACTGAAGCAAGCGGAAAATTCCAAGGTGTGATGCAACCGACGACGCCAACAGGTTGGCTGAGGGTGATCAGCTGACAACCGGTTTCCGACATACCGACCGACTCATGGGACACCTCTTGTGCCAAACGCTCTGCATACCAGCGCAGTAGAGAGACACCGTGCATCACCTCAGAGGCTGCTTCGTTCAACACTTTCCCACACTCCTGATGAATCAGTTGTGCGAGTTGCTCATGATGCTCCGTGAGCACATCCGACCAACGCAGCAATACTTCGATCCGCTTTGCAGAGGCGCACTCAGCCCAAACTGACTGGGCAGCGACCGCTGCTTGAATGGCCAGTTCGGTATGTTTACTCGTGGCTGACGTCACTTGCGCGAGCGGTTGCCCTGACAGCGGACTGGTCACCGTAAAGAGGTGATCACTGTCATGCCACATTCCATTGATCCATATGGGGTGTGATGGCGTTGGTGTGTCCATACGCTAAGACCTGTCGCCGTGGGCGTTCAAAAGTCGGAATTGCTCGTTTTTCCGGGAGGCAGTTTGCGGTGCCGTAGGCCGCTTAGGAACCCTCATGCCAACTTAAGTTAAAAATAGGCGCCATAAGAGGCTTTGATCTCGGGCCACTCGTCCTGAAAAAATCGAGTGAGTCGCGAATGGCAGTCGGCCTGTTGCGAGCCCCAGCCGTCATGGACAGACACATAGTCGGCGCGATTCGTGAGGAAGAGGTCCTCAGAAGTGGTGAAATGCCAAGGTCGGTGGTCGAAATTGCGTAACCCGAGGGAAATTCGGCCAGACTCGAGCAACGGCACCCGATGGCGCCAGTAAATGTTGTCGAAAACGACCATATCTCCGGCGTGGAGTGCTGGTTTGATCACCTCATCATCGCGCACGAGCTCGATTCCTCGACCGTGGTTGTCATTACTGACAACGAGTAGTGAGACATAGCAGGGGAGGATCCCCTCAAGTAATTCAAAATCGATGCCATTGGTGCTGCGTTGCGTGCGCAGATACTCCCCGTCAAAGTGTTCAGCGACAGGTTTGCTGCCCGAGTAATAGTGTTGGTAGTTCAGTAAGCACCGTGATCCGGGCTCGACGGATGTGCCGGTGAGCGTGCCAATTAATCGGTTGTGTGCTCGCAGTAGCTCGGCAACCTGCGGGTAGCCCTCATGCGATACGCAAGGAAATTCGCTGTTCCCCTCGGCAACCATCATCGCGTGACTGACGCGCGTCGGTCCACTGTCTGAGGGATAGACGCTATGCTCGAGCACATGGGCCTGCGTGTAGTATTGCTCAATTAACGCCTCAGCTTCTTGTTTTAGCGCGACGAGCTGATTGTCATCAAGACAACCATGAAGCACTAAATAGTGATCCGAGGCCATTGTTGTGGCGAGGTTATCCATTTTATTGGGGCCTAGAGGTAGAACTA
>JAYPVH010000015.1:0-5085 GCA_038134505.1 Halieaceae bacterium | reverse complement strand
CACAAAAATTTGGTTGTGGACCAGCCACCATCGAGCGCAATCGATTGACCGTTGATGTAGCTACCTTGCGGAGAAGCCAAGAAAAAGATCGCATTTGCTACATCTTCGGTTGTGCCTTCGCGGTCAAAAGGTGTCATCTCTTGATTAATACGGCGGAAGGCATCGAACTCCCAAGCGGCATCCGTCATCTCAGTCCGAATAACACCGGGCGCAACGATGTTGGTGCGAATGCCGTTAGCGCCGTATTGTGCAGCCATGGTTTGCGTCAGGCCAATTAATCCCGCCTTGACCGCGCAGTAAATTCCGCCATCAAGACCACCAACATTGCCGAAGACAGAGCCCACGTTAATGATGCTCGAGCCAGGTTTGAGATGCGGTAGTACTTCGCGACAGAAGCGAAAAGGTGCTTTAAGACTGACTTCGATCACCTCGTTCATCATGTCGTCGGTTGTTTCACCAACAGGCGCCCAGATACCTGCACCTGCGTTGTTGACGAGGCAGTCGATGCGACCAAAGTGCGCCATTGCGGCGTCGACTGCATTTTTGGCGGTGCCAGGTTCGGCGACGTCGGCGACAAACATACCCACCTCGGCAGAATCCTTGAGCGAGTCGGCCAGCTCCTGTAAGCGCGCTTCTCGCCGTGCCACGGTAAAAATATTCCAGCCTGCGTTGGCAAAGGTCTGCGCTGTGGTATAGCCGATGCCGGAGCTGGCGCCAGTGATCAAAACAACCGGCTTTTCTGAAGAGGTACTCATGACGGTCTCCTTGGACGAGCAGAAATTTTATTTGATCAGAGTAAGTCGACTAGAGGGTTTTACTCAAGCCCTGATTAACTCGTGTTTGATCGGTTTGCGACGTCACCGATGATGCCATTGCTTCAGGCGCGTGTGGTTGGGCTAGTGGCGGCAGCCTCTCGGCGGCCTATTCTATTTTGGCCGAGTTGTGCTGAGGCTCGCGGTTTGAGGCATCGTAAAGACACCTGTCAATTCAGATAGGATAGGATAGTCTGTTCATTAGGGTGTTTTTTTGCGCGGGGTAGATTTGATGTCAGAGGGGCCATTGATACGGTTAGAGGGTCGTGTCGCCTTGATAAGTGGTGCTTCCTCGGGCTTGGGTGCTCATTTCGCTCGCGCGTTGGTTGCGGCGGGCGCGCGCGTGGTTTTAATCGCTCGCCGAGAAGAGCCCCTCGAGGCACTGGCCAACGGGTGGTGTGCTTCTGGTGGTGAAGCACTCGGCGTGGGGGCAGATGTTACTGATGAGGCCTCGCTGGTGGCGGCATTTGATGTGGCAGAGAGGCGATTTGGCTGCGTCGATACGATCATCGCCAATGCGGGCGCCGCATCGGGTGGGCGTTCTACTGATGTCGATAAAACAGATTTGCAGCGTGTGAGCGATACCAATCTTTTGGGGACTTATCTCCTTGTGCGAGAGGCGGCAAAGCGAATGATTGCCGCAGGTAGTCGCGAGACCCAGCGAGGTCGAGTGGTGCTCATCGGCTCAATTACCTCGCGGCAAAATCATACGGGTGATGCGCTCTATGCTGCGACAAAAGCGGGTATTGCCCATTTGGGGCGTCAGCTTGCCAAAGAGTGGATTCGTCAGGGTATTAATGTGAATACCATTGAGCCGGGTTGGATAGAAACAGAACTGAATGCGTCCTTCACGCACTCGGAGGCCGGGGTTGCAGCGGTGGCTGCATTGCCACGGCGACGCCTGCAAGATCGTGAGTCGTTGACTGACATGGTTTTGTATTTATGCGCTGATCGCTCAGCGATGGTGACCGGAGCAACTTTCACGCTCGACGACGGTCAGTCGCTGTAGCACGGTGTATTCGGTTGCAATCGCGAGACGGGTTCCCGATGCACCGCGAGGGTAGTTGGCGCGCTGGCTGAGCGCGCTCGCAGGGATCAGTGAGTTTAAGCGTTACCGCGTGCTCGATTGACGATATCTTCGACGGCCAAGTAGCCAAATGTCATTGCTGGGCCGATGGTGCCGCCCGCACCCGGATAGCGGTTTCCAAATGGGTTGCCGGCGTTGTTACCTGCCGCGTATAAGCCCGGAATGACCTGCCCATCTTCGTTGAGGACCCGTGCATGCGCATCGGCTTTGAGCCCACCTTTTGACCCAAGATCGCCGTGATTGATCGGGACCGCATAAAATGGCGCTTTCTCAATGGGACCTAGGCAGGGATTGGGCGTCACTGTGGGATCGCCAAACATCTTGTCATAGTCGCTACCACCGCGATCAAACTCTGGATCGGCCCCCTCTCGTGCAAAGCGATTCATATTATCGACGGTCTGCCGCAACGTACTGACAGGTACCTCGATCTTGGCTGCGAGTGCTTCAACGGAATCAGCTTTAAAAATGTAGTGATCCCACCAATCAACCGGTATCTTTCGATCGGGCATGATGACCGTCGGCATAAAACCTCCGGCGGTATAACGGGCGCGGAAATTTGCATCAAACACTAGCCAGCAGGGTGTGTTGGCGCCGGTTTTGAGTTGGTCTGCCACCATGGCCACGCCGAACTCGTCGTAACTGCAGGCCTCGTTGACAAAGCGATTGCCGTTTCGGTTCACGCAAACGCTAAAAGGGCGGCCCACGTCAAACGCCGCCTGATGGATCTCTTCAAAGTTCGATGCCGCCGGCGCAGGCATATGCATGGTTGGTATCCACCACGCATCGTCGGTATGTTCTGTCGCCGCACCGATATTCATTCCCGCAATCAACGCCTCGCCACGGTTTGCATCTTCCGGTGAGCTACTGTGTCGCGTCAGACCGGGAACAGGTAGAAAGCGATCGCGCAACTCCTGGTTCCACTCGAAGCCGCCGGCGCACAATACGACACCCCATTTGGCGTTGATCTCATATTGGCGGCCAAAGTTGCTCACTGTCACACCCGTCACAGCGCCATCTTTTGTCACCAGCTGATCGAGGCGCGTATCCATAACCACTTCTACACCGCGCGCGAAAACCTGCTTGTAAACGTGCCCCATCAAGGCGCCGCCCTGCGTAAAACGACGATCGCGGCGAGTGATCCGGCGGGTGCTAAAGTCCGTCCAGTAGCGCCATAAAATCTTTAAGAAGGCTCTGATCCAACCGGGTCCTCGGGTCGAGATGGCGAAAAACTCCGCCAGGTCCAGCGAGTAGCGGTTGAATAGTTTGAAGCGTGTATATTGCTCACGCATGAGCGGAAATTTATCGCCTAATTCGCGCCCATCAAAGGTATCGCAGAGCAAGGATCGGTCCGCTCGCGCACCCGGTAGATTCGGAAAGTAGTCCGGCCAAACACCCGGTGCCACAGGTATGCCTTGCTCGCGCAGGAATCGCGCCATCTCTCCCGACCGATCGACGTAGGTCTCCAATCGATCTCGCTGGACAGGCACCTCGATCAAAGCCGTGAGGTAATCGATCGCTTGTTCTCGGGTGTCATCTGAGCCATCGAGTTGATGGTTCGGGACCCAGATCACACCGCCAGACGTTGCCGACGTGCCCCCAAACTTGTGCGCTTTCTCCACAATCACGACGGAGAGGCCTTGTTCGGCTGCACGCAGGGCTGCCATTGCGCCCGCTGCGCCCGATCCGATGACGACAACATCATATTCTGTCGATTGATTCATGGGTTGTACTCCAAAACTAAATTGTTAGGCTGAGCTGATGCCTGAACCGGACCTTGCTTTTGCAACCGTATTGGTTAGGCCATCATCGTCGAATACGCCACGCTCTTTTAAGTTCAGTTGCTTAGGCCATGCCGGGGTTCTACGATCAGGTGGCGACTGGGGGTAAGGCGCTCAATGGGAAATCACAGACTGCCTGCGTTTCTTGGATTTCGATCAAATTACCCTCGGGATCGCGTCCGTAAATCGTCTTGACGTGACCTACATCGATGGGCTCGGGTTCGCTGAAGGTCATCCCCAGTTCTTTGAGCCGCACAAATTCGGCCTCAATATCGGTGGCATCGACACAAAAGTGCGTGTAACCCTTGTCAAATGGGTTCAGCGGTTGGTCCGATGCAGGCGCGGGCGCGGTGTATTGGAACATCTCCAAATAGCAGGTACCCGCTTGCAGCATCGCGCCGCGGGCTGCGGAGTTTTTCACATCGACTATGCGATCAATAAAGGCATCGTCTTCCCACGCGAACGGCTCACCCACAACCTCAAAGCCGAAAGCATCTTTGTAAAACTGAATCATCCGATCCAAGTCATGGACGTGTACTGCGACGTGGTGAATTCCCCTGATCATTGCCCAGATTCCTTGTTGTTATACTTTCCCCAAGGTTATTGTAATGTGGCAAAGGAAATCAACAGTGTTGTATGCTAACTGCGCGTTCGGAGAGACAGGATGGTGGGGGCAACGTGATGCCGCAGATGGGAGCGCGTCGTCATGTACTCGGGATATCGCCACAATGCGTCAGCATCGTGGTAAAACGCGTGATGATTAAAAAGTCATCAATAAATAAATAAATAAATAAATTAGTAAATTCATTCATTAACAAGTCGCGCTGGAGCGTGCTTCGACCGATGGTCGGAGGGGCGAAGCAGGATGGCGCTGAACGAAAAGACGCAATCACTCTCGCGGAGGGACAGTCATTTATGAATAGCCAAGCCAAACATCTGGCGCCCGGTGATGCGCGCTACCCTAATGAACCCACCACCCAAGAGATTATCGCTCGCGATCGCGTGCCGGCGCCGGACTGGGTTCGCTCCGAGTCCTATGTGTATATGGGCAGTGAGGATATTTCTTTCGATAGGTACTACCGACCTGAGTTTGCTGAAAAGGAGTACGAGCGTCTGTGGTCTAAGACTTGGCAGTTCGCCTGCCGCGAGGAGCACATCCCAGAGGTTGGAGACTACACGGTTTACGACATCGGCCGGCGCTCGTTCATTATTGCCCGAGTTGCCGCAGATGAGATTCGCGCCTATCACAATGCCTGTCTGCACCGTGGCACGATGCTCCGGCCGCCCGGTTCGGAGGGTTGTGCGACGGAATTCAAGTGCCCCTTCCATGGATGGACGTGGAACCTCGATGGTACCAATCAGCGTGTTTTGTGTGATTGGGACTTTCCGCATGTCGCGGACAGAGATC
>JAYPVH010000014.1:59283-70800 GCA_038134505.1 Halieaceae bacterium | reverse complement strand
ACCAATTGCTAATGTGTCTTCCACAATATGTCTCCAAGCATTAAAATGTAACGCAAACTTACCACGCAAAAGAAGAGAAGTAAACGTTACAATTTGCATTTCATTCACCGGCCCTGCGCCCGGTTGTTTCGGGCCAATTGGCGAATGGGGAGGCATGGTATGGGAAGCGCTCGCGAGCAATGGTTCAAAGCTATTATCTGCTTGAGTGGTGCGTGGCCAGTGCGGACTGGGAGATAGGTAGAGCGATCTCGGCTGACGCCGAACACGCCATCGCCGATGTTGCTAAGTGTTAGTTGATTGAAGGGAGATTCAAGTTGAGCCAACAAGTCTTAGTTGCACAGTCAATCATGTGGGCTGCGGCCATTCTGGTGGTCGCGCTTGTCAGTGAAAAACAAACCAGCCTATTTTTGTTGGTCATTCTAGCGGCGGTGTCTTTGATGAACCTGTCGAAAGCAGCTCGCGGCAAAACAGGCACATCGGATTAAATGATGTTTAAGTTCAGATGTGCCGGAATCAGCTGATGGGCGATGTCATTCGGGTGTTGTTTTTATGTACCCACAACTCCGCCCGCTCTGTGCTTGGCGAGGCCCTCGCCTCAACCCGATATCCGGGTCGGCTACAGGGGTTCTCGGCCGGCTCGACACCGAGTGGCCGAGTGCACCCGATGGCGCGTGATCTGGCGTTGTCACTCGGTTACCCCGACTCAGCACTGAGATCGAAAAGCTGGGACGAGTTTGCGGTACCCGGTGCGCCGATTATGGATATGATTATCACGGTCTGCGATGACGCGGCCGGTGAGCAGTGCCCTGTCTGGCCGGGTCATCCCGCCACCGCACACTGGGGCTACCCTGATCCATCACAGGTCGCAGGGGGTGAAGCGGTTCAGCGAAAGGCGTTTCAGGCTGTTTTGGATGATATGGCAGAACGGCTCGATGCGCTTGTTGACGACGCGTTGATGCCCAGAGGGTCTCGCGCTTTCGTGACTGCGCCGGAGGGAGAAACACCATGAGTTCAGTCAGCCAACAGCTGTCGTTCCTTGATCGTTATCTGACGGTATGGATCTTTATCGCGATGGCCTTGGGGGTGGCGCTCGGGGTTTGGCTGCCGGAGGTCGAGACGCTGCTGACATCTGCACAGCTTGGCACCACCAACGTCCCGATCGCAATCGGCTTGATCCTCATGATGTACCCCCCCTTCGCCAAGGTGCGTTATGAGGAGTTACCCGACGTACTGAGCGATCTGAGCGTCTTCGGGCTTGCGTTCCTAATGAACTGGATCGTCGCGCCAACACTAATGTTTCTGCTCGCGGTCGCTTTTGTGCCGAATCAACCGGACTATTTTGCCGGCCTCGTGCTCATTGGCATCGCGCCGTGTATCGCGATGGTGATGGTGTGGAATGATATTGCCAAAGGCTCTGGTGAATATGCAGCCGCGCTCGTCGCCTTCAACGCGGTGTTTCAAGTTCTGTTTTTTAGCCTCTATGCCTATGTCTTTCTGACCATCCTGCCGCCATTGTTTGGGTTGGCGTCGGTCGCTGTGAATGTGACGGTGTTAGAAATCGCGCAAACCGTGATGGTGTACCTCGGTATACCGTGTCTCGCTGGTTTTGCGACCCGTGTGATCATGTTGCGTTTTGTCTCAAAGGATTGGTACCACGCGGTCTTCGTGCCGCGTATCGGCAAACTGACGCTTGTCGCACTGCTTGCGACCATTGTCGCTATGTTCAGCCTCAAAGGAGGCATGATTCTGACCCTCCCCGGGGATGTTTTCACTATCGCGCTGCCGCTATTGATCTATTTCTTGCTGATGTTTGGGCTCGCTTTTGTTTTAACCCGACGCCTCAATATCGACTACGCACGCTGCTGTACATTGTCCTTCACGGCGTCGAGCAATAACTTCGAACTCGCAATCGCCGTTGCGATTGGCGTTTTTGGCATCCACTCTGGTGCGGCTTTTGCAGCGGTTATTGGCCCGCTCGTTGAAGTGCCGATTATGATTGCATTGGTGTCCGTGGCCCTGTGGATCCGTGGCCGCTATTTTTCCGAGCCTTAAAATAGCGTCTAAGCCTAGGCGGGTCGTCATGGCCATCCAAGGCGAGCCACTGCACCGCGTGATTACTTGCGACTTTCTACGATTGCCGCGTGCAGCGCTAATAGCGCCTCGGCTTGGTCGAGGTGCAACCGCTCAGTCATTTCGCCATCGACTGTAATGACGCCTGCGTCACGGTTTTCGGGGCGCGAAAAGGCCTCGACGATCCTTTGGGCTCGGCTCAACGCCGCCTCCGACGGTGAAAACAGCTGATTAGCCGCCTCGATTTGGTTGGGATGAATCAGCGACTTGCCGTGAAACCCGTAATCACGGGCCTGCTGGCACTGTTGGGTAAAACCCGCCTCGTCTTTAAAATTGTTAAACACCGAATCGATGGCAGCGAGACCATAGGCGCGCGCAGCCATCACCGTCATCGACATCGCTGCGGTGAAAATGGAACGATCGGTGCCAGCTGATGTGCCCAAATCTTTGGCCAAATCGTTAAGGCCTAAAATCATGCCAGAGAGCCGCGTTTGTTCGGACATCGCAGCAATCGATTGAATATTGAGAATGGCCCGCGGCGTTTCGATCATGATCCAAAGCTTAAAGTCAGCGTCTGCGCCGCCGTCAGACAGCAAGCGATCGATGGCGGCGACATCCTCGGCTGTATTGATTTTGGGAACAACAATGCCTGTGGCTTGGTGTTGGATGGCGCTCGATAGATCTGCTTCTCCCCACGGTGATGTCAATGGATTGATCCTGACCAACACATCCCGCTGACCCAAGAGATTGTGATCGAGCGTTGCGCAGATCTGCTCGCGGGCCAGATCTTTAGCGTCGA
Source organism: Halieaceae bacterium (assembly GCA_038134505.1). Classification (GTDB taxonomy): domain Bacteria; phylum Pseudomonadota; class Gammaproteobacteria; order Pseudomonadales; family Halieaceae; genus Luminiphilus. The sequence continues at coordinate 67,931 of JAYPVH010000014.1, read as the reverse complement.
TAGCCACGGCATCCTCAAGGTCGAGGAGGAAGCAATCGGCGTCTAGTGAGGGTGCTTTTTCGAGCGCGCGGGCGTTGCTTCCAGGCATAAAAAGGCAGGATCGTCTCGGCGACACAAAAGGGGTTCGCGATTGAACGTCGGTCATAGCGTATCCTCTGCGATTGAAACGCACAGCCGCGGGTGGTGGCTCAGAGCGGTCGTCTTCGACACCTCCTGACAAGGGGCCCTTGGGCTCGCGTCATTCATGTTGTCGCCTGCGTTGTGCACGTCTGAGCGGTTAAAATTGATTGGGCGACATGTCGACGCAGGTGGCATCAAGATCCCTCGCCAGCGATAACCAGTGGTAGACCTTGGGAAGCTGATAGCGATAGAAAAACGCGCACGTTTGCATCTTACCGCGGTAGAAGTCCTGATCCGCTCCGCTGGCGTCCGCCAATTTTTCTTGCGCGACTTGTGCTTGCCACAGCCACAGCCAGGCAATCACGACATGACCAAATGCGTCGAGAAACGGCGTGGCGTTCGCGAGCCGCAAGAGCGCGTCGGGACATGCCTTGTTGCTGTCGACCGCTTCGAGGACTGCCTGCCAAGCTTCTTCGAGAGCCTGCGCGTAAGGCACAAGCTCGCGCGCGGACCGCGCTGCATTAATGGTCGGTAACATCTCCTCCGCGAGTAGCGTCAGTGCCATACCGTTGGCCATCGTGACCTTACGACCTAATAGGTCCATACCGTGAATGGCGTGCGTTCCCTCGTGAATCGGGTTGAGCCGGTTGTCGCGATACAATCTTTCGACCGGGTATTCCCGGGTGTAGCCATACCCGCCCAAAACCTGAATCGCATGTTTGTTGGCTTCGAGCGCAAATTCCGAGGGCCATGACTTGGCGATCGGCGTCATCAGTTCAAGCAGTAAGGTGAGCCGCTGACGAGTTTCCTCGTCTGCGGCGGTGAGCTGACGATCCACCAGCGCGCTGCAGTAGCTCAGTAGCGCGATACTGCCCTCGACAGCCGACTTCTGCTCAAGCAATAAACGCTTGATATCTGCGTGCTCAATAATCGGCAGCATGGGTGTGGTGGGGTCTTTATCGCCCGGATGGCGACCTTGGGGGCGATTGCGCGCGTAGTCGAGGGAATATAAATACCCGGCCAGTCCCGACATGGTGGCCAGCATCCCCACCCCGATTCGCGCCTCGTTCATCATATGGAACATATTGCGCAGCCCCTGATGCTCCTCACCGACCAGATAGCCGATGCACTCTCCAGACTCGCCGAAATTGAGCAAAGTGTTAGTGGTGCCGCGTTGACCCATTTTGTGGTTGAGGCCGGCGAGCACGACATGGTTGAAGTCGCCGAGAGAGCCGTCCTCATTGACCCGGTGTTTGGGGACGAGAAATAAGGAGATGCCACGCGTTCCCGCAGGCGCGTCAGGGGTTCGCGCGAGGACCATGTGGATAATATTTTCGGTTAAATCATGATCGCCGCCCGAGATCCACATTTTGGTCCCGCTCAGTCGATAGCTACTGTCACCGACGGGGGTGGCGAGTGTGCGAATGTCAGACAATGAGGAGCCCGCCTGTGGCTCTGACAGACACATGGTGCCAAACCAGCGACCCTCGACCATCGGTGCTAAGTAGCGCTGTTTGAGTGCGTCGTTGCCGCAGGCCTGGAGCATATGGGCGTTGCCGGCCGTCAGCGTCATATAACCGAGTGCCGGTGCATTTGCCGCCATCAAGATGCCTTGCATGAGGTTGGTGACCACGCAGGGCAATTGAAGTCCGCCCACACCATGGTCAAAGGTGGCACCACATAAGCCGGCGTCTCGATAGGCGGTGACACAGTCTTTCAAGCTATCGGGTGTGAGCGCTTGGCCATTTTCAAAGCGCGGTTCGTGTTCATCGAGTTCTGCAGCGCAGGGGAGAAAGACCTCCTCTGCGATTTGCTGTACGACGTCAAAAATCGCCTCAACGCTTTCCACATCGTGCTCATTAAATAGCGGTGTGTCGAGTAACGACGCCAAGTCAAATAGCTCATTGAGATAAAACGCAATATCCCGTCTGTTCACGACCATAGACATGATTGAGCTCCTTCGGAGGCTTTTGGGAGGCTAAGGTACCGATACGCCCGACGCAAACCGCCGGGCACTCGGTTGTCGGGTGGCGCTAAGCCCACCCTTGCGTGCCATGCACAGCGCAGAAGCGCCTTAGTTGCTGGGATTGGCGGCCCTAAAAGCCCGAATAGCGGCGTTAAAATCAGCGGCGAGCTGTTCTTCTACACTCACTGCCGCGTTGTAGTCGGCAACCGCTGCCTCATAGGTGCCCGCGGCGCTGTCATCCCCGTCCTCGGCTGCCTCTTTGTGAGCCGCCATCACGCCATCAAGACACTCGCGGTAGGCGACATTGGCCGTTTGGAAGGCCTTAACCGCTTGTTGGCCTGCGATCATTTCTTCCATCGTGGCGCTAGCGCCTTCGGGAGTTCCCGGTACTGCCGGGGCGTCACAGGCCCAGCTTGGGGTAGCCAGCATGCTCAGTGTAGTCGCCAAGAGTAGTGTGTGTTTCATAGTATGTTCCTATCGGTTAGGGCGCGGATCGATAACGTCTTAATTGTAGGTTTGCGACGCCCGAGAGTACAGCCAGTTCGCGCAAAAGGCTCTGCTCATCGAGCGGGTCGCCTGCGCCGATCACTAACACGCGATACCACAGTCGGTTATTCCCCCACTCCATCGAGACTCTCGCATCGTGCCCCGCTTTCTTGAGGTCGTCGGCCAGATTCTTGGCAGGGTCGCTGTAATTAAAAGTTTTGATATGAATGTACCAACCCGCGGGTCGTGGCGGTGAGGGGGGCGCCGTAGGGGTTGCCGCCTCGAGGGGTTCAGCGGCTGATGGCGCCCGTGCTTGCGATCTATCGGAACTCTGGACTACCGGCGCCTCATCGGGTTGATCGGTCGTCGGCTTAGGATCAGGATTGGCTTCGGCGGAACGACGACCAATCCACAGTGGTCCGATATCGAGCGCCGTTTCGAGCTGGCGCGCGGCGTCGATGGCGGCCTCTCGAGTGTCAAAGCCCTCGACGCGCAGTCGGTGCATGGTGGTGCCATTGACGTCGGCCTGGCTGAGAGTGATTGTTTCAGAGTGCTCTGCGATTTCAGAGAGCTTGACGATACGCTGTCGCCAATCGCGAGCGAATTCGAGATTGCTGTAACTTGAGATATTGATAAACCAGAGGCCATTGCCTGAATGGCCGGCGAAGTTGTTGGGCCTGTCCGGCTGACTTTGCTGTGCCGCACCTGCGAGAGGCGCCTGCGCCGATGTTTCGTCTGACGCGGTAGATTGCATCGATTCGGGTGGCGCGAGCGCAGCCGTCGCCAATTGATGCGACAGGGCCGTATAGCGACGGCGCGCCTCGGCTAGGTCCGCTCTTAGTCCAGCGACTTCTTCGCGAAGTACCTCAAGCTCGGCACGCTCAGAGCGAGCCTCTGTTGACTGCCTCCGTAACGATGCGAGTGCAGCCTGCGATTCGGTCAGTTCCGCGATGAGCGTCTGACGCTCGGTGAAAGTCAACCAGCCGCCCACCGCTAAGGCGATGAGCGCGATAGCGAGCAATACCATCGACCAGAGCGGCACTTGCGTACGCGCTGGCGGATCGAGGTCATAGTCGTCGTGCATGGGTGCTGTGGCCGACGGCGTATCGGATGTGGCGATGTTGTCGTCAGTCGATGTGTCCATGGCCGCCTCCCACCTGAGTCCCGAAAAGTCGCGTGAGTTTGCATCAGGCTTTGTTACCACGGGCTTCCAAAAGCCGTCAAACCCCTCACGCCGGTGTGACTGTAGCAAAACCTCGTTCGGCTGAGATTGTGCCTGTTTTGTGTCGCGCGATGAACCCTAGTTGACGCCACATCCGGTAAACTGTCGTCATGGACGTATCCGATATCCTCAATCTACTCAATGACGCCCAGCGCGAGGCCGTGACTGCCGACACGGGCAATGTGTTGGTTTTGGCCGGTGCCGGCTCGGGCAAAACCCGGGTGCTGGTGCATCGCATTGCCTGGCTGATTCGCGCCCTCGGCGTAGCGCCTCAGGCGGTATTGGCAGTGACTTTCACGAACAAGGCGGCCCGTGAAATGCGCGGGCGGATTGAATCGATCCTGGCGATGCCAACTCAAGGTCTCTGGGTGGGGACTTTCCATGGCTTAGCGCATCGGTTGTTGAAGATGCACTGGCGTGAGGCGCGCCTGCCTGAAAATTTCCAAATTCTTGACAGCGATGATCAGCTGCGCCTGATTAAGCGAATCACCCGCGAGCTCGATCTCGACGATGCGCGCTGGCCTGCGCGACAAAGTCAGTGGTTTATCAACGGACAAAAGGACGAGGGGCTTCGCGCCAAACACCTTGAGGCGCCGATCGGCGAGCTGTATACCAAAACCATGCTACGAATTTACGGCGCGTACGAAGAGGCCTGTGAGCGCGGTGGCATGGTCGATTTTGCCGAGCTATTACTGCGCGCCCACGAGCTGTGGCTTAATTCACCAGACACTTTGGCGCATTACCAAAACCGCTTCAAAACCATACTCGTCGATGAGTTCCAGGACACCAATGCCATTCAATATGCTTGGTTGCGGGTTCTCGCGGGCAACACGGTCCCGGTCGTTGCTGTGGGCGATGATGATCAGTCGATCTATGGCTGGCGCGGCGCCAAAATCGAAAATATCCAGCGTTTCAGTGAAGACTTCCGCGACACTCAGACGGTGCGCCTAGAGCAAAACTATCGCTCTACGCAGACTATTCTTGAGGCCGCCAATGGACTGATCAGCCATAACTTCGGCCGTTTGGGTAAGGCGCTCTGGACGGCGGGTGAGCAAGGTGAGCCGATCGCGCTGTACGCGGGGTTTAATGAGCAGGATGAGGCGCGGTTTATCATCGAGCGCGCGCAGCGCTTTATCGATGACGGTAATGCGCGCCGGGCGATTGCTATTTTGTACCGCTCCAATGCTCAGTCGCGGGTGCTTGAAGAGGCGCTTATTCGCGCCGACATCCCCTACCGCATCTATGGCGGGCAGCGCTTCTATGAACGCCTTGAGATCCGCAATGCCATGGCCTACCTGCGCTTGCTGGTGAGCCGTGCTGATGACCCGGCCTTTGAGCGTGTGATCAATACCCCGACGCGAGGCATTGGTACCAAGACGGTCGATACGCTTCGCGCGGTGGCGCGTGAGCACGGTATTTCACTGTGGGCAGCAATTGATCGTGCGCGACAGGATGGCGCACTGCCGGCAAGAGCGCTGTCTGCCCTGTCAGGGTTTCAGGCGCTGGTCAATGAGATGGATTCGACCACATTAGAACTGCCACTGCATGAACTGACTGAGCATGTGGTAGCGCAGTCGGGTCTCATTGCGTTTCACCGTGCAGAGAAAGGTGAACGGGGCCAGGCCCGGGTTGAGAACCTAGAGGAGCTGGTATCCGCGGCAAAGTCCTTCGAGCTCGATGACGAGGAGCGCCCACCACTGCAGCAGTTTCTCGATAATGCGGCCCTCGACGCTGGCGATGCACAGGCCGACCCGCACGAAGACAGCATCCAGCTGATGACGCTACACAGTGCGAAGGGTCTCGAGTTTCCTTTAGTATTTTTGGCGGGCATGGAAGAGAATCTCTTTCCACATCGAATGTCAGTCGAGGAGCCCGGAAGGCTTGAGGAAGAGCGGCGGCTTGCTTATGTCGGCATCACTCGCGCGATGCAGGAGTTGGTGATGACCTATGCGGAAAGTCGCCGCCTTCATGGCAGCGAAACCTACAACACACCCTCACGATTTATTCGCGAAATTCCAAGCACACTGATCCAAGAGGTTCGCATAGCCGGCAGTATCAGCAGGCCGTTGTCCCATTTGGCCCCAGATGCTAGCAGTGCGCATGCCGAGGCGGGTATCGGCTTGGGTCAGCGTGTATTGCATCAAGTCTTTGGGGAAGGCATTGTGACCAACTTCGAGGGCCGCGGTGCAAATGCTCGCGTCGAAGTGAGTTTTGCCGAGGGTAGTAAGTGGCTCGTGTTGCAGTATGCGAACTTACAGGCCTTATAAGCGCACGGGAGAAATCAAGGTGGAAAAACGGATTTTACCAGGCATTGTGATTTTGCTCGTACTGTTGCTCGTGATGGTGCTTGCGGCGTGGACGCTGCAGACCGCGCAACGCAAGCCAGAACAGACCACACCCGTGCCGAGCGCCAATCTCGATGCGCCGCTGTATGACTGGAAATTGGTTACCACCTGGCCCAAGGGCTTGCCTGGCCTCTATTCTGCTCCAGAGAAATTTGCCGAGCGCGTGTTTGCGATGAGTCATGGCCGGCTGCGCATTCGGGTCTATGGCGCGGGCGAGCTCGTGCCGCCGTTTGAGGTGTTTACTGCGGTGTCGCAGGGTGCCGCGCAGATGGGTCATGGGGCCGCTTATTACTGGAAAGGGAAAATGCCCGCGGCGGTGTTCTTTACAGCGATACCCTTTGCTATGAATGCACAGGAAATGAATGGGTGGCTACATCATGGTGGCGGCATGGCGCTCTGGGAAAAGCTCTATGCGCCCTACGGCGTCATACCCTTCGCTGGTGGTAGCACTGGCGTACAAATGGGGGGATGGTTCAATCGCGAGCTGCACGATCGCGAGGATCTGGTCGGACTGAAGATGCGGATCCCCGGCTTGGCTGGCGAAGTTTTTTCTGGAGCCGGTGGTACCGCGGTCACTATCGCAGGCAGCGAAATCTATACCTCCATGCAAACTGGCGTGATTGATGCCGTCGAGTGGGTTGGGCCCTATAACGACCGCATACTGGGATTACAAGAGGTGGGGCAATACTACTACTACCCCGGCTGGCACGAACCCGGTGCGATGCTGGAGTTCACAGTGAACCAAGCGGCATTTGAGTCGTTGCCGAGTGACCTTCAGGCCATTATCAGGAACGCGACTGAAGCAGTAAGTCAGGATACGCTCGATGAGTTTACCGCGGCCAACAACGAATCGCTGCGACGGATACGCGCTACGGGTAGAAACGACATTAGACAGCTACCTGATGATGTCCTGCAGGCGCTCTATGACAGCTCGGAGGTGGCTATCGCCAATTTAATGGCCACCGATGCCGCAGCCCGCGAAATCGGCGAATCGTATTTTCAGTTTTTTGATGATGTTCGTGCGTATCACGAAATCTCAGAGCGCGCGTACCTGAATGCGCGCGACCGCGTGCTGCCGCCTATTGCGGAGTGATCAGCGCGTAATGGCGCGTGTGCGTCGATTGTCGTCTATGGCGACATAGATGAACTCACCCTCGGTCACCTTGATGGGCTCACCATCGTGTTTTGCGTTAATCCACACCTCGACGATGGTGCGTACGGAGCTGCGTCCGATTTCCAATACATCACAATAGCAGCTGACCACGGCACCGACATGGACTGGAGTCAGAAATGACATACCCTCCACGGCGACAGTGGCGACGCGGCCGTTGGCAACCTCTGCAGCCGCGATGCCTCCGGCAAGATCCATTTGCGACAGCAGCCAGCCACCGAAAATATCGCCACTCGCATTGGTGTCCTTGGGCATGGCAATCGTTTGCAGCGTGAGATCGCCTTGGGGTGTCGGGTTGCTATCGAGATCGGTCATTTCGCCTCTCCTAGTTTGGCTGTAAAAGGTCGAGCTGTAGAAGGTCTAACTGTAAAAGGCCTCACGATAAAAAGTCTAACGATAAAAGCGCCATGGGTTGCAGTCTGAGCGTGGCGTAGATTAATTGATGATTCCCGGTAACCACGAAACCAGTCCCGGCCAGTACCACAGCACCAGCAGCATCGATAGCTGGATCGCGATAAATGGTAAGACCCCTTGGTAGATCTGTTGTGTGCTGACTGACGCGTCAGCAACACCTCGGAGATAAAACAGAGCGAAGCCAAAAGGCGGCGTCAGGAAAGAGGTCTGTAGGTTAATCGCGATCATGATGCCCAGCCACAGCGGATCGAAGCCCATCGCGAGCAAAACGGGGCCCACGATGGGCACAACAACAAAAGTGATCTCGATAAAGTCGAGAATAAAGCCCAGCAAAAAGATTGCCAGCATCACCACGAACAAGGCCATGTTGGGCCCGCCACTTAAATGACTGAGATGGTGCTCAATCAACTGGTCGCCGCCGTAACCTCGGAATACCAGGGAGAAAACAGCGGCGCCGATCAAAATCATAAACACCATGCTGGAAACATGCAGCGTACTTTGACTGATGCTGCGTAACGTGTCGCGTGTCAGCGTGCCGCGCTCGATCGCCAGTAGCATGGCACCCACCGCGCCGACACCCGCGGCTTCCGTCGGCGTTGCGGCGCCTAGGAGAATGGATCCAAGCACAATAGCAATGAGCAGCAGCGGTGGTGCAATGGCGCGCAGAAGAGGCGCATCGGGTGAATCCGATGCTGCCGCCGGCGGTACTGATTCTGGCCGCCACAGTGCGGCGGCGATAATCCACAACAGGTACGCAGCCACCAGCAACAAGCCAGGCACCAGTGCACCAACAAACAGATCGCCGACTGAGAGTGTTTCAGTGTTGATGACGTTGAGCTTTAACTGTGCCTGTTGATAGGCATTGCTGAGCACATCACCGAGCAGTACCAGGGCTATTGAGGGCGGGATAATTTGCCCAAGCGT
>JAYPVH010000014.1:0-59273 GCA_038134505.1 Halieaceae bacterium | reverse complement strand
CACAGATGGTTCCCGTGGCTAAGGCGGGTGAATAGCCCGCGCGTAACATGGTGGGCAGCGAGATGACGCCCATAGTCACCACTGTCGCACCGACGATCCCGGTGCTCGCCGCAAGCATCGCACCGACAATGATGACGGAGATACCGAGACCGCCGGGGCGTCTTCCAAAGGCAGCTGCCATACGGGTCAGCAGGGCCTCGGCGATTTTGGCGCGTTCTAGTACCACGCCCATGAGAATGAACAGTGGCACGGCAACGAGGGTCTCGTTGCCCATGGTGCCGTAGATTCGCCCGGGCAACGCGAGCAACTGTGTAGCATCAAAATGCCCTGTAAGAATTCCCGTTGCGGCGAAGCCCAGAGCGGTGCCGGCGAGCGTCAGTGCCACGGGGAAGCCCAGCATCAGCAGCACACAGACGGTCGCAAACATCCACAGCGCAATCGTACCCTCAACCATCGCTGTCCCTTTCTGTACACAGGGTAGCGGTCGCTTTCAGCGCTTCAGCGGTCGCCTGTAGCGCCAGCAGCACAGCGGTGATCGGAATCATCGTTTTCAGTAAAAAGACCGCGGGGATGCCGCCCGCCTCGGGCGAGCGCTCGAGATCAGACCATGATTCACCGACGTAGCCGAGACTGGTGCTGAAGATCAGCAAACAAACAGGCAGAGTGAATACAATATGCCCGAGCGCATTGACCCAGGCCTTCGATTGCAGCGCGTAGCCGCGGTAAAAAATATCAACTCGGACATGTTCGTCGCGTTGCAGCGCCATGGCAGCACCGAGCATAAATACGGCGCTGTGCATGTAAATGACCGCCTCTTGCAGCGCAATCGCACCAATCCCGAAGCCGTAGCGCAGCACGACGATAACAACGGTACTGGTGGCCATGACAGGCACAAGCCACGCGACCGTGGTGCCAACGGCGAGATTGATGCGGTCAAGCGCGTTGGTGACGCGGGTGAACATGGTCGGGATGAATTCCTGTTTTTTGTGCGCAGAAGGAAGGTTATCATTCTATTTTAAACCGTTATAGCGAAGAGGCTCACAGTGCTTACAGTATTGTCACCAGCGAAAACGCTGGACTACGAAACGCCACCCCACACCAAGAAGGCAACTCAGCCGCTGTTTCCCGAGCGCGCAGCAGCGCTGGTAGAAGATGCGCGCAAGCTGAGTCCAGATGCGATTTCGACCCTGATGGGCGTGAGCGACAAAATTGCATCCCTCAATCACGAGCGCTTTATGAATTGGACGCCGTCCTTCAGCCTAGATAATGCAAAGCAAGCGGTGCTCGCGTTTAAAGGAGACGTTTATACAGGCCTCGATGCCGACTCCCTCACTGCGAAAGATTTAACCTTTGCTCAGCGCCATCTGCGAATACTCTCTGGGCTCTATGGACTGCTGCGACCGCTGGATCTGATGCAGCCATATCGCTTAGAGATGGGGCTTAAATTTTCCAATCAAGGCGGCGCCAATCTCTACGAATTTTGGGGTGATGAGCTGACCCAGGTGCTTGATCAGCATATCGCGCAAAGTGGCAGCAAGGTGTTGGTGAATCTCGCGTCCAATGAATACTTTAAATCGGTCAAGCCAAAGCACCTCGACGCCGAGGTGATCACGCCGGTGTTTAAAGATCTCAAAAATGGCCAGTACAAAATGATTTCCTTTTTTGCAAAAAAGGCGCGAGGCCTGATGGCGCGCCACATTATTACCGAGGGCTTAAACAGTCCCGAGGGCATGAAGGATTTTAACAGCGAGGGCTATTATTTTAGCGCTGAGCAGTCCGATGCGCGGCAGTGGGTCTTTCTGCGAGACCACGCACCCGCTTAATCGGGGGATTCGTCGGCCCGAAACGGCAGGAAGTCAGCGGCTGCAGTTCGATAAGCGCGAACTTGAGCCGATTCCTCACGGGTAAAGGCCGCGACCGCTTGGTCGAAGCGTGAGTCAGCAATCCAGTGCGCGGAATGGGTTAATACCGGCTCAAACCCGCGCTGAATTTTGTGTTCGCCCTGAGCGCCGGGATCAAAATGGCTCAGGCCCTCGCGGATACAGTAGTCGATGCCCTGGTAGTAACAGGCTTCGAAGTGTAGGTATTCGAATTCCTGCAGACACCCCCAATAGCGACCATAGAGAGTGTCACCACCGCGAAAATACAGTGCCGCGGCAACGGGCGTACCTTCATGGTCGGCAACCACCATCACGGGCATATCGCCAAGCTGAGGGCAGCCCTCGGTAAAAAATGTGGGCCCTAGGTAGCCGCCGTGCCCACTGCGCTTGGCGTAGGTCATCTGATAGCAGCGATGAAAAAACGCCCACGTTTCGCCGTCGATGTCATCGCCAGACAGGGCCCGAAGTGTGAGGCCCTGCTGTTCGACTCGCCGTCGTTCTCGGCGAACGCTCTTGCGCTTTCTTGAGGCAAACGTGCCAACAAAATCATCGAAATCACGGTAACTTCGGTTAAACCAATGAAACTGAGTTGTCAGACGCGTGTGCAGGCCTAGGGCTTCGAGTGCATTGACCTGGTCGGGTTCGGCAAACAGACAGTGCCAACTCGAGATCCCCTGGGCACGGCAATAGCGACCGATCTGCTCAACCAGCTCAGAGAGCGCATGCGGATGCTTGGGTGAGCACCAGACCCGCGGCCCACTTGCCGGTGTGAAGGGCGCTGCAGTGACCAGTTTCGGGTAGTAGGACAAACCGCTACGTTCCCAAGCTGAGGCCCATGACCAGTCGAAAACATATTCGCCGTAGGAGTGATCCTTGAGCCAACAGGGTGCAACAGCGATCGGGCGTTGTGAGTCATCACTTAAGACAAAATAGTGATTGATCCAGCCGCTGCGAGCGCCCACGCAATCGGTGTCCTCGAGAACGGCGAGGAATTCCCAGCGCATAAAGGGGTAGCTGTCAGGAAACCAGCTTGACCAGTCGGCGCGAGAAAACTCATGGATCGACGATCGAACAGAGAGCGTCATGGCGCTAGAGTGCGCCCAACAGTGGTGAGACCGACTCACCGTAGTGCCCAGCGATTCCGACGAAGATCATGAGGCCGATCCATTTGCTTTGGTTAAAAGCGGCAAAGCAGGCCTTTTCATCGCGGTGGCGAATCAGCCATTGATGCCACATAAACATGACAGCGACGCCTGCGACGGCAACATAGTAAGGCCAACCAAGAGTAAAGCTTCGGCCACAGATGATGAATGCGCCGAGTGATCCGATTTGAAATAGTGCAATGATCCACCGGTCGCTGTCGCCAAACAAAACGGCCGTTGATTTAATGCCGATTTGGAGATCATCTTCACGATCAACCATGGCGTATTGCGTATCATAGACAATGGTCCACAACACGTTGGCGGCAAACAGCCACCACATCCCCACGGGTAGCTCGTTTCTGACGGCACTAAACGCCATGGGGATACCCCAGGAAAAGGCGAAACCCAGCACGAGTTGCGGCCAATGCGTGACCCGCTTCATGAGAGGATAGATGACCGCGAGCGCAGCGCCGATCACCGACAAACCAACCGTCAGTGGGTTGGTCAACAGCACTAGACCGAGCGCGATAAGCAACAAACCGAACAGCAAGCCCGCGGCCTCTCGGGCCTGAACCGCGCCGGTAACCAAAGGCCTTTGGCGCGTGCGATCGACATGGCCATCGAGTTTGCGGTCTGCCAGGTCGTTGGCGGTGCAACCTGCGGCTCGCATCACGATGCTGCCAAGCACAAAGATCACGATAAGTTCGGTACTAGGAAGCCCCTCGGCGGCGATGATCAGCGCCCAAAGCGTCGGTGCCAGCAACAACAAGGCGCCTATCGGCTTATCAAAGCGCATCAAGCGTAACAGCGCGCGCCATTTGGGTTCCAGCGAGATGGGGACAGATTCACTCATGCTGTGCAGTGTAACGTCTCTTGCAGGTCTTGTGAGCGCGGAGCCTCATACGTGAGCATAGGCTTGTCGGTGGCGGGCCCAACGGTGGGTGAGACGCTGTGCGCTCTCTGGATCGCGTTTTTTCAGTTGATTGGCCAACTCCGGCAGGTCGTCGAGTAGCGCGGCGTGCTCGGGCAGTTGCGCCACTTTAAACTGCATGAGTCCTGTTTGGCGCGTACCGAGCATTTCACCCGGGCCTCGTATCTCTAAATCTTTTTCGGCGATCCAAAACCCATCGTGAGAGTCTCGCATCACTTGTAGCCTTGTCTTTGCCGTATGGCTCAGGGGCGTCTGGTAAAGCAGTAAGCAGTGGCTCTCCGCACGACCTCGGCCAACGCGCCCGCGCAACTGATGCAGTTGGGCCAAACCCAGGCGTTCGGGGTTTTCAATAATCATGAGGCTCGCGTTAGCGACATCAACGCCGACTTCAATCACCGTTGTCGCGACCAGCAAATCAATCTCCCCGGCTTGGAAGCGCTGCATCAGTGATTCTTTGTCCTGGCTCTTTAGGCGCCCGTGAATCAGTGCCACGCGCAGATGGGGAAGTGCCTCGGCCAGCTGTGTTGCGGTCACCTCAGCGGCTTGGGCCTGCAGTGCTTCACTCTCCTCGATGAGGGTACACACCCAGTATGCTTGCCGGCCTGATTGACAGGCCTCGCCGACTCGAGTGATCACTTGGTCTCGGCGACCCGCGTCAATCAGGGCGGTTTTCACGGGTGTTCTCCCCGGCGGCAATTCGTCAATGACAGAGCAATCCAGGTCTGCGTAGGCAACCATCGACAGCGTTCTGGGGATGGGGGTGGCAGTGAGTACTAACTGGTGGGGGCGCAAATCAGTGGGCGATTTTTCGGTGAGTGATAAGCGCTGGTGCACACCAAACCGATGCTGCTCATCAACGATGACGAGTCCTAACTGACAAAATTGAACCTGCTCTTGAAACAGGGCGTGCGTCCCGATGATCAGCTGTGCTGAGCCATCGCCTAAAGCCCCGAGAGCCGATGCTCTAGCGACGCCTTTTACCTTGCCAGATAACCACACGATGTGAATGCCCAGCGTGTCAAACCACTGCGAGAAATTGCGCAGATGTTGCTCTGCCAGCAGCTCAGTCGGCGCCATCAAGGCAACCTGATAACCCGCGTGAATGGCCCGCAGAGCAGCCAGCGCCGCCACTAAAGTTTTGCCTGATCCCACGTCGCCCTGAACCAGCCGCATCATGGGCCAAGGCCGCCCCATGTCGACCGCGATCTCTCGATCGACCCGTCGCTGGGCCTGGGTTGGAGAGAAGGGTAACGTGTTGAGCCATCGGTCAATCAGCTCATCGTCACCGCCGACTTTTGGCGCTGCCAATGTTTGCGCCTGCGCGCGCATTTCTTGAATCGCCAGCTGGTGTGCCAGCAATTCTTCCTGAGCCAGTTTCAGTTGTGCCGGATGTACCAGTGAGCGAATAGCAGCCAGATCAGCCGCTGGCGGTGGTTGATGAAGGAAAATCAGCGCGTCTTTGATACTCGGCCCCCCCAGAGACAGCGCTGTTAACAGTTCCTCGGGGGGATTTTGACGTAGCGCGGTAATCGCTTGAGCGCATAGCCGTCGCCAAGTCGCTTGTCCAATCCCCTCAAGTGTTGGATACACAGGCGTTAGAGAAGGCTCTAAAAGGGCTTCTGACTCATCGATCCGATATTCCGGGTGTGCCATCTCGACCGACTCGCCCAAGCGTCGTGCTTGACCAAACACCGTGATGTGGGCTCCCGACGTAAATTGTTTCGCCTGAATCTGTCGGAAGTGAAAAAAACGCAGCGTCATGAGGCCCGAGTCATCAGCGACTTTGACCATCAAGGTCCGCCTTCGGCCCGGGATGATTCCCGATGCCCTGACTACACCGCTGACAATCGCGTCAGCACCATCTCGCAATTGTGCGATAGGTGTGATTCGGGTGCGATCCTGATACCTTAACGGGAAATGGAAAAGCAGATCTTCGAGCGTTGCTATGCCGGCCTCCGAGAGCCGGTCTCGCAACTTTGGGCCGACACCTTTGAGCGAGTCGATGGGCTGTTCTCTGAGCAATGTGGACACAGGCAATCACAGTCGTGAGGTCGATGAATGACACATAATAGCGATAGGAGCGATCAAAGGTGAAGTCACCGACGTTGCTGATTATTGGTTGCGGTGATGTTGGCACTCGGGTCGGCCATCGCCTCGCAGCCCAAGGGTGGCATATCATCGCGGCCTGTCGGTCGCCAGAGCGTCTGCCCGACAATTTTGAGCGCATTGCCATTGACTATACCAATCCCGCGACGTTGCTGTCGCTCGGGCATGCACAGGCGCCTTTCGTTCTGGTTACCCCGCTACCGACTGAGCGGGGCGTCATTGGCTATCAGCGTGGCTATCACCAGAGTCTTCAGCATGTAGTCGACGCAGGCTGCACCGCAGCGGCCAAATTAACAGTTCTTGTCTCATCAACGCG
Organism: Halieaceae bacterium; assembly: GCA_038134505.1. Lineage (GTDB taxonomy): Bacteria > Pseudomonadota > Gammaproteobacteria > Pseudomonadales > Halieaceae > Luminiphilus. The sequence goes on along the minus strand of JAYPVH010000014.1, from coordinate 52,898 downwards.
TGTTTACCAGGAGTCGAATGGTGGATGGGTCGACGAGACCTCAGCAGTTGATGAACTCGATCCATACTGTGCAGCGCTGTTGGCGGGAGAGCGCCTTATTGCCAACTCAGGCTGCAGTGCTGTTATTCGTGCCGCGGGGCTTTATGGCGCCGGTCCCGGCCACCTGCTTGCGCGCGTCGCGCGGGGCGAGGCGAGTTCACAGGGATGGCGCTACAGCAATCGCATACATCGCGATGATCTTGCGGGACTGATCGCCTTTGTGCTGAATGCTGCGCAGACTCAAGCGCCTCCCTCGAGCCTCATTAATGCGGTAGATGATGAGCCAGCGCCATTGCAGGAGGTCGAGCGATGGCTAGCCGCGCGACTGGGGGTTAATCTAAGCCCTGTTCAGGCTGGGCCTTCTGACGCAATGAGTCGCGCGAACCGGCGCTGCAGCAACCGCGTGCTACACCAGCTTGGCTATCAACTCCAATTTCCGACGTTTCGAGCGGGTTACGCGCCCTTGGCTGACGCCCTACAGCGCTAAGATGGCCTCGACCTCAATTGCAACGCCCTTGGGTAGCGCTGCTACCTGCACGCAGGCGCGCGCCGGGTAGGGCTCCGTGAAATATTCCATCATGATGGTATTCACCTCGGCAAAGTGTGCGAGGTCCGTCATAGAAATATTAATTTTTACCGCATCCTCTAGCGATCCCCCCGCCGCTGTTGCGATGGCTGCCAGATTTTGGAAGACCTGGTGTGCCTCTGCAGCAATGCCACCGCTAACGATCTCCATCGTTACAGGGTCAAGTGCAATCTGACCTGAAATCCAGACGGAGTTGCCGACTTTAACGGCTTGCGAGTATGGACCGATGGCCGCTGGAGCGGATGTTGTGGCAATGATGGCTCGGTTAGACACTGTGTATTCCTCAGTTTTATAACGTTATCGACGTGCGCTACGCATGACCTTGCGGACACCCTCGAGACTGCGCAGTCGCCGCATCACGCGCGCAAGGTGTGTTCGGGATTCCACTTGGAATTCGAGGTCAATATAGGTAAATAATGCGTCTTTGTTTTGCGACGTGATTTTATCAATGTTGAGACCGTAGGCATTGAGGCGTGTCGCGACAATAGCGAACATGCCCCGTCGATTTTCTATTTCGATTCGTAGCGCAATAGGGAACGCTCCCTGTGTATCGTCAGCCCATCGTAGTGCGAAAAGCCGCTCGGTCTGGTTGCGTAACTCTTTTAGGTTCCGACATGGCCGGCGGTGAACGATCAACCCTCGCTCAGGGCTGAGATAGCCACCAATGTCATCGCCAGGCAGCGGACAACAGCATTTCGCATAGCTCACAGCGAAGCCCTCGGCACCACTGATGGCCATCGAGCCGACGGTGCTGACATCATCAAGCTCTGGCTCATTTCCCGAGAGGTGCGCCGCAACCAATTGTGGGAGCAATTGGCCCGTGCCTATGGCGATGAGCAATTCAGATTGATTCTTCTGAGAAAATCGAGCGAGCGTTTTATGCCACTGTGTGTCTGAAATGGCGGTAAATTGTGCACCGAACCCCGACAGAGACTTTTCGAGGATACTCTGTCCCAGCGACGCAGAATCATCGCGCCCCTGATTCTTGAGATAGTGACGGATGTGCGTCCGCGCTCGCGCAGTGATGACGTAGTTAAACCATGCCGGGCTTGGCCGTGCATTCGGCGATGTAATGATTTCCACGGTTTGGCCGCTGTCTAGCGGCTCTGAAAGAGGCGCCAGTTCGCCATTAATTCGACAGGCGACACAGCGATCACCGACGTCGGTGTGTACGGCATAGGCGAAGTCAATGGCGCTTGCGCCGCGAGGCAGCTCCATGATTGCGCCCTTTGGCGTGAAGATATAGACCTCGTCCGGAAACAGATCGATCTTGACGCTCTCAATGAATTCGAGCGAATCCCCAGCTCGGGCTTGCATCTCCAGTAATCCCTGAACCCACTCTCGCGCTCTTGCATGAGACATGCTGGCACCGGCGTCTTGCGTCTTATAAAGCCAGTGAGCCGCGATTCCGTTGTTCGCCATATCTTCCATTTCTTGGGTGCGGATTTGAATTTCAATCGGTACGCCATGCATACCTTTAAGCACCGTGTGGAGGGACTGGTAGCCATTGGCCTTGGGGATCGCGATGTAGTCCTTAAACTCTCCCGGTATGGGTTTGTAGACACTGTGAACAATGCCGAGCGCGCGGTAACACTCGTCAGCTGAATTCACAATGATGCGAAAAGCATAGATATCCATGATGTCTTTAAACGATTTACGTTTCATTCGCATTTTTTGATAAATGCTATAGAGGTGCTTTTCACGTCCGATCACTTGCGCGCTCAGCCGTTCTGTTGCGACGGCCGCTTCGAGTTGCGACTGGATTTGTGTCATGAGCGTCTTGCGATTGCCGCCGACCGCCTCTCGCGCTGCTTGAAGCCGGCGCGCACGCATCGGATACAAGGCTTTCAAGCCAAGATCCTCAAATTCCATTCGCACCTCGTTCATGCCCAATCGCATAGCGATTGGTGCGTAAATCTCCAGCGTTTCGGTCGCAATGCGTCTCGCTTTCGTTCCGCTGAGCACGCCAAGCGTGCGCATATTGTGCAGTCGATCAGCAAGCTTAACGAGAATAACGCGAATATCTTTGGCCATCGCCATGGCCATTTTCTGGAAATTCTCAGCCTGCTTGTGTTCGGCACTTTCGAACTCGCGGAATGTAAATTTGCTCACGCCATCGACGAGCTCGGCAACCTCCTGACCAAAGCGCGCCCCGATATCGACTTTTGTAACGCCAGTATCCTCGATCACGTCGTGCAACAAGCCCGCCATGAGGCTTTGATGGTCCATGTGCATTTCGGCGAGTATGGTGGCGACAGCGAGAGGATGCGTGACATAGGGCTCGCCACTGCGGCGCGTCTGTCCGTAATGCGCTTGTTCCGCAAAGTAGTAGGCGCGTTTTACCGACTGGATATCCGAGGCGGCCAAATAACCGGCGAGAAGATTTTCTAGGTGTACCAGCGCGCCATCTCGCGGCTGTGAGGCGTCGTTACGCCAACGCCCCGAAAACGGCAGTTTCAGTTTTGAGGTGAGGGGTTCGCTCAAAGCCTGGAATGATGTACTCGCGGCCATGTTGAGCGAATTATCCTAGTAAAGCGGTGTCTCGAAGCTTGCGGCGAATTCTTCTTCGGCTTCGATTTCGTTCTCACGCGCAATGACTTCAGGCGTGATCAAACCATCAGCGATCTCTCGCAATGCGATGACAGTGGCCTTATCAGACTCTTCATCAACCAACGGATCTTTGCCGCCAGTCGCCAATTGTCTGGCCCGCTTGGAAGCGAGCATGACCAGCTCAAAGCGGTTGTCGACGTTATCGAGGCAGTCTTCTACAGTGACGCGTGCCATGTTTTTTTACTCTCCAAATAACCATAAGACCCCTTTTCGGGTCGCAGAGTATAGCCTAAACCATAATGAATGCGCGCGTTTTGTGAATTTGACGCTATGCAGAACCGGTTGGAATGAGTCCATTAATCAACGTGGCGAGGCGTTGCTCCTGAACGCTCCGACGCAAGCGGACGCTGCGCACGATAGCGATAAGATCTGCCAGCGCGGTATCGAAGTCGTCGTTGAGAATAACGAAATCAGCAATATGGAAATGAGACATCTCACTGGTGGCCTCAGCCATTCTCCGCGCAATAGTTTGTGAGTCGTCCTGGCCGCGGCTGAGCAAGCGCTCTTCCAGCGTCGCCCGAGAGGGGGGCAAAATGAAAATTGTACAGCAGTCGTTGATTAATTGTTGAACTTGCGATGCACCCTGCCAGTCGATCTCTAAAATGACGTCCACACCCTGATCGAGCTGTTGCTGCAACGCCGCCTTAGAAGTGCCATAGAGATTGCCGAACACCTCCGCCCACTCAAAAAACGCGCCTTGCTTTTGAGCGGCAACAAATTCATCGCGGCTGACAAAGTGATAATTGACACCATCTGTCTCTCCTGGGCGAATGGGCCGCGTGGTATGCGAAACGGAAACGGCAATGTGCTCGTCGTCGGCAATCAGCGCTCGCACAAGCGATGTCTTGCCCGCGCCGCTGGGCGCTGAAATCACAAAAAGAGATCCTTTTATCGGGCTCATTTCCATCCTATCTCTCGCCGGATTGATTATTCGATATTTTGAACCTGCTCACGAATCTGCTCAATGAGCACCTTCATTTCAATAGCCGCCTCCGTGGACGACAGCGCTACCGCTTTTGAGCCCAATGTATTCGCCTCACGATTCAGCTCTTGCATCAGAAAATCGAGGCGTCGACCGCAGGGCTCGGGCTTGTTTAGACAACTTAGTACCGCATCTAGATGCGCGTCTATCCGATCCATTTCCTCTAGGACGTCGGCGCGCTGTGCGTAGATCACGAGTTCTTCTTCGAGTCGTTGAGGGTCGGGAGACAGGCCCAGTTCGGCAATTTTGCTGAGGATTTTTTGCCGCTGAGCGCTGACCAGCTCGGGTTGGTGTTCTCTCAAGGTGCCGACGAGCTGCCGCAGTGATTCACACCGTTGCACAATAAGGTCGCGCAATTTGGCACCCTCGTCCGCTCGCGTCGCGCGTAGCTCAGCGAGAGCTTGAGTTGCCGCCTCCATCGCCAGGGCTTGAATTGCCTCCGCATCCGGCGTCGCTTGGGTCAGCACGCCAGGAGCGAGCAAGAGGTCGAGCTGGGTGCTTGGTGGCGCAGCAGGGAAAACGTCTCCGACCTCCTGCAGTGCGTGGGCAATGGCCAGAAGCCGTTGCGCATCGACGGCGATAGTTGGGCTCTGCTGATCCGCTTGATAGCGAATCGCGAGTTCAACTTTTCCACGATGCAGGTGACGGCCAATGAGCTCTCTGAGTGCCGGCTCGAGGTTGCGGATTAATTCGGGTAGCTTAAAGTGCAGGTCTAGATATCGGTTGTTGACCGATCGGCATTCGACAGTCACCATCATCTCGCCAGATGCTGCACTACTGCGGGCAAATCCCGTCATACTGTGGGTCACGTCGCGTATCCCCTCGCGCGCTGAAAGACCGACAGTCTAGCAGTAACTCGGGCTTGCGGCCTTATCCGGCGAATCGATGCAGCCAATATAGGAACAATCGAAATGAGTAATGATCCGATACGGCCGAGTGGCCGCGCAGACGATGAGATGCGAGCGATCACGTTCGCGCGCAATTTCACCCACCACGCCGAAGGTTCTGTGCTCGTTTCGTTTGGTCACACTCGGGTTATTTGCACGGCGTCGGTTTCGGCGGGGGTGCCGAGCTTTATGCGTGGGCAGGGCCGAGGTTGGTTAACCGCTGAGTACGGCATGTTACCGCGGTCGACCCATACGCGTATGGACCGCGAAGCTGCGCGCGGCAAACAAAACGGGCGCACGGTAGAAATTCAACGCCTCATTGGTCGTTCGCTGCGCGCCGCGATCGATCTCTCTCTCCTAGGTGAGCGCACGATCACGGTAGATTGTGACGTCATACAGGCGGATGGCGGCACCCGAACAGCAGCGATATCGGGGAGTTGCGTCGCGGTAGTCGACGCGCTCAATCAACTCCAGCGTTCCGGTGACCTCAGCGCAGATCCATTGCGTCACTGGATTGCTGCGGTATCCGTCGGCATGTGGCAGGGGCGGCCAGTATGCGATCTTGATTACGCAGAAGACAGCTGCGCTGAGAGTGATGTCAACGTAGTGATGTCCGAGACCGGTGGACTGATCGAGGTCCAGGGTACAGCCGAGGGCGCTACCTTTACCCGCGATGAACTCGATGCGCTGTTGGATATGGCCCTTTGTGCCGGTGCTGAGATCAATGCCGCGCAACGCGCTGCGCTTGCTGGCTAGTCACGTCAGATCGAGATGTCATAATCAATGATAATCGGCGCGTGTGAGGAAAAGGCATCCACAGTGTAAATCGAGGCACACTGTACCGCGTCGAGCAGGTCCTCAGATACGATCTGCGTGTCGGTGCGAACGCCCGGGTTATCATCACCCTCGGGCCACCAAGAGTACTCATCATCGTCCGAATTGCCAGCGCGAAAGGCATCGCCGTATCCCTCGGCAAAAAGTTGATTCAGCCAGTCCCGCTCTTCCTTGCCAAAACCCGGAATATCCGTGCGATTCCCCGCTTCTTCCGCATCGACAGGGCGGTGAGCGATTTCCCATCCGCCGCAAAGAATGTACCCTCGCCGCTTGTTTCGCACCTTTTTGAGGTGTTGGCTCAGCTGGCCTAGAAAGGCCATTTTCTCGGAGGCATCGCCCTGCGCGCCCCAGCTCGGCGGTACTAAAATTGAGCCAACACTGACTTCGCCATAATCAGCTTGCAGGTACAGCCCTTGGCTGTCGAATTGAGAGAACCCCAAGCCCATCATGATGGCCTTGGGTAGCTTTTTGCAGTAGATGGCCACCCCGTGCCGTCGGTGATCCTCGTAGTTGTCGAGAAAGTAGGCATTGTATTCCGTTGGGAAAAAAGCGTCGTCCCGAAGCGAGTATTCTGAGCAGCGCGTGTCTTGCAAGCAAATAATGTCCGCGTCTTGCACAAACAGCCAATCCAACACGCCGTCATCGCGTGCGCGCTCGAAGCCTTCAACGACTAAACTGATAACACGCATCGTGGGTTCCATTGATAAAGCTTCGAAATGATACGCCAACTGTTACCAAAACCGGAGTCTGAGGGGTCCGGTAAGTCGCGTTTTGTGGCATAGTTGACAACTCCATGGCCCGTGAACAGCTCACTTGGAGGACCATTGAACCAAGCGACACCGATGACTCTTGAAGCCGCTAAGGCCCGGTTTATCGCCCTGGCGATAGATTGCGATGTGTTGCGTTTTGGCGAATTCGAGTTGAAGTCAGGACGGATCAGCCCGTACTTCTTCAATGCGGGTCGATTCTCAACGGGTTCAGCGCTATCGGTACTAGGTCAATGCTATGCGGGCGTTCTCGCGGCCTCAGGGATCGCTTTCGACACGCTTTTTGGTCCAGCCTATAAGGGGATACCGCTCGCCGCGACTGTCGCGGTGTCGTTGTCGCGAGACCATCAGCGTGACGTACCCTATGTTTACAACCGCAAAGAAGCTAAGCAGCACGGAGAGGGTGGCGTCCTAGTCGGCGATGCGCTCTCCGGGGAGGTCGTAATTGTTGACGATGTCATTACCGCGGGTACGGCAATTCGCGAATCAGTGCAGATCATTGAGTCGGCGGGGGCAACGCCGAGAGCGGTGTTGATTGGTCTTGATCGATGTGAACGTGGGACCAGTGAACTCTCGGCGGTTCAGCAAGTGGAGGCCGATACGGGGATGTCGGTGCTGAGTGTGATTACACTGCACGATGTGATTCGTTATTTGGAGCAGCGTGAGGATGCCAAGCATGTATTGGCTGCAATGTCGCGCTATCGAGAAGCGTATGGCGTGTAAACGATTACAGCGACTGCTTATCGGTTGCGGACTTTGGTTTGCGGTGGTGCCGCTAGTCGGCGCGGCGAACCTTTATCGTTATAACAACGATCGCGGTGTGACGGTTGTTGATTGGCGTATTCCAGCGGAGTATGCGGCGAAAGGTTATGAAGTACTCAGTGAGCAAGGCGTGGTGATCGAGGTTGTGCCTCCCGCGCTGACGTCAGCACAGCGCGCTGATCGAGATGTCCTTCAGCGCCAGCTTGAGGCTGCGGAAGTCGAGCGCCGTCGTCTGCAGGCTTGGGACGAATCGCTACTTTTGCGCTACAGCGATACGGTGGACATTGAGGAGGCGCGTGATCGCGCCCTGCGCGAGCTACAAATTCGAATATCCATCCTGAGAAGCAACATGCGTGCGCTGCGCCAGCGTGTCGAAAGCTTGCAATCGAGAGTTGCTGCGGCCGAGCGGCGTAATGAGACACCCAATCAATATGACCTCGACTCCATTCAGGCTCTGAAAGCCGAAATAGTGAGCATTGAGCGGTCTATTGAAGATCGAGCGCAGCAAGTGGCGAGCGTGACGGAAAATTATCAGGCGGATATTGATCGTTTCAAGCAGCTGCAAGACGTCGTAGAACTGCGTCGGCGTATGTCGCTAGAGCCCCGGTCTTAGTCAGAACCCACGACTGTTTTACGCATGAATCCCTCGGTCAGAACATCCCATTGTTGCTCCCAGCCCGTTGTCGGCAGGCGTTTGAATTCGCTGCGGATAAATTGCGAGATGCGGCCTTCCGCAGCTGCCAGTAAAATGTTGGCAGCCTCGTTAAGGAGCAACGCCGTGCGCTGCCCCTCGTCAATTTCAGCTTGGCGCAAGCACTGCCGTAGCTGCGTTTCGAGCCGATCAAATATCTGACCGACGCGGGCGTGAAGCCTCGGTGTTTCTCCGGTGAGGGCATCCCCCACAAGCAGTCGAGTAATGCCTGGATTTCGCTCGCAAAACGACAATAGCAAGCCTAAAATTTTGCGGCAGCGCTCCAGCGACAATCGCTCTTCATTCAGAATGAGATTGATGCGGGTGAAAAGCGTGTCTTCTATAAACTCGATCAGCGCTTCGTACATCCGTGTCTTCGACGGGAAATGGCGGTAGAGCGCAGCCTCAGACACACCAACCTGCTCGGCCAGCTTCGCCGTTGTAATTTTGACGCCAGGACCCGATTCCAACATCACCACAAGCGCCTGGAGAATTTGTTCTTTTCGGTCAGAGCGTCGTTGCGGCATTAGAGTCTTTCCGTGATGAATGGTTGTTTTGGCTTGCGCAGCATCTCGGTGTTACGCGGCACGGTCTTGGTCTCGATTGGTGATCAGCGTGCCAATGCCCTCGTCCGTGAAGATCTCTAGCAGCGTTGCATGGGGTACGCGACCATCGATGATATGAGCGCTCACTACGCCGTGGCTGACAGCATCTAGCGCGCATTGGATTTTCGGCAGCATACCACCAGTAATGACGCCGTCCGCGATCAGCTGGTCGACTTGGGCCGTGCTGAGGCCCGTCAGCGTGTTGCCATCGCCATCGAGCAGTCCGGCGACATTTGTGAGGAGTATCAGCTTCTCTGCCACCAACACCTCCGCGAGCTTACCGGCGACTAAGTCCGCGTTGATATTATAGGTTTGTCCGTCGTCGCCACCGCCTATCGGGGCAATCACGGGGATATAATCACTCTCCGCCATCATCGTTAAAATATCGGTATCGATGCTTGCCACCTCGCCGACCTGACCAATGTCTTTGACGGTATCACCACCCCATTTGCCGGCAAGCTTTTTTGCCTTGATCAGACGGCCGTCTTTACCGGTGATTCCGATTGCTCTGCCGCCGTTGCGATGGATACTGTCCACAATTTCCTTGTTGACGCTGGCGCCAAGCACCATCTCGACCACATCCATGGTGCGCTGGTCGGTCACGCGCATGCCGTCGACAAACTCGGACGGGATGTCGAGGCGCTCTAACAACTGACCAATTTGTGGTCCGCCACCATGCACAATGATTGGATTCATACCGACCAGTTTCATCAGTACGACATCGCGAGCAAAATTTTCCTGAAGTGCAGGATCGGTCATCGCGTTGCCGCCAAATTTAATGATAAAGGTACGGCCAGTGAAGCGCTGAATGTACGGCAGAGACTCCGTGAGTACACTTGCAAATCGGCCTGCTTCTTGGCGATTGAGGGACATGTGCTGTCTCCTTTGATGAGGCTACCTCGCCGACGCAAATCGCCGACTAAAAAGGTAGCGAGAGCCCTGGCTCAGCGTTTAACAAAGCTTGAGTCAGGGCGCTCTTTACCGAGTTCGCGGCTGCCTCATTCGCGCCTTCAAACCGGATACCGATAGCGTCCTGACTCTCCAACTCACAAATTGCACCCCAGGCATCGGGGTAGTCTAGTCGCAAGCCCCCTTCTTGACTGACACGGGCCTTGGGAAAGTTAGACTGTGCTGTGAGGGCGCGAAGGATACGTGTTCGCGCGTTAATGTCCATGGGTATTATCCACATCGGCGAAGCGGTAGATGAGGGCAGCTCAGCCAACAGCTCATCAAATGACTGAGAGTGCATTGAAAGCAACTCGACAAGCCTCGCGGCAGCGTATAGCCCGTCAGCGGTCGCATACCAGCGCTCAGCAATGACGAAGCTGCCAGCAAATCCGCCAGCGAGTAGCGCGGCACGATCTGCGGTCGCTCTTTCGAGGAATGCCCCGCCGGGGCGGACTTGGCTTGCTCTGCCGCCTAGGCGCGCAACGGCAGATGGAATGTGGCGCGAGCAAAGCGTATCAAAGAGCACGTCGCCACCAGGATTTCGGCTTAATGTTTCCTCGGCAAACAGGAGGAACAGCTGATCCGCTGTCGCGATACGCCCCTGATTAGTGATGGCGAAAAACTCTGACCCATCGGCACCAAACCAAAGACCAATATCCGCGCTGGCACTGACTACATCGCTCGCCATTGAGGAGAGGCGCGCCTTCAGGTCTGTTGCCGATGTGTCTGCGGCGCGGGTCACCGAGCACCCAAGCGATGTGATGACTGTCTCGGCCAAGGCCAGTGTGTGATCTTGAGCACCACCCAAAACCACGTCGAGAGGCGCGCTGATGCTGATATCGAGTGCAAGTTTGTCGAGGTAGTTTTCCATTGCGGAATGCTTGATTAGGCGGCCATCGCCATGCTCTCTAACATTCGAGATCGCGGCGGTGATGATGTCCGTCATCTGCTCGCGGGTCAGCGCGGCACCTTTTACCATGAATTGCAGGCTTAAATGAGTTTTAGAGTCGAGCCTCGCGCCAATCAGAAGCCCTGAATCATGGGGCATTTCATGTGTCGCAAACGCCAGCACGGGTCTTGAGGCTTCACCTAGATCGATAATGTTGATGCCCGCTGAGAGCAGGCATTTGATCATCGTGGTGGCGACACGTTTACTTTGCATCTGGTTATCTCTGGCGACTATGAGCGCCTGAGTGCCTTGTTTGCGCAGTGTGAGGGCGGCGGCATGAGCTAAGCGTTCTAGCAAACCATCATGAAGCTCACGCTCGGCATGCCCGTAAATGTCGGTGCTGCGAAAAAGGTGTCGCGGGAAGTCCGCCTCTTCAGTCTCACCCGAAGCAATCTCGGCGCCCTCAGCGACGGTTGACGCCTTGGCAGAGGATTTTTCGGGCTCGGTTTCGGGGGCGCTGAGGCGAACGCTAGCAACGAGTTGTCGCCGTGTCTCTGGCGTCATCTTGCTGAACAGCGCAATGAGTGGATGCAATTCGGGCACTCGGAGTCTGAAGCGTCCTTTAGATTCGGCGGCAGCAAGCAGTTGGAGCACTTCTTCTCTGAGCGACTTGGGCAGATCACGCAGTAAAATCAAGCTCCCGAAAATCAACCCAGCAAAACCAATCAGCATGGTCAGCCACAAGACCCACGATGTCGGTATTGCCTTGTGAAGCCAGTCGTCATGTGCCTCAAAACGCAAAATCCAAGGCGTATTGGGCACATGCGCTTGATAGCGGCTCGCGATAGCGCGATCACCCAGAATAGTTATCGGGTTCTCATTATTGAGCTGCTGCAGCAGCGCGAACTGTCCATCGGCGTGGCTTTGTCCTCGAGACAGACGGGTCGGCGGGAGGCGCAGCAGAATGACGCCTTGCGGCGCGTCATTGTTAGGGTATGGCCGAGCAAAGCCAACAAACCAGCCGCTGATTCCGTCGATACCCTCCGGGCCGGGTCGTTGAAAATCGAAGGCTCGTCGAATGAGATCGATCGTCACATGGTTGTCCAATCCAGGTCCCCCCGGCGCGAGGGGCGCTGTGCCCATCTCGTCGAGTGTGAAAATATCGACCTCTGCCGCCTCGGGAAAGGCAATTGCAACACGCACGCGATCATCTTGATTAGCGACGGTGTGGGCGATTGCTTCAAGTCGGGTAAACAGCTGGCTTACTTGCGCTTCGAGAACGGCGGTCTGTTGGCTGAGGATCGACTGAGACACCGCATCTTGCATTTGGCTCTTGATGGCGGGCTCGCGGAGCACGGCAAGCCAAAACATCACGAGTAACACAGGTAGTGTAATGATGATAAGCGCGCGCAGACTGACTGATCGGAGCAGGTTGCCAACAATCTCGATGCCATCTGCAGCGTGTCGACGCTTATTGTCGTTCACTCATCCCTCCGGCTGGTGGCTCACGGTTGTTGTGCGGCTAGCATTTGCGCCAGCTTATCAATGATCTGTCTCGCCATTTCTAGCTTCGTTGTTTGAGCTAAGGTGTGCTCCAGTTCGCCAGACATCCACGTCGCCGCGTTCTGGTCACTATTAAAGCCAATATCGCCTTGTGAGACATCATTGGCGATGACAACGTCGAGACCCTTGCTGGCAAGTTTGAGCCGCGCATTACCCAGCACGTTGTCCGTTTCTGCCGCAAATCCTACCACTAAAATGGGCCGGTCAGCCTGCGCGCTCACTGTACTAATGATGTCAGGATTTTGCACAAGATGGAGACTGAGACCCGCGTCGCCTTGCTTCTTCATTTTCCGCGCTGATACGGCCTCCGGGCGGTAGTCAGCGATCGCGGCGGCACCGATGAATACGCTCGCACCTGCACTCAGCTGCAGCGCAGCGTCCAGCATTTCAGCTGCGGACACAACATCGATGCGCTGAACATGTTCGGGAGTGGGCAAGTCGACCGGTCCGGCAATGAGCGTTGTTTGCGCCCCAGCCTCTGCCGCGGCCCGGGCCAGCGCAAAACCCATTTTCCCGGAGCTATGGTTGCTGAGAAACCGTACCGGGTCGATCGCTTCGCGCGTGGGACCCGCTGTAATCACAACACGACGCCCCGCAAGCAATGGGGTTGAGAATGCCGCGATGAGATGTTCAAGAATCAGTTCGGGCTCAAGCAGTCGCCCTGGACCGACATCACCACAGGCCTGCTCCCCTGAATCGGGGCCGATGATCTTGACACCGCGGGCCCTGAGCGTTTCGACATTATCACCGGTTGCTGGTTTGGCCCACATCTCTTGGTTCATCGCGGGCGCGACCCACAGGGGCGCTGGGCTCGCGAGCACAACGGCTGTCAGCAAATCATCGGCTCGGCCTTGCGCAAGTCGCGCGATCGTTTCAGCAGTGGCAGGGGCCACCAGCACAAGATCCGCCCAACGCGCGAGTTCGATGTGCCCCATGCCCGCTTCAGCGTGTTCATCGAGCAGGTCGCGGTGGACGGAGTGACCCGATAGCGCTTGTAAGGTGAGTGGGGTGATGAATTCTTGAGCGCCACGGGACATGACAACGCGGACATTTGCGCCAGCCTTACCCAATAGGCGGACCAATTCAGCGGATTTGTAGGCTGCGATGCCGCCGCTAACGCACAGAACAATATTGCGGTGGGTTAAATGAGCCATTTCGCAGCCAAAAGAATCAACTTAGGGAAGTGCACACTAACATTTGCCGCATGGCTTTGCACCGATCTTCGCCGTTCTCGGTGAATTTGGCTGCGCTACGCTCGGCTGTCGGCCAGAAAGCAGTCGAGCCAGTGATAAAATTGGGTGATTTTTGGCAGGCCAGGCGAGACGATTCTTGCGGCCCCCCTCTTGCGTCTTGCGTCAGGCCGACTGCTTTGGTATAAAGCGCTCCCTTTTTGCTAATGGCCGACAGGTAATATCATGTCTCGAGTCTGTCAGGTTACTGGAAAGCGTCCAGTAACTGGAAATAATGTATCGCACGCAAAGAACCGTACTCGTCGTCGGTTTTTGCCGAACCTACACAATCACCGTTTTTGGGTCGAGTCCGAAAAGCGATTCGTGTCATTGCGCGTGTCGAGTAAAGGAATGCGCATTATCGACAAGCGCGGGATTGATGCCGTCCTCGTAGATCTGCGAGCGCGCGGCGAGAAAGTATAAGGAGCATCGTAATGCGTGAGAAAATCCGAATGAATTCGACAGCGGGAACGGGCCATTTTTATACGACCGATAAAAACAAGCGCACTATGCCCGAAAAGCTTGAGATGAAGAAATTTGATCCGGTAGCGCGTAAGCACGTGATCTATAAAGAAGGCAAGATCAAGTAACACGGCCTTTTTATTGTTGTTTCGTTTATAGACCCCGGCTCGTCCGGGGTTTCTCGTCTTTGTACGATGCGATCTAGCGTATGCCAGAGCTACCAGAAGTAGAAACCACCCGCCGGGGCATTGCGCCCCATATTGTCGGCCAGCGCGTTGATCGCGTGATCGTCCGTGAGCCACGGTTGCGCTGGCCTGTACCCAGTGACCTGAACGAAAGGTTGAGCGGTGCCCTGATTACTGGGGTACGACGCCGGGCGAAATATCTGTTGATTGACTCCAGTGCTGGCTGCGTGATGGTGCACCTCGGCATGAGTGGGTCGCTCCGAATCATGCCCGCAGAAACACCGGCGCTTTTTCATGATCATATCGATGTGGTGCTCAGCGGCGGGAATTGCCTTCGCTACCACGACCCTCGCCGTTTTGGCAGTTGTCATTGGCTTGAGAACGATCAGCACCCGCTATTGGATCACTTGGGGCCTGAGCCTTTATCAGACGCCTTTCATGCTGACTACCTTTACGGGCTAGCGAGAGGACGACGGGCGCCGATCAAGCAGTTTGTCATGGACGGTCGGGTGGTGGTTGGTGTGGGCAACATCTACGCCAACGAGGCATTATTTCGCGCAGGCATCAGACCCGACCGTGCCGCAGGGCGCACTTCTCACAGCCGGTATATCGAACTTGTTAGCGCCATCAAGGTCATTCTTAATCATGCCATCGCTGTCGGTGGCACGACGCTTCGAGACTTTGTGGGTGGTGATGGTGAGCCAGGGTATTTTGCGCAATCGCTAGATGTTTATGGTCGCGCAGGAAAGTCTTGCAGGCGCTGCACACGGCGTTTGACTGAAATCCGAATCGGTGGACGCAGCACGGTTTTTTGCCGTCAGTGTCAGCGTTAGTCGGCGAACTTCTCGCGTAGCGCCTCCACCACAGTGGGTGGCACAAACGGACGTATATCGCCCGAGAGCGATGCAATTTCGCGGACAAGCGATGAAGAAATAAACGAGAGATGATCGGCGGGCGTGAGAAAAATACTCTCAAACTCGGGCCTCATAGCGCGGTTCATATTGGCGAGCTGAAATTCATATTCGAAGTCTGCGACGGCCCGCAAGCCACGCAGGACGCAGTGCGAGCCTTGCTCGGCAACAAAATCGATCAGTAACGAGTTGAAACCTTTGACCTCAATATTGTCGAGATGCCCCAAAGCGCCTTGGCACAGAGCAATCCGCTCATCGAGAGAGAATAGCGGCTGCTTTTTACCGCTCGTTGCTATCGCGACCACGACTCGGTCAAACAGTCGTGCAGCGCGTTCGACCAAATCGACATGCCCATTGGTAATGGGGTCGAAGGTTCCAGGATACACAACAGTGGTTGTCCGCATGCTGGCTTTCTCCTCTCACTTTCGTTTTGTTTCACAGGCCCACAGGCTTCATGAATGTCTTCTACGCGTCGTCGCCTGTGTGCCATTGACCGCCTCGTCTCAACAGCCGAAATTGTACCTCACCCGCCTGCTTTTGACGCAGCGTCTCCCACTGCTTGGAATTGAACGCCAAGGGATCGGTGCGAGCGAGCTCCACATAGACCAAAGTGCTGTCCGAGAGCGCCGAGTGGTGTATCAGCCGCTGCAGCGTCCGGGCAATGAGCGCCCCGTCAAATGGCGGATCGATAAAAATAACATCCCAAGGGTGGCTAACATGGGTGTCCAACCAAGAGAGAGCCTCGCAACAGTGCACTGCGCTGATCCCGTGACCACCGAGAGTCTGGAGATGGGTCTGAATTGATGATGCGGCGATTGGGTCGAGGTCTATGAAGTCGCAGTGCTGTGCACCCCGAGAGAGCGCTTCGATACCAAGAGCGCCTGCGCCAGCGAACAGGTCTAGGCATCTCGCATCTTGAATCTCGTGCTGTAACCAGTTGAACAGCGTCTCGCGGACACGATCACTGGTCGGGCGCAGACCGGGCCGATCGGGGAACTGAAGCTTGCGCCCGCGCCAACGACCACCGATGATGCGCAGCTGATTCGAGTGGGGTGTGCCGCGACGTCCCATTTATAGCCCTCATTAAGCAGTGCTAACATGCACAGTCAGCCAGTGCCTCAGCACGACAGACTACAGTGATTATTAAGCCATGAAGTTTTTTAAACGCAACCAGCCGACTGATTCCGCGAGCGAGAGCGAACCGGCTGCCGCGGAAAAGCCATCTGGAGGGTTTTATACGCGGCTGAAGTCTGGTCTGGGCCGGACAGGCGATCAATTGGCGTCGGGGCTGGGTGACTTGTTTCTCGGCGCCAAGACGCTTGATCGGGATTTGCTTGATGCCGTGGAAACGGAGCTCGTCATGGCTGACGTGGGCATCGATACGACGCGCCACATTATTGACGAGTTAACGCAAGCTATCAGTCGCAAATCCCTCACCGACCCGGCTGCAGTATTTGCCGCGTTGCGCGCGCAGCTGGTGGCGATTTTAGAACCGTTGACTCAGCCGCTGGTGATCGAGGGGCGAAAACCGTTTGTCATTTTAGTGGTGGGCGTTAACGGCGTAGGCAAGACAACCACCATTGGCAAACTCGCACACCAACTCAAATGTGACGGCAAAAAGGTCATGTTGGCCGCCGGCGACACGTTTCGCGCTGCCGCCGTTGAGCAGTTGCAAAGCTGGGGGGAGCGTAATGATGTTCCAGTGATCGCACAACACACAGGAGCAGATGCGGCTTCGGTTTTATTTGATGGGCTTGAGGCCGCGCGCGCCCGGCAAATGGACGTACTGATCGCCGATACCGCCGGCCGCCTGCAAAATAAAGCGCATCTCATGGACGAACTCACTAAAGTCGTTCGCGTTATGCGCAAATTTGATCCCGAGGCGCCCCACGAGGTGTTGCTCGTTCTCGATGCGGGTACAGGGCAAAACGCGCTTTCCCAGGCGGCGGTTTTTGATGAGGCGGTGGGAGTCACCGGAATCGCGTTGACCAAGCTCGATGGCACTGCCCGAGGCGGTATTATCTTTGCTATTGCGCAGCAGTTGCAAAAACCGCTGCGCCTATTGGGTGTTGGTGAGGGTATTGAGGATTTACAACCGTTCACTGCCGAACAATTTGTCGGTGCATTGTTTGACAAAGCGGAGCGCTCCGAGTGAGCGTTCGCTTTGATCGAGTATCGCGTCGATTTCAGCAGCGCGACGCCTTGCGCGACGTATCTGTTGACATCGAGTCGGGTGAGATGGTCTTTTTGACCGGTCACTCCGGGGCGGGCAAAAGCACATTCCTAAGGCTGTTGATGCTGCTTGATCGGCCCTCGTCGGGTCAAATTTGGGTCGATGGCCAGAGTTTGGAAAAGATCAAGCGGCGCGCCATAGCGGGCTATCGGCGCAATCTTGGTGTTGTTTTTCAAGATCATCAATTGCTATTTGATCGCTCGGTCTTTGATAACGTTGCGTTGCCCCTGCAGATTGCGGGATTTTCGATTCGCGACACTCAGCGGCGCGTGCGGGCAGCGCTCGATAAAGTCGGGCTGCTTGATCGCGAACGTGCCAATCCCTCGGCGCTATCTGGCGGTGAGCAGCAGCGGGTCGGTATCGCGAGAGCGGTCGTCGCGCGCCCTAAAATTTTGATCGCAGATGAACCCACCGGAAATTTAGACCCGCAATTATCCGGCGAAATCATGAAGCTGTTTGAAGCGTTTCACCGGGTCGGTGTCACCGTGGTCGTCGCGAGCCACGACTTGGCACTCATCTCGCGCTTGAGACATCGGATCATCACGCTTGATGGTGGGCGCATCGCGTCCGGGGGTGGGTTGTGAGTAGCGCGCGAACCAGTGGCGCCACACCCATGCCGATCTGGCGGGCCTGGATGTGGCATCACCGACAGTCGGCAACTGATTCGCTCTTTCGATTACTCGCAGCACCGCTGTCTAGCTTCATGACCTGTCTTGCGATGGGTGTGGCTCTGGCGCTCCCCGCGGTTCTGCTATTGGCACTGAGCAACTTGTCGCAGGTGGTGGATCGTTTCGATGACCCAGCTCGTCTGTCGGTCTTGCTGTCGGAGGACGCGGATGTCGAGACAGCACAGCGATTGCGCGATCGTTTGGCCCAGCGCGATGAGTTGGCGACAGTGGTCTGGATTGATCGTGACATTGCATTGGCAACTTTTGCCAATGATATGGGCCTATCAACACTGTTATCGCAACTCGAGATCAATCCGTTGCCACATACGTTAGCGCTGACGCCACGATATGAGCTGAGTGCTGCAGCCCTCGAGGTGCTGGCGGCAGATATCGCGCGCGAGCCAGAAGTGGCAGAGGTGGTCCTTGATAGTCGCTGGTTGGCCCGATTCACGGCGATGCTGGCTGTTGCTGAGCGGGTGATTTGGCTCATTGGTGGTCTGACTGGACTGGGCGCTATTTTGGTACTGGGCAATATTGTGCATCTCGGTGTCGAAGCGCGGCGCGCTGAAATCGTCGTCGTCAAGTTAATCGGCGGAAGTCCACAATATGCAAGGCGGCCGTTTCTATATACGGGCTTGTGGCTTGGTGTCGCCGGTGGATTGCTAAGCGTTGTCATGGTTTCGGCGGTGACGCTTTGGCTCGATCCTGTGTTGCGACCTTTGACTGCTCTCTATGACAGCGATTGGGCTTTTCGGCCTTTGTCGTTGGTTCAGGCGGCGCAATTGATGCTGATTGGCGGTGCGATTGGCCTCGTGAGCGCTTGGCAATCCTCAAGCCGCCATCTTGACCAGATAGAGCCCCGCTAGACGGTAGTTTTCACAGTTAGCACTCTCCTGCAGAGAGTGCTAAACTGGTCGAGTGAGAAAGGAGGTAGGGACTATGTCAGAGACTCATAAAGCTCTAGCCATTGCCCCGAGCGCTGTGTTTGATATGGCGCCGGGCGCCAATTTGGCTGCCTATATTACGGCGGTCAGCGCCATCCCGATGCTCTCTGCACAGCGAGAGCAGGAGCTTGCAGAGAAGCTCTTTTTTGATGAAAACGTTGACGCAGCGCGTGAGTTAGTGCTTGCTCACTTGCGATTTGTGGTGCATATCGCACGCAGTTATTCAGGCTACGGCCTGGCCGAGGCCGACCTGATTCAAGAGGGTAATGTGGGCCTCATGAAAGCGGTAAAACGCTTTGATCCAAGCAAAGGCGTGAGGCTGGTGAGTTTCGCCGTGCATTGGATTAAGGCGGAAATGCACGAATACATCATTCGTAACTGGCGCATTGTGAAAGTCGCCACAACGAAGGCGCAGCGCAAGTTGTTCTTCAACCTACGCGGTGCGAAAAAGCATCTCGGTTGGCTGACACCTGATGAAACCCGCGCAATTGCCGAGGACTTGGGTGTTGATGCGGCCGAGGTTACGCGCATGGAAAGCCGCCTGAGTAGCCGGGATCTCGCCTATGATGCTCCCGTTGACGCAGATGATGACGAGGCCTGGCAAGCACCGCAGCAGTACCTTGAAGATGTGAATGCCGATCCCGCTGTGTTGGTCGAGCGGGCGGAGGTCCGCGATCGAGAAGAGCAGGGACTACAAGAGGCGCTTGCAGATCTCGATCCCCGGGCCCAGGACATTCTGGCTCGTCGCTGGTTGCAAGAAGATAAAGCCACCTTGCATGAGTTGGCCGCCGAGTATGGCGTGTCGGCTGAGCGTATAAGGCAATTGGAAAATAACGCACTGAAAAAGTTGCGATCCGCGCTGGCCGCCTAAATATGAGCGAGGAACAAGGTCGCGCTTGGCTGATTGCAGGCGCGCTACTCGCAGCGACTGGCGTTTTAGCGGGAGCCTTTGGTGCCCATGCATTGGCGGCAAGTCTGAGCCCCAAAGCCCTGGCAGCCTGGGACACGGCAAGTCGTTATCAAATTGTCCATGCGCTCGCTCTGGTGTGTTTAGGCGCTCAAAACGTCTTGCCCGTTCGTTGCCTGAAGTCAGTCGCTGCACTCTTATTCTTTGGCACAGTCATGTTTTCCGGTTCACTCTATCTCCTCGTGCTATCGACTCAATCCGCTTGGGGCATGGTCACTCCTCTCGGAGGTCTAATGCTTGTCGCCGGTTGGCTACTGCTCGCCTGGTGTGCGTGGCGACGGCGTGGCTGACACCCTGCACCGTATCCGCAGCTTTGTACTGCGCGCTGGTCGAATGACCGAATCTCAGCAACGTGGTTGGGATGAGGGCTGGTCGCGCTTTGGTCTCAAGAGCGAAGATGGGCCGCTCGATTGGTCCCAAGCTTTTGCTCAGCCTGGTCGGCAGGTGGTAGAGATCGGGTTTGGTATGGGTGATAGCTTGTTGGCGATGGCGCAGCAGGATCCTGCGACCAATTTTGTCGGGATCGAGGTACATCGCCCTGGGGTCGGCAAGTTGCTCAGCGGGGCCGTAGCGCATGAGGTCCATAATCTGCGGGTCTATGCTGAAGATGCGGTTGACGTCCTCGAGCGGTCTATCGCGGAAGACTGCCTAGATGCATTGCATATTTATTTTCCTGATCCTTGGCACAAAAAGCGTCACAACAAGCGTCGGCTGATTCAGCCAGCGTTTGTGGCCAGTATGATTCCCAAGCTCAAACCGTCTGGCTTGCTACACCTTGCTACGGATTGGGCGCCTTATGCAGAGCAAATGCTCGACGTACTCTCAGCCTCGCCGGGCCTGCAGAATACGCAGCAAGACAATGGCTATGCACCCCGTCCCGCGTGGCGCCCGCTGACAAAATTTGAGCAGCGCGGCAAGCGGCTCGGGCACGGTGTTTGGGATCTCCTGTTTACTCGCACGGCGCACTAGATCAACTTGCCGACGAGGTTATCGAGAAACCGGTAACCGAGGGGTGTTGCCATAATCCGACCGTTATTTGTCTGCAAAAGGCCTTCCGCGGTCGCCCTGGCGAGTGCGTCGGCGGTGCGTTGATCGATTTGTGCCCGACGCTGTAACAGCTCGGTGGGAATGCCCTCGACCAGCCGAAGACCGTTGAGCAAACATTCCCCCGGCAGATCCGCGGAATCAATAGCCTCGCACACCGGCATACGCTGATGGCCGTCGGGCCGAAGATAATCGCGCGGTGATCGGGTTCGCTGAAAGCGATACACGGTATCGTCGGCGATAACAGACACCTTGCCGTGAGCCCCGGCCCCAATGGCTAAGTAATCACCGAACTGCCAGTAGTTCAGGTTGTGCTTTGATGTGTGGCCTATCGCCGCGTACGCCGAGACCTCGTAGCGATGAAGGCCAGCAGCTTCGATGACACGAATCCCCTCATCAAATATCTCCTGCAGCGTGTCCTCTGCCGGCAGTTGTGGTGGGCGGGAATAGAACTGCGTATTGGCTTCAATAGTAAGCTGATACCACGACAAATGTGTCACACCAAAGCTAAGAGCTCGCTCGAGATCTGCGATTGCGCCCGCAGCTCGCTGATCAGGTAACCCGTGCATTAAGTCGATATTGAGCCTGTCGAAGCCTGCTGCCTGAGCAGCATCAATGGCTTTCACCGCCTCGTGGCCAGAGTGGATCCGGCCTAGCGCAAGGAGAGCATCGTCGTCGAAACTTTGAACACCAATACTCAGCCGGTTCACGCCCGCAGTGCGATAATCAGCGAAACGCGAGCGATCTGCACTGCCAGGATTGGCTTCTAGCGTCACTTCGATTTGCTCCTCGCAAGTGACTTGATGGTCAATCCCGCGAAGTAGATGTTCCACCGCCGCGCCACTGAGCAAGCTGGGCGTTCCGCCGCCGATGAAGATCGACTGCAATGATCGATCCTGCACCCAGGGGAGTTGGCTTTGCAAGTCCAACAAAAGCGCGTCGATATAGGCCATCTGTTGGTCTGAATTGAAGCCCTCGTGCGAGTTGAAGTCACAGTAAGGACATTTCCGTTCGCACCACGGGAAATGGACGTAGAGCGCGAGCGGAGGGAGTTCAGTCACGGCTCAGTTCGGCCAGTAATGCCTTGATTGCCTGTCCGCGGTGGCTGAGTTGATTTTTAATCGCCAAGCTGAGCGCTGCCGCGCGGTGCTGGCAATCATCTGGCTGAAACAGCGGGTCGTAACCAAAGCCGCCGTCGCCAGAGAGATCGTGGGCAATGTGTCCCCACCAGCGACCTGTCGCGATGATAGGCGTTGGGTCCTGCTCATGGCGAAGAAACACCACGACTGCGATGAAAAAAGCGCGCCGCGCTGCACCGCTCAAATCCGCCATATCCTGCAGAAGCTTTTCGTTATTACTCAGGTCACCTTGGCCGGAGTATCGTGAGGAGTAGATGCCAGGAGCGCCGTTGAGTGCGGGCACAACGAGACCGGAATCATCGGCGAGCGCCGGCTGGCCGCTACAGGTTGCGGCGTGGCGCGCTTTTAACAGGGCGTTCTCAACAAATGTGAGACCTGTTTCTTCGACATCTGTGATCCCCAAGGTGCCTTGCGGGACGATGTGCCAGCCCAGCGGCGCCAGCGTATCGGAAAACTCCGCGATCTTCCCTCGATTACCACTGGCGAGAACGACAGAGGACATCTGTATCACTGGCGCCATAACTGCGTTTTGAATTCAAACTCATAAAATTGTTCGGCACCCTCGGGCTTAAAGCGCAATGCGAAGAACCGATATTCTCGATCGAGAAACTCAAACGGGACGATGTAATACGTGGCACGCCCCTCGCGAATCTCGGTTGCATTAAGATCACCACCGGTAATCAAGTCCCAGCTTCGGCCGGTCAGCGTCATGGGGCGCCCAGCAGTGTCCCCTGCATCGGCGTCGCGAACCGACAAGGTAAGCAGAGCCTTGTCACGACCCCGGGCAATTCCATATTCGCCGGCAACCTCAGGAGAGAGAAAGGTAGTGTAGACAATACTGTAGTGGAGCTCGAACTCATCAAATCGCTCACTCTGCTGGGCATTGGCCGACAGCGCGAGTCCAGCCGAGAGCCAACAGAGCGTTAGCGCTGCTGCCGCAAGCGATAAATAGCGGTGACTGCGAACAGGTTTGGCCACAGCGTCGCAAGCCAAGAACGACCGCTGGCGCCCACCATGTCTTTGTCGATGATTTGAATATTGAGTGATGCACACAGTGCTTCAAAGTCCTTCACAGTACAAAAATGGATATTCGGCGTGTCATACCAACTATAGGGCAATACGCGTGATACGGGCATTCGGCCCTTCAAGGCCAGATAAAAGCGGCAGCGCCAATGCGCAAAGTTGGGGAAAGTGACGATGGTCTCCCGCCCAATTTCAACCATACGCTTGAGCACAACATCCGGGTTGGCGAGGACTTGTAGCGCGTGCGCCATCACTACGGCGTCGTAACTCTGTGCCGAAAAGTTGCAAAGACCTGCGTCAATATCTTGCTGAATCACATCGAGGCCGCGTGCCACTGCCTCCTCAAGATTATCGGGGTCAATTTCGATTCCCGTACCTTGTACTTGCAATCGATCTCTCAGCGTCGCAAGAAAAGCGCCATCGCCGCAACCGAGGTCTAGCACACGCGCACCTTCTGGAATCCAACGAATGATCTGCTCTAGGTCAATACGGATCATGCGGCAACCCTCGACATCCAGGCACTAAAGAGTCTGCGATAGTGGGGAATGTCCAGCAAAAACCCATCATGGCCAGCATTGCTATCGATATTCGCGTAGGTGACTGATCGGCCATTCGCGATCAGCGCATCAACAATTTCTTCTGAGCGTGCGGGAGAGAACCGCCAGTCCGAAGAAAAGGAAATCACCAAAAATGCAGCCCGCGTTCCCGCTAGCGCTAAACTCAAATCGCCGTCAAACCCGTGTGCGATGTCAAAGTGGTCCAACGCTCGGGTCATCAAGAGATAGGTGTTGGCATCAAATCGGCTGGAAAACTGACCACCCTGGTAACGCAGGTAGCTCTCGACCTGAAACAGTGCATGTTCTGGATTGTCATTCTCTGGATCTAACAGGCTGCGACCAAACCGATCACTCAGCCCCTCTGCCGACATATAGGTCAGGTGGCCAACCATGCGCGCAAGAGCAAGCCCCCGATCGGGATTCGCGCTCTGTTCCAAATAATCGCCGTCGTGCCAATCTGGGTCGCTGGTAATGGCATTGCGAGCAATTTCGTTGAAGGCGATATTTTGCGCGGTTAAATCTGGCGCCGCCGCAAGTATCACACAGTGCTCGACCCAGTCGGGGTAGTCCACTGACCACTGCAGTGCTTGCATGCCTCCGAGGCTGCCGCCGATGACCGCGGCCCAGCGAGAGATGCCGAGACGCTCCGCCGCCAGTTTCTGTACGCGAACCCAGTCGGAGACACGAACTTGAGGAAAGCTCGCCCCATAGGGCTTTCCAGTCTCTGGGTTGACACTGCGAGGCCCTGTGCTGCCGTCGCAACCCCCCAAATTGTTGAGAGACACGACGTAGAGTCGAGACGTATCAATAGGCTTGCCAGGGCCGATCATGCTATCCCACCAACCGGGCTTCCGATCGTCGGGTTGATGATAACCAGCGGCGTGGTGATTGCCGGATAATGCATGGCAGATCAGCACGGCATTACTGGCGTTATCGTTGAGCTCACCATAGGTCTCCACAATGAGCTCGAATCCCGGTAGAACATCACCCCCGCTGAGCTCAAGGGGGTCGTTGAACTCGAGGACAAATGGCGCGACCACGCCGACACTACCGCTGGTGTCTGCCATCGTTAAAACCCTGAGGCCAGCGCAAGCGGCAGCTGCAATCGAATCGCTAAATTATGGAGCCCCGCCGTCGCCAAATTGATTGCGATAAACACCAAAATAGGCGAGAAATCTAAACCGCCGAAGCTTGGCAGCAACGCGCGAAAGGGCGCCATAACCGGTTCAGACACTTGGTAGGCCAGACGAATCGCGGGGTGGTGACTGCTTGGCGCAACCCAACTCAATACGATCATCGCGATCAGGCAAAAGAAATACAGGTTAATGAGCAGCGCCAGCACACTGATGCCTGACCACGCTAAGAGCAACAGCGGGCTGGGTATTGAGAAGCCAAGCAGAGAGATCATCAGTGCCATGATGAGGCTCTGAATGACCACGGCAACAAGCAATCCAGCGTAATCGATGCGTCCCCGTGAAGGCACAACCATGCGAATTGGCTGCAAAATAGGATTCGTTAAACGCACAATCCGTTGGCTCACTGGGTTGTAAAAGTCAGCGCGCGTGGCTTGCAGCAATACACGCAACAGTACGAGGCCCAGAACTAAGGTAGTGAGGACGCGAATCAGCGCGATGCTAGTTTCTGCTGAGGGATCCATCTTTAACCAAACTCCTCTGCCATCTCCGCCGCTCGTGCGGCGCAATCATCCATCGCCCTGCCGACTAAGCCCTCTAAGTCGCCGTCGAAAAACGCGGCGATGGCGCGCGCGGTCGTACCGCCGGGGCTGGTGACATTTTCTCTAAGTTGCGCCAGAGGCAGCGCCTCGTTGCGGGCGAGCGTTGCCGCACCTAAAGCTGTTTGCAGTGTCAAATCGCGAGCGACGTCCTCGCTAAGACCCATCCGGACACCGTGTGCAACCATCGCTTCCATAAATGCAAAGAAATAGGCCGGCCCACTGCCTGATACGGCGGTGACTGCGTCGAGAAGCGGCTCTGCCTCTACCCATGTAACAAAACCCACCGCACCGAGGATCGCTTCGGCGACTGCGCGCTGCGTTTCAGACACTCCGGGGGATGCAAAGAGCGCTGATGCGCCTTGGCTGACCAATGCTGGGGTGTTGGGCATGCAGCGAATAATATGCCCGCGCCCGGCCAGAAGCTGCGCGAGAGACGCGACCGAAATTCCTGCAGCAATCGAGATAATCAGGGTATCTTGCCGGACGGCGGGCGCCAGCGCACTCAATACCTCACGCATGAGTTGTGGCTTAATCGCCAGCACAATGACATCGGCAGCTCCTGCGAGACGCGTTGCATCGGGCGCCAGTGCATGAACCCCTTTTTCAGCCATCGCCTCCCTGGCCGTCTCAAACGGGTCAGCCGCGGCAATATGGTCCGCTGGGAAGCCATCTTTGAGCAGTCCCGTGACAATGGCTTGCGCCATATTCCCTGCGCCGACAAACAACAATTGAGTCGATTGCAGTAGGGATGATGAATTGAGTGGCGATGCAGACATGATGAATGTTATCGGGTGAGTGATTACAGAGTATACCGTGCCTACAAGAGCTCTGACGAGCGCGGCGTTGGAGTTACCGAGCGTGCCGTGCCCCAAATAGATCGGTGCCTACGCGAACGATCGTGGCGCCCTGCGAAATGGCCGGAGCGAGGTCGGCCGACATCCCCATCGACAAGGTATCGAGCTGCGGTATTTCCTTGCTTAGCGTTGCCATCAGTGCCGCTAGTGACGCAAACGGTTTTGCCGGATCATCAGATTGGGCCGCCGGGATCGCCATGAGCCCGCGCAATGTCAGTCGGGGCAGCGCCTGCATGGCCAGTGCCAGTGCCAGTGCCTCCTCAGGGGAGGCGCCGGATTTACTGTCTTCGCCAGAAATATTGACCTGTAAGCAGACCTGCAAAGGCGGCAGTTCCTGAGGACGCTGATCGCTGAGGCGCTGGGCGATTTTTAGCCGATCCACGCTGTGGACCCAGTCAAAATGCTCGGCAACGGCACGGGTCTTATTAGACTGCAGGGGCCCAATGAAATGCCATTCGATCGGCAGCTCTTGCAGTTCGACCATTTTTACGAGTGCCTCCTGAACGTAATTCTCGCCGAATTGGCTGAGACCGGCGTTGAACGCTGCACGTATGGCCGAGGCGGGCTGTGTTTTGGACACAGCCAGCAACGTCACCTGCTTCGGATCTCGATCAGCCGATTTCGCCGCGGACGCTATCCGAGCGCGAACTTCTGATATATTGGCGATGATATCGACAGGGCTCATCACGGCATCATAGCGCGAGCACGCCGATATCGGGAATCGAAGAGTGTCTGGAGGGTTGTTATGGACATTACAGAGCTGCTGGCCTTTAGCGCCAAGCAGGGCGCATCGGATCTACATTTGTCGGCAGGGCTCCCGCCGATGATTCGTGTCGATGGCGATGTGCGTCGTGTCAATGTGCCACCGCTGGATCACAGCGAAGTCCACGAGCTCATTTACGACATTATGAATGACAAGCAGCGCAAGGACTTCGAAGAGTTTTTGGAAACCGACTTCTCATTTGAGGTGCCGGGCGTCGCGCGATTTCGTGTCAATGCCTTCAACCACAATCGTGGTGCTGGCGCGGTGTTTAGAACCATTCCATCGAAAGTCCTGAGCATGGAAGACTTAGGCATGGGGCAAGTCTTCAAAGACATTTCTCTGTTGCCACGCGGCTTGGTCTTAGTCACGGGGCCGACGGGCTCCGGGAAGTCCACGACCTTGGCGGCGATGGTCGATTTTATTAATGACAATCGTTACGACCACATTTTGACCATTGAGGATCCCATAGAATTTGTCCATGAGAGCAAGCGTTGTTTGGTCAACCAGCGCGAGGTGCACAGGGACACGCTAGGCTTTGCAGAGGCGCTCCGGTCCGCTTTGCGCGAAGATCCAGATATCATCTTGGTTGGCGAGATGCGCGATCTTGAAACGATTCGTTTGGCATTGACCGCCGCGGAAACGGGGCACTTGGTTTTTGGCACGCTGCACACAACATCAGCCGCGAAAACAATCGACCGCGTAGTCGATGTTTTTCCTGCCGCAGAAAAGGAAATGGTGCGTTCGATGCTGTCTGAATCGCTGCAAGCAGTGATTTCTCAAACGCTGCTCAAGCGGCGACATGGTGGTCGCGTCGCAGCGCATGAAATTATGCGCGGTACACCAGCGATTCGAAATCTGATTCGGGAAGATAAAGTGGCGCAGATGTACTCCGCGATTCAAACGGGGCAATCTATCGGTATGCAGACGATGGACCAATGTCTGCAAGCGCTGGTCGAGAAAAAATTGATTTCAGTGGAGACCGCGCGGGAGAAAGCACGGGCTCCGGATAGTATCCAGTAACCGCTAGATCGGGGGGGCTAACAATGCGCATTGACGATTTGCTCATGACCATGGTGCAGCAGGGTGCCTCTGACGGATTTTTGACCGTTAATGCACCGCCCACGATTAAAGTGGAGGGGCGGTTTAAGCCATTAGATTACCCGCCGCTAGGTGAAGACGAACTGACGCGCCTCATTCAAAGCACGATGACGTCAAAGCAGCGTGATCAGTATCTGTCAGAGCGAGAGTGTAATTACGCCATTGATCACGCTGAGCTCGGCCGTTTCCGGGCGAATGCTTACGTTCAGCGCGGCGTGCCAGGCATGGTCGTTCGTTACATTAAATCGGATGTGCCCCATTTCTCCGATTTAGGATTACCGCCAGTCATTGAGCAGCTTTCGATGATCCAGCGCGGCTTGGTGCTGTTCGTGGGCGCAACGGGCACCGGCAAATCGACGTCATTGGCCTCCATGATTGATCACCGCAACCGAAACAGCAGCGGGCATATCGTTACAGTCGAGGACCCCATTGAATATATTCACTCGCACCAGGGCTGTTTGGTCACGCAGCGTGAAGTGGGTCTCGATACTGAGAGCTACGAGGTGGCATTGAAAAATGCATTACGCCAAGCACCGGATGTGGTAATGGTTGGTGAGATTCGTACGCAAGAGACGATGCTGGCGGCCTTGCAATTTGCGGAAACGGGGCACCTGTGCCTCGCGACCTTGCACGCTAGTAATGCCAATCAAGCCTTTGATCGCATCATCAGCTTTTTCGAGCCCAAGCAACATTCGCAAGTCTTACTCGATCTGGCGCTCAATTTGAAAGCCATTATCGCCCAACAGTTGGTGCCCAAGCTGGCCGCTGACTCTCGGATCCCCATTGTCGAGGTGCTACTCGCCTCACCTTTGATCCAAGATTTGATTCGCAAAGGCGAGTTACTCGAGATCAAAGAGATTATGGAGCGATCGGCTGAGCTGGGTATGCAAACCTTTGATCAGGCGCTTTTTGAGGCGTATAAGCAGCGCCTGATATCCGAGGAGGATGCGCTGCGTTTTTCAGATGCGTCCAATAACGTCAGATTGCTCATCAAGCAATACAAACGCGGCGGGCGCGATGAACGTCACGATCAGCAGTTTTCTCTGGGATAGTGCCCGTCAGGGTTGTTGAGCCAACCAATCACTGAGAATGACCGCGGCAGCCTCGTCATCTATGGGTACGCGCGCATAGTCGCCGCGGTGACCCTGGAGCGCAGCGCGGGCTTTGGCCTCGCGCGAGGATAACCGCTCGTCCACGAGAGCCACCGGTAGCTGAAATCGGCCGGAGAGCCGCCGCGCGAAGCGCTCGGCGCGCTCGGACATGTCACTGGCCGAGCCATCCATGTTAAGCGGCAAGCCCACAAGCAAGATATCCGGGCGCCATTCGTCGATGATTTTTGCAACCTCGTCCCAGATTGGCACGCCATCCCGCGCCTTCAAGATGGCCTCAGGCTGGCTGGTTTTTAGCGTGCAGTTGCCGACTGCAACACCAATGTGGCGGAGGCCGAAGTCAAATGCCATGGCTCGCTCGTTCACGCGTGGCCTACCCCTGAAAACATCAAATCAATATCTATTCCTAGTCGCTGTGCTGCCTGTGATAAGCGTTGTTCGGTTGGGCTGTCAAATAAAATGTCGCTCGAGGCCGGCACGGTCAACCAACAGTTTCTGGCGAGTTCGCCTTCCAGCTGTCCCGGTCCCCAACCGGCATAGCCCAGCGCGATGACGAATCGTTCGGGGCCGCGGCACTGTGCAATCGCCTGCAGAATATCGCGCGATGTGGATATCCAGATATCGTCTGCGACACGAATGGAGGAGTCCCACGACTGGTCGCCTTGGTGCAGAATGAAACCGTGTTCCATCTGGACTGGGCCGCCGAGTAGCACGTTGTGGTGGCGCATGCTGTCACTGACGCTGATTTCAAGTTGTTCAAAAATCTCGAGTGTTGAGACATCGAGCGGGCGGTTGATCACTAAGCCCATGGCGCCGTCTGGGTTGTGATCGCATAGGTAAGTCACTGTGCGGCTGAAAAACCCACCGTCCATTCCCGGCGTTGCTAAGAGAAAATGGTGCTGGAGGCTATCCATCTCGCCAACGCCCGTGGCACGCGCGAGATCGCTCATGCGTCACCCTCCTGCTGACGGAATTGCCAGGTTCGAATAATTTCCAGCCGATCGGTCTGCGCGCGGAGCGCGGCAGGGAAAGCTGGGAAGGGCGCCGCGCGGCGAACGGTGTCGATCGCTGCGGCATCGAGCTGTAGATTACCGGATGACCGCAATAACGAAACTTTCATCAGTGCGCCATCACTGCGCACGGTCACTGCCAGACGGACATCACCGCTGTGCCCCTGTGCTGCGATTTTTCGGTACAACACATTGCCGAGCATTTCGACCCGATCTCGCCATCGCAGCAGATAGTCCGCATCGAGCGCACGGCGGGCGGCGACTGCGCCTAAGCGCGGGTTACTTGTAGAGCGCATATCTGACAGTGCCGCGACTTCGCGTTGCAGTGCTTCCATTTGTGCCGCGAGCTCTCCGGCGGTGAGTGAAGACTCCTCAGCGAGGCCTTCATCGTCACTAATCGAGAACACGGCACCGCTGATAGCCGCTGTCATCTCGGCGGGTTCCGCATCGCCTAGCTGGTCGGAGCTGGCGATGTGGGTTGCCTCGGTCGGCTGTTGATAACTCGCGGTCAGGACGACGGTGACTGCTCGATTAGCGAAATCTGGCAGTGAGGCGGGCCAAGAGAATCCGAGCCCGAAAATCAACAACACATGGACAGCGCTTGCCAAGACTAAAGCAGGCGCCAGCGGGTCGACCGCTGCCAGTCTATGAAAGCCGTTGGCCAGCGGCGACAACATCGTCAAGTACATCCATCAGGTGGTCGGCAATACCAAGGTTTTGCGCCTGCTCGATTTCACGCAGACAAGTCGGGCTGGTGACATTAATCTCTGTTAAATAATCTCCGATGACATCGAGTCCTACGAAGTAGAGGCCGCGCTGTCGTAGCGCCGGCCCCACCTGAGAGGCGATCCATTGGTCTCTATCAGTGAGCGGCTGGACTCGACCAGAGCCACCTGCTGCCAAATTGCCGCGACTCTCCCCCGCCATGGGCACCCGAGCCAACGCATAGGGAAGCGGCTCGCCATTGATCATGAGAATACGTTTGTCGCCATCTCGGATTTCTGGCAGATAACGCTGCGCCATAATGGTTTGCTGACCCTGTGCCGTCAGGGTTTCCAAAATGACATTGACGTTAGGATCATCAGGTTTAACGCGGAAAATCGCACTGCCACCCATGCCATCGAGTGGTTTAAAAATGACGTCCCCCAGCTCACTGTGGAATTCCTTTAGCCGATGCATGTCTCGGCTCACCAATAGTGTCGGACAACACTGTGGAAACTGTGTCGCAAACAACTTTTCATTGCAGTCGCGGAGACTGGCGCAGCGATTCACCACCAGCAAACCTGCGCGCTCCGCGGTTTCCAAAAGGTGCGTGGTGTAGAAAAACTCCATATCAAATGGCGGGTCTTTGCGCATGAGCAGGATATCCAGCGTATTGAGATCGATATCCTCGACTTCACCAAGGTCATACCAATGCGCAGGATCTCGATAGACCTCCAGCGGCCTAACGCGCGCTCGTGTACGACCCTCGCGGATATAGAGATCGGACTGTTCGAGATAGAACAGCGTCCAGCCTCGATCGCACACGGCCCAGGCCAGTGCGAGCGAAGTGTCCTTTTTATAGTGAATGTTGGCGATCGGATCCATTAAAATGCCAACGCGACGACTCATGTTGCTGCCCTCTACTACGGTTTGCGGTATCTTGCGATGCCGATTGACAGGCCGCAAGTCATGTCACGCCTATCTTAACGGAGTTTGATGTTATGACCGGAATTTATGTGGTGATCAGCACGCTTTTGCTGATCTTTAGCATCATGGCCGTGGTGAAAGCGCGCGCGGTTGGGCTCCTTGTGCCCTTTTGGTTTGTTTTTGGCTGGCTGACCTCAGAGTTGGCTGTCTGGGTCTTGTTGTTCATCGCGGCACTCAATTTCGGGGCTTGGTTCCTGATCGGCATCTCTGGTCAGGCCGCGGTCTGGGGTGGTTCATTTTGCTTGGGATCGGCCCTACTGCTACTCGAGTCGCTACGTCGCAGTTTTGACAGCGGCCAGGCTTTTGACCGCGCATTCAAAATCGGACTGGGTGATGACTTCATTGCGCAAATACCAGCGGCGCGGCGTTCATTGTTGAACCGACACATTCACTCTTCAGAATGGTTGTGGCCGTTTCGATTTGCTAGGCCCTCAGTGCGCGTTGAGCGCGATATCGCTTATGGCGATGCAGGGAAGCGCAACTGGCTCGATATTTATGTCCCGAGCCAAGCAGCCCCCGCTGACCGGCCTCGGCCTGTATTACTGCAGGTTCACGGTGGTGCATGGATCATTGGTCACAAGGCGGAGCAGGGGCAGCCGCTGTTGTATCGAATGGCCGAGCTCGGATGGGTGGCCGTCTCGATCAATTATCGGCTCTCTCCGCGCAGCGCATTCCCCGCGCACATTGAGGATGTGAAGCGGGCGATCGGCTGGATCAAGGCCAATATCACGGCCTACGGAGGAGACCCAGAATTCATCGCGGTGACCGGTGGATCGGCCGGCGGTCACCTGACGCTGTTGTCTGCGCTCACGCCAAACTATGCGCCTTGGCAGCCGGGGTTTGAGGACGCTGATACGCGCATTCAGGCGGCGATGCCGCTCTACCCACCGACAGACCTTTTGAATCGGCATGATATTCGTCAGCAATCGGGCATCGATGAGCCGGTTATCTCACGGGTCTTCCCGGGCCCTGAAGACGAGTCGATGCGCTTGCGTGATGAGGCATCACCACTGTCTTGGTTAGTCGAGCGCGATGCGGCTGCAGCTGCGCCGCCGATGTTGATTATTCAGGGTGACTACGACTCGCTCGTCTGGGTCGAGGAAACACGATTATTTGTCTCAGAGCTCATACAAAGGACGACGACGCCTTTGGTCTATGCGGAGCTTGCTGGCGCTCAGCACGCATTTGAGTTCTTCCATTCGCCGCGCACCAGTCACTATTTAGTTGCAGCGACCGCATGGTTAGAGTGGGTGTACGCCCAGTGGTGTGCCCAGCAGTCGGAACACCAGTGCGCGACGGACCGCCATGAGTCTTCTAGCGCAAATCTCCCCAGCGAAGACCCAATGCAGTGAGGGCAACAATAGGGGCTGTTTCGGTTCGCAATATGCGCGGCCCAAGATTCAATGGCAGAAACCCGTTGTGCTGTGCCAGAGCCAGCTCTGCCTGACTCAGCCCGCCCTCGGGGCCTATGAGCAGTGCAATAGACTCGGGTGCGTCGCCTGACAAACTGCCATCGACCTCATGATGTAGCACCCATTTCAGGGTGCAGTCGTTGTTTGCAACCCATTGTTCAAGGGCGATGGGCGGGTGCACAAGCGGTACCGTGGCGCGCTCGCACTGTTCGCAGGCACTGATGGCAATGGCCTGCCAGTGGCCCAGCTTTTTAGCCATTCTGTCAGCGGGTAGCTTGACGTCGACCCGCTCACTGATCAGGGGGGCAATCTCTGTGACGCCGAGCTCAGTGGCTTTCTGCACTGCATAGTCAAAACGGTCGCCCTTCGATATCGCCAGGCCCAGCACCGTGCGGATTGGTGCCTCAGTAGATCGCGCTTGTTCAGATTTCAGCGCCACCACAACGCGCCGCTTGCTGATCTCGCCGATGACGCCATGGTAATCACGACCATCACCATTAAATAGAGTGACCGCATCACCGATCGATGCTCGCAAGACCCGCGCAATATAGTGTGCCGCGTCATCACTCAAAACAACGTCCGCCGATACCGATAGGGGCTGATCTTGATAGATGCGGGAAACTCGCATGTCTTACTCAGTGGCTCGTTCCGAGACCTAGATTCTTTGCGATTGCGAGCGTCGGTGCCGATTGATTCATGGTATAGAAATGTATGCCCGGCGCGCCGCTCTCCATCAGGGTGGCGCACAGCTGTGTCACGACATCAACCCCAAATGACCTTTTGCTTTCTTCATCATCACCAAAGCCCGTCATGCGTGTGCGAATCCAACGGGGAATCTCGGCACCACAACTAGCGGCGAACCGTTCCAAATTGGCGAAGTTGATAATCGGCATAATGCCGGGGTGAATCGGTTGCGTGATGCCCGCCGCAGCACAGCGATCGAGGAAGTAAAAATAGGCTTCCACATTGAAGAAAAATTGGGTCACCGCCGCATCAGCACCGGCATCCAGCTTTTGCTTCAGATAAGCAATATCCTTGTCATAGCTCACGGCCTGCGGATGTATCTCGGGATAAGCGGCAACCGAGATATGAAAATGGTCTCCGGTATGCTCGCGAATAAACGCGACTAATTCGTTGGCGTAGACCAACTGCCCGGTCCCCATACCCGACGGGAGATCGCCACGCAGTGCGATTAAGCGCTCGACACCCATGTCGCGATAGCTTTGCAGTAGCGCGAGGATCGCTGCTTCATCATCGGCGCCAAAGCTCAGATGCGGCGCGACCGTTGCGCCTGTGCTCTGCAGGCCGAGCACGGTATCGCGGGTGGTGTCCCGCGTCGAGCCGCCGGCGCCGTAGGTCACCGAGCAATAGCTCGGCGCCAGAGCTGCGAGCTCTGGCAGGGTCTCAGTCACCAGTTTTTGACGGCCCGCTTCTGTCTTGGCAGGGAAAAACTCGAGACTGATCTGTTGGTCAAACTCTTGAGGCATCAATATTTGTAGCTCTCTGTTTTAAAGGGGCCGTCGACAGACACGCCAATGTAGTCGGCCTGAGTTTCCGTGAGCCGTGTCATCACGCCGCCAAAGCCCTGCACCATCAGCGCCGCGACCTGCTCATCGAGGTGCTTGGGCAGTACCTCAACACGAATGGCAGCGGCCTTTTCAAGTGCCGGCAGGTTGGCAAATCCGGCTCGGAAGAGGTGGATTTGCGCCAAGACCTGGTTTGCGAACGAACCGTCCATGATCCGTGACGGGTGGCCTGTGGCGTTACCCAAGTTCACGAGGCGACCCTCTGAGAGCAACAGCAGATGATTATTACTGTCGCGATCGCGATAAATTTTATGCACCTGGGGTTTGACCTCTTGCCACTCCCATTCGCTACGCATGTAGGCGGTATCGATCTCGTTATCGAAGTGGCCGATATTACAGACCACTGCGCCGGACTTCAGGGCGTTGAGCATGCGACTGTTACACACATCGACGTTGCCAGTAGCGGTAACAAGTAAGTCAGTATTGCCGAGCAAAGTGGTATCAATACACTGCGCGTCGCCTGTGTCGAGACCATCGATGAAGGGGGACACGACTTCGAAGCCATCCATACACGCCTGCATGGCGCAGATCGGATCGACCTCGGTCACGCGAACGATCATGCCTTCCTGCCGCAATGACTGTGCCGAGCCTTTGCCGACATCGCCATAGCCGATGACCAGCGCGCGCTTGCCGGCCAACAGATGATCGAGTCCCCGCTTGATGGCGTCGTTCAGGCTGTGGCGACAGCCATATTTGTTGTCGTTTTTCGATTTGGTTACCGCGTCATTGACATTGATCGCCGGCACCTTGAGCGAGCCCTCGGCGAGCATTTCGTAGAGACGGTGCACGCCTGTGGTTGTTTCCTCGGTGATACCGTGTACCCGGTCGAGCATTGCTGGGTACTTCTCATGCAACATGGCGGTTAGATCGCCGCCATCATCGAGAATCATATTGGCATCCCAGGGCTCACCGTCCTTAAGGATGGTTTGCTCAATACACCAGTCATACTCCTCCTCCGTTTCGCCTTTCCAAGCGAAAACAGGCACGCCTGCCGCGGCAATCGCAGCGGCGGCATGATCTTGGGTTGAAAAAATATTGCACGATGACCAGCGCACTTCGGCCCCTAGCGCGACCAGCGTTTCGATCAGCACCCCGGTTTGGATTGTCATATGGATGCAGCCGAGAATTCGCGCTCCGGCGAGTGGTTGCTCGGCGCGGAATTGCTCGCGCAACGCGATGAGTGCGGGCATCTCGGTCTCGGCGATCTCGAGTTCGCGACGACCCCAGCCCGCTAACTGGATGTCAGCGACTTTGTAATCGGTAAAGGTTTGTAAATCGACAGCAGAATTCATGAGCGTATTCCTCGATGGTCAAAAAATTAAAGGCCTGCCGCCGCGCGCAATGGGTCGGCGCGGTCGGTTCTTTCCCAGGTGAAAGCATCGCCGGTGCGGCCAAAGTGTCCGTAGCTGGCGGTGGGTTGATAAATGGGGCGCTTCAAATCCAGCATATTGATAATGCCTTTGGGGCGCAGATCAAAGTGTGCTCGAACAAGCGCGACGATGTCGCTGTCGGCAATGACACCTGTGCCGAAGGTATTTAATGAAATCGATGTCGGTTCAGCGACGCCAATCGCATAGGACACCTGAACCTCACAACGCCGAGCAAGACCTGCGGCGACAATATTTTTGGCGACATAACGGCCGGCATAGGCGGCAGAGCGATCCACTTTTGAGGGGTCCTTGCCAGAAAACGCACCACCTCCATGTCGCGCCATACCGCCGTAGGTGTCGACAATGATTTTGCGGCCGGTGAGTCCGCAGTCGCCCATGGGGCCCCCGATCTCGAAATTGCCCGTGGGGTTGATGTGGTAAATGGTGTCATCGTGAAGCCATTGCGCCGGGAGGACAGGCGCGATGATGTGCTGGCGCACTTGATCGCGGAGATCGTCGAGAGAAATATCGGGGCTGTGCTGTGTCGATAGTACCACCGCATCAATTTGACAGGGCTTGCCCTCGGCGTCGTATTGCAAGGTGACCTGACTTTTGGCGTCGGGTCTTAACCAGGGCAGCTCGCCCGATTTGCGTAATTGCGCCTGGCGCTCGACCAGTCGATGGGCGTAATAAATCGGTGCCGGCATCAGTTGCTCAGTCTCATCTGAGGCGTAGCCGAACATCAGGCCTTGGTCACCTGCGCCTTGATTGGCTTCGTCGGCTTCGACGGTACCTAGCGCAATGTCGGCGCTTTGTTGCCCGATCGCATTGATCACAGCGCAGTTGTTGCCGTCAAAGCACACCTCGGAGCGGTCGTAACCGATGTCGCAGACGGTTTGCCTGACGAGGGCTTCAATCTCTCCGGTGCCTACAGTTGCCGCCGCCGTGACCTCGCCAGCCAACACCACCATGCCCGTTTTTACCAATGTCTCGACGGCGACACGCGCGCTGGGGTCTCGCTCGAGGAACAGGTCGACGATGGCATCTGAGATTTGATCGGCCATCTTGTCGGGATGCCCTTCCGAGACCGACTCGGATGTGAACAGTGTGTAGTCACTCATGCTGATAATCCTTCGCTTGTTGCTGTTTTATGGAACAACCGAACCTGGACCTGAAAGCCGTTGCGTTGTCCTAAAAATACGTTGGCGCCATCTTCGAGCCCCGCCTCTCTCGCCCAGGAGGACAGCGTATCGGGGTCAAAACCGAGCCACAGGTCACCACAGTGTTCGCGCGCCCAGGCCTGGTCGTGGGCGCACAGTTCGCTGATGAGTAAGGCGCCCCCAGGCTGAATGAGGGCGGCGGCCTCGGCCATCACCTGTCGAGGGTCCGGCGTATGGTGAAGCACCATATTCGCCACCACCAGCTGCGCTGATAATTTGAGCGTGAGCGCGTCGCAGGTGTCACCTTCGACAAACTGAATATGCCGAAGATGTCCGGCGCAGCGCTTCGCTTGCTCGAGCATCGATGTCGCATTGTCGAGTGCAATGACATGCCTCGCGCGCTGTGCCAGCGCGGGTAAAAAAGCACCGTCTCCCGGGCCGATTTCGAGCACGCTGCTCAGTGTTGGCCAGTTGAGGTTATCCAGTAAGTCGAGAGAGGCCGCGCTGTAGTCTTCCCAGGGCGCAATCAGCTCCTGTTGTTCGCGCAGTTGAGCCGCATGATCGCGAAAGAACGCCAACGAGTTCTCTTCGCGCTGTTTCTGGACGGCCTGCATACCCTGTTGCAGCTTTGTGGGTAAAGGCAGTGCATCGATATCGCTGAGCGCCGCTAAACGCAGCGTCCGATAGCATCCCTTGGGAATCTGGCGACGATAAAACAGCGCAGTGCCTTCCCGCTTTCGCGCCAGTAAATCGGCTTGCACCAAAATTTTCAGATGATGACTGAGCGCACTTTGTCGTATACCGAAAATATCGCACAGCTCGGACACGCTGAACGAGTCGCCACTCATCACGCGCAGCAATTGCGCGCGCAACTCATCCCCTAACGCCTTAAAAAGCGTCGGCAACGGTGTGTCGGCAAGCTCATCTGTGAGCGCCGTAAATGATGCGAGGTTGGCCATAGCGCCGGAGGTTACCAGCGCCAGGCCCTTTAATCAAAATATTTTGATTAATTTTTGCTGTAGGATTTCACACCGTCTGACGTGCCGAGAAGCAGGGTGTCTGCGCCGCGTTCGGCAAAAAGGCCATTGCAGACTACGCCGGTAATCGCATTGATATCGGCTTCGAGTCGTTGCGGTTCGGTGATACTCAAACCATGCACATCGAGAATGATATTGCCGTTGTCGGTGATAACACCATCTCGCCACACCGGCTGACCGCCTAAAGCCACAAGCTGACGCGCGACGTGACTTCTGGCCATGGGAATCACTTCGACAGGAAGCGGAAAGGCGCCGAGGGTATCGACCCATTTGCTACCATCGGCGATGCAGACAAAGTGTCGAGCGACGGCCGCAATAATCTTCTCGCGAGTGAGCGCGGCGCCCCCCCCTTTGATCAGCTGTAACTGCGGATTGGTCTCATCGGCGCCGTCGATATAGACGTCAACCCGATCGACACTATTGAGATCGACGACCTCAAAGCCAAGTTGCCGCAGTAGATCGGAGGAGCGCTCCGAACTGGATACGGTGCAGTCAATTCGCCCGCGTAAAGGTTCGAGTGCTTTGATAAAACACTCCGTTGTTGAGCCCGTGCCGATTCCCAGGACTAATAAGTCATCGGGCATCGCCTGAACCAGCGCTATTGCTGCATCTGCCACCCGCTGCTTAAGAGCTTGCTGATCCATGCCCATCTCCTTGTCGTTAGTTGGTGCTGTGTTTGCCTTCAATTGCGATAGTCGCGAGCGCCGCGTCCGGGGCTATTGTTCGCCAAAGGCATGCATTCGTTGCTCAATCAAATATCTTACCCGGGTTCAGCACACCCTTCGGATCAAATACACGTTTGATGTGTCGCATCAGCGCAATCTCCTCCGTGCTGCGGGTGTGCGATAGAAAGGGTTTCTTCAGTAAGCCGACGCCGTGTTCTGCCGAAATGCTACCATCCATCGACTCGATGATTTGGAACAGCTCGCTGCTTACGACTTTACAACGGGCTTGAAATTCCAGCGTATCCAAATCGTCGGGTTTCAAGATGTTGAGATGTAAGTTGCCATCGCCGATGTGGCCATACCAGACTACTTCCAAATCGGGGTATCGCTCGGTGACCACCTGATCGACAGCTGCGAGGCACTCGGGGACGAGACTGATGGTTGTGGCGATATCATTTTTGTATGGCGTCCAGCGTGAGATGGTTTCCGAGATATCTTCGCGCAATCGCCAAAGGTCTCTAGACTGCTGTGCGGATTGGCTCATCACCGCGTCGAGCACGAAACCTTGGTCCGAGCAGGCCTCGAGTGCCTCGAAGACCAGGGCGTCAGTGGCCTCTCCGAAGTGCTCGATCTCAAGCAAGGCGTAGAACGGGGCGTCAGTCTCAAACGGTCGGCGCAAGCCCCGGTGGGTGACCACTTTATCGAGAGCGAGATCTGAGAAAAATTCGTAGGCTAGAAGATCGATATGACGCTGAAAGTGTTGCAGGACCTGCATAATGGCCTGCATCGAGGGGAGCCCAAGAACAATGACCCGCGGATTCGTTGGCGGCGCGCAGAGCCGCAGTGTGGCCTCGACGATAACGCCTAAAATACCCTCCGACCCTACCATGAGTTGCCTCAAATCAAAGCCTGCATTGTTTTTTACCAGCCCTTTATTCAGATGCAGCAACTCCCCTGTGCCGGTGACCACTTTCAGTCCCGCAATCCAGTCTCGTGTCATGCCATAGCGGATGACCTGAATACCACCGGCGTTAGTGGCGATGTTGCCACCAATTTGACTCGAGCCCGCTGATGCGAAATTGACGGGATAAAAAAGCCCCGCGTTCTCAGCGGCCTCCTGGACGGATTGGGTGACAGCGCCCGCCTCAACCTTAATGGTGCGGTCTATCGTATTGACCTCGCAAACCCGGTTCATGCGCTCGAGGCTGAGTACTACCTCACCAGCGGTGGCCATCGCACCGCCGCTGAGGCCCGTTCGGCCACCCGAGGGGACCAGCGCAAAACCCAATCGGTTCGCGAGAACGACAATATCTTGCACCGTTGCGATATCCCCGGGTAGTAGTACCGCCGCAGGATTCGGCTCAGCAAAACGGGTCCAGTCTCGACCGTAATGCTGCAAGGATGCAGCATCGGTTAAACAGCCCTTTGGACCCAGTCGGGCCTGCAGCGCCGCAAGGGCTTCGGGTGTTAGTTCGCTCTGGTCGGTGCCTGGCGGCATGGCGAGGTCTACATTGGCAAGGACGCCACGATGTTAACACCGTCGGGATGGTGCACTCAAAATATCGCATACTATTTGCGCGCCAGCCGGCTGTTATCGTTGCGGTGGCTGCCGCGGTGAAACGAGTGTCTGCCAGGTCATCGCAAATGCTGCACAGTTCGGCTTCTGTCGTTTGCGTCGGGCGCTCGACCTCGCTAGGCTCTGCACTTAACTGTGTCCATGGGGTTACCACGATGACTTTGAAGCGACCTGCAAACTTATGGGCTCTGGCTTGGGGTGTATGCCTCTTCGCATCGATGTTCAGCGGGCAGCTGCGGGCCGAAGTGCCCAGCCTTGAGGATTTCTCGCAGCATCCGGAATACACACAAGCGGTAATTTCCCCAAAGGGCACCTATCTTGCTGTCGGTGTGAAGCATGAAGGCAAGCGCGCAGTCGCGGTACTTGAGCTGGCGACGATGACGCCGATCTCGCTAACGGGGTTTTACGATCGCTCAGAGGTGGGTGATTTTCTTTGGGTCAATGATGACCGATTGGTATTGAGTATTGTGCGTAGGCGCGGTGCTTTAGAGGCTCCGGGGTCTCTGGGTGAGCTTTACGCGGTCAACGCCGATGGCAGCGCCCCGAAATATCTCTATGGCATCAACGCAGATGAACCTGTGTTCGCCGGAGGCCTGTACCTCGATACCGTCGATGATCGCAATATCATTATTCAGAGCATCCCCTTTAGTCGTCGTGCGGGCAAAGATGGGTTGCCTGAGGTCATCCGCGTGAACGTTTACTCTGGGAGGGCATCGCGAGTCGTCCGTTCACGACTGCGAGGCGCGCGCTTTGTTGCTGATCAGGAGGCTAATCCACGGATTGCCTACGGTATCAATGATGAGTTTGATCAAGTTATTCATTATTTGCCCAAAGGTAGCCGGGACTGGGTCGAGTTACGCTCGCCCTTTGAAGATGACATCGAAGTACTGGGTTTCGAGGAAGATGGCAAAACCGTTGTCGTGTCCGCGGCGACGGTTGAGGACAAAACTGTTCGCGGCTTATATCGCCTGACATTGGCAAACGGTGCCTACGAACAGATTTATCATGCGGGGGATACTGATGTGAGCCGTGCCTTTTGGGACGAGGGTCACCTGTATGGTACAGAAGTCTACCGCCACTATCGGGAGTTTGTGCCACTCGATCCAGCGCATCCGTTTTCGCTCCTAAAACAACAGATTCAGCGGGCATTCCCTGCGCACACCGTCACGGCGCTTTCCAAGACTGAAGACGACCAAAAAATAGTGATTGCGCTGTCATCTCCCTCAGATCCACCGAGTTTTTATCTGTTCGATCGCGACACACGAAAGCTGCAATTTTTACTTGACGCTTATCCGCGGATCGAGGGTAAGACACTGGGTCAGAACGAGGGGTTTTCGGTGGTTTCTCGAGACGGGATGACTTTGCACGGCTATTTAACTCTGCCTACGCAAGGAGAAGCGCCCTACCCGACTATTGTCATGCCTCATGGTGGACCCCATGCCCGAGATGGTTGGTCGTATGACGATTATGTGCAGGTTCTGGCCACCCGCGGCTACGCCGTATTGCAAGTCAATTTTCGCGGCTCTACGGGCTTTGGTTACGCTTTCCGCGACGCAGGTTATGGTGAGTGGGGTCGCAATACGCAGCACGACATCATCGACGCTACGCAATGGGCCATTGCCGAGGGCCTTGCCGATCCAGATCGTATCGGCATTTTTGGTGGCAGCTTTGGGGGTTACTCGGCGCTGCAGGCACCGCTTGTGGCACCAGAGATGTTCAAAGCTGCTATCGGTTACGTCGGGGTCTATGACCTCGAGCTTCTATACAATTCAGGGGATATCGCGACCACTCGTTGGGGCGATGCGTATCTCGACAAGACGCTGCCGTCAGACCCCGAGCAATTACACGCGCAAAGCCCGGCTCAGCGTGCTGATGAACTCGACCTGCCCATTTTTATTGTCCATGGCGAAGATGACTACCGTGCTGCATTTGAGCACGCGGAGTTGATGCGTGATGCATTGATCGCCGGGGGAAAGTCTTTTGAATGGATGGTGAAAAAGGGCGAGGAGCATGGTTTTTACGATCCGGCTAACCGACTCGAGCTGTTTCGTCGTATGCTCGCTTTTTTTGATCAGCACCTTGTGCCGCAGGATCTTGCAATGAACGAGCGCGCTAATTGATGGACAGTGAAAGTAGACCGTTTATGCCCCGCGGGCCTCACCCTCTCGTGACCGAGGCGCGTAAACGAATCAGCTATGGTGAACCTCAAGAAGCGCTAGACCTCCTCAGTGATCCTGCGCTGGCTGAAGACCCCAATGCGTGGAATGCTCGGGGCTTAGCTTTTTTGGCTTTAGGTGACACAGAAAGCGCGGCCACCGAGTTTCGGCGGTTGATCAATGACGGCAATATTAGCCAACAGGCAATCGGATGGAACGCGCTATCGAACTCGCGAGACATCGATTTTGTCGAGCACGACGCGCAGCAATTGGGCGGCGCATTAAAAGAAGCCGAATCAAAACGTGATCCGTCCGCCATATGCCAAATGCACCTGGTGCGCGGCGATATGTTTCATCGCGTTAAAGACTATGCGAGTGCATTTAAGCACTACAAGGCGGGTAACGATGCCATGGCTGCGGCTCGCCCTTTTCAGGCGCAGCTGTATCATCGGCTGATCAATCAACTCGGCACCACTGGGGCTCCCGCGCACCACGAAAGGTTGGCACAGCCCAGATTGGCGCCTATTTATATCGTCGGGCAGCCACGCTCCGGTACGACGCTGTTGGAGCAAATTCTATCGGCGCACTCTGCCGTGCGAGCGACCGGCGAGCTGGTATTTAATACCAGTCACAGCCTCACGCTAGAGCGAGATTCGGGTGGCTATGTCGCTACGCTACATCGTGATGAGTTATCAGTTTGGCAGGGTATTCATGACGCCTATCTGACATTGCTAGATAAATTCCCTGGCGAGCCGCAACAATGCGCGAGTGTCGATAAATTACCCGAGAACTTTTTACACCTGGGGCTTATTTTCCGCACTTTCCCCAACGCCAAAGTCATCAACATCATCCGTGATCCCCTCGATAATATTGTGTCGCAATACCGTCAGTACTTTTTCACGGGACGCGAATATAGCTATGATCTTGAGGAGCTTGTTTTTTATTGGCGCGGCTACCTCAGTTTGATGAGACATTGGGACAGTGTTTTTCCGGGGCGTATTTTGCATGTCGATTACGCGCAACTCGTTCGGCAGCCCCAAGAGGAAATCGCACGGGTTCTAGATTACTGTGGCTTGTCGCACGAGGCGCCCTGTTTTACACCGCATGAACATGTGCGAGCAGTCACCACACCCAGCGCGCAGCAGGTACGGCAGCCGATTACAGCGAGCGGGCTGGGTGGCGGCCAGCAATATGCTGAATTTCTCGAGCCGTGGAAAGAGAAAATAGCGTTGCTGACTGAGCTCGCCTCTACGTCCTTTCGGTTTAGTTGATGGCACCGCAATGAGCACAGTCCTTTACCTGAAGAAAGTTCATGCTTGGTGTCGAGAGACCGCGCCCGACAAAGCCCAGGAGCCCCTTTGCTCACAAGCCAGACTGACATCTGGTGATCAGAGATAAGCATGCGAGAGGAACATCCGAGTATCAGGGCCGCACGGGAGAGCCATCAGCGAGGCGACCCCGCATCGGCGCTACTGGCGCTGGATGACCCTGAGATCTCAGACAGTGTCAGCGCTATCAATATCCGCGGCTTGGCGTATCGGTCGCTCGGCCAAGTCGATCATGCCGCAACCTGCTTTCGCAACTTGACCGGTCGTGAAGAGGCCCACGTGCGCGCGTTGGGCTGGTGGGGTCTTGTTGACTTGAAAGAAGCGGTATTTGAGCCAGGCGATGCACAACAGCTTGACGCGGCCATCGCAGAGGCCAGGCTGCAGGGCGCTTCGCCGCCATTGGGCTTGCTCAACGTCAGTCGTGCTGAGTTGTATCACAGAGAGGGCCAGTTCAGTCGCGCCTTTCAGCATTTGCGTAATGGCAATGCGTTGATTGCGCAATCACGGCCGTTTCAAAACCAGCCCTACTACGACGCGATTGTGCGCATGTGTGAATCGACGTCGCCCTCAGAATGGAGACAGGATCAGATATTCTCACCTGTCTTTGTTGTCGGCATGCCACGCAGTGGCACCACCTTGCTGTCTCAGGCGCTCGCTCGACATACGACTACGCGGGCTGTCGAAGA
This sequence comes from Halieaceae bacterium, assembly GCA_038134505.1. GTDB lineage: Bacteria > Pseudomonadota > Gammaproteobacteria > Pseudomonadales > Halieaceae > Luminiphilus. The sequence continues at coordinate 8,139 of JAYPVH010000014.1, read as the reverse complement.
AAACCCATTTTTTGTCTTACAAAGTGTTGAGCTACAGCATCAAGGCGGTTATATCGAAGCGCTTCGTCAGAGTGAAGCGACGCGGTGGTCACGAATTGCCGAGCGTTATCATGCCAGCATCACGCAAGGACCATCGCCGGAGTCCGGTTTAACACCCGTGGATAAAACACCGGAGAATTTTCTTCATCTCGGCTTTATTCTTCGCACTTTTCCAGAGGCGAAAATTGTGCACGTTGTGCGAGACCCACTCGATAATATCGTCTCGCAGTATCGGCAGTACTTCTACTATGGCAGAGAATACAGCTTCAGTCTGGACGCCCTCATCTTTTATTGGCGCGGCTATTTGACGCTTATGCGGCATTGGTTGGCGCTATTTGGCGATCGCATCATCAATGTGCACTACGATCAGTTGGTCAAAGACCCTACTGCGACGCTCAAACAAGTACTGCAATTTTGCGACCTCACCGAAGAACCGCAGTGCTTTCGACCACACGAAGGTGCGTCGGTGATTACAACGCCGAGTGCTCAGCAAGTGCGCCAGCCCATCACTCCGGACCGCGTTGGCGCCGGGCGGCACTACGCAGAGCAGATGGCGCAATGGCTATCTGATATCGATAAATTGCGAGACATTGTCAAGCTATCGTTCTAGGTCGCGCGGCGAACCCGGTGAGTCACCACTTGTTGATCGGCCGCTAATCGCGGCCGAAAAATAGTTTGTCCACCGTCCCTTTCAGCTGGCCGATAGCACCAAGCTGTTCTTTCAGCAAATCCGCGTACGCCAGGCCAGAACCCAAAGATCGCTGATTAATCGGCTCCCTAACCTGTGCGGCACTGGGTGTCATCACAACTCTGGGGTTTTTATCTGGGGTGAGGCAGGCAGCCTCGAACTCCAGGCCACAGAAATCTAACAGTTTGCGGATCTCTGATTCAGGCTGTTGGGCCAGTGTTTCGTAACACACGTGTGCGATGTCGTCGGCGTAAAGCTGGTGCCAATGCCGCATCACGGTAATGTAGCCCTGCCAATAAAAAATAAGATCTTGAATATCGTTGGCGTATTCCCGCCCCTCTGGGAAGTACTGTCGGAACTGCGCGATGATATTGTCGAGTGGGTCTCGCACAACATGGACAATTTTCGCTTTTGGAAACAGGCGCTTGATCAGCCCAATGTGCAAAAAATTCTCAGGGGTTTTATCAGTGAAAAAGCCCTCGCTGGCCTTGCCATAGCGCGCTGTAATTTCGAGGTATTGGTTGCGCATTGTCGGCCAATCAACCGCAGTCTCACCATTGAGCGCCTTTGCATAGCCGCCTTGTCGCTCTAAGTCAGCGCCGCGATGGCCCATAAAGACTAGTTCATCGGTCGCGTGTACGCAGGAATGACTGGTCAATATTTGGTCGATGAGCGTGGTACCTGATCGCGGCTGCCCGACAATGAAAAGGGGGGCAGGCTGGCAGTCAGGTGCCTCTCCAGAACTTTCGACGGTTGTCGTGAGCAGGTCCTGAATGAGTCGGTGAAAAGAAGACGGCTGAAAGGGGCTTGCCGTGGACAACAAGGAATTACCCGCCGATAGGTGTTCGAAAGACTGATCGTAAATACCGGCCTGATGCCAAATCTCCGCTCGCGCAAGGTGCAACAAGGCCTTCGATAATTGCGCAGGCGACGAGGCAAGCTGGCGATCTAGCGCTGTGGCATCGGCGATCGTAAACTGCGCGGCCTTGAGGTTCGCCAAGCTCCACCATCCCACAGCGGCCTGTGCCGCACTCTCATGTTCTGTGAGATCTCGATAAGCCTGCTCGGCCTCGCGATGATTGCCCAGGGCTTTGTGTGCATGCCCGAGGCCGAGTAACTTGCGCGGCGAGGGATCACATTGATCCAATATCGCCAACGCATCTGCGGGCATTCCCATATTGATGTGTTTGAATGCTTGCTCAATGGATGGTGCAGAGCCGGTATCAGACAGGGTCATTTCAGTGGACACAAAGCGCTCCATTTCATACGTTAGACAGGGTCAACACAGCGAGCCTGTGACGCGAGTGCAGAGGGTGGTGTCACAGGCGCATCTCAGGGGGAGAGCTAGCGCTGTTTCACCTTGATACGGACACCGCGGTCTTCGTTGATCATAAAGATCGAGCCGAATAGGCCATCCTCGAGAATCACCCGGTCGCCCTCACGCAACCCGCCGGCCTGATCGGTCACCTTTTCCCAGAGTCGCCCATCGCTCGTGGCATAAATCGTCTCTCTGCGGCGTGTAAACAGAACCTCTTTGATTGTCACGGCAATCTGCGGTGGTGCTTGCTCCTCGACCTCCTCGGCAACAGTATCACCCAACACCACTGCGGCGACCTCCGCATCTCTTCTTTCTCGCCGTTGGGCCTCGGAGCCAACCTGTGGTTTTTCGAGAGAGGCTTTGACGGCTGCCGCAGCGGCGTCGTAGCAGGCAAGCCGCGCAATGTCATCGGCGACCTCAGAACACTGCAGCAGTGACCGCTCTTGGGCGTTGGTGGAAATGCTGACTAGGAGCATTAGGATTGCGATTGGGCGGAAAGTTGCCATCCGATGATTTCCTCTTTGTTCTGAATAACTGTGGTACTGACATCGACCCATCCGGTACGCGCCATGTGTGTGCTCAGTGCAGCAATCGTCTCCGAATCTGACGCGGCGTTCAACATCTGTTGATGTCTCTCTAGCGCCGCCAGAGTTTCTCGTTTGAGCTCCTCGATAAAATATTCTCGTGCCTGTCGAGGTTCCCGCAATAATTTGAAAAACCGCAATGATGATGACACAAAGTCCGCCATAAAGGCATTGGCATTGGGGTTGTTGGGCTGTCCCAAATAGCGAGCGGCCGTTGCATTGACCAGCTCACGAGCCGCCTCTGCGCGGGGGTTGTGTTTCAGCTCTGACAGGGGCACTTGGTCGAGGACTTCGCTAATGCTAGCGAGGGCGCCACAGACCGCGGACATATCGTGCTCTTGGTATTCCGCGATGGCACGCCGGGACAATCGCGCCACCACTGAGTCCGCGTGGTGAAGCAACGCAAAGAGCTTGCCTGAGGGGACAAGGTGTTGTCGCAGTGACGCTAGTGTGCGTTGGAGATCACTGTACTCGATGCCATAAATCGAAACCGCAAGATCAGCGTTGTGAAGGGTGCTTGGAAGCTGCTCGACGTTGCTGTTTGCCAGTAAATTGGCACTTTGTTTTTCGGGGTGTAATGCGTGTTCGAGGCGCTCGGGCAGTTGCACGGACGCGCGATCAATCCCTGTATAGGCGAATTGAGGGGCATGCTCAATCAGAAATGGAAGGAGAGAGCCATTACCGCAACACAACTCAGTGATGTGGAGAGTGCGCTCAACCGGTGGAGACAGCAACGGCTTGAGCTGTTGCATCCACTCTTTGACAGGCCCCTCATACCCTGCGGCAAAGTAATTGCCAAAGGTGGTGAAGTGTCCTTCTTTCCAAAATCGCGACCAAGCGTCCATAGGTATTCGAAATATAAAACGAGTGAACTGGAGAGTTTACCGCAAAAAAAAGGCCCGCTTGCGCGGGCCTCTCTCGTAACACTTGCGAGCTTTAGAACTCGATCGTGTAGTCGACGTACATGACGCGGCCAGTCAGCGGGTACTGGTATTCGTCAACCTGCTCCCCAAATGAGTTCAACAATGGATCCTCATCGGTGATATTGGTTGCGCCGACGGTCAAACGACCGTACTCGCTGAAGTTATAGCCAACAGACGCATTGAACTGATCCCACGCCGCATACTTGGTGCTAGACACTGAGCTCTTAGACTCGCCAATATAGTCCCAAGACAGGTTTGCAAAGTAGTTGTTCATCGTCCATGACACATACGCGTTCATACGCCACTCGGGGAAGCCCAATGTCCCTGCGACATCGCTGATTTCTCCAGAACCATAGATTCCTTCGAAGTCATATTGCAGGTACTTGGTGCCCGCCCAGTTGACGCGGAACATACCGAAGTCAGTCGGAATATTGCCGGCAATACCCACGTCAAGCGCTTCACGCTTCACATCGGTTATCTGGTTTTCAAACTGAGCCTGAATGGTCGGACGTGCCGTTGAGCGGTCAACGTTCGGGTTACCTGCACCGCCTTCACTACGGATGACGTAGTCCAAATCAAGCTGCTTTTGCGCTGAAATATACTCGAGCGCATCGGACAGTTCGAGGCTGATCCAGTTTGCTTTGACTTGCCAGTTCTCGATGAAGTCCCACTCAACACCAAAGGACAGCGACGTTGATGTTTCAGCGTCGAGGTCTGGGTTAGAGTTGATGTAGGTGTTCACCTGACGCGAACTGTTACAGTCGTCCGCGCTAATGCCTGACTGTTCACAGGCCCAGTAGTCAATCGCACGCTCAGCTGAGAACGCGGTGGCACCGAACATGTCTGACAGATCGGGTGCGCGGAAGCCCTTACCCCAAGAACCATGAACACGTAATTGCTCATAGCCAGGTACGCTCATGGCAAAGCCAATTCGGGGCGAGGTTGCTGAGCCGAAGTCAGAGTACTTATCTCGGCGAACTGCTGCTGAAATTTCCAGCCAATCAGTGACCGGCAGGATCGTTTCTGCGAAGAACGCGGTAACGTCTCGATCACCTTGCGCCGAGTTACCTGCTGAACCACCGATCAGGCCGGCTTCTGACTGCGCGTCAACCAGCGCGACATACCGGACGTCGTATCTTTCGACGCCGGCGTAGACAATGGCTGTGCCGCCCGCCATATCGAACAGATCAAATTGCACACCGCCCGAGTATTTGCGCATGACCTGAGAGCTGTCATCCAAGGTTGTCGCCTTGATGTTCGCAACAAACGTGTCGAAGTCATCAATGCCGTAGGCAATGTTGTACGCCAAGCCAGAATAGCTCAGGTAGTAGTTACCGGGTGAGCTCGACTTGTAGTCAGAGTGCGTGTAGTTGAAATCGGCACTGATGCCATCAGTGATATCCCACTTCAGGCCCGCATTGAGGTCCACGAAGGTGTCAGTGACGACATTGTCGCGGAAGCCGATGTCCGTCCAGCGGAAGTAGCCGTAGGTCGCACCCACTGTATTTCGGGGGTCACCCGGGATGACGGGTCCGGGCGCAGCAGGCGGCGCGTAGCGGCCGAAGGACTCGTTCTGCGCAAAGATCGCATCAACGTAGGCGTCAACCGTGTCGCTGAGCTCATATTCGGCGGAGACCCAAGAGTGCAAGCGATCGAGGCCTGCGCGATTGGCCGATACCAGCGCATAGGCGTAACCACAGTAGAAGCCATAACCGTAGTACTCCAGAGGACCGACAAAGCCGTCGCTGCCGTCTGCATTCTCACAGGAGCCTGGGTGGAAGTACCAAAGACTAGGGTCATTCGGGTCAGCGACATTTGGGAAGCCACCATTTGCAACATACGCAGCGACATCGAATTGCGGATTAAGCAGAGTGTAGCCATAAATCGACACACCCACGGTCTCCTGGTAGCCCGAAATCACCCCATCACCGTTGTAGTCGCCCCAGCGCGCCGCGGTGAAGTCGCGGTCCGCATCAAAAATGGGGTCTTTGGTATCCCATTCAATACCAAAGGTGACGTTGCCCTTGTCGCTGCTCGCACCGAACAAGAAAGACAGCGCATTCGTTTCGCCGCTATCGCGATCACGATCGCCATAACGCGCGCTAACGGTCAAACCGTCATAGCCGCGCTTCAGGATGACGTTGACTACACCGGCAACAGCGTCAGAGCCGTAAACCGCGGAAGCACCGTCCGCAACGATCTCAATGCGATCGACTGCTGAAAATGGGATGAGGTTCAGGTTGACTGTACCGCCACCACCGAGTTGCGGTGAGCCTACGACACGTCGGCCATTGACCAGCACCAGCGTTCGGCCTGCGCCGACACCGCGAAGATCTACGGTCGCGTTAGACTGTGCCGAGCTACCCGATGATTCACGGAATGATCCGAGAGAGTTCAGGTTTGATGAGCGCAATGCATCGGCAATCGATACATCGCCTGTGATTTCCATATCTTCAGCAGAAATGGTAATCGTGTCTTGCGATTCTGAGTTTAGCGTAGAGCGCGTAATGCGCGAACCGGTAACGACAACCTCTTCGACGTCGGTAGCCGATTCGTCTTGGGCAACTGAAAGAGGGATATTCAGTGCAACGGCGCTAGCCGTCAGCCCAAGCGCAAAACGCACAGCTTCGTTCATACTGTTCTTTTGGCTCATGAGTTTCTCCTTGTACTCATTTTGACTTCGTCGCTTGACGCATGACGGTGACAGTTCAGCACCACCGCAAACAATACGTCTCAACCCTCTGACGATAGCCTGAGGGCCTTATAAACAACAATGTCGTCTCTGGTAATTTATTACAAAAGTGTCAAAAACAGAGACTTGGGACCCAAAATAGGGGAACTTTCCTCCACCGTCAATGTCCTACGTCGTCTTAACCTGCTTGATCGAATAACCCTTTCTCGGTAGGTGTGAGATACGGATAAAGCGCCTGCCAGCCACTTTGTGCGCGGCTGGACACCCCGTCATGATTGATCTGCCGCGAGCTCAAGGTATTAAAACTGCCCGCAGGTGAGTGCGTGTCGGCTTGGCTACTAAGCCAGTTGAGGCCTGCCCGAGTTGCGAAGCGCGCGCAAACTGTCGCTGGCTGCGCTCTCAACTCGTCAATATGAACGTGTTCGAGTTGCAGCCCGCACTCCTCTGTCCAGAAGACGGTTTGTTCTTCCTCCAAGGAGAATTGCGCCGCGATGCCCGTTAGAGACTGCGTGTAGGGCATTCCTTGAAAGGGATGAGCAAAAATAGACAGTGCGTGTTCGATGGGGTCGCGCGAACACCGCACCATGCGCATGTCGGGCATCAACAGCGCGATAACGCCGAAGTACAGCCCATTGCTCAGCAATTTGTCAGTCACGACATCCGCATCGCCACTGAGCGCCGCTAATTCTGAACGATAAAGGTGAATCTGTGTCCTGAGCGCTTTGAGATTAACCGGCGTCGCGACTTGCCGCTGAAGGATTTGATCGAGTAAGCCAATTTCGCCGCCGCTGTGCCATTGAGGGTCTTTGCTTAACTGCCACGCGAGCGCGGTCGAGCCGCAGCGGGGCATGCCGGTGATGAGCACAGGCGTGGGCCCCCTCAATTGCAACTCTGGACTCGAGCTGAGGGCCTCAGAATTTTGCAGCTGTGAATACATTGCACGGATCTGCTGGCAAAGCGCAGGTCCCGCATCCTCACGCCAAGGAAGTCGTTGCTGCTGAATTTGGTTGGCATGACGGAGGTGCGCCAGCGCACTGGCATATTCGCCAAGTTTCAGATAAAGGCGCGCCAGCCCGTAGTGCCACAATGGATCCGCATGATGCGTAGCCGGTTGGCAAGTTGTGAGCCTCGCGGTAATGGCCTGTGAGTCCTGCAGTAGGCCGGATAGTTCATAGAGCGCGTAACCATGGCCGGGCGCCTGCAAGAGCAATGCTTCGAAGGTGGCGATTGCCGCCTCATCCTGCTGGTTTTCGGAGAGCGCATGGGCCAAATTAAACAAAATGTGAGGGTTATTGGGTGACTGGGTATTCGCGTGGGTCAACAGCGCAATCGCGTCCGCAGGCTCGCCCGCTTCCGTGAGCAGACTGGCTGCTCGCGTTTGGTTTGCTGCGCTGATGGGCTGGCGCCCAAGCGGCATAATGATCGCCTTGACGCGGTGATGAAGGCTCATCGCACTCCAGCATTTCGCCAGCGTTAGCGCGGTCTCTGGATCGGGCGGTAGCGAGTTCAGTATCTCGATCGCATCAAGGAAGCGCTTTAGGTCGAACAGCGCTTCCGCCAGGTACTGTTTCGCCGCGACGCTTGATGGATCGTCGTTCACAATTTGATGCGCAAGAGACATCGCTTCTTCAGGCTGGAATGACAGGAGCAGCACTCTGACTTTGGAGACGCGATAAGGCGTTCGTGCTGGTTCGAGTTGTAACGCTGTATCGATACGTTTTTCTGCCTCCGCGAGCCGATCGAGCCCTAGCAGAGCGACACCTGCGTTGTGCCAGGCGTCCGCATAATGATCCTGTCGTGCGGTAGCCGCCTCAAATTGCGTCAAAGCGGATTGTGGCTGACCGGCGTTGAGCAGGGCGAGACCGGCGCTGTGGCCGGGCACGCCATCGGCGGGA
>JAYPVH010000013.1:62219-72964 GCA_038134505.1 Halieaceae bacterium | reverse complement strand
TCACCATCTGCTACCGACTCCGGAAAAGCCGGCGCTTTGATTTCCATGGTCATATCACTGTCCTAATCACACAGTCTTGTTAATTACCCCAGGGCATAGGCCCCAGCGCTTCGTCGATAAATGCCTCTTGTTCTTTGATATGCAACGCCATATAGCCTGCGGATACAGAGGCAGAAGCTTCACGCCCTACGTAGCGAAGGTACACATCAACCTTGTGTCGCTGAATAACTCGGCGCATATGGTGCTGACTGGCATACCATGCACCCTGGTTCATGGGCTCTTCTTGGCACCAAATGGCATCCTGAAGATTGGGATAGCGAGCGATCACTGTAGACAGATCGTCATGCGGAAACGGGTATAGCTGCTCCAAACGAATGATTGCGATGTCGTCCACCTCGCGCTCTCGACGGGCTGCTCGCAAATCGTAGAAGACTTTACCTGAGCACAGCACCACGCGCTTAATTGCATTCGGGTCAAGCTGATCCGTCTCGTCAAGGACCGTCGCGAAATGGCCATCTGCCAGCTCGTCAATAGTTGAGACAGCCTCTTTGTGGCGCAGAAGGCTCTTAGGCGACATCACCACCAGGGGCTTTCGCAGAGGTCTGATGGCCTGTCTTCGCAGCATATGAAAAACCTGCGCAGGAGTGGTCGGCACACACACTTGGATATTGTGATCAGCACACAGCTGTAAATAGCGCTCTAAGCGCGCCGAGGAGTGCTCAGGTCCTTGGCCTTCATAGCCGTGGGGCAAAAGCATCGTCAGACCACAAAGACGCGTCCATTTGTGCTCACCACTGGTGATAAATTGGTCAATCACAACCTGAGCGCCATTGGCGAAATCACCAAACTGCGCTTCCCAAATGACGAGGCCCTTGGGCGCAGTCGTTGCATAGCCATATTCAAAGGCCAAAGCCGCCTCTTCGGACAACAGGGAATCATAGATTTCTAAACTGGCTTGGCCAGCGTCGAGGTGCTGTAACGGTATCCACGCTTCATCGACTTTTTGGTTGTGGAGCACCGCGTGTCGGTGAGAAAAGGTTCCTCGACCAATATCTTGACCCGTCATCCGTACGGGATACCCCTCGACTAAAAGCGTCGCGTAGGCCATCACCTCGGCGAATCCCCAGTTGACCTCCAGAGCACCAGCGCCCATCTTTTGTCGATCTTCCATGAGCTTTTTGACTTGGCGCTGCAACGCAAAACCATCCGGTGTCTCGCCCAAACGTTCAGCGAGGGTCTTCAAAGTCTGACGCGGGACGCAGGTATCAACATCCAGCGACCAGTGGTGCCCCAGATAGGGCGACCAATCGACAAATAACTCTGTGTTGGGTTTCAATACCAAGGCGCTCACGAGCGGTTCACCGCGATCCAGTGCTTCACGATACTGATTCATCAGTTCACTATCGTGCCCCGCGTTGATAACACCCTCGCCAATCAAGCGCTCCGCGTACAACTCACATGTCGACGGATGAGATTTGATGGCCTGATACATCATCGGCTGTGTCACCGAAGGCTCATCAGCTTCGTTGTGTCCGCGTCTGCGATAACACACCAAGTCGATGACCACATCGCGCTTAAATGTATTACGAAAATCCACCGCAAGCTGCGTGACGAAGACAACGGCCTCTGGGTCATCCGCGTTGACATGAAAGATCGGCGCCTGCACCATTTTTGCAACATCCGTGCAGTACTCGGTCGATCTCGCATCTTCTCTTCGGCTGGTGGTAAACCCGACCTGGTTGTTCAACACAATATGCAGGGTGCCGCCCGTTTTGAAGCCGCGGGTCTGGGACATCTGGAAGGTCTCCATCACCACGCCCTGACCTGCAAAAGCAGCATCGCCATGGATAACAATGGGAACAACCGTATCGCCCAACGGATCATGACGCCGGTCCTGACGGGCTCTCACCGAACCTTCCACCACTGGAGAGACAATTTCGAGATGCGAAGGGTTAAACGCCAGTGCGAGATGAACCTCACCGCCTGGGGTCATGACATTTGATGAGAATCCTTGGTGGTACTTGACGTCTCCTGAACCGGTGTAGGCCGCTCGGCCCTCGAATTCATCGAATAACTCTGCCGGGTTCTTGCCCAAGATATTGACCAGCACATTCAAGCGACCCCGGTGCGCCATGCCAATCACGATCTCTTTTGCGCCGTAGCCGCCGATGCGCTGGATTGCCTCTGACATCATTGGAATGAGGCTTTCCCCACCTTCAAGCCCAAACCGTTTGGTTCCCGGGTATTTCGCGCCGAGTGACTTCTCCAACCCCTCAGCGTTGACGAGCTGATTCAGTATCTGTTGTCGCTGTTCCACAGCAAACTCTGGCGCTGAACGCACCGACTCCATCCGGCTCATGATCCAGTGACGCTGCTCGGTATCAACGATGTGCATAAATTCTGCACCCACCGTACTGCAGTAGGTGCGCTCCATCGCTTGAACGATGGTTGCGAGTGTCGCGTCAGCTGTCCCAAGGTACAGGCTACCGACTTGAAACACGGTGTCGAGGTCAGCCTCAGACAACTGGTGAAATGCAAGGTCGAGGTCTGCCACGGGCTCACGGACCTGTAAGCCGAGTGGGTCAAGCCGCGCCTTTTGGTGACCCCGTTGGCGATACGCCGAGATCAACTGAACCACGCGGACCTGCTTGCGCTCATATTCGGTCGCTTGGGAGTCGTGGGCGACAGTGGCCTCGGTACGGACTCGCAGTTTTGAGATTTTGGCGAAGTTCTCTCGCACCACCGAATGCGGCACGTCGTGCATTTGGGTCGTTTTCGACTCAACCTTCGGGAGCTTATCGAAATAGTCGCGCCATTGCGGCGGTACACCATTGGGGTCGACTAGGTAATCTTCATACAAAGCTTCGATGTAGGGGGCGTTGCCGCCCGCAATGTGTGACGAGGCCCACAACGCGACCATGCCAGGTTTAGGAGTCTCCGCATTCACGAACCGTCACCCTCCCGAGGGTAATCCAATGGATCAGCGCTACTGATCGAACGGCGCGTAGTGTACTGCGATGGCGCGCCACCTTAAACCTGAAATCGGCCCAATCAGCCGCATTTTAGACCATTTTCAGCGTGTTTTTATCACAAAATACTTTTAAGTTATTTTAAATATTCTTTTCAATCATATTTTAAAGATACGCACCAAAAAGGGGCGTAACGCCCCTGATCTGAAAGTGGATTCCCGCGACTCGAGTCGCGACCGCAGCGGCTCAGCCGATCGTCCAGTGCGCTCGCGCGGCCTATTTAGGTCGCCCGATTCAAGAGCATGGTTCTGATATGACCAATCGCTCTGGTGGGATTCAAGCCCTTGGGGCACACATTGACGCAGTTTTGGATGCCATGGCAGCGGAATACGCTGAAGGGATCGTCGAGCCGCGCCAGCCGCTCATCAGTTGACGTGTCGCGGCTGTCCGCCAAAAACCGATACGCCTGCAACAAACCAGCCGGACCGACAAAGCGATCTGGGTTCCACCAAAAAGAGGGGCAGCTCGTGGAGCAACAGGCGCAAAGAATGCACTCGTACAGACCGTCTAGCTTCGCCCGATCCTCAGGCGACTGTAGGCGCTCAATCGCCGGAGCCGGTGTATTGTTCTGCAAGTACGGCTGAATCTTCTCGTACTGCGCGTAAAACAAACTCATATCAACCACGAGATCGCGAACTACCGGCAGGCCCGGTAAGGGTCTCACGACAAGACGGCCGTTCTTTGCCGCCTCGGACAAAGGTGTGATACAGGCAAGACCGTTCTTGCCGTTGATATTTAAACCATCAGATCCGCAGACGCCCTCTCGGCAGCTACGGCGATAGGTCACACTCGAATCGTGCCCGCCTTTAATCATCTCCAAGACATCGAGCACCATCAGATCTTTTCCGCCCGTATCGACAGAAAAATCCTGCATATAAGGTGCGTCATCAGTCTCTGGGTTATAGCGGTAAAGGCTGACCTGTAACATGTTCAAGCTCCTGTCGGTGATCAGTAGGTACGCTTCTTCGGCTCGAAGGCATCCATGGTTTGTGGCGCAAAGTTCACACCCCGTTTAGCGACTCGCTTGTCGTCTCTAAAGTAGAGTGAGTGACAAAGCCAATTGGCATCGTCGCGATCGGTAAAGTCCTCTCGCGCATGCGCTCCTCGGCTTTCCTTTCTCTCTTCCGCAACGATAGCGGTTGCCTCCGCAACTTCAAACAGATTCCGCAATTCCAGACATTCGATGCGGGCGGTATTGAAGGCCTGCGATTTATCATCGAGCACCACGTTGTCAACACGCTCACGCAACGCCGCCAACTTGGTGATCCCTTCCTGCATAAACTCTCCTTTGCGGAATACACCAAAATGGTTTTGCATGATGTTTTGGAGATCTTTGCGAACCTCTGCCGCATTCTCACCCGACTCACGAGCGTTTAAGGCGTTCAAGTTCGCCATCGCCATTTCAATATCAGAGTCACTGGCATCTCGCAGGCTAATGCCCTCTCGCAATGCATTTTCGATAAACAGTCCCGAAGCACGTCCGAACACGACGAGATCAAGTAGCGAGTTGCCACCGAGGCGATTCGCGCCGTGAACAGACACGCAGGCGACCTCACCACAGGCGTACAGTCCCGGAACGACCACGTCGTTGCCCTGCGCATCCTGCGTCAAGGCCTGTCCGTGGACGTTTGTGGGAATTCCGCCCATCATGTAGTGACAGGTCGGCACAACCGGGATGGGCTCCTTCACAGGGTCTGCGTGCGCAAAGGTTCTACTTAACTCACAGATGCCCGGCAGTCGGGACTCAAGGACCTCTTCACCGAGGTGATCAAGCTTGAGCATCACGTGATCCCCGTTCGGACCACAACCGCGCCCGGCCAAGATTTCGAGCACCATGGAGCGCGCCACCACATCACGACCTGCAAGATCCTTTGCATTGGGCGCGTAGCGTTCCATGAAGCGCTCGCCATCTTTGTTGATCAGGTAGCCGCCCTCGCCGCGACAGCCTTCGGTGACCAACACACCCGCACCCGCAATACCGGTGGGATGAAACTGCCACATCTCCATGTCCTGAACCGGAACGCCCGCACGCAATGCCATGCCGACACCATCGCCCGTGTTGATATGCGCATTGGTTGTTGAGGCATAAATACGACCCGCACCACCCGTCGCAAAAACTGTCGCCTTGGACTTCACATAGACTGTCTCACCCGTCTCCATGCAAATCGCGATGACCCCGACTACCGCGCCATCTGCATTTTTGACCAGATCAACTGCAAACCATTCGTTGAAAAAAACCGTCTTATTTTTGACGTTGTTTTGATACAGCGTGTGCAACAAGGCATGCCCTGTACGATCCGCAGCAGCGCAGGTTCGCGCCGCCTGGCCACCCTCGCCGAAGTTTTTCGACTGACCACCGAAGGGCCGCTGGTAAATACGCCCCTCTTCAGTTCGAGAAAACGGCAGCCCCATGTGTTCCAGTTCAAAGATCGCCTCAGGGCCAACTGAGCACATATATTCGATGGCGTCTTGGTCGCCGATGTAATCAGACCCCTTAACGGTGTCATACATGTGCCAGCGCCAGTCGTCATTGGGGTCGGCACTAGCAATAGCGCACGTAATCCCGCCCTGCGCCGAGACGGTATGGCTGCGCGTTGGAAATACCTTTGAAATCACAGCGGTCTTGTAGCCACTTTGCGCCAGCTGCAGAGCCGCTCGCATGCCCGCGCCGCCGCCGCCAACAATGACCCCATCAAAAGTAATCGTTCTCATTCAAAAACTCCTGTAAAAGCGCTCAGTCCGCAGACTTATCACTGCGCATCGGCTGCTAAACTCTTCGATCCGCGTTAAGACCAGATCACCAGAACGGTCCACATCACCAGAATAATCAATGCCAGCACGGTACCCAACTGACAAACGATTCGAAGCACATTGCCCAAGCCGCCCAGAAGCCGCTCTGTCAAATAATCGGTGTAGACAGCCCACAGTCCGATCCATGCGTGCGCCGCCAGAGATAGCACAGCCAGCAGAGTGAACACCTTCATGGCCGTATGATCGAAGAGCCGTTGCCAACTGTCATAATCGACGCCCTGTACAAGCGTCGCCGCCAGGAACAGGAAGTAAGCGAGTAAGATGATCGACGTAACACGCTGGACGAGCCAGTCAGACAATCCACTGCGACCAAAACTGGTTACGGACCTCACCATATCAGCATCCCCCAATAAACCGCCGCAAGGGTGGTCGCGGCAAAGACAAGTCGCGCGCCAAGTACACCACCAGACATCGTCTCACCGATGCCCATATCCATGATGAGGTGCTTAACTCCGGCCAGCGCGTGATAACTCAGCGCCACTGCAATCAGCCACACAATAGCGCGTCCGGCCGTTGACTGCAGGCAATCCGCCACAGCCGCAAAGCCCCCCGCAGAGGACAGACTCAGATCAAGTGCCCAAACCAGCAAAAAACTGGCGAAGAACAGTGCGACACCGCTGAGGCGGTGGCTGATTGACGCCCACGCTGTGATCGGTAATTTAATTGTTGCTATGTCGAGATTGACGGGACGAGAGTCCCTCTTAACGCTTGTCATAATCGCATTCGACCTGCTTGAGAAAGTGAATGGGTTGATGCTTAAAGCACGGCGCCGGAGTATAGAGAATCAGACTATTGAATACAATTTTTAAACCTGATTTTCAGCCAATCCCTGTCCGTCATTCGGCCTAAAAAAGGTCCATAAAAATTGACAACCGGCGGGTCAAGGGCTAGTTTTGCCATCCTCAATTTCCCAAAGCAGGATCAGCCCATGTCAGACCCCAAAGCCACCCTCTCCATCACATCTGGAGATGGCTCCTCGACCGAGATCACATTGCCCGTACACAGCGGCACATTGGGGCCCGATGTCGTCGATGTAGGTGCGCTCACAAGTCAGGGTTTCTTCACCTATGATCCTGGTTTTACTTCGACCGCGTCTTGCGAGTCGAAAATCACCTTCATCGACGGCGATCAGGGCGTGCTACTGCACCGGGGATATCCCATCGAGCAACTCGCCGATCACTCCGATTATCTCGAGCTCTGTTATCTCCTGCTCAATGGAGAGCTCCCGACAGCCGAGCAAAAAGAAGAGTTTGTCCATACCGTGACCATCCACACCATGGTTCATGAGCAGTTGCGCACGTTCTTCAATGGCTTCCGCCGCGATGCGCATCCTATGGCGATTGTCTGCGGCGTGGTCGGTGCTTTGTCAGCGTTCTACCATGACTCCACGGACATTTCCGATCCGCGACATCGTGAAATTGCTGCTTTCCGGCTGATCGCGAAGATGCCGACCATCGCGGCCATGTCCTATAAGTTTTCGATCGGCCAGCCTTTTATGTATCCAGATAATTCTCTGGACTACGCAGCCAACTTCTTGCACATGATGTTCGGCAACCCCTGTGAACCCAGTAATATCTCACCAACGCTCGCGCGCGCGATGGATCGTATTTTTATGCTCCACGCGGATCATGAGCAAAACGCCTCCACCTCAACAGTGCGTCTCGCTGGCTCATCCCAAGCGAACCCTTTCGCCTGCATCGCTGCGGGTATCGCGGCACTTTGGGGGCCCTCGCATGGTGGCGCGAACGAAGCTGTGATCAAGATGCTGGAAGAAATTGGTGATGTGTCGCGTATTGACGAGTTTGTCGCACGCGCCAAAGATAAGGACGACCCCTTCCGACTGATGGGCTTCGGTCACCGTGTCTATAAAAACTTTGACCCACGCGCCAAAGTCATGAAAAAAACCGCCGATGAAGTCTTGGCGGAACTCGGAATCGAAGACCCGCTACTCGATATTGCCACGCGCCTCGAGGAAATCGCGCTCCAAGATCCCTACTTCATTGAGAAGAAGTTATATCCGAACGTAGATTTCTACTCTGGCATCATTCTTAAAGCACTGGGTATCCCCACATCGATGTTTACCGTCATTTTCGCGGTGGGTCGTACCGTGGGATGGATTGCTCACTGGAATGAAATGATTTCCGGCAGTTACCGTATTGGCCGTCCACGGCAACTCTATACGGGCTACGCGCAGCGAGGCTTTACGCCAATCAACGAACGCGATTGAAGCGCACCCCTGTGAGCGAAACCAGCGTCGTCATCAGTGGCACCGGGCTTTACACCCCGCCTGAGAGTATCTCCAATGCTGAATTGGTGGAGAGTTTTAATGCCTGGGTGGATCTTTACAACACCGAGCATGCCCAAGCGATCGCCGCAGGAGACATTGCCCCGCAAGGGCATAGCTCCGTTGACTTCATAGAAAAAGCCTCAGGCATTAAATCTCGCTATGTTATGGATAAGCGGGGCATCCTCGACCCCACCCGAATGGTTCCTCACCTCGCTGAGCGGCCCAATGAACAGCCATCAATCATGTGTGAGATGGCGTGCCACGCCGCCAAAGAAGCACTAGAGCGCGCCGGTATTGACGCCACAGAGCTTGACGCCGTGATCGTTGCCGCATCCAATATGCAACGCGCCTATCCGGCTATAGCGGTTGAGGTGCAATCGGCACTCGGTGCCGGTGGCTTCGCCTTCGATATGAATGTGGCTTGTTCCTCGGCAACCTTTGGTATTCAGCAGGCCCGCGACACTATCCGCAGCGGTAGTGGTCGCCGCGTATTAATGGTCAACCCAGAAATTTGTACGGGTCATCTCAACTTTCGCGATCGAGACTCGCATTTTATCTTCGGCGACGTCGCCACTGCCGTCGTTATTGAGGCAGCGGAAGTCGCGCAATCAGCAGATTGCTTTGAGATCGTAGACAGTCGTTTGCACACCATGTTTTCGAACAATATCCGCAATAATTTTGGCTTCCTCAACCGCGGTGATGAGCGCGGCATCGGCGCGCGCGATAAGCTTTTTGTCCAAGAAGGTCGCAAGGTGTTCAAAGAGGTCTGCCCCGCTGTCGCGGAACAAATCACTGAGCAGCTGACTGAGGCTGACATTCCGGTAACGGACGTCAAACGCCTATGGTTGCATCAAGCGAACCAAAACATGAATTCACTGATCGCACGAAAAGTGCTCGGCAGGGACCCCAATGAGGGCGAATCACCTACGATTCTCGACCGCTATGCCAATACTTCATCCGCAGGATCTGTGATTGCCTTCCACCTCCATCGCGACGACCTCATGAGTGGCGACACCGGTGTGCTCTGTTCTTTTGGCGCGGGCTACAGCATCGGCAGTATCATTTTGCGCAAGCGCTGACACGCACGCCGTTTCGCTCTTAAGCGCTACAAAGTTTCGGATAAAGCCACCAGCAGTCTTTGGTTCTGTTCCTCAGTGCCAATGGTAATCCGCAAAAAGTTCTCGATTCTCGGCTGATTCCAGCGCCGCACTATGACACCGTGGCTCCGCAGAACACCGAACAGCTCTTCACCCGAGCGCGTGCGATGCTGCACAAAAATAAAATTAGCGGCCGAGGGCAGCACGTCAAAATCCATAGCACGCATCGAATCGATGAGCTCATCGCGCGCCTTCACCACCGTCGCGCTGGCATGCCGCAACCACTCTCGATCTTGAAGTGCAGCAACGGCAACGCTTTGCGCGACGGCATCAATCGGGTAACTATTGAAAGCATCTTTTATCCGAGAGATCGCTGTCACGAGATCTTGATGCCCCAGGGCATACCCCACCCGCAGTCCAGCCAGTGACCAGGTCTTTGAGAGCGTCCGCGTCACCAACAGATTATCGTACCGTGCGATCAGCGGTGCGGCCGTTTCCGCGCCAAAGCCCTGATACGCTTCATCAACCACCACCAATCGATCGGGACGTGATTGCACGAGGTATTCAATCTCGGCGCAGCTCAGTGCCAATCCAGTAGGCGCATTCGGGTTCGCCAGAAGCAGTGTGCCCTGAGACTGATTCATGGCCTCGACATCAACAGAGAAATCATCCTGCAGCGGCTGTATACGCAATTCGGTGTCATACAGCTGCGCCCACACGGGGTAAAAGCTATAGGTCACGTCAACAGTCGTCACGCCACAGGGCCTCGCGAACAACGCCTGCCAGGCCAATGCAATGACCTCATCGGAACCATTGCCGACAAAGACGTTGCTCGGCGTCAGGCCCTCATCTTCCGCAATGCGTTGCTTCAATGCTGTCGCGTCAGGGTCGGGGTATCGCCGCAGCATATCCCCTGACACATTGCGCAGCGCATCCAAGACTGCCGCCGAAGGCGGCAAAGCATGCTCATTGGTATTCAGTTTCACCAAGTCAATCTGCTTGGGCTGCTCCCCTGGCACGTAGGGGACCGTATCCCGCGCTTTATCTGTCCAAAACTGGCTCATGAATCATCACCCAACCAAGCAAGCGCGGATGTTAACCCGCGCACAGAGAACTGGCTACTGAAGCTAGGCCAACAACTTACGAAGTTCGCTACTGCTCTGATGTCGTACATCAATACCACGCGCGAGATAAATCACCTGCTCCGCAATATTGCAGGCGTGATCTCCCACGCGCTCCAGACTACGAAACGCCCACATATACCCCAAATACGACTCGGCATGCTCGGGGTCCTCTCTAATGTAAGCGAGCAGGTCCGACAATACCCCCGCGTAGTCTTCGTTAATATCATCATCGCTCAAGATAACATTCATGGCGCCATTCACATCCATGCGTGCAAACCCATCGAGAGCACTATTGAGCATGGTGGTCACATGGCTCGCTATGGGCCGAAGGTGTCGCAAGGTCGGGTTAGGCAAACCATCTGCAGCAAGCATGAGAACCTGCCTCGCCACCTTAGAC
>JAYPVH010000013.1:53801-62209 GCA_038134505.1 Halieaceae bacterium | reverse complement strand
TCTCCAATGCGCTCCAAATCCAGCGACAGCTTTACGATCGCCATAATCAGGCGAAGATCACTCGCTGTTGGCTGGCGACGGGCGATGATCTTGGTGCACTGCTCGTTGATTTTGATTTCCATATCATTCACTTCGGCATCCAAAGTAATGGCTGCTTCAGCTAGTTCCGAGTCAGATTGCACTAAGGCCTCCGCAGCCAAGTCAATTTGCTGCTCAACCAATCCCCCCATCTCAAGAAGATCGCTTTTGATATCAGCCAACTCTCTCTCAAACTGCCCAGAGATATGCTGATGACCGCTCATTTGCCCCGTCATTGACTGCTTCCTGTGTTACCCATATCGGCCCGTAATGTAGTCTTCCGTTTCGCGACGACTCGGCAACGTGAAAATCTTGTCTGTGTCGTCAAATTCAATAAGTTCTCCGCGATCGAGAAACGCGGTCTTATCCGAAACTCGGGCTGCCTGTTGCATGTTGTGTGTCACGATCAAGATCGTGTAGGTTTTCTTGAGCTCATAAATGAGCTCTTCTATTCGCAGCGTTGAGATCGGATCCAAACTTGAGGCGGGTTCATCGAGTAGCAAAATTTCTGGTTCTACAGCAATCGCCCGAGCGATGACGAGCCGTTGCTGCTGTCCCATAGACAGCTTTAAGGCACTGTCTTGCAATCGATCTTTCACCTCATCCCAAAGTGCGGCTGCTCTGAGCGCATTTTCAACAATTTCATCGAGCTGTCGTTTTTTCCGCAAACCATTCACACCTGGACCATAGGCGACGTTGTCGTAAATACTTTTAGGGAACGGATTGGGTTTTTGAAACACCATACCCACACGGCGCCGAAGCGCGATGAGATCAACATCTAACGCTAAGATATCGTCGTCACCAATCCATATTTCACCTTGGTGCACACTGCCATCGATCATGTCGTTCATCCGATTAAAGCAACGCAAGAGGGACGACTTGCCACAACCGCTGGGACCGATTACCGCGGTCACCTGACCCGCCGGAATTTCCATTGAAATGGACTTCAGAACATCGCGCTGCTCTCGATAATGCAGCGCGAGATCAACAACTTTGATACTCGGCGGTTCACGATCACTGAACGTCGGGCTTGAAGAGGCGAGGATCAATGATTCTGTATCACGCATTTATAGGCTCTCAGATTGCGCAGTGCTCTGACCCAGCCGCAGCCTCAGCAGAATCGCTGACAGGTTGAGCGCGACGACGACGATCACTAGCAAAAGAGCAGTGACCGCGATTAACTCCAATCTTCCCGAATCAAGCGGCGCATGCATCGCCACATCGTACACTTGATAACCGAGATGCATGAACTTTTGCTCAAAGTGAACAAAGGGCCAGCGTCCATCGACCAAACTCGCTGGCGCATACTTGACCACGCCAACCAGCATCAGGGGGGCCACCTCGCCCGCCGCTCTCGCGACGCTGAGAATTAAGCCAGTTAAAATGTTAGGCAGTACCGCCGGCAGGGTGATGTGACGCAGCGTCTCCCACCGCGTAGCACCAAGCGCCAAGCTGCCATAACGCTGCTCCTGCGGAACTCTCGACAAACCCTCCAGAGTCGCCACAACAACCACCGGCAAGTTCATCAGCGCCATAGTCAAGGCAGCCCAAAGCAAACCCGGCGTCCCGAATGTCGGCTGCGGTAGGGAATCTGCAAAGAACATCTCGTCAACCGAAGCTCCGATAACATAGATAAAGAAACCGAGACCAAACACACCATAAATAATGGATGGCACTCCCGCCAAATTCTGAATAGCGATTCGCACCATGTCGGTATACCACCCGCGAGCTGCGTACTCACTGAGGTAGATGGCAACAGCGACTGCAAAGGGCCCCAACACCAACGTCATCAGGATCACCAAAAGCACAGTACCAAATATCGCCGGAGCCAGTCCCGTAAAACCCAGACCCGCAGAGGGTGTCGCTGAGAGCAATTGCTCTAATCGTTGCGGCAAGGTCAGCACGGTCTCCGGTGAGGGTCGCAACCAGTCGACACTCAACCCCACCAACAAGCCCAGAAAGGCGAGCGTTGTGAACATAGAAATCGCTACCGCGGACGCGGTCAGCCAGGTCATAGACCGCGCGCCACTATGCCGAAATAGGTGTTGATGACGTCGATGCACTGAATTCAGCCCTGCCATGTTGTCGTCATCCGCGTCACCCGGCTTCGGGTCAGTTCCGCCACCGTATTGACGATGAAAGTGAATGCAAATAACAAAAATGCAGCCATAAACAAAATACGGTAGTGCATGCCATTTCGTGAAGCCTCAGGAAGCTCCAGGGCCAGAGTCGCCGTCAGTGTTCTGATTCCGGAAAATAGGTCCCAGTCCATCAGAGGTGTATTCCCTGAAACCATTACCAAGATCATTGTTTCGCCGATCGCGCGACCAAAGCTCACTAATACGGCGGCCAATATGCCGGGGAAGGCGATGGGCAACACCACATCGCGAAAGCTTTGCCAGTGGCTCGAACCCAGCGCCAAACATCCCGCCGCCAACTGACGCGGCACGGCGTGAATGGCCTCCTCACTAATCGTGAATAGCGTCGGTACAAGCGCGATACCTAAAGAGAATCCCAATAAGATCGTATTTCTTTGCGCCATTGAAATCGAATAGGTGTCGACTAAAAACCGCCCTAGGTCCCCGGTGAAAAAAAGGACCTCCAGCTCTTTACCCATCAAATAGCCAACGACAGCTAGCACAAGCACCAACGGGCTGATTTTTAATGGCAAGGTCTCTAACTGCCAGCGAGCTGCAACCGCATCGCCCCGTTTTGTCACAAATACCGCAACCCCCGCTACCCCGGCAGGAATCATGAGCAGCATACCGA
The DNA here is from genome assembly GCA_038134505.1 of Halieaceae bacterium. Lineage (GTDB taxonomy): Bacteria > Pseudomonadota > Gammaproteobacteria > Pseudomonadales > Halieaceae > Luminiphilus. The sequence goes on along the minus strand of JAYPVH010000013.1, from coordinate 59,362 downwards.
GAAATCCGGCGAACTCTTGATAAAAGACAGGTGCGACTGCGACGGCAGCGATCGCGCCAATGACAACCGTTGGAATCGCCGCCAACAGTTCAATCGCAGGTTTTATGCGATCCCTGAGGCGCGGGGACATATAGAAGCCAACAAATATCGCCGTAGGAATCCCGATGGGTAGTGCAAAAAACAAAGCCATGAGTGCAGCCTTGAGGGTGCCCCACAACAGTGGCCACAATGAGAACATTGGAAAATCACCCGTATTCTCAACAATCGGTAACCAGCGGAAAACTGCCGATGAATAACCTGAACGCCACTGTGGCTCGAATAACTGTTGCATATCAAAGTTCGGGAAACCCTTGAGGCGAAAGTATTGCTCATCGCCAGTCGCGGTCAGCACTTTAAACTGATCTCTCGACGTCCAGCTCAGAAAATTTGCGGCGCCCAGAGCTTCCATCGACAACAGTTCATCACTGTACAACTGCCACAGAAGAACTTTTTCGCCAATCAGAATCAGCGCTAAAACGCCATCAGGAGAAACCAGAATCTGGTCTGGCGTCTGCGCTAAGCGATGCTCTGATAACTTGATGACTGTCGGCACTCGGTTGTGGCCTACACCCAACTGATACAGCGACAAAACGTTGTGATAGCTCTGAATCATCATCCTGCCATCAGCGGCCAGACTGACGGTGTCCCAAGGAGAGGTCGTGAGCTGGGAGATCATACTCGGGTGTTCAACATCAATGACCGCTAAGGTACCGGACGGTTCGGGTATAGCCAGCAGCTGTAACCCGTCTAAAATCATCACAACGCGTTCTCGCGCTTGCCGAGCAAATTCAGGCGGCAAAGCGATCCGATAGTCGAGCGTCGACCATTGGTCGATCGGGGCATCTTTGGTCTGCAACTGACCCCATAAAGTCGCTTGATCAGACGCTGCGACCCAGTGTCTCCTGCGACTGTTAGCACGAAACACCAAGAGATCTTCTGTCCGGCCAACCCACTCCGGTGGCGCAGCCAGTACCTGATCACTTGCAGAGGTTGCGCGCCATTCCACAGATTCCCACAAGGGAAAAGCCACGGTAAAGATCTGCACAAACATACTTGCGACAGCAACCAAAACAAGCGCACTGGCTGCTTTGATAGCAGCACCACTCAATCGGTCAATGAAACGACGCCTATCCATCACAGACCCTGCGAGATGCCGCCTGCGCGGTCAAGGGCGCTAAGGGGGAGAATCCTGCAAGAGACACCAGCTCTTGTCCCCGATCACTGAGCACAAACTGTGCGAACTCACAGGTCATTGTATTCAGCTCTTCACCTCGCAACCGCGTAAAATAAAGATAGAGGGGACGGCGCAGCGGATAAGCGATATCGCTGGGTCTCACTGCGGGTCCCTGCCCCATGGTCAAGCCCAAGCGTCGCACGCCCGAGTGCTGAATATCCCCCCCAACATAACCCAGGGCGGTCATTTCCTGAGCCACTGCCTGCACGATTGCTGCGGTCCCAGCCAACTCATTAATCCAGGGCACAGGGTTACCGCCACACAAGACAACATGTCGGAAAAATCCATAGGTTCCACTCGACGCCGGTCGTCCGTAAGGGGTAATCGCGCGATTGCCCAAGATGTCACTGGCGATTAAATCTGACCATAACCTGATGGGCTCTCCTGATGCACAACCGCGTGTCTCGCTAAATATTCGCTCGAGCTGCTCCAGAGAAATCTCAGTCAATGGGTTGTCGCGATGAACTAAAATGGCGATGGCATCGTAACCGATGATCACCTCGGTCAGCGTGAGCGAGGCATTGCCAGAAAACAAAGCTAATTCGCTTTGGGTCATCCGACGGCTCATCGCGCCAATCGTCGCGGAGCCTGCCGCTAATGCAGGTGGCGCCGTTGCGGATCCCGATGCTTGAACATCGATAGAAGCCGAAGGTTGTGATGTCTGGAATGCGTTCGCCCAATGCGTGTTGAGCGCCGCCAAAGTATCCGAGCCCACAATGGTCATACTTGTGGCGCTCTGCGCAACGGCGTAAGAAACATCGAGCGCAAGGGCAATCCACAGGCACAGCACACGTGTGACAGTCACGAATTGATACCCGGCGCTTTATGAAACCTCAGCGAGAAAGTACTGCCGCGACCCAGCTCGCTGGTAATGCTGAGATCGGCCTGATGTGACAAGGCAACATGTTTGACAATGGCGAGCCCTAGCCCTGTTCCGCCAGTCTGTTGAGCCCGACTTTTCTCAACACGAAAAAATCGCTCCGTTAGACGAGGGATGAGCGCCGCATCAATACCTGAACCAAAATCCTGAACTGAGAACACGAGACTGTCTTCTTCTGATGTCCATTTCACCGCAATGGCCCGCTGAGAGGCGCCGTATTTGCAAGCATTAACCACCAGATTGCTCAACGCGCTCAGCAGCTCTTCTCGATCGCCCAAAATGCTCTCTGATGTTTGAATCGATGTCTCAATCCCTTGCCCTGGGAACGCACTTTTTATGCCGTCAACAACTTCATCAATCAATGCGACCATATCGACTTGATTACTCTTCACCTGACCCTCAAAGCTTTCGATACGCGACAACCAAAGGAGGTCCTTAATGAGGTTCTCCATTCGGACCGTCTGTGTAGCCATTTGTGAGAGTGGTCGACGCAAAATCTCGGCATCATTGAGTGGCATGGCTTCAAGGTTATCGATGTAACCTTTTATCACGGTCAATGGGGTACGGAGTTCATGTGATACGTTTCCTACAAAATCTCGACGCATGACCTCGAGGTTGTATTGGTCAGTGACATCGCGCACCAGCACCAATCGATCCCCAAGACCAAATAAAGAGATCTCGAATTGCAGTCTGGTTTCGACATCGCCGCCCTGATCGATTCGCAGTGGCTGCTGATAATCCCCCTCCGAAAAATACTCGGTAAACTGGGGGTTGCGCACTAAATTGACCAGCGGTTGGCCACGATCCTCAGGGAAACGAACGCCAAGCAGCCCTCGCGCGGAATGATTAGACCAGGCGATGTTGCCCCGCGGATCGATAATCATCCAACCATCTCGCATAGATGCTAGAGAGTCTTGCAAGTAATCAAGGGCCGATTCGAGCCGCCACTGGGCCTCTCGATTACGCCGCTGCAGCGCATAGATATTATCGCTAAGGTGACCCCAAATACCCCAACCCTCTGGCGGGTCTATGTTGGGCGAGAGGAGCCAAGCTTGGATTCGATATAAGTGAACAGCCCAAACCAGCAGTACTAAAACCAATCCAAAAAGTGCGCCTTCGAGCGACGCGCTGAAGATTGATCCGACAATCGCTGCCGCAACGGTGATGAGAATCGCGCGAAGCAATTCTCGTCGCCACAGTCTAAACCGCCCCACTATTCCCCAGGCACCTGAAGGGAGAACCGGTAACCCGTGCCCCGAATCGTCTGCACAAAATGGCTACAATCGACTGCTCCCATCGCCAGGGCTTTTCGCAGGCGACGAATATGAACGTCGACGGTGCGCTCCTCGACATAAACGTTGGCACCCCAAACTTGATCGAGTACTTGAGTCCGTGAATAAGCGCGCTCAGGATGACTCATGAAGAAATACAGTAGGCGATATTCCGTAGGGCCCATCTCAACGCCCTCACCCGCAATCGTAATACGGTGGCTGACTGGATCGAGCTGAAGTGGTCCTGCGCGAAGCACTTCCTGCTGGCTCAGCCCCCTTGAGCGACGCATCAGGGCATTCACCCGCGCCATCAGCTCCCGCGGCGCGAAAGGCTTTGTAACGTAGTCATCAGCACCGACATTGAGGCCTTGAATTACGTTTTCTTCGGTAACCTTCGCTGTCAGCATAATGACCGGTATATCGGAAGTGCTATCTGAACGCTTTAAACGCCGTAGCAATTCGATACCGCTCCCATCGGGCAACATCCAGTCCAGCAAAATCAAATCAGGCCTCTCATCGACGACCAATCGAAAAGCGTCTTTTGTATTTTCAGCTTCAAAGCACTCGAACTGTGATAGTTCCAGCGCCATACGCAGCATGTCGCGAATCGCATACTCATCATCAACGACAAGCACTTTTCCTTCACTCATTGTTTTTTTCCTGCGTTTCATCCAAGACTCCTAAGGATTAAACGACAGCGAGATGACAATTTGGTGACACCACTCGGCCTTGAATTAAAACCAACCATCAAACCAGCCACGATCGTCTAATTGTCTCCGACATCGGCCCAACTGTGCGCTGTAAGAGCGCGCACGACGATCGACTTTTCGCGCCACTTCAACCAGCCAAGGTTTGTCGCGATAGCTCTGTCGCTGGTAGCCGCCGTGTCCCTCGTGATAGGCAAGATACAAGCGGAAAGGATCATCCGTCGCAATACCGACGAGCTTCTGCGAGGTTCGGTTGTACCACCCAATAAAATCAATCGCATCAGCAAAATCATCTCGATCCGCAAATCGATTTCCGGTTTGCTCTTGATACCAGGCCCAGGTGTCATCCTTCGCCTGCGAATACCCATAGGCATCGGAGGGTCGCGGGCCGGGAATAAAGCCAAAGTACCAGGTGCGCTCTGGCTTTGCCTTTGCCACGAAAGCGGACTCTTGGTACATAAACGCCATCATGACACTCATGGGCACATCCCAACGCTTGTTGGCGGCCTTCACCGCATCATACCAATCCGGCTTTTCAGCAAAAATATCGCAGAGGTCGTCACGATTTTGGGGAGGCGCAGTCGCACAAGCACTGACAACGACCAACAACACGGCAGTGACCACGACACGCCAGACGCTCACGAGTCACCCTCCAGTAGTTCCAGAAATGCATCTTCATCCAATACGGGAATACCGAGTGATTCTGCTTTTTTCAGTTTGCTACCTGCGCCAGGTCCGGCCACGACGCCGCTGGTCTTCTGACTGACGCTACTCGCGGTTCGCGCACCGAGCTCTCTCAGCCGTGCTTCGGCTACGTCGCGATCCATGGACTCCAGCTTGCCCGTGACCACCCACGTCTGTCCCGCGAGTTGTCCAGACTGAACCGGTTGTGCATCAGGCCACTCAATGCCGATCGCCAACAACCGATCAACCACTTGGCGGTTGTGAGCATCATCAAAAAACCGTGCGATGTGCGCTGCGACAACAGGTCCGACATCGTCCACACCTTGTAACTGCTCCTCACTCGCAGCCATCAGTGCCTGCAACCCCCCAAAATGAAGCGCTAACTGACGCGCCGTCGCCTCACCGACCTCGCGAATCCCCAAGGCATAGATAAATCTGGGCAACGTGGTCTGCTTACTGTGACTCAACGCTTGACACAAGTTCAGAGCAGACTTCTCTCCAAACCGATCGAGTTGCGCGAGTGTCGCGACATCAAGCTCATACAGTCCCGCCAAATCACTGAGCAAATCCGCATCAATCAACTGCTCGATGAGCTTGTCGCCCAATCCGTCGATATCCATCGCTTTGCGCGATGCGAAATGTTTCAGCGCTGCTCTACGCTGCGCAGCGCAACTTAATCCTGCGACACAACGAATAACCGCCATCCCCTCATCGCGCTCCACCGTGCCACCACAAGCAGGACAAGC
>JAYPVH010000013.1:47005-53791 GCA_038134505.1 Halieaceae bacterium | reverse complement strand
ACTATCGGCTGAGTGTGTGCAGGACGCTGATCAAGTACAGCAGCGACCACCTGGGGGATGACGTCACCGGCGCGACGGATAATCACCATGTCACCAATGTTGACCGCAAGGCGTTCTATCTCGTCGATATTGTGTAAGGTGGCATTACTCACAGTGACGCCGCCAACGAAAACGGGCTCGAGTCTGGCGACTGGGGTAATTGCGCCCGTACGGCCCACTTGGAATTCAACATCGAGCAAGCGGGTGCTCTGCTCTTGCGCAGGAAATTTACGCGCGACAGCCCAGCGCGGGGCCCTCGCGACGAAACCCAAACGCTGCTGAAGCTCGAGCGCATTCACTTTAAAAACGATGCCATCGATATCAAAATCAAGACTGTCGCGGAGAGTCGCCATTCGCGCGTAGTAATCCTCGCAACCCGAGGCACCCTGAACGACGCCCATATATTGGGACACCGGCAAGCCCCACAGCCCCAGCTGATTGAGAATATCCAGATGGTTGTTCGGCAATGAGCCACCCTCAACGTAGCCCACACCGTAGCACGTGAAGGCGAGCGGGCGGCTAGCGGTCACGCGCGAATCGAGTTGGCGCAGGCTACCGGCAGCGGCGTTTCGCGGATTTACAAAAACTTTATCACCCGATACCCGCGCACGCGCATTCATCATCTCAAAGCCGCGGTGCGGCATGTAGACCTCACCCCGAACTTCCAAGGTGTCGGGCCAGGAATCTCCGGCCAGACACAGTGGGATATTCCTGACCGTGCGTACATTCTGAGTGATGTCCTCTCCTCGCTCACCATCCCCTCGAGTCGCTGCCAAAACGAGTTCACCCTGATGATAGGTCATGCTGACCGCAATCCCGTCGAGCTTCGGTTCACAACAATAAGCAATGTCATCGAGGTTCAATCGCTCTCGCACCCGCTGGTCGAAGGCCGCTAATTCCTCTGAAGAGAACGCGTTGTCGAGCGATAGCATGGGTACGCGATGCTGCACAGAGCTAAAGGCTTCAAGTGGCGCCGCGCCCACGCGTTGAGTTGGTGAATCGGTGGTTTGTAGCGAGGGGTACTCTGACTCAAGAAGCTGCAGTTGTCGCAACACCGCATCGTATTCGGCATCGGTGACGAGCGGCGCATCATTCTGATAATACGCCGCATTCCAGCGCTCTAACTGCTGGCGCAGCGCCTGAGCTTCATGCTCTGGGTCCATCGGTCAGCGAACTCCTGAAAGATGCAGTCGACGCTCTAACTCTCGAATTTGCTGCCGCATGTGTTCCAAACTTTGACGCGTCACCGCACTGCGGGTTTCGTCTAATACTGTTCCGCCAAGATTTTTAGATACCGCTTTCGCGGTTTCATACATGTAATCGAATGCTTTGAGCATATCCTCAGGCCCAGGCAAGGTCACAAAAAACATCAGGCCTTTGGTTTGGAGAGCGTCCATATCATCAATATCAAACATGCCCGGATTCATCATGTTGGCCACACTAAATTGAATCGCGCCGCGCCCAGCCGACTCCTCATGGCGATGGAAAAAGTCCATGTCACCGAAACGAAGATCACAGGCCAATAAAATCTGTAAAATATCGCGGCCAGAAAAGCCGGCTTCCGCGTCACTGACTACGTTCAAAACAAACACATGGGATTCTTCGCCGCGCGGTAGTTTCGCCTCCTCACGCTCGCTCGTTTCAACCTGCAGATCATCCAACCAATCCAACGTTTCAGGCGTTACATCCGTTGCCCCCTCGGTTCCAGACGCGTCTTCTGGGGGTATCTCGGCAGACTGCTCTAGGTGCGCGGCCGTTGTATCGACCGTGTGCTCTGAGTCGGGATCGGCTGCGCGCAGGGATGAATCGTCAGACTGATTCGAGAAACCGTGAGTCGCACCTGACGCGTCACGATCGGGGTTTTCAGATGCAGGCGGCGCGGCAACATCAGACTGGAGGTCGTCACGCGCGACAATCCGTGCTCCACCATTGGGTAACTCTGACAAAAGATCGAAGGCACCGTTCGGCGAACTCTCGCCAGCTGCTGACCGACGATCGATTTTGGCATTCAGTCGCACTTCACTGCGACGCTGCCGCCAGGCCCTTCGGATGGCATCGACCAGCACAGCAAGGATCAACCCAGCGCCTATCAGGACCATCCAATCGCGTGGTGTGAGCTGCTCCATCCCGACCTCCGCCTTCTCTAGCTTGCCGCGAGCTGTGCTGCTTCCTCAATATCAACCGAGACCAAGCGCGAAACCCCGGGTTCATGCATGGTGACCCCCATCAGTTGATCAGCAGCTTCCATCGTAATCTTGTTGTGCGTGATAAATATAAACTGAACACGCTCAGACATTTCTTTGACCAGACGGGCGTAGCGACCAACATTCGCATCATCGAGAGGCGCATCCACCTCGTCCAGCATACAAAATGGCGCTGGATTTAACTGGAAGATAGAAAATACCAACGCGATCGCCGTCATGGCCTTTTCTCCACCTGACAGCAGGTGGATCGTGCTGTTTTTCTTGCCCGGAGGTCTCGCCATGATCGCCACGCCGGTATCGAGCAAATCGTCTCCAGTCATTTCAAGGCACGCGGTACCGCCACCAAAAACACGCGGGAACAACTCAGCGAATCCAGCATTAACCTGATCGAAGGTTTCTTTAAACCGCGCGCGAGTCTCCCGATCGATCTTCTTGATCGCGTTTTCAAGCGTGCTTAACGCCTCTTGCAGGTCCTCATCCTGCGCATCCAGATAAGTCTTGCGTTCTGAAGCGCGCGCGCATTCATCGATGGCCGCGAGGTTTATCGGCCCCAATCGGGCGATACGAGCGGCGACACGCTCCACCTTGACCTGCCACTCAGCTTCCGCCGCTTCGTCACTCAGCTCACTGAGAACCTGATTGAGATCTGCGGGGAGCTCCGCGAGGTCGCGCTCTAGCGTTTCTAATCGGACGTTGCGCTCCGCCTGTTGCAACTGCGCTTGAGAGGCCTCTGCTGAGACGGTCTGTAGTTGATGCTCATGGCCGATCTTGGCCTGCTCAGCCTGACGCAGTGCGTGCTCCTCTTCGGTCACTCTCTGGCGCGCAGAAGATAACTTCTCTTCAGCACTCAGCCGTTGCGACAGAAACGTTTCCAATTCCGCGCGCAACTCGGCATCCGGATCTGCGTCCGAGGGCAACTGTTCTGCAAGCGCTGTCTCACGACTCGCCAAGTCAGCGACTTGCTGCTCGAGACGCTCAATCGCGTTCCCCACAGTTTGGATTTGTGTACGCAGCCCCTGGACTTTGATGTCGATTCCATGCGCTTCGTCTCTCGCATCGCGAGCGCTATCCCGCGACTGTTGGACCTGCGCCTGAATCGTGTCTCGCTCACTCTGGAGACGTTGGCGGGTCTCGCCATCTTCAGCCATCTGATCTAAAGCCTTCGCTAACAATCCCCGAGCTTGGACGAGCGCCGCCTGCTCTTGCTCGAACTGCGTCTTCGCCTCGGACAGCTCTGTCTCAAGACGAACGGTCTGCTCTTGCGCTTGCAAATGCGCGGCTTGCGCTGTTTTCAACTGTGCCTCGATATCGGCGAGATGACGCACCGCTGATTTCACATCGCGCTGCGCTTCAACGTGTGCTTGCTCTAGTTTTGCGCGCGCGTCTCGCGCTGAGATGAGTGATGCATCAATCTGATCGAGTTCAGACTGAGTTTGGCTGAGCGTCTCGCGCACGGAATCTAAAGCGGCTTGGCGCTCGATCACCCCACCCTGCGTCGCGCCTGTTGATGGCAAACGGACCCAGTCGCGCGCCATCCACACCCCCGATGGCGTGATCACCGATTGATGAGGATCTAAGGTCGCACGCATTGCCAGCGCAGTTGGCAAATCGGCAACGGCTAAGACGCCCACCATCATATCTGCGAGTGCTGCGGGCCCATTGACACGGCGACTCAATGCGTTGTCATGCTCACCCTGAATCTGACCCCGACGATTGAGCAACATTAATCCAGGCGGAAGGTCGTCCTGCCCTTCAAGCACCGCGGTGATGTCATCGACAGTCATCGCACGAATGGTGGTCGACAACACATGTTCAACCGCCGATTCCCAGCCGGACTCGACATCAAGCTGTTCCAGCAATGGCATGGCTTCCGAGGCGCCGCGTTGCTGCAACCACTGCTGAACCGTCTCCGTTTCATCCGCGGCGGTTGCCGCCTCTTGCAGAGCAACCAATGAGCTCTGCTGCCCTCGGAGCTCTTGCATTTTGGAACGCGCATCATCCTGTGTTTGACGCAGCGACTCGATCACTTCTCTTTGCTGTCCTATAGCCTTCTGACTCGCCTCAAGCGCCGCCTCACGCGAGTGCACCAACGCCTGCCCCTCAGCCATCTGCGCTTCTATTGCGGCCAAATCAGCGCCATCTTCCGGCGGCGCTATGCTTTGCTGTTCCGCACTCAAGCGCTCTACGCGCTCCTGCAAACGACGTAACACCTGTTCGAGATAAACGATGCGGCTCTGCTGGACCTCCGACTGTTGGCGAGGTTCCGCTGCGCGCTGATTGAAGGTCTCCCACGAGCTTGTCCAGCGCTCCATCGCCGCCTCATGATCGGATAGCGTTGTCGCCGCAAGTTCGGCCAGCGAGCGGGACTGCTCGAGCGCGGGCATCAAACCATCAAGCTCCGACTGCCAGGCCGCCAACCGTGATTTATCTGACTGCAAGTGCCCACTCGCCTGCGCTAGACCTGCTCGGGTTTGATCAAGATCGCGACTGACCCCTTCGCGCCGCTCTTGGGCAAAACGCAGCGCCTGCTCTACACGCGTCACCTCGCCGCCAACGGTGTAAAAATCAGCCTGCACCGTATTGAAAGCCTCAGTGGCCTCACCGTGAGCCACTCGATGCCGCTCGATCTCCGTCGCACAGTGCTGGATATCCGCTCGCAACGCCTCTTGCCGAACTTCCAAGTCGGCGACGACTCCCGCCGTACGCGATTTCTCGGAATTTAGTGCTCGCCATTGGATTGCAAAGAGCTCTGATTTGGTTTGCCGTTCCTCAGCTTTATACTCAGCGTAGCGCTCAGCTGACTGCGCCTGTCGCTGTAAGTGGGACAATTGGCGCTCTAACTCCTCGCGCAAGTCCGTCAGGCGCTCTAGGTTTTCCACCGTTCGCCGCATTCGGCTCTCGGTTTCCTTGCGTCGCTCTTTGTACTTCGAAATACCGGCGGCCTCTTCGATAAACACTCGAAGGTCCTCAGGCCGCGACTCGATCAAGCGGGAGATCATCCCTTGCTCAATGATGGCATAACTGCGCGGACCCAACCCGGTGCCGAGAAATAGATCCGTGATGTCCCGCCGCCTACACTTGGCATTATTGAGAAAATACTCTGAAGTGCCTTCTCGAGTGACTAATCGCCGCACAGAGATTTCGTTGTATGCGGCGAACTCACCCTTTATTTTGCCTGCGCTGTTGTCAAACAGCAGTTCGATAGAAGCTTGATTCACCGGCTGGCGTGATGTCGTGCCATTAAAAATGACATCCGCCATCGACTCGCCACGCAGGGTCTTGGCTGAGCTTTCACCCATGACCCAGCGAACCGCATCAATAATATTAGATTTGCCACAGCCGTTAGGACCGACCACAGAACACATATTGCTGGGAAAGCTGACCGTCGTAGGATCGACGAAAGACTTAAAACCCGCCAGTTTTATTGATTTTAGGCGCATGCATATCCCGCACTGTCATTCACAGGCCCACGGAGAGACCAAAACCCTAGATAACACTAGATGTAGTGTATCGGGTTCTAACGAATAACACTATGGGCTAATTGCCCTCAGACGACGAAATTGGCTCAATCAACAGCGTAAAGACCTCATTCGTGCCCACTGTAGCGCCCGAGAGTCGCGCCACGCCGGCGGCATCCGCTAACCCCGCTCGACCTGTGTAGGTGAGCTGGACCTCCAGATCAGCCTGCTCGAGATCAGAGAGACGCTGCCCGGCCATAGAAACAGCGTCATCCAGCGTCACTGACAGAGGAAATTGTGGCGCATCAATGCGCACGACAGCAGTCGGCATGCGCTGTGAGACGCCTGCTGGGCGGGCCAATACAAACACCGTGGGACTATCTTCAAGCGTCAGGGTAGGATCGATGTCAACGACCACGTTGACGCCAATGAGCGGTTCCTGAGGCGCAACCTCTGACGCCAAACCACCGAGTTCTCGAGCATTAGCTATCACACTCGAGAGCATGTCATAGCCCGGAGTGCCCGGCGTCTCCAAAGCCAGCATTCTTCCCCAATAGCTCACTGCCTCACCGAAGTCCTGTCGCTCAAATGCCGCCATACCCAATGTGCCGAGCGCTGCGCGATTCATCGGCTGCAATGCCAATGCTTGTTGTGCCCAGCTTGCGGCTTCGGCATCAAGTTGCCGGCCGGCGGCCAAAAAAGAGGCTTGAGCCGCACGCCCTAGCAACTCTGGCGCATCCGGCGCGATGCGTAGCATTTGTCGGTATGCGGCCAACGCAAGTTCCGGCTGATCGCTGCTGAGATAGTACTCACCGAGTATTGACTGATAATCCAGATTATCGGGCCGCTGCGCGGCGCGTTCGATAATCGCGTCCAGTAAAATCTGAACATCTTGTGGTGTAGCATCGTCCAAACGCGCCAGCTGCTCGGCAATATCCACGTCCGCTTGCGCACCAATCTCGCGATACAGAAAGACTGAGAAGATCGCAACAAACAGGACCACCGCAGTCATCAGAAGAGGACTTTGCTCAACGGCGACGGCCTCCAACACCCGCTCCTCGCCATCGTCGATGACACGATGCTCG
>JAYPVH010000013.1:20594-46949 GCA_038134505.1 Halieaceae bacterium | reverse complement strand
CTGCCGTAACCAATCCAGCGCAGTTTCGCCGGATAACGGTCGCCGCCAGTGTCGCGCCGACCACAAAAGCCAAAGCGCAACGACGCCAACCCACGCCAACCCCCAAAACCACAGCGCTGACATTATTCGGTTTCCTGTTCATGCAGGCGCTTGCGCAATGCGCCGCGTGCAGCTGTGATCGCGTTTGCGTCACCTTGCGGCCCCTCGCCACTTCGACGAACTGACCTCAGTACAATGCCAGCTCCCAGCAATAGCAGGAGCCACGGTCCAATCCACAGCACCAGCGTCTGATCGTTGACTTCCGGCCGATAACGGACAAATTCGCCGTAGCGCTCCACCATAAAAGCGAGGATCTCTTCGTCGTTGGCACCGCGTTCGAGCTGACGAGCGAGCTCCGCGCGTAAATCGCGCGCGATGGGTGCATTGGAGTCTGCGATATTTTGATTCTGACACTTCGGACACCGAAGCTCCTGACTCAACATCCGATAACGCTGCTCTAGCTCGGCGCTTGAGAACTCGTAGGTTTCGATCACCGCGTGAGTTTCAGGCAAACCCAACAGCACGACAACGCATGTGCCGAGAATGAGTCGGATCCCGCGAGACCATCCACGCCAGAGCATTAAGGCTCACCCCAATAGCGGCTCAGCGTTCGCTCCCATACTTGCTCATCCACAATACCGACGTGTCGATAAGCGACGGCGCCCTGCTGATCAATCACATAAGTCTCCGGCGCACCGTAAACGCCCAAATCAAGACCAAGGGTCCCTTGTGGATCAAATAAGGTCAGGCCATAAGGATCACCCAAATCAGCCAGCCACTGCAGCGCCGCGGCGCGATCGTCTTTGTAATTCAGACCAATGATAGCCACACCGCGATCAGACAGGTCGCGCAAAAACGCGTGTTCTACGCGACAGGAGTAACACCATGTGGCCCAGACGTTGAGCAAATAGGGCCCGTCAGGCATCTGGCTAGGCGAGAGCAATTCGTTCGAATGCAGTTCAGTCAGATTGAAGTTCGGCAATGCGGAACCCAATCGCGCGGAGGGCAGTGCCGTCGGGTCCAAAGCAAGCCCTCGGTACAACAACCCCGCTAACGCCACAAAAGCCAGCAGAGGCAGGAACAGCTTAAGGCGCGACATCGACGGCTCCAGAGATCCTTGCAGGGCGATAACGTCCAGCGCGGTAACGTCGATCGAATGCTGTGACGAGCCCCCCCAAGCCCATCAGTATTGCGCCCAGCCAAATCCAGCGCACAAAGGGCTTATATTGAACACGAACCGACCACGCGCCATCATCAAGTGGCTCACCGAGGGCGACGTAGACATCTCGAGTGAATCCCGCATCGATACCCGCCTCGGTCATCATCTGACCGCTGGCGAAATAACGCCGCTTCTCCGCGTGTAAACGACTGACCAGAATATTGTTTTGCAATAACGCAAACTCGCCACGGCTCGCGGCGTAATTCGGCCCCTCGATGGGAGCCAGCGACTCAAAGACAACGGTATAGCCCGACACCTCAAGCTGATCTCCGACCGCCATCCTCAGGTCTCGTTCCTCACTGAGCTGTGTGACCACCACGGCGCCAACAACACTCATAGCAAAGCCAAGGTGGGCGAGTTGTAAACCCAAGACACTTGCGGTCCAGCGCGCGCGACGCTGCGCGGCGTTGGTGGCTCCGCGCCAGCGGACACGGAGATCGACAACGAGACCCGCGACGACCCAGGCCGCCAGCAATACCGACAAAGCGATCCAGACATTAAATTGCGCACCCCAAAACGGTGTCACGACAGCGAGCAGTAACACCGCAAGTCCAGGCAACATGAGGCTTTCGCGCCAACGCGACAAGGCGTCAGTCTTCCAACGACTGACGGGGCCTAGGCCCATAAATGGCAAGAGCAGCGCCATCAGCGGTACAAAAACTGCATTGAAATACGGCGGACCAACGGAATATTTTCCCTGCCCCAGCGCGTCCATCAATAGTGGGTACAGGGTTCCGGTCAGAACCGTGAAGGCCGACACCGAGAGGACGAGGTTGTTGACCATGAGCAAGGTCTCCCGCGATACCCAGTGATACCGCACCGCACTCGCCACTGTAGGGGCACGTAGGGCATAGAGAATCAGCGAGCCACCAACCACTAATCCTAGGAATATGAGAATAAAAACGCCGCGCTCCGGGTCGGCGGCGAACGCATGGACCGACGTCAGCACGCCCGAGCGCACTAAAAATGTCCCGAGTAACGACAAAGAAAACGCGGTAATCGCGAGCAACACCGTCCACGCACGAAACACACCGCGCTTCTCGGTCACCGCCAAAGAGTGCACTAGGGCGGTACCAACCAACCAGGGCATGAACGAGGCGTTCTCGACCGGGTCCCAAAACCACCAACCACCCCAACCAAGTTCGTAGTAAGCCCACCAGCTGCCGAGCATAATGCCGAGGGTGAGAAAGGCCCAAGCCACATTCGTCCATGGACGGGACCATCGCGCCCATGCGGCATCGAGCCGACCACCCATCAACGCCGCTAACGAGAAGGCAAATGGCACTGCCAGGCCTACATAGCCCATGTAAAGTAGCGGCGGATGAATCACCAAACCTGGATCTTGTAAAAGCGGGTTCAGATCTCGCCCCTCTCCTGGCGTGCCCGGCAACAAACGCTCGAAGGGGTTGGAGGTCAGCAGAGAAAAGAGTAAGAAGCCGATCGCGATGATGCCCAGTACAGCGAGCACCCGCGCCAGAACTACCAACGGCAGACCGCGGCTCAGCAAGGCCACAGCAACCATCCATGCCGAGAGAATCGTGACCCAAAGTAGCAATGAGCCCTCATGATTTCCCCAAGTCGCGGAAAATTTATAAGCGCTGGGAAGTAAGCTATTTGAATTTGCGGCAACGACCGCCAGCGAAAAATCATCGGCGAGAAACCGGTTGATCAAAATTGCGAAGGCAAGAAATACGCAGGCCGCCATCGCCAAGGTGAGCGGCGGCGCCGCATTCATTGCCGCATAGTGACCGCGCCATGCGCCCCAGAACGAGAGTGCAACCATCGCGATAGACAGCGCAAGGGCTGCTATCAACGCCAAGTGTCCAAGCTCTGCGATCACTGGCTGGTCTCGCCGTTTTTATTAGCGAGTGCTTCGGCGATCTCCGGAGGCATGTAATTTTCGTCGTGCTTAGCCAAAACTTCTGAGGCGATTAACATGCCTGAGTCGTTCAGCTCGCCCAAGGCTATGACACCCTCGTCCTCCGCAAACAGATCGGGCAGGATGCCGGTATAGGACACGGTCACCGTCGCTGTGTAGTCAGTCACTTGAAACTGCGTGGTCAAATCTCCCGAGGCCCGTTGAACGCTACCAGGAACAACCATCCCACCCACACGAATCGTTCGGTGGAGGGGTGCATTGCAGAGGCCACCTCAGCCGGCGGATAAAACAGATTGATATTGCCACGCAACGCATAGCTCACAAGCCCAACCGCCGCCGAGGACAGCAGTACGATACCCAGAACAATGAGAAGGCGCTGCCGACGTTTAGGGTGCATGAGACGATGCCGCTCCCTGCTGACGCGCGCGCCAAGCGCGTTGCGCTTTTACCTCAGCGCGACTGCGGCGCCACGGCACGATCACAAGGGCTGCAATCGCCAACAATGTGACGCTATAGGCCGACCACACGAATACGCCATGCCCACCCATTTGCCAGACCTCAGACCAGGATTCAAACGCCATCAGTCGTCCCCTATTTGCTCCACAAGCCAACGTGCATGGCGGTTGTCGACTTCGACTTGTGCTCGCATATTTAACAGCACCACGCAGGCATACAAGGCGTAAAACGCCACGATATTGAGCAGCAGTGGGTAGAGCATGCTGCTGTGAATCGCGCTCTCCCCGCTGAACTTAATCGATGCGCCCTGATGTAGCGTGTACCACCAATCCACCGATTTGTAGATGATAGGGATATTGACAGTTCCTACCAAACTCAGCACCGCGCAGGCTTTTGCCGCCGCCGCTTTGTTGTCATAAGCATCCCACAGCGCAACGACCCCGAGATAGAGGAACAACAAAATGAGCATCGATGTAATCCGCGCATCCCATACCCACCAGGTTCCCCACGTGGGCTTACCCCACACCGCGCCTGTGAATAACGCAATAGCCGTCAGCACCGCTCCGACGGGCGCCGCCGCACGCATCGCGGTATCGGCTAATTTAATTTTCCAGATCAGCGACAAGGCACCGGCAAAGGCCATCACATAATAACCAGCCAGGGCGACAACGGCTGCAGGCACATGAATAAAGATGATGCGATAGCTATTGCCCTGCTTGTAGTCAACGGGCGCGTACAGCAGGCCCCAGACGATCCCCACAGCAAGTGCCAGCACAGTCATCGGCAATAACCAGCGCAGGATCACACCGCTGATTCGGTAAAACCAAGGGGGTGATCCTAATTTATGAATAAACGTCCACATGGGCTTGATTATATCCATTTACCGACCAAGGCTGACAGCCTCGTCTTAAGCATCCAGCGAAATTTTCAGACCTGCGGATATCGCGGGCGGCGCGAGAATCAAGCTGGCAATCGCCCAAGCACCCATCAGCGCAAGCCAAGCACTGCCGTCATCACCGCGACTTGCTTCCACCACTGCACTGGTACCAAAAATGAGTACTGGCACGTAGAGCGGGATAATTAACAGAGATAGCAACAACGCCCCGCGTCGGATGCCCACCGTCAGCGCTGCGCCAATCGCACCGATCAACGAAAGACCTAGCGTGCCAATCAAGAGACTGGCTACAAGTGTTGTGATCGCCTCACTCGGCAAAGCGAGCACGACAGCAAATAGCGGTGACAACAATGCTAAAGTCACGCCGCTCACGACCCAGTGCGCCAAGACCTGCGCGAGGGCGGACAACGCCAATGGGTGGTCACTGAGCACTAACTGCTCGAGACTGCCATCTTCGTAGTCGCTGGCGAACAAACGATGACTCACCGTAAGCTGCGACAGCAGCGCGACCACCCACAAAATCCCGGGCGCGAGCGGCGCCAATTGTTCCGGCCGAGGTCCCATCCCCAGAGGGAACAAAGCGACTACCATCATGAAAAACCAGATCGGGTTGAGGATCTCTCCTGGACGGCTGAAGGCAAGCTTCAACTGCCGCTGAAACTGCCCGAGTAAGAAGCGGTCCAGGCTAGTCACAGGCATATTCCGAGAGATCGAAGACGCGAAGTTCGGTGCTGAATTGATTCGGCTGATGGCTACTGAAGACCACAGAACCGCCACCTGCAACGTGTGCCTGTAACTGCGCCTCAAGCAGCCGCGCACCTGAGACATCGATCGCGGTAAATGGTTCATCGAGCAGCCAGAGTTTACTCTGCGTGAGCCAGAGGCGTGCCAAAGCCACACGGCGCTGCTGCCCTGCTGACAACTGCCCCACAGGCGACTCCCCGCAATGCTCGAGCCCAACTGCTGAGAGAGCCGCACTCACCGCGCCACGATCGGCTTGAACAGCACCGCTGGGATGCCAGCGCAGATTATCGTAGGCGCTCAGGAGCGGTTTGATCGCACTCGCGTGACCCAAAAACAGGGGCGTCTCACGCAACCCAATATCACCCTCGACGCCCAGGCGAGTGACACCTGCGAGGACCCGCATCAAGCTGGTTTTACCGATGCCATTACCACCCACTAGCTGCCAAAGTTCACCCTCACCCACACAGAGATTGAGCCCCTCAAGAATCCGCCGCGCACCACGAGAAACGGTCACGTCTTGCGCATTCAACAATGGCAACGACACCTTAGAGATTCACCATTCGGATGGCCGGTAGATGGATATCATCATCGATCTCGACCCGCAGATCTTTAAAGTTGAACAAACCGTGATCGGCCAATTGAGATGGCGCAACATCACCGATTGCTCTAAATATCGTTTCGGTCCGCCCTGGGTATTGCCGCTCCCAATCGCGCAGCATCTTTTTAATTTCAACGCGTTGCAGGTTGTCCTGCGAGCCGCACAGATTGCACGGAATGATGGGGAAAGATCGGAATTGCGCGTAACGCTCAAGGTCCTTTTCTTTGCAGTAGGCCAGCGGCCGTATCACGACATTGTGCTGATCGTCGCTGAGCAACTTCGGTGGCATAGCCTTCAGTTTGCCGGCGAAAAATAAGTTCAAAAATAGTGTTTCGACAATATCATCGCGATGATGGCCCAACGCAATTTTGTGTGCACCAATCTGCTGAGCAAACCCATACAGCGTGCCACGCCGCAAACGAGAGCACAGTCCGCAGGTGGTTTTGCCCTCTGGGATCACCGACTTGACGACGCTATAGGTATCCCGCTCTAGAATGTAATAAGGAACTCCCAGCGATTCAAAGTAATCCGGTAACACATGTTCAGGGAATCCCGGTTGTTTCTGATCTAGATTGACCGCGATCACCTCAAAATTGATGGGCGCACTGGCTTGCAGGTGAAGCAGCATATCCAGCATTGCGAAGGAATCCTTACCCCCTGAAACACAGACCATGATGCGATCGCCGTCCTCAATCATATTGAAGTCAGCAATGGCATTGCCCACGTTGCGTCGCAAACGCTTCCGCAGTTTGTTCATTTCTGTCTGGGACCGTCGATTGTCTCGATGTGATGTCTCGACAGTCTCTGGCACTGGCGCTGTGGCGTTCATGGCGGATCGACCCGATCACTTTTGATGGGCGCATCATAGGCAACCCCGCGCGCGCGCGCAAAACAAAAGCGCGGTCATTCTCCCCGTTGATAGCAAAAATCAATGCTTTTTGGGCTGTAAGTCTTGTGTTTTTGATCCGAGCACCTGAAAATCCGCGCCGCATGACGTCCTAGCTCATTAAAGGAATCCACTATGAAAGCTCCTGTTCGTGTCGCGGTGACTGGCGCCGCTGGTCAGATTGGCTACGCACTCCTCTTCAGAATCGCCTCTGGGTCAATGCTGGGTCAAGACCAGCCCGTCATCCTGCAACTTTTGGATATCACGCCGGCCATGGCTGCGCTCGAGGGCGTTCGCATGGAGCTTGATGATTGCGCATTTCCGTTGCTGAGCGACGTCGTGTGCACCGATGATCCCAACGTTGCATTTAAAGATGCAGACTACGCGCTACTTGTTGGTGCCCGCCCGCGGGGTCCCGGCATGGAGCGAAAAGACCTGCTAGAAGCCAATGCCGCGATCTTCTCTGTCCAAGGGAAAGCCATTAATGATCACGCATCGCGCAATATCAAAGTCTTGGTGGTGGGCAATCCCGCCAACACCAACGCCTTGATTACGCAACGTAACGCGCCGGACATCGATCCTCGCAACTTTACCGCCATGACGCGACTCGATCACAACCGCGCTAAAACCCAGCTCGCACAAAAGACAGGTACGACGGTTAATGACGTCACGCGAATGACTATTTGGGGAAATCACTCGGCAACTCAGTACCCGGACCTATTTCACGCGCAGGTGAATGGTGCTGCAGCCATCGACATGATCGATCGCGACTGGTACGAGGCGGACTTTATTCCCACAGTGCAACAACGTGGTGCAGCGATCATTGAAGCGCGTGGTGCCTCCTCAGCCGCTTCAGCCGCGAACGCGGCCGTTGACCATATGCGAACTTGGGCTCTAGGCACTGACGATGGCGACTGGGTCTCTATGGGGGTCTACTCCGACGGCAGTTACGGCATCGCCGCGGGTTTGATCTATTCGTTCCCGGTGCGGTGCGCCGATGGCGATTGGTCGATTGTGCAAGACCTCGAAGTCAGCGATTTTTCGCGCCAGAAAATGGACGCTACGGCGCAGGAACTGACTGAAGAGCGAGACGCAGTCGCTCACCTTCTTGGTTAACTCGATCCACTGTCGAACGCGAGTGCGTGCACCCCGAGACGGTCAGATCAAACCCACGCACTGGTTGCTTCGCGCGTTGTTCGACGCCTGAGACAGTTGTTTGAAGGCTCGTGCGGGACCCACGCCTGCGCTCGCTTTTCGCCGCGCGAATCGTTGTCTTGATTCGTGCGCTAAACGAATTCTCGCAACACCCGTAGCGGCGCGACGGTCGTAGCACGACGGCACGATACAACGCCAAAACTGGCGATCAGTATCACCCCGCCGAGAACGGCCAGAGGCCACAACTCGGGCGTGCTGCGATAGCTCAGGTCTAAGACCTGAGATTGCAAGATCCAAGCGGTGAGCTCGGCACCGGCAACTGAAAGCACTCCAGCTCCCGCGCCTAAAGCTGCAAACTCAAGCGCCAGAGCACCTGTCAGAATTTGCTTCCTCGCCCCCAAGGCGCGCAACAGCGCATTCTCATATAACCGGCTATCCATGCTGGCTTGAACACCCGCGAGTAGAACGAGCACACCGGCAAACAACGTGACCCACAACACCCACTCGACTGCTTGACTCACCTGATCCACGATGGCTCGAATCTCTCTGATCGCCACGTCAAGCTCGATAACAGACACCGTTGGGAATTCGCGAACTAACGCATTGAGCACCGGCTTTTGCTCCGCTGATAAGTGAAAACTCGTGAGCAACATGCCCGGGTAAGGCGCCAGAACATGTTCTGGAAATACCACCCAAAAATTCGGCTGCATACTCTGCCAGTCGAGTTTTCGGATATTGGCAACCGCCGCTTCAAACTCGCTACCGGCAATATCAAAGCGCAATTGGTCGCCCACCTGAGCGCCGATAGAGCTTGCAAACTCCGCCTCGAGAGAAACCTCTGGGGCGTCGCGCCCTTCCGACCACCAGCGACCGGACAACAACTCGTTGTTATCCGGCACTGTCTCGGACCATGAAAAGTTAGCCTCGCGCTGGCGCGGGCCACCCTGCGCATCACGCCATTCGGGTAAGGCAACATCGTTGACGGCTATCACCCGCCCGCGAATCATCGGAAACAGCGGTTGCGTCGCAATCGCATTGCGCTTGAGCTCTTCGAGAAATCGGGATGACTCATCTGGCGCGACATTCATCACAAAGTGATTGGGACTGCCCTCTGGAAGCTGTGCACGCCATTGCTCAATCAGTGAGGTCCTGATCATCGTGACAACCAACATCAACATGATGGCCATGGCCAGCACCGTCATCGTAATCGCATTAGCGGCCCGCCGGCGCTGCAGTCCGGCGAGACCGAGCAACCAGGCACTGCCTGCTCGTGCGCCGACGGCGCGGCTACCACGCAAAAACAGTCGCGACAAAATATAACCGAGACCCACTGTCAGCAGGAGACCGCAGATGAGCGCCGCCGTCATACGCCAGTCGGCGCTGTACCACCACATCAAGCCCGCCATAGACAATCCCGCGATGGCTAACTCCGAGACGCGCTGATCGCCGATACTTCCGATATCTCGTCGCAGTACCCGCAGTGGCGGAACACCGGCCAAGCGCCGAATAGGCGGCCACGCAAAAGCGAGCAAAGACACGGCAGCCGTCGCTCCCGCTAGCAGCCAGGGCAACGTTCCGATCGCGCCGGGGGCCACGGGAAGTTGATCTTCCAACAGAGTAAACAACAACAGTTGCAATAGCCCACCGAGCCCCCCCCCTATGGCTGTCGCTGTCGCACCAAGGAGCAAGAGCGCGCGAAGGTAGAGCTGACTAATCTGCTGTTTCTGTGCTCCCAGACTCTTCATAACAGCGACGCTATCGGTGTGACGTTCTGCAAAACGTCGGGCCACCAAGGCCATGGCTGCGGCGGCAAGCAATACAGCCAGCGAGCCCGACAGCAAGAGAAAGCCGCGCGCCCGATCGAGGGCACGTGCAACACTAGGCTGGCCCTCTTCAAGCGCAAGCAGCCGTTGGCCCTGAACGAGCTGTGGTTTGATCCGCTCGCTAAATGTTTCAACCACTTCCTCGGCGCCGGCCACCAACAGAGAATAGGTCACCTGACTGCCCGGCTGCACGACACCGGTGGCCGGGACGTCGGCAATATTCATCATCAAGCGCGGCCCGTAGCCAATCATCGAGCCCCCTGCATCAGGCTCCGTGCGAATCGCACCAGCTACCCGAAGAGCCAAATAGCCCACTTGTACCGAATCGCCTGTGGCGACATTGAGCAACTCAAATAGCCGCGGTGCCAGCCATACCTCACCGGGCGGGGGTACCGAAGACGTTGTTTCGGGCAGTGAAAACGCGTCGCGACTGACTGCAAGGGCGCCGCGAAGCGGGTAATGCGAGCTCACCGCTTTCACCGACGTCATAAACATACTCTCCTCAGAGCCTATCACCATCGTTGAGAAGACCTGGGTCTGCGCCACGGCCAAACCATCGCGTTCGGCGGCCATGAGCCAGTCCATGTTGATCGCCGTGCGACTGCGCACCACAGCATCCGCGGCAAGGAAGCGACTCGATTCAGCCTCAAGCGTACTTTGTAAGCGCGATACAAAGGTGCTAATCCCCATGACCATCGCCACAGCTAAAACGACGGCGACGAACAGCAATCCGAGCTCGCCACCGCGCCATTCGCGCCTGAGTAACTGTATGGCAGACAACCGCGACCTCAAGCTTGTAACTCCTCGAGCGCACCCGCCGACATCGAAAACTGCCGTTGACAGCGTGCAGCGAGGCGCTGGTCATGCGTCACCAGGACTAGGGTGGTCGATTCCGATTGATTCAGTTCAAACAACAAATCGATAATCCGCTGGCCAGTCACTGTATCGAGATTACCTGTCGGTTCATCAGCAAATAAAACCGAGGGACGCGCTGCGAAAGCACGGGCGATGGCAACGCGCTGCTGCTCCCCACCCGACAGCATTTTAGGAAAATGCTGGGTTCGATTGTCGAGACCCACGCGTTGCAAGTAGCTCAGCGCGGTCACTTCCGGCTGCTGCGCCCCAGCCAACTCCAGCGGAAGCATGACATTTTCCAGCGCACTCAGGGCTGGCAACAACTGAAAAGACTGAAACACAAAGCCGACCTCGCGGGCGCGTAATGCGGCCCGTTGGTCCTCATCCATCGCCGACAAGCACGCATCACCAATAAACACCTCGCCGGAAGATGCCTCATCGAGTCCCGCGAGCAGTCCGAGCAATGTCGACTTGCCAGACCCTGAGGCTCCGACAATGGCAGCGCTCTCACCCGGCTTGATTTCGAGATCGATCCCTCGCAGGATCTCCAGAACACCATCAGCCACAGGCACAGTTTTTGTGAGATTCACCGCTTTGATCATGACACCACTCCTCCGCTCGGTAATACGAGCGGTTCTACTGCTCGGATTGCTCTCGTTCCCAGCACTCGCCGCAGATCACGACACTGAGCGGCAGAGCATACTGGTTTTAGGAGACAGTATCAGCGCCGCCTATGGCATGTCGCTGCAAGAAGGCTGGGTGGCACTGCTCGAACAGCATCTTGAGCAAACAGGTCAGGCCTACAGCACTGTCAATGCCAGCATGTCGGGTGAAACTACCGGCGGCGGCTTACGACGACTCGACAGTCTGTTGGCAACGCATGCACCGGCTATCGTGATTATCGAGCTTGGCGGCAACGATGGTCTGAGAGGCTATCCTGTAAAACAAATGCGCGACAACCTGACCCAGATGGTGTCGCTAGCGCAGGCTAGCGGTGCACGCGTGGTATTATTGCCCACTGAAATCCCACCCAACTTGGGCCCGGTGTACACCCAAATGTTTCGACAAAGCTATAGCCACGTTGCTGAGGCTACCGGTGCCACATTGGGGCCTTTTCTGCTAGAAAAGGTGGCGCTTGAACCCGCCTTAATGCAAAGTGACGGCATCCACCCCACTGCCGAGGCGCAACCCATTTTGTTGGAGACGGTGTTGAAAACCATTGAGAGCGCGCTATGACGGAAGGCTCGACCACCGATACGAACGGCCGCCAAGCCCACAGCACTCGAGCATCTCTAGAACAGGTGATCTTTGGCACCGAGACTGCTGCGGGACGGTGGTTCGACATTGCGCTCTTGCTCTCTATCATCAGCTCGGTCGGCGTAGTGATGTTGGATTCGATACCCCAGTGGCATGCGCAATATGGCGCCCTGTTTTTTCGCCTTGAGCTGTTTTTTACAGCGGGCTTCACTTTGGAGTACATCACACGCGTCTGGTGTGCGCATCATCGCGGTGCCTATATTAAAAGTTTCTGGGGGATAGTGGACCTCCTCTCCATTCTACCCACCTATATCGCCTTTTTTATTCCCGAGGCAGCGCCTCTGCTGGTGATTCGACTGCTGCGCGTCCTGCGCATTTTTCGGGTACTGCGGCTTCTTGAACTGTTTGCTGAGCTCAACGAGATTTTGAGAGTACTGCGGGCGACATCCCGCTCTATTATTGTTTTTTTCGTCATGGTCATGGTGATCGTCATCGTCTTCGCCTGCCTCATCTATGTTGTCGAAGGTCCAGAGAACGGTTTCAACAACATCCCGATGAGTATCTACTGGGCGGTCGTGACGATGACCACGGTGGGATACGGCGACCTGATTCCGCAAACCGCTCTGGGAAAAACCATCGCCTCCTTTGGCATGTTGGTGGGCTATTCGATCTTGGCCGTGCCCACGGCCATCATCACTGCAAAACTATGGGAACGCTTGAATCAGCGCCGAGATACCGCATTTCTCCCCTGGAATTGCCCTGTCTGCGCCCAGGGTGAACACGCCACCGATGCAAACTGTTGCAAGCACTGCGGCGCTGAACTTGACGTTCCCTCCGAGCTCCGCCAATGACCTCACGAACAAACATCACCGCCATTACTGAGTACCGTAAGTTCTGGGCACACTGTCTTGGTCCTGCGCCGTACCTACCCATGACAAAAACCGAAATGGACCAACTCGGCTGGGACAGTTGCGACATCGTTATCGTCACGGGCGACGGCTATATTGACCATCCCAGCTTCGGCATGGCCGTCATTGGCCGTGTTTTGGAGGCACAAGGCTTTCGAGTCGGCATCATTGCGCAACCGGACTGGCGGAGTGCGGAGGCCTTCACACAGCTGGGCCGGCCCAACCTCTTTTTCGGTGTCACTGCCGGCAACATGGATTCAATGATCAATCATTACACCGCTGACAGAAAGCGGCGTAATGACGACGCCTACACCGCCGGAGATCGTGCAGGAGAAAGACCCGACCGGGCGGTGACGGTCTACAGTCAACGCATTCGCGAAGCCTATCGAGATATCCCTATCGTGATCGGCGGCATCGAAGCAAGCCTGCGGCGAATCAGTCACTACGATTATTGGAGCGAAACCGTGCGTCGCTCTGTGTTACTCGACAGCCGCGCCGATCTTCTGCTGTTCGGTAATGCCGAGCGAGCGATCGTCGAGGTCGCTCATCGACTCGCCGAGGGCGTAGGCATCAGCGAGATTCGCGATATTCGCGGCACCGCATTGACCTGTAAATCGCTACCCGCAGGCTACCGACGAGTCGACTCAACCAGTGTCGATACGCCTGGCACTGTTGATCCGCAACCCGACCCCTATCAAGGGATGGCTGAGAGCGACTGTGACGACGCGACAACAGATGAGGGTGCACAACTCGACGGTGCGACACCGGTCACTTTGTTAGCGGCGAGTAATCCAGAGAATACGGTGATCCAACTGCCCAGCTTTGAAGCGGTCAAAACAGACCCAGTGCTCTACGCACACGCCTCCCGCGTCCTGCACAAAGAGACCAATCCCTACAACGCCTGCGCGCTCGCTCAAGCCCATGGCGATCAGACGGTCTGGCTCAATCCGCCACCGTTCCCGCTGACAACTGAGGAACTCGACTGGGTGTTTGAACTACCGTATCAGCGCCTGCCACATCCCACCTACGGCAACGCGAAATTTGCGGCTTTCGACATGATTCAGCACTCGGTCAATATCATGCGCGGTTGTTTTGGCGGCTGCACATTTTGCTCGATTACCGAACATGAGGGCAGAATCATTCAATCGCGCTCGGAAGACTCGATTGTCCGAGAGGTTGAACGGATTCGCGATACAAGCCCTGCCTTTACCGGCGTGATCTCCGACCTCGGCGGACCGACCGCGAACATGTGGCGACTGGCGTGTAAAGATGCTGAGACCGAGGCGCGATGTCGAAAGCTATCTTGCGTCTTCCCCGGGATTTGCAAAAATCTGAATACAGACCAAACACCGCTGATTCATCTCTACCGGCGCACCCGAAGTCTTCCCGGCATTAAGAAGGTCCTGATCGCTTCCGGACTGCGCTACGATCTCGCCGTTGAAACGCCAGAATACGTTGAAGAGCTGGTGACCCACCACGTCGGTGGTTACCTCAAGATTGCCCCGGAACACACTGAGGATGGGCCACTGTCCAAAATGATGAAACCGGGAATCGGGAGCTACGACCGATTCAAAACCTTGTTCGAGCGCTACAGTAAAAAAGCCGGGAAGGAGCAGTATCTGATACCCTATTTTATCGCTGCGCACCCCGGCACCACAGACGAAGATATGCTCAACCTCGCACTGTGGCTCAAGCGCAATCGCTTTCGGGCTGATCAGGTGCAAACTTTCTATCCGTCACCCATGGCCACCGCAACGGCCATGTACCACACCGGTCGCAACCCGCTAAAGCGCGTGACGCGACGCAGTGAAACGGTACCCACTGTACGCAAGCTCAAACAACGTCAATTGCACAAAGCTTTTTTACGCTATCACGATCCAGATAACTGGCCGCTGTTGCGCGATACCCTCAAAGCCATGGGCCGTCGCGATTTGATTGGCAATGGCCGTATGCACCTTGTGCCACCCCGTCAGCCTCCAAAACGTCATCGCAGAGTCACAGAGACATCAAACGCCTTCAGGACGCAGCACACCCAGGGTAAAGCCTCACCACGAACCCCACGCAAGCCCCGTCGCTAGGGGATCCTCTGTCGGTCAAATCGTTTTTTGGATGAACTCGCCGAGCAATCGGAATTCTCGAGTGCGGGGGGTTTTTTTCCGCCACATGAGGCCGATGTCACGGGAAACATCCCGATCTGCAAATGGCTGCGCGACCAGCGGAGTGCCTGCCATGATACCGGCATCGACCGCCATTTTGGGCAGTAGGGTCACGCCAATACCATTGGCCACCATTTGTACGATGGTCGACAGGCTGGTGGCCTGATACGGCACAGAGATTTGATTGTTGCGTAATTTGCAGGCTTCAAGTGCATGGTCGCGTAAACAATGGCCCTCCTCGAGCAGGAGCAATCCCTCGCCCCGCAAGTCACTCGTTGAGATTGTTTTATTTTTCGCCAGCGCGTGATGCGGTTCCGTCGCCAGATAAAAGGGATCACTGAACAAAGACATCTGCTCGACTTGTTCGGCGGGGAATGGCAACGCCAGCAGCAAAATATCGAGCTCACCGGCCTGCAGGGCATCGACTAAATGCTGACTGAGGTCCTCGCGAATAAAGAGTTTGAAATCGGGATGTGTCGTCCGCAATTGTTGCAAGAGACGGGGTAGTAAAAACGGCGCGATCGTCGGAATGACACCCAGGCGCATTTTCCCCTGAAACGGCTCTCCGGCCGCCGCACACAGACTCACCATCTCTTCAGCATCAACCAGCAAATCCCGCGCGCGCTCGACGACATCCCGTCCCAAGGTTGTCAGCAAGATGTTTCGGTTATTGCGCTCCACCAGACTGGCTCCCAACACCTCCTCGAGCTCAAGGACGCCGGCACTTAAGGTGCTTTGGCTGACGTGGCAAGCCTTTGCCGCCTGCCCGAAATGCTGGTGATCAGCGACCGCAACAAGGTAACGGAGTTGTTTCAGCGTGGGGAGACGAGACATTGTTACGCACCTCCAAAGGCATGAGCTGACAGTGGCCAGGACTTGGCTTCCCCAGACCGTTGTTTCCGGCATCACCCGGTCATCAACTTCGAATCGAGCCCCAATAGCAGGCTGATGAAGGGCCACTGGCAACGAATCGAGGATCGCTTGGCAAGTTATACGCTATCAATCGAAAAATTCGATCACTTTTTTTTGCTTTTACGGTAACCCAAATGGGCTCAAAGTCAGTATATTGCTTGAGCCAATGGGGTAGCGCCATGTCTGGCGACCTCCGGACACTCGAATCAACCAAGGAGATTGATCATGGGATTAAAAGACAGCCAAACTGAACAAAACCTGAAAGACGCCTTTGCTGGAGAGTCACAAGCGAACCGTCGCTACCTGTACTTCGCAGCAAAAGCTGACGTCGAAGGCTACAACGACGTCGCGGCAGTGTTCCGGTCGACGGCCGAAGGTGAAACCGGCCACGCGCACGGACACCTCGAGTACCTCGAAGAGACTGGCGATCCGGCCACTGGCCTGCCCATGGGTGACACTCGCAAAAATCTAGAGGCATCAATTGCCGGTGAGACTCACGAGTACACCGATATGTACCCAGGCATGGCAAAGACAGCTCGCGACGAGGGCTTTGACGAAATCGCGGATTGGTTTGAAACACTGGCCAAGGCTGAGCGTAGCCACGCAAACCGTTTCCAGAAGGCGCTGGACACCCTAGAGGCTTAAGTCGCAAAAAAAAGCCAGACTATCGGGGGAGCATCGCTCCCCCGCATTTTTTGAACGCTACCAAACAAATGACTCGCGTTGATCGCAGCAGTGCGTCAACTCGGTCTCGAACGTGAGATCAACATCATGCGTGAAGGAAGTATTGATGCCCCAACGCGGCATCCTCTTGGCTGGAAAACTGAGGAGTTCTGGGACAAAGACGCCCTGAATGCTGAGCTTGAGCGCGTCTATGATGTGTGTCACGGCTGCCGCCGATGTGTCAGTCTCTGCGATGCGTTCCCGACGCTCTTTGACCTGATTGATGAGTCGGAAACCTTTGAAGTCGATGGGGTCGACCCGGCCGATTACGGCAAGGTCGTCGATCAATGCTATCTCTGTGATCTTTGTTACCTCACCAAGTGTCCTTACGTGCCCCCGCATGATTTCAATGTCGACTTTCCGCATCTGATGCTGAGAGCCAAAGCCATCAAATTCAAAGAGGAAGGGGCCCGATTCCGTGACAAAACACTGACGAGTACCGATCGTGTCTTTGGACTGGCCACCATCCCGCTGGTTGATGTGACGGTCAATGCCCTGGCGAAGCAGTCCACTGCACGCAAGGCATTGGAATCGATGATGGACATCCATCATGCGGCACCTATTCCAAAATTTCACAGCAAAACCCTGCGCAAACGGGTCAAAGGACTGATTCGTGACATCGCCGTGGAACCGGTCGGCGAAACCACTGGAAAGGTGGCGCTCTACGCGACGTGTTACGGTAACTACAACAGTCCAGATGTAGGCGAAGACTTCGTCAAAGTATTCCAACACAACGGCATTCACATCGATGTCGTCCCGAAAGAGCAGTGCTGTGGCATGCCCAAGCTTGAGCTGGGCGACTTAGAGAGTGTTAACAAACTCAAAGAGGCCAATATTCCGGTGCTCGCCGCGTTGGTCGATCAGGGTTACGACCTCATTGCGCCCATTCCCTCGTGTGTACTGATGTACAAACAGGAGCTGCCGCTGATGTACCCCGATGACCCGGATGTCATCAAAGTGCAGAAGGCGTTCTTCGATCCTTTTGAGTACCTATGGCTACGGCACAAAGGCGGCGCGCTCAAAACAGAGTTCAACCGTTCCATCGGCAATGTCGCCTACCAAGTCGCCTGCCACCAGCGTGTGCAGAATATCGGTCTGAAAACGCGCGACGTGCTGTCGCTGATTGCAGACAGTGAAGTCATCGCCCACGAGCGTTGTTCGGGCCATGACGGCACCTATGCTGTAAAGAAAGAGACTCATGACAAGTCTGTCAAGATTGCGCGACCGACCGTCAAAAAAGTGGATCAACAGGCACCAGACTACTTTATTAGCGACTGCCCCATGGCCGGTGCACAAATTGCCAATCTGGCCGAGTCCGTGGATACCGCTTACCACCCCATGACGCTGTTGCGCATGGCCTATGAACTGTAAATCGGAGGAAGATTTCATGTCGCACCTGACCCGCTCTGATCTCTGGTCACTTGAAGAATATGCCGTTCGACGGCAAGAATTTCGGGCACAAATCATGGCCCACAAGCGCGACCGACAACTCGCACTCGGTGACAATGCGCGGCTGTACTTCGAGGACCAACTAACAATCCGTTACCAAATTCAGGAAATGCTGCGAATTGAAAAGGTTTTCGAAGCGGCTGGCATCGAAGAGGAACTAGAGGCCTACAATCCGCTGATTCCCGACGGTCAGAACTGGAAAGCGACGTTCATGATTGAGTTCGGTGACCCCGCTGTGCGTGCCGTGCGACTCGCTGAAATGATTGGCATCGAGGATTGCATTTGGTTACAAGTGGGCGATCTTCCCAAAATCACCCCGATCGCCGATGAAGACCTTGAGCGCTCGACAGAGGAAAAAACGTCTTCGGTTCACTTTGTTCGATTTGAACTATCAGACGAGCAGATCGCTGCACTGCAAGGTGGGGAGCCGCTGATGGCGGGCATTGACCACCCAGCCTACCCTATCGAGACCTTCGTCGTTGCCGATCACATCCGGCAATCACTCGTGGGTGATCTCGTCTTACCGACACATTGAGGCACTGCGCGATGCTGGTTGTTTTCGATATGGACGGCACCCTGCTCAACGCGCAATCTCAACTCTCCCCGAGAACTGCCGAGGCGCTTGCGCGTTTGCGCGAGCGCGGCATTCAGTACACCGTGGCCACTGGGCGTACCCTTCAGGCTGCGCTGGGCCCACTGACAGGGCACGGTTTTTCTCTACCCCAAATACTCAAAAATGGCGCCGTGATCTGGCAGCCGGGCGAGACAGCCTACCTCCAGCAACATCTGGTGAGTCGGTCGCTGCTCGACACGCTGTTACCCATTTTTACAGCCGTGGATACCACTGCTTTTGTCTTCACGCTTGAGCCCAATCACGTCCACGGCGTCTATCATGCAGATCTTCGCAATGATATCGAACTGAGAATGGCAGCCATGTTTGAGGCTGAGCGCGAACTGCCACTGCGGCCTCTGAGCGCGCTACCCGACGAGGCGGAGATCATCAATATCAGTGCCATTACCACGGCCACAGCGTTAGCAGAGATTCGCCAGGCTGTGGTCAGCCTTCCAGCACTGGTGTGCTACAGCGGTGTCGCGATTCGAGACCGTCAATTACATTGGCTTGATATCCATCATGGCCATGGTAGCAAGGGAAATGCGATTTCAGCCCTGAAAGACCAGCTTGGCGTGTCGAAGGTGATGGTTTTTGGCGACGGCGATAACGACTTGAGCATGTTTGAATGTGCTGACGAAGCCTACGCGCCGAGTAACGCTGATGACGCTGTTAAAGCCCTAGCGACAGCGGTCATCGGGCACCACGATGAAGACGGAATCGCCGAGTTCTTATTCGAACGCTTTGACCTCAGCTGACTTGCGCGGTTGAATCAGCCGCACTCCCAGCAGGATCATCAAAAGCGCAATAAACTGCGCAGTCTTTGCTGGCTCACCGAGAAATAGTATGCCGGCAAAGAAGGCCACGAAGGGAATTAAATAATTGATCGACGATAAAAACCCAGGACCTCGCGCGGCCACGACTTCAAAATAGGCCCAAGTTGCGAAGCCAGTTGCAAAGACGCCGAGCACAAGGACCGCAACCACCGCCGTCTGGTGTGTTCCGAATGACCACTCAGGTTGCAACCACAGCGCAAACGGCGCGAGAATGATGGCACCACACAAAAGCGTACCCGCGGTCAAACCGACGCTCTCAGCCGGCGGCAAACGCTTCGTCAGTATCGCATTCACTGCATAGCACAGCGTTGCCAATATTGCAGCCAGCTGACCGGGCAGCTTGTGCGATGACATCATCGTGGCCAGGTCGAGGCCCATGACAGTGACAACGCCAGCGAAACCGATGACCACGCCGATCAGGCGCATTTTAGTGAAGGGTTCTTGATCAATAAAGAAATGGCCTAACACCAAAATGGTGAGCGGCATCAATGCCATGAGCAAGCCAACCTCAGAGCTCGGTACCGTCAACTCCGACCAGGCGATGAGGCAAAAAGGCAGCACATTGCCAGTCAAAGACAGCAGCGTTAGCCTGCGCCACCAGGCCATGCCTCTCGGTAAACGGACACCTTTCGCACGCATCACACACAGCATGACCAGCGCACCGAGACTTAAACGAATCCAGACGACTGTAAGGGGCAAAAATAGATCCAGCGCCAAGGCAATCAGCAAAAAAGCCAAGCCCCAAAAAATGGACAAATAGGACAGTAGCAGCCAGTCATGTAATGAGGTCCGCGGCACAGGGTGACCTTTTTTTCTCAACACAGGGATGAAGCGCGCGCATTATTACCGAAAGCGCACCATTGCCACAATCACAACTGCGACCCGCACGCAGTTTCTGCTAGAGTTCGATCCCAATCGTTAATCACCGAATCGTTCTCGTGCCCCATTTTCCAGACCCAATAGCAGACCCCGAAGCCTATGTTGACTGGGTTGTCGATATTCCGCCCGCGCAGGGAGCGGATATCGTGCTCTTAGGTACACTCATTCAACGCTGGTTCGCGCCCGAATTCTCCAATACCCATCGACTCCCTGATGGGCCTGCTCTATTTGTTGGTAACCACAGTTTCTGTGCAATCGATGCCTTCGTCTTTCATTTTTCTATGATGAACGATATGGGTATTTTTCTTCGACCCCTGGGAGATAAGACCTTATTTAGCCAGCGGCACTATGCCGATCTCGTGCATCGACTTGGCGCAGTGCATGGCGACGGTCGCGTCATGGAGGGATTGATGGCAGCTGGCGAAAATCTATTGCTTTACCCAGGTGGGACCCACGAGGCCATCAAAGGTGTAGATCAGCGCTATCAGCTGCAATGGAAAAATCGTTTCGGTTTTATCCATCGGGCAGCCCGCGCCGGATTCACCATTGTTCCCTTCGCTGCTGTCGGACCCGATGAATATTATGGACAGTGGTTGACCAGTGCCGAGGTGATGGCAAGCGCCCCCTTTCGCTGGCTGCAAGCTCGCGGTGTCATACCCCAAGACGTGCGAGAGGATCTCGTCCCTCCCCTCCCAGCAGGGCTTTTTGGGGGGGCACTGCCAAAACCTGTGAAGACATTTTTCCAGTTTGGTGAAGCCATTGATCTGAGTGACTATACGGGTCGCGAGCTGAGCAAACGGCAGGCAACGCAGCTGCGCAACCGCGTAGCCCGAGCCATAGAGACGGAGATCGACGCGCTACTTGTGCGGCGTGCGCAACAACCACCGCGAGAATCTTTACTGCGTAGGATGATGTCGCTGTGAAACGATGGACCATTCGAGTCGTCCTGCTGCTGACCCT
Source organism: Halieaceae bacterium (assembly GCA_038134505.1). Classification (GTDB taxonomy): domain Bacteria; phylum Pseudomonadota; class Gammaproteobacteria; order Pseudomonadales; family Halieaceae; genus Luminiphilus. The sequence goes on along the minus strand of JAYPVH010000013.1, from coordinate 25,710 downwards.
GACCTATGTCCTCGGATCGTTACTCGCACTCCCGCCCTATGCGTTACGAGTACCGAGTAATCTAGTCACCACCAGCCCTGCGGATGTCGGCATCCCGTTTGAGGATATTGTGATCCGTGTCGACGGCTTTGAGCTTGCCGGCTGGTGGATACCAGCGCAAACGCCTGTTGCCACGATGGTGTTTTTGCATGGCGCCGGCGCTAATCGAACATCCGCTTTTTTCAATTCGCTTGCGTTTTATCGCGCCATGCACGACTTGCGAATCAACGTCGTCGCTTTCGATCACCGGCATCATGGCAATAGCAGCCGCGGCCCCACCCCAAGGCTTGGCATGGGTGACCCTGAATGGCGTGACGCCGCCGCTGTCATGGCATGGTTGGACACCAACGCACAGGCGGTCGGTCCGAGAATTATCGCCGGCGTTTCCATGGGTGGCGCAACGGCAATCCAAGCACTCGCTCATGGCAGTTCTGCGGATGCCGCAGTTTTATTCGACCCAGCACTCGACAACCAAGACGCGCTGGCTCAGGGCGCGGTGATCTTCACCGGGCTTCCTGCTAGCCTCTTTCGCCTCTACGCCTGGTCTGCACAGCGTTTTTGGGGGCTCCCCAAAAACGACGGTTTCCAGCAGGGCTTAGAGCTCACCACACCCACGCTGATCATCCAAGACAGCGATGACCCTATCACGAGACTCCCTTTCGCCCAGGCGCTCGCTGAGGCAAACCCAAGTATCCAAATCACTGAGGTCCCGAAGATTGCGCAGGGCAGCGCGTGCATTGCGAATAAAGGTCGCTGGGCCACACACGCAGCGGGGTTTGCCTGCCACCCGAATTGGGCTGTTGAGCAAGTGTCCGAATTCCTCAATCACGCGCTGGGGCTCAATTTATCATTGTCCCGCGCGACCCTTCATTCAAACCAGTCATTCTGATCCGTCATTCGCAGCAGTCACATGCTCCTCTGATTCGAACCATTCACTCGGGCTCAGCGCTTATCTTCGCTATAATGACGAATCACCTCAATGGAGAGACTGTCATGAAAATCAAAGCATTTGTCGTCTTAGCCTTAGTACTGTTAACCGCCCGCGCTCACGCCGCTTGCCCTGATTTTTTAAATCACAGCATGCGCAAGCTGAGCTCAACAGACACCATCAATTTCTGTGAAGCCTATGCCGGCAAACCGCTTTTGATCGTCAACACGGCCAGTAACTGTGGCTACACACCACAATTTGACGGCCTGGAGGCGCTGCATCAAGACTACAAGGATCGCGGCTTGGTCGTACTGGGGTTTTCCAGCGATGATTTTTTCCAGGAAGAGGACGACGAGGGTGATGTCGCGAGGGTTTGCTACGAAAAATACGACGTCAGCTTTCCAATGATGGCGACGAGTGCCGTTTGGGGAAGCAACGTGAATCCGGTATTTCGTGGCCTAGGCGAGGCGCAGGGCTATCCGCGTTGGAATTTCTTCAAATATCTAGTTGACGCCGAGGGCAATGTGATTGCGCGCTTTAGCTCCTCCGTAACCCCCGACAGCGCTGAGCTGAGAGATGCGATCGATAGCGTGTTATGAGTCGCGCTACTCGGCGGGGTGATCGATTAGACTCGCCCTGCCCATTGTGTGAGCGTCAGGCGGCGCTCACCTTCCATCACTTGATTCCACGCAAATTGCACCGACGCCAGCACTTTTTAAAACACTATACCCGCGAGGAGCGCAATGCCGGGGCCATGATTTGTCGGCAATGCCACGACGGCATTCACAAACTATTTGACGAAATGACACTGGGCAAGCGCTTAAATACACTCGCCGCGCTGCGAGAGGAGCCTAGTTTGATGCGTCATTTTCAGTGGGTTGCTCGACAAAAGCGTCAGGCTTAATGCGTCGCAAACGAGCCGTTGCCCGAGGCAAACGGCGGCGTTGAAATCCCTTACAGCGCGCTCATTGCCGCGAGGACTTGCTCGGCACTCTGCGCAACTGGCACTTCACCGCTCACGACAAGGTGAGCTTGCTGTCGAGCGATCTCGCCAAAGATCTCAAACATCGGTTGCGCGCGCTCCTCCCAGAATGCCATCACCGACTCTGGTGTGCGCCCCCGCTCTTCGATATCTCGGGAGAGACGCCGCTCGAAACACACTGGCAGTGGTGTGTCGACAAAAACCACAATATCGAACAACGCAGCGACGGTCGGATCCGCCATGAGCAAAATGCCATCGCCTAAAATCCAGGGCGCACTGTCGAGCCACGCGCCAGTGGCAAAACGTGTGTGTTGCGTAAAGTCGTAACGGGGGATCTCGACGCGCTGACCCCGCTTCAAGCGTTCGAGATCTTGAGCATACTGCGCCATATCCAGCGCGTCTGGATGATCGTAATTTATCGACTCTCGGGCCTCGAGGGTAAGATGGGACAAGTCGCGGTAGTAAGCATCGAGGGGGAGTACAGTAAGGTCCTCGCTCAACTGCTTGAGTAACGCCGAGACTAGCGTTGACTTCCCGCTCCCGGAACAACCCGTGATGGCAACCGCGCGGGCTCTCGCGTGGGACTCACCCATCAGGGCAGACTTGCGGAACCGTATTCCGCCTCGAGTCGCGTGCGAATCGAGCGCTTCTCCGCAACCGCATCCACGGCGCGACACTGACCACCTTGCCAGTCACTATAAGCGGCGTAGTCAGGCTGACCCACCGCCGTCAGCAGCTCCCACAACAATAGGCATTGCTCTAGCGGCGACAACACCTTCGTGCGCGCAATGTCATTCATCAGTCCGCCGCGATCTTCTGCTCCGAAAGACACTCCCAAACCGTCGTCAGAATCCAATCGCATAAAATGGGGTGCCATGGCAGAGTAAGGCGGCCAAGCGATCCCAGCGACTGCACCGGGCTGACCGGTGCGCGCAAATTCTGCCCAGGCGCTCATCATCCGTTCGGTCATTACGCGCGCTGAGTCCGTATCCGGGTACATATAATCGCCGATCGGCCCGTACATCGGAGCACCCTGAATAAACGCAATTTCGCTACCGTGCGGGGCGCCCAGAATCTCTGAGAAGGCTATAAAGTAATTGTCATCTTGCTCATTCCAATCGAAACGATAGGCGTATAGCGTGTCATAACCAGCACTTTCAAGCGCTGCAAGCGGACCGTCGACGCCCTGCTCACGCCAACCACGCGAGCGAATTTCAGTCCAAAACCGATACAACGCCTCATCGCGAATCGTCATACGCGGTGGCAACAGGCGTGTCAGCGGGTAGTCGGCATCAACAAAGTAACGGTTTAGGCCGATCCACAGGGTGATTTCGTCGCGCGTCGTGCCCGCCATAACGGGAACGTTTTTGGCGTATGTTGGATCAGCGAGTGCCGCCGACAGACCGGCGGCCGGTATGACGATGTCATCGGCAATGATCGCCGGCTGCATATGATCAACCTCGAGCGCGTAATAGGCACCGACAAACTGCTCCACATCGATCGCGCGCATCTCAGAGGCCTCAACGTCACTGCCATCGAGGCCTAGCGACTCGAGCACTCGCCAACTGCCGCGATCCACATGGGCGTATTGATCGCGCTCATTAAAGGCGGCGTCACGACTCAGACTGCGTACATGGCCGGATTGCGCGATCGCGCGATGGAATAATCCTTCAGACAACGGCGAGACCAAAAGAGACAGTACGTTGCGACCACCCGCGCTCTCACCAAAGACGGTCACATTATTCGGGTCGCCACCGAAGCGCTCGATATTGCGTTGCACCCAAGACAGCGCCGCGATGATATCAAGGGTCCCAAAGTTGCTACTCTGATCCAGGCCCGAGGCATTCCCCGACAGCGCAGGATGGTCGAACCAGCCCAGCGGACCCAGCCGGTAATTGATGGCCACCACGACCACCTGCTCACGCTCGACCAGTGCTGAAAAGTCATAGCTGTCTTTATGACCGGACGTGTTACCACCGCCGTGAATCCAAAACATGACAGGCAACAACGCAGAGGACGATGCAGGCGCGGTCACATCGAGGTACAGGCAGTCTTCACGACCAAATACGCCCTCACCCTCGGTGCCGCCAGTCGTTGACGCCATTTGCGGACACATCAGAGGAAACGGTTGGCTGGAGACGGCTTGATCAGTCGGGACAAGTTGACGGGGTGCAGCCCAACGTCGGGGACCGACCGGCGGCTGCGCGTAGGGCAGATTGTGCCACTGGAGCACACCTGAGCGCGGAGACAGCGGGACACTCACGCCCGACTCACTCAGCACTGAACGCTCGGGTACCGAGATTGGAGCAGTGGCGGAGCACGCTGTTAGAGCGCCTAGGACGCATAACTTCAGAAACCATCGCATCATCGTGATCAGTCCATACTCATGTGTTGATTTTCATTGGCCGTTGGGGCCACACGGATAGGTCACCGCCCCACACTGAAAATACGCGCGGGGCAACGCCATAGATCATGTGTGAACGGGATTAAGGACCCATCCCAACCGCTCCCGCCGACATCGAGGCAGCGGACATCGCGAGCGAGCGGCCTTGCATAGGAGAGTCTTGCAAAACGAGAGGCTTAACGAGACCCTAGCAAAACGTCGGCCTGTCTAAACGTGAGCCTGTCTAAACAAGCTGCTTTCTGAAAGAGATGCTTTGCAGATCAGCCGCAAGAGGGCCGTCGAACACCACCGCAATGTCAGCCACCCTCGCGCAGTCCACCGCGACCCAACACGCCCGCAACTCGGTGGAAGACTGTCAAAGATCAAGCCTCGGCAACCGGCCGAGCATCTCGTCAAAGGCAATGCCGACTCAACTAGGCATTCCAGATAACCACACCACCATGGTGACAACGGCAATGCAGATCAGCGCGGTTGCCGCAAAGGCGTCCATTGCGCCATCGGGTATATTGCTTTTTGACATATAATGACTCCGATAAGTTCTAAACACGCTATATATAAAGCACTCGCCTTGCGTTTTAATGCGCGCTTTAGACGAGCCCCCAAGCCGAGGAGCGCGCATTGTACACCTACAGCGCGGAAGATCGACAGCTTTTGACTGAACGGGTTGCCCAATTTCGTGGGCAAACCGATCGTTTTCTGTCGGGTGAGCTCAGCGAAGAGCAATTTCGTCCATTGCGCCTACAAAACGGGCTCTACATCCCTG
>JAYPVH010000013.1:19718-20584 GCA_038134505.1 Halieaceae bacterium | reverse complement strand
TCCGGCCCCTATGCTACGAATGGCCATCCCCTATGGCCTGATGTCATCGACTCAGTTGCGACGCGTCGCGGATATCACGCGACGCTACGACCGCGGCTACGCGCACATCAGTACGCGGCAAAATATTCAACTGAACTGGCCGGCTTTGGAGCATGTACCCGATATCCTGCGCGATCTTGCAGAGGTGGATCTGCACTGCATCCAAACCAGCGGTAACTGTATTCGTAACACCACAACCGATGCGTTAGCCGGCGTGGCCGTCGATGAACTCATCGACCCCCGCCCCTATTGCGAGCTGATCCGCCAGTGGTCCACCTTGCACCCAGAGTTCGCGTTTCTACCGCGGAAATTCAAGATCGCGGTCTGTGGTAGCGATCGTGATCGAGCGGCAATTTACTCCCATGATGTCGGAATCGCCCTCGTTAGGAACGACGATGGCGAGATCGGTGCCAAAGTCATTGTCGGCGGCGGGCTTGGCCGCACACCGATCATCGGCCAAGAGATCGAGGCCTTTGTTCCTATCGCCGAGCTGCTCAACTACCTTGAATCTGTTCTGCGGGTTTACAACTTGCTCGGCCGTCGCGATAACAAATACAAGGCTCGGATTAAGATCTTGGTAAAAGCAATGGGTGTTGAGGCGTTTCGCGACGCAGTACACGCAGAATGGTCGACACTCAAAGGGGACGGCAATCTGATCACCGCGCAGCAACTCGATGCGGTGTCTGCGCATTTCTCACCCATGCCCTATCACGAAATCTCGGCGGAGGCAGCGGATGCTGCTCTCACAGCTCAGACCTCTCCGCTGTTTCAGCGCTGGCTAGACACACATACATCAGCGCATCAGCAATGCGGCTACCGCGCAGTGA
>JAYPVH010000013.1:0-19708 GCA_038134505.1 Halieaceae bacterium | reverse complement strand
GGAGACATCACCGCAGAGCAAATGGATGCGCTCGCCGATCTGGCCGATACTTTCTCTTTCGGAGAACTGCGCAATACCCACGAGCAGAACATCGTGCTCGCAGACGTCGCAATCGCGTCGCTCTATCCGCTGTGGCAGGCACTGCAACGCGTCAACTTGGCAACCGCCAACATCGGTCATCTGACGGATATGATTACGTGCCCGGGTGGCGATTTTTGCAGCTTAGCCAATGCCCGCTCGCTTCCCGTTGCCGAAGCCATTGCGCAGCGTTTTGATGATCTGGACTATCTCTACGACCTTGGCCCCATTGAATTGAATATTTCCGGGTGCATGAATGCCTGTGGTCATCATCACATTGGGCATATCGGTATTTTGGGCGTCGACAAAAAAGGCGAAGAATTCTTTCAGGTCTCGCTAGGAGGAAGCCAGAGCGCACCGGCACGTATTGGCCAAATTCTTGGGCCATCGTTCAAGGCAGAAAACATTCCTGGTGTCATCGCCGTCCTACTTCAGGTCTACCTCGAGCAACGCCAAGAAGGTGAGCGTTTTATTGATACCTGCCATCGTATTGGCATCGAACCTTTCAAGGATTCTGTGTATGGCCCGCATCGTTCGCAGTCAAAGTCACTCGACGCTGCCGCCTGAGCACGCTTTTGCGTCAGCCGTCGCTGTGCCGCTTGCAGATTGGCACGCAAAGGGCGATACCCGACTGCCGCTACTGCTCACCGTGAGTGACAGCACCGAGGCACTTCCCACTGATCTGTCGCGTATCCCGCTGATCGTCTTCGCATCGGCTGACTTTAATGACGGTCGACTCTTCAGCATAGGACGAGCGCTGCGCCAGGCAGGTTTCAGCGGCGAGCTACGCGTCTCGGGCGATTTTCTACCAGATCAGTTACAGTACCTCTCTCGGTGCGGCTTCGACAGCTTTGAGGTTCCCGACACTTGGGCCGAGTCGGACATCGAACAACAGTTGAATTGGTTTAGCGTGACCTATCAGTCGACTCCTGCAGCGCTGGAGGGCGCGCGAGTCGAGTGAGGTCCACATGGACGGTGGTATTACCCTAACCTTTGCAGCCATCTTTCTAGGCGCGGCACTCTTTGCCTCGCTAGCATTGTTCTCACGACAACCCATCATCATCGCTTATATTGCGCTCGGAATGGCACTAGGTCCGTTCGGCCTCGAAATCGTTAACGATCTCGATGTTGTCGCAGATGCGGGACATATCGGAATCATTTTCTTGCTGTTTCTACTCGGCCTAGATATGCAGCCGCGGGCTTTATTCAGCAGTTTGAAAAATGCATCACTCGTCGCACTCATCAGCAGCGCCATATTTGGGACCGCAAGCGCGCTTGTCAGCTACCTCATGGGTTTCACCCTGCTAGAGAGCGCCGTCATTGGTGCTGCAATGATGTTCTCTTCCACCATCATTGGTATCAAACTCCTTCCCACCACGGTGTTGCATCACAAACATCTCGGAGAGATGTTGATCGCGCTGCTACTCCTGCAGGATCTACTCGCGATCGTCGTGCTCATCGTGCTGCAAAGCGCCGCGCAAGAGCCCGGCGACTGGCAGGCGATCGTCCAGCCGCTGTTGCTCTTACCCTTGCTGGCTGGGGCTTGTTGGGCCGTTGTGCGCTGGTTGCTCCTGCCCCTCATCGCACGATTTGATCGCTACCATGAGTATATATTCCTCGTGTCAATCGGCTGGTGCCTGGGGATCGCGGAGGGTGCTGCCACGCTCGGATTGTCTGCAGAAATTGGCGCCTTTGTTGCCGGAGTCTCCATCGCAACCAGTCCCATCGCGCAATACATCGCGCTGAATTTGAAGCCGCTACGAGACTTTTTCCTCGTGATCTTCTTTTTCTCAATCGGCGCCCAGATCGATCTGGGTATGTTGCCCTCTGTGCTGTTACCCGCAGCGGGGCTCGCCACACTGCTGTTAGCCGGAAAACCGATCGTGTATCACGCTCTGTTGCGCGGTGTCAGCGAGCGTAACGATCTGTCGTGGAATCTCGGTTTTCGTCTTGGTCAGGCCAGTGAATTTGCATTACTGATAGCGATGGTTGCCGTTTCTGGCGGCTTCCTCGGACATGCGGCAAGTACCTTCATTCAAGCGACCACAATCATCACGCTGTTGGCCTCTTCGTATATTGTTGTGCTGAACTTTCCTACACCGATCGCGATCAGTGATCGCTTGCGCCGAGATTAGAGGGACTTCGATCACGCTATAAGTTGACCCAACTATTGAGCGCCCGCAACCTGAAGACCACGCCACGACAGCGCAACACCGCGCTATCGGGCAAGATTTCAATCACCTCGACATCATCTGAGCGCTCGCCAACGCGGAGGCGATCGCCATTGATCACAACCTCCGCAATTGCATCGTCTCCGGCGCGATGCGCACTGTAAAAAAGCGATGGTATGCTGTCTTTTTGTTGCTGCGACAGCGTTTCAAGAAAAGGCGCTGGATGGCTGATGAAGGCGGGCTCTTGTAGTGCCGATCTCACCGCGGCGATGCGTTCGGCCAAAGCCTCCTCGCGGTTCGCCTCACGACGATCGCTATCAAGGCGCGCGCGCTCACTCACAGCGGGCTCCAGCGCTGCTGCAACCGAGTGATTAGCATCATCGACAATCTGTGTTGCAGACGTCTCAGATACGGCGTACAGCGCCAACACAGCGGGATCAGGGTCGCGCGCAACGGCCTCCGGCTGAGATTGAGCCACTACTGAAGCAGCTGCCATCTGCCCGACAAGCCCCCCCACTAAATCGACGTGCTTTCGACCAGTCAATCCAACGTCGGAACTCGCGGACGCTCTTGCTAGGGATCCATCATCAGCATGAGCCGGGAACTCAGATGCCGCGGGTGGAGGCTGATGTCCATCCGCTAAATGCGTCGCAGTCTGTCTATCGAGGACATCTCGTTCACCCATCCACCGACCGATCGTCGTTGCCGCAGTCAACATGATCAGCAGCGCCAACATTTGCAACGCGCGACGCAGCAGCCTTGGTTCGGCCGTCGTCGCGGGGCGCTGTGGATCATCACCCAGCACCGTGCTTTGCAGCAATTCAGTGTCTTTAGGCTCAGCTTCGGAGCGCCTCAAGGCCTCGAGTATCATCGACATTACTGTCGCTCTCCCCGTTCACGCCAGCGTGCGACGGCCTCCTCACTCGCCAAATGTCGACCCAAGCGCTCATTGAGAACCATCACGGTTTGCTCGCCGACGACCCCGTCGGCGACCAGTCCCTCTTGACGCTGAAACAGCTCAACGCGTTGACGTAGGCGCAGGTCAAAGGTGTCCCCAGTTATCGGCTGCGCCTGTCCATCCAGCGCCGCAAATAACAGCGCCACCTCAGCTACGACCGGCCCACGGTCACCCTCTTTCACAACATCTTCCCAGTCATCCGGCGCACGCCAAAGCCAGCGAAACCGACCACTCCACATGGGTGCGATATCGCGCAGCGGCACGGCGATCGCGCCTTCGGGCGCCGCGAAATAACCTACCTCGCCGCTGACTTGCAACAAAACAGCTGCGCTTGCAAATCGATCCGGGCGAACCAGCTCCAACACAACGGGTCGATTGAGCCGCGTCACATCCTCCCAAACCATGGCTTCAGACACGGCACATCGATAGCCTTTATTTGCCGCCTGAGCACATAGGTCGCGAGACAATACCGTATCTCCATGGAGTCGCCAGTAAGCTTGCTCGGCCTGCGACAAAGACAACATCCATGAAGTCTCGGGAGATCCGCTGACGCCGCTGGGAGTCTGCTGTTGGGGGCTCGAGGTGCTTGGGGGTTCGATCGAGACCGACGAAGATTGCAGTTGGTCGGGAATCAGTTGCACATAAGCGAGGCCTGCCATCAGTACAACGAGCGCGGCAATCAGCCAGCCCATGTGTGACTTCGTGCGACTCAGCGCTGCCGAGGATGACTCGGGCTGCGCGAACACTTCCCGCGCCGCTTGAGTCACCAGGCGTCGATCAACCTGGGTTTTGCGCTGTCCATAGGCGCCCAGTAAAGCGCGATCGCACAGCAGATTGATCACTCTCGGAATTCCGCCCGAAGCACTGTGAATCGCCCGGACCGCAGACTCGGCGAACACACGCTCGCCACCTCTGAGGCCGGCAACCTCGAGCCGATGACGGATATAATAGCCCGTCTCAGCTGCGTTCAGCGGCTCCAGATGATAGCGCGCCGTAATCCGCTGGTTCAGTTGTCGCAATTCAGGACGGTGCAATTTCTCGACCAACTCTGGTTGGCCGATCAGAATAATCTGTAGCAGCTTTTCCTCGTTCGTTTCAAGATTGGTTAACAAACGAATTTGCTCAAGCACTTCAAAATCGAGGTGCTGCGCCTCATCGATCATCAGCACCGTGCGTCGACCACGCTCGTGGTTATCGATCAAAAACCGGTGTAGCGCATCAGTCAGGACCTTGAGGCTCTCGCTACCCACAGGATACTCAATACCCAACTCGTCACAGGCGGTGGCCAGCAACTCAACCGCGCTCAACGCCGGATTTAAGATGATCGCGATATCGGTTCGATCGGGCATCTGTTCTAACAAACAGCGATTCAGCGTGGTCTTTCCAGTCCCCACTTCACCGGTCAGCAGGATAAACCCGCCGCTACCCACGCCGTACAGCAAATGTGCAAGGGCCTCGCGGTGTCGCTGACTCATGAACAAGTAGCGTGGATTGACCGCAATTGAAAACGGCGCTTCTCGAAGACCAAAGTAGTGTTGATACATGGCGTGACTGCGTCGGGGTGAATGCTGATATTATGCCTTGCTCGCCTGAGAAACCAGCCGCAGGCGGCTGAACCCGGCTCGCGCCCTCGGCAAACATACTTGAGGGTCAAGAAAACATACTGTATGTTCAAATTTGCTGTAAAAATCGTGATTGGAGTAGCCACATCGTGTCCCTGCCACCCGTTTTACAAAACCTGCGTCTACCTGTTGTGGGATCACCCTTATTCATTATCTCGAACCCCGAATTAGTGATCGCGCAGTGTAAAGCGGGCATCGTCGGTTCGTTTCCGGCGCTCAATGCGCGTCCCGAACCGGTACTCGAAGAGTGGCTAGAGCGCATCACCAACGAATTAGAGGCGCACAATCAAGCGCATCCAGAGCGCCCTGCAGCGCCCTTCGCGGTCAATCAAATTGTGCATGCCTCGAATAACCGACTCGAACACGATATGGCGCTGTGCCAGAAGTATAAGGTCCCCATCGTGATCACCTCCTTAGGCGCGCAGGAATGGGTCAATCAGGCGGTGCACAGCTATGGCGGCATCACACTCCACGACATCATCAACAATCGGTTCGCTAAAAAGGCTATCGAAAAAGGGGCTGACGGCCTCATTGCCGTGGCAGCCGGAGCTGGCGGCCATGCGGGAACGCTGTCGCCTTTTGCGCTCGTGCAAGAAATTCGTGAGTGGTTTGATGGGCCCTTGCTGCTATCCGGATCCATCGCGCACGGCGCAGCAGTCCTCGGTGCGCAGGCGATGGGTGCTGACCTCGCCTACATTGGCTCGGCATTCATCGCCACTGATGAAGCGAACGCCGAGGCGCGTTACAAGCAGGCTATAGTCGACTGTGCTGCCGACGATATTGTTTACAGCAGTTTGTTTACGGGCGTGCACGGTAACTATTTACGCCCGTCAGTCGTCAACGCCGGACTCGATCCCGACAACCTTCCTGAGAGCGATCCTAGCAAAATGGACTTCGGCTCAGGCGGCAATACCGATGCCAAGGCGTGGAAAGATATTTGGGGTTCTGGGCAAGGTATCGGTGCTGTCAAAACCGTGGGCCCTGCGGCTGCGTATATCGATCAACTGGCCGAACAATATGCTGCGGCAAAAGCGAGGTTGGCAACACAGTGAACGACGACGATCGAATACCGCGGTCTCCTGCTGACGACTACAGTCCAGAAATCGTAGAACAGCGACAAGCGTTCATCGCCGAAAAGACCGGCGCTGCGCTCAAGCACACGACGGCCTTTTCATTTGACCCGCGGGACATGTCGGGCAATATCGAAAACCTGTGGGGCGTTGCACAGATTCCGATCGGCGTCGCCGGGCCGCTCAGAGTCAATGGCGAGCATGCTCAGGGCGATTTTTACGTCCCGATGGCGACCATCGAGGGCACCATGTTGGCGAGCTACAATCGCGGTATGAAGGTGATTCGCGAGAGCGGCGGTGTCACAACCACGGTATCGGCTGAGTCGATGCAACGTGCTCCTGTTTTTATTTTTAAGTCAGCGCGCGCTGCACGCGATTTTCAGCTCTGGCTCAATGATCACTTCAACGAGATTAAAGCGATTGCAGAGAGCACCACCTCGGTAGGCAAGTTGCTAGAAATCGAGAGCTATCACGCCCATGCCATGATTTTTACGCGGTTTGATTACGCTACCGGCGATGCCGCTGGGCAGAACATGACGAGCCGCGCCACGTTCGCCGCCTGTGAATGGATCAACCAACAGCGCCCCGAAATGCTGCACTACATGCTGTCGGGCAACTTTGATACCGAAAAGAAAACCTCCTCGGTCAATCTGCTCAAGGGACGCGGTCGACGTGTGACCGCGGAAATCACGATCCCCCGAGAGGTCATGCTCACCCACCTGCGAATAGCCCCCGAGCAACTCGCCTATGGGCAGCAGGTCTCGACACTCGCTGCGTTCATGACCAACTCCTCCAATAACGCCAATCACCCCGCCAATGGGCTTGCGGCGTTGTATTTAGCCACTGGGCAAGACATTGCCAATATCGGTGAGTCGAACCAGTGCACAACATACCAGCGCGCCACCAGTAAAGGTGACTACTACTTCTCTATCACGCTGCCCTCGCTCATTATGGCGAGCTACGGTGGCGGAACCGGCCTGCCTACACAGCGCGAGTGTCTGGAGATGATGGACTGCTACGGGCAAGGCAAGGCGCTGAAACTCTGTGAGATTGCCGCCGCATTGGTGGTTGCCGGAGAGCTCTCTTTGTCAGCTGCAGCGCGAGTCGACAAAGAGACTCGAGTCAACGAATGGGTCGACGCACACGAAAAATTGGGTCGAAACCGCTAGTCGGTACCTGCGTGTCCGTTCACATCGCGCGTTTTTACCGCCACATCGCGCGTTGAGAAGCAGTCCAAACGAGCGGGCTTGTCGTACAAAGCATCATGATCCCGATCTTCAGTATTCAGCCTCTGTGTCGGCGCCGCCCACGCTTATGCGCCACCCGGAGTCGCCGTGCATCACTGTATGGCATATGGCTCGTCGCGACTTGGCTGCTCACGAGTACCTCGGTACAGGCTGACGTCATCGTTGCGCAATCAAATGTTGCCATCCCCAGTCCAAGTTGGTCGCTACCCGCCATCGCTAATGCTGAGGGTGCGCTGGGTCGAGAGGCCTTGCTGGGTAAAATCGTCTATCTCGATTTTTGGGCATCCTGGTGCGGCCCTTGTCGAATTTCCCTACCGGCGCTGAATGACCTGAGGTCCCAATTCAGCCCCGATGATGTGCGCTTTGTCGCGATCAGTATCGATGTTGTCGCCGAAGACGCGCTGGATTTTCTCAAGCGTTATCCGGTCGACTACCCCGTATTGCTCGACAGCGGTGGCAATATCGCTCGAGAGTTCGCAGTCAACGGCATGCCTGCAGGCTTTTACATTGACCGCGAAGGCAACGTGCGGGGGGTTCATGTCGGCTTCTCTCGCGGCGAAGAGCAGGTCGTCGCCGCTGAACTGCACAGGCTTCTTGCTGAGAAAACGGCGGAGTGACTGCAAAATGAATGGCGCAATGACAGCTGCAACGAGTGAGACCCAGCCCCCCGATGTCGTATATTTCGAGGGCGCTTGCCCTTGGTGCCGTACAGAAATGCGGCATCTCTCGACGATGAAGAGTCAGAACCTTGAGCTTGTCGACATTCACTCTCTCACCGACTACCCACACGGAACCTCTCGAGACGCGCTCTTGCAACGACTTCATCTGAGAAGAGGAGATCGCTGGCTCACGGGGGTTGATGCCAATGTCGGCGCCTGGGGACACACACGGATTGGCTTTTTATGGCGCCTGCTAAGGCTTCCCGGTTTCAGCAGCATCGTAGATTGGGTATACCAACGCTGGGCTGAGCGACGCTTTGCCAGTCGCTATGGGACCCGCAGTCAACACCGAGACAGCCCATGAAATTTGACGACCAGTCGATTGCCGCACTCCCCCAGCGATATCGCGCTAATCTGATCAACAGCCTACCGGGTTACAAACCCGCAGTCCTCGTCGGCACGGCAGATCAAGCGCGCGCAACAAACGGGGCGATTATCAGCTCTGCTTTTCACCTTGGTTCTCAGCCGCCCTTGATCGGCATGATCATCAGACCCGATAGCGCTGAAGGACCTCACCATACCCTGCGAAATCTTCTTGATACGGGCTGTTACACGCTCAATAGTGTTGATGAGCAGCTCATCCCTCGCGCGCACCAGACATCGGCGCGCTTCGCGCGCGAGCAGTCAGAGTTTGATCACTGCGGGATCGATGCCCAATGGCGAGAAAATTTTAATGCGCCCTTTGTGCAAGACGCCGCGATCCAAATCGGGTGCGAACTCCGCCAGCATCAATATCTGGACATCAATCGAACCCATCTGATCATTGGTGAGATCGTGACGCTTGAAATTGAAGACCGCGCCATTCGCGAGGATGGCAGTGTTGATCTTGTCGCCCTTGGCATGGCGTGCGTCACCGGGCTCGATAGTTATCACACGGTTAAAGAGGGCGTGCGCCTCGCCTACGCCAAGTCCAATCACGCCGCGCAGCTCGCCTAACTCGTCAACGGCCGATCAATCCGTTAGGTTCCTCCATCAAAGCGCTACTGTCGTTCGCTTAGCGCGCTTACAGGGACAGGTGTATGCGCTCAGATAAAGATCCCGAGTACCTCTCCACTTTGGAGCGGGGCCTCAGTGTTCTACGCAGCTTTACTCGAGAAAAACCGGCGATGACCTACGCGGCGGCGGTACGTGAGGAAGTGATCGATTTGTTCGCTGCTGGCGCTGATATCGTGCAACTCGACGAGCCTTATATGCAAGCTAGACCCGAGGCTGCGGCATCGTTTGGTATCGAAGCGCTCAACGCCGCCCTCCACGGGGTTGAGGGATCGACCTGCGTACACATTGGCTTGGCTACGCGGCACTGATCCACGAGCGACCTGCGGGTTATTCCTTTTTGCCACAGCTAGCGGCTGCGTGCTGTCAGCAAATTTCTATCGAAACCGCCCAATCTGCACTCGATTGCAGCATCCTAGAACAGCTACCCTCGCAGACCATTTTGTTGGGCGTCATTGATCTATCGACTCATGAGGTTGAAACGCCAGAGATCATCATCGAGCGAGTGGAACGCGCCCTGCCCCACATTGACGCCTCTCGGGTGGTCTTAGCACCGGACTGCGGTATGAAATATCTCCCACGGGACATCGCTTTTGCAAAGCTGAAAGCAATGACTCGCGGCGCTGAACTTCTGCGTCGAAATTCAGTCTGAGAGGGATAGCAACGAGCCTGATTACGTCAGAAGAGGAATGATACTGTGACCAAAGCGACTGAGGGCATGATGGCCACCAAAAGGTCTGGTGAGGACGCGCTAACCGTCACGACGCGCCCACAGCGCTGGCCTGTCGCGCTCATAATAGTCCTCCTGATCGGGGGAGGACTGTGGTTTTCGTGGTCGGAAGACGACGCCACGCCGAGCTTGGCAGCGGAACCGGTTGTCGACAGCACACCGGCAGTACAACCGCCGCCCGTCATTCCTGTTGTCTCAGAGACACTACCCAATACGACGCCAACAGCCATCGCAGAACCTATCACTTCGGATAATGCTCAGGATCGACTCCAAGCGTTGCTCTCAGGGCATCCCGGGCTCGATCAGCCCGCCGTCGGCGTGTTCGCCGAGGAGAATATGTTCGCGCGCTTAATTGCGATCATCGACGCACTTTCTCGCGGTGCCGTGCCCTATAAGCTATTGCCCCTGACCACCCCGATGATGCCGTTCCCCGTCGTACAGTCCAACACAACAGCTCAGCTCGATACCGCAGGCTTTGCCCGCTACGACGAACTCGTCAATTGGGTGGTCTCTTGGGAACCTGAGTATGTCGCGCGTCTTTTTCATGCGTTTCGACCCGCTCTCGAGCAGGGCTATGCCGTGTTGGGCTATGCACCCGAGCAACTTGACGACGCAGTGCTCGGTGCCCTCGACAATATTGCCGGAGCGCGAGACGCGACCCCAGGCGCTCTGCTCGTGAAGAAAGAGAGCGTTTGGCGCTACGCCGATGCGGACCTTGAACGCCGTTCAGGCCTCGAAAAACAGATGATGCGGATGGGCCCCACAAACAGTGCGCGTCTGCGAATCTACGCGGGCGATCTGAAACGCGCACTGCGCCAGTAACTGTTTAAGGCAGTCGCTCTCTGGGAATTGGCCGAGCGGTTACTGCACCTAATCGAGATTGGCCGCACTTCAAAGGTTGGAATACAGCGCGTCGATGAGGCGCTGCCCGCGCGGGTTGAGTAACATACCCGGTCCCAGTTGGTTCATGGTGTAGGCCATTGTGAGGTTGCGATCAGGGTCGCAGAGCGCAAACGATCCGCCCTGACCGACGTGACCGAAAGCACGACTCGGTATCCGAAAAGAATCGTCGGGATCTTCAGTGCGGGCCGGCATATTTTTCATCATCCCCAGAGAGAATGCCGTCGGCCGCAATAGGGTCCGATCAAGCTCCGTGTGCACATCAAGGCTCACGAGGCGCTCAAGGGCTTGCTCTGAGAACCCCAGTTGCGCACGCACCTCGGGCTGCAGTAATAACGCCAGCGTTGACGCCAGGCCACGCGCATTGCCCACCCCACCCGCCGCAGGGATCTCCGGTGCCAAGCCCTCAGCACAATTAACACGGTCGATACGCCAACCACCGGCGTTAAACATCCATGCATTCTGGATGGTGCCCTGTAGCTTCGCCGCGTCCATGATCGCCCCACGAGACTCGCCTTCTCTGTAACGCATCGGCACCAGTGGCGCGACCTTTGGGAATTCAGACGGAGGCAGGCCAATCCAACACTCAAGCGCATAAGGCTTCGCCCACAATCGCGCAAAGCGCTGTCCGATGGTCTCCCCGCTCACTCGAAGCACCCATTCATTCAATAAAAAACCGAATGAGACGGGGTGGTAGCCGGCAGCACTCCCAGGCGGCCACCAGGGTGATTGCGCCGCCAGTTGTTCTGCCATGTAGGCATGGTCCTCATAGGCGCCGGGTTTTAGCGGCTCGCTCATTGCAGGTAGCCCAAGCGTATGATTGAGAGCCATTTTGAGCGTTGCACCCTGCTGTGCAGCCTTAAGCTCTGGCCAGACATCGATCAATGGCGCATCAAGGTCGCAGCCCAGCAAATCGATGAGTTGATGACACACCAATGTCGTGAGGATTTTGCTACAGGAATAAAACGGCACGACCGTTTGCTCTCGCCAAGGATCACCGCCGACAGCCGACTGCCCACCCCAGAGGTCGAGGACCCGATACCCGTCAACCACAACACATGCACTCGCGCCGAGTTCTACGCCATCGAAATTATTCCGAAACTGCGCTGCAACAGACACATAATCAGGATGTACCCAACCTGATACGGTTGCCTCAGCGGGATCAACCGGGGCGACTTCGGGATGCAATGTGACATAAGCCATCGGGTTATTCCGCGTCACAAGAGGCGTCAGGAACTGCCCGCGACAACTCATCAATCAGATGGTGAAAGTGTTCGATGTCAAACCCGCGATGCTGCATAAACCGTAACCGTCGAGCGCGCTCGCGCTGAAGATCATCCCAGTCCTCAATGGAGACGTCGCGATGGTATTTTTTGTTGTAGACCGCCTCGGCGCGCTCGAACCAGTCGATCTCACCCAAATCCACGACGGCCATCAGCACCTGCCGCGGGTCATCGACTCGCTTCTGTTTCAACAATGATTCGATATAACGCGGGCCATAGCCGCGACTGATGGCTTGGCGAATGAGCGACTCGGCGTAACGCCGATCGCACTGCAAGCCCTCTAAGGTTAGTTTCTCGACAGTCGCGTCAATATCTTCACGAGCGACCTCCCGTTTCGAAAATCGCTTGGTGAGTTTTTGCCGAAGCTCTTGAGCACTGTGTTCGCGACGGGCCAACAAGTCCATCGCGGCGCCCCGAAGGAGCGCCGGATCGACTTCAGTGACGCGGGACAATCAGGACTCCGCGGCCTCTGCGGTGGGCGCTGCGTCATCCTCGTCCTGCTCAACAGGTGGCACCACGGCCAGCGGCACACCCATCGTTTGATGACGGATCTGATTCTCAATCTCTCGGGCCATATCCGGATTTTCCGCCAAGAAGCGTGCGGCATTCGCTTTACCCTGACCGATTTTCTCGCCCTTGTAGGCATACCAGGCGCCCGATTTGTCGACCAGGTTCAGCTTGACACCCCAATCGATAACCTCGCCAAGCTGATAAATACCCGACCCATACATAATTTGGAACTCAGCCTGCTTAAACGGCGGCGATACCTTGTTTTTCACCACCTTGACGCGCGTCTCGTTCCCGATCACCTCATCGCCTTCCTTAACCGAACCAATCCGGCGGATATCAAGACGTACCGAGGAGTAAAACTTGAGCGCGTTACCACCCGTGGTTGTTTCTGGGCTGCCGAACATGACACCAATCTTCATGCGAATCTGGTTGATAAAGATCACTAAACAATTGGTTTGTTTAATGGCACCGGTCAGCTTGCGCATTGCCTGACTCAACAAGCGCGCCTGTAAGCCGACATGAGAATCACCCATCTCGCCCTCAATTTCCGCCTTTGGCGTCAAAGCCGCAACCGAGTCGACCACTAGCACATCGACCGCACCCGATCGTACGAGCATTTCCGCCACCTCGAGGGCCTGCTCACCCGTATCGGGCTGCGACACAATAAGGTCGTCAACGTGCACACCGAGTTTTTCCGCATACTGTGGGTCTAGCGCGTGTTCCGCATCGATAAACGCGGCGGTGCCGCCCGCTTTTTGCGCCTCGGCGATCACCTGCAGTGTCAGCGTCGTTTTACCTGAAGACTCCGGGCCATAGATTTCGACAATCCGCCCCTTGGGCAAGCCACCAATTCCCAGTGCAATATCAAGCCCCAAAGACCCGGTCGATATGGACGGAATCGCCACGCGTTCCTGGTCTCCCATACGCATCACGGTGCCTTTGCCAAACTGGCGTTCAATCTGGGCTAAGGCGGCTTCTAGTGCTTTCTCTTTGTTGGCATCCATATTGCGCTCCTTGGGTCTTCAATCGCTATTGATCATGTCATTGGCATTTGTGGCCTGTTGAGGCTAACCGCGTCAGGCCCGAGCTCACCAACAATTGCGTGCTATAGTACTGTACAAATAAACAGCTGTACAGATATTCAGCTATTTTAGGTGGCATTGCAAGCCTTTCGCACCACAAAGTTCAAGCCAGTGGAAGCCATTGTAGCGCGTCGAGCGCAGGGCGCATCTATCGTTTCCCACGTCATGTCGTCAAAAGCGACAGATCCGTGTGAGTGTCGATGGTTGTTATGCCGCGGATCGAATCCCGATTGATCTGAACTGGCTTACGCTACCGATGCAACGTCGCAACGAAAAGGGCCGAAAAAAAAGGTGGCCCAGGGGCCACCTTTCATCAACAGTCTAAACATACTAGAAGGTTTTAGAGATACCCACTTTGAACACGCGTCCCAAGGTGAAGCTAGAGAACGCCAAGTTGGGGACACCCAGGCGATATTCTGGCGGATCTTCATCGAACACGTTGTCGATGTTGACGCGAAGTGTCACGCCTTCCCACATGCCTGTACTGTCGGCGAAGTCGTACCCCAAAAACAGATTGGTCGTGAGATAACTATCGACCGATGACTGGTTCGCCGCACCAGGATCAGCATCGAACCCTGCGGTATGCCGCAGGTTGATGCGACCTGTAAACCCACCTTGCATGTAGGCAATGACCCCCTGCACCCACATGTCGGGGTTATAAGCCAGCTGATCCGTGGTATCCACACCTTGCGTTAGATCAAAAGTCAGCTGTTTGTTACCGGAGACACCGTACATCATGGTGCCGCCGTTTCCGAGCATATGCTGATACGACACGGCAAAGTCGAAGCCATCAATCTCAGCTTGAGAGAAGTTTGAGGTCCGACGGTCATAAATGTAAGTAATTGAAGCGGTGGGATCTGCATTATCGATAATCCCCTCACCGAAGGTCGGGTTTGCCATGCCAGAAAGCAAATCTCCCCAAACTTCAGCTGTTGGGTTCCAAATATACTTTTCTGGAAAGGCTAACCGGGTCGCAGGGGACGGAACCCCGAGCTGTCCAAGGATGTCGTTAAACTCGATGTCATAGTAGTTAACACTAACCTCAAGACCTTCTGCAGGCTGCGCCTCGAAACCAAAAGAGTAGGTCTCTGCCGTCTGTGGTTCAAGACCATTGAGAGTGCCGTCTAGAATAACAACATAAGCCCCTTCGCCGTCCCACTCTCCACGCACATCGGCGCTGGTGGTATCTGCTACGGTCTGCAGTGCAGGGCGCCCAGTGTAAACTGCTAGGTTATCAAGCGCAGTAGGGGCGTTGAATGACTCTGACCATTTGCCGAAGAATGTCAGCCAATCAGTGGCACGGAAATCAAAACCAACACTCGGGTTCGTGGTGGCACCAAAATCACTGTAATCATCGCGACGCACCGATAAAGAGAGGTCGAAGTTACTGGTCACAGGAACCGCCAGCTCCGCAAATAGCGAGGTACTGTCACGCGATGATGAGTCAAAAGCGACGCCGCCGATCGAGCCGACCGGCCCCGACGCGCTCTTGATATCGGTCTCGTCTTCAGCGTACTCAAAGCCCACCGCAACCCGGAGCTCGCCACCGGGTAGATCCATCACTTTCCCGTCTGCCACCGACCGGAGAAGCGTCAGACTGTGCTCCGTTCGAGTTCGACCTTCGAAGTCAAGAATCTCAGAAACCAGGGCTGCATCTGTTGCAGCAATATCAAAAATGTCAAGGTCACCGTCTTCGATGGCCTGCGATATTAGGGGAGAATTGGCGCCCGGAAGTATCATGTCATTCTCAGAGGTTCCGTAATACAGCGTATTACGCACTTGCCAACCGTTACTGAGATCAATGTCAAGGTCAGCAGAGATGCCCATCGTCTCAAAGATCGTCTCGTTAGGCTTATTTTCATTTGCCGGAGAGGGGCTAAAATCAAAACCATAACCGGCAGAGAACGTGTATAGGCCAACCGCGGTATCGGCATCAGGAGCAAGTGCGGAAAAGGCTGCAGCGTTGTAATTGCCTCCAGTAGGTGCCTCCCCAGCGAGCGTACCACCGCGGGCTCCGCCCTTTGTGAGCTGCACACGCTTCGAGTAATAGCCCTTCATGCCAAAAGAAACGCTATCACTCAGCGACTGTTTGATGCTCAGAAACGCATTGTCGCGCGACTGGTCCTGCAATGCAGAGCCCTGCGCGTTTCGGTCACATGGTGTACCTACCGGGAAAATGCCAGTGCGAGGGTCTTGGGAGCTCACATACCAGACCCCATAGGTCCCATTCCATGCATACGTCTTTACCTGACCTACCGCATCTCCACACTGCGTCGCGGTTTGCGCCTCAAACTCAGACCCATCTTCACTGTAAAAACCAGTTTTGTACCAGTCGCGATCAGCTGCTAAAAACCCATCGCGCTCTGAGGTACTCAATGCAACCATCACGGATCCATCGTCCCATGACGTGCCTGCAGTCAGCGCCACGTCGTGCGCGTTGTACTCATCGCCCTGACCGCCATTCAAATCGATGCGTACACCATCGAAGGAATCCTTGGTCATGAAGTTAATAACACCTGCCACGGCGTCTGCACCGTAGAGCGACGAACCGCCATCAGTCACGATGTCGACACGCTCAATCACCGACCCCATGATGACATCTGCGTCAATCGACGACTCGAGTACACCCACAGGCGCAATGCGGTGGCCATCCATGAGTAATAGGGTCACCGATCCTGAAGCTGAATTAAATCCGGGCATGTTGCGAAGGTTTGGACGAGTAATCGAGATCGACGAACTCGCGCGCGGATCCTCTTCGGTTCGACCGTTAAAAAAGTTAGTAACCTGAGGAATCGTCGCTAAAATCTCATTGGTGTTCGCCGCGCCGATACTCTGGATTGCCTCAACGTCAAGGGATATAGGCTTAGTCCCTGTCACTTCCGTCCCGCGGATCAGCGATCCCGTCACAACGACTTCCTCTAACTGATCGTCTTGGGCAAACGCCCCTCCGGAACTGACCGCAGCAATCACGCTTGACATGGCTATGACAGACGCCTTCAAACGAAATGCAGACCTCTTCATGTTAATCGTTTTCATGTGTGACTCACCCTTTTTCTAAAGTTATTTTTAAGAAAACACCCTCTTACCCACACAACTGTCGTCCCTGAATCCATTAGTTCAACAGTGTTGTTTAAAAGACATTACAAAACTTGGAGCGAGAAATCAACGGTTAAAGAAAGTAAAAGTAGCTCTCACAGCCCGCCCCGATTGACCCCCCCCAAACTAGCGGTTTCTGACTATTGCCTCCACCATCTTTCCTCCACAATCGCCTTTGGCTTTGACGCTTGGATTGGCCAAGAGGGTTTTTGCTAGCACGCTGACAGAACACATCACTCGGCGTCTGAGGGTGACAGTGGATCAACGCCGCCTCTCCATCGGAAACGCACATGGTGTAAGCTGAATATTGTTACGATCAAACAACCAGCGAATATGAAAGAAAGTCGAAACAACCACTGGAGTCAGTTTTGGGCGCATGGGCATATGACATCCCTCCCGCGAAGTCTTGAAAATAACTACGAAGGGGAGTTTGCGCAGTTCTGGGCCCAGCAATTTAGTGCGCTGGGAGAAGGTAGTGCAATTTTGGATGTGTGCTCAGGTAACGGCGCCATCGCGCTTCTAGCAGCTCGACACTCGCGATCTCGGTCGAAAAAACTACAAATTATGGCAACTGATGCCGCTGATATATCCCCTGAAGCGTTAAAAGCACACAGGCCAGAGTGGGCTGCAACTCTGGACTTGATCCGCTTCATTCCCAACACACGCCTTGAGACACTGACCCTTCTGGAGGACAGTGTCGACCTATGTGTCAGTCAGTTTGGCTTTGAGTATTCCGATTGGAGTAAGACCAGTGACGTTTTATACCGACTGGTCAGAAGCGGCGGTTGCTTTGCAATGATCTGTCACGCGCAAGACTCGTCGCTCGCTCGCACCGTCGAGAAAAACCTGAGTGAGCTAGATACTGTGTGCCAACTCGTAGCCTTTGCCGATCAAGATAAACTGGCGACAGACCCGCAGGCGCGCAGAAATTTTCTATTCCACTTGAAGGATGCTGTTGACGAAATCAATCGTCTTTTCTTGATTGATCGCCAATCCTCTCTTTTAGCGGATTCAGGAATGCTGCTTGAAAAAATATTAAAACGCTGTGTCATTGATTTCTCTACAGGCATGCAGCAGTTTGTCCAGTTTAGATCAGACAGCGAGATGTCTCGTGGTACTGTGGCGGATTTAGCATCAGTCATCGATAGATTTCGGGCACAAGACTGCTGGTACCAACCGTTGATCGACTCCGGTTTCGAACTGACCTTTAAAGGTGAGATTTGTTTTTTGGAAAATGAGAAGGCCGGTGACGCCTTGGTGTTTTCCAAACCAAAATAACGCAACCAGAGCTTGGCAATTGACCCTAAGGTGCTATGTGAGCAAAGTCCCGAGCTCACGGTCTCATTAGGCAGGATTCGGGTGCCGATCGTGAATCGCATTGATCTTTGCAATCACCTCCCGCGAAAGCGTCACCTCGAGTGCCGCCAAGTTTTCCTGTAACTGCGCCGTTGTGCGCGCCGCCATCAACACGCTACTCATAAAGGGCTGCTGCCGCGCAAAGGCCAGCGCCAAGGCCGCAAGCGGAATCCCAAGTTCCTGCGCAAGCCCAGAATATGCACGGACGGCATCGCGGACGGGTGTCGCAAAGCGGCGCTCAAAACCCGGAAAGAGCGACGAGCGCGTCTCAGCCAAGACCATCCCGCTGTCGTATTTGCCCGTCAGTAGGCCGCTGGCGAGAGGGGAGTAACCCAACAAACCCACCCGCTCTCGCATCAGGATCTCCGCCAGCCCCGACTCGAGATGTCGGTCTAACAGGCTGTAACTCTGCTGAAGCGATACCACGCGCGGGAGACTACCCTGGGCTGCCAGCGTCAGATACTGCATCAAACCCCAAGGTGACTCATTACACACGCCAATATGGCGCACCTTACCCGCCCTCACCTGCTCATCGAGCGCTGACAGCGTCTCCTCTATCGGCACATTTCCCGATGGCTCAGGGAGGTGCGAGTAGCGTGCTCGGCGCAAGGTGGTGATCGGGCGTTCCGGCCAATGGACCTGATAGACATCAATATAATCGGTCTGTAAGCGCTTCAGGCTGTGATCGACCGCCATGCCGATATTCGCTCGATCCAAGTGGCGCGCCTCGCCACGAATATGGGTCATGTCACCCGGTGCATTGCCGGGGCCCGCAACTTTGGTCGCAACAACGACCCGGTCTCGCAGACCGCGCTGTGCCAGCCAGCGCCCGAGAAACATCTCCGAGAGACCCTGCGTTCTTGGGTCAACGGGGGCTGGGTAGTTCTCGGCGGTATCAAACAACGTGATGCCCGCCTCAAACGCCCTATCGAGTTGTTGATATGCTGCGCGTTCATTGGTTTGTGCACCAAAAGTCATGACGCCCAAACCCACGTCACTGACCCGAAGATCAGACTGGCCGAGTGTGACAACCTTCATAGACCACTCCCTAGCGGCAGTACCGCGCGCCATCGCTGAACAACCCGATTCTGGCGTCGATCACACAGCACGGGTTGTCCCTTGGTTCCTATCGGCACCGATGTCCTCTAACAACACCGCCCCGCCATGCATTTTGGCCGTCATCGATTCCGATTTTACCCGCCGCGCGGTAACATGCGAGTACATCGACGTTTTCAGCGCGCCCCTGCAGTCATCTGCGAGAGCAAGACGCGTCTGAGCGCTCATTTGACTCCACACGATATTCTGGGATGACATCGGTTGGCCGAATCAAAAGACATTATCGCAGACACTGAAGTCAATCATACGCCCATGATGCAGCAGTACTTCAGCATCAAGCGAGATCACCCACAGACATTGCTGTTTTATCGCATGGGCGACTTCTACGAGTTGTTCTATGACGATGCCAAACTGGCCGCAGATTTACTCGATATCACCCTCACTGCGCGCGGTAAATCAGCCGGGGAGCCCATTCCCATGGCCGGTATTCCCTATCACGCCGCCGACGGCTATCTGGCAAAACTGGTTCGTTGTGGCCAGTCTGTAGCGATAGCCGAACAGATTGGCGACCCTGCCACCGCCAAAGGCCCTGTTGAGCGGCAAGTCGTGCGCATTGTGACGCCAGGAACACTCTCTGATGAGTCACTGCTGGATGCCCGCAGCGACGCGCTACTCGTGGCAGTGCATACCAAAGCAGACAAACACGGCATCGCCTGGCTCGATGTCAGCAGCGGTCGATTTTCGGTCTCCGAAATCGAGGGCGACGACGCACTCAGTAATGAAATCCAACGACTCAATCCTGCGGAACTTCTAATCGCTGAAGATCAGTTCTACCCG
>JAYPVH010000012.1:29610-76410 GCA_038134505.1 Halieaceae bacterium | reverse complement strand
GACGGCGCTCCTTCCCGATCTACGATCGCTCGGTCAGCCACTCGGCCACTTCTCCGGAAGGCGCGCAGACTACCACAGTCGACGTCTGCACAAAACTGCTACCGAGCGATTACTCCGGATCACCCTCGCACGATTTACTATCTTCTCGGTCCGACAACTCCTCTCGATGCACCGCGACATCTTTCGGAGCCACGACACCAATACGCACTTGGTTACCCTTCACTGCGAGTACAGTGAGCGTGATGTCGTCACCAATTTTTAAGGTCTCGCCAATTCGTCTGCTGAGTATCAACATCGCCTACGTCCCTGTGTCGATGGTTGATGAATTGCGCTTTCACCACAATCTTGTGGCACGCACTCGTTTTAGCCCGCGGCAACCTCTGGCTGCTCCGAATCTAAGTCAAAGGCCGAATGCAAGGTACGAACGGCCAACTCCAAAAACTTTTCTTCGATAATAACCGAAATCTTAATTTCTGAAGTACTGATCATCTGAATATTAACACCTACTTCAGCGAGCGCTTTAAACATTTTAGCTGCCACACCGGCATGGGAGCGCATACCAACACCCACGACGCTCACCTTGGCAATCTTAGAATCTTCGAGAACTGTGGCGCCCTCGAGATCAGCAATATTGGCCTCCAAGATCGCCTTGGCTCGCGCTAAATCGCCACGCGCAACGGTAAAGGTGAAATCCGTGCGCCCGTGATCACCGGTATTCTGTAGGATCACGTCGACTTCAATATTCGCCTCACCGATCGGACCCAAGATTTGATAGGCCACGCCGGGAACATCGGCAACACCCAATACGGTCAACTTGGCTTCGTCTCGGTTAAATGCAATTCCAGCAATCGTTGGTGCTTCCACACTGGCTTCCTCTTCTATCGTAATTAATGTTCCTGGGCCGTCATGAAAACTACTCAGCACACGCAAAGGCACACCATATTTGCCCGCAAACTCGACTGAGCGAATCTGCAGCACTTTTGAGCCCATACTGGCCATCTCCAGCATTTCCTCAAAGGTAATTTTGTCGAGCCGACGCGCTGAGTCCACAATCCGCGGATCGGTGGTATACACGCCATCGACATCGGTATAGATCTGGCATTCATCGGCCTTCAATGCCGCTGCAACAGCGACTGCCGTCGTGTCAGATCCGCCCCGCCCTAAGGTGGTGATATTGTTATCGTCATCCACACCCTGGAACCCCGCCACCACCACGACTCGGCCTTGCTCGAGGTCGGCTCGAATGGCCGTGTCATCAATCTCACGAATGCGGGCCTTAGTGTGCGCGCTATCGGTAAGGATGCGGACCTGCCCACCATTGTAAGAACGCGCTTCAACGCCGCGCTTGTGCAATGCCATAGCGAGCAGTGCAGTGGTAACTTGCTCGCCAGTCGATACTAAAACGTCCAACTCGCGCGGCGTCGGGACGTCGAGAATTTCATTTGCAAGACCAATCAGCCGATTAGTCTCTCCAGACATCGCTGAAACGACCACCACGACATCGTGACCGTCGCGTCGAAACTGACTCACCTTATCGGCGACAGCCTCAATACGCTCGACACTCCCCACGGAGGTGCCGCCATATTTCTGAACAATCAGTGCCATAACGAGTGACTCAATCTATTTCCGTGTAGTGCAGACCCAACAATCGCCATATCGACAGACAGCTGATGACCGCGATCAAGGTCATCGACGGCTGTCACTAGGCAGTTCAGCGGCACCCGCTTTCGCATCTTTTTCATGCGCACGATGTCGAGTGACTCTGTCCGAGTACTGTCCAAGTGCCAAAGCGTTCGCATGCCAATAAAAGCCGCGTATTAAACACGATTTAGATCCTCGTCGGAACCGGGAGATCGGGCAATTTTGCCACCCGTCGCAGTATTAACCGATCAATTGCTCTGCAACATAGGCAGGAAGGTCTGCCAACACATCCGGTAAGGCAGCCAGGTCGCTACCGCCGCCTTGAGCCATATCAGGACGACCGCCACCTTTGCCGCCGAGGCGGCCTGACATGGTCTTGATCACATCGCCCGCTTTAATCCGGTCGGTGATGTCAGCCGTCACACCGGCAACAAGACTGATCTTCTCGCCCTCGGTGGCCGCCAATAAAACGACGGCGGTGCCGAGTTTGTTTTTGCACTGATCTAGTGTGTCTCGCAATGTTGCGGCATCAGCGCCTTCGAGCGCGGCAGCCAGAACCTGAATACCCTCGACCTCCACCGCATCGCGCGTTAAGTCGCCCCCCGAGGCCGAGGCGAGCTTTTGTTTTAACTGAGTCAGTTGCTTCTCCAACTCACGTGTTTCTTGGCGCAAGGCAGACACCTTGTCGACAAGATTGGCAGGCGTTGCCTTAAGAATCTCGCACGCAGCAGTTAATGTCTCGTCCGTCATCGAGATATCCGCCAGCGCAGCGATGCCAGTGACCGCCTCAATCCGCCGGATACCCGCAGCAACGCCCTGCTCAGAGGTGATACGCATCAGACCAATATCGCCTGTGCGATCGACGTGGGTGCCGCCACAGAGCTCTACTGAAAAGCGGTCGGTGCCCATTGCGAGCACGCGCACTGATTCACCATATTTCTCACCAAACAACGCCATAGCACCCGAGGCAACCGCCTCATCCATGGACATTTCATCAGTCTGCACGGCCGTATTGGCTCTAATCTGATCGTTCACCAGTTGATTGATTGCCGATAAATCTTCGCTCCCGATCGCTTCGGGGTTAGAAAAATCGAAGCGCAGCTTCTGCGAGTCCACCAGCGAACCCTTCTGCGTCACATGCTCGCCCAAAACTTGACGGAGCGCCGCGTGCAAAAGGTGTGTCGCCGAGTGGTTGAGCCGAATTCGCTGTCGCACATCGGCATCAACACGTGCTGTGAGTTTCACGCCCACCGAGAGGCTGCCCTCGGTCAGCGTCACGTGATGCAAATGGTGTCCCTGTGCTTTTGTCGTATCCGTGACATCAGCTGCCACACCGTCCGCCAAGAGATAACCGCAGTCACCCACTTGCCCGCCGCTTTCACCATAAAAAGGCGTTTGATCGAGTACCACAACGCCCGACTCGCCCGCGGTAAGTGACTGCACTGGCCCGCCGTCTTGTAGCAGTGCGGTGACCACAGCGGTGCTCTCCGTACACGCATAGCCGACAAATGTCGTCTCACCCTCCAGCGCCACAGCGCTGCTGTAGTCCACCTTGAACGCACCGCTATCCTGCGAACGCTTCCGCTGCTCTGCCATTGCCGCATCGTATCCGTCCATATCGAGAGTCAGGTCACGCTCTCGGGCAATATCGTTGGTCAAATCGACTGGGAAGCCGTAGGTATCATAGAGCTTAAAGACCACGTCACCGGGAATCTCGGTGCCATCCAATTCGCTCAGCGCCTCATCGAGGATCGCCATACCTTTGTCGAGTGTGCGCGCAAACTGCTCTTCCTCGGCCTCAAGCGCCTTCATGATGACCGATTGTTGCGCAATGAGTTCTGGGTAGGCCGATCCCATTTCCCCTACCAAAACAGGGATCAGCGCGGCGAAGAATGGCGCCTGAGCACCGAGTTTATTGCCGTGGCGGATCGCGCGACGAATAATTCGTCGCAGCACATAGCCACGCCCCTCATTGCCGGGCATCACCCCATCGGCAATCAAAAACGCCGCCGAACGCAAATGATCGGCAATGACTCGTAGGGATTTGTCTTCAATATCGCTGACACCCAGCTGCGTTGCCGCGGCAGCGATCAGGGCTTGGAAGAGGTCAATCTCGTAATTGGAGTGCACCCCTTGCAATACGGCAGCGATGCGCTCCAGCCCCATACCCGTGTCGACTGAGGGCGCTGGCAATGGATTCAGCGTCCCTTCATTGTCGCGATTAAATTGCATGAACACGAGGTTCCAAATTTCGATATAACGATCGAGATCGTCGTCGGGACTACCCGGAGGACCGCCAGGGACATCTGGCCCATGATCATAGAAGATCTCTGAGCTCGGCCCGCAGGGACCGGTATCGCCCATCTGCCAGAAATTATCCTCATCGAGACGAGACAAGCGATTGGGGTCTACCCCGATCTCCTGAACCCAGATATCTGCGGCCTCGTCATCGCTCAGGTGCACCGTCACCCACAGCCGCTCTTTGGGCAAACCCAAGACCTCGGTCAGGAACTGCCAAGCAAACTGGATCGCGTCACGCTTAAAATAATCGCCAAAGCTGAAATTACCCAGCATCTCGAAAAAGGTGTGGTGGCGCGCCGTATACCCCACGTTTTCGAGGTCGTTGTGTTTGCCGCCGGCACGAACACAGCGTTGACTCGAACACGCGCGCTGATAGTCGCGCCGCTCAAGCCCGAGGAAGGTATCCTTAAACTGATTCATCCCCGCATTGGTGAACAACAATGTCGGATCGTCGTGGGGTACCAAAGAGCTTGAGCTGACTCGCGTATGGCCCTGTTGTTCAAAGTACGCGAGATAAGCTTCGCGAATATCGGCGGTTTTCATTGTTGTGGTCTCACTACCTCACGACCGGGAATTAGGTCGATTGAAAAGTCTGTTGGGGGTTTTACGCGTTCATCCCTTGGGCCAGATCGGCCTCTTGCATGGATCGACCTGCCAGCACATGCAAATGGAGGTGGAAGACTGTTTGACCACCCCCCTCGCCATTGTTGATGACCAAGCGATAGCCCTCGCCAACCCCCAAATCTCGCGCCACACGGCTTGCCACCAATAACAAATGACCGAGTAAGGATTGGTCTTCCGCGGTTGCATCAACAAGCCGAGGAATCGGCTTACGCGGAATAATCAGCACATGGGTCGGCGCCTGCGGATTGATATCGCGGATCACGACACAGTGTTCGTCCTCGTACAAAAAATCCGCAGGAATCTCTCCGCGGGTGATCTTACCGAAAATAGTGTCTGCCATCGTTCCCGCTCAGCCCAGCTTTTCATCCGCGGTCAGTGGCCGCGCTTCGTCTTCCAGCATCACGGGAATACCGTCGCGAATTGGGTAGGCCAAGCCACTTGCCCGACAGACCAATTCTTGCGCTTCCTCATGATACTCCAGTGGCGCTTTCGTCACTGGACAGACCAGTAAGTTCAACAATGCCGCGTCCAAGGCACCCTCTCCTATGTACTCAAAGCGTGCAGTATACGCCCTCAGGGCGTTGAGGGCATCGGGGGAACCAGTAATTGTGGATCAACTCGATCGGAAAGCCAGTTCATACGCCAATCGAGATGGGGGCCTGTCGCGCGTCCAGTCGCTCCGACTTCACCGAGGAGATCACCGACCACCAATTCATCACCCACTTTGACGTGGATGGCGCTCATATGCAAAAACGATGACGACAGACCATAACCATGATCAAGGATCACAGTCCCTCCAGAGTAGTACAGATCCCGCTCCGCAAGGGTCACAATACCGGGCGCAGGCGCGCGAACGGGGGTACCGGTCGGTACCGCGATATCGACACCGTAGTGGGGATTACCCGGAGAGCCGTTGTAAAACCGCTGGCTGCCATAGACGCCGCTGATAGGCCCCAGAACAGGCCAGGCAAAGGAGGTAGTGGCCGCGTCGAAAAGATCTGGTCGCGCAAATCTTTGCGCCTTCGCTGCGGCAACCAGCGCTCGATCTGCGCGAATTCGCGCCAGATCCTCTTCTGGTGGTGTCACCGTGCGCTGCGGCACGCCCTCGACCCGTTGGATGCGATAGTCACGGGTGTGTAAGGCGATGTCCTGTTCACACAGCGTTTCTGTTTGCACGGAGAGCCGCTGTACGCCGGTCGCATCGCGCCCAAAGCCGATCATGAATCGACCGTCTGCCACCAGCGGCACCGCGACACCGTTTAAGCGAATGGTTGCCGTTGGTACGGTCTGCGCCCACATCAGACCGCCGGGAATAGCCTGTCCTGTCAAAACAACGCAGGACGAATCGCCCTGAGGATCGCCTTGCTCGGCGGTTGGTCTCGCGGAGTTGCTCGCGTCTTGGCTGCCCTGTGCCGAGGTGTCCATAGCAGCAGCGCAGAATATAAGACACATGGCCACAACCGCGCCATGACGGTCTAAACCCGCACGCGGGTATTGTGTTGACATCACGCGGTCCTATTTCGTAAACGTGCCATTGCTCATCAGATTCGCGGCACCGACAGCCCACCGTCGACGGTAATGACACTACCCGTCATATAAGCTCCAGCTTGCGATGCTAATAAAAGGACGGCACCGGAGAGCTCATGAGGCTCCCCCGTGCGACGAATCGGCGCTCTGCGCACCATATCCAGGCCCGCCTCAGAGTCGAGGAAGCTATCGCTGATATCGGTGCGAAAATAACCCGGTGCAATTGCATTGACGCGGACCTGATAACGCGCCCACTCCACCGCCATCGCTCGCGTCAGATGCAACAAGCCCGCTTTAGAAACGGCGTAAGGTCCCGTGCCCTTCTGTGTCACCGAACCCAAAACAGACGCGATGTTGACAATACTGCCACCTCCGTTAGCTGCCATATCGCGCGCCACCGATTGCGCGAGGAAGGTCGCCGCATTGAGATTCAATTCAAGCACGCGATTCCAACTCTCCTCTGAGACGTCCATCAGCATGGCGTCGTCCGCCACGCCCGCGTTATTAATCAACGCATGTAACGGGCCTGTCTCGCGAATGGTAGCAAGTGCTTGTTCGCGCTCTGCGGCGACAGTGACATCGGCCACGACATAACGCGCAACCCCACCCTCGGCACGCAACTGGGAGACAGCCTGTTCGAGTAGTCCCTCGCGCCGAGCTAACAAAACAATCTCGGCACCTGAACGCGATAGCGCTTGGGCCATAGCGAAACCCAAGCCCGTCGCACCACCGCTCACCAGAACACGCTCACCTGTCATATCAAATAATGTCGTCATCAATCTCTGCTCGAGGCCCACAGATACCCATGTTAGCAATGATCCGACGCTGGCTTCATCACTCGGTTACAATAAAATGGTGCTTTACATCCAATCAGCAAAAAATAAAAGGGCAAAACCATGACTTGGATTGGCGATATCGGACTGATTGTCAGCGTCGTATTACTCATTTGGCTCGCAATGCGTGGTGTCGACATTGTTTTTGCAGCGCTCATGAGTGCTGTCGTCGTCATTGTCACGAATGACTTACCACTCGCACAAAGCTTAAATACTGGCTTCGCTCTAGGACCCCTCGGCGCGTTTAGTTTTGCCGGCAAGTTCTTCCTTCTGTTCGTTGCGGGCGCGATGTTTGGTCGCGTCATGGGCGATAGCGGTGCAGCTGCCAGCGTTGCTATGGCCTTGGTTCGCAAGCTGGGTGCAGAGCGTGCGCTGCTGATCACCACGCTGGCTTGCACTGCGCTGACCTACGGTGGGGTAGTGGTCTTTGTGGTGATTTTTGCCATGTACCCTCTGGGATTACAGCTACTGCGTGAGGCGGACATCCCGAAGCGATTGTTTTGTGCCGCCGCAGCCCTTGGCGCGGGTACTTTTACGCTCACGGCACTACCGGGGACGCCGTCGATTCACAACGTGATCGCGGCCTCCGCCCTGGGCACTGACTTATTTGCAGCGCCGGTGCTTGGCCTTCTCGGTGGCCTGACTATGGCCGTGCTAGGCATCTGGTATCTCGAACGACAGCGCCGCATCGCCCGCGCCGGCGGCGAGGGTTTCGAGCCGGGCCCACGCGATCGACTACAGCACATGAACACACAGCAGCTGCCGAGTGCACTGATCAGTTGCGTGCCGATTGTCGTCGTGGTTGGCAGTATTTTGCTCCCGCGACTGGTCGATGCGGCGCAGTTCACAGGGGCTATGGGCCAGCTACTCACTTTTGCAAACAGCCAACCGGTGATTTGGCCGAGTATCGCGCTCACTATTGGCTGTGTATTGGCCCTAGTCGTGTTTCCCACCATCCGACAGCAACACCTGCAACTGCTCGGTCAAGGTACGCAGGATGCCATCATGCCGCTCATCAATACGGCGGCGGTGATCGGCTTCGGTGGCGTGGTCACACAGACCGCTGGTTTTCAGGCCTTCTTGTCGCTCGCGCTCGACAGCGCCCTGCCACCCTTGCTCTCGGTGTTCGGCAGTATCAGTGTCATCTCGGCGATTACCGGCTCGGCCTCGGGAGGCCTGCAGATCTTTATGCAAACGCTGGCACCGCACTACCTATCAATGGGCATTGAACCCGCGGTCTTACACCGCGTCGCAACCATTGCCAGCGGCGGCTTCGACTCGTTGCCCCACTGCGGTGCGGTCGTGGCGATGCTGACCATCACGCAACTGACGCACAAACAAGCCTACAAGGATGTCGGGGTGATCACCGTCGTGATTCCCGTGATCGCCTCACTAGTGGTCATAATAGCGGCGAGTTTAGGCGTCAGATAAACCACAAGACCCAGTCGCTTCTTACGCTTGATATCGCGCCATCAAATGTCGTTTGTACAGTTTGCCGTTATCCATTCTTGGCAGGCTTTCGATGAACTCGATAGAGCGCGGCACTTTAATATGCGACAGGCGCTCGCGTAACCAAGTTTTGAGTGCCTCCGCTGTTGCCTCGTGAGCATCTACCCAGTCGTGAGGCTGAACCACTGCGTGCACCTGCTCACCAAATTCCTCATTGGGAATCCCAAAGACTGCCACATCGGCCACAAGCGGATGCGTAATCATCAGATTCTCGATCTCCGCAGGATAGATATTGACGCCGCCACTGATGATCATGAAATTCTTACGGTCTGTCAGGTAGAGATACCCCTCCTCATCGAGATAGCCCATGTCACCAGTTGTACCCCAACCTCGCTGATCAAACGCCTCGCGGGTCTTCTCCGGTTCACCGAAGTATTCGAAGGGGCTGCTATCAGCAAAATAGACTTGCCCAATTTCACCCGGCGGCAGTACCGCACCTGATTCATCAACGATTCGCGGATCGCCAAACAAAGGACGCCCCACCGATCCGCGGTGCGTGAGCCACTGCTCGGAATCAATTAACGTAAAGCCAATACCTTCACTCGCCGCGTAGTACTCAAAAATGACAGGACCCCACCAATCGATCATGGCCTGTTTGACGTCGATCGGGCACGGCGCCGCGGCGTGAATCGCCATACGCATTGAGCTCAGGTCATAACGGGTGCGAATCTCCTCATCGAGTTTGAGCATGCGCACAAACATGATAGGCACCCACTGGCTGTGGGTTGCTCGATAGGTCTGGATGAGCTCTAGCGCATGCTCGGGATCAAACTTCTCCATGATGATGCTGGTACCACCGGTCGCCAGCACCAGCGTGTTGTAGTGCAATGGAGCCGCGTGATACAGAGGCGCTGGCGATAAATAAATGGTCTCAGTATTAAAGCCAAAGAAAGCGCCGACGCTCATCTCCAGCGCGTGGGCTTGATTGATGTCAGTGCTAGCGGGCTTCTGAAACACGCCTTTGGGTTGTCCCGTTGTCCCGGACGAGTACAACATGGGCGCGCCTGTACATTCATCGTCGATCGGTGTTTCCGGCAGGCCCGCAATAGCCGTATTCCAATCAGCAAATCCAGAGGCGCCGCCGCCCACCACCCAGATGCGGTCGAGGCTTGCAGTGGCGGCGGCATCGGCGGCCACCTCAATAAGATCGGCCGACACAATAAACAGTTTCGCCTGGCAATTCTGGATAATATAGGCCGTTTCATCTTCTCTGAGGTGCGTGCTGATTGGCGTGTACACCACACCTGAGCGCAATGCGCCCTGGGCGACTTGCAAAAACTCGGCGCAGTTTTTCATCATCAAGGCAATATGATCACCTGGCTGCAATCCCTGCTGCCGAAAAAAGTGCGCAATTTGGTGACTACGGCGGTCGAGCTCACCATAGGTCACGACCTGCCCACTCCCCGCCATGATGTAGGCCGGGCGATCTGGGGTTGCTCGGGCAAAGTGAGAAAAATGCGGCATCCTGTTATCCTTGTTGCGCTCGCGATAATGTCATTTACGTTATAGCAGAGGTCATAACCGACCGGGTAGTGAGACTGTGCAGTAAACAGTGTGCAGACCGAACAAACTGGCCGTTCGCCACGCTCAAAGTGTGGCGTGCGCAACATCACTGATTCGACTACATGGCCCAACATACGATCGAAAACCCACATTCTGTAAACCCTTGGCGATTCTGTACTGCTCCGTGTATGGACTGGACTGATCGCCACTGTCGTTATTTTTGGCGCCTGCTCAGCCGCAGGGCGAGGTTGTATACAGAGATGGTGACCACAGGGGCCTTGCTGCACGGGGATATCGCTAGACACCTCGAATTTAACGCAAGCGAGCACCCTGTCGCGTTACAGCTCGGCGGTGCCGTCCCAGAGGAATTGGCCAGCGCAGCACGATTAGGCGAGCAATGGGGGTATCAGGAAATCAACCTCAACTGTGGTTGCCCCTCAGACCGGGTACAAAATGGCCGCTTTGGGGCTTGCTTGATGAGCGAGCCACAGTTAGTCCGCGATTGCCTACAGGCAATGCAAGACGCGGTGTCCATCCCCGTCACTATCAAACACCGTACTGGCATAGACCAACAGAACAGCTACAGCGTCTTGCGAGATTTTGTTGGCATTGTCAGTGACAGCGGTTGCGAAGTCTTCATTGTTCACGCTCGGAATGCTTGGCTACAAGGCCTATCCCCGAAAGAGAATAGAGAAGTGCCACCCCTGCACTACGACTGGGTTTACCAACTCAAGCAAGACTTCCCCGACTTAACCATTGTCTTGAATGGCGGCTTGACGAGCTTGGCAGACTGCGAAGCCGTACTACCCCATGTCGATGGTGTGATGTTGGGCCGCGCGCCTTATCAAAACCCTTGGCTTCTCGCCGCAGTGGATCATGTCCTGTTTGCAGACAGGGCACGCCATCGGACGCGCAGTGACGTGTTAGAAGACATGATACCCTATATCGAGGCGATGTGCGAAGACGGCGCTAGACTGCATCACATGACACGACACGTTTTGGGGTTATTTCAACATCAACCTGGCGGTCGGCAGTTTCGCCGTCACCTCAGTGAAAACGCCCATCGGCCAGAGGCAGATACCGACACTTTGCGTGCGGCGATTGCTCTGACGCGGCGCACTGATCAATTGGCCTGATGCGTATGCAAAAGGCCTACACGCCGCAGCTCAAGGCTATCGCAATAATCTCTACCGGCTGTCCATCAACGCGAATCAGACATGTACAATACCCGGCATAAGGTACGGCAACCGACTCCGGTGTCTGACCCCCGAGATTTTTGAGGAACATCTCATGGATAAACTCAGTCAACTTCGCACCATGACAGAAGTCGTTGCCGACACCGGTGATATCAATGCCATTGAGCGACTGAAACCTACCGATGCGACCACCAACCCCTCCTTACTGCTGAAAGCCGCCACGCTCGATCGCTTTGCAGGCTTACTCGCGGACTGTCGTCAATCAAGCCATGATGACCAGGAGGCGGCTGATCGATTTGCCGTCGGTGTAGGCCAAGATATCGTCAAACTGATTCCCGGGCGTATCAGCACTGAGGTCGATGCGCGTTTGTCATTCGACACCCAAGCGACAATTACCAAAGCGCGGTCGCTGATCGCGCGCTACGATGCCGCCGGCGTTCCCGCGAACCGCGTACTGATCAAAATCGCGGCAACCTGGGAGGGAATCTGCGCCGCAAGCCAACTCGAAAAAGAAGGTATCAATTGCAATCTGACATTGTTGTTTGGCTTTGAGCAAGCTCGCGCCTGTGCCGATGCCGGTGTGTTTTTAATCTCGCCTTTTGTCGGTCGTATTCTCGATTGGTATCGCGCCAATACCGATATCGCTATCAACAGCGCTGAGGACGATCCCGGCGTGCAATCAGTACGCAAAATTTATCAATTCTACAAACAGCATGGCTATCAGACGGTGGTGATGGGGGCCAGTTTCCGCAACGCAGGTGAAATCGAGGCACTCGCAGGCTGTGATCGGCTGACCATCAGCCCTGAGTTACTCGACGAACTTGCGGCGGACGAGGGGCCATTACCGCGTGTGCTATCAAGCGACGGGGCCACTGCCCAAAAACCCGAGCCCCTGTCCGAGGCTGAATTCCGCTACGGCAGTAATGACGACGCCATGGCGACGGATAAATTAGCTGATGGTATTCGGCGCTTTGCGGCTGATCAGATCAAATTAGAAGCGCTGCTGGCGCAATAAAGCGCTGAATCACTGCAGTCTCAGCTGTGCTCAAGCGTCCTCACGAGGTCGCGGAAGGCCGCTTTATTTTCTGAGCTGATTGACATCAAAGTGCGATGTGCGGCCAGCACATGTGCTTTCATATCTGCCTCCGTACCCACCACCGCAGGAATCTCCGTCTGCGCAGCGCGCTGTTCAGGGCATCCACTTCGCATCTCAAATAACTGAGCGAAGCCCATTGTCGCCAACAAACGATCAATACTTGGACTGCTGGAGTAGATGGCAGGTTTAAAGCCGTAACGGGCCTCAGTCTGGATAGCAAGCTGCGCTAAAACACCCAAAGTTGTACTGTCTAGCCCCTCGGCCTCAGAGAGGTCGACCCAGATGCTGAGAAACTGCGGGTCGTCCAGTACACGCTGGATGTGGCGCTCAATCGCAATACACATCGTCAAACGAACGTCGCCCTCGAGACGCAGCACATGCACCCCGCGCTCACTTGCCGCCCGTACCCGACCCATCATCCGACAAGCCCTCGGCTGACAAAGAGCCCCGCGATATCATCGACCAACTCGCGGCGATCGGCATCGGCCAAACCCACTCGATCAACCAACTCACCGGGCTTTGCCGCAGGACCCTGCAGCAAAGACAACAATTCCGCTTCCTGCTCGATCAAATCAGTTGTCTGCAAGGTTTCCAAAACACCGTCGGACATGGCCAGAAACATAAACTGATCAGACAGCGCTAACTCGTGCTTTTGGTATTGCGGTTTCGGTAACAAGCCAACAGGCGATCCGCCCCCTTCTAAATAACGACAACCGGAGTCGTCAAAGAGAATTGGCAAGGGTAAATGACCAGCAACGCTGTAACTCAGACTGTTGTCCGTCATATTCAGCACGCCGACGACCATGGTGGCGTATTTTTTCACGGCCAACTCCAGCAATTCGCTGTTGGCGAGATTGAGCATGGCGACAGGATCGGTAATCGATTGATCTGCACGTCTGAAGTAATCTGATCGCTTGCGAGCGAAGAGGTTCTTTAGCAGGACCGTAGTGAACGCCGAAGACGATCCATGGCCAGACACATCTGCGAGAAAAAACACCACCCGGTCTTCGCCAACTTGAAAAAAGTCGGTGAAATCGCCGCTTAAGTAGAGCGAGGGTATGATGCGATAGCTAAAGCAATAGTCGTTTATTCGCAGCGGCTGAGCCGGCAACATGGCACGCTGAACCTGACGACCTGATTGCTGATCTTGCTCTAACACAGCAAGCGAATGACTTAACTCTGCATTAGCCTCCTCGAGGCGCTCCTTGGTGGCGATTAAGTCGCGCTGTAAATGCCGGTGATGCACAGCGCGCTCGATTGAGCGCATGAGCAGTCCGGCACGCTCAACCGGTTGCGCTAAAAAATCTGTCACGCCCAGCGCCAATGCGATGGACATACTCTCCAGATCTCGATCGTCGGTGATCGCAATCACCGGCACCTGTACATCAAAACCGCGCAAGGCCCTGCGCACACTCGGCCAAGACACATCGATTAGATCAACGCGGAATAACACACAATCCCAAGGGCTCTCCGGACCCAATACCGCCTCTAAATCCGGAGCACCGGGCGTAATTTCGAAACGAAATGGCGTTCTCTCTAAGGCGGTGACAAGTGCCACTGCCCGATCGGGCTGGTCGTCGACAATGAGAACGGAGCCCTTATCGGACATGCCTCGCCACAGCCTCCAGTGCCTGTCTAGAAGTCATCGGATTCCCAGTCATCGTCAAAATCCGAGAAGGTATCTTTCGGCTCGGTCTCACCAGAAAGCTGCGCCTGCCGCCGTTGCAAATAAGCATCGCGCAGGAAAATGTAGCGATCACCCGACAAAAGATCATTGGCGCCAAGGAGCGATGCGCGCGTATCGATAAGTCCTAAGGTTCTGACGCCCCACTGGGTTTCTACGTCGTCGATGGCCGTCGTGACCGATGCGTAAGCATCGACGCCCTCACCGACACTACTGCGTACTGTATTGGGTCCCAGTATAGGCAATACCACGTACGGACCCTGAGGAACGCCCCACACCGCGAGGGTCTGACCGAAGTCAGTGTCGTAGCGCTCGAACCCCATTCCTGTGGCCACATCGAATAAGCCAAGCAGCCCGAGCGTCGAATTCAACACGACGCGGACGAGGTTGGTGGCGGTCTCTGGAACTTTAGCCTGGAGCAACGCGTTGACCACACCGTTGACGTCTTCGAAGTTGTCAAAAACGTTGCTCACACCGCGCCTAATGAGCGAAGGCGTCACCGCAACATAGGCCTCGGCAACGGGGGTTGCCACCCACTCATCGGCGGTCTCGTTGAAGTCAAAGACGACACGATTCATGGGCTCCCACGGGTCATCAACTGCCTCGGCACTGACAAACGCAGGCAAAATGATAAGCGCCACAGTCAATAAGGCGCGCGAGCTGGCGAACATATGCATGGGAAATAGCTCCCGCCAGATTCTTAGTTAGTTGTGGCCTTATACGTTACCAGAGCAAGAACCGATTTGGACAGATGCAAATGTTAATTCTGATCAGCATTTTTCACACCGAAGTGCTACCGCGGATGCTCTGCGACCCACCGCTCCACATGAGACCATTGTTCATCGAGTCTTTTGTTGGACACGGGCAAGCGCGTGCCCAATTGCTGCGCAAATAATGAGACGCGAAACTCCTCCAACATCCAGCGATACAATAAAGCGGGCTCGCTCAACAGTACAACACCGGGATAACGCGCCACCAAAGCATCCAGACGCTCGCAGTGCGGTGCCAACTGAAGCATCGCTTTCTCATCTTTCTGCCCTTGCCCGGTCAAACGCTCCGCTCGATGACGCGCCGCCTTGGCAAAACGCGGCAATTGTTGAAACCAATTCGCGGGCGCATCGACCAATGTGTCTGCAGAAAACAAGGTCGAGACATGATGCTGGATGTCTCTTTTGGCGACATCAAACGTTCCGGGGCTCAATTTCACTAGCGCTGAATGCATTTGCGCCACCTGATCCAAGGCAGACAACATAATCCGCTCCATCTCGGTCACTTCAGGCGTCCAGCGGCCCGATAGGCGGGTTGTCCACTGCTGAAAATCATTCTCAGTTCGTGGTAAGGGCGCACCATCGAGAAGCCGCAAGACCGAAGACGTCATGAGTGCCTCTACCAATGCGGATCGCGATAAATGAGCACCGGCCAAGGCGAGCGTGGCGGCGTTATCCGAAAGCAATTGTTTACGAAGGTATTTGGCGCTGCTGGCCTGTGTTCTCATGAGCAAGGCCGCTGTACCACGGCGATGGGCGACTTCCGCGTCCGCCGCATAGTCGAGGCTTTTTATCGCAATACCATCCGGCTCTTGAACTAAGGCGGGGTAAGACACGACCTCCATACCGGCTACGCGACGACGATGTCGTTGCGGCAGGTCACCAAAGTCCCAACGCGCGATTTGTTTCCTCTCAAAACCGTCCTCCGAGTCGGGCTCAGGGTTCGCTGCGTCGCGAAACTGCGACACCAGCGTGCTCATCTCGCGACTCTCCGCGAGGGTCTTGCCGGCATCATCCACAACAACAATATTCATCCGATAGAAATCTTCGAGTGCAGACTCATTCCAATCGGCATCCGAAATCGTGACACGACGCTGTACTTTTAAAATCCGTGACAACGTGGCGGTCAGACTCTGCTCACTGGGCACGACCTCCGCCAACACAGCATCGACGACATCGGGCACTGGCACCAACTGCTTGCGTAATGCCTTCGGCAACCCTTTAATCAGTTGAATACATTTTTCTCTTAACAGGCCAGGCACCAGGTACTCGAAGCGATAGCGCGGACAGCGATTGAGTATTGCTCGCGGCACGGTGACCGAGACGCCGTCGTGACCTCCCCCTGGTTCGAAGCGATAGCGCAATTGATAATCGACGCCCTCCCAGCTCAACTGTTTGGGGAACTGCGCTTCAATTTCACCGCCCGGATCGCGTGTCAAGATTTGTTCGCGAGCGAGCAACAAATCACCCGCGAGCGAAGGTCGGTTCCGCAGCGCCTTTTCCAATGTAGCTGTACTGAAACATTCAGCAGGCAGACGCTCGCGATAAAACGTGGCCAAATGATCCTCTTCAATCAGCAGATCACGCCGTCGAATTCGCGATTCAAGGTCTTGTACCGACCGGATCAAAGCGAGGTTCTTTTTTAAGAAATTGGGCGGGGACTTGTATTGACCCGCGACCAGCGCATCCCGAATAAAAATATCGCGAGCGGTGGCGGGATCAATGGCGCCAAAATCGACCCGATACCCTTCCTTGATCACTAAACCGAACAACAGCACACGCTCTCGGGCCATGACTCGCCCGCTGCGCATCTGCCAACTGGGTTCATAGTGCTGGCGCTTGAGCGCTGAGGCATTAATTCGCAACAACCACTCGGGCTCAATCGCCGCACACTGTCGAGCGAACACCTGCGTGGTCTCAACAATTTCGGCAGCGACAATCCATTTCGGTGGTTTCCGATACTGACCGGACCCCGGAAAAATTTGAATCTTGCGATTCCGAGTCGCTTGGTACTGTTTTGCCTCATCGTGCTGCGCCACATTGGATAGTAGCCCTGCGAGTAGCGATTGATGGATCGCACTGTAGATCTCGTCAATGGATTGCGTCACTGAACCCGGTTTGAGACCCATTTGTCGGCAGGCAATGACCAACTGAGCATGCGTCTCTCGCCATTCGCGCATGCGCATGAACGATAAAAACTCTCGATTGCAAAGCTTACGGAGCTGGCTTTGACTGAGCGCTTGACGCTGCTCCTCGTAGTATTGCCACAGCTTGAGCCAGCTCAGGAAATCTGAACGCTCATGGCGAAACCGCGCGTGTGCCTGATCGGACTGCGTTTGTTTTTCGGCCGGCCGCTCTCTCGGGTCCTGCACCGACAGCGCACTGACAATCACTAAAACCTCTGCCAAGCAATTCGAATCGGCGGCTGACAACAACATGCGCGATAGCTTTGGGTCGATAGGCAGACGCGCCATACGCCGACCCACGGCCGTGAGTCGACCGCGACGTGAGACGCCACCCAATTCTTCCAACAAGCGATAGCCGTCACGCACCATCTTAGGCTCGGGCATATCGATAAACGGAAAGCGTCCAACATCGCCTAAGCCAAGCTCGAGCATCCGGAGAATGACCGCTGCTAAGTTAGTCCGCAAAATCTCGGGCATGGTGAACTCGGGTCGGGACAAAAAATCTTGCTCCGAATACAGTCGTAGACACACACCCGAGGCGACACGACCACAGCGTCCCATTCGCTGATTGGCGCTGGCCTGAGAGATTTTTTCTACCGGCAAGCGCTGTAGCTTGCTCCGAACGCTATAACGGCTAATGCGCGCTTCACCTGGATCGATAACATAGCGAATGCCCGGCACGGTAATCGATGTTTCAGCCACGTTAGTCGCCAACACCACACGCATGCCTCGCCCGCCGCCAGAAAAAACGCGCTGCTGCTCGCGCTGATTCAGCCGCGCATAAAGCGGCAGCGTTTGAAACCGATCCTCACCTTTGAGTTGCTTGGCGAGCTCACGAATTTCACGCTCACCGGGCAAAAAAACCAGAACATCGCCCCGCGCTCCCCAAACACCGGCATCGATCTCTGCCAATAAAGCAATAATCTGCTCCTGA
The DNA here is from genome assembly GCA_038134505.1 of Halieaceae bacterium. GTDB lineage: Bacteria > Pseudomonadota > Gammaproteobacteria > Pseudomonadales > Halieaceae > Luminiphilus. Next base: position 58,609 of record JAYPVH010000012.1, on the reverse strand, counting down.
ACACCAATATCGCGATCTTCAACATCGCCCAAATACTCAACCTGAACCGGATAAGTCCGTCCTTCGACTTCGATGACCGGCGCATCGTCAAAGTGTCGGGAAAAGCGATCGACGTCGATCGTCGCGGAAGTGATCACCACCTTTAAATCGGGTCGGCGCGGTAACAGCTGCTTAATGTAACCGAGGATAAAATCGATATTGAGACTGCGTTCATGGGCCTCGTCGATGATCAGCGTGTCATAGGCAGCGAGGTCTTTATCTCGCGATAACTCGCTGAGCAAAATGCCATCGGTCATCACCTTTACTGCAGATGCGTCTGAGACTTGGTCTGTAAATCGTACCTGATAGCCCACTATCGCACCGAGCGGCTGTCCCATCTCGTCCGAGATGCGCTGGGCGACGTTGCGTGCAGCAATACGGCGCGGCTGCGTATGACCAATGCGTAATGCGCGACCACGACCCAGCTCAAGGCAGATTTTGGGCAACTGCGTCGTTTTACCGGAACCCGTTTCCCCAGCGACAATGACCACTTGGTGCTTGCTAATCGCCGCAGCAATCGCGTCGCGGTGCGCGGCGACGGGCAAATCAGCTGGATACTCAATGACGGATGGTATGGCTCGCAGCTGCGAGGATTCAGTGCTCGACATTAGGACCGTACCGATAAAAACCGCACCGAGAAGCCTTCAGTGACTTCAACCGGCGTCGCGTAACTCACGACGCAAGATTTTACCCACGTTTGTTTTTGGCAATTCATCTCGGAACACCACCGACTTGGGTACCTTGTACCCTGTGAGCTGCTCCCGACAAAATGCGATGACGTCCGCTTCAGTCAGATTTGGGTCCGTTCGCACCACATACAAGCGCACTGCCTCTCCGGTTTGCGCGCTCGGCTCACCAATCGCAGCGCTCTCCAGAATACCTTCATGACGCGCGCAGACGTCTTCGATCTCATTCGGATAGACGTTAAATCCTGAGACAACAATCATATCTTTCTTACGGTCCACAATGCGCAGATAGCCATCGGGCTGAATCACCGCCACGTCACCTGTCGCGAACCATCCCGCTGAATCTATCGCCTCAGCCGTCGCCTCGGGTCGCTGCCAATAACCCTGCATGACCTGTGGCCCACGGATACACAGCTCACCCGCCTCGTCAAAGCCCAAAGCGTTGCCCGCTTCATCAACAACCTTCACCTCGGTCTCAGGCACGGGCAGACCAATCGTACCCAATTGCATTCCATTGCCCGGGTTAGTTGTCGCCACCGGAGAGGTCTCTGTCAGGCCATAGCCCTCACAAACGGCACAGCCAGTGACCTCCTGCCAGCGCTCTGCTGCATCCTGCGTAAGCGCCATACCGCCAGACAACGTGACCTTCAAGCGACTGAAATCGAGAGATCTGAAACCCGAGTGCTGGCACAGCGCGACAAAAAGCGTGTTGAGTCCACAAAAGAGGCGGGGCGGGTACTGCCGAATCGTGTCGACTACGGAATCTAGGTCTCGCGGGTTCGGGATTAATACGGTCTGAGCACCAATGTGAAGCGCATACATCGATGCCGTAAATGCGTAGATATGGTAGACGGGCAGCGGCTGGATAAAGATATCACCGACCCCCGAGAGCTGATGCGTTCTAAAAACGCCATCACACTGCAACACATTGGCGATCAAATTACCGTGGGACAACATGGCGCCCTTCGCGACGCCCGTCGTACCGCCTGTGTACTGCAGCATCGCCAGCTGTTGTCTCTCAAGCTTCACAGGCTGATGTGGTTTCTCCGCGCCTCGACGCAATACCTGATTGAAGGTTAGGGCCCCTGGAATACTAAAGGGCGGCACCATTTTTTTGACGTACTTTGCGACAAAATTAATCAACCACCGTTTGGGCTGTGGGTGCAAATCAGCCAACTCAGTGACCACCACGCGCTCAACGCCTGTCTCCGAGAGGACTCCCGCCACGGTTTGAGCCACGTTTGCCTGTACAACAAGGAGCTTCACTCCCGCGTCGTTAAACTGATGTATTAATTCTCGCGCGGTATACAACGGATTGGTATTCACCACGATCATGCCGGCGCGCAAGGTGCCCAAACAGGCCACGACATACTGAATGAGATTCGGCATTTGGATCGCGACGCGATCACCAACGCTGAGACCCGAGTCACGTTGCAGCCATGATGCAAAGGCGCCTGATAACCGGTCTACGTCGGCGTAGGTCAGGCTGTGCCCAAGACTGGTACAACAGCGCTGAGCAGCATACTGAAGCAGTGCTTCCTCAAACATTTCAACAATCGACGACCAAGACTTTTCGGGGAGGCGTGTGGCAATACCCAACGATTGGAGCTGTGCCTCGACCTGCTGTTGAATTGCAACCAAATTATTATCGGTCATCCGTCTCATTCCTTTGGCTTTTCGGTATCATCGGCAAACACGCCCAATGGGGTCAACCACCACTATCACGGAGCTCGCCCTGCCTATGCAACTCACCTGTCTGACTTTCGAGGAGATCGCGATTGGCGATACCGCTCACTATAGCCGGTTAGTGACCGATCGTGAGATTCAACTTTTTGCGGCTGTATCGGGAGACCACAACCCGGTTCATCTCGACCCTGAGTATGCGGCACAAACGGTTTTTGGCGAGTGCATTGCCCACGGTATGTTGACTGGCGCATTTGTTAGCGCGGCGATCGCCATGCAATTACCCGGACCTGGCAGCATTTACTTGAGTCAAAGTCTCCAGTTCCGAGCGCCCGTCATGTTAGGCGACACCTTGACCGTGACCCTCGAAGTGACAGAGAAACACGCTAAAAAGCCCTGGGTCACCATCGCCTGCTCGGTCGCCAATCAAAACTATAAAGTGGTCGCCCGCGGGGAGGCTCAAGTGGCCGCACCGACTGAGGCAAGCACGGTTACGATTGTGCCACCTTCGGATATTCAGTTACTCGGTGACGATTGAGTGAATTGATCCGGAGACACATACAGCAAACGCATGGTCACGACAGGATCAACCGGCTCGGGCTTTGCAGCCAACATCAGGATATTGAGTTCGCCATCATGCTGACTGATACCCCGAGCCGCAAATAATTTTTCATCACTCACGAACTGACCTTCAGCTCCCTCCGCAGCTTGCGGACTGAACGTTATTAGTGGCTCTTCCGCCTCGATTTGCGATGCGAGATCCCGAATGAGCGCCAAAAAAGTCTCTTTAAAGCGAGAAAAATTGAGGTCTCCCCGACATTCCGTGTGATCCAATATGACGTCGACTCTGACCTCGCCGCCGTCCTCCATCTTGACGTTTGCCACCGCGACCCGACCGCCCGCATGAATCTCTCGGAAGATGCGCTTTGCCGTTGTTCGCGGTGACTCAATCAATGCACGATGCAGCAAATTCGCTGCCATCGTCGCAAATTGCTCGGTAGTGAGCGTTGCCTGCGACATGGTAAACCCCTTTTCTGAATGCGGGGATTGTACCGGCGCGAACCCTCATCAGACCAGTCATTTTGCGAATCTGTTACCCTTCCCCTCTTTGTCACCGAGTCGTCACTGTGATCCATCGTCGCAATCAATCTTGGCGCCCTATCGACGCCCCCAACTTGCTCTGGTCTGCGCGGGGATTGGAGTCAGTCGATTACGGTGACGTCTACTACAGTGATCAAAATGGACTCGCAGAGAGTCAATACACCTTCATCGAAGGCAATCGACTGCCGCAGCGATTTAACGCACTCGCCGCAGGAGAGATCTTCACCATTAGCGAATTAGGGTTTGGCTCAGGCCTTAATTTCGCGCTCACCGTTCGAGCTTGGTTACAGCGAGCTCCCACCGGCGCGCAATTACATTATCTCGGCATCGACCACCGCCCCCTTCGCAGAGAAGACTTTGCGCGCAGTTGTGACCTGTGGCCGGATCTTGCAGTCGAATTTTCCGCGCTGCGCAAGCAGTGGCCAGCACCCGTTCCTGGCTGCCACCGAATCCTGATGCCGACGCATCGGATCACACTGGATTTGTGGTGGGAGGATGGCCTCGACGCGCTGCTGGACCTCGCTAGTCATCAAACTCCGTGGGTCAATGCATGGTTCCTCGATGGATTTGCGCCATCAAAGAACCCTGACATGTGGAACAACAATCTTTGTCAGCCTATTGCAAGTTTGAGCGCTGACAATGCCACCTTCGCAACATTTACTGCCGCGGGTCATGTGCGCCGTGCACTCACCGAGGTCGGATTCGCCGTTGAGAAAACGGCCGGCTTCGGCCGCAAACGAGATAGCTTACGTGGCACGCTCAGCACCCGCGCAGACTTACCTCTGACCGTCACACCTTGGGATCTCGCGACAAGCAGGCCTCGGCCTCAAACAGCGATTGTCATCGGCGCCGGCTTAGCGGGTAGCTGGTGTGCACACACATTAGCAGAGCGGGGGTTGCAGGTTACCGTTATCGAAGCGAACGGCGTCGCAGACGCAGGCTCAGGTAACAAACAAGGGTTAACTTACACTCGCTTATCACGCAGATTCGGGGATCTCAGTGATTTTGCGCTCGTCAGTTACTGCTATGCCGTACGTCGGTACAGCGCGCTACTGAGCGAGGCTAACGACCCAGATTTGGGCGCGCAATGTGGATTTATCCAACTCTCCGATGACGACGAAACGCTGGCCGCCCTGCAATCGGTACTCGATGAGCCGCATCTTGCAGCAATTCTCGATGGGCCGACCGTTCAAGAAATCCTTGGTCTGCCCACACAACAACGGGGCGTCCACTTTCCCGAAGCACTCTGGCTCAATCCACCGATGGTTTGCCGCAGACTCCTCGATCACGCCAATATTACAGTGCTATCGAATACCGGCTTCGTCTCATTACAGAATACTGACTCCAGCGCTGGTTGGTCCGCACACAGCGGCGAGGGTGTCGTGCTTGCATCAGCAGACATTGCAGTGCTGGCCAATGCCCGCAACGTCATTGACCATCCGGATGCTGATTGGCTACCGCTTCAGACGATTCGCGGTCAGGTGACGCAACTGCCAACATTTCCACCGCTTTCAGAACTAGAAACCGCACTGTGTCATCAGGGCTACTTACCGCCACCGATAGATGGGCAGCACTGGCTGGGTGCAAGTTACGGACCCAATGACGACAGCCTAGAGGAGCGGATAAAGGATCACGAGTTCAATCTGGCGCAATTACAGGCGGCCGTGCCCAATCTAGTCATTGACACTGCACCCGGTGAACTATCGGGGCGCGTGGGACACCGGTGCAACAGTATCGATTATCTACCTATTGTCGGCCCAGTCCCTGATCGCGAGCGATGCTTCATGCAGTACGCGTCCCTTGCGCATCGAAAAACAGAGCGGGTCGCCGATCGCGTCGCTGCGAAGGACGGTCTGTTCGTCCTGACTGCTCTCGGCTCCCGAGGACTCACTGCAGCGCCGCTTTGTGCTCAGTGGCTAGCCGACCAAATTCTGAATCGACCTCCCGCTTTACCACGTTATCTCACTCGCGCCTTGGCGCCGGCGAGATTTATCGTGCGAGATATCGCTCGAGGGAGGACGACGCCATGACAGTCAACTGGATCCGCCGCCTTGAGATTTTCGGCGCTGCTGCGCTGGCGTTTTTGACCCTCGAAATTGGCCATGTTCTCGCCGAGACTGCGGATGACCGGATCGCAGAAGCGATCCCTTTCCATCGGCAAATTTTCACCCAGGGCTTGGAAATTGCGGAGGATCAACTTTGGGTGAGCTCTGGTGGCTATGGCAGCTCTTTTTTGGCGCGCTACTCCTTTCCTGCGCTAGAACTCCAGAAAATCGAGCGTCTGCCTGCCCAACTGTTTGCCGAGGGCCTCACAGTGATTGGGTCCGAGGTATGGCTTCTAACCTGGCGCGCGAGGCGCCTGCTTCGCTATGATCGCGACAGTTTGCGCTATCTAGGCGGTGCCTCCATTCCCTCTGAGGGCTGGGGACTGACTCACTCCCCTGACTATGTCTGGATGAGCGATGGCACTCATGAACTACGATTTGCTGAAAAAACACTGCCCCTTGAGTGGAAAATACTCGCGGTTTTCGACAACGGGCAACCACTGAACCGTTTGAATGAATTAGAATGGGTCAACGGCGAGATCTGGGCCAACGTGTGGCAAACAGATCGGTTGGTGCGGATCCATCCTGAGAGCGGTCAGGTGCTGGGCGACATCACGCTGGACAACCTGCTTCCCGCTTCAGAGCGACGGCCCAATACCGATGTGCTCAATGGCATCGCCAGAGACCCGGCATCGGGTGGTATTTGGGTAACAGGGAAACGCTGGCCGTGGCTGTATCGCCTCAACGACACAATTTTAAGATCGGAGTGACCCATGACATCGACTGAGCAAGCGATCAAGACGGATCATCATTTCATTTTGAAACGAGAAGTGGAGATACCGTCACTGAACGTCACTGTTCAGGAGTTCGAGCACGAGCCCACGGGTGCACAACACCTGCACCTGCAGGCGCAGGTCAGCGAGAACGTGTTTATGGTAGCTCTGAGAACAGTTCCCGAGGACTCCACTGGCGTTGCCCATATTCTCGAGCACACGGCCTTGTGCGGTAGCGAAAAATATCCCGTCCGCGACCCCTTCTTTATGATGCTCAGGCGGTCGCTCAACACGTTCATGAATGCCTTTACTAGCTCAGATTGGACGGCCTATCCCTTCGCCACACAGAACAAAAAAGACTTTGATAATTTGCTGTCGGTCTATTTGGACGCCGTGTTCTTCTCACGACTCGACCCCCTCGATTTTGCCCAAGAAGGTCATCGCATCGAGTTTGAAAATGAAGATGGTACGGGTGCACTCACCTTCAAAGGCGTCGTGTTCAATGAAATGAAGGGGGCGATGTCTTCAATTAACTCTGTGCTTTGGGATCGACTGTGTTTCGAGCTGTTCCCGAGCAATACTTACCATTTCAATAGTGGTGGTGACCCGGAGAACATCCCCGACCTTACCTACGAGCAGTTGCGCGATTTCTATCGAAGTCACTATCACCCGAGTAACGCGATTTTTCTTACCTTTGGTGACATTCCAGCGCATACCCATCAGCATCATTTTGAGCAAAAAGCGCTCAACCGCTTTACGCGACTCGATGAAAAAGTCGAAGTTGCCTTGGAAATGCCCTTTGAGCAGCCTCGTCAAGCCCAACACCGGTATGCCGTCGAGACCGATGATACGCTCGCCGAGAAAACACATCTTATTCTGGGCTGGAAGCTCGGTGAAAGCGCCGATCTCATGGCGATGCTTGAAGCGCAGATCGTGTCGTCGGTGCTGATGGAGAATAGCGCATCGCCTCTGATGAAATGGCTGGAGACCACGCCGCTAGGAAACGCACCGTCGCCACTGTGCGGACTGGAGGAATCCATGCGCGAAATGGTGTTGTGCTGCGGTATTGAGGGAAGCGAAGCCGAGCACGCGCAAGAATTCGAGGCCAGCGTGCTCGAGGTTATTGAAGACGTTTGCCAGAACGGCGTCCAGCCCGACCGACTGGAGGCCATACTGCATCAAATTGAGCTCCACCAAAGAGAGATCAGCGGCGACGGCATGCCCTACGGTCTGAATTTAATGCTTCGCGTTCTGGGGGCCGCCACACACTATGGCGATGCTGCGGCAACACTTGACTTGGCGCCTGCCATCGATGCGTTACGGGCAAGAATTTCCGACCCTACCTACGTCCCTGCGCTGATACGCCGACTGCTACTCGACAATCCGCATCGGGTTCTTCTTACAGTGGTACCGGATCCCTCACTGGCGAGCGAACGACTCGAGAGAGAGAATCGTCGATTGGAAACCCTGGCAGCGGGTCTGGATGATCAGGGTCGTGCCAACGTCATCGATCTGGCTGCTCGGTTGCGCGAGCGCCAACTTCAGGTCGACGATCCCGATATTTTACCGCGCGTCACCTTAGCGGATATTCCCAGCGATACCGCGCACTTGTCCCCGATAGAAACGCACCACCCCGCTGTGCGAGGACTCGATTTTCACGTGGGTACGAATGGCCTAGTTTACCAGCAGGTGTTGCGTCGACTGCCTCAACTCGACGCAGACGAGCTCAATATGCTGCCATTACTCACAGGCTTTCTGAGTGAAGTCGGCGTGGGACAAGACGACTACCTTGCCACTCAAGAGCGGCAGTCTGCTTCGGTGGGCAGTATTGGCGCGGGCGTCATCACGCGATCTGACCGACTTGACCCTCAACGCAGTGAAGGTTGGTGGCTCGTCTCGAGCAAAGCCCTTGCTCATCGGGTCGACGACCAGGTCGCACTGATGTTTGACTTGGCGACCCGCGCTCGTTTTGATGAACAACCGCGCATTCGGGAGCTCATCAGTCAGATCCGCGCTCGAAGGGACCAAAGCATCACCGGCAATGGTCACAGTCTGGCCATGAGCGCAGCCTGTGCAGGCATGAGCCCCATCGCATTGCGCGCGCATGAACAAGGTGGACTCGAGGGTATCAGGCGTATTCGAGCACTGGATGATGAGCTATCAAATCCTGAAGGCTTGAATCAGTTTTGTCGCGCGCTTGAGCAACTTTATGGTCGTCTTCAGGAAAGCGCCGAGGTCGTGATTTCGACCATCGCCGATGCCGATCATCTTGACGACGCCAAACGACAGTTGGCGAGCCGATTTGAAAGCGTCCCGATTCACGCCAAGCTCTCGGATTGGTCTTTGCCACCGATCCACGAGCAACGCAGAGAGATCTGGATTGCGAACACCGCGGTCAACTTCTGTGCTCGTGCCTATCCGACCGTGCCCGCTGGACATTCCGATGCCCCCGTATTCGCCGTGCTCGGCGCCTTTCTGCGCAATGGTTTCCTGCATCGCACGGTGCGCGAGCAAGGCGGCGCCTACGGCGGTGGCGCGGGGCAAGACAGCAACATCGCCGCCTTCCGCTTCTACTCCTATCGCGACCCACGCCTCGTGGCGACCCTAGATGACTTTGATCAATCCATCGAATGGCTGAAGTCCGCGAAGCTTGATCCGCAAGCACTTGAAGAGGCCATTTTAAGTGTTGTGTCCTCCCTCGATAAGCCCGGATCGCCAGCGGGAGAGGCCAAAAAACAGCTTCACGATCGGCTCTTTGGGCGCACAGCTGAGCATCGCGCCTTGTTCCGACAAGGCGTCATCAATACTCAGCTCGACGACCTCCGTCGGGTCACCGAGGAGTATCTCGTACCAGAGCGTGCCAGCACCGCTGTGATCGCCAACGCGGAGATCGCAAGCCTTCCCGAAGTGATGGCGCTCGACTTAGCGCGACAGCAACTGTAATCAGGCTGAGGGTCCATTGCGCTGGTATGGATTTGCGCGGCGATGTAGCCAATCCGAGAGCGCAATGCCCCGCTGCCACCACTGAAAAAATTGCTGTTGAGAGATCAACTGCACTCCGCCTGCGGGGTCGGTCAGTTCTATTCCCGGAATTGGGCCCGCGAGGATTCTGGTGAGCACCGAAAAGTGCGCGCCAGCTGGCATCTCAAGATAGACCAACAACGGCAAGAGCGGTTGCAATTCATCAAACTGTACATACCGCGCTCGCAGGGGCACGCCTACTGACTCACCGAGCCTGATCACCTGTTGCACGCTCAAGCCACGGCGCAACGCCAAGGTCTGCTCACTGTGTCGCTCCAGCGTCTGTTGCACAGCCGGGCGAGCCGCAATTTCGGGGTAGCGCAGCGACAACCAAATGTGCAAAGCAACAGGACCACAGTCAAACTGAGACCGCTGCAGCGGCAAATCGATGACCCGCGAACCCATCAGTAGGGCACACAGGACGATCAAGCCGCCGCGCATCACAGTCGCTCGCAAAGTCACGCCTCAATGACCGTCAACCAATGATGTCCCACCGTGATACCACGCCTGCAGCACAAACAAGGGCATGGGTAACATCCACAGACCCAACAATGCCAAATCGCTTAATGAGACTGGCATCCAGAGCAGCGCTGCACTCGCCCATGCGAGCCATGCAACTGTAATGATCAGCAGCCGTTTCACAAATCGCCCGGTCCGGCTGCGCAGTGCTTCATAATGCGATTGCCGCAGACGCAGAGTTTCAAAAGACGATGCCATGAGATCATCGCTCCGCGTTAATGATAATCGCCTGATCGGTCGCAGGCCCCTCTTCCTCAGAGTAATAAGGGACGTACACGCCCCAAAATAAGCCAGTCAACGCGAGATCAAGACTGGTGACACCCATTACCAACGGCAATGGCGCAAAGCGTCCGCGCAATTGCCACGCGGTCATTTCATCCAAAATATAGATCGGCGGTGCGTCGTCAGCGGTCGATACCACCGCTGGAGAATCAATAATCGCGGTATTGGCCTGCGACAGGCTGGGTGCCATCAGCAATAAAGTAAATAAACATCCGATGAATTTGTGAGTCATTAAAACCTCCCAGTAGTGATCAATAAGGCAACTCGCGTAAACCTGCGAAGTGGATTGCTTCTCGGGGAGGCGTCGCCTGTGAGTCGATCCCCTATCGATCTGCAGCAGTCACAAGCCACGCCAATCCCGAGCTGGTAATTAGTCTCACTCAATTGATATTGCCTAAGGAGCCCAGAAACGATCACAATCCCTCCCACTCGCAGGATCTTTCGATCTTTTTTGTCAGGAGTTCTTCAGGGAATGGACATTCAACGTGTCGCCGGCGCGCTTGGCGCCGAGATTTCTGGTGTTGATTTATCGCGTCCGCTCGATGCGGCCACGCAGGTTGAGCTACGGCAGGCGCTGAATGAGCATGAGGTCATTTTTTTTCGGGATCAAGACATCAGCCCCAAAGCACAGCGCGATATCGGCCTGATCTTCGGACCGCTACAAACGCACCCCGCCTACGGTACGGTGGACAACCTGCCGGAGGTGATGTTGCTTGAGAGCACTGCGAAAAATCCCTCCAAGATCGAGGTCTGGCATAACGATATGACCTTTCGACAACATCCACCATCGGTCACATTGCTCAAAGGCGTCGAGATACCTAGTGTTGGTGGCGATACCATGTGGGCGAGCATGACCGCCGCTTACGACGCGCTGTCCTCCGGCATGAAGGCCTATCTAAATGATCTGGTCGCGATCCATGATTTTAGTCAGGGCTTCAAAGAGAGCCTAGCAGAGCCCGGTGGCCGTGAGCGACTCGCGGATGCGGTCGCAGCTTATCCCCCAGTGACACACCCCGTGATACAGACCCATCCTGAGACCGGAAAATCAGTCATCTTTGTCAACGCACTCTTTACCAGTCACATCCAAGGGCTACCGCCGTTGGAGTCCACGAAACTCCTTGAATTCCTTTACCAGCACTGCACGCAGATGGAATTTACCTGCCGCTTTAAGTGGCGGGCAAACAGCATTGCCATTTGGGACAATCGCAGCACCTTACACAAACCGGTGAATGATTTTTTCCCAGCCACACGCCGGTTACACCGCGTGGTTTCAGAGGGCGATCGCCCCTATTGAGTTGACCGAATTCGCTGCAGGTAGGCCTCAACGTCACGCTTGACCTCAGGTCCATAGAGATACAGCACAAGGATGTTGGGCAACGCAATTAAAAAGACCATGGCGTCAGAGAAGTCGAGGACTGCCTGAAGCTTGAGCATGCAACCCAGCGCAATAAATAGACAGAATAAGCTTTGAAACGTGAGCACCCGGACCCGGCTTTCACCGAATAAATAAGTCCAGGCTTTCAACCCATAATAGGACCATGCTAAAGCCGTAGAGAAGGCAAAAAGTAGCGCTGCGAGGGCAATCACATAAGGTGCCCAACTAAAGTGCCAAGCAAACGCAGCTGAGGTCAATTCAATGCCCGCTAAACCCTCGCCCACCAAGCCCTGTGGATAGGCAGTGGTGAGAATCACAAGGGAGCTTAAGCTGCAAATAATCACGGTATCGAGGAAAGGCTCTAACAGGGCCGTGATGCCCTCGGAGGCGGGCTGTTCCGTCTGTACAGCAGCATGAGCGATCGATGCTGAACCCAAACCCGCCTCATTGGAAAACAGCGCCCGTTGGAAACCGATGACCAACGCACCGAGCGCGCCGCCCGAGGCCGCCTCGCTGGAAAACGCACTGCTAAACACCATCGATAAAGCCGCGGGAATATGCTCGGCGCTCAACCCTATCACCACCAGTGCGCTGACCACGTAAAGCACCGCCATGACGGGCACCAAGATGCCGGCCACCCTAGCAATGGAGCGAATACCTCCGATAATGACCGCACCGATAACAGCTGCCAAAAGCACACCAAACAACCACCCACGATCAGCCAGAAAACCGCGGTCGCCGCCGGTAATCACGAGCATTTGGGTGTAGGCCTGATTGGACTGAAACATATTGCCAATACCGAAACAGCCAATCACTAGAGCCAGGGCATAAAAACCGCCCATAAGCCGCCCAAGCGATGGCCAGCCCCGGTGTTTAAACCAGTCCTCCATGTAATACATCGGCCCGCCAGACACCGACCCATCGGCATGGTGGCGACGGTACTTCACCCCCAAGGTGCACTCCACTAACTTGGTCGACATGGCCAGAACCCCCGCCGCAAACAACCAGAAGGCGGCACCCGGTCCGCCCACGGTGATGGCCACCGCGACCCCACCAATATTGCCCACACCGACCGTACCTGAAATCGCCGTGGCCACAGCCCGAAAATGACTGATCTCGCCCCGCGCTTTTGGGTCATCAAAATGACCGCGCGCATGACGAAACGCCAGTCCCAAAGCGCGGATGTTGACAAAGCGCAGATAAACGGTGAAAAACACAGCGGCCACTGCCAACCACAATACGATCAGTGGCACCGAGCTGCCCAGTAGCGTGACCGGGTAAAACACCAGCTGCGATAAGCCCTGAGCGATAGGCCCAACCCATACCTCGACCCACTGATCAGGACTCATGTGGCCCGCACCACGCGACGAAACACCTGAGCATAGTCGGTGTCTTGGATCACATCATCAAGCAGGCCACGCGCGCGTAGCGCTGATCTCAACAGCGGGAGTCGATAACAGGGGACGCCGGGCATATAGTGGTGCTCCATGTGGTAGTTCACATAACTGGGGGCGAGTAAGAAATGTTGCCACGCCGGTGCCACCACAGTTCTTGTATTCAATCGCGGATCTAAATCCATGAGATTGGGGACCGCTGCGTGCTCGGCAATCTGACGCAAACGGATAATCAACATATAGCCGGTCATGAAACTGGCAAACCAAAGCCACCAAGTCCAGCCCACACCGAGGGCAGTCAGCAAAATCCAGACTGCAACTTGTGCTACAATCTGCTTGAGCAACAGCGCGAAACCCTGCCGCTGACCGTCGCCGACGATACCGGTCGCGCCCAAAAACACCGCAGAAACAAGCTTGAAGCCAGTCTGTCCCGTAAGGTCGCGAATGACTTTTCGCCGAAAACTGTCGCGACTAACGGGGTAGGCCTGATAGTTCGGCAGATCCGGGTCGTTCTCGGTACCCGCAAGGCGATGATGTGCGGCATGCCCCCGAGCGTAACTCTCAAGATCACCCAAGGTCGGTAGCGCACAAAACCACTGGACTACCCACTGGTTCGCCCACTGACTTCGAAACAAGGAGCCATGACCACCCTCATGCATGAGCACCGCCAGACTCAGTTGACGGCCGGGTAACACCACCAAGGCCAAGATAATCGTCGCGGGGTTGGGGTAAGTTCCGGCCAGCCACAGCACGCCAAAGATCACAGCCCAAGTGCTGAGTAGTAAGCCGAGCGCCCGAGCATTGCTTTTTTTTAGCAACTGCGATCGCAAGACGTGATCAAAAATGTCAGAGGGTCGCTCCATCACGCGGCCTCACACTGCTGAATCGGATACGCGATGACAGCATAGCACTAAAGGTACGAGAGATGGTCGCCCGAAAGGGTCCCTGCTGAATCTAGCCCAAAGCGAGCGGGTAAGCCTGCGGCAAAAGGTACAGGACGACCGCTGAGTACACCGCGCTCACGGGCAGCCCATAGCGAACATAGTCAGCGCGTGAGTAGCCGCCCAAGTTTTGTACCATCAAGTTGGTCGCATAACCAAAAGGCGTCAGGAACGACGCGCTCGCACCCAATGCTACTGCTGCAACGAAGGCCATCGGTTGCACACCCAGCGCCGACGCCAAAGAGTAAGCGAGGGGAAAGACCAAGGCGGCGGCGGCGTTGTTAGTCATCAACTCGGTCATGAGCAACGTCAAGCCGTAAATCGCAGCCAAAGCCGCCCAGACGGGTATCGAACCGAGCCATGGCTCGATCGCAGACACCACCGCACCGATCAGACCGCTCTGGGTGAGTGCTTCAGCGAGGACCAATGCCGAGGCGATCACGACCCACAGTTCAAACGGAAATCGCCGGCGCAACTCGCCCACTCGACACACATCCAACGCCAGCATCAAAGCGAGCAAACCCGCCATCCCTTTGAGTAAAGAGACCCAACCGAGGGCCGCCAATGTCACGACACCGAAGAGGGCTGCTGTAATCACAATACTCACCGAAAGCGATGGCACGGCTCCCTGAACATCACGATCGAGAATCAAAAAATTGCGGCGTAGATTGATCCGCTGTTGAAAGTCAGGGCCCGCGGCTAACATCAGAAAATCACCGGCGCGCAAGCGGATATCGCCCAATCGCCCCGAGAGCCGCATGCCATCGCGCCTCACGCCCAACACCGCAGCGTCGAAGCGTGAGCGAAAAGCACTGCCTTTAATTGTTTGTCCGACCAATGTTGAGGTCGGCATTACGACCACCTCGGTCAGGTTGCGATCGAGCAGCCCCTCCTCGACGGCAAATGAGCGCAGGCCATCAAAACCCTCGAGGACCGATACCTTACTGATATCTCCAGAAAAAATGAGCTTATCGCCCGCCAAGATGCGCTGACTCGGAGCCACCGGCGTGAGCAGGCGCTCGCCTCGGACAATCTCAACGAGGAATAAATCACCGAGATCTCGCAAGCCGTTCTCGGTCACCGAGCGCCCGATCAGCGATGACCCCGCCTCCACCTCCATCTCGATCAAGTAGTCGCTCGAGCGCACTGCGCCCCGCTGATAAGCAGGCAGCCGATGTGCAGTAACCACCATCACCGTCACACCCGCCAACGCTGCCGGCAGTGCGACCGGTAGCAAGGCAAAAAAGGACATACCCTGACCCGACGCGTCTTCGAGGAACGAGGACACGATTAAGTTGGTTGACGTACCGATCAGCGTGAGGGTGCCGCCGAGTATCGCCGCGTAAGACAAGGGCATCAGCACCTGACTCGGCAACGGGCTTTTGCTACGCCGCAATCCACTCGCTAAGGTGGCCACTACGGCGGTATTGTTCACCAATGCCGAGAAGAGCATGGTCACCCCCGATAAGCGCAACAATGACCAACGCAGCCCACCCTTGAGCAGGGAATTGGACAAAAGCCCCAACCAGGGCAGTCGCTCAAGTCCAACGGCCACCAACAACAGGACAACCAAGGTCACTAAGCCTTCATTCGCGACCTTGCTCAACACCATGTCCTCGGCCACTAACCCAGTGAATAACGACACCGCTGCGGCAATGGCAAACAATATTGACGCGCTATAACGCGTGAACAGTAGCCCTCCCAACAAGGCGACCACAATGAGCGCTGCGATGTACATATCCATTGGTCAGCATGTCCTCCCTATCCGAGCGTCAGCATACTCCTCCGGGATGCTTTACAACAAATCGTCGCACATCTTGATGAAGTCAAGTGACACGCGAATTTCCGAATAGATTTAAAATGGGGCGCTACTGTAGGCAGCTCCGCAAGACGAATGCGCAGCAAGTGCGCACCTGAGTCAGCTCACGGTCACTCCCTAGTCGGCTGATCCATGCACATGAACGTCGCGCTGCGGAAATGGAATGGTAATGCCCACCTCATCAAAACGTTGTTTGACACGCTTTTGCAACAGCCAGTGGGTCTCCCAATAATCAGCCGTGGCGACCCACGGGCGAACTACGAAATCGACCGACGACTCTCCTAGCCGATGCACGCGAATGACCGGCGCTGGATCGGCGAGAATTGCTGGAACGCCGGCAACAACCTCTGTCAGAACCTGCTCAGCAAGTTCAATATCATCGCTGTAACTGATGCCAAACTCGAGATCGATGCGTCGCGTTGTCTGGCCGGTGAAATTGCGAATCACATCACCCCAGATTTTGCTGTTGGGGACGATGAGCGTTTTGTTATCAACCGTAGTGATGGTCGTTGAAACCAAATTCATATGCTTGACCGTGCCCTCGATACCGGCGACCGCAATATAGTCATCCATATCGAAAGGCCGGTAGAGCAAAATCATTGCCCCTGCGGCGAAATTACTCAGCGTATCCTGCATCGCAAAGCCGATAATAAAGCCCGCAACACCCAGACCGGCGAGCATCGGTGCCAGAGAAATGCCGGCTTGCGCGAGGGCAACCAGCAAACCAATCACCATCACCACAGCACCGCTCAATGAGACCAAGACGTCTGCAAGCAACTTAGAGGTTCCCCGGCGAGAGCGCGCCAGCGCGCCGCGTACGAATCTGCGTACAAAGCGAGAAATTGTGCGTGCTATCAACAAAATGATGACAAACAACACCGTCTGCAGGGCGACGTCAGTGGCTGATTGCGCCCACCATCGAGCGAGTCGATCGATGCCTGTTTGCCAAAGCTGGGTGAATTGATCGCCGGCTAATAAATCCAGTGAGAGCCGATCCCTCGCCCCTGCCAAGCCCCGACGATAATCCTCTGAGGGCAATCCCAACTGCTCGAGCAGAGCGATACTGTGCGTCAACCGCGACATGATCCGCTCGAGGTGATATTCAGCAAATGCCAGATCTGTTGCTAGGGCCGACTCGTCCAATGTCGTCGATACGTCGAGTAGCGCCTGATATTCCACGACCCGCCGCAACAACTGGCCCAAGGCGAGATCGGCATCCGCAGTGACCTGATCGCGCAACCAAGTATCGAACCCCGACCCGCTCACCCGCTCAAAAGGCAATGCCGCAAGCCAGTCGGCAGCGAGCGTGAGGAGGGCTTGATGGGTTTCGTTGAGTGCATCGCGGTAGCTGTCAGCCAGTAAACGGCTATCGGCGGCGCCATCACCGTCGGCCAATGTGATCATCCGGGTTAATACTGAACGATCGATTGACTGAATCAGCGACAGGGTCTGCGCGAGCTCTGACTCGGCGATGTGCTGGAGAGATACTGCGCTAGGGACTTTCAGCAGACGCAAAGCCCGCTGATCGCGACGATACAGAAACGCCTCACGCTCCGCCGGCGACGCGGCCGCAGCCAGTGCAGTGAGTCGGTCGATCTCTGGATAACCCGAGGATTGAGGTGTGGGCGCGGCCACGGCGAGTGGCACCAATGAAAGCAACGCCGCGGCCCATACCGCGCTAATAAATCGACGCATCGTTCTACCCTCGCCTGTTTCCTCGCAGTTTACCGGCGAGGCCCGTCGGCGAAAAGCGTGATCTGATCAGTTTTGCCGACGCGCTTGAACCGCAGTTGCCAAATCCGCGAGTACCGCCTCAGTGGTTTCCCAATCCATACAAGGGTCGGTAATACTCTGACCATAAACGAGCGCTTGCCCCGGCACCACATCCTGACGACCCGCCTCGATGAAACTCTCGAGCATGACCCCGATAATCGCGCGATTGCCGCGGCGCACTTGCGTCGCAATATCGGCCGCAACTTCGGCCTGACGCGCCGGTATTTTGCGACTGTTGGCATGACTGGCATCAATCATCACTACTTGTTGCAATTTCGCTTTGTCCAGCGCTTTGCAGGCATCGTCCACCGAAAACATATCGTAGTTGGGCGACCGACCGCCACGAAGAATAATGTGGCAGTCCTCGTTGCCCGCGGTCTGGAAAATGGCGGATTGGCCCTGCTTGGTCACAGACAAAAAGTGGTGTGGACGCTGCGCCGCGCCGATGGCATCCACGGCGATTTGCACATCGCCGTTGGTTGCGTTCTTAAAACCGACGGGGCAAGACAGACCAGAAGCCAACTCGCGGTGCGACTGACTTTCAGTCGTACGCGCACCAATCGCACCCCAAGCAACCAGATCCGCAATGTACTGAGGAGAAATAAGATCAAGGTACTCGGTCCCTGTCGGTAAACCCAGTGCATTCACTTCCATCAGTAATTGTCGAGCGAGGTGCAGTCCTTTGTTGATGTTAAAAGAATCATCTAAATCAGGATCATTAATCAGCCCTTTCCAACCCACCGTGGTGCGGGGCTTTTCAAAATAAACGCGCATCACAACCAGCAGATCGTCACCGT
Organism: Halieaceae bacterium; assembly: GCA_038134505.1. Lineage (GTDB taxonomy): Bacteria > Pseudomonadota > Gammaproteobacteria > Pseudomonadales > Halieaceae > Luminiphilus. The sequence continues at coordinate 40,361 of JAYPVH010000012.1, read as the reverse complement.
GCTGCTGCGCTAAGGGGAGTAAGCGGCGCGCATAATCCATGGCCGCAGCCGGATCATGAATCGAACAGGGACCGACAACGACAACCAAGCGGTCATCCTCACCGCTCAAGATACGATGGATACCCTGTCTGCCGGCCGCAACCGTTTCAGCGACCACATCACTGATGGGGATCTCGACAAGCAGTTGCTCAGGGGAAATCAACTCTTTGGTATTTTTAATTCGAACATCGTCTGTCTGAGTCGTCACGACAGGGGCTCCAATTGCTTCAGATTCAAAGGGAGCGGGAGGATAACACCTCAGTTCGGATTTGGGGATGTCAAAATGTCATCGATTAGGCGACCGACCGTGTTGGACTCAACCCAGTGCGCGCCGTACCAAGTATGAAGACAACGAATCCGAGTGAAATCGGCGATACCGCCGATACCGCGATGATTGAGTGCGGGCCAAAGATTTTTTTCATCGAGGAATTGACGGTCGGCGGTGGTCAAAAACGCCTCACGTGCCCGCTGATGCCGCTCGTGATCCGAACGCATAGACTGTTGCAAAGTCTGTGACTGATCGACTAGCGCCTGAAGCCGAGCGATCGCGCCACCCGCCTCGAGACGATCGAGGGCTAAACACAGCGTCGGATCGATCAACCAATACAAGGTCGGAAAAGGCGCGCCGTCGACCACCGAGGAGACGCGAATGACCGCGGGCTCGCCGCGATCATTGAATGCGGCGACTTCCCGCAGACCACGAGGCTCGCGCCCAAGTCGCGTCGTGATGTAGTCATACCACCGGTCGATAGATGTAGGTTGGGCGTCGGTCATGAGCGTAGTGTAGCACTGCCGCAGTTGACGTCACGACGGCGGGCGTTTATCGTTCGCCGCGTTGGGTGCCCACCAGCCGAGGCTTGGGTGGGTTAAAAGGGAAGTCTGGTGAGCAACATGCGAATCCAGCGCTGCCCCCGCAACGGTGATCAGAATTCTGTCAGCCCGATACCTGCCTAACACAACCACCACCCTGAGAGCGGCGGGCTTTTCACGGCGACACACCGGTTCCTTTTTTGCCGTGGTGTCTCTGTCAGCGCGCCATACAAGAGAGTGCGACGACACGATGGCCCCATCCCGATCTCCAATGACCCGGCTCATGCACCGCATCACGATGCAGGTGACGCTTTCCATCACCAGTTTATTGAGCCTCCCCCTGTCAGCAGAAGAGTCGTCGACCGATGTGTCGCTTGAGGAAGTGGTGGTGGTCGCATCGCGGTTATCCCAGCCTCATCAATCGCTCGGGGTCTCGGTAGCCGTGATCACAGCAGATGACATTGGCAGCTACGGCTATGCTGACCTTGGCAGTATCTTGGCCACGATACCTGGCGTTCAAGCCACCCAAGATGGCGGTCTGGGCAAAGCCGCGACAGTGCGTATCCGCGGTGAAGAGGGCTATCGAACACGCGTCATTCTAGACGGCATTGATATCGCAGACCCCTCCTCCACCCAAGTCGGCCCGCGCTTTGAACAGATCATGAACGCGGGACTGGAGAGAGTCGAGGTGTTGCGCGGACCGCAGGGCTTAGTTTGGGGTGCTGACGCCGGGGGTGTCGTTTTGCTTCAGAGTCGGACCGCTTCAAACGGTGAATCGCTTGGTTCCATTGACCTAGAGACCGGCGCTCAGGGCTTCAACCGCCAAGCGATACAACTCGGTCTCGGATCATCGTCACGGGGTCTCGGTATTTCAGCGTCGCAATTGAGCACTGATGGCATCAACGCGAGGGTCGATGACCAAGAGTTGGCGGACCGTGATGGCTATACCAACAACACCGTCCATACTCGCGGTATTTGGACCTTAGATACCGGACACGAGTGGTTCTTCAGCAACCACTCCGTTAACGGTGATAACGACTACGACCAATGCTATGACGTCGTCAGCTACGATCTGATTTTTGCTTGCAGCGACGAGTATCAACAACAGGCGTGGCGCACTGGATTTCGCTGGATGGGAGACACCAGTCAACATGAGTTCGCCGTCCAAGCCGCCACCACTGACCGGCGCTTTTTCTCCAATGCGGCGCGCAGCTACGCCACACAGGGAGAGACACAACGGGTGACCTACCAAAGTCAACTCAAAACTGACACGCAGCGTTGGATCATCGGTGCTGACGTCGATCGGCAGCGTCTGCATGACGACACTAGTGACTACCGCCGGGACAATGTCGGCGTGTACAGCGAATGGCAACAAACGCTGGGTAGCGTCCAACTCACTGGGGCGTTACGTTTTGAAGATAACGACGACTTTGGCCAGCACCTCGTCTACCGCGCCACAATAAACCAGACACTCGACCAGACACAGGGCAATGCGCTAATAGGCTACTGGCGAGCGGCACTCGGTACCGGCTTTCGTGCGCCCAGTCTCTATGAATTGGCCTATAACGCCGGGCCCTACGCCTTCGGCGAGGCCACGACCACCCACCTCGATCAGGAAGAGACCCGAGGCTGGGAGATCGCCGTAGGGCGGATGACCGCACAATCGAACTGGGAAGTCGTTTGGTTTGATCAGTCGATCGACAATGAGATCTACTTTGACCTCGAGGCCTACACAGGCTACCTACAGCGCGCAGGCCAGGGCACCTCTCGGGGCGTGGAAGCCAGCATGTCCTATGATCTCTCTGACACGGTTGCGCTGTCGGGAAACATGACATGGAATGACACCAAAACTCGCTCTGGCGATGCGCGTCCCTACCGTCCAAAGTGGTCGAGTCAGCTCAGTCTCCTTTTCGACAACAACGCGCTGCAGATGCGCGTGAGTCTGCGCGATGTGCGTGACTCGGTCGATACGCTCAACCAGCCTATGCCAGACTATCGTGTGCTCGATGCACATGTTCGCTGGCACTTCGCGCCTCGATGGCACGGCACCCTGCGTATCGACAATCTCGCGAATCGTAATTATCAACAGCTTCGTGAATACCATTCTATGGGACGGGGCTGGTACGCTGGACTGCAATATTCGCTCTGATGGCAAAGTCATGACCGAAGATACAAACCACAAAAAAGACAGCAGACACCAAAAGCTGATGGCACGCCAAAAAGCCGCCATCGACTCTGCAATCGCAGAGGCCAATCAGGAGCGCGGCATCGCGTTGTTGCTCACAGGCGATGGCAAGGGTAAAACCACCTCGGCCTTCGGCATGATTATGCGGGCGCTGGGGTACGGCCAGCGTGTTGGCGTCGTACAATTCATCAAAGGAACCCAGCTCTCTGGTGAGGAACATTTCCTTTGGGACCGTCATCCTGAGGTCCGTTTTGAGCAAATGGCGACGGGATTCACCTGGGACACTCAAGACCGACAGGGTGATATCGCCGCTGCCGAGCGAACCTGGGCTGTGGCCGAAGACATGCTCGCAGACGAAGCCCTCGACTTGGTGGTGTTGGATGAACTCACCTATATGCTGGCATTCAGCTACCTCGATGAGGCGCGTGTCTTGAAGGCCATTAGCGAGCGGCCGCGAGAGCAGAGTGTTGTGGTCACCGGGCGCGGCGGCGGCTCTGCGTTGCGCGACATCATGGATACCGTGTCAGAGGTCAAGGAAGTGAAGCATGCCTATCGCGCGGGGCTACAAGCGCGTCGCGGCGTCGATTTCTGATATGCCAGAATCATCCGCAGGTATTCACCTCCCCGCTTTTATCGCCTATAAATTTTTTAACTCGATCTTTCTCGGACTATCTGTCGGCGCTGTGTTTGTGTTGTACGCGCCGATTTCCCCCGAAATCTTTTCTGCTGGCGGTGTCGGACTCGCCATAGCCACCCTGTTGGTCGCAACACAGTACTCTCGGATTCTCAACAGACGCTGGTTCTTTGCGCTGTCACTCTTGGTCGAGTGTGTTGCCTTGTCGGGCGTCATCGGCGTGTTGCTCTTTCCGCTAGCGCTTCCCTTGGCCCTGTTTGTCTATGTGGGCTACCAAATCGCTTTCGCTTTTGGTAACTATCTTGTTCGCTGTGAAACATTGCTCATCCCAGAGCAGCGTTCTCTGACACAACTCGATGTGGCGAAACAAAGCGGCTATCTACTCGGTATGGCGTTCGCTGCCGTTTTTTACCACGTGGTTTCGGGAAACGGATTGACCGAACACATTGATCAAGTGCGACATCTGCACTGGGTGCTCGCTGCCAACGAGGTCGTGGTGATTGCGCTGTTGCTTCGCGCCTTTAGCATCAAGCCCAACGACTAGTTGAGCAAATCAGGCTGCTCCTTCAGAATCACATCGAACAGGGGCTGCCCCGAGAACCAACCTGCGAGGGTTGTACCGATCTGCCCCGCCGTGTGACGCGCCATTTCATCGGGTATCGATTGCGGCTCCCCTGCAGCGCTGGCCAAAAGCTGCGCTTGGCAACTGCGTTCCATGGTCACATACCACCACGTGGCCTCCTCGACAGACTGCCCCACGGTCAAATGACCATGATTCTTTAACAAAATCGCCTTGCGATGACCTAGACACTGCGCCAGTCGCTCACCCTCATTCATATCGACCACCACGCCGGTATAGTCATCGAGCAATGCATGATCATCAAAAAAGGCGCAGGCATCCTGGGTAATCGGGTCGAGCAAGCGACCCATTGCGGACCAGGTTTTGCCAAAGATCGAGTGGGCGTGCGCCGCTGCGGTAACCTCGGGCCGCGCGGCATGGATTTGGGAGTGAATGGTGAACGCGGCGCCGTTGAGAATGCCTTTCCCTTCCACAATGTCCCCATCATGGGTCACCCGAATCAGATCGGAGACACACATCAGCTTAAAAGAGCGCCCCATGGGGTTGACCCAAAAAGTCTCGGGATCCAAGGGGTCGCGTACCGTAATATGCCCTGCAACCCCCTCGTCAAAACCAAATTTACCGAATATTCTCAGTGCTGCCGCAAGCCGCTCTTTACGGAAACGTTGCTCTTCCTCGGGACTCCGATCGTTGCTCATCAGCGCATCGGTATCTACGTGCATCACTAAATCATTCACAGCTTCATTCATCGGTGTGAGACTCCAGATTGATCGATTGGTAGTACGCGCTCGCCTCACTAATGAGACAGCTGTCATCGGGAATGACAAGCAGTCTATCACGCAACATGTCCACATAGGCGTTCAACTGCGGCCCAAGAACGGGCGTAATCTCCTCGGGCCGCAGGGGATCTCCACAGACGCTACATTGCAGTTCGGGGCGAGAAATCTGTCCACAACGATCGTGTCGATATTGAGTGGGGACAGGCGCACCGTCGGCCATCCACTGATCACCCCAGTCACTGAGCGTGGCCAGCACCGGGTATAGCGCCAGACCCTTGCGTGTCAGACGGTATTCGAATCGACTTGGTCGCTCTGAGTAAGCGACTTTGGTCATGACGCCATGCTCTACGAGCTTGTTCAGACGCTCTGCTAGTCGATGGCGCGTCACGCCGAGACTACGCTGAAAATCGTCGAAACGACGCGTCCCTTTGAACGCGTCGCGAACAATGAGCAGTGTCCAGCGCTCGCCGACCACCGCGAGCGCGCGGGCGACTGAACACAACTGCTGGTCTATCTCGTCCCATTTCATGCGCACACCATGCGATGTTATGCGGCATAAGGCAAGCCATTGATCCGCATCGACGACTTGCCTCAAGTCGCCAAGGGGCGACCGGCTGGATACGGAACTCAGCCCAATCAGATTCGATTTAGGCGAACTGATTCATGGTGTTGTCTTCACCGGCCGCCTTCAATGCAGCGTCGCCAGAGAAGTACTCCTTGTGGTCGTCACCCATATCAGAGCCGGCCATCCGCTGGTGTTTAACACAAGCAATTCCCTCGCGGATCTCCCGGCGCTGAACACCCATAACATAGCCGAGCATGCCCTCATCACCGAAATAGGTTTTGGCCAAGTTATCCGTTGATAGCGCTGCGGTATGGTAAGTTGGCAAGGTGATCAAATGATGGAAAACACCTGCCTCACGCGCCGCATCTGCCTGGAAGGTCTGAATACGCTGATCGGCTTCGATGGCCAAGGGCGTCGCATCATATTCGGCGCTCATCAGTGCCTCGCGATCATAGTCGGAGACGTCGTCCCCAGCCGCCTGCCACGCATCGAAAACCTGCTGCCGGAAATTCAGCGTCCAGTTAAACGATGGGCTATTGTTGTAAACCAGTTTGGCGTTCGGGACAAATTCGCGGATGCGATTCACCATCCCTGCGATCTGACCCACATGCGGCTTCTCGGTTTCGATCCACAGGAGATCGGCACCATTTTGCAGCGAGGTAATACAGTCAAGCACCACACGATCCTCTCCCGAGCCCGGTTTGAACCGAAACAATCCCGATTTTAAGCGCTTGGGCTTCAACAACTTGCCGTTGGCCTTGACCACCACATCACCGTTGTCGATATCCGCTGCCGATTCGATGTAATCACCATCCAAAAAGCTGTTGTACAGATCACCCAGATCGCCCGCTTCCTCGGTCACAGCGATTTGCTTGGTGAGGCCCGCACCCAGGGAATCAGTTCGCGCCACAATCACACCGTTCTCGACACCCAGTTCCAGGAAGGCGTAGCGGATCGCGCGAATTTTGGCCAAAAAGTCTGCGTGAGGCACCGTGACTTTGCCGTCTTGGTGACCACACTGCTTCTCATCGGACACCTGATTCTCAATTTGAATCGCACACGCCCCAGCCTCGATCATTTTCTTCGCCAACAGGTAGGTTGCCTCCTCGTTACCAAAGCCTGCATCAATGTCGGCGATGATGGGCACGATGTGTGTCTGAAACTGGTCAATTTTCTTGAGCAACAGCTGCTCTTCTAACTGATTACCCGCGGCCCGGGCGCCATCGAGATCCCGAAATAAACCGCCGAGCTCGCGAGCATCCGCCTGTCGGAGGAACTGATACAGCTCTTCGATGAGTGCGGGAACTGCCGTCTTTTCATGCATAGACTGATCTGGCAGCGGACCGAACTGAGAACGCATGGCTGCGATCATCCAACCCGAGAGATACAGGTAGCGGCGACGCGTCTCGCCGAAGTGCTTTTTCACAGCAATCATTTTCTGCTGACCAATAAACCCATGCCAACATCCAAGGGACTGCGTGTAATGGGCAGGATTGGCATCGTAGTCCGCCATATCCCGACGCATGAGGTCCGCGGTATAGCGGGCGATATCAAGGCCGGTTCGGAAGCGGTTTTGTAGTTTCATGCGCGCCGCGTGCTCGGGATTGATATCCGCGAGGTAGCCCTGAGAGCCACATAGGTCCCCTAAACTGGCGATCGTCTCTTGGTATTGGCCCATGTTGTTCTCCCTTTGATTGAGTTGAGTGTTTTTTTAAATTGCGTGCTGGTTGGCTTGCATGCCCGATGCGTGCCACCTGTTTGTTGTCGAGGAGCAGTGTGGGAGACTGAATGACATTTTCAAATAAAATGATAATTATTATTATCATTCACCACATAAATATATAGTCCGCCTCTCATGTCATTCAACAGGGCTAGAAATCCGAAAATTTACGGTTAACTCTGCCCCGAGACTCCAGTAGAATCGCCGGTTTCCTGCGAAATTCTGCCCGCGGGGAGTCAGCGAAACGCTGCGGTCATCGCAGCTTGGAGAGAACGATGGGTTCTATCGACGTCAGTATCATCATGGGTTCCCGCTCGGATTGGTCGACCATGGCCGAGGCGACCGAGGTCCTGAGCGCCCTAGAAGTGGGCTTTGAAACCTGCGTTGTATCCGCGCATCGCACCCCAAAGCGCTTGTTCGATTTCGCCCAGGGCGCAGCAGCGCGCGGTATCAAGGTGATTATTGCAGGCGCCGGTGGATCAGCGCACCTCGCAGGTATGGCCGCATCAATGACGCATTTGCCTGTGATCGCTGTGCCCGTCTCCAGTCAACAACTCAAAGGTATGGATAGTTTGCTGTCGATGGTTCAGATGCCGCGCGGTGTCGCCGTGGCTTGCCAGGCGATTGGCGGCGCCGGGGCCTACAACGCGGGACTCATGGCGGCGCAGATGTTGGCGCTGTCAGATGCCGCTCTCAGTGAGCGACTGCAAGCGTGGCGCACGCAACAGACAGCCAGTGTTCCGCACGAGGTCGAATAATGCATATCGCCATTTTCGGTGGTGGTCAGCTCGCTCGAATGATGGCGCTTGCCGGCTGGCCTCTCGGCTACCGATTTACGTTCCTCACTGAACCCGGGGAAGGTGTCGACGGCGTTGCTGGGCTTGGCAATATCGTCGTTCGCGAATCCGACTGGTCTAGCAATACGCTCTATCACGCCCTAGGCCAACCCGACGTGGTCACGGTAGAGCGAGAGCAAGTTGACGTAGAATTACTCCGGTCGTTGACAACCCTCTGTGCCGTATACCCCAATCCCGAGGCGATCAGCATTTGTCAGCATCGTTCTCGTGAGAAAACGTTTTTGCAGTCCCTCGATATTCCAGTTGCGCCATTTCGACTCGTGTCACCCAGCGATGATCTAGCAGCCGCGGTCGCAGCGCTGGATGGCGCGGTCTTTATCAAGTCCTGTGAAATGGGCTATGACGGCCAAAACCAATGGCGTATCAGCGATGTGTCAGAACTAGGCGAGCAATTACCGCCCCATGAGCGCCCCGAGCTAGTCGTGGAACAGAAGATTACTTTTGATCGTGAACTCAGCCTGATCGCCGCACGTAGTCGCAGCGGCGACACATTGTTTTACCCGCTGACTGAAAATCGCCACAAGGCAAGTATCTTGCTCAGCTCTCTTGCACCGGCACCAGCGCTCGCGCAGCGAACCCAGCAACAGGCCGAGGAGATCGCCACACGACTTCTTCAGGCTTGGGACTATGTCGGCGTTCTCGCTATCGAGTTTTTTGATGTCGGCGGCGAACTATTGGTGAATGAGCTCGCACCCCGAGTGCATAACAGCGGACACTGGACGCAGAACGCGGGCATCTGCTCTCAGTTTGAGAATCACCTGCGAACAATCGCCGGCCAAGCGCCGGGACAAGGCACCCCCGCGCGTCCCTCAGCGATGCTCAACCTTCTGGGGTTACCTGCCCCGCAGGACATTGCCTTCGAGCCCGACGCGCACCTGCATTGGTACAACAAGGCGGTGCGGCCCCGACGCAAAGTGGGACACATCAATTTCCAAGCCGATGATGCAGATGTGCTAGCGGCCCGCTTGCATGATCTGGAACGGGCCTTGTATGGCCAGGGCGACGCGCTCGAGTGAGCACTAATCTCTGCGACGTTTCTTTTTTTCGTTTTTCTTAATATGTGCAATCAGCCGTCGTCGTCGCTGCACCTGACGTTGCGATAGCTGATTGCGGCGCCCCGCGTAGGGATTGTCACCACTGCGTAATTCAATTTTTACCGGCGTGCCTTGAAGTTCCAATTCACGCCGAAAGGTTTTTTCCAAGTAACGCGTATAGCTGGCGGGGAGCGCGTCTGTCTGGTTGCCGTGGATCACGACGATGGGTGGATTTTGGCCACCAGCATGCGCATAACGCAGTTTGATTCGCCGCCCGTTCACCATGGGTGGGGGATGACTTGCTACAGCATCCTCTAGAATTCGCGTGAGTCGCGGGGTATTTAGCGGTTTTGTGGCGGCGTCATAGGCGGCGTGCAGGGAATCATAAAGGTGTCCGACCCCGGTGCCGTGCAAAGCTGAGATGAAGTGAATATCGGCGTAATCGATAAATTGGAGGCGCCGCTTTAACTCCGTGCGAATCCACTCGCGTTCGTCCGACTCAATGCCATCCCATTTATTGATGGCAATAACCACGGCGCGACCGGCGTCGATGCATTGACCGAGTAGATGGAGATCCTGCTCTACCACACCCTCGTGGGCGTTCATCATCAGGATGACGACATTGGCGTCTGAAATGGCTTTCAACGTTTTCACGATTGAAAATTTTTCGACCGCCTCGCGGACGTTCTTGCGTCGACGTACCCCCGCCGTATCAATCAACGTATAGGCCTGTCCATGCCGCTCGTAATGGATATAGACACTATCTCGGGTCGTTCCCGGCTGATCAAAGACAACCACACGCTCTTCGCCCAGCAATCGGTTCACTAGCGTTGATTTACCGACGTTCGGCCGACCAACGACCGCGACGCGTATACCTTGATTGTCATCGTCCTCGGGTTCGACGTCTTCGGGAACCTCAAGCAAAACTTGTTGAATCAACTGACGCACGCCGCGGTTGTGCGAAGCGGCAATCGCGTGCAACTCGGCAACACCGAATGAATAGAAATCACTGAGTGCGACTTCTTCTCCAACACCATCGATTTTATTGACTACCAAATGAAAAGGCTTACTCAGGCTTCGCAGATGGGCCACCAATGCCTCATCACCCGCCTGAATACCCGAGCGTCCGTCGACCAAGAGCAATACAATATCGGCCTCATCGATGGCCGCCATCGACTGCGCCGCCATGGCCGCATCGATACCGGATTCATCACCCGATAGACCACCCGTGTCGATCACTATGAAAGGCCGATCACCGAGACGACCCTCGCCATACTGACGGTCGCGAGTGAGGCCTGAGAGATTGGCCACCAGCGCATTGCGAGTTTTGGTTAACTGGTTGAAGAGGGTCGACTTACCCACATTGGGTCGACCCACCAGAGCGATGACGGGCGGCATGTTGGTCTACTCCCGCGACTCCAGGTCGTAGGCGATCAGGTCGCCGCTATTACCGAAGACGTAGAGGCGATTGCCGGAAGCGATCAGATCGGCACGCGCACCATCACTGTCGGTGCGTGTTCGCCCGACGATCACGCCATCAACCTGAGA
>JAYPVH010000012.1:0-29600 GCA_038134505.1 Halieaceae bacterium | reverse complement strand
GTAACCCTCGAAGTCGACCATGGCCACATAACTGCTAACCGGCGTCGGCCGCGACAGCTCTCGATAGCCGAGCTCGATATTCTGCCAGCGCAATCCCTGACCGTTGCGCAAATAAGCGCTGACCGTTCCGTCTTCATCTGACACGTAGACGTTGCCGAAGCCCACCGAAACACCGGAAAAGGAATTCACATTGCGCTGCCATGTTCTTCGACCAGAGCGGACATCAATAGCCGCTAGTCGGCCGTGATAACTCGCAACATAAAGGTCATCGCCCTGCCGTGCCATTGTGCCGTCAATATCGACGATCTGCTCTATCTCAGATCGCCCCTCAGGTATTGCAACTCGGACCTCCCAACGGATATTGCCGCCGGCCAGATCGATGGCGACGACTCGTCCATCCGCAAAGCCAGCAACAGCCATGTCGTCGATGATGATGGGCGTGCTGGTGCCGCGAAGCGTGAGCACCGGCACGTCACTCGTATAATTCCATCGGCTGGCCCCGTCAACATCGGACAGTCCAAGGAGGTGGCCATCGTAGGTTTGCACGACCACCAGGGCACCGTTACTCTGCGGCGCAGCCAGGACCTCACCGGACACTGGCACTTCCCATATCTGAGAGCCGTCGTTCGCGTCGAGCTTCAACACCAGCCCATCAGCACCACCCAAATACAGCGCGTCACCATATTTGGAGATGCCGCCTGACAACGGCTTTTCTAGCTCGACTTCCCATCGCGCTTTGCCGTTGTCGGCATTCACGGCTTTCACTACACCATCGGCGGAAGCCGCGTAGAGGACACCATCGGCCAGCAGTGGGTTGATATGATAAAACCCGTCTCCTTGGCCATTACCTACCGAGGTGGACCAACGGCTTTTAATGCGCACCTTCTCGGTGATTTTTTGCAATTCAACGGGCGCCGTGGTGTCGACCTCTTCATCGTCAAACCAACCACCGAAGGTCTCACAGCCCGCCAGCGTAACCGCCAGGCAGATGATGCTGAACCGCTTCACAATGCTCATGACGCATCTCCTGGCACTTCGTCAAGGGGCTCTGAGGTCTGGTCCACCGGGGGAGGTTCTGCTGCCGGCGTCTCCTCGACTTCGGTGAGCGCGACTTCGCGAGATTGCAGACTCGTGATTTTAGTCATCAAATAAGCGCTGGAAGTTCCCAGCGCCTGAGCGGCCACCTGCGCGCGTTGATACGCCGCGAGTGCATCTGCCTCTCGCCCGTCAGCCAGAGCAATATCGCCAAGCGCCGACTGCACCGCGACGGGATAGCGATCTTCAACAGCGTTGAGCAGCTTTACCGCTGCGGCAGTATCGCCCTGCGCAGCAACAACCCGTCCCAGACGCAATGTCGCGAGATCCAGAATCGCCGCATCGACGGTGTTACTTTGAACCACCCAGCGTAATTGCGCCTCCGCGGCATCAAGGTCACCCTCAGCCACAGCGTCACCGGCCAACTGAAGTGCGGCGAGGCTCGCATAGGCGCTACCCGGATACTCCGTTTTCAGTCCCTCGACGAGCGTGTCGAATTGATTGGCGTCCTGATCTTGCACACTCATCGCCATGGAAAACAGGGCGGATGCCGATGCTGATTGCCCTACACGCCAGTCTTGATATGACTGCCAGCCGACAGTACCCGACACAGCAAGCGCTACAGCGACCAAGGTCGACTTTCCGTTCTCATCCCACCAACGCTTCAGCGCCTCGACCTGTTCTTCGTCTTGCATGTGGTCAGCCACGTCCACTCTCCTGTTTTGCCGCCGGAAGGGTGGCGGCGACCCATGATTCCAGTGCGTCAATGGTCAGCGTCTGTTGCTCACCCGCACCTCGTAAAGGCTTTACTGTCACACAGTCTGTAGCCACCTCTTCGGCGCCAAAGACCAAAGCCCAACGCGCGCCGCTTTTATCGGCGCGCTTAAACTGACTTTTAAAACTACCGCCGCCAAGGTTCATCGCGATGGCGATATCTGCCACCGCGGTCCGCAGCGCTTCAATGCGCGGCAGCGCATAGGCGAGCGCATCATCGCTCGCCAAGACAACGTAAAAATCCAGCGCTCGGTCATCAACGGGGCAAAGCGACTCAAGCAGTAATTGCAGCCGCTCAAGACCAATTGCGAAACCCGCAGCGGGGGTGTCTTTGGCACCAAACTCGGTCACAAGACCGTCGTAACGCCCCCCGCCGCACACGGTACCCTGCGCCCCCAATGCCTCGGTGGTCCACTCGAATACCGTTTTGTTGTAGTAATCGAGCCCCCGAACTAGGCGCGCGTTGCGGGCGTATTTTACCCCAGCCGCGTCTAAGAGTTGTAACAATTGCGCGAAGTCATCAAGCGATTCTTGATCGAGAAAATCGTCGAGTGAGGGCGCGCCGTTGAGCAGTTCTTGCGTCGTTGCTGACTTGCTATCGAGAATTCGCAATGGATTGGTATCCAGCCGGCGCAGGGAATCTTCATCTAACGCGTCCTTGTGCTGAGCGAGGTAGGCAACCAGTGCGTCTCGGTAGGCTCGGCGTGAGGCACTGCTGCCAATGGTATTGATTTCTAGAGTCAAGGCGGAGGCGATGCCCAGAGATTCCCAGAGTCTTCGGGCAATCAGAATCAACTCGGCATCGAGATCAGGTGTACTGATGCCGAATGTTTCCACACCCAGCTGGTGAAATTGTCGCTGTCGCCCCTTTTGAGGTCGCTCGTAGCGAAACATGGGACCCCGATACCACACCCGTTGTGTGGTGGTCAGCAGATTGTGCTGCACCATCGCGCGGACGCAGCCGGCGGTCCCCTCAGGACGCAATGACAGGCTGTCGCCATTGCGGTCGGGGAAGCTGTACATCTCTTTTTCGACGATATCCGTGACCTCACCAATTGAGCGCGCAAACAACTGCGTGGACTCTACAATTGGCAGGCGAATTTCGCTGTAACCGTAATCGGCCAACACCGCCGCGGCAACGCGCTCCATATGCTGCCAACGCGCAGTCGCGTCCGGCAGAATATCAACCATACCCCTGATGGCGCGGATATCACTCATGACCGATCCTAGGACTCGCTGCGACCAATGATGTCGGCCGACTCGCGCGCGCGCTGCGCTGCGATTGCTGACGCCCGCTCGCGGATCACCGTCTCGAGATGGTCGACGAAATCTTGGTTACTGACCTTATGGTCTGGTTCACCGTTCAAATAGATCAGGTTATTTGGGCTGGCGCCTGTTAAACCAACGTCGGCTTCTCGCGCCTCTCCAGGACCATTGACGATACACCCGATTACCGCCACATCCATGGGCGTGCGTATATCCTCGAGGCGGTTCTCCAACTCGTTCATTGTCGCAACGACATCAAAGTTCTGACGTGAGCAGCTCGGACAGGCGATAAAGTTGATGCCATTGGCACGCAACTTGAGACTCTTCAGAATCTCGTAGCCCACCTTGACCTCCTCCACAGGATCGGCTGCGAGTGACACACGCAACGTATCGCCAATACCGTCCATGAGCAGCATACCGAGACCCACGGCAGACTTCACCGTACCACCCCGCAAGGCGCCCGCCTCCGTGATACCAAGATGCAGCGGCTGCTCGATACGTGTCGCCAGCGCGCGATAGGCTTCGACGGCCATAAAGACTTCCGACGCTTTCACGCTGACCTTAAAATCAGGGAAATCATGTCGATCGAGGATATCGACATTGCGCATGGCGCTCTCCACCAGCGCCTCTGCGTTCGGCTCAGGGTATTTGCGCAGCAACTCTTTGCCCAACGAACCGGCGTTGACACCGATACGAATCGGCACGCGTCGATCCTTGCAGGCTGCAATGACTTCACGCACCTTCTGTTCTTTGCCGATGTTTCCCGGGTTGATCCGCAAACAATCGACCCCGTACTCAACCACTTTGAGCGCGATTCTATGATCGAAGTGAATATCGGCGACCAGTGGCACTTCAACTTGCACGCGAATGGCCCGAAATGCCTCAGCAGCCTCTAAACTGGGCACGCTCACTCGTACGATATCGGCGCCGGCAGCGGCAATCGCATTGACCTGGCCGACGGTGGCATCGACATCGCAGGTCTCGGTATTGGTCATGCTCTGCACCCGAATGGGCGCATCGCCGCCGACACTGACGCTGCCAACCATAATCTGGCGACTTGGGCGGCGCTTTATTGGCGATGGATGCTGCACTTTGACCCCCCCATAATGTTATTCGTCTCTGCGAGCGCTGAAGCGATCTCTGCCTCGATTTGCCTCAGACCGTAAGCCTCAACGATCAATTCTCTAATAATGCCTGCGCCTCGGGCGAATTTGGATAAAGATTGCGCAACGCCAAGCGATAACTCCCCTCCGCATCGGCGTCGCCTGTCTTCTGCGCCAACCGAATACCCAAGGCAAAGCCCCGCGAAGACTGCGGCACCAGCACCGTTCGGTAGACGTCATAATACTGCCTTGCGGCTTGAGTATCACCTGCATCGAGCCGTAAATGCGCCAATTCGAGCAAAGCCAGCGGATTGCGCCGGTCCATCGATAACGCGCGCGTGAACGCTGCCTCGGCGCCCGCTTGATCCTGGAGTTGTAAGCGCGCCAATCCCAGATTCATAAATGCCAGTGGTCTGCCGCTGTACAAGGAATCATGAGTGACGCGGATCCACTCCTGTTCAGCCGCCTTAAACTGTCCCCGACTATAGAGAAATGCTGCATAGTTGTTGCGTGCCCGAGAAAGGCCGGGCGCCAATCGCAAGGATCGTTCAAAGTTCTCCTGAGCCAACTCGAACTCGCCGGTACTCTGATAGACCAGCGCAAAGGCCTCGTAAACCTCGGCATTGTCTGCGTCAATCTGACGTGCCAATACGAGATTTCGCTTCGCGTTCTCCCAATCACCTGCACCGATATACTGACGCGCCAAGGCGACGCGCTGCACCAACGCGGTCGACCCGTCGGTCTTGACCGGGGTCGAGCCAGAGTATTCCGTCACGCAGGCAGGCAGGATGCACATTAGGATGACCATCGCTATCAATCGCATTCTGACTCCTCCTCTTCGAACCGCGCGCGATAACGCGCCGCACGCTTCGTTCGGTCATCGACATCGCCCACCAACTGCCCGCAGGCTGCATCGATATCATCACCACGCGTTGTACGCACTGTGACGATAAATCCCGCATCAATCAATATCTGCCAAAAGCGCGATACGGCGCGACCACTGGGGCGCTGGTAGCCGGAATGAGGAAAATCGTTGAAGGGAATGAGATTGATCTTACAAGGGTAATCTTTGAGTAACTGAGCTAATTCTCGCGCGTGTTCAGGCTGATCATTGACGCCGGCTAGCAACGTATACTCAATCGTCACAACACGCTTTTTATCGGTCTGCGCATCGATGTAACCTCGAGCGGAACGCAACAACTCGCGGATGGGATAGCGTTTGTTGATCGGCACAATCTCATTGCGTAACCGGTCGTTCGGCGCATGCAAGGAAATCGCTAAGCTCACATCCGAGTAGTCAGCAAGACGATCGAGATTTGGCACGACGCCGGACGTGCTCAAGGTGACTTTTCGCTTCGATAAACCATAGGCAAGGTCATCAGTCATCAGATCCATCGCCGTCACAACGTGATCGAAGTTTAACAGCGGCTCACCCATGCCCATCATCACCACATTGGTCACCACACGCCCCTTGCCCGATTGAAACGCGTCGAAGGAATCAATCGCCAACCAGATCTGGCCGACAATTTCTGCACTGGTTAGATCTCGCTGAAATCCCTGCTTCCCGGTAGAGCAAAATTTGCAATCCAAACTGCAGCCCACTTGAGACGACACACACAGAGTCGCTCGATCACCCTCTGGAATGAGTACCGCCTCGACCAAGGCGCCACCAGCAACGCGAATCGCCCATTTTCGGGTACCGTCGCTGGAGTCTTTCTGGTCAGCTATCTCGGGCGGCGTAATCTCCGCAACTGCCTGCAGGCGCTCGCGTAATGCTTTACCGAGGTTGGTCATCTGCGCAAAATCGCGCACACCCTGATGGTGAATCCATTTCATCACCTGCTCAGCCCGGAAACGCTTTTCACCCAAGTCGGTAAAAAACGCCTCCATTTGAGCGCGGCTCAAACCCAGCAGGTTGGTTTTAATCGCAGGGGTGGAAGTGGCGATGAACTGTTCAGCTGTGGCCATGGGTTGCGTGAGGGAGTCGCTGCGTCCACCAAAGCCCGCAACGACTCGCCTGTCCTAGCTGCGGTCGCAAATCTCGCTGTCGGCGAAGAAATAGCTAATCTCCCGCGCAGCAGATACCGTGGAATCTGAGCCATGTACTGCATTGGCATCGATGGATTTAGCAAAATCTGCACGGATCGTGCCCGCCGCAGCTTCTTGAGGATTCGTCGCACCCATGAGTTCCCGGTTCTTCGCGACGGCGTTATCACCCTCGAGAACCTGCACCATGACCGGGCCAGAAGTCATGAACTTAACCAAATCGGCAAAAAAAGGACGCTCGCGGTGCTCAGCATAAAAGCCGCCAGCCACATGGTCGGAGAGACGTACCATTTTCGCGGCGACAACGCGCAAACCGGCCTGCTCGAATCTCGAGTAGATCTCACCAATCACATTTTTGCCAACTGCATCGGGTTTAACGATTGACAGCGTACGTTCCAAAGCCATGACTTTCTCCCTTGTGCGACACGTTGTGGCCTGAGCCCTGTAAAAGCGCGCGGAGTATAAGGTTTTTACCCCCCTGTGTCATGACGCAAGGCTGGCAATAATCGACTAGAACAGAAACTCAGCGCCGACCGATGCCGTCAGCGGCTTGTTCGGTCGTGCACCGTCGGGAATCCGAGAGACCACAGCCTGTTGATCAAAAGCGTTCTCCACCTTGGCGAAGAGACTCAGGCGCTCGGATAGCGCCACAGAACCGACAAGATCCAAGACCCAGTAAGACTCAGTGCGGGCCCAGGGATTCACACTCGTTTGGCAACCGACCTGCACACAGGTCTGGTCGGTATATTTCAGCACGCCATGCGCAGCCCATCGTTGCGCTGACTCGACACCAAAACGCAAACTCAGGGTCGTCTCTGGGACAGACGGCAGCCGATCACCGGCAGCGACCTCTCGGCTGCTGTCGTCCCGATCAATCTCGGCCCGGGTATGGGTCCAGGCAAGCGCAACAGGTATCTGGTAATCACCCTGAGTGAAGACATGTCTGCCCTGCACCTCAAGCCCAGAGATCACCGCCTCACCCGTTTCATAGGCGCCCATGGTCGCGCCGTTCGAACAGGGATGCGCATTCGAGCAATTTTCCGACTTGTCCGTGAAATCGCTGTAAAAAGCGATTGCCTCAAAAAACAGCGCGCCGTCAAAACGCACCCCTGCCTCCCAGTTGACGCTGGTTTCAGGGGACATCTCGGCGCTCGCACCGGCATCTAGAGGAGAAAAACCGCGATGGACGCCAGCGATGAGCTGCCACTCGTCTGAGAGTTGGTAGAGCGCGGCGACACCCGGTAGCCATTCACGACTGCTATTGTGCTTGCTCGCGCCGCGCTCGAGCCTGTTGGGGTCATTGAAACGCTGCTCAGCTGTTGCCACATCCTCGAGACGCAGCGCCACATCAACACGGAGTCGATCGCTGAGCTGCCAGCTGTCGGCAAACCACGCCGACCAAGCGTCAGCGAACTGCAGGCGATTGTTGCTGCCCGTGGGAAGCAACGTGCTGTTATAGGTCATCTCGCCATCAATCTGATGCCAGCGCTCGGTGGGCTGGTAGAAATCGACTTGGTCGTCATGTCTGCGAACACCGAACTGCCATTGATGGCGATCGAAGTCACCAGCAAACGTCACCTGAATGCCCTGCGATTGATAGCGACGGTTGTTGTGTTTGTAGGACAAATCAAACGCATCAGCCTCACCCCGAAGCACTGCGAGGGCATCCGCATCGCCGGCCTGCGCGGCGCTGATCCATGCCCCGCCACCACTCAACTTGAACCAATCGCGATGGAAAGTGTTCCGGTACAACACCGTCTCGAGGGTCAGACGGTCGTTGAGGACAGCTTCCCAGCTCAGCGAATGGCTTTGGTGGCTATTGCGCATTTGGTCGGGCGAAGAAAGCCCGTAACGCCGGTTTGGATTGCGTTCAAAATCCGCAGAAGTGAGGCCTAAATACGTCTCATTAGAGCGCTCCCGAGAATATTGAGATTTCCAACTGACGCGGTGGTTCGCACCCTGCCAGCGCGCTTTCGCGACATAGTCCTGGATGTGGTAGCCCGTATCGCGTGCCGATCCCGCAAGCTGTTTGAAGCCGTCGCCTCGGCGCTGTGTTGTCTCGATAAGGGTACCCCACTCGCCCTGCGTCGTGCCCCAGCTGATCAGGGCATCCTGCTGACCGTACTCGCCGAGGGTCATACTCATGCGTCCCTCAGTCGATTGCGGAATCGGTGTCGACACCAAATTCAAGACACCGCCGGTCGTTTGCGGTCCGTAGCGAAGCAAACTGGCACCCTTTAACACCTCGATCGCATGCATCCGCGCTGTCGTCGGGAAGTAATAGGCGGCGGGCGCGGCATAGGGCGCGGGCGCCATCAACACGCCGTCCTCTAGAAGCGTAATTTTCGAGGATCGCTCAGAAGTCGCGCCGCGAATACCAATATTCGGTCGCAAGCCAAAACCATCTTCTTCTTGCACATAAATTCCCGGGACCGTCCGCAGCAATTGATTGATATCGGTCGCCACTTCCTCTTCGATCTGACTGCGCTCAATCAGCGCACCGGATCCCGCGACCTGACTGGCGGCCTCACGGCTTCCAATAATCATGACCTCTTCGAGTACGGGTGGTGCCACCACCATCGACAGGTTTGCCGCCTGCGCGCTACCGATAACACCGATCAGCGCAGCGCAACAACGCCACACCGAGAGTTTTTTCCCGGCTGGGGGGGCTATTTCATGACGCAATAACATGGGGTTTTCTCTACTCTCGCATGACTTTGGCAAACACTTCTGTGCCACAAGGTCCGAAATGGTAATGCGAATCATTCTTGTTATCAATAGTAATGAGAATATTTCTCATTACTATTATCGAAACAGGGACGATAAAAAGATTTCAATTGGTGCACCGACCGGTGCTTGCTACACTCTGCGAGTTAACCAACCTAGGCCTCTTTCGATTCGAAAATGTGCCACATCACCTCTGTTTTGGAGTCGACATGAGTACCGACAACCTAGGCTTCGCGGGCCGGCATATCGGACCTACCCTCGAGCAGCAGCAGGAGATGGTCTCCTGCATGGGTTTCGACTCGCTCGATGCACTCATCGACGCGACGGTTCCTGAAGCCATCCGCCAGCGAGCGGGCCTGGCGCTCCCAACCGCCCTCTCCGAAGCAGAGGCGCTTGCGAAGCTGCGTCACTACGCTGATGAAAATGTCGTGAAGCGTTCGCTGATCGGTATGGGCTACTACGACACGCTGACCCCCACCGTCATCCAGCGCAATGTGCTTGAAAACCCCGGCTGGTACACCGCTTATACGCCCTATCAACCGGAAATTTCGCAGGGTCGTTTAGAAGTTCTGCTCACCTATCAACAGATGGTCATGGATCTCACGGGGATGGATCTGGCGAATGCCTCGCTGCTCGACGAGGCGACGGCAGCAGCTGAGGCCATGACATTGCTGCAACGGGTCAACAAGCGCTGCCAATCGCAGCGCTTTGTCGTCGCCAGCGATTGCCACCCACAAACGATTGCCTGCATTCAAACGCGGGCAGAACCTCTTGGTATTACCGTCGATGTCGTCGCACCCGAAGCACTTGCAGAGCAAACCGATGCCTTTGGCATGCTCGTGCAGTACCCGGGGACCTATGGCGATATTCGCCCGCTAGCGCCACTGTGTCATGCCGCCCACGAGGCTGGCATCCTCGTGTGTGTCGCCAGCGATCTCATGGCCCTAACGGTGTTAAAAAGCCCCGGCAGCGAGGGTGCGGATGTCGTTGTCGGCAACAGCCAACGGTTTGGTGTGCCGATGGGCTTTGGCGGCCCACACGCGGCATTTTTCGCCACCCGCGACGCGTATAAGCGCTCAACACCGGGTCGCATTATCGGTGTCTCTGTCGATCGCCGCGGAGAGCAGGCGCTGCGAATGGCGATGCAAACACGTGAGCAGCACATCCGTCGTGAAAAGGCCACCAGTAATATCTGTACCGCGCAGGCGCTGCTCGCCATTATGGCGGCGCTCTATGCGATGTATCACGGGCCACAAGGGCTGCGCGCAATTGCCGAGCGCATCACGAGCTATACAGGCCGGTTACGCTCTGCGTTGCTTGACGCCGGCTTCGTGGTGGTTAATGAGACGGCGTTTGACACCCTGACGATTGACGTCGGCAATCAACAAGCGGCCCTACTTGCCAAGGCCGCGGACTGCGGGTTTAACCTGCGCGCGATCGATCAAACGCGACTCGGTATCGCCCTCGATGAAACCGTAACCGAGTCCGAATTAGTCGCCATTGCCGAGGTGTTTGCTGCCAATGTCCCCGAGACATCGGCTCCCGCCTATCCTGCGCCCTTGGCAAGAGCCACCGATTACCTGCAACACCCGCTATTCCACGATTTCCACTCAGAAACAGAAATGCTGCGCTACCTCAAACGGCTAGAAAACAAGGATATATCGCTCACACGCGCCATGATCCCCTTAGGTAGTTGCACCATGAAGCTGAACGCCACCTCAGAGATGGTGCCGATCTCATGGCCCGAGTTCGCCCGGATGCATCCCTTTGCACCGCGAGAGCAAAGTGTGGGTTACCGTCGCATGCTCGAGGAGCTCTCCGCGTGGCTTGTTGCCTGTACAGGCTATGACGCGATGTCGCTACAACCCAACGCCGGATCACAGGGAGAATACGCAGGCCTGCTTGCCATCCGGCGCTATCATCAAGCACGCGGTGAATCGCATCGCACGATCTGCCTGATTCCGTCCTCAGCCCACGGCACCAATCCGGCAAGTGCCGTGATGGCAGGGATGGAGGTCGTGATCGTCGAATGCGACCCCGATGGCAACGTCGATATGACTGACCTGACGAAAAAGGTCGAACAGCACAGCCGCCAACTTGCGGCTATTATGATCACCTATCCCTCGACCCACGGTGTCTTCGAAGAGGCGGTTGTCGATCTGTGCGCGCTGATCCACCAACACGGTGGGCAGGTGTATGTCGATGGCGCCAACCTCAATGCGCTGATCGGCCTGGCAGCGCCGGGGCAATTCGGCGCCGATGTGTCTCACCTCAACCTACACAAAACGTTCTGTATTCCTCATGGCGGCGGCGGCCCAGGTATGGGCCCAATTGGTGTCGGCAGCCATCTCGCGCCTTACCTCCCCAGCTCACCCGTTGCTCCGGTCGGCGAGTTGCCCGCTAGCAACGATGTGATCTCCGCAGCACCCTATGGCTCAGCGGCGATTTTGCCGATTTCATGGATGTATATCGCCATGATGGGAGCCCATGGACTCACGCAAGCAAGTCAAGTCGCCATTTTGAATGCCAACTACATCGCGCAACGACTGCGGGACCACTACCCGGTGCTGTACACCGGACGCAATGGCACCGTCGCTCACGAATGCATCATCGATATTCGACCGATCAAGGAACACAGTGGCATCTCAGAGGAGGACGTCGCCAAACGGCTCATCGACTATGGATTCCATGCACCGACCATGTCTTTCCCCGTTGCGGGAACGCTGATGATTGAGCCGACGGAGTCAGAATCGCTCGCAGAGCTCGATCGCTTCTGTGATGCGATGATCGCGATACGTGAGGAGATTCGCGCCGTTGAGCGCGGCGAACTTGATGCGACTGACAACCCGTTAAAAAATGCGCCGCACACCGCACAAGAGATTGGCAGTGACGAATGGCAGCACTCCTACGGCCGTGAACAGGCTGCGTGGCCGGTCGCTTCGTTGCGGCCTGACAAGTACTGGCCCCCGGTCTCCCGGGTCGACAACGTCTACGGTGACCGCAACTTGTTCTGTGCCTGTCCCGGTATGGACAGCTGGATCAAAGAACCAGAGCGCGATCGCGCAGACGCCCTCGACTAATCGGCTAGCCCCGCCTTCATGCTGCTATTGGTGACAGAACAGTGGCGCGACAGCAAATGTATGCCACATCAAGGAAGCGCGGTAGTACTGGGGCGGGCACGCCACGGGGCTTCGGCGACAAGCGTCCTCAACCCGTGCTAGGCCAGTGATGCGATCGCCGCAATCATCGCGCCGCCTATAAAAAAGCTCAGCACGACACTAATCAGCATAAAAATCAGGGTCGCGTCCGCCCAGTTGCTCTTCGAGGGCTCGGTTGATGCAGAGGCCGCCCAAACAATGAGCATGACGATGTTGACCAGCGGGATACACATCAGAATGTAGGTTAAGATCCAGCCGCCAACGGATGTCGGTGCAGGGGTTTGTGCGTCGTTCATAGTGAGATCCTCGTGCTCTGGGATAATAGGTGCTGGACCGGCGTGTATAACCTGCGGTCTGCTGTACCGAGGCTACACGACTCAGATATCGAGGTACAGCGGAGGTTGGTCTTAGCGCCAGTCAGATGCAAAGCACGCAAACCTGCACTACAGAGAGACGATGGCTCAGCCAACACCACCCACACGCCTCAGCGCGCGCTGACAATCCAATTGGCACACTGCTTAGACACTCTCGCTGCCAGTGAGTCCGCGCTCCAAACATCGCGTCAGGTTAAACATGCTCTGTACGCTTGAGGTGCTTGTTTCGCGACCTTGGACTAAAACGAGGCCTTGTGGTGACACCCCTGCTGACGACGATGGCTGTGCCGCTGTGCTCTAGAAATCCGTGCCGCGCCAGAGTTCTGCCCAACAGCAATAATGCGTCGTGTTGGGAACCTCCGCCACATGAATCGCGGGGTAGATGGCTGCGGCAGAAGCCCAGAGTAAAGCGATCTCCGGCGGAATGACCTGATCATCGGCGCCGATAAAATGCCACTGCGGTATCTCTGAGACGCGGTCGATCAACGCGGCCGGATTCTCTGCAATATCCATTGGACTCAACTTGTGGTGGCTGAGCCAACGCGCACTATCAATCAGGCCCGCAACGGTCACCAGCAAACGAATATCCGATCGCTGGGCGGCAAGGAGTACCGCCAGAGCCCCGCCGCCAGAGTAGCCCACGAGTTCGATCTGTTCCGCACCGAGGTCGCGCTTTAGCACATCAATCGCAGTGGACATCGATGCAACAACAGGGTCACTCAATCGCCCCCGTGTCCACCAATATCGGTTGTTGCAAGGTGCGTCGGCGTCCTGGTATTGACACGGACGCGCGAGGTAGACCACGGCGTCTGACGTGTCTATGGCGGCCAAAGACAACGCCAAAGGGTCGGTCGGTGTGGGGTTGAGCGAGGGCGTTGTTCGGTTGATGAATGCGAAGCCATCGCCTTCAATAAACACGCGAACGGTGGATGGACTCGCGCTCCGCGAGCGCGCAAAGGCGCGTAACGCAAACTGCGGCGTTGTAATCTCCCGTTCCGTAAATCCCGCGGTCACAGCCATGGTCCGAGCGAGGATCATGCGCTCATCGACACTGGGGATCGATGAACAGCTGCTCAACCACGCCGCACAAGTGGCACAAACGACCCAGATGAGTCTGGGCCCAATCGGCTTCGCGGGATCTTCCTTCACCCATCCCCCTCAAAAGACAGATACAAAAAAGCCGGCAGAGCCGGCTTTTTTGGTGGAGCGCTGGAGATTAGAACTCCCAGCGCAGTTTCATCGATGCAGCCTGCTCTGTGTAGCCGTCACGCGTTTCGACGTCGTAATTAAAGGACACTGACAGATCACCCTCCAATTGACGCTCAACACCGACTCCAAGTCGACCGATCATCGGATCAGACTCGATACCCTCTGTGAGGAAGGTGGTTCCACTACCCACAAACTGCGTGGTGGATGAAGCCATCTCGTTCTCAGAGTCATAGGCTAGGCCGGCGCGACCAATGAGCGACGTGCCGCTGTTGAGGGCGTACACAAACTGTCCCTCGAGACCCAACACCGCCGAGGTGTAGTCACGCGCCGCGTACGACTGGTTCAATGGGCCCGCTCCGGTTTCCGTGAAACTATCGACTTCAATCTTCGAATAGTCAAAGGCAACCGAGGCCACCGCATCGAGACGGTCGCTCAGTGTAAAGGCACGATCCAAACCAACACCGAGGTGGAAGGTGTCAATATCGAAACGACCCCGAGCGACTTTATCGAACACATCGATATCACGCATCGAATGCGCTCGGTTGGTTCCCCAGTCCGCTGACGCCCGCAACTGTGTCGCAGCGTTGAAGCTGTGAGACACGTAAGCCATGAGCTGTGTTCCTTTCACGTCAGAGGCATGCGCAGGACCCGATGTCGAATTCATATCGGTTGACGTATACGCCACCGCGACACCGATTCGGGCCATATCGTTATTGATGCTGCCATCGAGACCTAGGACAAAGCCTGTACCATCGGCGTCGTAGCCGGCGGCGCCATCAGTCGCATCTTGCTCTGCAGTAGCCAGAATCGGCTTGATCCAGAGGTTCTTATCGCTAACGATACCGTTTCCGGCCGACATCCCGCTTTGAGCGCGAGCGCGGTCTGCCACTGCATTGCTGGTCTCTCGCATCGCGTCACGTACTGCATGGCCTGTAGCACCAGAGAACAGCGGGATGTTAGCAAGAGCCGCCTCATAGACTGGCAAGCCATCGGTCTGCTGAACGAAGTAGTCGATGATTCCCATCATACCAGCCGAGGCTGTGTTGGGGTTCTCGATCAGGTAATCGAACTGCTGCGACACGCCTTTTGCAGTTTGCCAGTAGGTCGGTTGAACCTGCTGCCATACAGAGTGTCCGCCGTCGTAGTCGATGTACGCCATGATATCCACGGTGTTGTCATCGTCCTTGACGACCGCAAAATCGAGGATGTACGAAGTCTCATTGATATCGAGCTCGTATTCATCATCGCTCATGTCGTAGCCGGCGTCCGTAAAGGTGATCACGTCTTCAATCACCGTCGCACCCGTAAGCCCGGTGGTGAACCCGGAGATATCAACCTGCAGAACAGCCGCTGCGCCATCAGCGTTCATCATGTTCGATGCGCCGCCGATCGTGAGCGAGCCGTAGTCTGAGGCGTCGTCGCTATCGACAATAATCGACAGGACACCCGAGCCATACTCAACGAAGTCACCGGCATGATACGCGTCAGCGTAGCCGAGATCCAAGAGACCCGAGTTCATGAAGGTGACACCCGAGGCTTGGATTTCGAAGTCGCCGGCGATCGTACCTGCCGTGGCGTTACTGATCGAGCCCGCGCCGTCTGCGACATACAACGCCCAGCTCTCGTCGATACCGCTCGCCGCAACATAGCCGCTGTTGACGATGGCACCGTCGAGGTTCAAGGCCGCAATACCCCAGGCCTGACCTGAGCTACCGGTCGCGCTCGCCAACACCGTACCGGAGTTGACGATCTCGCCCGTGCCGGTGACATCCATAGCGCCAATGCCGACCGCGTAGGCCTCAGGGCCCGAAGCAGCTGCCCAGATCATGCCCTCGTTCGAGATCGTACCGCTCACCGCATTCTCGCCGAAGATACCAATGGCTGACGCAGTGGCGGAGCCCGCTGTGGCTGAGACATAGAGGGTGCCCGTGTTCTCAACTAGCCCAGCCATATCGCCATCTTCAGTGTGAATTCCCGCGGCGAAGGCCCGAGATGAACCGGAATTCGTCGCCATGACGGACAACGAGCCCGAGTTGCTGATAGCGCCATCGGCGGTTACACCCCAGGCCTGTACGCCGTAGGCGTTTGCAGCGTCAGAGCCACCGGCAACCGCTTGCGCGGTAAGGGTGCCTGCATTCGTGACGCTTCCCGACACCATGCCGGTGTCGATACCAAACGCCTGCACGGAGTCCGTATTGTTGGCACCCGAAGCGAAGACTGAAATCGAGCCCATGTTCACGACTTCACCGGCCACGTCCCAAGTGTCGATACCCGCGGCGGTTGCGTAGTAAGTGCCGCCCGCAATCGCGCGCACCGTAATCTCACCGTGGTTTGCCACCAGCCCATCGACGTAACCCGTGTCGATGCCGGCCGCACTCGCGGTGTCCGCTGTGGCTTCGCCGAGGTTCATGGAATGGGCTTCGACGGTAATCGAACCGTCGACGTCATTGACCACTTCTCCATCGACATGGTTGGTTACTATGCCGTAAGCGTAGGTTTCGTAACCTCCCTCAGCGAGCACATCTAGGGTTCCAGAGTTCGTTAAGCTGGCTTCTCCCACAATGGTTCCTGTCAAGAAGCCGTAAGCCGACGCGTCGTCGTCGCTATTCGCGATTGCCGTGACCGATACGGAGCCCGAATTCGACACCGAGCCGTAAACGTTGCCTTCCACATCAATACCGTAGGCATAGGCGGTATCCGTGCCACGCGCCGCATCAGCTAGGACCGCGACCGAACCCGAGTTGGCAACGCTACCGTACACGTCGTCGCCGACATAGATCCCGTATGCAGAAGCGTCGTAGTCACTGCCTGCGTAGGCGCTAACATCAACCGACCCGTGGTTTTCAACAGATCCATCGACATCGTCATACACCCCAATTCCGACCGCCCAGGCCGTATCACCGAGCTCACCGGCATCAGCCATCACTGTGATGGTGGCACCTTCGGCGTTGACGATCGAACCGGTGGAGAACACGTTGTCGCCCACATAGATACCTGACGCGTAGGCCTCGTAACTTCCGGTGGCTGTCACCGCGATATCACCACTATTGGAGACGCTGCCGCCAACATCATCTCGCACCCAGATACCGACTGCTGATGCAGTGTCATCGGTGGCGGAGGCGAACACATTGATCTCACCGCCGTTGACGATGCTGCCATCGTCATTCACTTCATACGCGGTGATACCTTGGGCATAGGCCTCATCCCCCTGAGAATTGGAAGCCGTGACATCCAGCACGCCGTTGTTGATCACACTGCCGTCGATATCATCCAAATAGATACCGTAGGCATACGCAGAGGACTCTGAGTTGCCCGTGGCGTTGACAGTGATTGTGCCCCAGTTCTGAACAGTCGCTTCACCACCCACGTCGTCCGCTAAGACGCCATAAGCACTCGCGTATTCGGTCGCGCTCGAGGCATCTGCAGTCACCGACAGGGTTCCCCGGTTCACCAGCGATCCGTTAATGTCATTGTCAATCAAGACGCCAAACGCGTAGGCGGAGTAGTCGGACCCAGCATCAGCACTGACAGAGATCTCGCCGTGGTTTTCGATCGAACCGTCGAGATCACCGTCGACGTAAATACCGAACGCGGAGGCTGTATCTCCCGTTTCACCCGCGTCTGCGGTCACTGTGATCATCGCGTTTTCGCCGTTAATGATCGATCCGGTTGACGCAACATCGTTGTAGACGGCGATACCTTCGGCGTAAGACTCATAGCTACCTGACGCCAAAACGTTGATCGTGCCCATGTTGGTGATAGAGCCGGCCAACGAGTCAGCGACAATACCGTAGGCTGACATCGAGTCATCACCGAGGGCTTTGACGTCAATCAACGCACCGGCACTGTTGGTAATCGATCCGGTCTCTCCGATGTCGTCGACCTCAATACCCCAAGCGTCTGCGTACTCTGCCTGGGCAGTGACCGACATGGAGCCCGAGTTCGTGACTGTGCCATCGATGTCACCAAGATCCATACCCCAGGCGGAGGCATCGCCGTTAGTGCCGCCGTGAGCGCTGACGTTGATTTCACCGCTATTGGCAACGACGCCCGTCTCGAGGATGTCGCCAAGGTAAAGACCCGAGGCTGTCGCATAACCGCTCGAGTCAGTCACAGATGCCGTGACATCAAGGTTGCCCGAATTCAACACCGCGCCACCAATATCGCTTGCATCGACGCCCGTCGCGATCGCACCATACTCGCCAGTCGCCACGACCATGAGGCTTCCGGTGTTTGACACCGTTGCCGTTGCAACAGACGTTGAGCCGTAGTCGCTCGTATTGGTGATCCAAGAACCCCAGTAAGAGGAAGGCGCACCCGAAACCGTCGTGGTCACAACCCATTCACGACTCTCAGAGAAGAGGCCGTAGTCAGCCACACCCACATCGTAAGCATCAACACCCGTTGCCGTCGCGTAGGCTCCGGTGGCATCTACGGTGATCGTGCCGTCGTTACGCACGGTTCCCAGCACATCCGCGGCATCGATACCGACCGCATAAGCCGTTCCCCATGACCCGGACGCGGTGGCGTCCACATCGACTGTGGCGCCCTCGGTCACAACGACGAGCGCATCCTCAATAGCCTGCTCGGCGGAGAAAGACTGGTAATCAGAGTAGGTGCCGTCTGTGTATCCGTAACCATACCCCGAAGCGTTGGCCACGCCGACTTCACCAACGGTCAAACCCGCCGCGTCGGCGTAGAACTCGGCGGAGGCGGAGACTTCAACGCTACCCGAGTTAGTCAACGTTCCGTTGACCTCGTTCGTGTTAATACCGTCAGCATAGGCGTAGCTTGCGCCAGTGGCGTCGACATCAATCTCACCCGAGTTGGTGAGCGAGGCGGTGTAGCCATCGACTGCGTCGAAATTCAGCCACCCAGATTGCTGATAGAGCACACCTTCAGTCTGATAACGATCATAGACCCATGAGTACTCACCGACGACACCCACCGAACCTGCTTCGATTCCTGTCGCGAAGGCCCCATTTCCGGCCGCGACCACGTTGATTGCACCACTGTTCGACACCGAGCCACCCACATCGCCCACATCAATACCCGCTGCGCGGGCCCTGTCAGCAGCACTGGCCGACACATTAACCGTGCCGTGATTTGTAACGCTACCGGTACCGTCAGAAGCTACGCTGGTGTAGAACTCGAATCTACTAGTACTAGTGGCGTCTGCGTAGTAAAAATAAGCCGAGGCAGAATCCTCGCCGACGTCATAGGTATAAATACCAAAGGCATAGGCGTCGTCATCAGCGTGCGCGTTGACATCGATCGTCGCGCCCTCGTCGTTGATGACCGCGCCACCCACACTGCTGGTACGAATACCGTAGAGATCAGAGTTATCGGCGGCGCTGCTATCCAGCGTAATCGACCCCGAGTTCACCACAGTCGCACCGGTTGAAGTATCCGAGCTCTGCGAAAAATAAGTGTAATAACTCGCGCCAGAGTAGTATGTAGAGGTAGAGGTTGATTCGCGGCCGACATTATATGCGCGAATGCCCCAACCGTCAGCGTCGTCTGCATCAAGGCCCGCTGTTGTGACAGAAACGTTAATTGAGCCTTCGTTGCTCACCAGCCCCATTGCCTCGACAGAGTCAACATCGATACCGAACGCGTCGGCATCATCCGCGCCAGTGGCCGACACCGAGATCGAACCAGACGCACTGTTCACAACCGAACCGCTCACGTCATAGGAGCGGATACCGAAGGCATCTGCATCAGCGTTAGCGGAGCTCGAGCCGTAGGCCTCGGCGTGGACAGAGATTTCACCCGCGTTGGTGATTGAGCCGTCAACATAACCAGCGCCAATACCCACGGCATAGGCGTGGCCATAGGTGGCAGAGCTGTACTGCATCTCGCCCTCGCCGTCGAGAATCGCCTCGCCCTCACCATCAACAATCAGCACTTCGCCGTAGGAGTGAGCGTGAACATCGATCACACCCGTTGCGCTATTAGTGATCGATCCAGTGGCGTAGATTTCGCCCAGCGCAGAGCTCGCCGTGTAACTCGCGAGAAGGTCTACATCGCCTGCGTTAATGCCGTAAGCGTGTGCGTCCTCGCCCTGCGATGTCACACTCACTTCGCCGCTGTTCGCGATCGCGCCGCCGTTCAAATCCGAATTAACATAAATACCGTAAGCGTAGGCAGAGTCATAATCGCCGAGCGCAGCAACAGTCGCAGAGACCGTGATGTCGCCAGAGTTCTCAACACCACCCACAGCAATCAAAGCCTGCGGGAACGAACCACCGACGACCTCGCCGAGGGAGGTTTGTACCGCATAGGTGCCCTGGTCTCCAAACACATAACCCACTTCACCGACGTAGATGCCCTCCGCTACCGCGTCACTACTCTGTGAACTCGCTGAAACGGTAATCTCGCCAGCGTTCTCCACGGTGCTCTCGGTGGAACCTGCGTACATTCCCGTGGCATCAGCATCCCAGCCATCCGCCGCGGCCGAGACCACGATACTTCCAGTCGCAGTATTCACCAATGTACCGGTTGATGCGACCGAAGTTTGTGCGGTCGGGAGCGCAGAAGTAGCCTCACCGGCCATTGACGTGTAGCCGTACTCTATGTCAGTAACGACCCAGTTTGCGCCCACGCCCATACCGGTCGCGTCTGCGCCTTCGCCGTTCGCTGTGACGCTCAAGCTGCCACTGTTCTCAACGGTGCCTAGATTGACCCAGTAGGTACCCATGCCGCCTGCAGATGCGGAATCGGCAGCGGTGGCAAGCACTGAGATGGTGCCGCTATTGGTCAGCGACCCAGGAATAAACCCAACGACCTCGCCACCCGTTGTGTATTCGGTGGCGCCCAACACGCCGTCGAATGCCAGCATGCCTACGGCATTGGCATCATCGGCTTCCGAATCGGCCGTTACAGAAATCTCACCTGAGTTATTGACTGAGCCGAAAATGGACCCCGTAACAATACCGTAACCCGTGGCAGAAGAGCTCGTTGCCGTCGCGCTCACTGTAATGGTGCCCGAGTTATCGATCGACGCCATCATTGCCGTGCTTTCGCCGGCCTCGCCACTGGAACCCGACACTGCCGCAACCGTACCGGCAGATTCCGCTCTCGGCATCACCTCAAACATCATGCCACCCATCGGAACAACAGTACCGGTGCCCATGACGTCATTAGACCCAATACCGACCGCAACGGCATTCTCACCCATGACGCCAACGGTGATATCGCCGGAGCTCTCAATGCTGCCGTACAAGCCGGCCACATCAATACCGACGCCCAGCGCAGACCCGGTGTTGCCCGCGCTCCAGTTCGGCGCAGCCGCGGTCGCCTGCACGGTAATATCGCCCGAATTAGAGACGCTGCCATACACGTCAGAGGCGATAATACCAAACGCTTCGGCGTCGTTATCATACGTACCTGCTGTCGCCTGCGCGGCCACCGAAATCTCACCGGCGTTACTTACTGCACCATAAACATCGCTCACAGTAATACCGTAGGCCCATGCATCTTCATTATCCGAACCCGACGAAATCGCCGTCACTGAGATCACGCCCGTCGCGGTATTGGTCAGCGACGCCGCAGTGAACACCATCTCGCCGCCGGCGGACAGGGACGAAGTACCATCCACATCGTCCGCTTCAATTCCTGCCGCGTAGGCGTCATCAGCGCCCGTAGCCGTCACTGTCATGGTACCGGAGTTGGTCACTGAACCATCGATATCCCAGGCATCGATACCCACAGCGTCAACGAACATCGAATCCGTCGCCGAACCTGTCGCACTGGCGGACACCGTCAACGTCCCGGAGTTGGTCACTGAACCATCGATATCCCAGGCATCGATACCCACAGCGCTAACGGAAATCGAATCCGTCGCCGAACCTGTCGCACTGGCGGACACCGTCAACGTCCCGGAGTTCAGAATCTCGCCCGTAACATCCCCTACATCAATGCCGTAGGCATAGACCTCAGAGTCGGAGACATCGGCCAATTCACCACCGGCCTCGGCAGTCACGGACAAGGTGCCCGAGTTCACGATATTCCCGGCGACATTCTCGCCCACAATCCCGTAGGCCGAGACCGTCATGGTATCTGCGCTACCATTCATCGCCGATGCGGTCACGCTGATACTGCCGGCGTTAGTAATATCGCCCTCAATTGTTGCGCCGCCAACATAAATTCCGGTCGCGAAAGCATCGATTGAAACTTCGGAGGCCGCATTTGCAGATACCGTAATGCTGCCCATCGCCGTGTTGGTGACCGTTCCCGGCTCAAAGACCGTGCCGAACTCGCCCTCGACATCCACGCCGCCCAGCGCGTCAAGAGCAATACCAACCGCATAAGTAGCATCACCGGCAGTCGCCGACACGTTGAGCTCACCCGAGTTCAAGACATCGCCCGTCACCTCACCAAGGTCGACACCAATAGCCGTCGCATAATAGTCGGGGTCCGCCGACGCGGATACACTCACCACACCGCTGGTGAGCACCTCTCCCGAGACATCGCCCGCCATAACACCATAGGCCGTGCCATTATCGAAACCGTCAGCGGTGACCGACAAAGTGCCGCTCGTACTGATTGAACCCGACACATTGCCGGCCACAATACCCGAAGCATAAGCATCACTTGCGCTCGCGTAAACGGATAGCTCGCCCGAATTCGACACGGAGCCGCTCACTGCCCCTACCGAGATACCCGTCGCTGTCGCATCGGACCAGGCAGTTGCAGATACACCCACGGTACCGGAGTTGGTCAGCGACCCTAAAACGTCTCCCGCAGAGACACCGGTCGCCTGAGCATCAACAGAGCCACCCGAATAGGCATGCGCTGACGCATAAATCTCACCGCTATTGCTGACTGAGCCCGAAACCTCGCCATCAGCCAGCACACCTATATCACCGTCAACAAGCACGCCAACAGCCGAGGCGTCAACGTAGCTAGCATATCGCGCATCAGCGTGTGCACTGACGGTGCCCAACTCACCACCGAGTTCAACCTCGCCAGACACATCGCCAACCGCCAAACCAACAGCACTGGCGGAGACTTCCGCTGCGTCTTCTCCAAAGGCATAAGCACTAATGGCACCAGTATTGGTCAGCGTACCGCTGACCGCCCCGAACTGTGCCCCCGTCGCGCTCGCGGTCACAAACTCCGAGCTTGATGCCGACGCCTGCGCACTAATAGTTCCAGAGTTGGTAAACGTGGCCGCAGTGAAGGCCATCTCACCCTCACCCGTCAAAGACGAAACGCCACTCAAATCACCCGCGACAAAGCCCATGGCTTGGGCATAATCGTCGCCAGAATCAAAGAAACCCGCCTCACCGAATATCGAGCCCGAGTTGTCAACAGAACCTGAGATATTGCCAACGCTGGCGCCATAGGCCATCGCGTTATCCGCTTCTGCATAGGCATACATCGAACCAGAGTTCGTCAAAGCACCGCTGATATCACCCGAACTGAGCGCAACCGCAGTCGCCTCTGCGCCGCCATTACCCGCGAAGGCCCGCGCGTCAACGTAACCTTGGTTCACCAACTCGCCACTCAGACTGCCGATATCGATACCGGCTGCCATAGCTTGGTTATTACTATCGCCAGAATAGGCGTAGGCCTCACCAGAGATCATCGTGAAAGGCGCGCCCATGGTCTCACCAGCATTCAACAACAATCCGCTGACATCACCATCAACCCGGATACCAACACCCGAGGCCGTTGCCTCGCCATTGAAGTCCGCACCACCGATCCCCACGATCCAGCCCGCGTTGAGCACCTCACCGGACACATCACCGAGGACGGCAACACCCGTGCCCGACGCCGTCACGGCGTCCGCGAACTCACCGGACGCATAACCGCCGACTATGCCCGCGTTACCGATCGTACCTACGACATCACCCGTACTGATGCCGGTCGCGTCGACATCGACGCCCTGCGCGTAGGCACCCACGAAGCCGTAGTTGATCAAAGAACCCGTCACTTCAGTCACAGTCTCTCCCGCAGAGGACGTCGTCACTGCAGTACCCACTTGACCGAGGCTAATCGCCGTAGCGGATGCGCTTGCTCCGTAACCGGCATCAGCGGCAATATCACCGGTATTTATGACTTCCCCGGTCACATCACCGCCAACAATACCGTGCGCTACCGCCGTTTCAACTTGATTGGGCCAGGCAGCTGCCTCGCCGTAGATCGTCGCGTCGTTGACCAGCAAACCATTGATGTCGCCGACAGCAAGTGCCGCCGCCTCAACATGCGCATCGCTGAAGCTTGTGTTCTCACCCAGTGCCTGAGCGAACAAGCCATCGCCGCCGGCCCAGATTGGCGCGTCGGTACCGTAAATGAGCAACTCACCGTTGAGATCGCCGTCGATCGACAACGCCGTCGCGTTGGAGTCTTGAACCGCAGAAGACCAGGCTGCAATGGCACCCTGATCGACAACAATCAGACCGTCGACGTCATCGCCGACGCTCACGCCCGTCGACTCGGACAAAATACTGTAGTCCCACCAAGGCTGGTCACCTCCAACATAGCCGCCATCAACAATCAACTCACCCGTGGAGGTGATGCCGCCCTGAAGATCGATACCCGTGCTGACCGCTACCGCCGAGGCAATACCCTCACCCACAACCCAAGCATTGGTACCCACATAAATCGTGCCCTCGAGATCTTGCGCGGCAATACCCGTGCCCTGAGCAACACCGCCCAGCGCACCGGCGTAAATCGACGCACCGTTATCGAGACTGACCAGACCCTGTGTCTGAATGTCGCCCCCGACATAAATACCCGTCGCAAAGGCGTAGTCTTGCTCCGCGAACACATCAATATAGCCCGCACCGGTGCCGCCAAAGGTGCCGCCATCATTTGGACTCGGCGGCGTGCCCTGAACACCACCAGTAGTGTCTAGCAGGATAGAGCCGTACAAGCCCGCCGCATCGTCGACATTGTCCAAGCCGCCCGGATTAATCGAAATACCAAACGCGTCATCGCGATCGTTCCCGACCGAATACGGGAACATTTGGGACTGATTGCCGCCGTTAGAGATATAGCCGCTGTTGCCGATGGATACTGTGCCGTAGTACGCGGAGCCCGCGATCAGCGACGGCGTGCCGAACTGGAAATTCGTGTCGTAATCGTAGATAGTTTCGGGGGTACCGAAGAAACAATCAAAAGGAGCGGTCGCTACTGGGCATTGGTAGTTCGCAAAATAACCCGTCGGACGACTGATCGCGAAGTCCTCGTTGGGACTGAGAAACTCCTGCGACTGCGCCACGGTGGATTGCAGTGCCAGCGTTGTAACAGCACCACTAATTGCGACGTTTAAGATCTTCTTGTTGAACATACTACGGTTCTCCAACGGCTCTTGAGCATTAAAATAAAAAATAATTCGTTTGTTATTCGCCCCAGTGGCCCCTTTTCAACCACTGATGGCGTGTTATCGGCGACGTGTGTACAAGACACACCTCCCCCATGTTTTTTTCCAATCCACACTTTAAGCGCAATGAAGCAAGCCTGACAAGGCCTAACGTAGAAAAAATTTTGAAATTTCATACCCGTGTCACAAAACGCCCGCCCCGCCCGATCTGACCTTGGGTTGGCCACGGACGGCTGTTTCAGCTAGTGACCGGTTCCTGATTGCGGGTTGCGATCGTTCGGCGCGCGCAACCGTGTGGCTGGCGGCCGATCATTGGTTGCAATAAATCAACCCCAGAAGCATCGCATTTTTCAGAGCGCTTGCCGTATACTGCGCGACCTAATTTGATTCTCAAGTGTTGTAGAGGTTTTAGATGCCCCAGCAAATCAATATCCCAAAGGCGATGGCCGTGGCCAACAACTTGCACCAACAACAAAAATTCGCTGAATCGCAGAAAATTCTGCTTCAAGTGTTGCAATTTGCACCGCAGTACGCGCCTGCCCTGCATCTTCTTGGTGTCAGCGCCTTCGGCACAGGAGCACGTGACCAAGGCATTGCCATGGTCCGACAGGCGGTCAGCGTGGCGCCCAACGAGGCTGACTTCCTGTCGAACCTCTGTGAAATGTGTCGTCAGGTGGGCAATCTCGAGGAGGCCATTCATTATGGCGAGCGCGCGATGCAGGCTAATCCCAACGCGGTGCCGGCAGTGTCCAACCTCGGTATTTGCTACTACGACCAGGAAAACTATGACAAAGCCGAGGCGCTGCAAAAACTCGCGATCAAGCTCAACCCAAAGTTTGTACCCGCGCTCAACAATCTAGGCAGCATCGCCAAACAACGCAAAGAATTAGCCACCGCCGAGGATTTCTACCGACGCGTACTTGCGATCGCCCCCAACCACATTGAGTCGCTCAGCAATCTCGGCGCCATTGTGCTTGAGGACGAGCGGCCCGAAGAGGCGCTCACACTCCTCGATGATGCAGTCAAGCGCTTTCCCAAGCACGCCGAGGCGCACTGCAACCGCGCCTCCACACTCATTGTGCTGAATCGCCGCAGGGAATCCGCCGCCGCCTTTGAACGGGCAATGAAACTGCGCCCCAATTACTTTGAGGCCACATCGGGACTCGCTCGCGTCATGCTCGCGGAGAACGCCCTCCAAGTTGCACTTCAACACGCTGGTGAGGCCTTGCGCATCGCCACAGGCCTGCGCTCGGCGCAAAAGGAAGTCGTCGCCCGCACCTTGCTGGGCGATGTCCAGTCAGCGCTCGGCCATTCTGATGTCGCGGCGCAGGAATACAACGCCGCGCTACAGATTGATCCAGAGAGCATCACCACCATTATTAGCCAGGGCCAGCTGCTTCTTGAGCTTGGCGACCTTGAGCAGGCGGAGGGCAACTTCAATCGCGCACTCACGATCGACCCCGAACACATCGGTGCGAAAACCAATCTCGTTCAAGCGCGAAAGGTCACAGAGGGCGACAGTGCCTTTGCAGCACTGCAGGCGCTTGAGGGCGATCTCGACAACATGCTCGAGTTGAAAGCGATGTCGCTCCACTTCTCGCTGGGTAAAGGCTTTGATGATCTCAAGCAGTACGCCGATGCCTTCCCGCACTACGCCGCGGGTTGTGCTATCAAGCGACGCCAGATCGAATACAGCACGGCGAAATACGAAACGCACATCAATAACATTAAGCGGTTCTTTAGCAAGGAGCGCATCGATGCTTCACGGAGCCCAGCCTGCCAGTCGGACGTGCCTATTTTTGTACTGGGCACACCCCGCTCAGGTACCACGCTCACCGAGCAGATTATTGCCAGCCATCCGGATGTCTTCGGCGCGGGCGAGTTGCACGATTTGCTGCGCATTTCGAACCAACCCAACGATTGGGAGTCGGCGGGTTTCCCATCGGTCTTTTTGGGATTCAACGCCGCGCAATACAAAGCAGTGGGCGAGAAATATGTCGCCGGTCTCAAACGCCGCGCGCCCGACGCCAAACGCATCACCGACAAGATGCCCGCGAACTTCACCCTGATCGGTTTGATTCATTTAATTTTGCCCAACGCCAAGATTGTGCATATCAACAGAAATCCCGTGGACTCTTGTTTGTCGATGTTCACCCGACACTTTGCCCACAACAGTCAGCCGCACAGTTACGACCTGGCAGAACTTGGTCACTACTACAGTCAGTACCACAGCCTGATGGCGCACTGGCGCGAGGTGCTGCCCGAGGGGTCATTCTATGACCTGCAATACGAAGAACTGGTCGACGACAACGAAACGCAGGCCCGGGCGCTGATCGATTTCTGCGGTTTGGCGTGGGATGACCGCTGTCTCGAGTTCCACAAGACCAAGCGCGGCATCAAGACGGCGAGTGTGACGCAGGTGCGCCAGCCGATTTACAAAACCTCGGTCGAGCGTTGGCGCGCCTACGAGGAGCACCTGACACCGCTATTCGATGCGCTGGGATCATTGGCACCCGAGCGCGGCGTCAGCGCGCAAGCAGCGGTTGCAGAGGCGCCGGCGGTGGCTGAGCCCCAGCCTGCAGCAAAAGCCAAGGCAGCAGCAAAGGCCAAAACAGCGCCCAAGGCGAAGGCTAAAGCGGCGCCGAAGACAAAAGCCGCGCCGAAGACAAAAGCCGCGCCCAAGGCCAAAGCGGCAGCAAAGTCCAAAGAAGCGCCGAAGGCCAAGGCAGCAGCGAAAACAAAAGCAGCGCCCAAAAAAGCCGCAGCGAAAAAAGCAGCACCTAAAAAGAACGACAACTAGGTCTCGGGGACTGAGCGCGTGACACTGCGGGTGCTACTGACCTGACTGTCTCGCGGTATTTCCTTGGCAATGTCGGGGCAATGTCTCTGAGGCCCTGTCTTCGAGGCCCTGTCTTCAACGGGGCGTTGTCTGTAGACGCGCACGTTGGCGAGCTACCGATGATTGTTGAAATGGTGGGGGAACAGTGAGCAGTACGCTTCGCAGATGGGGTTTCATTATCATCGGGCCAATCGTTATGGGTGGCGCGCTGTTGGCCTACTATCAATCGACGCAGGGTTTCGAGACAACGGACAATGCCTATGTGCGGCAAGACAAAGTCTCTGTCAGCGCTGAGGTGGGGGGACGCGTTGTCGCGGTCCATGTCCGAGAAAATCAGCGGGTCGCCAAAGGTGATCTACTGTTCGAAATCGACCCGGAGCCCCTCGCCTTGGCGGTCGATGAGGCGCGTGCGGCGCTCGCAGTCGCCCGTGCACGACTCGAAGAACTCGAGACCGCCTATGCCAATGCCGATATCGATATCGACGGCGCCGAGGAGGATGTCACTTACTTTGAGCGCGAATACCAACGGCTGATTAACCTCGGTGAGATGAACGCTTCGAGCGAATCGGCACTGCGGGCGGCAGAGCACGCGCTGTCAGAGGCACGCTCACGACTTGCCGAGGCGATCGCCAACAGGGACAAAGCGAAAGCCGCACTCTCAAGCGGCGGCTTCGAAACGGGCACCAACCCGGCAGTTGAAGCAGCACGTGTCCGTTTAGAACAAGCAGAACTGAATCTCAGTCGCGCCACCATCACCGCGCCGGCAAGCGGTGTCGCGAGTCAGCTTGAGCGGTTGCAAATTGGCCAAGTGCTGTTGCAGGGCTTACCCGCCGTGAGCATCGTGGTCACAGACACCAGCTGGATCGAGGCCAATTTCAAAGAGACCCGAATCGCGGCGATTCGCGCCGGCCAGCCAGTCGATATCGAAATCGACAGCTTCCCTGATCAGCATTTTTTGGGGCATGTCGACAGTATTGGCGCGGGTACGGGATCAGAGTTTTCTATTCTTCCGGCACAAAATGCCACCGGCAACTGGGTCAAAGTCACCCAACGTGTACCCGTGAGAATTGTCTTTGATCGGCAACCCGAGCTGCCCTTGCTGGCCGGGCTCTCCGCTGAGGTCCGTATACAAACCGGCACGCCTTAATGGTCAAAGACGAACCCGCCCTCGAGTGCCGACACTACGGCCTACTGGTCTTGGCGGTGGTGTCGGTCAATCTCATGCAGATGCTCGATGTTACCATCGCCAATGTCGCCCTTCCCCATATGCGAGCGGGGCTTGGCGCGACGCGGGACACCATTAGCTGGGCGCTGTCCAGCTACATCGTTACGGGTGTGATGGTGACGCCCATCGTTGGCTGGGCGTCTGACCGTGTTGGCTCACGCAACGTCTTTCTCGTCGCGCTGGCAATCTTTGTCCTGTCGTCCATGCTGTGCGGCGCGGCGACCACGCTAATGCAGATGGTCATCTTCCGCGCGATTCAAGGTGCCTGCGCTGGCTTTATTGGGCCCATGACACAAACCATCCTGTTCGATGTCACCCGCCCCAGCAAGCAGTCTGTAGTGATCTCTGTCTTTGGCTCCGTGGTGATGGTCGCCCCCATTGTCGGACCCATTGTCGGCGGACTCATCACTGAGTCCTGGAGTTGGCGCTGGATTTTTTATGTCAACGTGCCGCTAGGAATCGCCACCTTTGTTATGCTGGTCTGGTTACTGCCCTCGCGCGAGAGCGTACAG
>JAYPVH010000011.1:45122-98292 GCA_038134505.1 Halieaceae bacterium | reverse complement strand
CCGAACATATCGCACCCGGTTTCAATGCCCATCCGGTCACACACGGCAACAAAGGCCTCCAGCGGCGTGTTGCCAGCGCCTGCGCCTAGACCGGCGACCGAACAATCGATGCGGGACGCACCGGCGCGCACGGCGGCGATCGAATTGGCGATCCCCATGCCCAGATTATTGTGGCCATGGAAGCCAATCTCTGTATCGTCTTGCAGCGTGTCGCGAAGCACCGTCACGTACTCGGTCACATTCTCCGGCAGCATGTAGCCCGCGGAGTCTGTAACGTACACCGTTTGCGCACCGTAAGACTCCATTTTCTTGGCTTCCTCTGCCAGGCCCTGAGGCGTGTTCAGATGCGCCATCATTAAGAAGCCCGAGGTATCCATGCCCAGCTCTCGGCCGCAAGCAATGTGCTGGGGCGAGGTATCGGCTTCGGTGCTGTGAGTGGCCACGTGGACACTGCGCACCCCGTGCGCGTGGGCAGAGCGCAGCTCATTCATGGTGCCTAAGCCCGGAATCAACAGCACCGACATGATGGTCTTATCCAACACGGGCGCAACGGCATCCCAGTACTCTTCGTTGGTGTGGGGGGCGAACCCATGTTGCAGCGAATTCCCCCCTAGACCCGCACCATGGCTGACCTGAATCATGGGTACGTTGGCTTTTTCCATCGCCGCGGCAAAGCTCGCCATCTGCTCTGTGGAAATCTGCTCGCGCTTGGCATGCATACCATCGCGCAGGCACATGTCATGGCAAAGAACTTTTCGTCCGGCAAGATCTGACTGACTCATACGGCCTCCGCTAGCAATTTCAGTTCACCGCTGAGAATTTTCTCAGCGTACATTTCCGCAGTGCGACACGCCGCCGCAGTCATGATGTCGAGGTTGCCGGCGTACGTTGGCAGATAGTCGCCTAACCCTGCAACCTCCATAAATACACCGACTTTTTTGCCCTCAAACACTGGGCCATTGACCAGCTTATAGCCGGGGACGTATTGCTGTACCTTGCCAATCATCTCCATCAGCGACTCGGTAATCCGCTTCTGATCGGGCTCGTCATCGGTCATACAATAAATCGTGTTGCGCATAATCATGGGCGGCTCGGCGGGGTTGATAATGCACAGCGCCTTACCCCGTCGAGCACCACCCACCGCACAGACAGCGCTGGAAGTGGTATAGGTGAACTCATCTAAATTGGCCCGAGTTCCCGGCCCAATAGACTTGGACGCCAGACTGGCAATAATTTCAGCGTAGTCGACGGACTGCACGCGACTGACGCCGTAAACGATAGGAATGGTCGCCTGACCTGCACAGGAAATCATGTTGACGTTCATAGTTTCAGCGAGCTCATCGAGATTGACCGGCGGTACACACACCGGGCCAATCGCCGCGGGCGTGAGGTCAACCATAAATACGCCGTGCGCATTCATTTTGTCGGAGTTCTCTTTGTGCACGTAGGCTGAAGTTGCATCGAACGCGATCTGGACGCCGTCGGCGGCCAAGTGTGGCAACACTCCGTTGACACCATCGGCGGTGGTTTTGAGCCCCATGTCACGCGCCCGGGAAAGGCCCTCCGACTCCGGATCAATACCCACCATCCAGACCGGCTCCAATAGCGGACTCCGCTTCAGTTTGTACATCAGGTCGGTGCCAATATTGCCCGACCCGATCAAAGCACATTTGATTTTATTCACAATCACTGCCTCCCGACCTGACGGTCAGTTTTTTTCATTGAGCCGTCGCTACGCGCTGCTTCCTGATAATTTGACATAGACCTCGCCATAGAGGAAGGTGCGAACTTGCTATCCAGCGGGGGTATGCCCCCGATGCCCGACGAGTTCTCTAACGGTTACTGGGTAGAGCCCACCATATGTGAGGGCTTGGATGATTCAGCGCGCGTTATCCGTGAAGAAATTTTCGGTCCGTGCTGCCACTTACGGCCCTTTGACAAGGAAGAAGAAGTCATCGCGCTAGCAAACGACATCCCCTACGGTTTGGCAACCTCCATATGGACTGAAAATAGCAATCGCGCCATTCGTATGGCAGAACAGATCCAGGCAGGCATCTCCTGGATTAACAGCTGGTTCCTGAGGGATTTACGCACCGCACTTGGCGGCGCCAAACAATCGGGGATCGGTCGAGAAGGTGGCGTTCACTCGCTTGAGTTTTACACGAAACTCAAAAATATCTGTATCAAACTCTGATTTAGATTTTTCAGCTTCGCAATTTTAGTCATAGGAGACATCATGGATCAGACAACGATTCAAACACTAGGCGACAGGCTTTATAAAGCACTCAGAGAGCGCCGTACCGTCGCGCCGCTGACCACTAGCCACCCGACGATCACCATCGAGCATGCCTACCAAATCTCGCTGCGACTGCTGCAAAATCGACTCGATAGCGGCGAAAAAGTGATTGGCAAAAAAATTGGTGTCACCAGCAAAGCTGTCATGGACATGCTTGACGTGCGTCAGCCTGACTTCGGTTTCATGACTGACGCGATGCGCTACGACGGCGAGATGCCCATCTCAAAACTGCTGATTCAACCGCGCGCGGAAGGCGAACTGGCCTTTCTTCTCAAAAAAGATCTCACGGGTCCGGGCATCAGTAATGCCGACGTATTGGCTGCGACAGAAGCCGTACTGCCCTGCTTTGAAGTGGTCGATTCGCGGATCGAAGATTGGAAAATCAAAATTCAAGACACGATTGCTGACAACGCGTCTTGTGGCTTGTTCACGGTCAACGAGTCCGCCGCGCTAGACCCCCGAAAAATAGACCTGTCTACCTGCCGCATGGTGGTCACTAAGAACGGCAAGGTGATCTCTACGGGCGCGGGTGCGGCGGCTATGGGTAGCCCAGTCAACTGTGTCGCCTGGCTGGCCAACACGCTGGGCCAGTTCGGTATCACTTTGAACGCTGGAGACATTATTCTTTCGGGCAGCTTGGTACCCCTCGAGCCCATAACCGCTGGCGATGTCATGACGGTCAAGGTCGGAGGCATTGGCGAGTGCACTGTGAATTTCACTTAAGCGTGACGGAGGGTAAAACATGAGCACGACACTGGCGCAAAACGTGACCTAGGAACTGACTGACCGCTACGAAAGTGCGGAGCTCGAACGAAGAGAGATTCTAAAGCTGACTGACGAATACCTCGACATGACGTTTGCTGACGCTACCGCCATTCATTGGCAAGTACATCGTAACAAAGAGTCACGCGGTACTAAGATCATCGGCTCAAAAATGGGCCTCTCTTCTTGGGCCAAA
Organism: Halieaceae bacterium; assembly: GCA_038134505.1. Classification (GTDB taxonomy): domain Bacteria; phylum Pseudomonadota; class Gammaproteobacteria; order Pseudomonadales; family Halieaceae; genus Luminiphilus. The sequence goes on along the minus strand of JAYPVH010000011.1, from coordinate 95,038 downwards.
AGGAACCACATGGGTGTGATCAAGCCCTGCTGCGGGTTTTTGTGTGACCACTCGGGCACGGCGATGGTGCGGTCGTACCCTTGTCCGATTTTATTCATCCCGAGGTGGGGGCCGAGGTGGCGTTCGTCACCAACAAAGACCTCAAAGGTCGCGATATTTCTATTGAGGAAGTGCGCGATGCCACCTCGCCCGAGGGATCCTCATGCTCTATCGGACTTGAACCGTCATTTGGCTTAGGTCCGCGCTCGACGATGACCGCCCAACATAGACCATGAACTCGCCCGATACCTGTTCAAATGCTTGAGCCATTGTATTGAAAACACTCAGGGGATGATGTGTGCTCGAACTATCGATGCTTAAGCTGATTTTAGCGACAGCGCCGGGAGCAAGCTGAATCTTTTCAAATGCCACCAACCTTTTGGGCGGCTGGCCCGCTGCGGGAACCCCCAAATAAACCTGCACGACTTCAGACCCGTGTCGTCCGCCCGTATTCGCCACGGTGACATTGACCGTTAACACACCATCAGCATAACCCGCACTGATGTCGCTCATCTCAAATGTGGTGTAGGACAGACCATGACCAAACGGGAACGCTACACAGGGATTGCGACCATCCTCGTCCTCTGCACATTCACCACTGACGTTGGCGTCATACCAGCGATAGCCAATATTCAGACCCTCCTCATACACGATCGATGCCTTGCCATTATCACCTCCCGAAAAGATCGAGGCGCCAACGCTGTCGTCCTCAAGACTCTCAACACCTGGATAGGCCAGCGCATTATCAGCCAGCGCATCGAGGAAACCACGCCCATCCACAGGATACGTCACGGGTGTTTTACCTGATGGGTTCACGTGACCGAAAAGCAGATCCGCCACGATGTTGCCGTCCTCCTGTCCTGGGAACCAAACCTCAAGAATCGCAGGACCCGACTCACCCAAAAACCAAGATTCATTAGGAATCGCGACACCGGCATTATCTTTCAAGACCAAGGCTGTTTTGTCCGCCATCGCTGGGGACGCCGTCATGATGGCCTCGATCATCGCCACCGTTTGACTGTTCTGCCCTGGATTCAGTTGGCTTTCATCCTGATGTGACACACTACTGATGCGATTTGGCATCGATGTATACCAGTCTAGGTCGTCGCCGATCACCACGGGCGATCCAACACCACGTTCATCTGTAAATGTAGCGCGGTCGGCGCCCTCTTCGGCGATGGTACCGGCCATAATCACCACCGCGTCAGCATCGCGCGCTGCCTCAACCGCTGCCGCTATGTCGCTGTTGTCATCAGCGACCAACACCAACGACACCACCGCATCTGCATTACCCGCGGCGATCAAAGCATTCTGAATGCCCTCGACGGGCGCCACTGTGTAGTGCGGTACCACGTCGGAGCTGCCGCCCCCTGCACCCATGGGTTTGCCAACAACCACACCGCCTGCGACCGCCTGTTGCGCATACACCTGGGACGCTTTGCCAATCACGACCATACGCTCGATCTGATCACTCAAAGGCAACGCCCCGTTGTTCTGTAACAACACTGCTGCGCGCGTGCCGATGTCTCGAGCCGCGGCTCCGCCGCTTTCAACATCGATTGGGGTCTGCACCAAGGGCCGCTCAAACAAACCCAATCGAAACATCTGGACATACCGTCGCCGCAACGCCTGATCGATATCAGCCACGGTCAACTCACCGGCATCCAGCGCCGCCTGCAATGGTTCTGGAGCCCATTGCAATGGCATCGGCATCAAATGGTCCAATCCCGCCTTCATGGATGCCGCTGTGCTTTTTGCAGCAAAGAAGTCGGATTGCACATAGCCCTCAAAGCCCCAGTCCTCGCGTAAAACTTTGGTCAGCAGCCACTCATTTTCGCAAGCCTGTGCCCCGTTCAAGTCGTTGTAAGAGCACATCAATGATGCGACATTGCCGTCTTTCACCGCCATTTCAAAAGGCAGGAGATACAGTTCTCGCAGCACTTGCTCATCCACGCGCTGGGCAATATTGAAGCGATTGGTTTCCTGTTCATTCGCCGCAAAGTGCTTTGCCATGGCAATCACTCCCTCGGACTGAATGCGTTTGATCTCAGTCACCGCCATCAGTCCCGACAGGTAGGGATCCTCGCCACCATATTCAAAGTTGCGACCTAGCACCGGTAGTCGGGCCAAATTGACGCCCGGGGCCTCAAAAACATGGAGTGCCAGCGCATTCGCCTCGGCGGCAATAACTTGGCCAAACCGATCCGCGACCTCGGTATCAAATGACGCGGCGATTGCCATAGCTGAGGGCAACGCAGTCGCTTTGGCCGATGACTCATGCGTGTAGGGCACAAAGCGCGGCATATCCGGCCCGAATAAGGCGGCATCAACACAATCGTTCTGACCAATGCCGACAGGGCCATTGGTAATGCGTAAGGTCGGAATATCGAGTGCAGCAATCCCTCGGACATGGCGCGCACCGAGACACTCTGGCAGTTCCGGCACGATCTCAGGGACGTTACCGACCAACTGCTGAAACTTCTGCTCAAGCGTTAGAGCCGCTAATAAGTGCTCAGCTCTCTGCTCCGGTGAAAGTTGTGCCTGCATCCAAGGGTGTAATGACGAACGATCGGACACAGTAGATTGCTCGCAGGCTGTTACCCCTAGGGCAATGATCAGGCTAACGAGCCGGTGAAATAGGTAGGACTTGAACAGGCAGGACTTCGCGTTTCGCATTAGGACGGTCTCGACGATAATTATTGTCTTGATAGTGTACCAGCCGAGTTTTGTAACACGACAAACAGGCGAGAGCACCAGAAGCAATGGCGATTGAAGACAATCCATTAGATCCTACCAAACGTGAAACCCTCGCCCTTGGCAGGGGTTGTCACCTGGAGGTTCAGCTAGATCTAAGCGCCGAAGGCGGTCGACATATCAGGGCTTAAGGACTCATTTGGATATTCTACGCCCTTCCAATCTCCGCCCACTTGTTTGCCAGTTGCCCTAAAGCATCAACAGATTTTCTGCCATTCTCAGGACACAAAGGAACGAACCATATTGCAATTACCACTCGGCGGCGGATTAACTGAACAAATCTATTGGACTTGGCCGACGTCAGCGCCCGTCTGAGAAACTTGTGATCTCATAAACCGGTAAGAGACTTAATTACCCAGTCCGAGGTGGGTCAGCCATGCTGTATTTACAGCGTATTTTGGCAGCCTGTAAGGGTGGTGGGTCGGGCACGCCATCGCTACCTGTTGCCAGTAGCGGCTCTGGTGGAAGCGGTGGCAGCTCATCTGGTGGTAAATAAACATCGACGCCCCCTGCCGAACCACTTGCTTTGCGCGACATAAAGGGGGACGTCGCCGCTTTCGATGTGGCTCGATTCCCCACTCAGGCCACATTTGGCCCGACAGAAGATGGGTTGCTAGCACTTTACGAGGATGAGGCTAATTTCTCTCGCTGGATCGACAGCCAAGCAGCGCTGCCACAATCTCAGTTGTTTCCACGTCTCGATACACGTATGCGCGATTCAGGCTTGGATCCACTTGATAAAACTAATTTAGATGTCGAGTGGCAAAAACGGATGCTTGTCAGCGATATTCTTTGGGAAATATTTGTCTATGGTGAAGATCAGCTGAGACAACGGGTGGCCTTTGCACTGAGTCAGATCTTTGTTATTTCTGATTTGTCTGATGCGCTGTTCAATGATGCGCGGGGCATTATGAATTGCCACGATCTGATAGCAAGTCACGCGTTTGGCAATTACCGCGATCTAGGGAAGACCGAGACCTTGAATCCCATGATGGGTGAATACCTCAGTATGGTCAGAAATGAGAAGGCAGATAGCACTCGTAACATCAGGCCTGATGAAAACTATGCCAGGGAACTCATGCAGTTATTCACCATTGGCCTGATGGAACTAAACTCCGACGGTTCAACGCGGCTCGATGGCGACGGCAATCCAATTCCAACCTATGACCAGGGGATTATTAAGGGCTTTGCCAGCGGTCTCACGGGTTGGATGTACGCCAATGCGCCCGATTGGTATTGGGGCGGATGGAATGAAGCGAATACCATAGAACCTATGAAGGCATTTGAGGCCTATCACGATACCCAGTCAAAAATCAAAAATATCGCTGAACAAGCAAGTGTTGCCTGCAGGGATGACGGCTGAGCAAGATCTCGATGCGGCGCTCGATGATATTTTTGAACATGAGAACCTTGCCCCCTTTGTCAGCAAACAATTAATTCAGCGTTTGCTAGCCAGCAATCCATCGCCTATACGGGCCAAAAGAAGACGAGCCAACGGCTGCAGGGGAATCTCCCTGAATCAATCTGCCCTAATAGGGTCTAGAGCTACAGCGTCGTCGCGCAGCCCCGTTTCGGTTTAGTGGCCTTGATGCAAAATCGGTCGGCGATCATATAGTCGACCTAAATTCGGAAACAGCGCCTGGTGATAAAGCCTCCTAATTTCGCTGAATCAAACACTCTACGGAATTTCTTGCTATCGTCGACCGCTTGCTGTAACAACTTGACGCTGTAATGACGGAGCCACGCAATGACTAGAGTACTGAGCCATACCGGACGCATACTGCTTGCACTCTATTTTCTTTACCCCGGTATCATGAAGTTTACTCAGTGGGAAAGGCATATTGAGTTAATGGAATTGCACAATATGTCTATGATTCCTGTGCTGCTCGCGCTGGCCGGCATTATTCAAATTACTGCCAGCATTGCCATACTGATTAATAAACAAATCGTCATTTCCGCACTGGCGCTCGCAGGTATGGTATTGATCATTAACCTCAACCTACATGATTTCTGGAATACCTACGAGGGCGTGAGTACGCCCCATGAGCTACAAAACTTTGTCAAAAATCTGGGTATCTTTGCGGGTCTGTTACTCCTTGCTGCGAGTAATATGATTCCCAAGCCTAGCCCGAGAAGCGACCGAACCGACCACTAGAAATACGGTAACAACGACCTGCGATACCCGCACGACTTCGTGCTATCACCAAGACACTTCCTGCCGCCTCGACCGAGGGTGTCGTGGTGAAGCATCGGGCGAACGCAACACGCTGCCTATCATGCCGCTGTTTTCGGAGAGACCTCAATATACTGTGTATCACCGCGCAAATCCGTGAGGAGTTTTGAACGAGTTGACAGTAACGCAACTCTATTTCTCGCCTTAACATGACCATAGCCACGCAATTTCTCAGGCAATTTCATCAGTGCTTGCGCAGTGTGGTAATTGTCAGGCGTCAGACTATCGCAGATCTCAAAGAGATCCGACTCATAACGCGTCAGATCGTCTCTCTCCTCCCTACGTTCATTGGTCAGCGCAAAAATATCTAATCGTGTACCACGCAAAAACTTGAGCTTCGCGAGCAGACGAAATACCGGCATCACCCAAGGTCCAAATTCATATTTTTTTGCTATGCCTGTTTTAGGGTCAGCTCTACTGAGTACAGGCGGCGCCAAATGGAATCTCAATGAGTAACTACCCTGAAACTGTTCTTGCAGTCTGCTCTTAAAGGCGCCATCGGTATACAAACGCGCGACCTCATACTCGTCTTTGTAAGCCATCAGCTTAAATAGCTGCTGCGCCACGATCCATGTTAAGGAGCCCACCGCCTCTGGGTCACCATCGAGTTCGCGAACGGTATCAACATGATTCTTATAACGCTGGGCGTAGCCGAGTGATTGGTAGGCTACAAGTCGCTTAAATCGGCTTTGAACCAATTGATCCAGCGTGAGATCACTACCAGGATCAGGTTGCGCTTTGAGCAGCAGAGACTCAACGATTTCCGGCTGATGCGCAAAACGGCGGCCAAGCAGGAAGGCGCTCTTGTTGAACTCAACTGCCACCGCATTCAATTCAATTGCGCGCTCAAGAGCGGCTTGGCTGACAGGAACCCAGCCGCGCTGCCAAGCGTATCCGAGTAAAAACAAATTTGTGCCGATGGCATCTCCGGTTAACTGCAGAGCAATGTCGGACGCCTTTACAAATTCGAGGTGCATACCCACTTCTGCGATCACTTTTTGCCGCATGCCCTCGGCTGGAAACTGCGCATCAGGGTCCTGAACGAAAGCAGCGGTCGGTTGCTCGTTGTCATTAATCACCGCGTGGGTACGTCCATGAGACACTTTACCCATGGCCTCATAGCCCGTGCTAACGACTAGATCACATCCAATGAGCAGGTCGGCCTCGCCAGCCGGTATGCGAACAGCCTTGATATCGCTCTGCGACTTGGCGACGCGAACGTGACTCACCACTGCGCCAAATTTTTGCGCAAGACCAGTCTGATTCAATGTCGCACAGCCTTTACCCTCGATATGTGCAGCCATTGCAATCAGCGAGGTAATGGTGAGAACTCCTGTGCCACCGACGCCGGCGACGACCGTATTCCAAGGTTGATCGAGCGCCGGCACCTCCGGAGAGGGCAATGGGTCGAACAGTGGCTCGATCTTTTCAGTCTGATCCGGTTGACGCAACTCTCCACCAACAACCGAGACAAAACTCGGACAAAAACCTCGCAGACAGCTGAAGTCATGGTTGCAGGCGCTCTGATCAATCTCACGTTTTCTGCCCAATGCCGTTGCCTTCGGCAGTACCGACAGGCAGTTGGACTCCGCGCTGCAGTCGCCACAGCCTTCGCAAACGTCCTCATTGATAAAAACGCGACGCTTCGCTTGCCGTAATTTGCCTTTTTTGCGACGTCGTCTTTTTTCGGCCGCACAGGTTTGTTGATAAACAATGACTGAGGTGCCCTTGAACTCTCGGAGCTCTAGCATCAATGCTTCGTAATCATCTCTATGCGAAAGGCTATAGCCTGGGACATCGGTAAATCGTTCACGCCAATCTTCTGGCGTATCCGATACCAGCGCGATGCGCCGCACCCCCTCACCCCGTAATTGTTGAATCAGGTCGCGGATACTGAGCGATCCATCGACGGGCTGTCCTCCAGTCATTGCGACAGCGTCGTTATAGAGAATCTTATAGGTGATATTGACTCCGGCAGCGACTGCCGCGCGGATCGCCAACACACCCGAGTGAAAATAGGTGCCGTCACCAAGATTCTGAAATACATGCTTAGCGTCAGTAAATGGCGCTTGACCGATCCAGGTGGCGCCCTCGCCGCCCATTTGTGTAAAGGTATATGTGGCTCGATCGGGCATCCAGGTCGCCATATAGTGGCATCCAATGCCACCCAGCGCGTGACTACCCTGAGGGACTTTGGTCGAGGTGTTGTGAGGGCAGCCCGAACAAAAATGGGGAACTCGCTCGATCGTTTGATAGGGTGTAGCGAGAGACTTTTCCTTCTGTTTGATCCAACGGACACGCTCCTCTAACAACTCACTAGAAAAAAATCGCCTGATGCGATCTGCAATGACCAGTGCAATCATTGCCGGAGTCAGTTCTCCAACATTAGGGAGCAAGTCTCGACCGTCCTCATCAAACTCCCCAACCACCCTAGGCCGGCTTCCAACAGGATAGTTGTACAGCTGTGAGGTGAGCTGATCCTCAATAATGGAGCGTTTCTCCTCAACAACTAAAATCTCTTCCAAGCCGTCCGCGAAATCATGTGTGAGCCGCGGTTCGAGCGGCCAGGGCATTCCGACCTTGAATACCCTAATACCTATGTGAGCACCGATAGCCTCGGTAATGCCCATGTCTTCAAGTGCCTGCATAACGTCAAGGTAGGCCTTACCCGATGTGATAATGCCGAAGCGCGCATTAGGGCTATCCTGCACCACATGATTCAGACGGTTGACTCTGGCGAACTCGCGAGCCGCATAGATTTTATATTTGTTCAGTCGCAACTCCTGTTCGAGGGGTTTATCGGGCCATCGGGCGTGGACACCATCCGCGGGTAATGCAAATTCTTCGGGAATGATGATGTTGATCCGATCGGAATCGATATCGGCCGAGATTGCCGAATCCATATTCTCAGTAATCGCTTTTAGCCCCACCCAACAACCTGAGTACCGTGATAATTCCCAACCAAATATCCCTAGATCGAGTACCTCCTGAACATTAGCGGGGGCCAAGACGGGTACCGATGCACCGATAAACATATGTTCGGACTGATGCGGTAGCGTTGAGGATTTACAGGCGTGGTCGTCTCCTGCTACCGCCAGCACTCCGCCAAAACGAGAGGTGCCAAATGCGTTGGCATGCTTGATGACGTCCATGCTGCGATCGACGCCAGGGCCTTTTCCGTACCACATACCAAAAACACCATCGAAACGTGCGCCCTCAAAAAGATTCGTTTGTTGGCTACCCCACACTGAAGTGGCAGCAAGGTCCTCATTGATCCCCGGCTGGAAGTGAATATCGTGGGCTTTCAGGTAATCCGCCGCCGCCCACATCGCCTGATCAACGCCGCCCAGAGGGCTGCCACGATAGCCCGAGACAAAACCTGCGGTATTGAGACCACGCCGCAGATCCCGTTGTTTTTGGAGCATCGGAAGACGAACCAGCGCCTCAATACCGGTCATATAGGCCGAGGTATGGTCATGGGTGTACTTATCTTGAAGGGAAACCGGGCGCAACGCCGGTGACTCAGCCGGTGCCATGATCTTGCCCCTGCGCTTATTATTTGATGTGGCTATTATGTGTCGGCAAGACGGAAAAATTTATCTTATTTTTTTGAATTATTCATAAAAAACAGATATTTTATTTATTAATTCATTAATTTTAGGAATATTTATTTATGGCAATCGATGCTGTGGATAAAAAACTGCTTGGTTTTCTGCAGGAAGATGCAGCTTTGAGTACCTCTGAATTAGCGGAGAAATTGCATCTCTCACAGTCACCTTGCTGGCGGCGGATTAACCGGCTTGAGGAGGACGGTGTCATTCGCAAGCGGGTCGCGGTACTAGACCGTGAAGCGTTAGGAATTGGTGTCGTGGTATTTGCAACGGTCAATCTGACCCAAACTGGCCGACAGAATCTGCTGGCTTTTGAAAGTATGGTCGAAGGCTATCCAGAGGTGCTGGAATGCTACACCATGACAGGGATTTGGGACTACATCTTAAAAATTGTCACGCGGGACGTCCGTCACTATGAGGATTTTGTTAGAAATACGCTGAGCGCCAATGACTTGATTAGAGAGTTGCACTCGCACGTGGCTGTGACTGAAATTAAAAATACAACTGCTTTACCATTGTCGACGCAGGTCGACTGATAATACTAACCTCCCACGCGATCAACACATTAATATCGAGATCTAAACGACATCAAGATTCGTAGTTTTTGGCTCTGTCCGCGGTAGCGGCACCACATCTAGTAGGGTCAAGAAGAGGGTATTTTCAAGTCTCAAGCCGTAGGTACTGAGCAGCAATCCTGGAAAAATTCAGCAAAACCCTCACTGTTGATGAGATCGGCAGAGCCTTTCAGTTCACTGCGCAGATTGGACTAAGAGGCACAGTGACCCTACCGCCCGACAGGTGAGATTGACTATATCTCGGTGTAGGATCTGCACTAAAGACATTGAAAGGCGCCGTCATGACCAAGAATCGCGTATCCCCTAAAACGTTTGTTCACCCCTGGAAAATTTTGATTATCGGCGGCGGGATTGGCGGCCTCTCATCAGCCATTGCACTGCGCAATAAAGGCTTTGAGGTACACATCATCGAGAAAGACCCCGAATGGTCAGTTTATGGCGTCGGCATCTTGCAGCAAAACAATGTCATCCGTGCCATGTACGAATTAGGTGTACTCGATGACTATGTGGACTCCGGATGGGGTTTTGATCACGTCAAAATCTTTGCGCCAAACGGGATGGAGGTGGCGCAAACCCCAATCCCTCCCTTAGTGGATGGCTACCCCGCAAACTTGGGTATTGCAAGACCGGCGCTACAGAAGGTTTTATCTGATAAAGCGCAAGCTCTAGGCAGTCAAATTTCGCTAGGCATCACAGTCAGGGCGCTCGTTCAGCATAAGGACTACGTAGACGTTTCCTTCAGTGACGGCAGCCACGCACATTACGACCTTGTCATTGGCGCCGATGGCATTTACTCGCAAACTCGCACAATGATTTTCCCCGATGCACCCCAGCCCGAGTTTACGGGACAAGCCGTGTGGCGCTACAACTTAAAGCGCCCGGAGAATATGGACGGCCTTCACGTATTTAATGGTCGTGTGGGGGTCGGCCTGGTACCCATGTCCACCCATAAAATCTATATGTACATCACCACAGCCGAGCCCGATAACCCCTACTTCGATCGCTCTGAACTCGCGGCACTCATGAGAGAGCGTCTTGCCATGGCCTGCTCTGATCTACACCACTTTTCGGCACAAATTACAGAGAACGATGATGTCGTTTATCGACCCCTTGAGTGGTTGATGCTTGAGCACGATTGGCATGTCGGGCGCGTGTGCTTGTTGGGGGATGCTGTTCACAGTACAACCCCGCACCTAGGACAGGGCGCGGGACTCGCGATTGAGGATTCTATCGTACTCGCAGACGAACTCTCGAAGGCTGAAGATCCGGAGCAGGCATTCAAGCGATACAGAGACAGGCGTTTTGATCGCTGCGACTATATCGTGAAGAAAAGTCTGGCCATCTGCATGGGACAGCTGAACAAGGGTCCCTTGGTCGACATGGCGCAAGCGACTGAGGAAAGTATCGCAAGGGTGGCGCAACCGATTTAGCCAACAGGAACAAAAACAGCACAATGTTGCGTCACTAGACACATCAGCGACAACAACAAACGCACCTTTAAGCGATAAAACTGGGGTCAATAAGCCGCGCTCAGGGGGCAATACATACAACTGTGCTCTCAGTCTTATTCGGGCTGCTTCCAGTTCATCCCTTGTTCCATCTTCTGCCGCAACCGCAAGGATGCAATTTGTATCACTAGCTCCTTCTGAATGGGCTGGTCGAGAGGGAAACGGATTGTGTTTGAGGACGTCTCGTAAGACTGTAACTGGTCCCTAAGAGCGTTCACTACTGATGGAGTTGGATGCAAACTCACATGACTTTTAAAGGCGGCATATTGAAACAGTATGCCATCGTCGATGAGTGCAGGCTTTCCCCACTTCAGCTCCTCGCGAGCATCAGGCACGACCTGCTTCAAGTAGCACCGCAATTCCATAAGCCTTTCCCTCGCCGCCAATGGCTTCGACGCGATGTAAATCTCTACCGGATTTAAGTGTTCTATCATCGTCTGCTACCACGGCTCATGGGTTCTCGACCCACAAAATTTTAAAATACCTCGACGTTTGCCGACCGACACACAAGCCGGCGAAGATTGCACGCGACTCAGTGAAAGGTCGATACATCCTACTCACGATTCTGCAGATCCATTAAAGAAATAACCAACTTTGCCAGCACCCCTGTGAACGGCCCCTCATTCGCATACGCTAACGAGACCGGGACGCCGGTGTCTCGCCCACTGTCTAAGGTCTCGCCTTGCCCGGCCATTTTGATGGGCCGCTGCATGATTCTGCCCTCTCCGATCGCATTGCCATTCGCTGTAAACACAATACGAGCTCCTTCGCCCTCAAAATAAACCGAGCACACAATGTGATAATCACCCGGACTCAAGGGGGAGTCCGCACGCACTATTTCGATGCCTTGATCGAGCGGTGACTGCGACGCTGCGAGGGTCAACGCATTGTCTTCGAGGAAAAGACTCCAGCCGCCAAAATAACTGCCGGCCGCAAACAATACGCCTTGCGCTCCTCCTTCAGGAATCGTGATCTCTGCGGCGATCTGGAAAGATCGTTGGAAAATTCGCGGCGCAGACCACTCGCCCAAAGGCACATCAACGCCCCAAAATGTGGCCTCGGTTCGCGGCGATCCGATACCCCCCCGCGCCATAGCCCGTTGGAACCCGCTCGTGTTCTGTAGTGGGTAGACCGAGTTATCGCGTGCCTCTAGATCGAACAACACTTGGAGTTGCGCGAGTCGCTCTGGGTATTGCGCGGCCAAGTCACGACTTTGACTGAAATCTTGATCGAGGTGGTAAAGCTCCCACGCATATTCGGTGGGGTGCGAGCGGTCAGCTCGGAGCCGTTGCCAAGGCATCATTTGCGGGGTAGTCACAGCGAGCCACCCTTCATGATAAATTCCCCGATCGCCGCCAATCTCGTAGTACTGCGTTTGGCGTCGAGAAGTCGAACCCGGGTCATCAAACGTGTAGAGCAAACTCACGCCATCGATAGGTAACTGAGCAATGCCATCCACTTCCTGCGGTGGTGCAATCCCCGCCGCCTCAAAAATAGTCGGTGCGATATCAACAATGTGATGGTACTGCTCTCGCAGTCCCGTCTGCTGAATACGGGCAGGCCACGACATCACCAAGCCATTACGAACAGCACCGAGGTGTGACGCGATGCGCTTAAACCACGGGAACGGAGTGTTCATCGCGTGCGCCCAACCGGCGGGGATCGCTTGATAGGTCAGCGCACTCCCCATCACATCGAGATTATTCGCTAACCAAGACAGGTCATATCCAGGTGTGTCAGGCGAGCGCCCAATGTCGCTCATCTCATTCATGGAGCCGTACAGCCCATTAGCCACCGGGCCACCGTTATCGCCCTCGATGAAAATAATCAGCGTATCGTCAACTAAGCCCATCCGGGCAATTTCATCTAGCAGTCGCCCCAACTGAAAATCCTGATACGCGACCATCGCAGCGTAGACGGCCATAAACTGCGCATAGACAGTTTGTTCGTCGGAAGAGAGAGAGTCCCAGCTCGGTATCACCTCCGGTCGCGGGGTCAGCGCCGTAGATTGTGGCACAAGCCCCTGGGCTTTCTGGCGTGCAAGGGTTCTCTCTCTAACGGCATCCCAGCCATCCGCAAAGGACGCTTCAAAACGCGCGATCCAATCAGCGGGTGCCTGTTGCGGGGCGTGAGCCGAACCAAACGCTTGATAGATAAAAAACGGTTTTGTCGGATCATTAGCCTGCTGCCGATGTAGCCAAGCGATGGTCCGATCGGTTAAGTCTTTATCAAGCAATAAATCCGGCGCGCGCCCTGCGCTATCGACCGCTTGAGTACCCTCGAACAATGCCGGACGGTATTGATCGGTATCTCCCATCAAAAAGCCATAAAAGTACTCAAACCCACGTTCGGTTGGCCAATAGTCGAACGGCCCCATAGGCGAGCGATGCAACAATGGCGTGTTGTGGTCTTTGCCAAACATGGCGGTGTTATAGCCATGTTCTTTGAGGACTCGCGCGACTGTCGCGGCCGCAGGAGAGATCACCCCGGTATAACCAGGGTACGGTGACGCCATCTCTGGATGGTGACCGGTACCGACGCGATGATGGTTGCGACCCGTCAGCAGCGCAGCCCTGCTCGGCGCGCATACCCCTGTTGAATGGAACCGGTTATAGGTCAGCCCGGCGGCCGCTAGCCGCTCGAGATTGGGTGTCGGAATGGGACCCCCAAACGTACTTGCGGCACCAAATCCAATGTCGTCCGTCATGATGAGAATGATATTGGGCGCGGACCCTGCAGGCGAAGGCGTGAGGTCCAGGTCATAGCGTGTCGAGTCAATTTCGCGGGGGTTGAGCTCGCCAGCGAATAGCGGCAACGCGCGTGACAGTGCATCACGATCCTGCGTAGAAGCCGCAACGTCAATGATATCGGCCATCATCATTGCAACCGCGAAGCACCATGCCAGCGCTGTCGGTGAGCACCATTGCCGCCCCAGCTGCAACCGATGCATGGAAAGAGCTCTATGATGCTTCATGGTGGTCAGCTCCTTGCAGTGGCGAATGATCAGGGAGCACCATCGACAGGTCTGATCACTTGGCGTTCCAGCTGTTCAAGTAGCTGCCTTGAGACATCATTATTGTATTGGTGCACTATCCTTTCGCTCATAAACAGCTGCGGCAACTCTATCAAAATCACCAAAATGATCAGAATGAAGCCACCGATCGGGAAGAAAATTACCCCAAGTACAAAGGCGACAAAGCACAATACGCCAGCGAGTGCTTTTCCCAAATACAAATGATGTAACCCGCAAATAAAGAAATAATTCAGCACCGCGTAGGTATCAGGATCCCTGATGACCTTGGCCTCTTGTTCATAATAGGCCCGCCGCAGAGGTATCGGTAAAAGGGTCGCTCGACTGCGCAGTGCGTCTGTCTCTTTATTGAGTTCAGTAGTGCTTTTGACCATATCTAGACCAACGGATCGTCGACGATAACAGTGCAATCTGGATCGGAGCATCGCCTGATACGTTGCATGCCCTTCATCATGCCGCGGATCAGACCATAGCGATCGATCGCCTGATAAGTATACTCAGAGCACGTAGGACTGAAATTGCACTCCGTCGCCAGCAAGCGCTGAGATCCCCCAGCCGCTTGATAACGACGAATTGCTCTGAGCGCGAGCTGCTTTAACAATTAACGACCAAAGGTCACGATGACCGCTTCTCGAGACCAAAACAGTAAAAACCGTTTATTTTCGATCACCTGAAAAACGACGTTCCAACCTTCTGCCGCTCGCGCATTGAGCTTGCTTTCCAGCTTCTTGAGCGGCAGACCGCTTGAACCCAGGAGAATAGTTCCGCAACCACCCTCGACAATATAATCCACCGCATATTCAGAATACTGTGCCATATCAAACTCTCCTCTCACCTCAACTGACTTCAACTGATAAAACGCGACTGGCTACTCGATGAGCAAACCGAGTTACGACTATACCGTGTCGAAAATGATTTTTCTGCTTGGACATTCACAATGTCTGATGCGCTGATGGCGCTGAAGACCGCTCGGAGAGGGGCTGGCACAACCTAGTCCGTCCTCTATAAGCCATGCACTTGATAAGCCATACCCTTGGCTCGAACCTGCCGTCCTATGTTAACGTCCGTGAAAAGTCAGCCTGAGGCTCAATCCGTGTCAATAACGACAACTGCCAACCCACTCGATCATCTTCCCATGACGCTGCCGCAGACCCTCGTCATCGCCATCATGGTGGCGCTCAACGCGCTCGATGGCTTCGATATTTTGTCGATCAGTTTTGCTGCGCCCTATATCACTGGCGACTGGGGAATCTCGATGGGGACACTCGGTATCGTGCTGTCAGCAGAGCTATTTGGAATGGGTCTGGGCTCCGTTGTACTCGGCAACATTGCCGACAAGGTAGGCCGGAGACCGCTCATTCTGTTGTGCTTGGTGATCATGGCGATCGGCATGTTTTTGGCATCGATCGCGACCGGAGTGGGTGACATGCTCGCCTATCGTGTCCTCACCGGAATCGGTATCGGTGGCATGCTGGCAAGTACCAATGCGCTGACGGCAGAGTTTGCCAACGCCAAGCAGCGCAAACGAGCGGTGACAATTATGGTGGCAGGCTATCCGCTGGGAGTGATTTTTGGCGGTATCGCGGCGGGCGCGATTGTCGAGGCCACCGGGGACTGGCGAGATATCTTTCGCCTAGGCGCCTATGTCACCGCATTCATGATCCCGGTGGTGTGGTTCCTGGTCCCTGAATCAATCGCTTTCCTGAACAAAAAAAGGAACCACACAACGCTTGATAAAATTAATCAGGTCCTCGCCAAGCTAAGGCACCCCGAACTCACCACCCTCCCCGAGCAGGTCAACGACTCAGCTGAAAAAAGCAATTTTTCAGAGCTGTTCTCGGCGAAGGCCATCAAAACCACGACTGTTCTCACCATCACCTGTTTTATGACCATGGCCACCTTCTATTTCGTGTTGAAATGGGTTCCCAAACTGGTGCAAGAAATGGGCTTTGGAAATCCTGGCTCTGTGCTGGTGTGGGCGAGTATTGGCGGCTTCTTTGGCTGTATTCTGTTTGGCACGCTGACCCAATACGTCGCCACCAAGAAATTAACTATCATAAGTCTGTTACTGGGCTTTGTTGGCGTGGTGATCTTCGGACAAGGTGCAGAGGATGTGGTGCAACTGAAAACCGTAACGGCGTTCGCAGGCTTTTTCACCAACGCAGCAATCGTCGGGCTCTATACCTTGTTTGCGACTTATTTCCCGACCGCCATTCGCGCCTCAGGAACCGGATTTGCTTTGGGTATGGGCCGCGCCGGCGCATTCTCCTCACCGGTGATCGCCGGCTTCCTATTGGAATGGGGTTGGAGTTTGTCTGTGGTATCCATCGTGATGGGCAGTGCATTTCTGATCGGGGCGGCGTTGTTACTGCTAGTAAGCGACACCCCAACGATGGATTAAGGCTAGATAACCAACTGCCTTATTTAGCGTATCACGATCGAGCCGAGCGACGCTTTCGCGTCGGCCGGTCGATCTATGGCTCGACACACAATTACTGCTGCCCAAGTTCCTGGACGGCGCCCTCTTTCAGGTCCTGTAGAACCACGCCGGAATCCCCATCTAGCCCGTACTGTGGGTGATACTGCCCGTGAGGTAACGTCGCTACAGCGATTGAATTTACTTGATAAGCAATCGGTAAATAATCAGTCACCGCCGTTTGAATAGCGGTCGCGATAATATCAGCGATGATAAAGCCTGATGAGTCGGACGTGGTATCTATGACCTGCCGAGCACTGTAGGACCACAGCACCTCATCTGTGCTAGTGGACCTCAAGACATAGCTCAACCCAACCGTGACGTTGGCAGCCAGCACCGCATAGTTTGTCTCCCACTCATTGATGGTGACGTAAAGGACGGTCTCAGCACCGAATGCACTTTGGAATAATGACCCTGGCAAATTCAAGGTCTGGGAGCCATCCAAAATTCCCTCAAGCATAAAAATTTGAGAGACAATGGGCATAGGCAAGACGTAATACCCGTTATCTGCAAAGGGTTGCGCCAGCGTCGCCGAAATCAACTCACCGGCGTCAGCCGCCGTAGAGCGATTAATAGCCGGAACAATCACCATCGTCACCGGGTTTGGTGTTTCGTCATAAAAAGAGGGAAACGCCTCCTTTTTCGTTTCTATCACTGGTGTCGCGCAGGCCCCGAGCAGAGAGACAGCTACAATTAATACGATTCGTCTCATCACTGATTACTCCTCTTCCGAAGCGAAACGGGCTACGAGCCGCTCAACAAATGGCTTTGATTCAGGATAGGTTTCTACTTCGCTACTCAAATCCGCCATACCCTGTGCCATATCTCCCTGTTCAATCGATAATAAACCCCTTTCTGCATAAATTCCCGGGGGAACGCGCAACTCAAGCTCCTTTGACTCATTGATAATGTCCGTCAAAGTCTCCCTCCTCCGCTCTTTCATTTCAGGCGATGGATCTTTCACCAGCTCCATGTAGCTAGCCGAGTAGTCACCCCAGTAATACCCGCCTTGAGAAACCGTCGTACAGCCTGTTATCAACGCAAACACGCCTAGCACCATCAAAATTTTACTGTTCACAATTCAATCTCCCGCGTTTGGCCGGAACCCAAATATAACTTTGCATCAAATAAAACTGTTCCGTTGAGAACAATTTTCAAATCGTTGTTTCCCGGCTGAACTGACAGCGTCACCACCTCTGATTTTTCCCGATCCGAATCAGTAGCTCCCAGTACACCATACTGATAAGGCGTTAAGTCATCCTCGGAAACAAGCATCCTGTTGCCATTGAGATTCACAGATGCACCGACAAGTTCGGGTGCAATGATGATGATTTGCGTGCGCTCTGTAATGCCGCGCTCTGACCGCGTGGCAGGTGCACCACATCCAACAATACTCGCAAGCATTACCAGTACAACCGAGCCTCTCAAAAGTTTATTCATCAATTTAATTTCACCTCGTAACTTTGTAAGTCACCCGTGATCTCTCCACTTAATAAGGACACATAGGAGACCTCATTGAACTCATCATCACCAAACGACGTGACGACCTCAATCTGCGCGACGTTGCGTCCCGGTAACCGAATCATTGCGCCTGTCTGTGGGTTTTTTATTTCTCTTCCTTGTGCATAAACCTGAAGAACAAGGCCTGGAGTCAAGCCCTGACTCGCCCCTCCAGAAATGATGTACGAGCCATCCTCTTCCGCCAAAATAAACGACACCCACGGTGTGGCCGTCATTTTTTCTACTAAATTACTGATCAGTTGAGAGATGGCTGCCGAAATAGCCTTATCGTTAAGACTCTGGTCGAATCCTGCCGAGCTTCCAACGCCCATCGTCTTCTTGGTTTCCGTGGTCGCCTCACCAGCGCCCTCCATAGCGGCGATCACTCGGCCCGTGCTAACCTCGATCAATCTAACATTGACCTTCGCATAGGCTCTCTGGACACGGCTACGACTAAAGACCCCCGTATCACTCTCGGTAGAACGCCCAAACTCACTGACAGATCCGACAATAAGGTAATCGACAGGAATACCCGACGACTCTAGGTTTGATAACGCAAGTTCCGCAGAGGTTTTATCAGCATCCATCCGCTCAAACATCAAGAACTGGCCTGTCTCTGCAAGACGGGCTGATAAAATATCCGAGGCCTGTTTGCCGATACGGTCGTTATTTTCATCCACAAGAAATGATTGGCCTGAGCGGGTTTCGTTTGAGAAACGCGCAATGGCTACTTTCTTCTTTAGAACCAGTCCTCCCTCTCCATCCTGCGCAATAGCAGTAATCGATGTGAACGCAGTTAAGAAAGAGAGCAATAAGACACTGAGAGATTTTGTCACTAGGTTTGTCATAAAAAAATTCGGCAGGGTGATGTTTTAACGAAAGCCTACTCCTCAAATAGACGATTTACAAACTTAAACCTGATGTCGCGCGATGGTCTCGATTCTTTGACATTGGACAGCGACCAGTACGCTAGCGACTCATGTTTCTGCCAACGTTTGCCATCGGGTTTTGCGGATCTTCACAAGCTTAAAACTGATTCTTCAGACAGGCAGACGCAAAACGCGCTCACCAACCAAGCTTCAGCTATTCTTCTATTTTTGTTACCCTCGCCGCCCCAGTAATGCGCCAGTTTTACGTTCTGGTTTGCGACGAGGATTTGTGATGACTAACAGCCCTTCCAGCGACAGTGTCGTGGTTGCCGCGCTCTATCGCTTTACCACACTGCCGGACTTCGACAGTTTTCAAAAACCGCTGCAAGACCTCATGGCTGAGCATGATGTGCGCGGCACCCTGCTACTCGCATCCGAGGGCATCAATGGCACCATCGCCGGTTCACGCGAGGGCATCGATTGCGTGATCAATTGGCTGCGGCAAGACCCCCGCTTCGCGCCGCTTGAGACCAAAGAGTCTTATGTTGATGAAATGCCTTTTTATCGGGCTAAAGTGAAGCTGAAAAAAGAGATCGTTACGATGGGGGTGACTGACATCGATCCGACACATATCGTTGGCACCTACGTCGAGCCCAAAGATTGGAATGCGCTGATCAGCGATCCTGATGTGCTCTTGGTCGATACACGTAATGATTACGAAGTCGAGATTGGCACCTTCGAAAACGCCGTGAATCCCGAAACACAGTCCTTTAGAGAATTCCCTCACTACGTCGCAAACCACTTAGACCCCGCAAAACATAAAAAGGTCGCCATGTTTTGTACCGGCGGTATCCGTTGCGAAAAATCCACAGCGTTTCTCAAACAGCAGGGATTCGATGAGGTCTACCACTTAAAAGGCGGGATTTTAAAGTACCTTGAAGAGGTGCCTGAATCGGAAAGCAAATGGCAGGGCGAGTGCTTTGTCTTTGACAACCGAGTGACTGTGAATCACCAGCTTGAGCAGGGTGACTACGACCAATGCCACGCCTGCCGTCGCCCAATCACTGAACACGATAAGCAGAGTGAGCACTATCAGAAAGGTGTCAGTTGCCACCGCTGTTACGACCAGCAAACGGCCGAACAAACCCAACGCTACCGTGAACGCGAGCGGCAAATCGTTTTGGCAAAGCAGCGCGGCGAAGTGCACATCGGCCAACCGATGGCCGACACCATCGCTCAACGAAAACAAGAAAAACTGCGCTTTAAAGCAGCGCAGCGTGAGAAAGACAGGCGAAGCTAACGTATCCTGGGCGAGTCGCATTTAAGTGCCGCATTAGCTCGTAGGATAACAACCGCCGCTTACTGCCATACCTCGAGATTATCTGCGCGACCAATACGACGAGTTAATCTGGCGCTCATGACATCAGACAGGCCGCACTGTTTGAGCATACGGTCAACAGCGTTCTTATCATCGCCCTGCAAGGCGTCGTAGAGATCTTGAACCCGCTGTAGTAAATAGAAGCGATGCGGTTGCGCGAGCGCGTCAATCGTACAGCCACGCAGTGAAAACTGGGTCATGCCAATAGCCTGCGCTAGGCGCCCCACCGCGGCCGTGCCGGCCTCCGGCTGGTGATCGGCTAGCCACTGGTTAATGCTACGCGCTGCGGCTAATGTTTCGGGTACAAAGTCCTCGGCGACCGTGCGCAGTACCGCAATCAATGTCTCCGGCACGTCGTCGTCTGACAAGTACTCAGTGCCCGCATTGAAATACTCGGGCGCATCTTGCTCAGCACGATTCATGCGCTCGACCCACCTGTAGACTCGCGTTGCACGCTGTTGCATCAACCGCGCGGGATACGGGTCGCGACCCAAATGGGCATAAAGCGGTGCCAACAAGCCAAAGTCGCCAATACATGGTCGCCACCCGAGCAAATAGGGAAATGCCTCGAAATGGCGATTCAGCGCATCAAGAAACTCCTGATACAGCGCCTCTACAATCTTCCGAGTCGCATCTGTGACGCCAAAGATCATCGCCGCGTGGCGCATACGGTCCATCATCGCCTCAGTTTTTTCCTCGCGCTCAGGCAGCTCTCGTTGCGAGTGCAGAAAGTGATAGCGCACGAAGTCGAGGTTGTCCTCTGGAAAATTCCAGCGGTAATGCATCGCCGGCCGCAACAAACCATCGGTGCCGATGACATCAAATAGCGCACTGATCACCTGCTGACACGGCCCCGTCGGACGAAATGGGCGACCCGACGCGGCCTCAAAATGCTCAATGATGGCCGCGCCATCGCGAATCACTTCGCCCTCGGGTGTCACCAATGTTGGGATGGTCGGCAGTTTGCCCTTAGGAAGCACGTCAGCTTTAAAGCTCTCGTGGCCGGTTGATAGCTCCCGAAAGGGAATCTGCTGTTTGATGAGATAACTTCGCGCACGACCCGAGTAGAGCGAGTGTGAGATTGCATATAGCGTGTACATGTCTGCTCCTTTTTTCGGCGAACGCGCCATCACAATCTCCAGTGCCCATTGGCGAGCATGTTGCAGCCTCATCAAGGAACTCAGTTGAGCTCACGCTGCGAGGCGATCCAGTAATGACCCAACTGTCACAAAGCTCACCACGATCGAAAGCGCCGTCACATTGAGCGGAAAGACAATGTCCGCCTTCGGTTTGAGTGGGTGATGTCACTCATTGCTCATGAACCCGCAAAGAGGATCAGTCCTCGGGCAGCGGACGGCAAGCCGCGACTTAAGCGTACCCAAGATCTATCGCAAATTGCTAATAATTTACGCTCATAGCATCCACTACGATCCCTAGTCACCTTATACTGAGTCATCGATGAGAATAATGCCCGTCTGAGGACGATTTGATGACCCGCTCGCCACATTACCCACGGTTTGCGACCGCTCTTTTTTTAAGCTCAGTGATGCCGTTTATTCATGTAGGTCTTGCTCAAGCTGAGGATGATACGGGAACACTCGAGGAGACTCAGGTCCTGGCGAATCGTGTCGCCAACCCCGACCCAGCAGCCACTTTTGCCACACCAGTGACGGCGCTGCGCTATGACGCGGAAATCGAAATTCAACCGCGCGGACTTCCAGAAGGTCAGGCCGACATCACCGTGCGCGGGAGCGTGTTTGAGGCAGTCGGTCTTCGTGTGGGCGCTGCAAGTATTGTCGACCCCCAGACTGGCCACTACGCGGGCGCCTTGCCGATTGACCCGAAGGCGCTCAGCGCACCCACACTCGCAGTCGATGTCGATCACGCGCTCGCCGCAAGCAACGCAACTGTGGCGACTGTTCAGTACACGCTGCAGCCGCTGCGGGACGCGACAGACATCTCACTGGGTTTGGGTAGCGACGGGCTCAGCTTCCAGTCTGTGCGCGCGGTCGGCACTCAGGCCCTCGATACGAAGCAGTGGGGTGTCGCGATATCGATTGCGCGCTCCGAGGGCGATGGCACACTCCCCAACGGAGATCACGAATTCGAGCGCGTCAATCTGCAGAGCCAATGGATTGACGCCGCTTCACAAACAGACCTCCTTGTCGCGAAACAAAATCAATTCTACGGCTGGCCGGGCGCCTACACTGGCTTCGCCTCCCTGCCAGAGACCGATGACACGGAGACCACTTTGTTTTTCGCCAATCACCGTCGGCAGTTGGCCGATGGTGAGATGGAATTGACTGCATTCTTGCGTCGCTTGGTCGACGACTACGACTTTAACCGCACCAATCAGGAGTCTAATAGCCCCGGATCTTACGATCATGAAACCCGGGTCTGGGGCCTAGGACTTCAGGGCCGTCAGGAGATGGATGGGTGGCACCTGCGCTACAGTGGGCAATACTCGCAAGATGAGCTGGTACGGTCGACTGACCTCACCAATGGCCCTTTTACACAGCGCAACACACTCAACCTTGCACTCATTCCGGGCTGGCAAATTGAGCGCGACGGCTGGCTCATCGATATCGAGGCCGGCGCCACTTGGGCTCGATCAAATCGAGACCGAAATGTAACTCAGCCGATCGTCTCGCTTGCTGTGACCCATCCTTCGGATCGATCACGCTTATCGCTTAGTTATACCGAGACGTCCCAGCTCCCCGGATATACCGCGCTCGCCTCTCCCACCAGTGGTCTCTTTGGCGGCAATCCCACCCTCTCTCGCGAAGAGGCGCGTCAAGTCACGCTGGCCTACTCCCGTCCAATGGTGCGAGGCGAGTGGTCTGTCAGTCTTTTTCAACGCTGGGACGATGCGCTGGTTGATTGGACATTCTCCAGTGCAAGCCCCTTTTCTCGGCAGGCTAACGCCGTTGATCTCGACGTCATCGGCGCACAATTCGATCTGCGCCAGACTGTGGGAACGGTAGAGATGATCGCTGGACTCACAGTGCTGGATAAAGACGCTGACTACGGACAAGCCACCATCGACGCCAGCTTCTATGCGCTGAATTACGCCGAGCAACGCGCGACTTTGGCGCTGATCTGGAGCGTCAGCGACCAGCTCACCCTGCGCTGGGACAATGAATACCGAAAGCAGGCGAAGAATGCGCTCCGAGTGGGCGATCGAGTAGCGTATTTCGGCGCCGCGTCACTGATCTGGGGCGTCACGACGGCACTCGATATCGCCGCGGTCATCGACAATTTGGCGGACGATGATTTCCAGTTTTTCGTCGGTACGCCCAGTGTCGGGCGACAAGCCAGTGTGCGCTTTAATTACCAGCTCTGACGATTCCCGTTGACGAGTTAACACATTTTTCGCTCTCGCACCTTATGGCTTTAGCCCATACTGTGGCCGAAGACATCTAGCGAAGTCTTGGAGGCCCGCCGTGCTGAACCTGCTACGAACATTCATAGCGAGCGTGCTATTCACGACTACCACCGCTATTGCAACAACCGATGTCCATACCGAAGGCCTCGGTCCCTTTAAAGTGACGGTGGGTACAGAACCGTCTCTGCCGAACCACGTCATCTATCGGCCCGCCCATCTCGGTGCCTTAGAGAACCAAACCCTGCCGATCATTCTCTGGGGCAATGGGGGTTGCACCGACGACGCTGGAAGCGCCTTTAATCATCTGGCCGAGCTGGCATCACATGGCTATGTCGTTTTTGCTAGCGGGTCGCTACTGTCTGGACCGCTAGCGGCACCCGACTTTCGGCTGAGCCCAGAGCATTTCATGACTAGCGATGCTGCCGACATGCTGACGGCGCTCGAATGGGCAGACCAACACAACGCTCAACCAGGGCCTTTCGAAGGCAAACTCAATCTCAATGCCGTGGCCGTCTCGGGACACAGCTGCGGCGGGATTTTGTCCCTCAAGTTGGCGTCGTCGACAGCGCGCGTTAAAGCGGTGGTCATTCATAACAGCGGTATTTTCCCGAACCGGCCAGAACGTCCCATGCTGATCACCGACAAAGCCTGGCTTCAAGACCTGAGGACACCCGTACTCTATATCGTCGGGAACAGGAGTGATGTGGGTTGGTCAGTCGCCCACGATGACTTCAGCCGCATTGCGCATGTGCCCGTTTTTTTAGGTCAACTCGATGTAGGTCATGGCGGGACTTTTCAAGAACCGTTTGGTGGGGATGCAGCACAAGCAGCCCGCCAATGGCTTGACTGGCAACTCAAAGGGGATCGGAGCGCTGCAGCCCAGTTTGTCGGGGCGTCTTGTGGGCTCTGCACCAGCACTCTCTGGAGGATTCAGCGCAAGCAATTCAATTTATTATCTGAGGCTACAGACACCATAGACCAATAGATCAGCGCCTCTTCTCAATCCACTGATAGAGGAGAATGCGCACGTTCACATGTAGGAAATCCGCTATGACCATGACTGGACATTGTTTATGCCAAGAGGTGACCTTCACTTTTGAAGGCGATGTAAGTTGGTGCGTTAACTGCCACTGCGAGTCCTGTCGCAGGAACTGCGCTGCACCCTACACCACCTTTATTGGTGTACCGCGGGGTAACACGACGATGTCCGGCGCCACATTAAGCGCCTTTCAATCTTCACCAGGCGTACGACGATGGTTTTGCTGTCAATGCGGCTCACCTATCGCCTACGATGCCGAGCGAGACGCCACTAACATCCACTATTACACGGCCCTACTCACCGACCCATTCGCGTTTCAGCCGACGCATAACGTGCATTACGAAGAACGTATCTGCGATACCCCCCTTGCGGATGGTGAAGACGTTTAACAACCGTTTTCAACACATCACCGACGAGAGAGAATGTCGCGTCGCCGGCGAGACAACCCTGTTACCGCAATGCCGCAGGACTGACCCGCTCCAGTTCGATACGACGGGCGAAGTCCTCTGCTAATCGATCGTACAGCTTAGAGCCTTCAATGATGTCCTCGATGCCCGCATCAATATTCGGGTTATCGTTCACCTCAATCACATATACCTTACCGTTGCTCTCTTTAAGATCGACCCCATAAAGTCCATTGCCAATACACGACGCCGCACGTTTTGCCGTTTGAATGACGGCTTCAGGCACATCATGCAATGCGACACACTCGGAATCTCCGGCCTGATGAAAGCCGTCCTCACCGGGATCTCTGCTAGACCAGTTATAAACCTGCCAATGCCCCGTAGCCATGTAATATTTGCAGGCGAAGAGCGGCTCATGATTCAAGATCCCGATTCGCCAATCAAACGTGGAGGGTAAAAATTCCTGACCAATGACAACGTCCATGTCCTCAAATAGTTCTGCCAATCTGGCATCTAACTCTTCAGCACTCTCTGCCCGAAAAACACCGGTCGAAAAACAACCCTCGGGGCGCTTGATGACGATCGGGAAAGGCAGCTCTGGATACCGCGCCCGCCAATCGCTATTGGCATAGAACAACCACGCTCTGGGCTGTCTGACTCGCGCGCGAGTTAATCTTTCATAGAGAAAAATTTTGTTGGCACACCGGAGAATAGACCATGGATCATCAATGACGATTAGCCCCTCGGTAATCGCTTCTCTAGAAATTCTGTATGTCGCGTGGTTCACCGCAGTGGTTGCGCGAATAAACAGCGCGTCAAACTCTGGCAGCCTTCGCCGGTCTTTTGCAGTAATACGCTCGACGTAGAACCCGCGCCGTTCAGCTGCCGACTGAATGAGCTGTAAAGCCTGCGGACAGGACGGCGGATTGACCTCACTCGGATCAACCAGAATCGCAAGATCATAACGATAGCTAGGCAATTTGATGTTCTGAAAGCGCCTTTTTGAGAAAAAACTCGCCACCGAGAGATCCATCAGATCCCGATACTTAGTCATTGCTTCGCGGAGAGACAAGGGCTTGATACTTTTGATCTGCCAACTCACCTCATTCTGCTTCTGCACCACCTTTCGTAATCGGATGTTCAACAGCGGCAACCCTAAAGATCGAGCCATGAGCTTCGCTAATGCGTGATGTTTCGGGTCCATTGCGTTTTCAAAAATGATGGGGAACGCGAATTCATCAGCCTCAACCGACGCGAAGGTGCTTTGTAATAATGTCGCGTAACGCTCGGAGAGACGCCTGCGGGTGACGCTCGATGTGATGTCATTAATGGCGATCACATCGGGCGTAATACGATGACTGCGCGCTGCGGCAAGCAACGACGTGTAGTAGCCGAGAGATTGATCACGATAGTCTGCACACAGATTGATCACACGCAAGGTTTCTATGCGATGCCACCCATCATGGCTCAGATATTCTTCAGGTGTTATCGCGGTGACGTTGGGAAGTTGGTAAGGCCAGAGCGATGGTGATTCAGTAATCAACGCGACGCGCGTATAGCCCTCAGCGGGCTTAAATTTGCGCACCATGCGCAGGGCTGGCTCGCCGGGACCGTAGTAATCCTCTAGTGATTCCATTTCCGAGAAGCCCTGATCGCGATACCACGCGATGAGCTTTTGATTCAGAGCATCCACTTCCAAAGACAGGCGTGAAGCACCTAGCGCCGTTACTTGGTCGTAGGTCCATCGCAGTAACTGGCCACCGCTACCAAGACTTTGGTGCTCAGGAAGCACGCCAATCGAATACAAACGAACACTCTTGAGATAAATAAAGAGCACAGCCGCACCAACCACTTGTTCGCTACCGTCCGGCGTGGTGATGACGGCCACGGCAACGCGCTGATGCCGACTTCGCAACGACCTCGCCAGAGACTGCCGGGAACTATGTCGACTCGGTGCAAAGCAGGCGTGCTCAATCTCCTTAAGTGCTTCAATATCTGAAGTCACAGCGAGCCGGACGTGGCTCGAATGAACCTCGCGGTCAGTCATTACAGTCATCCTATGAACGGATCTATTCATCCATCTCGCTGAGTGCGAGAGTCATTTACTGAGGAAAAGGGTTGGCTGGGCGACCCTCGCCCGTTGACTCAGATCAATTCAGCCACTGGCTCGATAGTTCTCATTGGTGTCTACATTTGCGGAAATGTGCGCCCGCTTTGAAAATTGCACAAGCACCGGAAGGCAGATTTTTCTCATAATGCCAATTTTCACGAAGAATGCGGCAATGCAGCACATCCACTCTCGACCTTAAAAGGCATAACGCACTGACTGTATCTTGGTTCTCATTCCCAGTATTTGTGGCTGCCTAACGGCCGTGACGAAGGCAGGTTCCGTGCCACGCCAAGACAGCACTCGTCACCAATCGGACAGCAGGCTTGCGCTGGACTTTAGGCATCGTCCTCAAACCAGCTGGCCATGACGAAAATCGCGGATTGCTTGCTCGATTTCCTCCCGAGTGTTCATCACAAAGGGACCGTACTGCATGATGGGCTCATCGATGGGCCGCCCGCTCAGTACCAACGCGCCAGTAGCTGTGCCACCGGCCACCAGTGACAATACGGATCCCCGAGTAAAGCTACCGAACTGACCTCGTTGCAGTCCCGCTAACTCACCCTGATACACATAGACCCATGCAGGCTGCTCTGGCGCGAATACGAGCTCGACTGACTGGTGTGCCTCGAGCTCAACGTCACACAATACCGGCTGTGTTGACCGTGTCGGCAACGGCCCCGTGAGCGATTCGCCTTGTATTTCGACATCACCCGCAATGACTCGCACCTGTCCTCGCTGATCTTGGCCCATCTCGCGCGCGGGGATATCGCGATAGGCTGCAGACATCATCTTCTCAGCCGCGGGTAAGTTGAGCCAAATCTGAAACCCATGCATCAAGCCTGACTCTTGCTCGGGCATTTCGGAGTGAATGACGCCGCGTCCTGCCGCCATCCACTGCACTCCACCGGGCTCAATGACGCCTTCGTTACCCATGTGATCGCGGTGGCGCATACGCCCGGCTTTCATATAGGTAATGGTCTCGAAGCCGCGGTGTGGGTGCTCGGGGAATCCGGCGAGGTAATCCTCTGCCGCATCGGAGTGAATTTCATCCAGCATCAGAAAGGGATTCATCACGCCGTGGTGCGCGACCCGTTGAATGCGCACACCGGCACCGTCTGATGCGGGCTGCGCAGCGATAATCTGTTGGAGTGTTCTCAGCATGCCGAGCCTTCTCTCAATGAATCTCAGTGCGTATAAAATGGTGCGCTGGGGTCATACCCCTGCCGCGAGTCCACCGGTTACTCGCAAGGTCTCTCCCGTAATAAACCGAGCCTGCGGCGATATCAAAAATAGCATCGCATCGACAATATCCCGCTCTTCACCGCTGTCCGATAAGAACTGCATCGACTTGATTCGGTTGAGCGTTTCGGGCTCTAGCTCTGCGCGAATGGTGTCAGTTAAAATGACGCCCGGTGCAATCGCGTTCACTCGAATACCATCGCTGGCAAGTTCCCTTGCAAAGGTGATAGTCAATCCCGCAACGGCGAGCTTCGATGTGCCGTAGCCTCCCCCCATGTAGGCCGCGGAGGAAGAAATATTGATCACACTGGCGTGATCGCGACCCGCCATGTAGGGCTGTGCGGCCAGCGTGCAGATCACGGTTCCCATGACATTGACATCAAACAGCTGTCGAGTCTTCGCGATACCCATCTCGGCAAGGGGGCGACTGTACTCATGAGAGTGCAGACCAGCGTTGTTGATGAGGATGTCGATGCCCCCATGGCTCTGGGCAACCTCAGTCATGATGCGCTCTACTGTACCCTCATCGGTCACATCGGCAGTCTTTGCCACGGCGCCATGGCCAACCTCTTGAGCCGCTGCATTCACTGCCTGGTGATCGCGATCGATCAATACAACCGTCATACCCTCTTGAGCCAGAGCGTGCCCAAAAGCTTTACCAAATCCCCGGGCACCACCAGTGATGATTGCTACTCGCGTCTGTTTCGCAGACTGCATCGGCTACACTCCTATCTTTCCTCGGTTTTCGAATGACCATGGATATTACTGCTATCGACACTCAAAAATACGTTGTCATCCACTGCATCACCCGATCTTGGTCATCGCACACAGCCACGGCCCGCCACTTATCCATGGTCAGACAAGGGTGGGATGTGGAAAAAACCACAATATCGCCGACCTGCAGCTCGCACGATATGTCAGCTTTCAGTAGCAAGTGTTGATCCATAATCCTCTCCGGTACCGCACCCGTGACCGAAATAGGCTGACCCTGACGATAGCCGCGCTCCGGTTGCGGCAAGCCTGCATCAAATGCGGCGTCTCGCTTACCGAGACCGACAATCACTTGGGTGGGTTCAGGTCGCGAGATGACATAGGCCCATAGCTCGAGTGCGGACTCGAGGTCACCATCGAGATGGCAGGCGTAGCCGCCATTTCGCTCTGCTCGACGCATCAACTCTTCCTGAGCATCTTGATAAATACCCTTGTCGTGGATGACATAACATCCCGGCCGAATGACGGCGCGGAAGTCCGGATGCGCTGAAAAACACTCAGCGACCACGTCATACCATGCCGAGCCAGCACCGGTCACAATGGGCTCAGCCTGAATGAGGCCGTCGTCTCTCAGAGCGCCTGCTAACGCGACCGCCTCTGTCAGGAAAGTACGAATTTGCGTGTGGGCGTCATCCCCATGAATGACGCCCTCATAAACCTCAATGCCAGCGAGAGCGACATGGGGCAGAGTAGCGATATGCTGTGCGAGCGAACGTGCCTCTTCGGCACTGCGACAACCGCACCGCCCCCCCGCCACACCCAATTCAATGAGCACTTGGATCGATGCCTGATGCGCTGCAAAGAACGCGTTGAGGGCCTGAGCATTCACCAACGAATCGACGCAGCAAAAAATCTCGATGCCGTGCTCAACAGCAAGTTCAGCGATAATCGCCATATTGGTGCGACCGACCAATTGGTTGGCTAACAGAATATGACGCGCTCCCGCCATGGCTGCGACTTGTGCCTGAGCTGCGGTGGCTACTGTAATACCCCAGGCGCCCTGATCGAGCTGCTGGCGAAACATGGCCGGTGTCATCGAGGTTTTCCCGTGCGGGCAGAGCTTAACCTGATGGTGTGCTGCAAAACGCTGCATCCAGTCAATATTATGCGCCAGCGCGCTTGCCCTCAGTACCGCGATAGGTAGCGACAACTCCTCCTCAATCAGGGAATAACTCGCCGCCGCTCGTACCTTCAGCGGCTGACCTTTAGCGCCAATACCAGGCACTGACAACAATATTGGATCTAATGGATCTGTCAACGAACCGCCTTCTGCCATGATCGAATCACACCTGTTATTTCATCGTTCAACGTGGACGCTCGACTATAAAACGTACTCAAGGCACTTTGTTTGATCAGAGGTCTCGATCAGACACCCACAGTGCCATGAAGCACGCTATTACGCGCTCTGCTGCAGTCATACCCATCACCACTAGGTTCGGAAAATCGGCAGTGACTGGGATTGTATTTACACCCTTTTCGCGGTGGAATGCTAGCGGATCAGCCCCGAGGATGTGCCATTTTGTTCGATACCATCATACGTAACGCAACCGTCTACGACGGCACTGGAGCCGATGCCTTTGTTACCGATGTCGGTGTGTTAGGCGATCGCATCGCGGCGATTGGCCATCTCGATATCACCGATGCCGTGCAGACATTGGATGCCCAAGGTCTCGCGCTCGCCCCCGGATTCATCGATGTCCATACCCACGACGATACCGTGGTCATCCGCAAGCCGGATTGTCTGCCTAAAATCAGCCAAGGAGTCACCACCGTGATTGTCGGCAACTGTGGTATCAGCGCCAGTCCCACGTTACTGCGTGAGCCGCCGCCGGAACCGATGAACCTACTGGGCAAGCAACAAGACTTTAAATACGACACATTTGCCAGCTATGTCGCAGCCGTTGAGTGCGCTCAACCGACCGTCAACGTCGCTGCATTGATCGGTCATACAACGTTGCGTAATAACGTCCTCGACGATCTTTTCCGAACGGCCTCTGACACAGAGATCAGGCAGATGTGCGACGCGCTGAGTGCTGCCATGGCGGAGGGTGCTTTGGGCCTTAGCTCGGGGCTAGCCTATGCCACCGCCAAGGCGGCGGCGACAGATGAGGTGAGCCATCTCGCTCGCGTAGTGGGCGAATTCGACGGCATTTACACCACCCACTTACGAGATGAATTCGACGGTATTCTAGTGGCTCTTGAGGAGGCGTTTGCCACAGCCAGGGTAGGCGATGTACCTGTTGTGATCTCGCATTTAAAATGTGCCGGCGCGGGCAATTGGGGTCGAACGACCGAGGTCTTTGAGGCACTCGATGCCGCTGGCAAGTACCAAAACGTTGCCTGCGATTGCTATCCATACGCGGCTAGCTCGACCGTTCTCGATTTAGCGCAAGTCAGTGACGACATCAGCATCTTTATCACTTGGTCAGAAGGACGACCTGAATTTGCCCGCCAAACCCTCGATCGAATTGCAGAGGCTATGGGTCTTTCTATCTATGATGCGGCTCGCGCATTGCAACCCGCGGGTGCGGTTTACCACTGCATGTCAGAGGACGACGTGCGCCGCGTACTCGCCGATGAACGTACCGCGATCGGCTCAGATGGATTGCCCGACGACGCACACCCCCATCCGCGTCTTTGGGGTACCTTCCCTAGAGTTCTGGGACACTATTGTCGAGATGAAGGTCTGCTTACGCTCGCACAGGCAATCCATAAAATGACAGGGCTATCGGCACACCGATATGGTTTGGATGATCGCGGCGTGATTCGCGTCGGCGCCTTCGCCGATCTGGTGTTATTTAACCCCGACACCGTCAGCGACACCGCGACCTATGAGGTACCCATCGCGCCAGCCGCTGGTATTGAGGCGGTGTTCGTAAACGGCGTTTGTTCGCTGCGAAGCACCAAGCCCACAGGTCTGCGCGGCGGTAGGTTTCTCAAACGTTCCCAGCGTCTGGCTGAGACGCGATCTTGATCTCCAATACTCTGAGGACATACCTATGACGATCAAACGATATGGTACCGAGGGTGGTGTCGGCACTGGCGGACAGCACCTGCCTTTTGCTCGAGCAGTTGAAGCCGGCGGCTTTCTTTATGTGTCAGGCCAGACACCAATGGTCAACGGTGAAGTGGTCGAAGGGGGAATTGTTGAACAGTCGCGACTGGCGATTCAAAATTGCGTCGGCATCATGGCGGAGGCCGGCTTTACCCTCGCGGATGTGATCCATGTCAAAGTGGTGCTCACCGATGCGCGTTACTTCCAGTCCTTTAACAAAGTATTTAAAGAATTTTTTGGTGATCACCCACCGGCGCGAATTTGTATGGTCTGCGACCTCGTTGTCGATGTGAAAGTGGAGGTCGATGTGACCTGTTATCGAGCAACTTGAGTCCTGCCGATACGCGGCGCCAGCGATTGGAAAAAGCCTCGCCCAGTGGTCGATCATTACAGGACAACGTTGAGATGGGGTCGGATAGTCAGTTTGGGACGCCGCCCTCGGGCCGATCATCCCCGTAGCCAAACTGGCGCCACGCCTCATACACCACCACTGACACTGCGTTAGCTAGATTGAGGCTGCGACGATCTGGCAACATGGGCACACGCACCACCTGTTCCTTGGGGATTATCGCCAAGGTTTCCTCCGAAAGCCCTCGGGTCTCGGACCCGAACAACAAGGCATCTTGACCTTGATATCGAAACTCTGAGTGAGTCTGCGTACCCGAGGTTTCAACAGCGACCAATCGGCGTTCCGAATGAGCCGCGCAATAGGCTGCAAGCGTTGGCCACTGCTGCACACTCGCGTACTCGTGGTAATCGAGACCCGCGCGTCGCAAGCGTTTGTCATCCATCTCAAACCCCAACGGCTCGATCAGATGCAATGCAGCGCCCGTATTCGCGCACAGGCGGATGATGGTACCGGTGTTGGGTGGTATCTCGGGGTGCATCAGCACGACATGCAAACCGATGCTTGCTACACAGTCATCACTCATCTTGAATCGCAATATCCTACTAGCGGTCAGGTAGTCACAGCGCAACGCGTCCTGCGTTGCGGCTATGAAGGCACATCAACCCGAGGTGGCACTCGTTTGCGTCGGACAACAATGTCGCTGAGCATTCGGCACGCGATCAGTGATCAGGACTAAAGCTCGCAGCACAACTTTGCGTCACTAAAAAATCCGATCCAACACAGAGTCAACTGAGCGATCTACCGCGCGATCAACCTGCCGATCGACACCATCCACGACACCATCTCCAGCGCGCTGCGCTTTCTCTTCGGCATACACCTCCGCGGCGTTAGGGTCATCAGCATCGGCGTTGTTGCCGCGAACCGCCTCGGTCATGACGAAATCAATGCGTCGATTCAGTCTTCGACCTGCCGCGGTCTCGTTGTCGGCAATGGGCTCATTGCCACTCACACCCTTGAAGGAAACCTTGCTCGGATCGACGCCAAACAGGATCAGCGCGTCACGTACCGTTTCTGCTCGGGCCTTCGAAAGTCGGTTATTCACAGAGCGCGAGCCCGCGTTATCGGTGTGGCCCTGAATTTCAATCGCCACAAATGATCTCGATGACAGCACCTCTGCAATCTCATCAAGCACCAAGCCAGAGCCTGGCAATAGTCGATCACCATCAGGAGCGAACAGCAGGCCATAAACCGACGCGCGCCCCTGATCGAACAAAGCAGTTTCGAACGAATCCAACTCAAACTCGACCGCTGCACCGAACGGGAGCTCCTGCAAGATTTTCAAAGAATACAGCCCGCGTCGACTCTCGACATCGAGTCGCACCCAACTGACAACGTTGTCGCTGTCGACATAACGAAAGCGGGCACGATTTGCTTTTTCCTCGTAGACCTCGGCACCGAGATCGGCCATAGCCGCGACAACAGCGTCTTTAATATCCGACCGGCTGAGCCCATCAGCTTGATACTTAAGACTCCAATACTGCCCCTCTACCTCTCGCAGAACACCCGATTCGCTCCGGTAGGAAACTTTCAGCGCGTCGTAATCTGAAAACGACGAATTCACAGCATCAAAAATGCTGCCCTCAAGCGGCTTAAACAGTGGGTGTTCAGTCACGTCCGCCGCCTTGAGCCCCAATGAAGCCAACATCATGACAACGGGAAACAGATAACGAACCATTTTCATTTGCAATCCCTCAGAGAGTCCTCTTTGATTGTTTTGTGCTCGAGCAAGCATCTGAGCTTACCAGTATCAAATCCCAACCGATAGCGCGAACAAGGCGGATCACTCCGTAAAAGAGTGGGCCTAGATGATCGAGCGCAGCGAGGGCAAGAACTCATTCGCGCCTCGGCGTAGGGAAGCCCCTCAACGCCGCAATACACCGCGGTCTAACGGCTTGAAAATCAAGAAGACCCCGAAGGTGATCCGCCAATATGCCGGTGCCGTACCAAGCTAGTCAGTTTCAGCAGGTGAATCGCCCGTGACAGCGGTGCACCTGGTCTGGGGATGAATCTGTCGCTTCAGGCATGTCGTATCGCCGGAACAGGAAAGGTGTGCGCGCCAGGAGGCGGCGGGGGAACCGCGGCTTTCGGGTCGGCGCCTTTTGGAAAATAAGGAGGCGTGGTGAAAACCCAAGAAACTGGCTGGGGCATTTATTGCTCTGAGCACGAAGAGCAAGACGCGCGCGTTGCATTGCTCGGCGACCCTGCAGGAATTCATGCAGGCATTGCTGCAAGAGAATTGCATTGGTTTGATGCCGACCGCCAAAGATGGGTGTCGCAAAACGCTGCGGGTCAATGGCAAGGCTGGTCCGCCGCAGACGGCGCTCAGAGCGATGGCCAAGTCAGCGAGGGACCGGATTGGCAGCCTTGGTCTCAGGCCTTCGACGATACCCAAGCACCGTTCTACCGCTGGTTTGTTGAAGGACAAACCAACGCCTGTTTTAACCTGTTAGATCGACACATTCTCGCTGGACGCGGGGAGCAGACGGCACTCGTTTTTGAAGGAGACCGCTGGGATCCATCAAAAAACGAAGGTCGGGGTGGCCCTGTTCATGAACAACGTGTGACCTACAAAGCGTTGCTGCTCGAAGTCGTTTTGCGGGCTCGCGTACTCAAAAATATGGGGCTGCAGTGCGGTGATCGCATTGCACTCAATTTACCGAATATCCTCGAGCAGATCTTTTATATTCTTGCCGCACAGCGGCTAGGCATCATCTACACCCCGGTTTTTGGCGGTTTTTCAGCAAAAACACTGTCAGATCGTATTTTCGACGCGGGCGCAAAACTCGTCATCACAGCCGATGGGGGCTACCGAAACGCCGAGGTCGTTCCCTATAAAAGTACCTACACCGACCCTGCGCTGGACAATTACATCCCTAGACCTGCTGCACTAGCGACGCTCGCTGAGACCCTGCGTGCACGACTACCTGAGGCAGTCGCTAGCCGCCTGGAGTCGCGCGTCTCTGAGAGTATTGCCGGTGAAATTACTCTTGAGCGCGCGGATTTGATGCGCGAGCTCGGCGCGGCACTTGAGAGTGAGCGCGACACCGCACCGGAGATCATTGCCGAACTGCGGACGTCCGTCGCCAGCGCGCTCGCACGGGTCAGTCATACGGTTTCTCAAGTCATTGTGGTCCGCTATACGGGCAACGACATCGTCGAACATGCGCGAGACCAATGGTCTCATGATCTCGTGAGCGCTGAGCTCATCGAGCTGCTAGCCCAGCTCGAAGTGCAGGATAAAGAGGCCTTACTCGCGCTAGACGCGCAGTCGTTCTGGCGCGCTGTTGCGGGTGACACTCCCGCGGTGCCAGTTGAAGCCAACTGGCCACTTTTTATCATTTATACCTCCGGATCAACCGGGAAGCCCAAGGGCGTGGTCCATTGCCATGGCGGCTGGCTATCGGGGATCACCCACACTCTTCGCACGGTTTTCGCGGCAACGCCCGATGATTGCCTCTATGTGATTGGCGACCCCGGCTGGATCACCGGGCAGTCCTATCTCATTGCAGCGCCCCTGTCCTTCGGTATGACGACCGTCATCGCAGAGGGATCCCCCCTATTTCCGCACGCAGGTCGATTTGCCTCAATCATCGAGCGCAATGGCGTCACGCTGTTTAAAGCGGGCTCGACGTTTTTGAAAGCGGTGATGACAGACCCCGCAAGTACACAGGAAATGTCTCGCTACGACATGTCGAGTCTCAAAGTCGGCACATTCTGCGCCGAACCGGTATCCCCGGCGGTACAGAAGTTCGCAATGGAAAATATCTGTGCACGCTATATCAACTCCTACTGGGCGACCGAGCACGGCGGCATCGTTTTTTCCTGCCCTGCTGGAGATTACAAGCCACTGGCACCGGATGCGAAAACGTGGCCCCTACCTTGGGTGCAAGCCGAGGTCCGCATTGCTACCGATACGGATGCGAACGGTATCGTTAATCAGTGGACCACTGCCGAGGCGGGAGAAAAGGGCGAACTGGTCATTACCGCCCCCTACCCCTACCTTGCGCGAACACTCTGGGGCAATGGCGATGGACTGGGCCAAGCCGATTGGTGTGGCGATATTGAGCGGTTTTCCGAGGTCTATTTCAACCGTTGGGCTGGCGAATTGACCTATACCCAAGGCGATTATGCGCGGCGTACCGACGATGGTGCGTTTACCCTGCATGGTCGCTCCGATGATGTCATCAACGTGTCTGGGCATCGTATCGGCACCGAGGAAATTGAGGGCGCGATCCTCCGAGATAAGATTCTGCGCAAAGATTCCCCCGTTGGTAACGTCGTCGTCGTGGGCGCGCCCCACGATGAAAAAGGTGAAACGCCTGTCGCCTTCATTATGTCCGCGGCCGGCAGAAAACTATCAGACGATGATCTCGCGCGACTGCAGAATCTGGTGCGTTCAGAGAAAGGCGCCACCGCTGTACCCTCTGATTTTTTAGTGGTTTCGGAATTCCCGGAAACCCGATCCGGCAAGTATATGCGCCGGACCTTACGCGCCATTTTGTTAGACCAGCCACTCGGCGACCTCTCGACCCTCCGCAATCCAGAGTCAGTCGAGGAGATCAGCCGCGCCGTGAGCCAGTGGCGGGACTACGGGCAGCTCGCCGAGGCGCGGCAAATTGTTCAGAGCTGGCGTTATTTACGTGTAGAAACACATCGTCTTGACGATCAGCACAAGGTCGCTCTGCTGATTATCAACCACCCGCCAGTCAATGCGCTTAATGAGCGAACGCTTGACGAATTGCACACCGTCATCCAGCAACTCGAACACCAAGATGATATTGACGCGATCGTTGTCACCGGGGCCGGTGGTGCGTTTGTCGCTGGCGCAGACGTCAAAGAACTTCTTGAAATCGGAGAAGCGGGCGATCTTGAGTCAGCGCGGACGCTGCCGAATGCCGCGCAGGCTGCGTTCGCCGCGCTAGAAGGTCTGCAAAAGCCTGTGGTTGCTGCCGTCAATGGTCCTGCCCTCGGGGGCGGTAACGAACTCGTCTTGTCCTGTGCCTATGTGGTCGCAGCGGAACATGCGCAATTCGGACAACCGGAAATCAACCTCAATCTATTGCCTGGGTACGGTGGGACCCAACGCCTCATGCGCAAACTGTATCAGC
Organism: Halieaceae bacterium; assembly: GCA_038134505.1. Classification (GTDB taxonomy): domain Bacteria; phylum Pseudomonadota; class Gammaproteobacteria; order Pseudomonadales; family Halieaceae; genus Luminiphilus. The sequence continues at coordinate 57,544 of JAYPVH010000011.1, read as the reverse complement.
GCAGTGGTGATGCGGGTGCGTCAGAGGCCCTACGACTCATGGTTTCAGGCCGGTCTCTTGCAGCCGCAGACGCACTAAACATCGGACTCATCGACGAGATCGTCACCGATGGCGCGAAGTCCCCGGTCGAAGTGGCTGTCGCGCGCCTGCGTGACTTCTTTGCCGGCCGAGGGCCTATGGTTGCAGCGCAGACACAACGCGTGCGTCTATTAGCGGAGCGAGAAAACCCTCTTGGTATCGATCGGGTTGTTCTTGGCCAACCTGCCTTAAGTCAAGCCTTGCGGCAAATTAAGGCCAGTGGCCGCCAAATACCGGTAGAGCGTATTCTCGACGCGGTTTGGGTCGGACTCGAGCGCGGTCAAACCGCTGGCATGCTTCGCGAAGCAGAACTGTTTGCACAGTCGGTCTGCGAGGCCGAGACGGGGCCAGCGGGTATCACTGCCTTTTTGGAGAAGCGTAGTGCCCCGCTACCAACACGTTTTACCGATGTCCCTGCCAATGCCTCAGATCAGCAAATACAGGCGATGATCGCCAATGGTGAGCTGCTCGCGATGGGTAGTAGCTTCTTCCCAGGGGTGACCCCCGTTCCTCGCTATCAGTTTGGATACGGAGTGCCGCGAGCTGACCTTGATGGCCATCCCGAGCACGGCGATCCGATTGTTGCGGAAAAAAAACTGGTCTTTGAGACGCCCCAACCACTCGCGAACGAGGCGCTGGTTTACGTCCTGGCATCGGAAATGAATTTCAACGACATCTGGGCAATCACGGGTATTCCGGTATCGCCATTTGATGCGCGCGACGCCGATGTGCAGATCACTGGCTCAGGCGGCGTCGGCATGATCGTACAGCTCGGCCACGAGCTGCGCCAGGAAGGCCGGCTCAATGTTGGCGACATCTGCAGCATTTACTCCGGTCAGAGCGAGTTACTCTCTCCCGATCAAGGTCTGGACCCCATGGCGGCGGATTTTCGAATTCAAGGCTATGAGCGCAATGATGGCAGTCACGCGCAGTTTCTTGCCGTACAAGGACCGCAACTGCACAGCAAGTTATCCAATCTCAGCTTTGAAGAAGCTGGATCCTACGGCTTGACCATGGGCACGATTCATCGCGCGCTTTACCACACGCTCGATATCGAGCCGGGTAGACGATTGTTCGTCGAGGGCGCCTCGACCGGCACCGGATACGACTGTCTGCGTAGTGCGGTCAGCAGTGGACTCCACGTGGTCGGCATGGTGTCGAGTGCTACACGCGCAGAGCGCGTCGAAGCCGTGGGCGGTGCGGCGATCGATCGCAAAGATGCACGATGGGCCTCGGCTTTCACCGCAATACCCGATGATCCTGAGCAGTGGTCGGCTTGGGAGGCTGCAGGCCAACCCTTTGTTGAAGAGACGCAGCGCATCGCCGGCGGTGAGATTGATTATGTGGTTTCTCATGCGGGTGAAACCGCCTTCCCGCGCTCTTTCCAGACCCTCGGTGATAACGGTGTATTGACCTTCTATGGTGCATCTTCTGGGTACCGATTCACTTTCATGGGCAAGCCGGGTCAGTGCAGCCCGGCGGATATGCTCTCGCGCGCGTCCCTGCGCGCAGGTCAAAGCCTATTGGTGGTTTATGGTCCGGGCGCAGAGGATGGCGTGGTCGACCGTGTTGCCATCGAGGCGATCGAAGTGGGTTGCTACCGTGGTGCGCAGGTCGCTGTACTGGTCGATACCGTCGCGCAGCGTGAGTTTGTCAACTCGCTCGGCTTTGGTACGCAAATGCGGGGTGTCGTCAGTCTCGAAGAAATCGAGCGCCGCTTGGGCGACGACTTTGTACCACCCGGTCCCTTTGCAGCGATGCCCGATCCCTTCACCGAGTCTCAGGCATTCAAGGAAGCAGTGCGGGATTTCTCGGATAAAACGCTCAAGCCCATTGGTTCAGCCATCGCGCCCTTCTTGCGCAACACGCTCGACAAGCGTGGGCTACCCGATATTGTCTTTGAACGCGCGGGCCGCGATGGCTTGGCTTTGGCCACGGCGCTAGTCAAACCCAATGTCGGTCGCGTGGTCTACTGCGAGGAACTCAGCGGTCGCCGTTTCACGTTCTACGCGCCACAGGTCTGGATGCGACAACGCCGAATCCTCATGCCCAGTGCCGAAATTCGCGGCACACACCTCAATACAGCGCGCGAGTTTTCTGAAATGCAAGAGCGTATTGCAGCGGGGCAAATTGACGTATTAGCACCCATTGCGCGCCCCATCGAGGACATAGCCGAAATCCACCAAGCGATGTGGGAAAACAATCACGGCGGCGCCAACTATGTGGTGACCCATGCGCTGCCTCGCATGGGTTTAAAAACTAAGGATGAACTCTACCGAGCTTGGGCTCTGCGCGATGCGGCAGAGCGCGGCGAGGTCATGAAAAAAATAGAAACCGGATCTGCGGGAGCACTGCAATGAACGATATGTCTAATCTTTCCAATGTCGTGGTATCACAATCACTCGTCGGCCGCAGGCTCGAGAATAAGTCGATCATCCTGACCGGCGCTGCGGGCTCAATCGGTCGTTATATCTCTCGTCACCTGCTGCGCGAAGGCGCCAAAGTGACCATGACAGGGCGTGATCCGAGCAAACTCCAGGCCTTTGTCGATGAACTGGGTGAAGAAGGTTTCGATACCGACAACATCACCACCATCACCGGCGACTCGGCAGATCCACAAGTATGCCGCGATATCGTCGCGCTCGCCGTAGAGCAGTTCGGTTCGCTTGATGTGCTGGTGAACAACGCCGGTGCTGCGGGTCCAAAATACACACTGCGCGACATCCCCTATACCGACGTAGAGATGCGCGCAGCGGGCTCTGATCAAACCATGTTTGACTCAGCCATGAACCTGCTGGGTGCACCGTGGAACATGGCGCGTGCCGCTGCCCCTTATCTCAGTGAAGGCGGGACGATTATCAATGTTTCCACGATTTTCTCCCGCACGCATTACTACGGCAGAATTCCCTACGTCGTACCAAAATCAGGCCTCAACGCACTGAGTAAGGGCATGGCGATCGAGCTTGGGGAAGAGCGCGGCATCCGCGTCAACACTCTCTTCCCGGGGCCGATTGAATCGGAGCGGATCGACACAGTCTTTGCACGAATGGATGAGTTGCAGAATATTCCGCCCGGCAGCACCTCTCAGGAGTTCCGCGACCTCATGATCACCACGCGACGCGGTGACGAGGCGCTTGAATACCGTTACCCAACACCGACCGACGTCGCCAATGGCATCGTCTGGCTGGCCTCAGAAGAGGCGGCTGCGGTCTCCGGACACCATGTTGAGATTACCAACGGCATGCAGGTGCCGGCACAAAGCCGGTCCCAACTCGTATCCTGGCCCGATAAGCGGTTAGAGGATTTGACCGACCACGTGGTATTGATTTTGGGCGGCGCAGATTATGAAGAGGCGCTGACCTACGCTGAACGTCAAATCAGCAGTGGCGCGCATGTTCTGCTTGCCTTTAGAACACTGGAATCAGTTGGGCACGCGCGCACGCTGATTCAGTCGCGCAATATTGAAGAGATCCAACTGTCCCATCTCGACCCACTGCGTCGTGAGTCAGTTGATCGCACCATGCAGTTTATCGATGACCATTTTGGCCGGCTCGACGGCGTTATCGTTCTACCGCGGGAACGCCCGGGGCATTACGGCCATACCCTCTTCGCAGCCAGCGATGAAGATGTAGAGAATTTTGTCCGCGAAGAAATCGTCGCACCCGTTGCCTTTGCGAGCATGCTGGCAACGAATCTGTCACGCTGGTTTGGAAAGTGTGATCCACCGGCCATCACTTACGCCACCAATGGCAGCGATAAACATGGCAATCTGCTCAACGAGGTTGTACGAGCCTCGGTCGAGGCCCTCATTCGCGGCTGGCGTCATGAAGATGAAACCTTGCAGACCAAAGGTGAGCTTGAGTGGGCCGTACGACCCAATCAGCTGGTGCGTTTTGATAGTGAAGACAAGGACAACCTCACCTTTGCCGCCGACTGGGCCGCTACGCTGACCAATCGCGTGCGACAGATGGATCCGATCAACCTCTGGATTCCAAAAAGCATCAAACGCGCCACCGGTAAGGAGTCGATGCCAACTCCCTTGATGCGCGTACTGCCCGGCCTACACAAAGGTAAGACCGCGGTCATCACAGGCGGCAGTCTTGGCATTGGTTTACAACTGGGTCGCTATCTCGCCATCGCGGGTTGTCGCGTGCTGTTGAGCGCGCGCAGCAAGCAAAAACTGGAGGAGGCGCAAAAGGATATCGTCGACGAACTGCGCGGCATCGGATATCCGCAGCCGGAAAATCGAGTGCGCATCCTCGCTGATATTGACGTCGGCGATCCCGCGGCCCTCGATACGCTGTACGACCACGCTATTGAGCTGTTCGGCCATGTCGACTTTCTCATCAACAACGCCGGCATTTCCGGCGCCGAGGAAATGGTCGTCGACATGACGCTCGCGGACTGGAACCGCACGATGGAGGCGAATCTCATCTCGAACTACTCACTGATCCGAAAATTTGGCCCGGTGATGAAGAACAAGGGCAAAGGCTCGATTTTGAATGTCTCGAGTTATTTTGGCGGTGAGAAATACGTCGCTGTAGCCTACCCAAACCGGGGCGACTACGCCGTGTCAAAAGCAGGTCAGCGCGTGCTCGCGGAGATCCTGTCACGGCATTTGGGGCCCGAAATCCAGATCAACGCACTCGCCCCGGGGCCCGTCGACGGAGCGCGCTTGCGAGGTCTGGGGGATGCACCGGGACTCTTTGATCGCCGCGGTCGACTGGTGCTTGAGAACAAGCGCCTCAACCAGGTTCATAAGGCGATTCTTGCTGCCGTGAAGGAAGGCATTGGTAGCGAGTCGATTTTGAATCTCGCAGTCAACGATCTACAGCAGCTGAGTTATGTGAAAAACACCCCGAAGAGTCTTGGCCGTCTCTTTAGCAATATCGCAGAGTCAGGTGGCATTGGACACTCGTCTCGCTATCTCATGCACTCGGGCATTGCCAGCAAATTGGTCGATCGCTTGGTCAACGGTGGCACGCTCACTGCAGATGAGGGCGCGACGTTCATGGCGCAGTTCTGTGATGCCGCAGAGCCGTTCTTCGATCGCGAGGAAACCCTGAAGTCGGCAGCACAAATTGAATCGGGCATCTTAAACCGATTACATCTGCACAAAATGCCCACCGATGAGCAGGTCGGCTTGTCGACTGTGTTCCACTTGGCTGACGACATTGTCAGCGGCGAAACCTTCCACCCATCGGGCGGTCTGAAATTCGACCGCTCGGTGACCGAGGGCGAACTGCTACTGCCACCGAGCGACAGCGACTTGGCAAAGCTCACTGGAAAACGTGTTGTGATGATCGGCGACTGTATGCGCAAGGAACTCACGGCAATTGGCAACGGTTTCATGAAGCAAGGTGTGAGTAATCTCACGATTCTCACCCGATCTGAAGAGAGCGCGCGCGAGCTTCAGCATGCCATTACGGTCGCCAATGACGCCCAACTCGACGTTCGCTGCATCGCCGACGATATTGAAGGTGCGTTGGATCACATGCTGCGCCATGAAGGCGGCTTCGATGTGGTCGTCAGCAGCCCCTTCGAGCGACTGCCACTCAATGCGCTGGCAGGAGAGCGTCACAAGAGCTGGGATAGGGTACTGAGCGATCAACAGTTCCGGGATCTGGTCAACGATCAGCTGACACACCATTTCCGAGTGTCGCGAATTGCCGCACTGGTGCCGAACTGCCAAATCGTTTTGCTCACACCTGATACATCGCTGGCCTCGACGCGTGAGGAGTTTGCTTTGGCCTTGTTCGTGAAGAACTCCTTGCATGCCTTCACCGTGACGCTGGGCGTTGAGGGTGAACGATTGCCGACGGTTCCAGCGGTCAATCAGGTGCAGCTCACTCGACGTGCGCATACCGAAGAGCCCTCAAATGATCAGGAGCTCGCTGAGGAGATGACGCGACTGGTTCATGCAGTCATGCAATGCGCGGTGCCGGCACCCTCGCCCAGCGAAAGCCGCTACTTGTCCAAGATCTTCCGCGGTAACGCCGTCACGGTCTGAGAATCGAAGCGTATCTCCCTACCCCCAGAGATCGCTGAATTCTCGCGATCTCTGGGTTTTCCTGATTCAGTGGAGGCCCGCGACTTAACGCGTCATCACTTCCCTGCCGTCGATGTCATCTCTAGGTTAGACTGCTACCTGTGACATTGCAGGACCAAGCCTATGCTGAGCGAGCTCACCGATCATCAATTTTTCGACGCCGAGTTGCAGCACCGGGCGAAGCTTTTATATACCGAGGCCGATATTGAAGCCGCAATACAGCGCATTGCGCAGCGTATTAATCACGACTATCAGGGCCGTACACCTGTCATCTTGGTTGTGATGACCGGCGCGGTGCCTTTCGCAGGCCGGCTACTGCCGCAGCTTTCGGTGCCACTCGAGTTAGATTACTGCCACGTCAGCCGCTATGACGGTGCTTTGCGTGGAGACAAGCTAGACTGGCGTGTTTACCCTGCTCTGAATCTGCATGATCGCGATGTCATTGTGGTCGATGACATTCTCGATGAAGGGATCACCCTTCACGCAATCCTCGATTTCTGCCACTCTCAGGGCGTCGCGTCAGTACGCAGTGCTGTGCTGATCGATAAGCAGCATGATCGCAAGGCTTTTGATGGCCAGCAGGCAGATTATTGCGAGCTCTCAGCGCCAGACGATTATCTTTTCGGCTACGGCATGGACTACCGCAGACAATGGCGTAACGCAAAAGAGATCTACGCGCTGATAACCCATGACCCCCACTAAATACTGAGTCTTATGCCCTCGCCGATTCAATCAATCGCTATCCTCATGGCTATGCAAGAAGAAGCGGCCCCCGTGATTGAGGCGTTAGCGCTCCAAGAGCGGACCGATATCTTTCCAACGCATCTACCCTTACGGTGCTTTCACCGACGCGAGGCGTCGCGCGATTTGTATTTGGTCTGGGCGGGTAGGGATGTGCGGTTCGGTGTCGATTACATCGGTAGCGAGGCGGCAACACTGTCAGCGCTCGAGACGATTCGCTGTTTACAACCTGATCTCATCATCTCAGCTGGCACCGCAGGCGGCTTCGCTGGTCGAGGAGCCTCAATTGGCACCGTTTATCTCAACGAAGACCGATTCGTTTTCCACGATCGCCATGTGCCTTTGGCTGGCTTTGAAGAATCCGCCATCGGGAATTTTCCCGGCGCGCCGATCGCGACGATGGCCCATGATCTCGGTCTTCCACAGGGCGTGATCTCCACCGGGTCATCACTGCAAAAGACCCCGCTCGATCTTGCCACGCTCGAAACACATCATGCAGTGGCCAAGGAAATGGAGGCTGCGGCAATCGCCTGGGTCGCAATGCTCTCGCGCACGCCAATGATCGCATTGAAGTCCATTACCAACTTAGTCGACGAGGACAACGATTCTGCGAAGGAATTTACGACTCACTTTGACGTCGCCACAGCGGCGCTGAAACGCGAACTATTGCGTGTTATCGCCTACCTCGAGGGTAAAAATCTTGATGAGCTGGCTTGACCTATCCGTAGGGCACAAGTGAATCTGGGGCAGTCTCAACGACTTCAGTGATCCTCAACAACCGAAAAGGCACTTCTTGATTAGAAATCATGACCAAGGGTGCGTTCACCTTCACGAGATTCACGCCGGCCGCAACGAAACTCTAGAAGAGAAAAGAAAAACGCTCCCACAGCTCCTCAAGAATCAAAAGAAGCAAGGGTGTTACATCGAATTCTCCGCGACAGGGCCACTGATAGCCCATACGTAGCATGGCAACAGATGTAGGTAACTTCAGTACCTGTGGCACTACGGGGAGAGTGTCCTTTTTCAAATGGGAGAAAATCTGTGCTGTGCCATTCTTCGTCTGGAAGTAAGCCTGTGAGGCACGTCACGCACTGTCCAGCTATACAAAGTCGCTCGTCAAACGAGACTCTGCCTATGCGCAATCTGGCTCGCGATAATAGATCCGATCACTACCTTGGGTTGTACGTCCATCACCTCGGGTTATGCGTACATTAAAGCAACCAGCCAACACCAACATGCCCGGCCTATTACTCAGAGGGCTATCTCTATGGAAGATCAGACGGAATTGCCAAGACTCGCCGCCAGCCCAACCTCAGATAAGGCTACCGTCGCAATCGTGGGCTTAGGTGATACAGGTGTCCTCGCCGCATCCAGACTAGCGACTGATTTTCATGTTGTTGCCTTTACCACCAAACTTCACTTCGTCAGTGGTCAAGAACTGGGTAAGCGATTGACCGACTTGCAGTGGTGGCGCGAGCATTACGCGCTACCATTAGCTCGCTATCGCGGGCTCGACCGCGTCACAATTCATCATGCTCGCGTTGATCGTATTGATGTCGTTGAAAAGAGTATCTTCGCATCAGCCTACGATGGCAGTGTGCTGGAGCTTTCGTATGACTTCCTGATCATTGCATCAGGTACGAGCAATGGGTTTTGGCGCGACGATCAGTTGCAGGATGGAGCCGAGGTTCATGCTTTCCTTGAACATTCTGCCTCGCGTATCGCAAAGGCCAATACCGTTGCAATAGTCGGCGGAGGTCCTTGCGGCGTAAGCGTAGCGGCAAATACCAAGCAACATTACCCTGACAAGACTGTGAGCCTCTTCTTTCCTGATGCCCAGCCACTCAAGGGCTATCACTCTGAGACAAGAGCACATATCGCGAGGCAGCTCTCCAAGCTCGGGGTTGTGTGTCATCCATACCAGCGTGCACAAACACCTGTATCGATGGTTTCTTTTGATCTGGGAAACGAAAAGTCCGTGACTTTTGAGTCAGGCCAAACCGCATCTGCCGATTTGATCCTCTGGACAATCGGGCAACGCACTCCGCACACGACATTTTTGCCTCATCACATACTCGATGCAGAAGGATTTGTGCGCACGCGATCAACCCTACAAGTCGAAGGGCACGACAACGTCTTCGCAATTGGTGATGTCGCCAGCACCGATCCCAGTCGAAGCTCCGCGCGCAACTGGGCCTATCGGATCCTTGTACATAATTTAAAACGTGTCGCCGCGGGACAGCACGCAAACAGGCGCTTTCAACCACCACGACACCGATGGGGCTCGATCATCGGGCTGCAGCATGACGGACTCACTTTGTATAGCCAGAAAGGTGACCGACACAGACTCGCGCGCTGGATCGTCGACCGGCTATTACTCCCCATCGTCGTCCGGCGCTTTATTTATGGTGGTATACGCCATCAAGAGATCACCGTTCATGCGCCTAACGAATAGTGACAGTCCTTGTCCGCAGGATTCTCACACAAGGCGCGACCTCAGTCTGATTTCCTAAGCGCACCTAAGGGCGAGTTTATGGCTTCCCATACCCAGCAACGGCGCATGATGAGCGATAACACGGGTCGAGCGGATGGTTCCAGAAACTCGCTTTTGCACGAGTACATAACAGATAAAACACCAACCTTTTGAGATCGCTCTGCGTTAAAGGATTCAGCGTTTACGAAAACACCTGAATCGTACTCGAAAGCATGCCCTCGAATTCTTTAGAGGTGGTGTTGGCAAACAACGCTTTTTCTGTTTTCTTAGCGAGATGGAAAACACAATTCAAACCACTCGCACCTTTTGTCGGATCTGCACTTCTCTGTGTGGCCTCTTGGTTGATACGGAGGGCGATCAGATTGTCGATGTTCGAGGCGATCCGGATCATCCGCTCACTCAGGGCTATACCTGCCCCAAAGGGCGCGCACTCAAGCAGCTACACCATCACCCCAGCCGACTCGAGCGGCCGATGCTAAAGCGCAATGGCGAATTAGAGGCGGTGAGTTGGGATGAATGCTTTGATGATCTTGCCGCTTCTCTACGACGCATTATCGATCAACACGGTTCGTCTGCGATTGGGGTCTATTTTGGCAGCGGTATTGGCATGGATGCCGCGGGCTATCGCACGGCGGAACTGCTGCATGCGGCACTCGGGACGCCGGCCAAGTTCAGCCCGCTCACTATAGATGGCACGGCCAAGGTGCTTGTCGCCAGCCATATGGGCGGGTTTCCCGGATTCAACCCGCGCCCTGACTACACTGAAGCCAAACTGATTCTCTACGTTGGCGTGAACCCAGTGGTATCCCACGGCCATGCGGTGTCCACGCCCATCCCCCCCTCAAAAGCGGTGCAGAGCGTCAGTCGTCGCGGCGAGACTTGGATGATCGATCCGGTTGCTAACGAGACCTCGCGCTTTGTGACGCATCACATGACGCCGTTGCCCGGCAGAGACTACGCCATCCTTGGCTACCTACTTCGCGAACTGCTCGCGCAGTGCGATCTTGATGCACTAGAGGATCGATGCATAGGCGTCGCGTCGCTACGTGAGGCCGTCGCACCGTACACCGCGTCCTATGCAGCGGAGGTCGCAGACGTACCTGAAGCCCAGCTCGCGCAACTTCTGGCCTCAGTTCAGAGTGCAGGGCGGGTCGCGGTCGAAACGGGAACCGGCGTGACCATGGCCGAGACGGCAAATATGACCCAGTGGTTTGCCTGGGCTTTGATGATTGTCACCGACAGTATGAATCGACCCGGCGGAGTTTGGTTTCATCCGGGTTATTTTTCACCCATGGATGTTGCACCCCTGCCACAGATTGCGCCAGAGCACCTGTTTGCGCCGGGCGCCTCGTCGCGCCCCGATACACAAAGCTTCTTGGGTGAGTGGCCCTGCGCCGTGCTTCCCAGCGAGATTGAAGCGGGCAACATCAAAGCCTTCCTGAATTTAGGGGGTCACCTCCTCGCCGCCTTCCCCGATGCCAATGCGTTACAACCGGCACTCGAGAAGCTCGAGGTCATGCTCACCCTCGACATTGTCGACAATGAGACAGTAGCGCTCTCGACCCACGTCATGCCGACGAAAGACCAACTCGAGCGCCCTGATCTGACCTTGTGGGACTTTCTTAGCTCACGCGTATCAGGGCAATACACCGAGGCGGTGATCGAGCCCGTTGGCGAGCGCCGCTCCACCTGGTGGATCCTGAGCGAACTGATGCGTCGTTTGCACTTTGAGGTGCCGCCACATTTGGGTCTTGAATCAAACGCGGCCAATGACAACATTGCGGTCGCTGCGGTGGCCCAATATGGTCGCCAGCCTCTGGCGGAGTGGCAACAGACAGGTTACACAGAGGCCGCGCGGGACTTACCCGCGGCTTGGGTCGATGAGTTTGTCACTACAAACGGCGGCTGGGATTTATCGCCCAAGATTTTAGTCGAGCAGCACCAAACGCTCATGACACAAATGGACGGCGTCAGTCGTCCATCGCGCGAAGCCCACCAGTTACTGTTGGTGCCACGCCGGCAACAGCGTCACCTCAACGCACAGCTCCTCTTTCTCGGTGATCGCCCGGAAATTTTGCTGCATCCCCATGATGCGACACAGCGCGCTATCGCCGACGGCGAAAACATCACAATCAGCAATCACCGCGGTACTTTGACTGGTGTTGCCAAGGTCACGGAGAAAATCCGTGTTGGCGTGGTGTCGGTCCCCCACGGTTTCGAAGAGGCCAACGTGAACCGATTGACCGACCAGTTTGAAGTGGACCCCATCACCGGCATGGCGCGATATGGGGCGCTGCCCGTCTCCGTAATGCCAGCACCGGTGTGATTTAAAAGCAATTGATGAATGATCACCCTCTGCAAATCATCGGTCTCGACCATATCGTGCTGCGCGCCAACGACCCCGACCGATTAATCGCGTTTTATCGCGATGTACTCGGTTGTGTGGTTGAACGCGTGCTCGAAGACTATGGCCTGACCCAATTGCGTGCGGGCGGCTCACTGATCGATATCGTCGCGGTAGATGGTGTACTCGGCGCGCTGGGGGGCGCGGGCCCAAGCGCTGAGGGCGCCAATCTCGCGCACTTTTGCCTGCAAGTGGCGGCCGATGAGGCTTCGATTCGTGACTATCTAGCAGCCTGGGACATTCATGTTGATGCATTCAGAGAGCGCTACGGCGCGACGGGGTTTGGGCAATCCTGTTATATCCACGATCCAGAGAACAATGCAATCGAGCTGAAGATCATACGCAAGACTGCGTAAAGACTAGGCCGCTGTCATCGCAGTACAGTGTAACGCGACCTCACTCGACGACAATCCAACAGCGTCTGTGCGCTGGGGGATTTCGATCAATCACGGGCTTGAATTGCATGACCTTCGAGGCAAACCCGTTGCGTCAACCGCGTTCTTCGCTATTGATCATCGTCGGGCATTAGCCAAGAACAACTATTTCAGACATGATGGCAGCTCGTGACCAAGAACAATAAGGAGATTGTCATGCGTGCTTTGACCTGTGCTCTTCTCTGCCTCATTCCGCTGTCGCTGTGGTCGGTGCCCAGCTCA
>JAYPVH010000011.1:0-45112 GCA_038134505.1 Halieaceae bacterium | reverse complement strand
ACCCTATGGCGTTCGCGATGACGTCCGACGGCAAACCCAGAATATGGGAGAAATCGAGCGTGAGATTGAGACCATTCGCGCCTCGGTAGCGGCAGGACCGAGTCCTCAGCAGCAGGCCCTGCTGGCCCAATTCCAACAAATGCTTGCAGCGAATCCACAGTTGAAAGCACAGTTCGATGCAGCCACGCCCGAACAACAAGCGCAGTTTATGGCGCAGTTAGGTATTACCTCAGCGGCACCGGGCTCAGACATGATGACCCAGTATGGCTGGCTTGAGCAGCGCCTGGATTCGGTCTTAGCAGTCATCAATCGAGCACCCGCGGACCACCCCGATGTCATTGCATTAAAGCAACGCCACGACGCGGCGCGGACCGCCATACGCTCTACCGAATCAGCGGATGCTGAGAACACCAACAATGCATTGGCCGCCAATGATCTCAGCGATTTCCCAGGCTTTGAGCAAGATTTTGCCACAGCTGAAAGCATGACGATGGCCATCGCCAACGCGGTCAATGCAGCCAAGGCAGCACTCGAATCCGCCAATGGCGCACCAGATGCCGATGAAATGTGGCTGCTGAGCAACTCCTTCAATTTTGCGCAACTGAAAAGCCTGAAACAGGCGGTCGAAAACGTCGACGGCTTTGAATCGCAAATTGGCCAGTGGCAAAGTCAGTACGCGCCACTTTTTAACCGCAGCCCCGTCTATGCCAGCCAGTGGCAAGCCAATATTCAGTATTTCCCGCAACTCGCGGCCAACCTCAGAGCGATGGCACCGCAAGTCCTGAATCTTCTGGCATCCAATATTCAACACAACTTAGGTGTTTTGGATCAGCTCATTGAAACCGCTGTCGCACGGCGAGCCGCATCTTATTTCGACGGCGGCATCCGGCAGGTCGAGGGCGAAATCAATGCCGTTGTCGAGGCCTACCCTAATCATCGTCTCGCGGGCGCACCCCAGCAATCGGCCGTCACCGCTTTACAACAGCAAGCGGCGGACCTTATCGCCGCTGGTCAGGCCGGATTGGCAGATCTGGTCGTTGCCGAGCGCCGCATGCCCGGCGATGATTATGCGGGAGACGACGCCGACGAGCTGAAAGAAAAAGCCGTCACCTTTATCGAGCGACGACTGCCAGATATCGAAATCCTCGAGGTGACCATTTGCTGTAACTGGGACGTCGAAAAATACGAGGAAGTGGTTGAGGACTATCCCGGGCACTGGGTCAAGCGAGTGCACGATTACCGCGATATTCAGATCACGATTTTGAGCCCGAAGGATGATGAGCGTGCCCTGATCCGAATCGTCGGTATTCGACAGAACTTTGTCACCAATCAAGAGTCCATTGAGCTACTCAACGAACTTGAAATGCTCAGCGATAATATTTGACGTGATCGAACAACAAAAAAGGCGCCTCCTCGTAGGGCGCCGTTTTGTTTGTTGCTGTGATTACCGAACGATAAACGTGAGCTCAACACGCCGATTTTGCGCTCGGGCATCGTCAGTCATCTCAGCGATCAAGGGCCGGCTTTCTCCCTCACCTGATGCGGCAATACGGCTTGCATCGATAGAAAACTGGTCCATCAAATACGCCGCCACAGAATCGGCACGTTGTTCAGATAACTGCTGGTTGTAAGCCGCGCTGCCCACATCATCAGTATGGCCAATGACCTTCAGCGAAAAAGCCTGAAGTTCTGGGCTGGTCGCCGCGATACCGAACTCATCAAGCTGACGGCGAGCCCCCATCGTTAGCTCGGCCGAGCCAAACTGGAAGTTGATAGATTGCACATCAAAACTGACCTCTCTCGCCGGCTCAGGCTCCGCGACCGGCGCACCACCACTGGCCGGAAAATCATCTAACGGCTCCGCATCCTCAACAACAGCACGAATAATACCGCGCGCGTTGTATTGGACTTCGCTAGCCTCCTCATCTTCCTGTGCCCATGACGGCAGTGCCGTTGCCAGACCCAACATCAAAATTGCAGCAACTAGCTTTTTCATATCGATCGTCCTCCTGATGACCGTTAGACCCTGAAGCAAACTATACGCCGACGCCCAGTAAATGCTAGGCCTTGAACCGTCGCGGCCAGCGATGGCTCCTCAATGCTCGGCCCATCGACGCTGCCAGACTGCGATTCGGTAGCGGCGACGCCATGTCACGTCCTCGATTTCTTCGAAGGCGAGGCTACGCAATAAACGCGCTAATGCCCGGCGCGTCTGACAGCGGCCGGGAAAGGCCAAGCCAAAAGGCCAAGCTGGGTAGGTGAGCACCAACACGCCTCGAGGCGCAATCACGCGCGCGACGCCTCGCATCACCTCACAAAACTGCGGAATAAACTCGCCTGCCTCCATCAGCGTGACCAAACCATAGCGGCCCTCGACCGATGTCAGCCAGCGGGCGACATCATCGCAGTGCAAGCCCACCTCGGTGGCACCCTGTCGCAAAACGCCATCAACTGACAATCCATGATTCGTTGATCCACCTTCTAAGGAGGCATCATTATGTGCGGGTGCGAGCCTCGCGCGCAGTAGAGCCAGCATTTCAGGTGAGAAGTCGACTGCATCAATCTTTGCGGGTGCTTTCGGTTGCGCGAGTGCAACTGCGACCGCGCGCCCTGTACCTGAACACAAATCGAGCATTGCAAGGTCATCAAAGTCTATCGAGGTGTCGGCGAGAGCGAGACCACCTGCGATCGCATCATCATAGGGCTGGTAGTTGTGCCGTAGCCATTTTTGCTCATAGCGCGGTGCGGCCCGGTCGTAAAGTCGCTTGGTAAGGCCTGTGCCAAGCCATGACAACTCCGCAGGGTAAATGGCGAATGCCACCCAAAGCATTGCGGAGCAAACCATGATGACTAGGAGAAGAGTCGAATCAATCAAAGCCGGTCAGCAAAGGTGGGTGACGCGAGTTCTAACAGCGCATCTTGCTTGAAGTCGTAACTAAACAACTCCAATACCTCATATTCACCATCGTCCGTGAGCGGTAACACTTCAGCGATGGATGCAACCGATCGCTTACCACCCACCCGCTGTAATTGAATCACGACCTGCACGGCGGCAGCGACCTGCGCTCGCAAGAATCGCAAGGGGATTTCCTCACCGGCGAACAGGGCCAGCGTCTCCAAACGTCGCAGCGACTCCAGTGGCGTGTTGGCGTGCACAGTGGACATTGAACCACCGTGACCGGTATTCATTGCCTGAAGCAGGTCGAGCGCTTCGCCACCACGACACTCCCCGACAATGATGCGGTCAGGTCGCATGCGTAGCGAGGAGTGCAACAAGTCTCTGATGGTGATCGCGCCCTCGCCTCGACGATCGGGTGGACGGGTCTCGAGGGAGACAACATGCTCCTGGGACAGCTGTAATTCCGCCGCATCTTCGATCGTCACAATGCGATCTTCTTCGGGAATCAGCTCCGACAATGCGTTGATAAAGGTTGTCTTACCCGTGCCGGTGCCCCCTGAAATGATGATGTTTTTTTCAAGGTGAATTGCGCCCGCCAAAAAGGCTCTTGCAGCCTCAGAAATGGATCCTGATTTCACCAGGTCGGCCAGCGCCAAACTGCTTTTGGTGTGTTTTCGAATAGTGATCGAGATACCGACTCGAGATACCGGCGGCATGACCACATGAACGCGATGTCCCTGAGGCAAACGGGCGTCAAAACGCGCAGTCTCCGCATTCAGGCGTAAACCAACATACTGCGCTAAATTCGTCACCGCCGCTTTGAGCTGCGCCTCGTCATCAAAACACACATCAACGCGCTTTAGCCCGCCGCCCTGCTCGACATAGATATCCTGCGCGCCGTTAATCATGATTTCCCGAACTGACTCATCACTCATGAGCGAGGCGATGGGCGCTAAAAAGTAGCCCAGCGTTGTTTCATAAATCTGTTCAGTGCTGAGACTCACCGGCTACTCCTGCACTGCGTCCGCATCGATCAATTCCTCTGCCAGATCGTCTGATGCTTCTGCCGTGGGTTGGACGGCATCGGGGTCGACCATCTCTACATCATAAGCGGCCCAAGCCGTCACCGGCTGTGATAACAGGGTCTGTGCCAACTGATCAGAGACAGCTGCATCCTGCGACAAAATCAGTGCGCGCCCCCAATCCTCAACCGCGATAAACGGCGCCGCGGACTGTAAATCGATCGGCTCTGGCGTCACTAGCGTGACAAAGAAGTCCGTTCCCAGCGGCTCCGCGGCCTGTAAGCTCAATTCCTCCGCCACCGTATCGGCCACACCCGGTACGAGTTGCTCCGTCTCACCCGTAGGCGAAGGATAGATGACCGTCAGCACGTTGTCTGAGGTGAGGTGTAATAGCGCCAGATAACCCGCCTCAGGTGAGATGAGGTCCAAGGTAATCGAGGTACCTACATCGAGTGTTACTGCAGTCTCCGCGACGATCACCCCAGGAATAGCGGTCTCTACCTGTGGTAACGACGCCCAACGCGAGGACATTGCCTCCATCAACTGCGCCGTAGAGGCAATGAATACGGGTTCTGGCGCCGGCGCACGCTTGGGCTTGGGCATGAGTAACAAGCCGCCTACCGCGAGCAACAAAAATCCGAAAACGCCAACCACTAACTTAAACCACAGGGGTTGTTTCTTCTTCGGCGCCGCGCCGCCCTCGTCGTCTTTGTCATCTTTTTTGGCGTTGCCCTGAAACACCGTAGGCGCGGCCATCAGGTTGGCTTCGTGATCTCGCAACTCTCTGAGGCGTGCAAGCACCTCCTCACAACTCTGGGGCCGGTCATCTTGGTCTAGCGCAACCAAGTGGCTGATCATGGCCGACAGCGGCTCAGAGAAACGAGTATCGATGGTATTGAGCGCTGGCCACTCGATCTTGCTATACGCCCATTTCTGCCAAAAAACGCTGGGGTTGTCTGCGCCAGGTGATCCTGTCACGCGCGATGTGGCATCTCGCGCGACCTGCTCAAAGCGCTCACTGCCTAACAGCAACTCCATCGCCATCACACCGGCCGAGTAGAAATCGCAACGCGCGGAGATCTCGTTCGGCGCCAACAAAATTTCTGGGGCTGCATATTTTGAGCCGACGAAGGGGATCACTTCCTCCTCGCCTGTCATGGCCACGCCGAAATCCACAAGCTTCCACAGGCCGTTGTCATTCAGCAAATTATCGGGCTTGATATCGCGGTGGATCATGCCCGCCGCATGTATCGCGGACAGACCGCCAAACAGATCCTGCAATACTTTCAGCGCGACATCGACCGAGCAAAAACCTGCGCCCACGGAACTCGCTAAACTGCCGCCACCCACATATTCCTGTACGATCGTGGGAATATCGTTGTCGTATAAAACATCGTAAATTTGTACGACGTTCGGATGCTTGATACGCGCGATTTTCTGCGCCTCATTGAGCATCAGCGAACTGACCTCGCTTTGACCGCGAAGCTCCTGAGCGACCTCTTTCAAGGCCACGTCGCGCTCCATCACGGTATCCCATGCGCGATAGACCGTCGCCATAGCACCCGCGCCGACATAGGTTTTATTGGTATACCGCTCAGCCATGATTCAATCCTTATTCATGATTAGTAGCGCGCAATACATTTTGCCGCATACACATACACTGGCGAGGTTCGATCCTCATCGAGCGCGCGCAAACTTAAGCAGATCTGCTTCGCCGCCTTTCGATTACCTGTCGCTAGCGCCACACGCAATCGGTCGACCTCGTACTCAATACTCTCTAGGTTAGCCTCCAGAGTGGCCGGCGAATAGACCTCAGCGCCCCAGCGACGATAACTATCGAGGAGGCGCTTGGAATCACCACTGTCAAAACCAGCGGATCCCGATGATCCGCCCAGCCAAACCGCCACACCCACTATTCCCAGCAAATAAACGCCAATGACTGCGCGGATCACAGGCGATGCCAGCGGCCCACTTTGGGTAAGATTCGCCGGCTCCTTTTTCTTTTGTTGCTCCGTCGCGCGCGCGACCACAGGGGTCCAATCGAGCTTCAGGCTGACATCATCGCTTGGCGAGACGATGGCTCCGGGACTCAGCACACATTCATCAGCGACGCTCTTGCCATTGACCTTGGTACCGTTGGCACTGATACCTCGGAACTTGACCTCGCCTAATGCATAACGGATCTCAAAATGCGTTCTCGATACCGACGCGTCAGCGCCCGATAGCACAAGCGCCTGTTGATCACCCTCCGCCACAGGCTCGCGACCGACCACCAGCGTGCCGATATTGAACTCCTGCGTGATCCCTTTTTGCGGGCCCGTCTGGAACGTAATAGCAATGGTGAGCATATTCAGAAGACTCCAGAAGACATAAGTTGCATCAGTAGTGGCCCGACAATCAGTAGCAGCACCGAGAACATAATCATCATGTTTGGAAAGGCCATTTTTGTGGGTGCCTCCACTGCCAACTTCTCAATTTGTTGCAGTCGTGCCTCTCTAAAAGACTCCGCCTGAGTGGTCAGGGTCAAAACCATGGGTGAACCCATCTCCTGGCCACGCGTAATCGCCATCAGCACCGTCTCCAATGGCTCTAAGGCGACGCGCCGGGATAGATTTCTGAAGGCTAAGCGTTGCGTTGCTCCCGAGTCGATCTCAGCCAGAGCGATGCGGAATTCCTCGGCAAGCGGATCGTCCTTCTGAGCGATCTCCTCGAGACCCTGCCGCAGAGTCCCGCCCGTCTCCAAAACTAAGATAGACAAATCCAGCGCATAGGGGATACGGCGATAAATGAGGCGCGTGCGCAACTCCGCTTTGCTATCGAGTAGCGAGGGCTGAATCATAAAGGACCACAGTCCGCCCAGAAGCACGGCGAGGAATATCGCGGTATCGCCTCCCAAAAATACAATAATCACCGACATCACAACAGCAGTCATGAGACCCTGCCATAGGATATCTCCGACATACTGTTCGGGGTCCGTCGACAAACCTGCACGCGTTAAATTTCGTCGACTTTTGCGCAGTAAATTCTGCACCATGCCAAAAGAACTCGCCCACCGATAAAACACAAAGCGAACAAAAGGTAGCGTGGCGCTGAGCGCGGAATTACCGGCAGCCGCCTTGAGTGACAGCCAGCGCGTCTCGTTGGCTTCTACCACATCAGCTATCGTGGCAAGCACTACCCAGACCGCGAGGCCAGCGGCTAATGCTGAAACAATTAATGCAACGATCATTGTCTTGGCCTCCCCTTACACATCTAAATCAATGATTCGTTTCATAATGAAATAAGCGGCGACCTCAAATGCTAGGGCGATCACCAGAACCACATTACCGACAAAGGTGTTAAATAGGATCAGCACCTGATTGGGTTCTGCGAGATACAGCAGGCCACACAATACGAAGGGCATACCGAGCATGATATAGGAGGACATGCGAATGCCCGCCGTTTCTGTTCGCACGCGTTCTTCAACTCGTTCAATTTCACGCGTGGCTTCGGACAGACGATCCATCAGTGACGCGAGTCGCCCACCTCGCTCGAGACTGACGACAATCGTTTGGAAAATTAACGTGAGGCGGGGAATTTGTATGCGCTCCTCCGCGACGCGAAACGCAGCGACAGGCAGCTGGCCTGCATCGATACGCTGACGGATTAGCGCAAACTCTTCAGACGCCGGTGCCGCCATATTTTCAGCGATATCGTCAATCGCCTGCTCTAACGTGAGGCCACTTTTCAGCCCCGAGCTCAACGCCATCATCACATCGGAGGCCTGAGCCTCGAGTCGATCGCGACGTCGGCGGATCATATTTTCAATCACAATATCGGGCACAAAGAAAACCGCAGCCGCCATCGCGAGCGCAAACACCGGACTCGCACTCATCCAGTAAACGAGCACCAAGCCCACTAACGGTCCAACGAACTTCAGGAGCACCAGTTGTCGCGCCGTACCCTCGCCGTCGGCGACCAGCGCGATGCTAGCGCTCACTTCACCCTCTTTCTCAGAGAAACGCGCCAACAACCTCGGCACCACCGATTCCGCCGTAGCATAGATCAACAGCCCCACGGAGAGGCCCGCCAGCACAGCAGCCAATATCACGACCATGCGAACAACTCCTCTAAACTCACCCCGCCGTTGTCGAGCAAGCTCTCAATAAACGAGGGGAGGTATCCCGTGAACTCTAGACTCGGCGGTTCGCCATCGACTCCAGGTCGCAAACGGAAAATATCTTCGATGATGATTTGGTCGCGCTCGGCATCGTAGCCGACAACCTCGCTGATATGCGTCAGCCGACGCGCGCGATCACGTTGCCGCGCAATCTGCACCACAACGTCCACCGCCGAGGCGATCTGCTGTTTGATCGCACTTGCCGGCATATCCTCACCGGCTTCCATTACCATCACTTGCAGGCGCTGCATCATCTCCGATGGAGAGTTCGCATGACCCGTAGTCAGCGAACCGTCGTGCCCGGTGTTCATGGCTTGCAGCATATCGAGCGCCTCGCCACCCCGGCACTCTCCCACGACTACGCGATCGGGGCGCATCCTTAAGGAAGCACGCACAAGGTCTTTAATTGAAATCTCACCCGTACCCTCAAGATTGGCTTTTCGCGCCTCCAGATTCACCTGATTTTTCTGCGGTAATTGCAACTCAGCGCTGTCCTCGATGACGACCAAGCGCTGGTCCGGGGGGATCAAACTGCCAAGTACATTCAGCAACGTCGTTTTGCCCGAGCCGGTACCACCGGAGACCACAATATTTTTTCGCGCCCGCGCCAGTGCTGTGAGGAACAGTCCGGCCTGTGGCGTGAGCGACCCAAAGCCAATCAGATCTTCAAGCCTAAAGGGGTCCTCTCTAAAACGACGGATAGTGACCGAGGTGCCGTGGATCGCGATGGGCGGCACAACAACGTGAACACGCGAGCCATCGAGTAAGCGCGCATCAATGATCGGATCCGCCCGACTGACCGCTCGACCGATGGGCCGCACCATACGATTCACAGCAACACTCAAGTCCTCCTCGCTGGGAAAACTGCGGCCCGTCTCTTCAAGACCGCCACTGCGCTCGACGAAAATTCGATTCTTACCCACCACCATAATTTCGGTGATGCCGGCCATGTGTAACAGGTCCTCCAATGGCCCGAGACCATAGACCAAATCATCGATATCGCGCTTCACACAAGCCTTGGCCACGAACAACCGATTGGCCTTGTTTAATGCTGGTGAATAGCGCGGGTAGGTTTCTGCAAACAGACGTCGCGCCTCAACCAGCAGCGCGTTGTTCTGAAACGCTTCCGATGCCTTGAGCTCGTTTAAGCAGCCGCGCACCACCTCCTCGAAAGCGATACTGTGCGGATTGACCTCCCACGACAACGACATCCGACGCGATTCATTACCCCCACCACGCATCAGCGCGTTTACGACATCCTCGCGAATCGCTCGCATCACGATGTAGTCGATCAAATCGCTATCCAAGCTCTCCAGTTTCACCAAAAGCCGATTCAGCCGCTCGTCGAGCTCACCTTTGAGCTGCGCATCGTTGGCATCGATAGTGCGCCCTTTAAATTTCACCGTATCAAGCAGCTCTTCATGAATTTCCCGCTTGATCTCTGAGAACTGACTTTCTAGCTCATATTCCTCGGCGACGCGTGTCACCCGGAGACCACGAACTTGAATCGTATAGCCCGGCAATGAAATCACGTCATTGGGTGCCAGAACTCGCGTCTGCCCCTGGCGTAAATCCTCATCGTTAATCAAGAGGCCATTCAGGCCTTGCGCTCGAACAGAGAGCACGGGGCCCTCTGGGACGAAGTCAGCGTGGTGCGGCGACACATAGGGCGAGTCGATGACGATATCGCAATCCTCCGAGCGGCCTAGCGTCATAGGGCGCTCGATGCTGTGCTCAGCCAGTATCTGGTCGTGCAAGTCGCTGATGAGGAGAGAGGCCATGAGCGGATACCTTACTCGCTTGCGGGGGCGCTACGCTGATTACCGATCTGCTCAAAATTGCCGGTATCAACGCCAACGCGCGGCAGATCAAGCGGCACATCCAGATCATCTCGACTGCGGAGAATCAACGTGAATTTCACGCCATAGAAATCTTGAGCGAAAATGAGTTTCGCGGCCTCTTCCATGCTCACTAATAGCGTCACGGTTGAATAGGCTTCTTGCCGCTGCACCTCTGAGGCACGATATTTTTCACCCGTCGCCAACACTTCGACGGCTTGTAAAATGGGTCGCGACGATGTGACCACATCTTGGCGGGACGCGCGTGCATCAGCTTGCTCAACGAAAGTGCCCATCACGTCGACAAAATCACCCGGCTGCACAAAATAAGCCACAGCGGACGTCTGATTGACCGATATCGAGATCGCTTTTTTCCCAGCCGGAATCGCAGGCAGCACCCCAGGATCAATCGACGAATCAAAATGACGGAAGAGCAGCAAATCACCCTTGGCCACAGGAAGTCTCACCGGTGTCCGCTCCATATAGCTCTTGAACTCTGGCGTTAAGGCCTCCTTTAAGGCGCTGGGGAATAAATTTGCAGGTAAGCTGATTGGCTCGGCCCCTCCGCCCACCAAGGCGCCCACTTTTACGTCTTTAGTCGCACGGTACACAGTGACACTCTCGCCGGTGACCGAGGCAATGTGTTGCTGGACTAGAAAAGCCGCTACGAGACCGGCCACAATGGCGATTACGAGTAAAATTTTCTTATTCATGGAGACGACTCTCCCCCTTGATGCAAAAGTGTAATCAGGCTTGTACTGGCCACTTGCTCCCGAAGCGTCACGACCAAAATATCACCCTGCCCTGAAACAAAGGTTAGCTGTTCAGGGTCTGCTTGGGTAGCCTGACCTCTCGGCAGACGCCACCCCTGATCGACCAAGTGCTGTTGCGTTCGCGCCATAACGTCTTGCTCTCCTTGCAAAGACTGCTCAACCACATGCCAATTTCCCAGCTTAAACGCAGAGACCTGAACCCCAGAAAAAGGTAGCGGTACGGGCGCAACTCGACCGGCGGTCACCGCCGGATTCTGACCCAAGTTCAATGCGCTTGAGGAACCACTTAAAGTCACCATGGGTACAATCACCCGATCGCCTTGCTGCTCGCTGCAATCTTGAAAAATCGCATTGAATTCAGTCGCCGCAGCCAAATCCGAAGACCAAATCAAAACACCGGGCTCGTTAATAGCCGTTTGACCCTCCATGATGAGGCAATCTGGGCACTGTGTGCGGATGTACCGGCGACCTGCATCCTCGCAAACCCCATCGACCACAACCTCTGTCATATCAAAGCCCGCACCATCGAGGCCTATCACACTGCCATCTAGGGTTTGCATCGGCGACATCGCCAGTGAATCAAGCATACTGGGGCCTAGTTCCGAAATTTCGGGACTTGTATCGTCTAGCCACGGCAGTGGTCCTTCCGGGTCTAACATGGGCGTCTTCGCGGCGACAAACAACACCAGAAATACAACAATGGCGGACACAATGATGCGCCCCAGAAATCGACCCAAAAATACAAGGACTACTTGCACTTGGAGTCTCCGGAGGGCAGCCCACCAAAGGGTGCGAGGACATAATCCCCAAGGCCAGCGAGATCAGCAATCAGCGTGATCACTCCCGCACCCACGTCCGCCGCCTCAAACGGATTCATGGGTGCATTTTCGACCTCGCAGTAGGTCAATGCTGATCCGCCGACCACAATGCCTCGCTGCAAATTGCCGTCCGCGAATTGGCCAAGCGGATCGGACCGCGTCACAGTCACTGAGATACTCGAGCGGCCCGAGAGCCCACCCATCAAGTCACCGAGCGTACTCGATGTGTCAGCGTCGATTTCTGCCTGCGTCGCCGCTGTCGCGGCCTCATTGGCCACATTTACGGTCAGCGGATCGGTTTCGTTAGGGAAGACTTCGCCGGCAACGGTGGACTGGGCATTCGCTCCGGGGTTACTCGCGCCGGCCTCACGCTCAATCACATAGCGATAGGTCGACAAGGTCAATGCCTCTTGGGTTTGCTGAACGCGAAGGCCAAAATAACCCATGGTGAACGACAAGCCCCATAGCGGGATAATCAAAAATATCAGCAGCATCAGCGCCTCGAGTGCTGCGTTGCCCCGCTGCTTTATTTGCCTCAACTTGCTCGCGTCGTCAGCTGCCATCAGTGATTGTTTACCGTCGTGAGTACGTCAGACGCCGTCTCGGCAATCGTGCCGAGGCCCATCTCTTCGACACGAGACAGCGCCGCTTCTAATAAAGTGGTCCGCTCCAAACGGACGCGCCAGTCTTGAGTAAACATGTCGGTCGACAGATCGTTGTAAACCTGCGCCTGGGAGAAACCCATGAAGGAGGTGGGTGAAGCTGTAAAGTAGTTGCTCCAAAACGGCTTTCCATTCTGGCCTGAGTCACCATTTAGTTCATGCTTAACAACAGCAAAAAAGCGCAGTCGGTCATCTGACTCCTCGACCAACAAATGGGGGATCGGGAACTCACCACAACTCTCCCCAGCCGTAGCCTCAAGACCCTCGGCCTCCGCGCCGTACTCCTCTTCTAAGTACTCATCGAGCTCCTCGCCCTCAAGCTTTTTCTTGCCAGCGCTACTCAAAATAAACTCATCGAGACTGTAGCGGTATTCTTTCTTTTTGGTGCCATCTTCTAGCGTGACTTCTCGATCCTCGCGCTCAACATAGAGAAAATAAGTGCCGGTGTTCTCGTTGAAAGGCGCGCTTCTTGCGCGTCGATGCAGCCCATCGCTGGTGACCTCGTAATGCATGTAGTCGGGGTGTCGGTTTAAGCCAACTCGACTAGGCAAAGCACTACCGGGTGCCATGTACCACGCGGTGGTATAGCCTGAACCACAGCTCGCGGTTTGTGTTCCGCGGTCACGCTCATTAATCAAGGCCTGGCGACCCGCACGGATCGGCCGGTGATTCAGCTCTGCAGCGGCGCCAGAAATGTCACTCCCTAACTCAGAATATCGCTCGAGGTCCTCCGCTGACACAGTTTTATTTTGGACACCATCAGGGGTAAAGGCGATGAAATCGTCGACGCCCCAGTTCGCCTCGTCGACCCAATCCGTGTTGTCGCTAAAGCGGCTCCAAGTCGCTCGCGCACCATATTTTCGGCAATCGGCAAGATTAAAGAATTCGACCTCCTGCCCCTCATCCTCGCCCTCGGTACCATCACAACCTAAGCGGTTCATTTCTCGGTTATAAGCCGCATAGAAGATCGGATGGGGGAAAAGCTGTACAAAGGGGTAAAAAATCGTTTTCCAAATTTGCCTGCCCCATTGCGCCGGACCCTCACCCGAATCATAGCCTTGCATCACAAAACCCGGGCCGCCATCGCGCATCGAAGCACAGAAATCTTTGAGCTCGCGATCTTCGCGGCTCACTGGCAACGCACCGGCCTCCGAGAGGTCACTATCACCTAGCTGCAACAGCGAGCCCTCAACAGCAATACCAAAACTCGCACCATTCGCCTGAGAAATCGCGACTGCCTCCGCATAGCCAATCCGTGTAAAGGAATGACGAACGCCCTCGGCGGCTGCGGACAGGCCTTTCATGATATTCCACGCGACACCCGAGCAATACTTTGTCACATTGGCCGCAAGTGGCTTTATCGCGGTGTTATAAAGGGGCGTCAAAATGGTTTTTTGGACACTCACAACGGCGGCCATCACGCCGCAAAAGGCGCCGACAATGGGCACTGGGGTGCATGCGGTAAAGCCTTGAAACTGCGCTTCAGCGATTTTCAGTACAGTGGGCAAGGTGTTGTCGAGCGCATTGACCAACACGGTCATCGACAACAGCTTAGAGTTCATCACGTTGAGCATGGACACCGTATTGAGGCCCCGAGCCGTCCAGGTCGCTGCCGCCAGTGCAGTGACATCTGCGACCTCCTGATTGCGAATCCGCGTTCGGGTTACGTCACCCGTATTGATGATCATGGCCATGGTACCGATCAGGACCAATGAGGCCGCCAAGGCAAGAAAGGTGACCTGTGCAGAGTCATCGCGATGCAGGCGTCTTATCATGTCAAAACGCCTTTCGCTTGCGCCACGCCGGCACAACGACCGTATCACTGAGCGTCAAGGTGGGTGTCAGGAAACGGCTTTGCAAAATCCACTCAGGCTCAAAGGCGAGTTTCATGGCGCGGCCTGCATAAGGCACGTTGAGCCAGAACTCGTAGTCCACCGACACGCTCAGCGTGTCCTCTTCAGAGAGGTCAAAGGGTTCTGAGTCCTCGGTGCCATCGCGCAGCTCGCCCTCGGCGTTACGGTCATTGATCCACACCGTGGTCGCGAGATCGGTATAAACCGACTTGACCGCTGCGCGCTGTAATCGCTTACCTTGCCACGCATCACCCGCGCGGTGCACCACCATCGCGGTTAAACGCCCCGCGGTCGCGGTGGCATCAATATCAAAATCGACGCCGCCAAAACTCTCATCATCAATGACCTGAGATGCGGAAAACGATGCAAAAGCCTTCGCCGCGGCGGCGGGCGATCCAGGCGAAATCGGCAGCAAGGCGGGCGCGGTCGCGCGATTAATACGCTGCCATTTCTCTGCGCCCTCGGCATCACTATTGAGTAATACACCAATTTCTTCTTCGTCGCTCTCGGCGTAAACAACAACGCTGGCACTTCGGGCCGCGGCGTAGGCGGCGTAACCCACGTGGAGACGCGCATTGATCATCAGCGCGATTTGAACAAAGGCCATAACGATCACAAAGAGCGGGATGAGCACCAACAAAAACTCGAGAGAGGCAATACCGCGACCCCGGGGCGAGGCGGAGTTTGTGCGACACTGCTGGCCACCGGCAACACAGCCCGTCGCCTCGTATGGGTGTTTGCGAAAAAAGCTGCTAGCGCGCAGCCGACCGGCGACAAAAATTCGATGACCGCGCCAAAAGAGCAGGGGGACACTGATTGCGAGTACAACACCGACTGACAATTGCATCAACTCAAGAGTCTGTAAATGCAGAAGGAAATCGCCCCCGTCTCGGGTGAGAAATTGCAACGGTGGCTGAGTCGCAACAGACATCATCAAGTGAGCAGGGGCGCAACCCAAAATATGGCACTGAGACTCAAGGCGAGACCAAAGGGAAAGGCATCACGCGGCGCCTCCTCGGAAGACACCTGCTCGGGATACACCTGAGATTCTCGAGCTTTGCGCCTGAGTCCGACCTGCGACATGGCACTGGTTCCCTCTCTTTTCAGCGAACTCAGCAGACGCCCCTGCCAAATCAAGACCAAGGCCCCCAAGCCCGCACCGATAAAAATCGCGGTCAACGCAATATTGACCGCTTGGTTGAAACCCACCACAGCACCGATCGCCGCCATACACTTCACGTCACCGCCGCCAAAAAGACGCAGGGCGAACAAGACAGCGAAAGGCAGTGCCACCAAGACGCCGAGCGCGCTATCAGCAAAGCCCTCCAAACCCTGCTGCACACTGTGATGCGTAAGGCCGATCAGCAGGACCGGATAGGTTAGCCAGTTCGGGATGCGCCGGGACCACAGGTCGCCGGCGCCAACAGCAACACACCAGGCCACAAAGCCCCACTCGGCCACGATGGTCGCTCTGCAGTCCCTGCGGCGATTAGCCCTCCCCGCACTCCTCCGTTTCGACCGAGCCAGTCGTGACGTCTGCGCCGATGATATTGTTAAATTGGCACTCAGCCTGTTCGTAAATCGAGCCGCCAAACGTGGCCAACAAAATCACCAGCGGAATCAAAATCAATGCCAAAACCAGCATGCGTCCGAGGTTTTCGTTATCACCGCGCTCATCGTTGTGAAGCGCGACCAATGTTGTGCGACAAGCCTTTATCACTGCGTTCATGTGAGTTTCCTTAGTGTTGTTCTAGGTGCATCATTGTTGTATCTAAAAATTCATGCAGTCGCAATGGCGCGACCACCTGAAAACTCCGTCATTGCTAAAAAAATGGCGACGACAAAAAGATTTGGTTCAACGCGACATATTCCTTCAGCACGTCTGAAAACAGCCACGCTGCAAGCATCATCGGCAACACCCCAAAGGTGAGAATCATCAAAAACTCGATGGCACTCTCGCCTCCCTGCCAGCGCCACTGTCGCCTAGGCGACTGAGACCTCCTAAAAGGAGTCATCATCTGTCGCATATCTCCCCCCTTTCAACTGTCCCCAAAGACTACTCCTCAGCTTCAGTCATGCCTAGCCTAAAGTCAAAGCCCTGGCTAAAGACCGTTGGGTTTTGCGCGGGCAAACGCAACCGCCGCGTGAGTGCCATGACCTGCGCAGCGGCGTAGTCGCCGATCTCCGCCGCCGTCACGATCTGATCAAAAGGTTTGCTGTCCGCTTCGCCGCGCAACGCATTGAGCAGCGTGTGGGTAAACACCCCATGACCGAGCGTATTCACCTCCAAGGCGTTCTGGCCTTTGCCTGTGGCTGCAATAAGGTGCACACCGAGTGTCGAACTAAACAGTTGTAAGGCGCGCTGATCGCGTCCCATATTGGCAATCCGGGTCACGGCATCGCCCGACTTGCAAGTGTCGAGCAATACAAAGACGCGCCGCGCATCGAGCTCACTAATCACCTGCGACAGGGTCTCAACCGAAATACCAATATCTGGGACCTCCTCATCGCGGATGGGTAACTTTAAGCCTTGCAGCAGTAGATAAAAATCGTCGTCGAACACCTCTCCGTGGGTCGCAAAGTAAATCACCACCGTGTCACTCGGTTGTGCGCGCTTTAAACCGGACAATGCGCTGAGGACGGTGTCTCGACTGGCCTGCGCATCGAGGACTTGTGTCACTTCAATCTGATCAAACAAACCCTGGGCACGGGCTTGTAGCGCTTCACTCAGCCCCGAGGCATCGGCCACCGCATAGTTCAGGTTGAGCTGATTCAGGGGATCGGCATAGTCATCGATCGCGACGGTGAGCAGATGCAGTGTGGCGCGCTGTTCCCGCAGCGGAATAAACACGGAACTTCGCTCTCCCGGCGACATCACGCCTTCCGCGTCTCGGGTTTTTGCCTGAAACGTGTTGGTCCCGGGCATTGCGAACACTTCAAAGGTCTCTGAAATCCACGCGTCAGCCCCGTCCCCACCACCATCCGTATCGCGTATTCGGCTCGGCGACACCTTCAACCCTTGATGGAACAGAAACAGTTCGCCGAGACCGCCGCCCTGATCTTTGCGCGTTACGGTCACGGCTAAGCGGCCCCCGCTGCGCTGATCGCCGCCAACGTCAATCGAGACCTCAGGCGGTCTCAACACGCCCTCAGCGAGGTTGGTTGGCGCTGTGAGATACGCCTCATCACGCCCCTCGACCCATTTACCAAAGAGACCCGGCTCGAAGTAATTCTCAACAAAATTCGCAATGGGAAACGTATACCCCTCGCCCTCCCAAGCAATCCCACCCGGCATTGCGACCGTGCCATCGAAGCGGCCGCTGTCATCTAGCATTGCCCAGCCTCGTTTCGACGACGCCAATGTCAGCGCCGAGCCAGAGTCATCCTCGAGTGGCTGAAAGCGAATCAAACCGCCGCCTAAGCCGAGCACCATCATTGGTGCAACGGGCGTCGTCGCAATACGGTCGATACCCTCATCCAACTCAAGTAATTGCGCCGAAAGATTGGGATTCGAGAGCCGCCATTGGTGCATGACACCATCGTCATCTAACGCGGTGATCACATCGGCAGGCTCGTTGAGCACGATATCAACGAAATCACAGCGACCGACACAAGAAAAACGGCGGCGCGCGGCATTGTCTCGCAGCCGCCATTCTTGGATCCCTTGATTATTGGCCGTAAACAGTGACGTCGAATCACCGCCAAAGACCAACGCACTGCTTGTTTCGCCGACCGACAAGGCCGACACGGCGAGCCCTTGAGCCACCTCCCAAATTTGAACGGTCGAAGCAGAGGTCTGTGCGGCGACGAAATTCCCGGTCGAATCCAGCGCGATTGCTGCGCGCGCACCATAGACCGAACCCAAATCAATGGCTGGCCCAGAAAGGCCCGATGGATAGACAACAAGCTGGTCACGATCATCGAGCACAACAAACGCATCGCTCACCCCATGCAAAATATATCGCGCCCCTGGACGAGCGTTGGGCACAACCCTTTCAGGTCTGCGTGGTCGATCAAGGCGCCAGCGGCTGAGGGTGCCATCGGCCTGAGCGACCACAAAATCGCCGCTGGGAGAGATCGCCCCCAACGTCGCCGGGCTACCCTCGATGGTAAAACCCTCCCACACCTCATGCGCAATAAAGTCGAGCACCTTCGGTCGATTATCCTCGTAAATCAGCAACATGTAGCGACCGTCCAAGCTGGTTTCCTGAACAACCACCGCGCCGCTGGGCTCCTCGACCTTGAGCGTGAGTTTCAGTCTTTCGACGGCGTTACGAATATTGGTCTGAATCGCCTGATTGATCGCTCGAGAGGGCCCTCTCACCGCCTCAGCGACTGGGATCTGCGCGGCGCACAACACAACGCCTAATAACGTGTTCA
Source organism: Halieaceae bacterium (assembly GCA_038134505.1). GTDB lineage: Bacteria > Pseudomonadota > Gammaproteobacteria > Pseudomonadales > Halieaceae > Luminiphilus. The sequence continues at coordinate 26,708 of JAYPVH010000011.1, read as the reverse complement.
GCAAGGCCGCTCGCATCCCTTTCGGAATGCCCCCTGCCACAGTGGCCTGTGAGGTCACCGCAACCATCGCAGTACTGTTTCGAACTGTCACTCTGTTCTGGGTCACTGTTCTACCTCTGCAGTTACGACACACTGACTGGCTCTATGGTGCCCATCATAGGGTGCAACGCTGGGGCGCTTCAATACGCGAGCCCAAGTCAAAGGCGAGCGGAGCCTCGGCCTCGATGGTTTTCCCCTATTGCGCCTGAAGCGCGCTCGCCGGGCCAACTCAACGCACCAACAGCAGCGAACCGAAGTCTGTCATTGGGTTAGGATCTCGGGCCGCATCCCAACCAATTCGTTGCTCCGCAATGCTCAATCAGCCGGACTGTGCGGACACATCTGCCGTGCGCAAACCTGCACTGCGCAAAAACAATGCAGCGGCTCTTGATTTTCCGCAACCTTGGGCTATTTTAGGGGGTCATGAATCTAAGCTCAGCGCGTTGACGTTGCATCCGCGCCAAAACCCGTGCCCTCGGCACTCAGGAGTGTCCAATGTCAGCCATCTCTCTCGGACAATTAAAAAACCGTTTGAATAAAAAACTATCATGGCTACTGTCGGTCCTCATCGCATTATGGCTCACGCCCACGGCCGCCTTTGCACAAGATGCACTGGTCATCAGTGCAGACCAGCCGAATGTTTTTCTCGACGATGAGGGCTACCCGGATGGCGGTACATTACTCATCGAGGACGGCGTGACTGTGAATCTCGTCGACCACTACGGCTACACAGGCTCGCAGTGGGTGGTCACAGTCGATGGCACCATCGCCGGCGGTGACTCCTCGGTCGACTACACCACACTCCAGAATGGCAGTACGCTCATTGTCAGTGAGACAGGCAGCGTGACCGACGTGCATATGGAGGACGGTGGCACGATAACCAACGCCGGCGTAATCGCAGACAACGCCGCATTTTACAGTAATGCCATCACAGCCAATGATGCCGGCACACTCACTATCAACAACAGCGGAACCGTCGCCGTTGCCGGTATCGGGGATGCCATTAGCGCTTACTTAACGACCATCGAATTGAGCAATAGCGGTGATATCGTCGGGACTTTGGAGTTTGATTCGGGCAACGATGTCGTTAACAACTCCGGCACGATCGATGGCGACCTGTTCACCGGATCGGGTATGGATACCGTCATCAACTCGGGCGAAATCAATGGCGACATCTATCTGGGAATGGGCAATGACAGCCTGATCTTAGAGGGTGGCAGCACCATCAACGCGATAGAGCTCATCTCCGGTGGCAGTGACCCGAGTGGCCTTGAGAATGACACGCTGACGCTCAATGGCACAGGCGTTGCCGCATTTGGCTTCTCTGGATTTGAAACCTCGACCATTAACGGCAACTGGACCTTTGACAGTAACTCGACCTCGCTGGGCATGGCCACTGTGACGAGTGGCGCCAGTGCGGTTTTTGTCGGCGCACTCAACGTCTCGTCTCTCACGATCGATAACGGTGGCAGTGCTCAGTTCAGCGATATTATCGGCCAGGTCACCAATAACGGTACGCTTGAAGTAGGCTCCGGTATGGGCTTCCAGAACACCTATATCAGCGGTGACCTGCAGATGAACATAGGTAGCGCACTGGTCTTTGATATCTCCAATACAGGTGCCGCAGATCACCTGTATGTGTCTGGGAGCGCAACACTCGCGGGCGGCACACTGGTCTCTGTCAGCCAAGAATCAGATTGGAGTGCCGATCAGACCTATGTCCTGCTCACAGCAGGGTCTGGTATCACCGGCGAATTTGCCGCAGCGACGAATAATCTCGAGTACTTAGTGCCCACATTGGAATACAGTAGTACAGAGGTAACGCTCACGCTGACGCGAGACGTGGGGGCGATTCAAAGCGACATCCTAAGCGCCACGACCATCCAGCAAGCGAGCGTCTCGGCTCGCGTCATGCCTAACATCATCAGCTCACAAATTGGTACCAGCTTGGCCAACTCAATGGGAGCAAATCGCACCGTCGCGACACGGCTGATGTCCAATCGAACGATTGGACTCTCTGCCGGAAGTGCCAGTGCCGATCAGCAAAGCAGCGGCTGGATCAATATTACGCCCTCGCGCTACAAGCAGTTATCAATCGTTCCGGGCGCTGGACTGACAAAACTTGATGGGGAGGCCATCAACCTACTCGCGGGATATGACAGGAATCTGGGCGAGACGTTGGTCCTCGGCGGTTTCGTCGGCTATGAAGATTCTCAAATCGATATTCGCGCCATCGGTGGCCGTCAGGAAAACGATGGATTGACTCTGGGAGGCTATGCCGGTCTCGTACTGACTGACTCAATCTACATGAGCGTCAATGGTCACTGGGCGTCGCTGAGTAACTCACTGGAAGAACAAGCATTTAATGCCGCAGCGCCCGACAGAGCAAATTTTGACTCAAGTCGCTACGGTGTCGGTGTCGATATCAATGCTGTGCAAGCTCATGATAACTGGGGATTCTTCACGCAGTTTGCCTACAATTACTCACGCGAATCCTACGACCGTTATACAACCAGTGGTGGAGATGTTGTCGACCTGCAAGATGTCAAAATTGGTCGTCTCTCAAGCACGGTCGAGGTGAGCTACGCCGGAGACGGTTGGTCACCCTATCTTTCAGCGGCCATAGAACTCGATGTCGAGGCGCCAGATATCGTCGAGGATAATTCAGGTATTGTGCTCAACGCGGGGGTCAGAATCTTTGGAGAGCGATTCACTTTCGAGGCGTTCCTCTCCAGTGTGGAGGGGCGTGACAACGAAGATCATCAGATGATCGGTATCAATGCCAACTATCTGTTTTGATATAACGCTCAGATGAGATGACACGCTCACACCGGCCAGCTCAGATTGCTCTCGACTCACATCAGGCACGAGTATTGACGCGCGCAAAGGCCGGCTAGCGCGGCGCTCGACCCGACATCGTCTCAACGGACGCCGCATCACCTAGAATCCACGTGCTACATTCGCACCCGTGTCGCGCACTCTTTTAGCTTGGCGCAGATTGAGCCCAAATCGTCCTGATCGCGTATCAACGGCATATCTCGCGCGGCTTCGCGACTAACACATGACTCACACCATCACTGACAAAAGGAGATACTCCATGCCCCGCGTTAATTTACAGGGAAGTTCATCAATCGTTACTGGCGGCGCGTCAGGTATCGGCGAAGCCTGTGCCCGGCAACTCGCAGCACTGGGCTCTAAAGTCGTTATTGCGGATCTCAACGAAGACCGCGGCACCGCTGTCGCGAATGAAATCGGTGGCTGTTTTGTCCGCTGTGATGTCTCAAGTATCGATGACGCCGATGCCGCTGTCGCGGCTGCTGTTGCCATGGCACCACTACGCGCGCTCGTCAACTCAGCGGGTATTGGTTCTGCCGGACGGACCGTTAGCCGAGAGAACGAACCATTTCCGCTTGATAAGTTTAGTTTCGTCATTAAGGTTAATTTGATCGGTAGCTTCAATATGCTCAGTCGCGCCGCCGCCGCGATGGCGAAATCGGAACCGATGGATGCTGACGGGAGTCGGGGCGCCGTGGTGAATCTCGCATCTGCTGCCGCTTTCGATGGGCAAATTGGCCAATGTGCGTACTCGGCATCTAAGGGAGGCGTTGTCGGCATGACACTCCCCATCGCCCGCGATTTATCGTCGGTAGGAATCCGAGTCAATACCGTCGCGCCAGGACTGATCGATACACCGATCTATGGCGAGGGCCCTGAGTCAGAGGCATTCAAGGCGCATCTTGGACAATCCGTACTGTTCCCCAAGCGTCTCGGCAGTGCAGAGGAACTGGCCTACGCCGTAATCGACTGCATCACTAACCCCTACATGAATGCCGAAGTGATTCGACTCGATGGCGGCATTCGCATGCCACCGAAGTAACGCGCTCAGCCAACTTCACAGGGAAAACAATGCGGTGGGTCTGCTTTACAGGCCCACCGTTGACTCAAATTCCTCGACCGTAAAAGAGAGCGTTCGGCCGCGGTCAAACAATAATTGCTCATCGGCCTCTAACTCCGCTCGCGCCTCGGGCGTGGACATGGCGGCCATGGCGGCTTGCAAACCCAACTCGTCTTCAAACCACACTTCCATCATGACATCGAAGTCGGGACCCGGCCGCTGTGGCTGTTGAGAGTCCTTAGCGGATTGAGAAGAGCCCTCAGCGGATTGAGAAGAGCCCTCAGCGGGTTGAGAAGAGCCCTCAGCGGGTTGAGAAGAGCCTGCGACTTTGGGATAGCGCCGGCAATAGCGAACGGCGTGGGGCCGCAGATATTTTTCACCCAACAAGCGATGTCGCGTCTCATAGTCGTGACAAAATTGCTCAGCAGTGAGCCCAGGCTTGCGAAAGAGTAAGGTCACGACTTTGATCATGGGGCTTAAGCCTCGCTTCAGACTGGCGTTACGCTCAGTGCCAGTACCGATCTAGAATATCAGCAACACATCGACACCGGCCAAAACCAACACCGCGCGCATCAACAATTGTGAGCGACGGTCTAGCTGCTCATAACCCTGCTTCAGCCTTTCAATCTCAGCACGCACCTCCTCTCCTCCCGCCTTCACCTTTTCCTGGCTGACAGCGAGCGCACCGACAAGCGCAGTCCCTGCGGAGGCGACGCTCAGTCTTTTCAGAAAATGTCGACGACCTGTTACTTCCATGGTGGTGTCCCCCACAAGATGAACCCTGATCCTACCGCGAGCGACTGTCCCGGGCTAGGCAATCCTGTAATCCGTCAGAGCACAAGAGACCGACCGCGTGATTGATTAGCAGGCCGTGCCCTGCAACTGCGCAGTCAGTTCATGCCGAAGGACTTTCCCCAATGGGTTGCGTGGCAATGCGTCGAGAACCAGTAAACGCTCCGGCAACTTAAACACCGCAATATCCTTCGCTCGCAAATAGGCGATGATCTCATCGAGGGTTGGCGGCGTGACCTCAGGCTGACAGACGATACAGGCGCAGATTCGCTCCCCGAGTACTGGGTCGGGATCTGCACAGACCGCGGCCTCAGCGAGACCGGGAAAGGCTTCGAGCAATAGATCGAGCTCAACAGGCGAGATTTTCATCCCGCCGCGGTTGATCAACTCTTTGCAGCGGCCCGCGATGCGATAGGACAGACCATCAGCGCTGCTAATCTCGACAACATCTCCGGTGCGAAAGTCTCCGTTGGCGCAAAAAACACCCGCACCGTCATGGTCTAGATAGCCATCAAATACGGTCGGGCCGCTAAAGCAGAGCTCGCCCTGCGCGCCGATTTCCTGAACCGGCTCACCGGTTTCAACGTCAATAACGCGCGAAGAGAAACCTCTCGCTTGCGCGGACTCAGAGAGACGGAACAACGATGCTCTTGCCTCGCGATCGGGCGTTGTCTTTGGCGATGCGATCAATGCAATTCCCTCGTTTGATCCATAAATATTGTAGATCGATATGCCGTAGCGTTGCTCGAAGGTCTCAATCATTGCCGGCGACAGCGGTGCTGACCCCGAGCCGATACCACGCAGGTGTTGAAAATCGAAGCGAGCCCAAAGCTCTGGTTCAAGCGCGAGCTTATTCAACAGTGCAGGTGGTGCGATCGTAAACTGAACGGCTTCGTGCTGGATCTGCGATAGATAGACGCCAAGATCGAGAGGATGGTGTAAAACAATGCGACAACCACGATCAATCCCTGGAAAGACAAAACCACCCAAGGCAGACATGTTGACCATGGGGAAGGGGTTGAGCAGCGTTTCGCCATCGCGATAATCACAACCCTGCGCAGTCATGTCGGCAGACGCCAACCACATATTGTGCGATCGGGGCACACCTTTGGGGGTGCCTGTGGTGCCCGAGGTCCAGCAGACGGTCAGAATATTATTGGCATCTAAGGGATAGCGCGACTGATAGGCATCGATGCGCTGACGCAGCGCGCTCGAATGTCCCGCCACCGCTTCAAGAACAAAGCTATCGTCGACTGCGAGGACCTGGCGCGCAGGCAAAATCGATAACCCCACATCCGCTAACGATCCGCCGTTGAGCGATGCTGCCGCCAAAAAGGCCTTGGGCTGCAATACAGCGCCCAGAGTGGTCACCTCGTGGTGACCGTACTGAACCGGAATGGGTGAGATCACCACGCCCAATTTGCTAGCGGCACAGTAGAGCGCCATCAGTTCCACGACGTTGGGTAGCTGCACCATGCAGCGATCCCCGCGCTCAAGCCCCAGATCCAGCAGCGCGTTGGCAAAAATATCGGCGAGCCCATTGAGCTGCAAATAGCTGAGACGTTGCGGCGCTGTGCCCGTGAGTGCCTCACGGTTTGCGGGGTCGATCACCGCGATATGATCGGGTGTGCTCTCTATCCAATACGCCAGACGCTGACAGAGCGTCTCGCCGCGCCACAGCCCCAACCGGTGCATGTCGCGTTGCCGCGTGATCGGGCTGGTCTGCCAAACGGTCATTGTGTCAGCCCGCGTGCTCTCCACTCACAAAACGGCGTGATCAGCGTCATGCAATCTGTGAGGGCTTCATCCAACACGCGTGGAAACCCGGCGGGATACGATGCGGCAGGAGAACCCGTGCGATGGGGCCCTGGCCTAGCGCCTGTGCATCAAAGACTTGCAATTGCTGCTCTTTGCTCCGGTCGTTCCACAACAGGGTAATGACATAGCCGTGGTCCTCACCGTTTGGCTGGTCTGCGGGAGCAAACCACGGCTCGCTGTACCAACAATCCTCGTGACCATCGCTCCACTCGGCGACGCGCTCGCCCGTATCGGTGTTGTATTTGCACACTCCCGTGAAACGCAGCGTGTTGGGATCGTGATCGACAAGATAGGCCCACTGGCTGTGTCGACCCGTGAAGGCAGTATTAAAACCTGGGAATTCAATATTGTGCTCGGCATCAAGACACTGCTCCTCGCAGGCGCCGGTGCGCAGGTTCATACGATAACGCCAAAGCCGCGCGTCCATCATCAAATGACCAATCATCTTCGCGGTTCGCGCATCATCGTAGCGACCATCCTGATGGCGCGCGGGCATATAGCGGCAGGCAACCATCACCACCTCATCACCCTCCTCCCATGCATTTACCACGTGATAAATAAAGGCCGGAGAAAATTCGAACCAGCGGATCGAATCCGCCGCGCCATGACGCGGAATCACACCCAATCGTGTGGCTTGGTTGGAATCGAAGACGATCTTGTGCCGACCCGCCGCATGGGCCTCTGGATCATGGAAAACGGGGTGGTCGTGCAATATTGAGTAGTGCTGCGTAATAGCCATGTCGTGCGGTAAGCGATTGGCCGGCAGCTCAATCGGCACATGGTGTGTGAGCTGTCGATCGGCATTGACCACGCCGTACCACATGTAAGGCCACTGGTCGCTGTAATTGAAGTACATTAACTCACCGGTCTCTTCATCGACCTTGGGGTGCGCTGACATCCCGGCGCTGTCACTGGGCAGATAATCGGGCTGCGGCCCCAGTGTCTCAAGCGTGACCGGATCGATGCGATAGGGCACGCCGGCAAGGTACCAGGTCGCGATGGCAGCGCCGGCGTGACCGATCACATCGGTGTTGGCCGAATCCTTCATCGGGCGATCCAACCGCCCCTTGAGAGTCTGGTGAATGCCCCAATAACAGGCCTCCTGCGTGGCGTCCTCGCGATGCCAGGCTTCAGTGCGGACCCACTTATTACGAACGACCAAATGGCCTCGATCGAAATGCGCGCTGTAGAGCATGCCGTCACCGTCGAAGGGGTGATACATCCCCTTTGGCGCAAAGCGAGGATTGGGGCCGTTGCGCAAGTAAACACCATTGAGGTCAGCGGGGATCTGACCCTCGACGGGTAGCTGATCGAGCTGCCATTCCTCAAGAACGGGCGCAAAAACACCCGTGACAAACGGTCCAAAGGCCTCGCCGAAGGGTGCTTCTTGCTGATCGAATGGCGCGTTCATCGCCTCTCTCCATTTTGGCCTATGCTAGCCCATGCCCAGCCATGCCCACCTATGTTGGGCCCACATCCGGTCAGGGTGTTCATTCACCCATTCTGCTCAAGCTTAGCGCGTAAGTTCCTCGTCTGCACAGACCTTATCTCAGCGACCCCTAGAGAGATTTACCGAGAATTCATGGGTCACGACCGACTACAAAACTCGCCACCGTCGCGCAAGAACCGCCTATATTCAGTGTACCGATTCGTCTTGCGCCTTCGATTTGTATTGCGCCAGCTTCATCGCAGACCTGCTTGGCCGCATCGAACAGCATCCTCGCGCCGGTTGCGCCAACGGGATGACCGCAACCAATCAAGCCGCCGCTGGTATTGATGGGCAATGAGCCTGAAGCATCAATCTGACCTGATTCAATGGCCCGCCACGCCTCACCCGGTGGCGTGATGCCGAAGTGATCGATCGCCATATATTCGGTCATCGCAAAGCAATCGTGCGTTTCAATCCCATCAAGTGCTGTCACATCGGCGATTCCTGCTCGCCCAAAAGCATCATTGATCGTGTCGCGAACGTGGGGGAACACCCAGGGCGCATCGCGACTACGTTCAATTTTATCGCGATAGCGTAGGCCCGCCGTCCGATGACCCCATCCTTCAATCCGTGCAATTTTCGGCCGTTGGCGTTTCTGTCGGTACCTTGCAACAAATCGCTGAGAGGCCAGCACAATCGCACAGCCGCCGTCGGTGATTTGGCCGCAATGAAGTCTTCGCACCCCCGGCTCGATCACGGGGTTCAAATTGTCGTTGTCACTGAAGCTGTCTTCGGCAAACTGCCAAGCGCGGGTTTGCGCTAACGGATTACGGCGCGCATTACGGAAGTTCTTTTCGGCGATCTGATTGAGATAGGCCGTGTTCAGGCCATAGCGGTGATCATATTCCTCGGCCAATAACCCAAAGACTGCCGGCCACATGAAGCGACAGGCGATATCCTCACGACCTTGCCAGGACGCGGCATTTTGGTTTTGCGATGCTTGATCACCCGGGAGATTTTTAAACTCCTCCACCCCGAGCACAAGAACACAGTCATATCGCCCCGCTTCGATTTCAGCCATCGCAGTCAGCACCGCGAGTGAAGAGGACGCGCAGGCGCCCTCGTGGCGCATCGCAGGTTTGCCCCATAACTCTGGTACCACTTGGGACACCATCGCGCCGAGATGTCCTTGCTGCCGCTGCGCCTCGGCAAACGCATTGCCGACATGGATGGCGTCGATGTCTTCAGGATCCAGCTCGCACGCAGCCAAAGCGCCGAGACAGGCCTCTCGAGTGATATCGGAAATATCGAGACCCTCGCGAGAGTAAACCCGCGCAAAGTCAGTTTGATAACCGCCAAGGATCCAGACGGGTGATGTCATGGTCCATTTCCCTCACATTTCAACTGCACTTGTCTAGTCGCTGACAGTGCAACGATGACAGTGGCACAACTAGATGGATTTGCACAGTGGCGGTGCGAAAGCCCGAGCGGAATACACCTATCGGGTGCGCACTATCTGGCGCTCCGATTCCAATACTGCGCGGTCACTAAAGCCGCTCAATCAACGCAGCAGTGCCTAAACCCGCCGCGCCACTGGTCGCGACGATTCCTCGACGTACCTGCCTGCGCTCCATTTCATCGATCAGTGTACCGAGCATGACGGCACCGGTTGCACCAAGCGGATGACCCAGTGCAATACAACCGCCGTTGACGTTCAGCTTCTCCCCCGGAATTTCAAGGTCCCGCTGCAGCTTGATCATGGTCGCCGCAAAAGCCTCATGAATCTCAAACAAATCGATGTCAGATACTGACAAGCCATGAACATGCAGCAATTTTTTTGTCGCGGCAACACAGCCCGACAAGACCAACAAAGGCTCGTCGCAGGCGTTGACCATGCCACGGATGACGGCGCGCGGCGCAACGCCCAATTGGCTACCGAGTGTCTCATCACCGAGTAGCGTGATCGCAGCACCATCAGCCATCGCGGGAGAATTCCCCGCAGTATGTACATGGGCAATCGCATTGAGGTCTGGAAATGCGGCTAACTGGAGTGCATCGGCTCCTGAGGCACCGAGCTCTGCGAATGCGACCGGGAGCGACGCAAGCGATGCCGCCGTTGTCTGCGGCCTAGGACATTCATCTTCACTCACCAGATTGCCCGTCACCGGGTCGCGGATACCGATTATTGAGGTGAAATAACCCGCGCGTCGAGCGTGCACCGCGCGCTGCTGACTCATCAGCGCCACCTGATCCACGGCGTGTCGATCGCAGTCATAGAGCGTGGCGATCAAATCAGCGCCGCTACCCATCATGAGCATACGCGAGGCCGCGGCTAACTCCGGGTCGGCGAATACTGCTGCCTCATCGCTCAACATGGGGACCCGCGACATCATTTCGATTCCGCCAGCGACTGCGGCTCGCGCCTGACCAGCCGCAATTTTCAACGCGCCAATGTTGACGGCATCGAGACCCGACGAGCAAAACCGCGCCACCGTCAGTCCCGATACAGAATCAGGCCAACCCGCGTAAAGCGTCGAGGTTTTCGCCAGATTACCGGCCTGTTCGCCGCGCTGGGTCACACAACCGAGAATGACCTCATCCACGAGCGCGGGATCAAGGCCTGTTCTGCCGACCAAAGCATTGTAGAGCGACTGCAAAACCTGTGTCGGCGACATGTGATGCAGAGCACCGCGCGCGGTTGCCCTGCCGCGCGGGGTTCGGATGGCATCGTAGATCAACACATCTCGCATCACATAGCATTCCTAGGCAAACTCAGTCTGAGATTAATGATTTACTTTATTGGGTCACTAGCTAAATCATGGAGGCTCTCAACAGGGTCTGCAAGTTACTGTTTTAACCTTAAACTGATGCATCTTCATTGAGGAGAGGTTCTATGTTTTCGCTGACCAACACAACGTGCAGTGGCAAACCGATTCAGGCCAGGTGGGCGTTCCGAGGCATATTCGTTTACAGCATTTGGGTGGTCAGTTTTTGTTCGATCATCAACCTACTCAACAGCACAGATGTGCTCGCCGACACGCATGATCCAGCGATTCATGAGCTCATCGAAGGATTACATCGAGATGCGCGCCAAGCCGAATTTGAGCAGTATTTTGCGAGATACACCGCTCATGCAACCTTCCTCGGGACCGACGCCACTGAGCGCTGGTCGTTGGAAGAGTTCAAAACGTATAGCCAGCCGATCTTTGAGGCTGGCGATGGATGGGACTACCGCGTCGTTGAGCGAAATCTCTATGGCGAGGGCGATATACGGTGGTTCGATGAAATTTTACACAACCAAGGACTGGGTCTGTGTCGTGGGACCGGGGTGGTCATCTTCGACGGCAGCCGATGGCTCATCACGCATTACGCATTATCAATGCTGATTCCTAACGCCATTGCCTATGACGTCGGAGCAATGGGGGAGTCAACTCTGGCGATAGAGAGCGCAGGGGGATCATACGATCCGAGCGAATGACATTATAACGCCACCGGAACTAGGTCTGAGGTGTGAGATGTTAGGTGTTAGGTGTTAGGTGTTAGGTGTTAGGTGTTAAACACTCTACACCTCAACTTTGAGCAAGTTGAAAAATCGCGCTAGCTCGCTATCATCTACGAATTCCCTTAGGATTAAACAGCGATGAGACATCCATTTTTTGCAGCGCTGCTACTTAGCCTGACTCCGCTGTCATTTGCCCAAGCGACATTCAACGCAAACTTCTTCACCCACTTTGAAGCAAGTGACGATCAGTTGTCATCAACTGACGATGTTTCTTGGGGAGAGTCCGCATTATTTATCAGCGGAAATTTGTCGCCAAAGTTATCGTACCTCGCAGAAGCCAGCTACCTTGCGCCCGCATATAGAGACAAGGCGTTCAAGTTAGAGCGCATTCAACTGCGCTATGAAATCAATAGGGAGCATGCTTTTAGCTTGGGGAAAATGCATACTCCGGTGAATGATTGGAACGACAGCTTCCATCATGGGCGTATCTTTTTCCCAACAATCAATCGTCCTCTTGCCTTTAAACGGTTCATCCCGGTTCATGAAATTGGCGCGCGTCTCAGTGGTCAAAACATACTTGGCGGAGATTTTGGCTATGACCTGGTTGTGGGAAGCGGGCAATCCGCTGGCGATGACGCATTCCTGAACGGCATCAAGTCGCAAACCTACACATTGCGCTGGCAACCAAGAGAATCAGCGAACTTACTCTTCAGCTATTACCGAGACGAGCTTACAGCAGACGATGCTGCCAAGCGCTCGGGCATCATGAGCGCCCAAAGCCCTGGAGGAAGTCAGAGTTCTGATGGCGCGGTGAGTAAGGTCGAGTACGAACTCTTTTCTATGTCAGCAACCCGCGATGTGGATAACTGGAGCGTGCGCCTAGAGCTTTCCAAAAACCGAACTGAAAATGGCCACTTCAATGACGCCTCATTTCTGTATACGGGTTACCACTTTGATGATACTCATACCCTGTATGGTCTTTATGACGAAGTCAGCGTCAAGGCAGAGGAAATTTTTTTTAAATCTGGGATAGAGCGTCGTTTTGGACTCGGCTACCAGTATCATTTCAGTGTAAACGCCTCCGTGAAGATCGAAGCTCGACGGCACGTGATCAAGCAGCCTGGGGTGGCGCTGTTTGAAGAAAGCGAGCTACAAATGCAGTTGGCCTTTGGATTTTAAGCGATGCAACGTCTAGCTCATATCGTATTGCTTATTATTGCAATGTGGTCATCTGGGCTTGGTGCTCCGGCATCGTATGCAGGTGAGTTATTTATTGTGGCTCACCTTCCCGATCGTGAAGCAATCCTAGACAACACCGAATTGCTAAAAATCTTACGCGGCAAACAAAGGAATTGGTCGTCTGGGTTTGGTGCGCGTGTTGCACTGCCATCGCGTGACTCGGATATTTATGATGAGGTGTCGCAAGTCCTATTCCAGAGCTCCGGCTCAATGATGCAACGCAACTGGTTTAAGCTCGTGTTTGCGGGTAAGGCTAATGCGCCTGTCTACTTAGATAATGATGCCGACGTGCTGGAGTTTGTAGCGAGCCAGCCAGGCACTGTTGGCGTGGTGATTTCTCCCTTTTCCATCGAACAAAGCGATCAGATCATCGTCCTCAAAGCGGCGGAATGAATAGGTCACTGCTCGCCAAACTAGCGATTCCGATGTTGGCAGCATCGATCGTCGTCTCGCTGTTGATTCTCATTGTGGTTCCGGATCGCCAAGAACAGGCGTTAGAGCGCAGTCGTCAGGCAGAACTAGGAAGTCTGGCTGCCGCCTTTGGCGTTGCTGCACAAACGGCGTTTGCTTACGAAGACCTGAATACTCTGGCGGGACTCAATCAGCTAGTGCGCGAGGACATCAGAGATCTTCATGTGGCGATTACACTTGACGGCGCTGAAGGTGATGAACTCATGGCGGAGTTCCCAGAGGGTCAGAACATCATGGGGCGCATGATGCAGACCCCTCAAGACTACTTAGTTGCCAGTGCTAATTTTGATGCTCAGGAATTTATTGGGCGGGTTTATGTTGTGCAAAATCAGGCGGCGCTGGCGGCAGAAATCTCGGCGCTGACGCTCTCGCTGTATACCGTTTTTGCCATCATTCTAGGACTGCAATTTGTTATCGCGATGCTCCTGTGGCGGCAGGTGATTCGACCCATTTCAGCCGCAGCGACCCTCGCACCACGACTTGCGAATACTCGGGATAAAGCGATTGTCGCCAAATTGCAACGAGAGGATGAAATCGGAATCTTGCAGCAAGCGCTGCGTAATTTGCGAGCCAAACTGTTGCGCCAGGACCGACAAAACAGACGACTCTTCGGCTCTCTTGAAGATTTAGTTGATCAGCGCACCGAGGAACTACAGCGCGCGTTGCAAGCAAAGGATACGTTTACAGCGAGCATGAGTCACGAATTGCGAACGCCTTTGCACAGTATGACGGCGTCACTCGATCTGCTGGCGCAAGACAGGGACATGGATCGAAAGAAAACCCGCTACCTGTCAATCGCCCGTCAAAGCGCGAAAAACCTATTACTACTGATCAATGACCTACTCGATTTTCAGCGGTGGGCTAGCGAGGATGTGTCGCTTTACCAGTCGCCCACATCGCTGATCGAGATGATTCAGGAAAATATAGACGTTGCCTCTATTCTCTTTGAGGAGAGCAGTATCGATTTCCAGGCGGATATCAACGTTGATTCCGATGCAATAGTCATGATTGATCGACAGCGTTTCTCTCAAGCTTTTTTGAACCTCACAAGTAACGCGAGGAAATTCACCAGCGATGGTCAAGTGATCATTAGTGTGGAATCTTGCGTCATTGGCCCGCAATGTATTGAGCTTACCTTCAGCGTCAAAGACAGCGGAGTGGGAATCTCCAAGGTCGACCTCGACCGACTCGGAGAACCATTTTTTCAGATCGGCAGCGGCCTGAACCGTAAATACTCTGGTACCGGCCTTGGGCTTAATATCGTTAAAAGAATCCTAGATCAGATGGGCTCTGCACTCATCATCGAGAGCACCCTCGGCGAGGGGAGTCTTTTCGGATTTAAACTTACTCTCAATACTGTATTGCTCGATGAATCAGAGGGCGACGTGGCAGAAGGCATCGAGCCTAAGGTTTCCAGATCACCACAAATGCCCCGCTTGCTGTATGTTGAAGACAGCGAAACCAATCAACTAGTCATGCAAGCGATGCTCGACCATTTTGGCCTCGAGGCATCCCTTGCATCATCAGCAGAGGAGGGCTTTGAGTTGCTATCAACTCAGTCATTCGACATCCTTCTCGCTGATATCCAAATGCCTGTCTTCTCGGGCCTTGATCTCATGCAATGGATCAATGACTCGTCCAATTTACGCGCCAACTTACGTTGCTTTGCATGTACTGCGAATGCCGATGAGGATGCATCCGCCGAATTTCTCAAAGCGGGATTTGACGGCGTGCTAACAAAACCTATTTCTCTCAACGCGATCGAGCAATTTGTTAGGGCGGAAATTCGTTAGCACTGCCGAAACCTAGAGAGAAATGAGCTGCCCTTTCAGACCCTTTACCCAAGGCAAACCCTGCGGCAGGCATCCCCAATAGAGCAGACTTAGTCAGCATAAAAAAAGCGACTTCAAGAAGTCGCTTTTTCGGTCGTCATGCACGGGTTAACCGATCATGGCTACTCTCGAGCGCGTTCACTGCTCAGTCATCGCAGCTGACACCGAGATCACCGAGACAGTCAGCATCTATATCATCGGATTCATCCGACTCGTCATCGTCATCGTCATCGTTATAATCGTGCTCACTGTAGCCATCAGAGCGCAGGCTGACCATATCAGCTAAACCATCGGCCAATGCATAATCCTTCAACGTCACCTGATCACCGACACTCACTGCGGCAAAGAACTCAGTCGCTGTCACTGACTGACCCAGCGCATCAATAAACTGAGCACCCTCCACCGAGTAAGTCAGACCCAAAACAGTCATCTCAGTCTCAGGGTTCAAGGCCTCTATCGGCGCCCGAATCTTGTCGTCGTCAGCATCGTCTCGCTCAATGTGTGTCGCCATGACAACATCACCATTGAGGTAACCTTCAACCTCAACAAAGTCTCCCGCCACAATACTCGAGGCACTCTCGCGCTCATCGTCGTCGTCATCTTCATCAAACTGCGTGCGGCTATCGAGCTGCACGGTAATCGACCCAACACCAAAGTTCAGCGTCAACTCACCCAACTCCAGATCAATCGCGCCGACACGCGCCTCAAGCTTGATCGTCCCACGACGTGACTCAACCTCGGTCGCCACCAGCTTCGTGCCGTCCCAAACACCCTCAACTTCGACAATCACGTCATCTGCCAATACCAAGTCCGAGGGCGTCAGGACTGCCGAGCTCGCATCAACCAGTACACCATTCACCTGGAACTCAGCGCTTGAAACGTAGCCCGATATCGCGCCTTGGATCTCAAACTCGTCATCCGTCTCCAACTGATCCGACAGCGAATCCTCAACTTCTACTCGGCTCGCCATAATCGCTGTGCCCGATACCGTGCCATGGACCTCAACACGCTGGCCATCAACCAGCTCGCCGTTCGGCACGTCGCTCAAATCCGCAGCACTGTAATCCACCGTATAGCCACGCAAATCAAAGGTCGTCGCAGTCAGATTGCTCAGTACACCCTCAACCTCGACACCCGACTCACCCTCAACATACTCCTCTACCTGCTTCTCTAGGTGCGTCGCACGTAACTGATCAGTTACACCCTGCGGAAATCCACTGATCTCAACGTAATCACCCACCGCCAATGTATCGAAGGTCACGTGCTCGAAGACTGTCGCAATGCGCTCAACAATAATCTCAACACCCAACACCGTGATGGTCATAAACTCATCGCCTGCATCAACAGCTAATGCAGTAATCTGACCCTTCACCTCGTTGTCGTAGATCACAACCTCGGCAACACCAGTTACACCGTCTTCGTTGATCGTACCCAGTACCGTTACGACCATACCCGCCGATAGATCCGACTCCAGAGACTCTTCTCCATTGATCAAAATCTGGGCGTTATCTGTATTGAACTCGACACCATTCACCCAAATGCTGCCAAATGCATCAATCGTGCCGTAAGCGACCGTATTGCCTGAGTCATCCGTACCTGAATCATTGCCATCTGAATCATCGGTACCTGAGTCGGTGCTGTCTGAATCGTCCGTACCTGAGTCGGTGCTGTCTGAATCATCCGTACCTGAGTCGGTGCTGTCTGAATCATCGGTACCTGAGTCGGTGCTGTCTGAATCATCGGTACCTGAGTCGGTGCTGTCCGAGTCGTCTGAATCATCCGAGCTATCCGAGCTATCCGAGTCATCATCGTCATCATCTTCGCGATAGCCGTCCGAGCGCAGGCTGACAATATTGGCAGTGCCATTACTAGGTAAGAAATCCTTCAACGTCACCTGATCACCGACACTCACTGCGGCAAAGAACTCAGTCGCTGTCACTGACTGACCCAGCGCATCAATAAACTGAGCACCCTCCACCGAGTAAGTCAGACCCAAAACAGTCATCTCAGTCTCAGGGTTCAAGGCCTCTATCGGCGCCCGAATCTTGTCGTCGTCAGCATCGTCTCGCTCAATGTGTGTCGCCATGACAACATCACCATTGAGGTAACCTTCAACCTCAACAAAGTCTCCCGCCACAATACTCGAGGCACTCTCGCGCTCATCGTCGTCGTCATCTTCATCAAACTGCGTGCGGCTATCGAGCTGCACGGTAATCGACCCAACACCAAAGTTCAGCGTCAACTCACCCAACTCCAGATCAATCGCGCCGACACGCGCCTCAAGCTTGATCGTCCCACGACGTGACTCAACCTCGGTCGCCACCAGCTTCGTGCCGTCCCAAACACCCTCAACTTCGACAATCACGTCATCTGCCAATACCAAGTCCGAGGGCGTCAGGACTGCCGAGCTCGCATCAACCAGTACACCATTCACCTGGAACTCAGCGCTTGAAACGTAGCCCGATATCGCGCCTTGGATCTCAAACTCGTCATCCGTCTCCAACTGATCCGACAGCGAATCCTCAACTTCTACTCGGCTCGCCATAATCGCTGTGCCCGATACCGTGCCATGGACCTCAACACGCTGGCCATCAACCAGCTCGCCGTTCGGCACGTCGCTCAAATCCGCAGCACTGTAATCCACCGTATAGCCACGCAAATCAAAGGTCGTCGCAGTCAGATTGCTCAGTACACCCTCAACCTCGACACCCGACTCACCCTCAACATACTCCTCTACCTGCTTCTCTAGGTGCGTCGCACGTAACTGATCAGTTACACCCTGCGGAAATCCACTGATCTCAACGTAATCACCCACCGCCAATGTATCGAAGGTCACGTGCTCGAAGACTGTCGCAATGCGCTCAACAATAATCTCAACACCCAACACCGTGATGGTCATAAACTCATCGCCTGCATCAACAGCTAATGCAGTAATCTGACCCTTCACCTCGTTGTCGTAGATCACAACCTCGGCAACACCAGTTACACCGTCTTCGTTGATCGTACCCAGTACCGTTACGACCATACCCGCCGATAGATCCGACTCCAGAGACTCTTCTCCATTGATCAAAATCTGGGCGTTATCTGTATTGAACTCGACACCATTCACCCAAATGCTGCCAAATGCATCAATCGTGCCGTAAGCGACCGGACTGCCACTACCACTGATACCTAGATCGGTACCACCTGAGGTGCTCGTGCCACCTGAGGTGCTCGTGCCGCCTGACGTACCACCACCGGTTGTCGTCGTTGTACCGGCTCCAGTTGTGGAGGTCGTACCAGAATTATTAGCAAGGCTCGCGCCAGCTGAACCGCTGTCTGACCCACCACCACCGCATGCCGTTAAGGCAGCCATCACGGATAGAGCGAGCACGGCGAGAATCGGTTGCTTGTTCAACATTTGTTTAAACTCCTTTTTGCGCAAAGAAGATACCCACGGCGACGTATTCCGCATTAGGGTCATCCTCCTCAACTTCGTGTTCTGATAGCCAGGTGTCGTAGCGCTCAAGAAGTGCCATAGACTGCTGGTTCGATAGTGCTACAAACTCCGCGATAGCATCGCGATTGACTAAATGATTCGATACCTTACGTTGAAAGCGCACTGGATACGCGCCATCGAGGTTGTGCTCGATGGTTTCCATCAATTCCGACACATCCGTGCCAAAAAGCATGAGCCGCTCGCTGGAAGTCGCTAAGGGTAAGTACTCTTTTTTAACCAAGGTAACTCGATCACCAGAGGTTTCAACATTTCCTGCATTGCGAAGGGTTTGCAGCATCGTTGAGGAAGTCATATCACCGCTGAAGCGGCGCACAAGCTCGCTAAAACTATCTTCACCCGATAATGGTAAAACCCTAGGATTTCCATCAGTGGAAAACGATGCTTCGTTGCACCACGCAGAGATAGTGCGAACGACCCTATTTCGGCTGTCAACTTCTTCAATGATGTCTTGTCGCTGCAAATCCTGAAGGCGCTTGACCTCCTTTCTACTAAGCCCTGTTAACACTGCAATGGCACTGACCGTTGCTTTTTGATTCTGCTTTTCGAGCATGCTGGCGCCCTCAGAGACCAACACTGCACGTAACTCTGCTTCCAGCGCTTGGGCGGAAACGCCGTGTTTGAGTAGCAAACGCACCAACGGCCGCAGTACGAGGGCGCTGACTTGCTGCATTGTTGTGAAAAGCTTATCTGGCATTTTTGGGAATATATTCCCAATTTTTGGAGAATGCAAGTGATTCCCGCGCAATGCTAAAAATTCACAAAATGGGTCTCGGCCTGTGGCGCGACTCGGGTATGAGCCCCTTGGTGCTCACGCCAGAGGCTATCGACAACGAATGATCGGCAGGACTGTGGCGAGCTCTATGGGGCGTATTGATAGAGCCCATACCGAATGCAGTGTTATCGATGAATGTGCGGATGCGCGTGTAACCAGGACTTGATCAGGCCGTTGGCACGCCTTGAGAGTCGTCTTAACTCAGCCCAAGTGGAACGAATTCAGGAGAAGCCTAACGCAAATAGTCGCTCGCAAGCCCCTGAACGCGTGCATAAAAGTCAGTCATCGTCCGTTGCACGATGGCTTCCGCAGACTCAACCGACTCGATGCGCCCAACAACCTGCCCGGACAATGGAATGGCCGCCTCCATATCGCCCCCAAAGTAGAGCTCGGGAATTCCAGCCAGTTGTTCCATAGCGTTAAATGCTCCCAAGGGCTCGAGTGCTGCCGTTCGCTGGGTGCGCAATGCACGCAGGGCCGGACGTGACTGCTGGTTAAGGAACACCGTGTCCGTCTCTTTCGCGTTAACAATCGCCCGTTTCCAATTGTCATGCACTGGCGACTCGGCACAACTCAGCATGCGGGTGCCCATTTGTACACCCTCAGCGCCCATCGCAAAGGCACCTGCCATCGATGCACCATCGCACATCCCGCCTGCTGCAATAATTGGCAAATCAGTTTTAGACCGGATTAAGGGCAACAACACCATGGTCGATACCGGGCTCGGGTTTTTGAAACCGCCCCCTTCGCCACCCTCAACCACCAAGCCGTCGACACCGCAATCAATCGCCTTCAGTGCCATATCGAGTGTCGGGATGACATGAAACACCTTAATCCCTGCCGCTTGAAACTCCGCGGTGCAGACCGCGGGACTGCCCGACGAGGTGGTGACAAACTGTATCCCCTGCTCAATGACGAAGTCGATAATGTTGCTGCCTTTAACGTAAGAGAGGGCCACGTTCATCCCGAAAGGCTTGTCGGTGAGATCGCGCATCTTCGCGACCTCATTGCAAATCGTGTCCAGCTCGCCTGAGGCCGTTTCGATAATTCCCAGACCACCCGCATTACTCACCGCTGCGGCCAGTTGCGATCGCGCGATCCAACCCATTGGCGCCTGAATAATCGGATAGGCGGTGCCGGTCATCTCCGTGACCCGGTTGTGAATTGCTGCGGCTGTCATAGCAGTTGTCCTTGTGCGTCGTCTTTAAGGGGAGTTCTCGGCGAGCATCGCCTCAATACCGGTTCCATCGATCAGTTGATCAACCTGCGCGCGCGCGATCTCTGACAATTGGTTATACATTTCACGAGTCCAGCGCAAACATTTTGCTTGGTAGGAAAAGGTTTGTTGTTGCCACAGCACGCCATCCATCTCGATCTGCCACGATTGAGCGCTCGATGCCACTGCCTCAGCATTCGCCAGTTGTGCCGGCGCATAGACACGACCAATCTCAGCCAAAACATCGCGCAAGCTCGCCGCTTGGTCCTGTGTGGATAGCCAATCGTTCTCTTGAGGTGCCAAACCACTGAGGTCGGCGACCTGATCTACCCATGCCACCGCTCTCGGGGATAGCACATGCGCAATGGCGCGGGGTGTGGGGTCAAACCCCACCAACTGACTGAGCTGACCGAAGAGCGCAAAATCGCAGGCACTGGGTCGGTTCCCCAGCATAAACCGCTGTTGCGACAGGTGACGCTCCATCGCTGCGAGAAACCGACGATAACTGGCATCGATCAAATCGGCGGTGGCATCGCTTGAGCCGACCACGTAGAGGCGCGAAACCTGTCGCTGCGTGAACCAGTCCTTCAACTGTTGGTGGGCCGCATCGTCTAAAGTCACATCAAACCCCAAAGGCAACAGAGTGCCCGCATTGTCCGCATCCTCAGGTGGGTGCCAGCGGTAATGAAACATATATTTGGTGCACCACTCATCGGCGAAGTCTTCAATAAGGTAATCGAGAAAAGCCAGCGCCGGGTCAGAGGGAATCACCGCGCGCTGTGGCATCAGCGGCTCTAGTTGACGAATCACCGGAGTTGAATCACAAACAGGCGTGATGCCACCCTCACCTTCAAAAAGAAAGGTCGGCATCAATGCGGGCTTGGGGGGCTCGATCCCAAGTATTTGACAGACCTCGGCTGGCTGCCCCCAAGTGATGGCATAGGGGAGACGTCGATAGCGTAGTAAGGCCAGCATTTTCTGGGTGTACGGCGAGCCCGTGCCGCCTACCAATGCGATCGGCTTGTCACTGATCATTTCGACACCTCATATCCTTTGTGACTCGATAAAAGCATGGCTTTTTTCAGTTAACGGCTCGCCCTCAACGCTCGAAATTCACCGTTTCGATATTGAGCTGGCCCGCTAAGCCCGCGGTACGGTGATCTGCAATTGCCTGATAGGCCTCGGACATCATCATCTCGAGCATCGCCTTGCGCGAGGGGTAGACCGCCAGCGCCACAGCATCCCACAACTCCTCGACCTCACCCAGCATCAGTCGCTCAACGTCACCGCTAAACTGAATCCGACCACCGAAACTCTCAAGCAGTTCCTCGACTGCCGTCGCGTAGAGTGCATAGGCCTCCGCCCCGGTGAGGTCGGAGTCACGGCCGTCAGGGTACTGCGCTTTTGGATGAAATTTGAGCAGGTTTACCATGCAAATCGGCCGCTCGTCTGTTGTCTCGAGAAAACCGCGCATCTGCTCCTCGTTGGGATACACCGCATTGTCTACACGCATCATCTAAACCCTCTGTGTTCCATAACTATTGCTTGATCAACCGTCCCCAAACACCGACAAGCGCAGACCGCGGGGCGCTGGCTGCCGATGACTTGGCGGCAACTGACACAGCCGCTGCATGCGATTGATACTGCCATCTGCATATTCCCAGATTAAGTCCTCACCCTCTCGATAACGGCGCACCACTTTGGGACCCCAACCGAAAGCGTAAAAATTTAAGGTTTGCGCTTCCCAAATCATGGATGCTGATGTGCGCATGCAGTAATCACGGCCCGCCGCCGAAAACAAAACAGAGCCCTCGGTATCGTTGGTATTGAGCCCGGCCGTGCTATTGGGACCGGAGTCGTGGATCAACCCAGCCGTCGTAATGACGACCCGCGCACCACATTGTTCCACACGCTCGACATGTCCAATATGTTCACCTTCAACCACTTGCCACAAGCCGCGAATATCATCCGCAGCCTCGATAAGAGGTTCCGTACACTGCGCCAAGATCGGCAAGGGAAAATGCTGATAACCACACCCCGGTGTATTGCCCTTGGCAATGTCGAGGGCGCGCAGACCTGTGCCATCAAGTTCCGGGAGTTCACAGTAGTTCAGCTGACTCCCATCACCCGCAAGCGTCGCTGGATCGATCGTCAGAGGCGGACGGGGGGAGATAAACGCCAGCCAAAACAACGCCACTAGCGCCAGCAATAGCACTAGAAGTAATCGCCCAAGCCAGCGTCTGACTGTGCTCACGTGGGTAATGCCATGACGTCCAAGATCGCCTGCACACACTGCGCCGGTTGCTCTTGTTGCAGAAAGTGGCCGGCGGGGGCGATGGTGCGATGGGGCAAGCCCTGACACCCTGGAACCACGCTCAAAAACTGCTGATCAGCACCCGCCGTCACAGGGTCGTTATCGGCAAAGGCCAATAAGAAAGGTTTATCGAACTCGGCAAGCACCGCCCAAGCGGCACGATTCTCCGCGACTTGGGGCTCATCTTCTAATAGCGGAATCAACGAAGGAAATCGTCGCGCGCCGGCCACATAGGACTCATCAGGGAACGGCGCGTTGAAAGCCTGACGTACTTCATCCGTTAATCCAACCCGGCTAATACTTGCGATCACGTCACCGGGCCGAGAGATCTCCTGACCCTGCGCACAAAACTTGCGCCAGTAGAAAATCCCCGGTAGCCCATCTGGATCGACAAAATGCCGTCCTAACTCCTCGAGGGAGACCACGGGGCACTGGTCATAGGCTGCGCGAATCATTTCGACATGCGCCATTGGAATCGGCCCCGCAGGCAACGCGCCATTGGCCAACACGACACGAGAAAAGCGCTCTGGAAACGCGGACACTAAGCGCAAGCCGATCAGGCTACCCCAATCCTGAAAAAATACCGTGATGTCCTGCAGGTCGAGCTGCGTCAGCCAATCGCTCATCCACGCGACATGACGCGCGTAGGTATAGTCGGTGGGCTTTGTTGGCTTATCAGACCGACCAAATCCAATCAAATCGGGCGCAATCACCCGGTGACCGGCCTCGACCAGTGATGGAATCATTAAACGATAGAGGTAGCTCCACGCGGGCTGACCGTGCATGAGCAAAACCACACTCCCGTTGGGATCGCCCTCGTCAAGATAATGGAGGCGCAGACGTCCGCCCTCTGTATCGTCAATCTCACAATAATGCGGCGAGAATGGATAATTGGAGAGATTTTCGAAGTAATGATCGGGCGTTCGTTGAAACTCCATCAGCAAAACTCTCCTTTGAACATCGGTCCAGAGCCATTACAACCCGTTAAATTAATTGGCCACATAGACAAATTCGTCATCAGCGGAAAAGGGCTCTGCTTGATGTTTATCAAGCGGTATCGCGAAGACGACCTCGGCCTCATACAGGGGCACTCTGGCGTCGGCATAGTGACTCTGGAGTAGTCCTAGTAGCTCCTGCGTCTTCTCGGGTCGACTATCGATGACATTGTGTTGTTCGGTTGGATCCTCAGCGAGATTAAAGAGCCATCGCTGTAAGGGCTCCGATGTCATCTGCAGCTTCCAATCACCAAATCGAACCACGCGATAATCTCCAGCCTCCCAAAATAACGGCCGCGGTTCCCACATCGCTTTGGATGGGTCAGTGGCTAGCGGTAAAAGATCTCGGCCGTCAATCTCCAGACTTGCTGGAGGCGCCGAAGTCGCGGCACCGGCAAGCGTTGGAAACACATCGATATGTGCCACGGGCCTGTCGACTCGAGAACCGCTAGGAATCACGCCCGGCCAGCGCATGAAAAGCGGCACGCGAATACCGCCCTCGAACTGTGTGACCTTCCATCCACGGTATGGCGCATTCAGATCCGGCAATCCAAGATAGCCGGCGCCGCCATTATCGCTGGTAAAGATGACCAGTGTGTCGTCGGACAGTCCGCGCTCGTCCAGTGCCGCAATCATTCGGCCAACACTGCGATCAAGGGCGCGCACCATTGCCGCATAGACGCGGAGCCGATGGGGCTCTATGTCTCCCACCGCCTCATAGTCATCACGCGTGGCTTGCAACGGTGAGTGCACACCCCAGTGCGCTAGATACAAGAAAAACGGTCTGTTTTGATTGGCATCGATGACGCGGATTGCCTCATCCGTCCAATAGTCCGTGAGGTAACCGCCGGGTTCGAAGCGATCTGCATCACCGGAGTTAAAACTGTTGGCGTAGGTCATGGACGCCCACAGGAACTGATCGATGGGATCAAAGGGAAGCCGCGCATTCACCACATTGGGGTGATCCTCAGGCAAATAGAGTCCGCTCGCCATCAACAGACTCTCATCAAAACCCTGTTCGTGTGGCGCCATGCCAAAGTCGCGCCCTAAATGCCACTTGCCGATATGGGCCGTGTGATAGCCGCCTGACCGCAATACCTCGGCCAGTGTGACTTCCTCCGCAGGCAGCCCCTGATGTTCATAGAGCGGCTTCGTTGCAGCGACTTGCGCATCAAACCGTGCGGGCGGGAGACCCGTATCCATCGCATTACTGATCCGAGCGATCATCCGCCCCATGCCATTGACCATGGGCGTAAAAGCAAAGCCCGTACGGGTCGGATAGCGTCCAGTCATGAGCATCGCCCGAGATGGTGCGCAGGTGGCTGCCCCGGAATAGGACTGAGAGAAAATAACACCCTCAGCGGCAAGCCGATCGATATGGGGTGTCTTTACTCGCCCCCCAGCTACCCCACCACCAAAAGTAGAAAGATCGTTATAACCGAGGTCGTCCGCGACGATTAGAATAATATTCGGCCGGCGGGGCAAATCAGGTTCAGACGCGATATCTGGACCCCGATCCCAGTCGATGGGTCGTGCTGGTGCCACATGATGACGCTGGGCATTTTGGAATTTCACCCATTGGAGCAGCAGCGCCGTTTGCTGCTGATACGCCCAGCCAGCCAAACATACAACGATCACGATACCAAGAGTCGTCTTCGGATAGCGCATTTCAGACCCTCCCGTTCAACAAGATTTCGATCCGGGCTCTAGGCCCACAACCCAAGACCCGCATCATGCCCCCTGTCCGCATTAAACAGCTGCTCTAACAGTTGTCTCTGTAAGACCTCGAGCCTACTTCACCCTCGCCCGTGGACGCCAAGCGCTCATATCCACGTGAAAGAACTGTGCTTGAAACATTTCACAAACTGGCTCGGCCATATAATGGCATACGTTATGCCATTATATTTTCAGCGTCAACATCTCACTGAGGCTCGGAAACACATCCGCGATGCCGCTAGGCGATCGTCAGGAAAGTAAGCCCAATAACAACTGAATGACGAGCTCGGTCGCGGACTTAATACTGAGACGCTGATGCACTCGCAGTCGATGCCAAAATTCAAACGAAGCGATCGCGTCGACAGCCTCGCGAGATGCAGGCTCAAGCACGGTGATTTCTGGCGCCCAGCTCTCGAGATCTCTGCGTAATCCGCGCTGGCAACGGGCATAGTTGTGACGAAGATTTGATGAATAGCGCAGATTCGCTTGAGTGGCGAGAATGAGATTCGACAGATCATCGAACGCACGCCCACGGCGCGTAATAGCGCGCTCGATACGAACAGCTAGATCACCAGTGCGATCTCCACCTGTGAATAACGCTTCATAAGTCGCCCGAATGTGATCATCGACCGCAGCCACCACTGCTTCCATGTCAGCAAAGTGCCGAAAGAAAGAGCGAATTCCAACGCCAGCACGCTCAGAAATTCCCTGCGCTGTCGGGGCTAGCACACCCTCCTGCATGAGCTCGAGAGCGGCATCGATAATGGCTTGTCGACTGCGCTCACTGCGTTGGCGTCGGCCATCTGCTTGTACGACAGACATGACTCTCTCTCAAGATATTGGCGTTCTACACGTTAGGAACAAATCATGTCATAAGGCGTGGATCAACGCGACTATCCGAGTCGATCAGGTTCGATACCCATCAATCGATTCTAAGAGGCTGTCATGGCTTTATTTCGGGACATACTGCGATGTAATCTCGAGGAGATGGACTCATCACCGAGCTATTGCATTTTGCGTAGCGTAGCGGTTAGCAGTCGATCGAGTTGATCCGAAAAGGCCTTCCGGTCCGCTTGGCTGAGGGCCGGCGGACCGCCGGTTTGCGCACCAGAGGCACGCAAGGTCTCCATAAAATCACGCATCTGCAGCCGCTGCTTGATATGGGCCTCTGAGTAACGC
>JAYPVH010000010.1:0-98889 GCA_038134505.1 Halieaceae bacterium | reverse complement strand
CGTCGCCGCCTCAAATTGCGTCCAAGCGGATGGTGGCTGCCCGGCGTTGAGCAGGGCGAGACCGGCGCTGTGGCCGGGCACGCCATCGGCGGGAGCCTGCATAGCAATAGCGGTGGCCCGCTGCACAGTGGCATCGCTATCACCGTTTTTTAGCAGCGCAAGCAGGCGCCTCATATCCTCGCGCGGGGTATACATCGCGGATGGAGTTAGGCGCCTAAAGCGCCACTGTCCCTAAAGCGCCACTGTCATAGGCGCTTTGCATCTCAGCGAGGCCCATGGGTCTAATTTTCGAGGCCTGTCCCGCACAGTTAAAGGCGGTATAGCGCGCCTCGCAAATTTCACGCATGGCATTGAGGGAGGCCATAAGATATTTGCGTGGGTCAAACTCCGCTGGATTTTCAGCGAGGAACTGGCGAATCGCGCCCGTTGATGCCAGGCGTAAATCGGTGTCGATATTCACCTTGCGCACGCCGTGTCGGATACCTTCCACCACCTGTTCAACTGGAACGCCGTAAGTCTCAGGGATCTCGCCGCCGTACTGGTTGATAATCGCCAGCCACTCCTGCGGTACCGCCGAGGAGCCGTGCATCACCAAATGGGTGTTAGGAATACGCTCGTGGATGGCTTTGATCCGGTCGATGGCGAGGATATCGCCAGTCGGCGGACGAGAAAACTTGTAAGCACCATGGCTTGTGCCGCAGGCAATAGCCAGGGCGTCGACGCCGGTGTCGGCAACAAATTGGGCGGCCTCCTCCGGATCGGTGAGCATTTGCTCATGGGTGAGCTTTCCTGCTGCGCCAATGCCATCTTCCTCACCCGCCTCACCGGTCTCGAGCGAGCCCAAGCAACCGATCTCTCCCTCGACCGAGACTCCACAGGCGTGCGCCATCTCAACCACCTGACGAGTCACCCGAGCGTTGTAATCATAGTCCATGGGCGTCTTGCCATCTTCACCCAAGGAGCCATCCATCATGACGGAGCTAAACCCGAGCTGAATCGAGCGTTGGCAGACTGCGGCTGAGGTGCCGTGATCTTGATGAACCACCACGGGAATGTGTGGGAATTCCGTCATCGCCGCCTCCATCATGGCGCGCAGGAAAGGTGCGCCGGCGTATTTCCGGGCGCCAGCGCTTGCCTGCATGATGACCGGCGCATCAAGCGCCGCAGCGGCTTCCATAATGGCGCGGGTTTGCTCGAGGTTGTTGACGTTAAAAGCGGGGACGCCGTAATCGTTCTCTGCCGCGTGGTCGAGAAGTTGTCGCAGACTGATCAGTGCCATGAGTGTGTCCTGTTCGTGTGTCTTTTTCAGCTGCCTGAGTATTTCGGTCGCTTCAGTGTTCGTCTTCAACGATCAAGCCAATGGTTTGTGCGCTGTCCATAGGCGAAAACTCACCTAGGCCCGACTCCTACCCAAGCCCTCTCAATATACAGCACCTCACGATCCCGGTCTGAAGAATTGTTCCGCATAGTCTGAGCGATTGGCCTCGCTGGGTGATCACATCAGACTGTTGTGGTCTCAGGCCAACCGGGTTATGCGTCGCGCTCTTCAAGGATCGCGACCGCAGGGAGCACTTTACCTTCAACATATTCTAAGAAAGCGCCGCCACCGGTCGAGATATAGGATACCTGATCGCTGATGCCGAATTGTTCGATTGCTGCGAGTGTGTCGCCGCCCCCAGCTAGAGAGAACGCGGAACTTGCGGCGACGGCGTGAGCCAGCGCCTGTGTACCGTGGCTGAAGGCCTCAAATTCGAAGACGCCCACGGGCCCGTTCCATAATACGGTGCCGGCGCTGGCGATTTTTTCTGCAAGCTGGGCCGCGGAGCGCGGGCCAATGTCGAGAATCAGCTCATCATCGGCGACTTCGCTGGCGAGTTTTGTTGTCGCTGTAGCGGTATCGGAGAACGACTTCGCCACAACCACGTCGATCGGTATGGGGATCTGCGTTGTCTGCATCAGTGCCCGTGCCGTATCGATCAGCTCGTGTTCGCACAGCGACTGTCCGACGGGGTAACCGGCCGCGGCCAAAAACGTGTTGGCGATGCCGCCGCCGACAATAAGACTGTCGCATTGGGACGCGAGTGACTCAAGCACTGCGAGTTTGGTTGAGACTTTCGAGCCGCCGACAACCGCCAGCATGGGTTTTTTCGGCGATGCTAAGGCGGTCGCGAGTGCGTCGAGCTCGGCTGACAACAGCGGTCCAGCGCAGACCTCGGGCGCGTATTGTGCGACGCCGTAGGTGGAGGCCTGGGCACGGTGTGCGGTGCCAAAAGCGTCCATCACAAACACATCACACAAGCGAGCGTAGTCTTGCGCAAGAGCCGCATCATTGCTGCTTTCGCCGCTGTTGAAGCGCACATTTTCTAGTAATGCAATGTTGCCTGGCGCGACCGACGCCGCCCGCCATTCGCGATGCAGCGGCACCGGCAGTTGAAGGAGCTCAGACAGTCTTTGCGCCACAGGTGCAAGCGACAGCGATGCGTCGTACTGACCTTCATCGGGTCGGCCGCGATGGGACATGACCAATACTGCCGCGCCGGCCTCGAGAGCGTAGCGCAGTGTTGGCAGGGCTGCTTTGATGCGCGCATCACTGGTCACGACACCGTCCTTGATGGGCACATTGAGGTCTTCGCGAATCAGCACGCGCAAACCTTCAAGCGACAGGTCTGACATCCGTTTCATACGTGATCCTCAGATCGGCCAGTGGGTCCGCAAAAGCCTGCGAGGTGTTCGGCGATATCGAGCAGACGATTGGCATAGGCCCATTCGTTATCAAACCAGATCAATACCTTAACAAGGTGGTCGCTGCTCACCTGCGTCTGATGGGCGTCAATGATGGCGGAGGCGGACTCGCCGACAAAGTCGCAAGACGCGAGCGGCTCCTCAGAGACCGATAATACGCCATTGAAATGCTCCGCGGCCGCGCGCTTAAGCGCTGCATTGACTGCCCCTGCCGAACAGGGCGTTTCGGTGTAGACGGCCAGATCAATAGCGGACACATTGAGTGTTGGTACGCGCAGTGCGTGTGCGGTGAACCGGTCTGCGAGCTCTGGGAGAATGCGCGCAATACCGAGCGCCAAGCCCGTATCGACGGGGATAATCGATTGGAAGGCGGCGCGCGTCTTGCGGAGGTCCGTGTTGTGGTAGGCATCGAGCACCGGCTGGTCGTTCATCGCCGAGTGAATTGTCGTCATGGTGCCGGTGCGGATGCCAAATTGATCGTGCAGCACGGAAAGTACGGGCATTAAAGCATTACTGGTGCAGCTGCCCGCGGAAATAATCTGCTGTTCGGCGTTTAAAACCGCGTTGTTCACACCCCAGATTACCGTTGCATCGACCTCGGTGTCGGCGGGCTGGGAAAACAAAACCCGCTGCGCACCGCAGTGGAGGTGATGTTCTGCCATCCCCCGAGAAGAAAATGTGCCTGTGCACTCAAGGACAAGATCAACCTCGAGCGGAGCCCAGGGCAGTGCGTCGATCTCTGTGATGTGTAAGAGTTGAATCGGCTTGCCGGAAAGGACGAGTTGACCGTCGATGACCGCAACGTCCCCGGGGAACCGCCCGTGGGTTGAGTCATAGCGGGTTAAATGAGCGATGGTTGCGTCGTCTGCGGGCTCATTGATCGCCACAATGTCAATGTTGGCAGAGGACGCAGTTGCTTTACGCAAATGCGCTGCCCGCAGTACTGTGCGGCCGATGCGCCCAAAACCATTAATCGCAATTCGCATGGCTCAGTCTAGAATCACGTCCTCAACCACGCTCGCGACGTTGTCGACGGTGAAACCAAACTCCTGCATCAGCGCACCGCCCGGGGCTGACTCGCCAAACCCAGTCATACCGACAACGCGGCCATCGAGGCCGACATACTTATACCACCAGTCAGCGTGCGCGGCCTCAACGGCGACTCGTGCAAGGATGTCCGCAGGAAGTACTGACTGTCGGTATTCTGGGGACTGTTGTTCAAAAACCTCGGCGCAGGGCATGGAGACCACGCGAATACCGCGGCCTCGTTCAGCGAGCTGAGCTGCCGCGTCAACGGCCAGCGCGACCTCGGAGCCGGTGGCAATGATAATCGCGTCGAGCGCTCCCTGTTCTTCGACGAGCACATAGCCGCCCCGTGAAGCGCCTTCCGCCAGCGCCGCTGAAGTCACTTGATGAGGCAGGTTTTGGCGCGAGAAGATGAGCGCTGAGGGACCGTCTGTGCGACTGATGGCCGCTTTCCAAGCGATGGCTGATTCGACGGCATCACAAGGCCGCCAAGTGTGCAGGTTTGGCGTACTACGCAAAGCAGTCAGCTGTTCAACAGGTTGGTGGGTTGGGCCATCTTCGCCTAAACCAATTGAGTCGTGAGTGTAGACGTGAATTGCACGTAGCCCCATTAACGCGGACATGCGAACCGCGTTGCGGGCGTATTCCATGAAGATGAGGAACGTTGCGCCGTAGGGAATGAAACCGCCGTGGAGCGCGATGCCATTCATCATCGCCGTCATACCGAATTCGCGAACACCGTAGTAGAGATAGTTGCCGTTGGCGTCGTTGCGTTCAATACCTTTGGACCCCGACCAAATCGTCAAGTTGGATCCCGCAAGGTCTGCGGACCCGCCAAGGAACTCCGGAACGTGGGGCCCGAAGGCATTGAGTGTTTGTTGGGACGCTTTGCGAGAGGCCACCGTGGCTTGTGCGGCAATGCAATCGGCGATGTACTGGTCAGCTGCAGCGGCGAAGTCATCGGGAAGGTCACCGCGCAGTCGGCGTGAGAGTTCTGCCGCCAACACTGGATGCGCCGCAGCATAAGCGTCGAAGCGAGCCTGCCAATCTGCTTGACGCTGAGCTCCCGCTTCGCGGGCATCCCAGCCGGCGCGGATGTCGTCGGGAATCACGAAAGCGTCGTGGTGCCAGCCGAGCGCTTCGCGCGTTGCGGCGACTTCATCAGCACCTAGTGGCGCGCCGTGGCAGGATTCGGTGCCCTGTTTGTTCGGGCTACCCTTACCAATCAAGGTCTTGCAGACAATGAGGGTCGGTTGTTGCGAGTTGTCCAGTGCAGTTGCGATGGCAGCTTGAATCGCTGCCGCATCGTGTCCGTCGACCGCCTCGATGACTGACCATCCGTAGGCGCGAAAGCGCTGCGCTGTATCATCGGTGAACCAGCCCTCGACTTCACCGTCGATCGAGATGCCATTGTCATCGTAAAACGCCACCAGCTTGCCGAGTCCCAGTGTACCGGCCAGCGAGCAAGCTTCGTGTGATATCCCTTCCATGAGGCAGCCATCACCCAAAAAGACCCAGGTGCGGTGGTTGATAATTTCGTGACCGGGCTGGTTGAACTGCGCTGCGAGTGCTTTTTCCGCCACGGCCATGCCCACCGCATTGGCAAGTCCTTGCCCGAGCGGTCCGGTGGTGGTTTCGACCCCCGGGGTATAGCCGTATTCCGGATGCCCCGGCGTCTTGCTGTGAAGCTGGCGGAAGTTCTTTAGATCTTCGACAGCCAAGTCGTAACCGGTCAGGTGCAGCAGCGAGTAGATCAACATAGAGCCATGCCCGTTCGATAGCACGAAACGATCGCGATCGGGCCATTGTGGGTCGGCGGGATTGTGGGCGAGGTGGTCGTTCCAGAGCACTTCCGCGATATCAGCCATGCCCATGGGGGCCCCTGGGTGTCCACTGTTGGCTGCTTGCACAGCATCCATGCTCAGCGCCCGAATGGCGTTGGCGAGATCAATTCGGGAGGGCATTGTTGCTCCGGGTCGTTGGGAAAGAGCGCCTATTCTCGTTGAAGCGACAGCCGCAGGCAAACCCAAAGCGATGAATTCTCAATATTTTTTGACGCATCGGCACGTGGCGGTGCGATGCCTTAGCACGTATCATGCGCTGCAGGAACATTAGAGGTCTTCATGACGAACGCCTATATCAAAAAAATCCTCAATGCACCGGTCTACGATGTGGTCCGAGAGACACCTGTGGACGACGCACCGCTGATGTCGCGTCGGTTGCAATGCGAGGTGATGTACAAGCGTGAGGACCTGCAGCCGATCTTCAGCTTCAAGTGTCGTGGTGCCTACAACAAAATGGCAAGCCTGACAGAGTCACAGCGCGCATGCGGCGTGGTGGCGGCGTCTGCGGGTAATCATGCGCAAGGGGTTGCGCTGGCGGCACAGCGGCTTGGCGTGAAAGCCAAGATTGTCATGCCAGTGACTACGCCTCAGATCAAGGTCGACGCAGTGCGAGGGCGTGGCGCACAGGTCGTGCTGTTTGGTGATACCTTTGATCAGGCCTCGGTGCACGCCGCCGAACTTGTCGCGTCGGAGGGACTCACCTTTCTCCACCCCTTTGATGATCCCGATGTCATTGCGGGTCAGGGCACGGTGGCGATTGAGGTCGCGCGCCAAGTGAGCCGGCCACTAGATTATGTCTTTATCCCCTGTGGCGGTGGCGGGTTGCTAGCTGGGATGGCGGTATACCTGCGTTACGTTTGGCCTAACGTGCGAATTATCGGTGTCGAACCAGAGGATGCGGCTTGCGCTAAGGCCGCGTTGGAGAAAGGACGGCGGGTGGTTTTGAAAGAGGTTGGGTTGTTTGCCGATGGTTGTGCGGTGTCACAAGTGGGCAAGGAAACTTTTCGCCTCATCCGAGAGCATGTCGATGACATCATTACCGCAAGCACCGACGAGATTTGTGCCGCGGTGAAGGATATTTTCGAAGATACCCGTGCGATCGCCGAACCCGCGGGTGCATTGGCTGTCGCAGGTATGAAGCGCTACGCGGAGCGCCATGGCATACAGGGTGCATCGATGTTAGCTGTTGTCAGTGGCGCCAACACCAACTTCGATCGACTGCGTTACATCTCAGAGCGCACGGAAATCGGCGAGCGTCGCGAGGCGGTGATCAGTGTCACCATCCCCGAACGTCCCGGCGCCTTTCGATCGTTTTGCAGCGTCATCGGCAAACGCAATATCACCGAGTTTAATTACCGCTATGAAGATGCGGACGCCGCGCGTGTCTTTGTCGGTCTGACGGTGACACCCGGGGGTTCGGACCTCGAGGATTTGATGCGCAAGTTGATCAAGGCGGGTTATCAGGTTGACGACTTTACCGACAATGAGACCGCTAAACTGCATGTCCGCCATATGATCGGAGGGCGAGTCGCTGAGTCTGTCGGTGACGAGATGGTATTTCGTGTGGAGTTTCCCGAGCGCCCGGGTGCGCTACTGACTTTTCTGACCGGGTTGGGAACGGAGTTCAGTATCTCGCTGTTTCACTATCGCAACCACGGCGCAGCCTACGGGCGCATCTTGTTGGGACTGCAGGTGCCATCGGGTAAGCGTGCCCGTCTTCGCGCCGTGCTGGCGAATGTCGGATATCGCTACTGGGAAGAAACCCAGAACCCGGCTTATCGCGCCTATCTCGGTCGCTGATTGCGCCAATTGGCTTGCTAATTTGTGGCTGCTACCTATGGCCTTGTCAGATTGTGCTTGACAGATGCCGCAAAAATGGTAATTTTTCACATTCCTTGCTGACTGGCCTTCGGCACTTGAGCGCAATGACTTTGACATTGCGGCATTTGTCGGGGCTTCGTGCCCCCTGAGTTTGGGCCAAAGACAGGCTGTCTCGGTCGATCAAGGTGTGACTCGCGGTACCTTCGAGCGTTTTTTGCGTGAAGGATGGGTCGGTGCAGTCGTCGGTCCACTAGATTGCCATGGCAAGCTTCAGACCGACAGAGTCAACGACATCAGAAGAGCGTGTTTCGAAAGAGATGGGAAAGAAAAAGTTAGATTTTGTGTGGGCGATTGTTGTCGTTGTTGTGCTGGGCGCAACGTCGACCACACTGCTGGGGAACGATGCACCCCGAATGGAAGCGCACCAAGCGGGACTGTTCGGGCGGTAGCTTAAAAAGTGACCCAACCTCCTGGCGTAACAACTGCGTCGAGGCGAACATCGTGTTCTTCACGAGGGAGCGTTACAACCCGTTGCTCCTCAAAGCACAGCCCCAGTTTGAATCCGTGGCATGCACTCAAAACGCGGTCGTAGTAGCCACCACCATATCCCAGCCGGTATCCAGCAGCGTCGCAACCCAACAGTGGCACAATGAAGAGATCGATCTCTTGGGTCTTGATAGACGGAGCGCTCGCCTGTGGCTGAGGGGTACGGCCTTTGAAGCGACTGATCGGGTCCTGCGGCTGCCATGCTGCGAACGCCATGACGCCGTCTTCGTTGATTCGGGGCATCGCCACACGCTTGTTGTGATTGAGCGCCAGGGTCACCAAGGCCGTGGGGTCACACTCATAGGGCATTGCTAAATAGGCCGCTATCGTGACCGCCTGCTGCCACGGTGCCATGCTGATCACGTGATCGATCACCTGTTGCGAATCCCGATGGGAAAGACTGAGTCCACGGCGCGTAGCTAAAAGTCGCTGGCGCCACGCAGCCTTTTCTGCGGCGACAGTTCCCGCGCCGATCGATTCCACACCGGTGGCAGCGACACCATTTAGATTTTGTGCTCGAGACATGGTGCTCCCTGAGACTGCGCGGCGACAGATGCCGTGCAAGTGGCGAGAGAAGTTGACCCAGCGTACCGCTGACTGTGTCGCCCTTGAACCCAACGGCTCAAGGTGGTGACCGCCACACTGCTTCAGGCTTTCCGATCGTGACGGACTTGCACAACGACAGCGTTCAGTGGTCCCCGGGTGGTGCATTATCGGCTCGAGGACTTAACAGTCTGGCGCATAAGCCAGGTCGAACTTCAGTATAGCCCAGTTTGGTGCGCGTGGTGCTCAGCTGATCTCAAGTTGCCGCAATTGATAGAGGGCTTCGTCCAGTTGACTATTCAATGCTTTCAACCGGTCCTCGTCGTTGTTCAGCGGTGTTGCGACGGCACCCTCGCGTAACGCCCCGAGTTCGTAGCTCAAGTTGAGGGCCGCCATAATGGCGACACGCTCAAGACCAATGACTTTGCCAGTCGCACGAATATCGCGCATTTGACCATCAAGGTGGCTTGCCGCCGCTACCAGAGCCGTCGCCTCTTCCGGGGGACAAGCGACTTGGTACTCCTTGTCCAGAATGCTCACAGTAACCGTATGCGCGCGGCTCATGAACTGGCCTCGATGTGTCGTAGTCGCTCGATACTTTGGTCAATGTATTGCTCGGCATGACGCTGCCGCTCAAGGAGATCTCGCCGCTCTCTTTGCAACTCGGCAACACGAATTTTCAGAGCTCTATTCTCTCTATTCAGTTCGCGCGCCAACTCAATCAGATCGGCAATTTTTGTTTCTAGCGATTGGATGAGTTTCTCTGCCACGGGCGTTACACTGTTGTCAGAAGAGGCCCCACTATAGGTCTGCCAAAACGGGCGGTCAACGGGCGGTCACAGCCTGTCTTGACGGTGGCGAATCTGTCTAGGTCAGGCGAGGTGACGCTTCTTTGGTTTTCGTGCGATGTCCGCGCGACGGCTCGTGTCTCGAGCGTGAGTCAGGCGGGCAAATTGCTGGCGTCTGATCGTCGTCAGAGGATTGATGGTTTGTGAGTCGTCGGTGGTGCAATCGCACAATCGTGGATCATATCGGTTTGAGGGTGTCGCGGTGTTGGTAGATTCGTTAGGTGCGTTTGAAGATATGCCCGACTGGGCAGAATCCGCCGACGTTTTGTTCGAAGCGGGAATGACCCTTAACCCCTCAGAATTGCACGGCGCAATTGTGGGTTTGATTGCGGCGGGTTTTGAGCCTGCGGCAGAAAATCACTTGAATGACACCATCGCGGCTCTCGAGCGGGCTTTAGCCATTGAAATGCACGGCGAACTGGTCGATTTTGTGGCGCGTATGAATCTGGCGACGCTGTCATCAGTGGTCGATACTGACTTTGGATTTCAATTGTTGCTCCCAGCAGACGACGACTCGCTTGAGGAACGCCTGCTGTCGTTGGGTCGCTGGGCGACCGGGTTTTTAACTGGTTTTACTCAGGGCATCGCTGTGCGAGGAGCGGGAGAGTCGGGTGTTCCTGCAGTCACTGCTGAGGTCGTCAAGGATATTGCAGAGGTCGCGCGAATTGACAGCGAAGCACTTGAAGAGGAGGACAGTGAGCGCGATTTTCACGAGTTGATCGAATATCTGCGCATTGCTGCCCTCAATGTTGTTCAGGAAGCACTATCTCATAAGGAAGGCGAGTTATGAAAATCAGTCAGTCAGAATACGCGCGACGCCGCAAGCAACTCATGGCCAAGATGCGCCGTAACAGCATCGCGATCATCCCTGCAGCATCGGAGGTGACCCGAAGCCGAGACACTGAGTATCCCTTTCGTCAGGACAGTGACTTTTTTTATCTCACCGGTTTTAACGAGCCAGATGCGGTATTGCTGTTAATACCGGGGCGCAAAGAGGGACAGGTGGTGATGTTTTGCCGCGACCGCGACCCAGAGATGGAGCTGTGGAATGGTTACCGCGCAGGGCCTGAGGGCGTCATCCAACATTACGGTATGCAATCAGCCTACCCACTGACGCAGATCGACGCAGTCTTACCCGGCTTGCTTCAGGGCAAAGCGCGTATTCATTGCTCACTTGGCCGCGATGCCGCTTTTGACCAGCGGGTAATGGCTTGGGTCAATCAGATTCGGGCCATGGTAAGAGCGGGCGCCACTGCACCGGCGGAATTCACGGATCTCGCGCAGTTGTTGCATGAGCAGCGCCTGATTAAAAGTGCCGCTGAGCTTCGTGTAATGCGACGCGCTGGTGACATCAGTGCGGGCGCCCACTGTCGCGCGATGCGCGAATGCCGACCCGGGCGCTTTGAATATCACCTCGAGGGCGCAATCGCGCATGAATTTCAAGAACACGGCGCGCGTTGTCCCGCTTATAACTCGATTGTTGGGAGCGGCGTAAACGCCTGTATTTTGCACTATACCGACAACAATGCTGAGCTGGTCTCAGGCGATTTAGTTCTCATCGATGCGGGTTGTGAATACCAGGGCTATGCTGCGGATATCACGCGCACCTTTCCTGTCAGCGGGCAATTCAGCCGGGAGCAGCGCGCAATCTACGATCTGGTTTTAAAGGCGCAATTGGCGGCAATCGCCAAAGTGAAGCCGGGAAATACCTGGAACCAGCCTCATGATGTCACGGTGCGCGTGATCACCCGAGGCTTAATTGAGCTTGGCTTGTTAAAGGGTAGCGAATCGAAGCTGATTAAAGACGGCGCGTATCGCGATTTTTATATGCATCGTGCCGGCCATTGGTTGGGTCTGGATGTGCATGATGTTGGCGACTATCAAATAGAAGGCAAGTGGCGAACCTTGCAGCCAGGCATGGTGTTAACAATTGAGCCGGGCATTTATGTCGCTGCCGACAATCGCCGCGT
This sequence comes from Halieaceae bacterium, assembly GCA_038134505.1. Taxonomy (GTDB): domain Bacteria; phylum Pseudomonadota; class Gammaproteobacteria; order Pseudomonadales; family Halieaceae; genus Luminiphilus. Next base: position 87,549 of record JAYPVH010000010.1, on the reverse strand, counting down.
CGCGAAAAAATGGCGTGGCATCGGTGTGCGTATTGAGGATGATGTGGTGGTCACAGCAACGGGTTGTGATGTACTGACCGCAGGCGTGCCGAAAACTGCTGACGCCGTCGAGGCGTTGATGGCGGGTGCGCGTTGAGCCAAAACGCCGACATTGCCATCATCGGTGGCGGTCTGGTGGGCATGGCATATGCCATCGCTTTGAAACAGACCTTGCCTGATTACTGTGTGGCGCTCTTTGAGAGCACTCCGCTTGGCCGAACCACCCCCGATCCGCTTGATAGTCGCGCGGCAGCACTGAATTTGAAAAGCCAGAAGCTGTTAGACGAGTTAGGTGTTTGGCCGCAGCTCGGGCCCGTCGCTGCGCCGATCCATCGCATCCATGTGTCCCACCAAGGTCATTTTGGCAGTGCCGTGATGGACGCCAGTGATGTGGGTGGTGGTCCCTTGGGGTTCGTTGCAGAAAACCACCTGATTGGCGCGGCCTTCATGGCGCGCGCTCGTGAGGTGGGCGTGTCCATTGTTATGGGTCAGCAAGTGGATTGTGTGAACAGTGAGTCGATGGGGGCTCGCGTTGCCTTTGTCGACGGCACCTCGGTCTCAGTGGCGCTTGCCATTATTGCCAGCGGCGATCCGAAGCTACTCGATTCATTGGCCATAGCCAGTCGTGTGCGAAGCAGCGGCCAATCGGCCATCGTCGCCAATGTCGCTCTCGCCGGCACCCAGACAGGGATGGCTTTTGAGCGCTTTACCGCGAACGGTCCGCTTGCCCTACTCCCGCTACCGAGCAGCGAGCCAGGTGAACAGCGTTTTAATGTGGTGTGGTCGATGGCATCGCAGGATGTTCAAAGTCACCAAGATTTGTCCGATGCGGACTTCCTAAAGGCACTTCAGCGAGCCTTTGGCTGGCGCCTAGGGCGGCTGAGAAAATTAGGGCAGCGCAGTGCTTTTGCGCTTAATCGTCGCGTCGCAACGGAGCAGCATCGTGCCGGAATTCTCGTGGCGGGCAACGCGGCGCACACACTCCATCCCGTTGCCGGCCAGGGGCTGAACTTATCGCTGTTTGATGTCGAGGCCTGTCGCGTGATTTTGGGTGATGCACAGACAAAGGGGGCGGCCCTTGGCAGCCTCGAGACCCTTGGTCAATTCGCTTCGATCGTTGCCGACCATCAGGCGAATATTGTCGATGCGACGGATTTGCTATCGACACTATTTGCTCCGCGCGGTCTAGTGCTGGATACGCCTCGCAATACGGCTCTGGCGGCATTGGACTTGCTGCCTGGATTGCGCCGGCGTATCGCCCGTCTCGGGACTGGACTCAGGTGATTCAAAGGGGGCCGCTGAAATGAACAACGCGGATGTGATTGTGGTCGGCGCGGGACTCGCAGGCCTTGCAATGGCGGCCTCGTTGGCACACCTCGATATTGATATTGTGATCCTAGAACGCGGGCCCTGCCCCCAACCTTTGCCCGAGCAACGAGGCCGAGATCTGACGGATTGGGATGGCCGTGTCAGCGCGTTGACGCCGGCATCGCAACGAATTCTCGAGCACATTGGTGCCTGGCGACACATCCCAGCAACGCGGATGGCGCCCTTTAGACACATGCGAGTATGGGACTCTGAGGGCACGGGTGACATTGACTTTCATGCCGCTGAGGTTGATGCCGATAGCTTGGGTGCCATCGTAGAAAACCGGGAGACTATCGCCGCCTTGTTGCAGATCGTTGCTGCGCAGCCGCGGGTGCAGTTGCACTACAACAGCGTGGTGGCCGCGCTAGAACAGTCTGAAGACGCCGTGGTTTTGACAACACAAGCCGGCAACGCCTATCGCGGTTCGTTGGTGATTGGTGCCGATGGCGCGCGCTCCAGAGTGCGTGAGCTTGGCGGCTTTAAAACACGGCAATGGTCCTACAACCAACACGCTATTGTCGGCACCATCGCCATTGAGCCCGGCCATGAAGATACTTGTTGGCAGGCGTTCTTGGGCACGGGCCCTCTCGCGCTGTTGCCGCTCAATGACTCCCAATTATGCTCGATTGTCTGGTCACTTGATGATGACGCCTACGCCACTTGGGCCGACTGTGACGATGCGTCATTCGTCCGCGGACTGAACAATGCCCTAGGATCCCGAGGACCGACAGTCGTTAGCTGTGGCCCGCGAGCGGTGTTTCCGCTGCACCAATGCCATGCAACCGATTACGCGAGGGGAAGCTTGGTATTGATTGCCGACGCAGCACATAGCATCCATCCGCTCGCGGGTCAGGGCATTAATCTGGGTTTGGCCGACGTCGAGGCCCTCGCCGAGTGCCTTGGACAGAACGCGGCTGCTGGTCTTTCAGCCAATGCCGCCTGGGCGCTAAAAAAATATCAGCGCATTCGCAAGGGCGATAACTTAGCCATGATGGCAGCGATGCAGGCTTTCAAAGTTGGTTTTGGCAGTCAGCAACCGTGGTTGCGTGTGCTGCGTAATACCGCGTTGTCCCGAGTGAATCACAGCCAGTCGCTCAAGCAGTGGTTTACGCTTCAAGCCCTAGGGCGCTAGCGCGGCGGTTTTTACCGCTCATTTCAGCCTCATTGCGCTGTTCTTTTAGATTTTGTCGCATGACGATATTGCGCCGAAAGATCGAGCAACGTACGCTTGCGCTTGCTTGATCACTCTCGGAGAACAGCGTCGTTATGAGTCACAATCCTGCAGAATTACGCTATGCCAATACCCACGAGTGGGCTCGGCTCGAACAAGATGGCACCGTCACCGTCGGCATTACTGACCACGCGCAGGAAGCGTTGGGGGATGTCGTATTCATTGAAACCCCCACAGTTGGCGACACCATTGCCGCTGGTGATCAAGCCGGGGTCGTGGAGTCGGTGAAGGCCGCCTCCGATATCTACGCGCCGATCGCAGGCGAGGTCATTGCGGTAAATGCGTTGCTCGAAGACGCCCCGGAAACGGTGAACGACGATCCGTATCAAGAGGGCTGGTTCTTTCGGCTAAAACCGGAAGACGTGTCTGAGTTGGATGCGCTGATGGACGCTGAAGCGTACGCAGCGCAGTGCGACGATGAGTGAGTTCCGGTCGGTCTTGCACTTCAGATTTTCACGTCGGCAAAGACTCTTCTAGTCTTTTAACAGTGCGGTTTTTGTCGCGCATGCGGCCTGGGCGAGCCGCGGGCCGTTCAGCGCAGAGACAGCACCGGCCAACCTGCGGCACTTGCAGCTACTCGCAATTTGGGGTCGGGGTCGACGGCGACGGCGTGATCAACATGACGCAGCAGCGGCAAGTCATTGTGGGAATCGCTGTAAAAGGTCGCGCCAGTGAGCGATATGTTGTGCTCTGTGCACCAGGCTTCGAGGCGATCAATTTTGCCCGCTTGAAATGACGGTATGCCGATGGGCCGGCCTGAGTAAACGCCGTCGATGATTTCGGCCTCTGAGGCGATTAAATCATCGATACCGAGTTGGTCGGCGATGGGTCGTGTGACGACAGTGTGTGTTGCTGAAATAATTAATAAGCGTTCGCCTTGCGCGCGATGTCGCTCTATCAGTTCAATCGCTTTTGGCAGTCGCATTGATTCGAAACAGTCGTCCATGAAGCGGCTCTGTAGCAAGGCAACTTCCGCCGTGGTTTTCCCTGCGATAGGCGCGAGAGCGAACGACAAGTAGGCCGTGATGTCGAGTGTACCGGCCTGATAGTCGGCGTAAAAACGGTCGTTGGTTTGCGCGTGCCCCTGCGGATCGGCAAGCCCGATGTCGCAGAGGAACTGGCCCCATCTGTGGTCTGAGTCCCCAGCAATCAGGGTGTTGTCGAGATCAAAAATTGCAAGCGTCATAGACATTTAAGGTCAGTTGATTTGCGTCGACGATGACGCTGATGATGAATCTGTGAAAGAATACGGGTTAATAGGCGCGGCAACAATGACTGCGCTGCGAAGAGTGCTCGACGCGCGCGTTTGACCGTCGCGCGACAGGAGAAGAAATTTTGGGAGTCGCCGATAGTCACGATCGGGTGATCGATGCCGATGGGTTTCGGCCGAATGTCGGAATCATCGTCTGTAACCAGCGGGGTGATGTCCTGTGGGGCCGCCGAGTCAGCGGCCGAGACTCGTGGCAGTTTCCTCAAGGCGGGATTCACGCCAACGAAACCCCAGAACAAGCGATGTTTCGTGAGCTCGACGAAGAAGTGGGTCTGTCCGCGGATGATGTCAAAGTCTTGGGAGTGACCCGGGGCTGGCATCGCTACCGACTGCCAAGTCGCTATATTCGCAAGCACGAAAACCCGGTGTGTATCGGTCAAAAACAGAAATGGTTTTTGCTTCGTCTTCTAAGCCCCGATTCCGCGGTGTGTCTCGACGCCAACGACAGTCCAGAGTTCAATGATTGGCGATGGGTGACTTACTGGTACCCACTCACCTCAGTGGTGGATTTTAAACGCGAGGTTTACCGTCAGGCTATGACTGAACTCGTGAATGCACTGGCGCCGCGGCGCCGGCGCCGGCGTTAGCCCACCGATGCTCGACGTCCTCAGAAAAATCACACAGGCGACGAATGACGCCGACCGCTTGGACGACGCACTGAACTATATTGTGCGGCAGGTTCGCGCAGCCATGGCGACCGATGTCTGCACGATTTATCTGCGAGAGCGTCACTCAGATCGGCTTGTGTTTCAGGCAACAGAGGGACTGAACCTCGATAAAGTGGGCCAGTTCAGTCTCGGTTTGGACGAAGGGCTCGTCGGCTGGGTCGCGAGTCGCGGCGAACTACTGAATCTCGATGACGCCTCAAATCATCCACAGTTTCAGCTTATTGAGGGCCTGGGAGAAGAGCCCTTTGATGCGTTCCTTGGTGCGCCCATCATTCATCAACGCGATCTGCTCGGCGTGCTGGTGGTCCAGCAGGCGCAGCAGCGGCGTTTTTCTGATGATGAAGAGGCGTTTCTGCTCACGGTTTCAGCGCAACTCGCCGCCGCGATCGCGCATGCCGAAGCGACGGGAGCCATTTTGGCACCTGACGCGATTACGGGGACCGATGGCGCCCGATTTTCAGGCGTATCTGGGTCTCAGGGCATTGGTATTGGTACCGCGGTGTTGGTAGCGCCGGGCGCAGACTTACAAGCAGTGAGCTCGCGAGAGGCCGGCGACCGACGGGCTGAGCTTCGCGCCTTTCGTCAGGCGCTGGCGCGAGTGCGATCCGATATTGCGGGTGTCTCCGACAACTTAAGTGAGGAGCTCAGCGCAGAAGATCACGCCTTGTTTGGCGTGTATTTGAGTATTCTTGATGACTCAGTCATCGGTGGTGAGGTTGCAACGCTCATCAAAGGTGGTGAATGGGCGCAGGGTGCGCTGGCGCAAGTGATGCTAAAGCACATCCGCCATTTTGAGCGCATGGAGCATTCCTATCTCCGTGAGCGCGCTGTTGATGTGCGCGATCTGGGGACGCGAGTATTGCGCTATCTGCAGGATGACCAACGCGCAGAGCGCGATTACCCCGAGTCGACCGTACTCGTGGCAGAGGAAATTACTGCATCGGTGTTGGGGGAAATTCCGCGCGATCGTTTGGCCGGCGTGGTGTCCTTGAAGGGCTCGGCAAATAGCCATGCGGCGATTTTGGCGAGAGCTATGGGCGTGCCGGCGGTAATGGGTGCGGCGGACCTTCCCTTCGCACGTGTGTCGGGAACCTCGCTGGTAGTGGATGGCTACAACGGACGCGTCTATGTCAACCCGCATCGGGAGGTCTTGCGTCGCTTCGAACATCTGGTGGCGGAGGATTCAGCACTCAATGAAGAGCTACAGTCGTTGGTGCATTCGCCTTGCACAACGCTGGATGGCAGAGAGATCACATTGTGGGTGAACACGGGGGTTTCAGCAGATCTTCAGCGAGCCCGTGAAAATGGCGCCGTCGGCGTTGGCCTATACCGTTCAGAGGTCAGCTTCTTATTGCGCGACCGTTTTCCGAGCGAGGAAGAGCAGCGGCAGTTATATCGCGAACAGCTTGAGCAGTTTTCGCCCGCACCAGTGACGATGCGGACACTGGATATTGGCGGCGATAAATCGTTGCCCTATTTTCCGATCGCCGAAGACAACCCTTTTTTGGGCTGGCGAGGTATCCGTGTCACATTGGACCATCCTGAAATTTTTCTGACCCAAGTTCGGGCGATGCTGAAGGCGAATGCTGGCCTCGGCAATCTGCGTATTCTGCTCCCCATGGTGACCAATATCGATGAACTCGAGGAAGCACAGCAGTTGATTGAACGAGGTCTCGCTGAGGTGCAATCCGAAGGCTTCGACACCACGATGCCGCCTGTGGGCTGCATGATCGAGGTGCCGGCTGCCGTCTACCAAGCGGAAAACTTGGCCGCCAGATCCGATTTCCTCTCGGTGGGGTCTAATGATCTGACACAGTACCTTTTGGCCGTTGATCGCAACAACCCACGCGTTTCCGACTTGTACCAAGCTTTGCACCCCGCAGTGCTGGGCGCCTTGCGACAGGTCGTCGGAGCGGCTCATCGTGCGGGGAAGCAGATCAGTATTTGTGGAGAACTTGCGGGTGATCCGAGGGCAGCGCCTATTTTGATCGGTATGGGCTTTGATCAGCTATCGTTGAATGCGGGCAGCCTGCTCCGGGTCAAGCGAGTAAGCGCTGCGCTACCCTATGCAGCGTGGGTCGCCCTCGCGGACGAAGTAGCCGCCCTCTCGTCATCTCAAGCCGTGATCGCGCGACTCGAGACGGTCTTTAAAGAACACGGCCTAGAGCGCTTCTTGCGGCCAGGAGTCGACAGCGCATGATCGCTTATCCAGAGATAGATCCCGTGGCGATCGCATTGGGCCCGATCAAAGTGCACTGGTATGGATTGACTTATTTGGCGGGTCTCACTTTCGCGTGGTGGTTGGCCCGCCGACGTGCGATGCGCGCCGATTCTCCGGTTCAGCGCGTGCAGATAGACGATTTAATCTTTTACTCCGCAGTTGGCATTGTTCTCGGCGGCCGCTTGGGCTACGCCTTGTTTTACGGATTTGATCGCCTTATTGAAGAGCCTCTGTGGCTGTTTCGTGTCTGGGAGGGTGGTATGGCCTTTCACGGCGGCTTCCTCGGCGTGGTCACTGCGCTGTGGTGGTTTTGCCGACGCTATCAGATCCACTTCATTGACCTTGCCGATTTTGTGGCACCCCTAGCGCCGATGGGCTTAGCCCTGGGCCGACTGGGCAATTTTATTGGCCAGGAGCTGTGGGGGCGGCCTGCAGATGTACCTTGGGCGATGGTCTTCCCTCGAGACCCACTGGGATTAGCAAGACATCCATCGCAACTCTACCAATTGGCGCTAGAGGGCCTGCTATTGTTATTGGTGTTGTTGTGGCTCGGGCGCAAGCCGCGCGCGCGCGGGGTGTTGTCTGGGGCCTTTCTACTCGGCTACGGTATCCTACGGTTTATCGCAGAGTTTTTCCGAGAGCCCGATGCCCACATTGGATTTGACTGGCTGGGATGGATGACGCGCGGTCAACTCCTTTGTTTGCCGATGCTGTTGGCCGGCGCCATGTTTCTATGGCTGTCGTTACGCGCATCGCATCGCGCCCAGTGACTAGGTGAGAACAGTATGCAAGCGTATTTAGATTTGTTGCGAGATATTCAAGATCAGGGAAATGACCGAGGTGATCGCACGGGCACAGGCACTCGGTCGGTGTTTGGGCGACAGCTACGCTTCGATTTGCGCGAAGGCTTTCCCGTGCTGACAACGAAAAAGGTCCATTTCAAAAGTGTTGTCAATGAGCTGATCTGGTTTTTGAGCGGCGATACCAATACGCGATGGCTGAAAGAAAATGGCGTCAGTATTTGGGATGAATGGGCGACAGAGACGGGTGATCTAGGCCCCGTCTACGGTGCACAGTGGCGGGCTTGGCCGACGCGAGACGGTCGCGAGGTCGATCAAATTGCCTATGTTTTGGATTGCTTGAGGAACAGGCCAGAGAGCCGTCGCATCTTATTCCACGCTTGGAACGTTGAGTATTTGCCTGATGAGTCGATGTCGCCGCAGGACAATGTGCGCGCTGGCCGCATGGCCTTGCCGCCATGCCATTTACTGTATCAGTTCTACGTCGCTAATGGCCAACTCTCGGCGCAGTTGTATATTCGCTCAAGCGATGTCTTTCTAGGCCTGCCCTTCAATATCGCCTCGGTTGCGCTGCTTGTGCATATGCTGGCACAGCAGGCCGATCTCGACGTGGGCGAGGTGGTCATTACGCTCGGTGACGCGCACATTTATAGCAATCACCAAGAGCAGGTGAATACGCAGTTGGCGCGCACCCCCGATGCATTACCGAGACTATCAATTCTCAGGCGGCCGGAGTCGATTGATGGCTATCGCTATGAGGACTTTGCGCTTGAGGGCTATGCGCCGCAAGCTCATATTGCCGCACCGGTGGCGATCTAATGAGCCGTCCGATTCAGACCGATTGGGATATCCCCGTGGTCTTGGTGCTCGCGGTTTCAGAAAATGGCGTGATCGGTCGTGGCGATGGCTTGCCGTGGGATCTGCCCGATGACTTGGCGCATTTCAAGCGGACGACGCTCGGTCGTCCGGTCATTATGGGCCGCGTGACCTTCGATACGGTGGGCAAACCCTTGCCGGGTCGCACAAACATCGTCGTGACGCGAGACGCCCAGTGGGGTTATCCCGGTGTCCACGTTGTTCACAGCATCGAGGCGGCGATTGCACTTGCCGATACTCAAGCGCTGATTGATGGTGCCGATGCGGCTATGGTGGTTGGTGGCGCTGAAATCTACCGTTTGGCCTTGCCCTATGCGGATCGCGTGGTACTGACCCGAGTGCATGGCGACGTGCAGGGCGATACTTTTTTTGACCTCGACGTATTGGCGAGCTGGCAGTGCGAGGCGCGAAAACGGGTTCAGGGTGGGGATCGCAACTCCCACGACTTTTCAATTGAAACTTGGGTGCCAGGCGTTGCGGTGTAGGGGTCGGGTGAACTTCAGTGCAATCTAGCTGTCAAGTGGTATAAGTATTTGCTTTGGGGCGTGGGGCATTGTAGAGTCGCACGCACAAGCTGGTTTATAGTTGGGATAGAAGAAAAAATCTCCTGACCGTCACAATTGATCATTCCGGAAGGTAGGTGCGGAAGCCCCTGCGTCCGTCAGGTTTACTCACGAGAGGAAGTTTGGACCCCATGAAAACGACTCGATTAAAAACTGTTCTGCTTGCCGCCTGTGTGGCCGGCAGTACGCTGGGCATGGCATCGACAGTTGCTGCGCAATCTCTTTCATTGGAGCCTCTTGTTGAGGTGAGCCAACAGCGAGCGACGGAAGCGCGTGCGTCGCAGGTACGAATCGATCGTCTCGCTGACGAAACCCGCGATTTGTTTACCGACTGGAAAACCGTCATGAAGCAAGTCGATGGTCTTAAGGTGTACAACGCGCGTCTGGAGCGTCAGATCGCCAACCAAGAAGCACGCATTGCGGACATTGACGCGTCGATCTCCGAGGCGGCTGTGATTCAAAGACAGATTCCGCCGCTGGTGATGCGCATGCTCGATGGTTTGGATCAGTTCGTTGAGTTGGATATGCCCTTTGATCTCGATCGTCGACAAGGCAACCTTGCGCAGGTGCGCGAAAATCTGGATCGGTCTGATGTCAGCTCAGCAGAGGCGTTCCGGCAGGTGCTTGAGCTCTACTCGATTGAGTTGCAATACGGCCGCGGGATTGAGTCTTACAGCGATACCATCACCTTAAATGGCGTGGAGCGCGAGGTGGATATGTTGCGCATCGGGCGCGTCGCGTTGGTCTATCAGACCACCGATGGCACGGAGACAGGCGCCTGGAATAGAGACACGCAGGCCTGGGACGTATTGTCCTCAGGTGACTATGCGAGCGCGGTCCGCAAGGGCGTGCGTATTGCGAAGAAGCAAGCCACTATCGAATTGTTAAATATGCCCGTAGCGGCACCGGAGGCAAATTAAGATGACTGCCAAGATTGTTAAAGCGACGGCGTTTGTCGTATTCGGTGCGGTTGCATCAGGAACGGTTTGGGCTCAGGACGCGGCCGAAGCGGTTGCTCCGCCAGAGCCGACGCCGCAGGAAATCGCTGCGGAAAACCTCGATCAGTTGCTCGATTTAGTCCGCGAAGGGCGTTCGCGAGCCGCGTCAGAGAATGCTGCACGAGAGCGTGAGTTCCAGCAGAACAAGGCCAATCAGGCCGCGGCCCTGCGCGAAGCCGAAGCAGAGCGCACACGCGAGGAGCGTCGCTCGGCGAGATTGGAAAAGAAATTCGAAGACAACGAGCTGTTAATCGCGGCCAAGCAAGAGGCCCTGCGTGAGCGCCTGGGTACCCTGTCGGAGCTGTTCGGCCATCTCACAGCCGCATCGGGCGATTTGGCCTCGAACGTCGAGGTGTCTTTGGTGAGCGCTGAATACCCGGGGCGTGAGGTCTTTTTGCAAGAGTTGATCGCGAAGATGTCTGGCTCTGATAAGTTGCCTAGCATCGCCGAGATTGAGCGTGTTTGGTTTGAAACCTTGCGCGAAGTGCGAGAGCAGGGTGAGGTGTCACGTTTCTCGGCCGAAGTCGCGACGCCTTCTGGCGAGTTGGCAACCCGTGACGTCATCCGCGTTGGCGCGTTTAACGTGATCGACGAGAACGGGCAGTATCTCGCGTACAACAACGCCAAGCTGTCAGAGCTACCCCGTCAGCCAGACGGTGGCTACACTTCTGCAGCGGCAGATCTAGCGGGTGCTAGCGCCGGACTGCATCAGTTTGGTATTGACCCGACCGGTCCAACTGGCGGTTCATTCCTCGCGGCGATCATCGATAGCCCGACGTTGGAAGAGCGTTGGCACCAGGGCGGTTATGTGGGCTATGCGATCACCGTAGTCGGCGTCATTGCACTGCTTATCGCGTTGGTTCGGCTGTTAGTGCTGATGGGCGTGAGTAGCAAGGTGAATGCGCAAATGAAGAGTGAACGCGCGAACGACAACAACCCGCTAGGCCGCGTATTGAAAATTCATGAAGATGCGCCAAATATGGATCCAGAGACGCTTGAACTGAAGATGGCGGAAGGGGTCTTGCGTGAGACGCCAAAGCTGGAATCGGGTCTGACACTATTAAAGATTATTGCTGCGGTTGCTCCGCTGATGGGTCTTCTGGGTACGGTCACCGGTATGATTATCACCTTCCAGGCAATCACCATTTTCGGCGCGGGCGACCCGAAGGCCATGGCCGGTGGTATTTCAAGCGCCCTCGTCACTACGGTGCTGGGTCTTTTGGTGGCTATCCCAACGGTACTTCTGCACACGATCGTGAATGGCCGCGCGCAGCGCATCATCCATATCCTGAATGAGCAGGCGACGGGAATCGTTGCTGAGCACGCAGAACGCGCTCATTGATTGTCGTCTGAGGCATAAGGGACCGAAGCATGTCAGGAATGTTCGATACGATCCTCGGCTTTATGGATAAAGGCGGGGATGTTCTCTGGCTCATCGCTATCTTGGTGGTGTTCATGTGGACGCTGATCTTTGAGCGCCTGTGGTATTTCACGCTCGGCTGGAAGGCGGATCGCGACGCTGTGGTAAGCGCTTGGGAGGGACGTACAGAGCGTCGCTCATGGAACGCGAAGCAGGTGCGCATGCGCTTGATCTCTAGTGGACGCGAGCTGATCAACGACAATATGCACGTCATCGCCACCTGTGTGGCGCTGTGCCCGCTGTTGGGGCTCCTTGGCACTGTGACGGGCATGATCGAGGTGTTTAATGTCATGGCGGTCACTGGTGGCGGCGACGCCAAGTCCATGGCCGGTGGCGTTGAGCGCTCGACGATCCCGACGATGGCGGGCATGGTCGCGGCGCTCTCGGGCTTGTTTGCCAACACTTACTTACAGCGCGTGGTCAGTCGAGAACAGCAACTTCTCGAAGACCAGCTCACGTCAGATCATTGATCTGACACTCGGAGGATATTGAATCCATGCGCAGGATTGTTAAAGAGAAAGATCAGGGCGGTGCGGAAATCGATCTGACCCCCATGTTGGACGTGGTGTTCATCATGCTGATCTTCTTCATTGTAGTGGCGTCATTTATCAAAGAAGCGGGTATCGAGGTCAATCGCCCGGACAATCAGGAGCAGCAGGATCCAACCGATTCAGTCAGTATCTTGGTCGAGGTGGCGTCTGACGGTCAGGTGTGGATGGAAAATCGCCGTGTCGATGTGCGTGCGGTACGCGCCAATATTCAGCGCATGTTGGCAGAAGATCCCCAGGCTCCGGTGACAGTGAAAGTAGAGAAAGGTGCCAAGGCGGGGATTGTGGTTGATGTCGCTGACGCTGCGCGGGAGGCGGGTGTTGGGGCGGTGAACTGGGCGAGCGCGGAGAGGTAAGATGAGTATGCGAGACCAGGCTCAGCGCTCGAGCCAAGACCAGAGCGAAAGTCAAATCGATTTGACGCCCATGCTGGACGTCGTGTTCATCATGCTGATTTTCTTTATCGTGACGTCTTCGTTTATCAAGGAACCCGGGGTTGAGATTTTCAAGCCTCAAGCGACGACCACGGAGATCTGCGAGCGCGGTACGATTATTTTTGCAGTGGATACCCGTGGCGACGTCTACTACAACAAAGAAAAGGTTGCCATGGACCGCACTTTACGTGTTGCGGAAGCGGCGAAAAAAGAGGCCCCGCAGGCCAACATCGTAATTCAGATCGACCGTGAGACGCCTGCTTTTGCGGTGGAGGACTTGATTGATAATGTGCGACCCGTGTTGACGGCACCGCCATGTATCTCAACGGACGACGAGGCGTAAGGGTATGGGCAGCTCAGTCAGAGTGACAGTGGGTTTGTTGTTGGCCTTGCCGGTCGCCATCGGGTTGTTTTTCGTCATGCATTCCTTGGTCAACCGTGAGTTTCAACAGGAAGATATCAAGGCGCGTAAGATTGCTGACATCGTGGTTCCAGAGAAGACCATCGAGACCAATTTGACTGAGCTCAAGCCGGAAGAGGTCAAAGATCCCGACGAGCCGCCGCCGGAAATGGACATGATGCAGTTCGATACGGATGTCGACCTGAACGTTGTCAATATCGCGCCGACTACGGGCATTAATCTGAGTCTCAACTCGAGCGGGTTATCCTCTGGCGATGGTGAGTATCTGCCCATCGTGAAGGTTGCACCGATTTATCCACGGCGTGCGCAAACACGGGGCATCGAGGGTTACTGCATCGTCGAGTACACCGTTACGCGAACGGGATCGATTAGAGACCCGCAGCCGGTCGATTGTTCACCCCAGGGCATGTTCGAGAGTGCGTCGGTGCGAGCCGCTGAAAAGTTTAAGTACAAGCCCCGAGTTGTCGATGGCGAGGCCATCGAGGTGGCCGGAGTGCGCAATAAATTCACCTACGAGTTAGAACAGTGATGCGGGAGAGGAACATAACCATGCTCAAGAAACTCCTGACCGTATCGGCTTTGTCACTGGCGGTGACGCTGCTTACTGTGGTAGCTGATCAAGCCAATCCGACGCTGCAGTGGGTCTCCTCGGCGATAGCACAAGAGCAGGGTAAAAATGACCAGCCGACTCGGCGCACGCCAGCCTTGCGGAATGCGGTTTATGAAAAACTCGCAGAGGCTCAGGCTGCCGCTGAAGCGAAGGACTACGCCGGCGCGGCGGAACTCCTCGACGCCATGATTGACAAGGAAGGCAAGAACGCACTCAATAGCTATGAGTTGGCGAATGTCTACAACCTCTATGCTTTCCTCGCTTATTCTAAAGAAGACTTTAACGGTGCTCTGCGCTACTACCGCGAGGTGATTGCCCAGCCAGAGATTCCGCTCGCGATGGAAATCAATACCCGCTTCACCGTGGCGCAGTTGCACTTTGTGCAAGAGCAATGGCAGCAGGGTATTGACGCCTTGCTACAGTGGTTTGCTTTGACGGACAAGCCTAATGCCACCGCTTACGTGCTGTTGTCTCAAGGATATTATCAGTTGAAAGATTATGATCGTGCTTTGGCCAACGTCGAAATAGCGATCAAGATGCACGAAGATGAAGGCAAGCTCCCGAAGGAGCAATGGTATAACCTTGCCCGGTTCCTTTACTTCGACAAGGGCGACTTCGATAAGGCGCTGGATATTTTAGAGATCTTGCTCGTCTACTACCCCAACAAGCAGTACTGGGTTCAAGCTTCGCACCTTTACGGTGAGAAGCAAGATTCTGTTCGGCAGCTCGCCATGATGGAAACCGCCTACATGCAAGGCATGCTCGATCGCAGCACTGATTTAGTCACCATGGCCTATTTATATCTCAATGCCGAATCCCCTTACGCCGCTGGTCGTGTCATGGAGCAGGGATTCCATGACGAAATTATTGAAGAGAAGTCTAAGAATTACGAGATCGCGGGTAACGCCTGGCGCAGCGCGCGTGAGGTAGCTCGGGCGATTCCGATGATGGAAATCGCGGCAGAGAAGGCCGAGGACGGCGAGCTTTTTGCGCGCTTGGCGAACGTTTATCTAGATGGCGACCAATTTGAAAATGCGGCAGCATCTGCGCGTCGCGCATTGGCTAAGGGCGGCGTCAATCGACCGGACCAAACCCGGCTGGTCTTGGGCATGGCCTACTTCAACATGGGCGATTATACCAACGCGCGCAAGACGTTCCGCGAGGCAGCGCGCGACGATCGATCAAAGTCCTATGCCCAGCAGTGGCTGCGCTACATCACCAGTGAAGAAGAGCGTTTGCGCCAGCTTGAGGAAGGCTGAACGGATTCTCATTGAAAAAGGGGCCAAAGGCCCCTTTTTAATGGTGCGGGAAAAAATTACAACGGAACGACGTCTTCCGCTTGAGGTCCCTTTTGTCCGGTTGCGACGGTGAACTCAACTTTTTGACCATCGGCGAGCGTTTTAAAACCTTCACCTTTGATTGCGCTGAAGTGAACGAAGACGTCAGGGCCGCCCTCTTGTTCGATAAAACCGTACCCTTTGGTTTCGTTAAACCACTTTACGGTGCCTGTGACTGTTGCCATGTTATTGATACCTGTATTTCATAAAAACAACTCCTAACGGAGCACGTACGCATTTTGGGGAACGGGACCGAAGATCTAGGACTGCAGTGGCTCTACAAAAAGCGAGTCGAACAAATCGACTTGGCAAAGTGTATCACCGCTCCGTGTGGTGGAAAGCGTTCTGCACAACTTATTTTGTGCATTTTACAACTCTACGATTAGTCAACCAGCAGAATTTTTAGGATATTCGTTGAGCCGGTTTTACCCATTTGGCTACCCATGGTGAGTAACAGGTGGTCTCCGCGGCTCAAAAAACCACCGTCAGATAGAAACTCTAAGGTCCGCGTTTCAAGTTCCTCCGGTGCAAATGCCGATGGATCAAAATACAGCGGGATGACACCTCGGCACAGCGCTAAACGCTGCAAGGTTGCCGCGTGCGGGCTCAGCGCGAAAATGGGCAAGCCTGAACTGAGCCGGGACATTTGCGTCGGCGTGCTGCCCGCCTCGGTTAGACATGCAAGACCGCGTACACCGGGGAAGTGATTCGCGCCATACATCGCTGAAAGCGCAATGGTTTCTTGTGGGGATTCGAACTCGCGGTCGATTCGAAAGCGTGAGGTGCGGGCTACGGGGTGTCTCTCGGCACCCAGTGCCGCATCGGCCATCGCAGCCACCACCTCCACCGGATAGCTGCCCACGGCCGTCTCGGCGGACAACATGACCGCATCTGTGCCGTCGAGCACAGCGTTGGCAACATCAAAAACTTCTGCGCGCGTTGGCATCGAGTTATTGATCATCGATTCCATCATCTGTGTTGCGGTAATGACCAATCGATCTAGTTTCCGAGTTTTGGAAATCAACTCCTTTTGAATACCGATCAGCTGCGCGTCCCCAACCTCAACACCCAGATCACCCCGTGCAACCATGACACCCTCAGAGGCGAGAATAATCTCTTTCAATAACTGTTTGTCAGCGACCACTTCCGCCCGCTCAATCTTGGCGATGATCGCCGGTGATAGGCCTTGAGCCCGAAGTAGCGCTCGGGCTTCATCGATATCCTCGGGCTTTGATACAAAGGATATAGCGACAAAGTCTGGCTCTATGACGGGTAAGGCCGCAATATCACCCTTGTCCTTGTCCGTTAAAGCAGGTGCTGCGAGGCCACCCCCAAGCTTATTGACACCTTTGCGTGAGCTCAATCGCCCGCCAATGAGCACCGTGCATTCGACGGATCGGTCGGTGACATGATCCACGCGCAGCCGGAGTTTGCCGTCGTCGAGTAGCAGGATGTCGTCAGCGCTGACACTGCTCGCGAGCGCTTGGTACTCCACCCCAACGCCACGCCGGTCCCCGGCATCTGCTGCCATATCGAGATCGAGGAGAAAGCTATCGCCAGCATTCAGGACGATGCTGCCCTCTGCGAACCCCCGAATCCGGATCTTTGGGCCCTGCAGGTCAGCGAGAATACCGACGTAGCGATCCGCGTGACGCGCCTGACGCCGTATGCGGGCCGCGACCTCAGCGTGGGTTGCGACCTCACCATGGCTAAAATTCAGCCGGAATACATCGACTCCCGCGCGAATCAGTCGGCCAATCATGTCCTCGCCTTCGCTGCCTGGGCCGATAGTTGCCACAATCTTGGTACGGCGGTGGATCGTTGGTTGCAGACTCATGGCATAGCCCCCCCCGGGCCGGTGATGCAGTGAGTATTGGCGTTGCGCTCAACATTCGCGATTATTTTGTAGGCCGTTATTGTCGGTGATCCGGCCCTTGAGGGGTAGTCCGACCTCCCCATAGACGGTACTTTTTATCGCAAACCCTAACCCGAGGCCTTGTTCTGTTGCCAGCGCGGCCTTTAATTTGGTATCACTCACTGTATGAGTCATGTCGATACGCGCGCGCCGAGCCCACCGTTGGGTTATTCCTGCTTCTGCGACCTGCCTGAAATGCGGCAGGTTGAGCTCGTGGCAGAGTTTCATGCCTACAGAATTCGCCCATCGCGCATCGCTTACCGGCTGGGAATCGATATCGCGTTGATCGAGGAGTTGTTGGCCGGTGAGCGCCATCGTGATCGATTTGCGGCACTGGTGGCCTTGCACCGCAGGAGGCGCTACCAGGCGCGTGTGACTGCGGCCGATCGGCGGCATGGGCAGCATGCTTACGAGTTGCGACAGCAGGCCTTGAAGGATTTTCAGCAGGCGCCGGAAGTTTGAGTCGAGCAGGAATCAAGGTAAGGTACGGTGATGAAAGCGCTTGAGGGTTGGTTTGCGGTGATGGCTTCGGGACAGCCCGAGGGGCTTTACGAGCTACTGCATCCCGACTGTGTCTTTTGGTCTCCCGTGGTGCACACGCCACAGCGTGGCCGCGATATCACATTCGCCTATCTGTCGGCCGCACAGCGAGTGTTTCACGACGAGTTCACCTATGTTCGTCAGGTCGTCGATGCGCCACATGCTGTCCTCGAGTTTCAGTGTCGTATGGGCGATATCTGGGTCAATGGTGTCGACATGCTGACCGAGGAAGATGGACAGATCGTTGACTTCAAAGTCATGGTCAGGCCACTTAAGGCAGTACACACTGTGCACGAAAAAATGGGTGAGATGTTACTGGCAATGCGAGAAGCACACGCGTGATCAATCGGTTGTACAAGCGGTTTTGTGCATCGCCGCTCGAGGTGTGCCGCGCTGTGCTTGTTGCCCTCGCGCTGGTCTTATCACTCTCTCAGATCGCAATTCAAGCGCACCCACACAACGCTGTGGCGGCAGAGGATTGCCTTCTTTGTCATGCTGGGATAGACCACCAGGCCGTCTCGAGTATGGCTATTGATGGGCAACAGCTGCAATTCACCCTGCCCCATCGATCTTTGCCAGCCTTTGTTTTTACACGCCGTCAGCAGACCACCTTCGCCCGAGCCCCGCCTCAAATCGTCTGATAGTCATCGCTAACAGATTTTCTCTGATAGTCGATTCTTTCAGTCTTCCAAAAGGGGTTTTTATGAAGCGAGTCATTTACGCGGCGCTTGTGTCCGTGATTTCAGGCCATGCAGTCGCGCAATCAGACGCCGAACTAGAGCATGTCTTAGTCAGCGTACCCATTCACAAATCGTCTACTGAGACCGCGTTTCCCATAGAGACACTCGTGGCCGAAGAGCTATCTCGGGCCGCGTCGGCAACGCTCGGCGGGACGTTGTCAGAGCTTGCAGGCATTCACAATGCCAGCTTCGGTCCGGGCGTTGGTCAGCCGGTTATCCGTGGCCTACAGGGACCACGCGTCATGGTGTTACAAAATGGCACGCGCAGCGCTGACGTGGCTTCCCTCAGTGCCGATCACGCGATAACAGTAGAACCACTGCTCGCCGATGCTGTCGAGGTATTGCGCGGTCCGGCGACGCTACATTTTGGCGGTGGCGCGCTGGGTGGCGTGATTAATGTGATTGATGGCCGCATACCGCGCGAACCTATTGAGGCGCCCGAGGGCAAAGTGGAGTATCGATTTGACGGCGCGCAGAGTGCACACGTTGGTGTGGGTCGAATTGACTGGGGCGCAGAGCAATGGTCATTCCATGTCGATGGTGTGCGGCGGTTAAATGACGAGCAAAGCGTCCCCAGTGGTGCTGGCACCGGCATGGGTGGCTCTTTGAGTAATACGGACGGTTGGTCTGAATCCCAAACTTTCGGCACCAGTCGACACTTCGAGGGTGGCTATTGGGGCATCGCCTACGGTCAACAGCACAGTCGCTATGGTTTGCCTCTCGCAGAACCCGGTGATGAGGGCATCGCTATTGCGATGCGAGAACGACGCGTCGATACGCAGCTACACTGGCATGACCCGCTGCCTGGCGTGGATACACTGCGCGCTTTTTTCACGGACACCGAATACCAGCATCAAGAGCTTGAAGATCAGGAGGTGGGCACGGTGTATCGTAATGATACGCGGGAGTTCCGATTAGAACTGGTGCATCCGTCGCTAGCCGGCTGGCATGGCGCGCTGGGCGTGCAATGGAGCGATAGTGAATTTAGCGCCCTCGGCGATGAGGCCTTTGTCCCAAACACCGACATCCGCAGGGTTGGTGTTTTTGTGGCTGAGGATGTTCACGTTGGCCCAGTTGCCGTTGAGCTGGGCTTGCGACGAGACCTTGATATCTTAAATTCCTCCTCTCAGCGCGCGCGCGAATACCAAGCGACCTCCGCAACGATGGGATTGGTTTGGGAGCTCGATCCCGCCTGGCACATCGATATCGCGGTGGCTCGCGCAGAGCGAGCGCCCGCGCCAGAAGAACTGTTCAGCAATGTGGGCAACAGCATGGATCAATGGGTGATTCATGCGGCGGCCAACGCCATTGAGCTCGGTGCCGGTGACCTCGATACCGAATTGTCGATCAATGCCGAGCTTGGCTTGACTTATCACAAAGGCGATCGACGGGCCGCTGTCACGCTTTACCAGCATGACTTCGATCGCTATGTTGCGCTCAGCTCAACCGGCCAGGTAAGCCAGGGCGTTCCGGTGTTTGCCTATCTACAACTGCCGGCGCTGTTCGAAGGTGCAGAGCTGAAGTACGAACAATCGGTGAGTCAGTGGCGAGATGGCGAGATCTTCGCTGAGGTTCGTGCGGACTGGGTCAGAGGACGACTCGACGGTATTGGCCCTGTGATTCGGATGCCCCCGCGACGTGCTCAGTTCACGCTGAGCTGGGAGTCTGACTCGCAGCGTGTGTTTAGCCATTGGCTGTTTTCCGACCGCCATACACAGGTGGCCGTCGATGAAGCCGAGACCGCAGGCTATGTGCGCTGGGATCTCGGCGCCGAATGGCGTTTGCTACACAGCGCGGGAACCCTTACTCTGAGTTGCGGCGTTGACAACGTGCTGGATCAGACGGTCCGGCTCAGTGCCTCGCCGCTCA
Source organism: Halieaceae bacterium (assembly GCA_038134505.1). Lineage (GTDB taxonomy): Bacteria > Pseudomonadota > Gammaproteobacteria > Pseudomonadales > Halieaceae > Luminiphilus. The sequence goes on along the minus strand of JAYPVH010000010.1, from coordinate 67,681 downwards.
GCGATTATGCACCTGAGCCAGGTCGGGCCTGGCATTTTTCGGTGCGATTCGAGCACTGAAGCAATCGGTGTCGTAGGAGAGGTCAGCGTGCAGCGAATCATTATTGGCATCAGCGGAGCGTCGGGCGTCATTTATGGTGTGCGTGCGCTGGAACTATTGAAAGATCAGCCGGTTGAAACGCACTTGGTTATTTCTAAATCGGCAGCGCTGACCATGCGCTACGAGCTCTCGCATTCAATGGACGAGATTCGCGCATTAGCGGATGTCTGCCACTCGGCGAACGACATCGGCGCTTCGATTGCTAGCGGCTCCTTCGCCGGCCTGGGCATGTTAATCGCCCCCTGCTCGATACGGACCCTCGGTGAGCTGGCCTCGGGTGTCACCGGCTCATTACTGACGCGCGCCGCGGATGTTGCGCTGAAGGAGCGCCGTCGCCTCGTGCTCATGGTACGGGAGACCCCATTACACCTTGGGCACCTGCGCAATATGACAGCGCTGACTGAGGCCGGTGCGATTATTGCACCGCCGGTCCCGGCATTTTATACATCACCTTCATCAATTGATGCCATGGTGACGCAGAGTGTGTGCCGGGTGCTTGAACTCTTTGGCCTCGACCTGCCGCAAATCGAGCGCTGGACTGAGACTGAATGAGCGATCGTCGCATGTTGCGACCGGCAGCTAAATGGCTGGTTTTTTGTGTCATTTTGATCGAATTGACTGGTTTCGGTATCGTCATTCCGATTTTGCCGTTTATGGCACCCATGTTGGGCGGCGATACCCGCGATATCGCGTTGGTCCTGGTCACCTACAATGTAGGCAGTGTCCTGATGGCGCCTTTTTGGGGTCGCCTATCCGACCGAATCGGTCGGCGTCGTGTACTCATGCTCTGTCTGCTAGGCATGTCGCTGTCTTATGTCGCCTTGGCACTGGCATCAACACTGCCTCAACTCTATTTTGCGCGCGCCCTCGCGGGTATGATGGCGGGCACGATGCCCGTTGCTTCGGCACTCATGGCCGATTTCAGCCCCCCTCACCAGCGCGCTCGCGCCATGGGCTTGGTGGGTACGGCTTTTGGCGTGGGTTTGGTGCTTGGCCCCGTGCTGGGCGGTTTACTGGCGGGTGATGCGCAGGGATTTGCTAGGCCGGCATGGTTTGCCTGTGGACTGTCCTTGGCCGCGATGTTAGCGGCCGCAGTGCTGCTACCAGTGGAGCGTAAACTTGCAACAGAGGCCGCGCGAGAACCTCAGCGAGCAGACGGTGTACTGCGGTTTATTCAGCGACAGGAGGCGTGGCTTTTAATGGCCCAGTTCGTCTGTCACACCATGGCCTATAGCGCCTGTATTTATTTGTTTCCTGTCTGGGCGCACCAACTGTATGACTGGGGTCCCCACGAAGTGGGTTTGTTCTTTGGTGGCGCGGGCATGGTCATGATTATTGTCCAAGGTGGACTGTTGGGTGTGCTAACACAGCGGTTCGGGTTGAAACCCGTGTTGCGCAGCGGCGCGGTGGTTTTTGCCAGTGCGATGGCGTTAGGAGGTAGCTTCACGCTGTTACCCTGGGGGCCCGCCGCTTTGTTTTGTTGTTTTGCTGGCGCAACACTGTGTCTGCCGGTACTGAATACGATTGCCAGCAGCTGGGTGTCGGCGCAAGCGCGGGGGCAAATGATGGGCACGACGGCTGCGGCTGCGGCTGTTGGGCGTATTTTGGGGCCGCTCACAACCGCAGTGTGGTTTGAAGTCTTTGGTTTTCGTGGCGCTTGGTGGATGAATGCGCTTGTCGTTGGACTTCTACTGCTGTTGTCGTTATCACCCACAAGATTCGCAGAGGACCCGTTTGTAGGCTAAAACTAGGAGCTGGCGGCAAGACTGATGATCCGCGAATCACGAAGGCCGAATTGCGAAGGCCGAATGGCGAAGGCCGAATTGCGAAGGCCGAATGACTAAAGAGAGATAACCCGTGCCACAGACTGTGCTCTTGACGCTTCCGCTCGCCGATAAACTATTGGATGCGACCTTCGGTGACGTGCGTATGCTCCAATTTCAAGGTGAGGCGAGTCTCTCAAACCCACAATGGTGCTCGGTACTCAAAGAGGCTGATGCCGTGCTGTGTACGTTGACGACAGCCTTTGACCGCGAGGTATTCGCGCAGGCGCCGCGGCTAAAGGTGTTGTCCAGCGTATCCGTTGGGGTCGATCATATCGATCTTGAGACCGCGACGTCGCGTGGAGTCGCTGTGGGTCACACCCCGGGCGTGCTGGTCGACAGCACCGCAGATCTTGCCATTGGCCTCATGTTGGCCAGTTGTCGCCGACTGGTCGAGGGTGATCGGCTGATTCGCAGTGGCCAGTGGGGAGAGGGCTGGACAACGGGGTTTTTCCTCGGTACCGACCTCAGTGGCGCCACGGTGGGCTTGGTCGGTCTGGGTGCGATAGGGCAAGCCGTCGCCCGTCGTTTGCAGGGGTTCGGTGCTCGCGTGTTGGGTTGGAACCGAACGCCTCGATCTGTTCCCAGTGTCGAGATCGTCGATCTCGATGCGCTTTTGACGACGGCTGATATCGTGTCCTTACATACGGCCCTGGTCCCGGAGACTTATCAATTGATGGACTCGGGACGAATCAGCCTGATGAAACCGGGCGCGACTTTGATTAATACCGCGCGCGGCGGCTTGGTCGACGAGACTGCCCTGATCGCAGCGCTACAGTCGGGTCGTCTGCAAGCAGGACTCGATGTCTACGCGCGCGAACCGCTGCCGCCCCAGAGTCCTCTACTGACTTTGGATAACGTTGTCATGGCGCCACATATCGGCAGTGCGACGGCGGCAACGCGCGCCGCCATGTTGCAGCGTGCGTTGCAGAACTTGCGGTTGGGGCTTGCGGGCGAGGCCCTGCCGTTTTGTGCCAACCCGGAGGTTTATGCCGAACGACGCGTTTAGGGGAAGAGCATTAGCTTTGCAATGAGTAAAAGAATCGCTGCGACGATGATCTTCCTGAGCGTCGCTTCACTTAAGCGCATGGTCCATCGAGCACCCAAATGTCCCCCGATGGTGTTGCCGATGGCGAGGACGATGCCAATCAACCAGTACACTTCGCCATGGTAGGCGAAGACGCCGAGCGCAATCACGGTGTATAGCAATACGATGAGGCATTTGTGCATGTTGGTGGTAATGAGGTCGAGCCCCATCACTCGATTGAGAATCGGCATCATCAAAAATCCGATGCCGATATGAATGATTCCACCCCAAAAACCGATGACCGCCATGAGGAGGTGGCCTGCCCACCATTGCGAGGACGACATGGCTTGATTGCCGCTCTTGATCGTTGGAACCGGTCGCCACACAAAGAAAAGCACAGTGACCATCACACCGGTCAATAGGTAGTTGAAGTATTGCGCATCGAGCTCGGCACCGAGCCAGGCGCCATAAATCACGCCAGGCAGTGTGGCAATGGCGAGGGTGATACTGAGGCGTAAATCGCGCACGCCACGGCTAAAAAACGTGCGAGTGGCGGCGATATTCTGCGCGATGATGGCGATGCGGTTGCTGCCGTTGGCGATGGGTCCGGGTACGCCAAGCATAATCATGACTGGCACGGTAATCACAGAGCCGCCAGCGGCCATGACGTTGATCGCGCCACCAAACAACCCGGCAGCGAGTAGCAGCACAATATCAAGGGCTGACAGTGTCATGGCTTAGGCTACGGCCTCGCGCATGGTGACAAATTCCTCAGCCGCAGTCGGATGAATGCCAATGGTACTATCGAAATCTGCTTTGGTCGCGCCCACTCGCATGGCGATTGCCATGCCCTGGACAATCTCTCCCGCATCGGGCCCGACCATATGGAGTCCCACGACGCGATCAGAGGCATCGTCGACGATCAGTTTCATTAATGTGCGTTCATCGCGACCACTGAGCGTGTGTTTCATGGGCTTAAAATCGGAGCGATACAGTCGGATGGCACCCAAGCGCGCTCTCGCCTCTTCTTCTGTCAGTCCGACAGTGCCGACATTGGGTTGGCAAAATACAGCGGTTGGGATGAAGTCGTAGTCGACGCTCTGCGAGCTATCACCCCATTGGGTTCGGACAAAGGCCATGCCCTCGGCGAGGGCCACGGGCGTGAGCTGCGGCCCTCCGGTCACATCACCCAAAGCAAAAATACTGGGCTCTGCAGTGCGGAACTGCGAGTCAACGGCGATAAATCCGTGGTCACTCAAGGTCACGGCGGTGGCCTCGAGATTGAGCCCCGTGATATTGGGCTGGCGTCCCACCGCACACAGCACCACGTCCGCATACAGGAGTGAGCCGTCTAGAAGTGTGACCCGAAGCCCCTCAGTATGTCGCGCGATTGAGGCGATATTGGCATTAAACCGAAGATCAATCCCAGATTTTCGCATCTCGACCGCCACAAACTCTCGTACATCGTTATCGAAGCCGCGCATAAATAATTCGCCGCGGTAGAGTTGGGTGACCTCCGCACCGAGGCCGTTGAATATGCCTGCGAATTCACTCGCGATGTAACCGCCACCCAGCACCACGATGCGCTCTGGAAACGTATCGAGGTCGAAGATTTCGTTCGAAGTCAGTGCCAATTCGTGACCGGGGAATTTTGGTATCTGCGGCCATGTCCCGGTCGCTATGAGGATTTTCTCCGCGGTGTAGTGTTGTTCCCCAACAGCGACGGTGTGCGCATCGATGAGGTGCCCTCGCCCCTCGATCAGCGTTGCACCCGCCTGAGTCAGCAGCCGCTCGTAGACCGCGTTGAGTCGACTGATCTCTGTTTTTTTGTTATCCCGTAATGTTGCCCAATCAAACTGTGAGGGCGCAGTGTGCCAGCCGAACCCCGCAGCGTCTTCAAAGGCCTTGCTGTACTCACTGCCGTAAACGTAAAGCTTTTTGGGAACGCAGCCCACATTGACACAGGTACCTCCAAGCCACCGGTCTTCGATAATGCCAACTCGGACACCGAGAGAGGCGGCCATGCGTGCGGCGCGGACACCACCTGAGCCTGCACCGATGACCAGTAAGTCAAAATCATGTTGTGATGCGGTCGAGGCATTCATCGCTAATCATTCCTGTTGCGGTAGACAGAGTTCGGCTGACTCTTTTAAAAATTGCTCGAGATCGCGTACAGTACCGTGCTCGTGCACAAGTCCAAAGTAAGACAGCCCCTATGATAACCATCCGAACGCGGTTCGACCGCTCTTTAGTCAATTTTATTATCGTGCTTTACATGTTTCTTTGTAGCGCGACCAGTTTTAGTCGCGACGATACCGTGCCAAGCCCGATTCATCTGACCGACGGTTCCATCCTTGTGGGCACGATCCGCGGTTATGAGGAGGATCATTTAATCATCGACACGGCTTTTGCCAGCGGATTGAAAGTTGACGCGACGCTGATTGCGGATGCGAACCAGCCGATAGAAGCGGAGCTTTTGCTCGATGATCAGCGCGTCGTTACCGTGCCTGAAATCGTTGTTTCAAGCGGCCAATTGTCCCTAGGTGGTGAAGTTATCCCTATCGATGCGATTGCCATGATGGACCCTGAGGATTGGCAAAAAGGAGAGGGGTATCAGTGGCAAGGGTCCGCGGGTGCGGCATTGGCATTTAATCGCGGTAATACCATCTCCGATCAGCTCGACATCACGGCAGATAGTCAGTTTGAGAGTGTCCGAGATCGAGTCACAGTGCGCGGAAAGATTGAGCGAGATGACACCGTCAAGTTGGTGCAAACCATCGACGAACAAGGCCAGACGCAAATCGAGCAGCAATCCAGCTTGACTGCGGACCGTTGGGAGATTATCGGCAAATATGATTATTTTCTGAGTGACCCCAAAGATTATCTTGGCGTCAATGCTTCGGTAGAGGCCGATGCACTCGCCGATATTCGTTTGCGGACCTATCTCGGGCCTTATTTTGGTCGTCAGCTATTCGACAATCATTGGGGTTCTTTAGACGGAGAAATCGGAGCGGTCTATGTTGACACCGATTTTCGTATCGCCGATGACACCACTTATCCCGGTCTCAACTGGAACTTGACCGGCGAAAGTGACGCGCTTGGTTTTGACTCGCGGCTGTATCTGACCCATGTGGGGATTTTGAACCTTCAGCACAGTAATCAACCGATTCTGAACACCACGATTGGGCTCTCCTTCCCCTTCGTGCTCGGCCTAGAGGCGGCTACGGAACTTACTGTGAACTATGACGGCGGTGCCGCGGCCGGTACTGATAAAGTCGATCAAGCGTATAAATTTCGCTTCGGCTATAGCTGGTGATTTAGGGTGTTGCGTTGGCAGCGCTGATGCGTAGCACAGCGCCCTCATCGGTCACCACATAAATTGCGCCGTCGCTGAAAACCCGAATATCTCGCACACGTCCCTCGAGCTCTGGGAAGGGCTCCGTTTGTTCTACGCCCGCGTCTGACACATTGAGGGCGAATAGTTTTCTATCGCGCAAGGCGCCCACTAAAAGCTGGTTGGACAGCGCTGGGAACTGATCGCCGCGGTAAATCGCCAGTCCTGAGGTGGCAATACTGGGAACCCAGTAGGTGACCGGTTGCATCATTCCCTCAGCCTCGGTGAAGGGCGATATCACCGCTCCCGAGTAGTCCACACCGTAGGTGATTGCCGGCCAGCCGTAATTTTTGCCTGCCTCGATTCGATTGAGTTCGTCGCCGCCTCGGGGACCATGCTCAGTCATCCAAATGGTGCCAGTCTCAGCATCAACGGCGAGGCCCTGTGGGTTACGATGACCATAGCTCAGAACTCGGGGCGCGCGATCAGGAAAGGGGTTGTCTGCTCGCGGGCTACCATCGTCATTCACTCGCAGCAGTTTACCGAGCTCCGAGTCGAGAGATTGGGCCTGCTCACGATATTGAAAGCCCTCGCCGACACTCACCAGCAGCGCGCCATCGGGCGCGAAGGCCAGTTTGGCGCCGTAATGGGCAGCTGTGTCTTTGTCGGGGCTCACCTCGAGGACAATCTCAAGATTCTCTAATGCATCATCGATCAATCGTGCCCGACCCACGGTCGTACGGTTGTGCGCCGCGTCGCCGCCCGACCACGACAGATAGACCCATCGATTGTCGCGAAAGTTTGGATGCAGGCGAACCTCCATCAGGCCGCCCTGGCTTTTATAGTAGACCGGTGGTGTGCCACTGATCAGGTGGGTCCCCCCCTCGAGATCAATGCGCAGCAAACTCCCAGACTTTTGTGTCACCAAAAATTCGCCAGAATCCAGTTGCGCAATCGACCAAGGATAATCCAGACCCTCGGCGATGACCTCTACCTGATAGTCCACAGCATACGCGTAGCGCATTGAAGCAATGAGGATCAAGATAAGTAGCTTGCGTGCGATGTGAATCAACATGGGGAACACTCCTATTGGCCGCCCTGTGAACTCCGGTACACTGACATTGTGGTGACGCTGTTACTATAGCAAGCTCTTCGGCAAGCGTGTCGTTTGAGATGTCTTTTGAAAGAGTGTTTCAAGAGAGCCTTTTGAGAGAGCTATTTGATAAGGCCATTTGAAAGAGCCGTTTGAAAACGTCACCTGAAGCTGTAGTCCATGGTCGCTGGGAGTCTCTATGTTAAAACTTATGCGCGCTTTTTTTCCGTCGGTCATAGTAGCCTATATCGCTGCGGTCGCTTTGGGCACATGGGGCGTACTCGATCACGTGGCCAGTTTCGGCGTCCCTGTATCGTTTGACGATCGCATCGCGGCGATTTGGCATGACTTGATGGGTATGGCAGGCTCTTATTTGCCATTGATGTGCATCGCGTTGCTGATCGGGCTCTGGGTAGGTCAGTGGAGTCAGCGACGCTGGCAACTGCCTCGACCATACTGGTTGGCTCTAGCGGGCTTTATCGCTGTGGTGGCCTTGTTGTCGGTTATGGAGGTGGCGCTCGGTCTACAAGGCGTCGCCGCCGCGCGGACGCTTTCCGGTCTCATCGGGCAGGGTCTCGCAGGCGCGCTAGGCGGGTTCTTATTTGCGCGATTGACGACTGCTTCTTAGCGGCTCGGACCTAAGACTCCTTGGGCATTTCAAGTACGATCTTGCCAATGTGCTGACCTTTCTGCATTGTGGTATGCGCTTCAAGTGCTTTTTCTAAGGGGAAGGTCTCGGCAATCAGGCCCTTGATGCGACCGGCAGCGACCTCGGGCATCACGCGTGCACGAATCGCGTTGAAACTGTCGCGCTTGTCCTGGTGACTCATTCGTCTCAGGGTGCTACCGGTGAGCGTCAGTCGTTTCATAAACACTTTGCCGATGCCAATCGTTGCCTCCCCGCCACGCATCATGCCAATACAAACCACACGGCCATCCACTGCAGCCAAATCAAAATTGAGGTCGACAAAATCGCCGCCAGCGACATCGAGAATCACATCGATTTGTCCGGCATAGCCCCTTTCTTGAAACTGTTCGAGGAGGTTTTCCGACTGATAGTTTGCGCAAAACGCCGCACCAAGCGCTTCAACCCTAGAGCATTTCTCAGCACCCCCTGCGGTCGACAGTACACGGTGGCCCAGTGCCTGGGCCATCTGTATACCGATCGAGCCGATACCACTCGCTCCGCCGTGAATCAGCACGGTCTCATCCGGTTGCAGTGCGCCACGTTCAAAGACATTAGCCCATACGGTGAGCAGTGCCTCGGGTAGTGCGGCGGCGATATCAAGATCGATCGTGTCAGGGATGCTGAGCACGTGGCCGGCATCAACATTGACCCGCGTGGCGTAGCCGCCGCCATGACACAGCGCACACACGCGTTCTCCCAAAGCGATGCCCTCAACCTGATCGCCAAGCTTACTGACCGTGCCCGATACTTCGAGTCCCATGATCGGTGAGGCGTCCTCGGGTGGCGGATACAGCCCAATCCGCTGCAGTAAATCCGCCCGATTGACTCCTGCAAAGGCGACATCTATTTGAATTTCATGGGGCTGAGGATGAGCGATGGTGTCCTTGGCGAGCACCAGACTATCTGGGCTTTCAATGGTAATGAACTGTCTTTGCATGTCATGTCCTTGCGTTCAAAGCGGCATCATCTATTTGGGTCTAGGAGTGCGACAGATGCGCACGCTACACTGCGACGACAATGATCGCAAAGGTATGTCCCATGACAAAACCCATGATACTGAGAAAAGCGACTCGATCGCTGTCGATTAATTTGATGAAGCTGTTGGTTGGGAAGAAAGCCAATGCGCAACATTTGGCTTTCGCGGGTCAGGGTAGTTCTCGGGAACTCTGCTCTCATATCGCGGGGCTCGGTCATCAAAGCGTATTGGTCGTTACCGATGGCCCACTGAAGGCGCTAGGTATTGCTGATCTTGCTTGTGAGAGCCTGTCTGAATTTGGGGTCACGGTGCATTGGTTTGATCGCGTCGAGCCCGACCCGTCGTATCACGTGATCGATGCGGGCGCTGTGGCGCTAGCTCAAGCTGGCGCCACGGCAGTTCTGGCAGTCGGTGGGGGCTCGGCCATCGATGCTGCGAAAATTATCGCAGCGACGCGGTTCAGCGATGAGGATCCTCGTGATTGGGCAGGGTTTAACAAGACGCCCGAGGAGATCGCACCGCTTTTTGTCATTCCGACGACCTCAGGTACCGGTAGCGAGGCAACCATGGGGGCGGTCATTACCGATCCCGACAACCATCGAAAACAGATCATGGGATCCCAGCCTCTGCTACCCAAAGCGGTAGCACTTGATCCAGCGCTGATGACTGCCATGCCGCCCTCAGTGACTGCAGCGACCGGTATTGATGCGTTAACGCATGGTATTGAGGCGTATATCGGCGTCTGGGAGCGCGGGAATCGAACGGAAGCCGCGAGCTTGGCCGTTCAAGGTGTATTCCGTTGGTTGCGCACAGCGACGGCGGAGCCGGATAACCTCGAGGCACGAATGGGTATGGCGATGGCGGCGTATTGGGGTGGCATTGCTATCAATCAAGTGAACGTGGGCAATGTTCACGCCATTGCGCATCAATTGGGTTCCCAGTGCGGCACGCCACACGGCGCGGCAAATGCTGTGGTGTTACCTGAGGTGCTCGATTGCTATGGCGAGATCATCCAGCGTCAGCTTGCGGAGCTCGCCGTTGCCACCGGCGTATCCCAAGCCGCGGACGAAGCCCAGAGCGCCGCTGATTTTCGTGCGGCAGTGCGCACCTTGATTGCCGACGTGGGCTTATCACCGACGGTCAAAGGACTATCGCCTGCTTTGTATTCTGCGGTGATTGATGCAGCGATCGATGAGGGCGATAGCTACCCTACTCCCCGCTTGCTGGCGGCTCAGGAAATGCGAGCGATTCTTGAACGGTTGACGCCGGTCGATTGAAGCCCTCGCGCAACCAACGCGTGGCCAGCGCCATGAACGCGTCATGACCCTCAGTGGGACCTTCGGAGCAGGCGAAGCCATGCGCTTCATTTGGGAAATGCTGATGGGTTACATCAACGCCCGCTTTTTGGAGATGCAAGGCGAGACGTTTGCCGTCATCTCGTAGCGGATCTCGCTCGGCGGTGACGATCAGGGTTCGCGGTAAGCCCTGAAATCCGGTCCTGCGTCCGGGGAAAATACGTTCTGTGCTCGGGTCGGCCGGCGCTGTATCGGCGAGATAGGTGTCGATGAACCAGCGCATGATCGGTGTGGTCAGCGGACCTGTTTTTGCGTGCTCAGTATAGGACTTCAGTCCAGCGTGATAGTGGGTGATGGCGGGATAGATCGCCAGGCAGCCACTTAAGCGCGGCTCTCCATGCAAGGCGAGCGCGGTACAGATGGCCAGGTTGCCGCCTGCGCTATCGCCGGACAGTACCACCTTGCCGTTGTTTGGCGGCAGCGCATTGAGATGATCCAAAATCCAACGACTTGCCGCGAGGCAGTCGTCGTGTGCGGCGGGAAACGGATGTTCTGGTGCAAGCCGATAGTCGACTGAGATCACCGTCGCGTCGCTGCGGTCCGCTAAGATTTTGCAAAAAGGGTCATGCGTGTTGACGTCACCGATGACCCAGCCACCGCCGTGGAAGTAAATGATTAATGGCCGATCACCGCTTCCGTGGTAAACGCGCAGCGGGACGACTTGTTCTCCCAGGTTAATTCGCAGATTGCTGACATCGGTTGGTGGCAGTTGATGGTCTTGCCATGCCTTGCGATTCATATGCCGGTATAGGCGTCGCAAAAACCATGTTTTCAGTCGGTTAATGAGCATCGTCGGTATCGATGTAGCGCGCATCGGCATCGGCGACGTAGCTCAGTAAACCGCCATCATCGACATAGCGCCGAATATTGCCTCGTGCCAATAGGTAGTTGAGGTGAGCGAGTGTCTCGCCGGTTGCCATTTGAATCTCTTCCTCGCGAATCGTGCGCCCAAACATGCAGTCAAAAAGATCGAGCAGGTTATGGGGTGTTGCTAGCTGCTCATACAGTCGCGCCAGCGCCATACGATGGCTGTCGATAATCTGATTCAGCCGAGCGCGTATCCCCGTAAAAGGTGCTTGGTGAGCCGGCAATACCAGGAGGTCGTCCGGCAGAATGCCGATAAGGCGCGCACAAGAGTTGAGCCAGTCCTCGAGCGGGTTGCCCTCAGGCTCCATGGGGAATACCGACACGTTGGGTGTAATCCGCGGCAGAATCTGGTCGCCAGAAATGATCAGTTTGAGTGCGGGGCAATAGAGGCTGGCGTGCTCGGGAGAGTGGCCCCGTCCGACAATCACCTGCCAATAGCGCCCCCCAATCGATAAGGTCTCGCGGTCGACCATGCGCCGGTACTGATGCGGCAGCGGATATGCGTACTCGCCAAAACTTCCGAAGCGAGTGCGGTAGTCATCGAGTTGCTTTTCGCTAAAACCAATGCGGCGGTAAAAGGCCTCGGCGACGGCCGGCACAGTTTGTCCGGTGTAGCCGGTCATTAGCCTTCCCAACAGGTACTCTTCCCCGGTCATCCACAGCGGGCAGTCGAACTGCTCACATAACCAGCCTGCGAGCCCAATATGATCGGGGTGTAAGTGCGTGCAAATGACGCGCCTAACCGGCTTGTTGCCCATAAAACCTTGAAATAGTGACTGCCACTGCGCTTTGGCATCGTCGAGGTTGAGACAGGTGTCAACTACCGTCCAGCCGTCCTCATCTTCAAGTAACCAAATATTGATGTGATCGAGCCCGCCGGGCATGGGGAATCGCGCCCACCAAACCCCATCGGCAATCGCTACTGGCGTTTTGGGCTCGGGTGCACCAAGCCTTCCCCAAGGGTAGGTTAGGCCACGGTAGTTCTCATCGGTTCTAGGTAGCATGCTGAAATCCTTGTGCAGAGCATCAGTTTGCGCACTTCCCGCGGCGGTGTCTACTCGCAAAGGGGGGATGCAGTACCCTCCCAAAGGGTTAACGCGAGATGTCGAGCATTGTGGAACAATGTTTGGACTCTAGGAGGGCAGGACCGTGAACAACCCACTCGATACCGCCACGCTACGGCAGTTAGATCAGGCGCATCATCTGCATCCATTTACCGATTTTGCCGACTATGCGAGCCATGGAGGCCGCATTTATAGTCGCGCGGAGCACGTCTACATCTATGACTCCGACGGCAATCAGATTCAGGACGGCATGTCGGGTTTGTGGTGTTGTAATCTCGGCTACAGTCAGGATTCAATCAAGGCCGCAATCGCGAGTCAGCTCGACCAACTCCCGTTCTACAACAACTTTTTTAAATGTTCGAATCAGCCAGCTGTCGAGCTTGCAGCGCGTTTGACGGCTGCTGCACCCGCGCGATTTGATCATGTGTTTTTCACCAACTCGGGCTCCGAGGCCAACGACACGCAAATCAAATTGGTCCATCGTTACTTCGATTTACTCGACAAGCCGAACAAGAAGCAGATCATCAGTCGGCGCAATGCCTATCACGGCAGTACCATCGCAGCCGGCTCCCTCGGCGGCATGAGTGCGATGCATGCGCAAACGATGGGGCTCAACTACGTGCATCACATCAACCAACCTCACTGGTTTGAGCTCGGTGGTGATCTCAGCCCGGATGACTTTGGCATCCAAGTAGCGAGAGAGCTTGAGCGCAAAATCGATGAACTCGGCGAGGACAACGTCGCCGCGTTTATCGCCGAGCCGATCCAAGGTGCGGGCGGGGTGATTGTGCCTCCCGATAGCTACTGGCCAGAGGTGAAGCGTATTTTGGCGGAGCGCGATATTTTGTTTATTTCTGATGAGGTGATCTGTGGATTTGGCCGCACGGGCCGTTGGTTTGGTTTCGAAACCTATGATACTGAGCCCGATCTGGTGACTTTTGCCAAGGCGGTGACAAACGGTTACATCCCGCTGGGTGGGTCCCTCGTCAGTAACAAGCTCACCGATGTTCTGTTATCGGGTGGCGGTGAGTTCGCTCACGGTTTGACTTATTCGGGACATCCAGCGGCCTGTGCGGCCGGGCTTGCGACACTCGATGTTTACGCAAAGACGGGTATCGCCGAGCAGGCAGCCAATACGCTCGCACCCTACTTCGCCGAGCAGCTCGCCGCCTTGATCGATCACCCAATCGTCGGTCAGGTCCGCACTCAAGGCTTGGTCGCGGCGGTTGAGTTGGTGCGGGACAAGCACTCGCGTGAACGATTGGCACCGGCATCGGCCGGTGCGGTGTTTTGTCGAGACAGCGCCATCGCGAGCGGCTTGATGGTTCGCCAAACTGGGGACGCCATGATCATGGCGCCGCCCTTTGTAACGACACAGGCTGAAATCGACCAGCTCATGACCAAGTTGGTCGCGGCGCTTGATCAGACTGCAAAGCACTTTGGTATTCATGGCTAAACGCGGCAACGCCTCAGTTTGCGCCGGGGCTGAATACGCATCGTTGAAGCGGGATTGATCTGCCTCGCGACGCTCAAACGTATCTACTGCTATGAATGACACGATAACAACGTTGTGGCAACGCCTGCGAGCCTGGGAATTGCCCGAGCGAGATTGGTTTAACCTCATTTGGTTTCAGCTGACTTGGTTTATTTGCGTCATTGGCCGGACGCCTGAGATTGTGATCGGCCTCGCCATGATTGCCCTGCACCTTGTGTTGGTCGGTCGGCCTCGGCAGGAGTTACGCGCGCTTGCCGGGATTGCGGTTGCCGGCGTTGCTATCGACGGCGTGCTCACCGCGGTAGGGATTTTCGATTTCAACGATGCGCTGTGGTTACCGCCATGGCTGATCATTTTGTGGTTGGCCTTTGCCGCCACCCTCTCGCGTTGCCTGCGCACTTTTGCGGCGCGCCCCTGGCTCGCAGCGGTCGTGGGCGGGGTTGGGGTTCCCTTTAACTACGGTATTGGCGAGCGTCTGGGTGCGGTCGTTTTTCCACAGCCTCTGTGGATCACTGCGGCTGTCCTGATCGTGGTCTGGACCTGTCTTTTCCCTGTTTTGTTTCGTTTGGACCACAGGTTGCGGTCATGACACGACACGTAGGACGGCCGATCGGGTATCACAGACTGTTTGTGTTGCTATGGGTCGCCCTGATGCTGGCGCCCCTAGGACGCGCCCAGAATACGGCTGACTCAATGCAGATCAGTGCCATTGAGGCACCGCTACAGCAGCGCGGTCAGGCGACTTTGCGTGTCATGTTTTGGCGTATCTACGACTCCGCTCTGATGACGCCTAACGGCGATTGGTGGCCCGGTATTCGGCCGCTCAGATTAGAGATTCGTTACCGGCGGGCGATTCGCGCTGACATGCTGCTTGAGCAAACAGAGAAGGAGTGGTCAGCCCAAGGTATCGACCATCCTCGGAAATTGGCATGGCTCTCCGAATTGCGCTCTCTGTGGCCCGATGTCCAGCCGGGCGATGCACTGCATTTTGAGGTGAATGCCCAAGAACTTGGTATCTTTACGCTCAACGGCGAGATTTTAGGCGAGATTGACGATCCTGACTTCTCTAGTGCTTTTCTGGCCATTTGGCTTTCGCCCGATACGACGCGACCCGCCTTGCGCGCCCAGCTGATCGGGCTAGATCAGTAGTCGATCGATGGCGTTGGCCCGAAACCTCAGGCACAAAAAACGCCCCGAAGGGCGTTTGAAGTTTCATGTGAGAAGCGATTAATCCCAGTTCAGGCTCGCGCGCACGCCGACTGTTCTCGGTCGCATCGGACCAAAGAAGTGTGATGGCAGCGCACCACCGTTGGCGTTGTAACCATCCCAAGTGAATTCGTCGAAGACATTCTCGACGTAGGCGCCGACATACCAGTTGTCATTCGACTCAAAGCCCACACGGAGGTTGGACATCGTGTAGGCGTCAATGATGCCCTCGGGGTTGCTCTCCCAGCCACCGCCGCGCTTGCTCTCATAAGACATCTCGAAGCTACCGGTGATCGCGCCGTTACCTTGCGGGAAGTAAGCGTCAAGCTTGCCGGCAACGGTGACATCGGGTGCCCAGAACAACTTGCGTCCCTCACAGCCATCAGCGTCTTCGAGACCACAAATATCTTGGATACCCGTCGCCTCAGTATCAAGGTAGCTGGCGGCCAGATACAGTGTGAAGTTGTCGTTGAGGGCAACCGTCGTTGCGGCTTCGACACCGAAACCGTCGGTTTGGCCCACATTGAGCACTCGACCGGCGAAGGCTCCGGTTTCCTCAACCTCGACGTAGTTAATAACCTGCATATCTTTATAGTCATACAGGAAAACGGTGAGGTCTAAGTTACCGCGACCGTCGAGGTAGGAGGTTTTCATACCCAATTCGAACGAGTCGACCGTTTCGGGTTCGAAGGTGCCGGGGAGGTAGCCATCATCTTGGGTAATACCGGTGTCGTAGGCTGGTACATTGCCTGCCGCATCTTCAATCCAGAAACTACCAAAACCGCCCGACTTAAAGCCCTGTGTGTAGCTAGCATAGAACATCGCGTCATCATTGGGCGTATAGGTGATCATGGCGCGCACCGTGGTGTCGTTCCAGCTCTTGCTATCGCTGATGTAGCCATCAGTGGCGAAGCCATAGATAAAGTACGGGCCCAACTGGCTTTCAGGCTCGACCACCCAAGTGGCGAAATCTTTGTCGTCCTTGGTGTAACGCACACCCACTTCGACATTGACCGTATCGGAAACATCGTAGGCGAGGTTCACGTAGCTCGCCCAGCCGGTGTACTTACCGCGGATAAGACCGGTCTCGGTCAGATTGCCATCGGCTGTTGGATAAAACGGGTAAGGGTAGTAATAGTTGTATTCGTTGTAGTAATCACCGCATCCTGCATAGAACTCGTAGCCGTATTCCTCGGGGATGTAGTTCAGGTAGTACTGGCACATCAGGTCTTCAGAGCCCACGTTAGTGAATTGGGCATCTAATTCCTCGCGGTAATAAGACACTCCAGCGTACCAAGCAAGGGGGCCGTCATTGTTGGAAGTCAGCCGCAACTCCTGCTGGAAGTAGTCTCCGCTTTGGCGTAACGAGAAGTTGTTGATATTCAGCGGTGTACCGTCGTAATCCTCGCTGTAGTAGTAATCGTGATCTTTGTAACCGGTATTGGAGGTCAAGGTGGCGAAGCCCAAGTCGTAGTCGATGCGCAAGCCCAGCGTGGTCACTTCGCCATTGTCGGCATCACCTTGACTGATATCGGAGTCGATCTGCTGGTTGTTGCCGCCAAGGGTAGTGTCATCGACGATATAGTTGTCGAAGGTTTCCCAAATATCGCCCTCGTCAATCGCGCGATACATGGATCCTGACTGGTCACGATCCTCGTACTCGGCCATGGCCTGCACAGTTAGATTGTCCGTCTCATAGGTCGCAGAGAGCCTGAACGCTGTTTTGTCGTGCTCGATCTCTTTATTGCCAGAGAACACATTTTTGGCGAATCCGTCCTCTTGTGACGAGTAAGCGGCAACGCGCAGCGCGAAGTTGTCATTTACAGGCAGGTTGATACCGCCTTCAAAGACCAGGTGGTTGCGCTCGGCGACGTCAAGATCGAGGTAGGCGTCGCTGGCGCCAATCTCTGCTTTTCGGGTGTAGACGGAAAACGCACCGCCGATCGAGTTACGACCGAACAAGAAGCCCTGAGGCCCCCGCAGGATCTCTGCGCGCTCGATATCAAAGAGGCTGGTCACCACGGGGCCGTTTCGACCCTCGTAGAGGTCATTTTTGAAGAAGGCTGCTGAAGGGTCACCACCGACGCCGAAGTCTTGCGTGCGCACACCACGCATGCTGACCGCGTCGATGAAGGAGTCCTGAGAGTTACCACTCACACCGGGGGTGTAGGCGATCAGGTCTTTGACGTCATTGAGGTTCGTGTCTGCAATAAAGTTGCCCGACAGCGCGGTGATCGCGAGCGGCACATCCATGACAGACTCTTCTCGCTTGGTCGCTGTGACGACCACCTCCTCAAGTTCTTGCGCCCAGCTCGGCAGCGGCGCGATCAGCGCTGCTGATACAGCGAGTGGCAGGGCTGTACGGCGGACAGTTAGGCTGTTTTTGTTGGGGCAGATCTTTGTCATAAGGGACTCCTCGATCCTTCGTGTTTCTCTCATTGTTCTAGCATTGCTCTAACATTGTTCATGCATTGCTTTTGGCGCAGCGATTACCATTGTCTTTGGCAATACGATGTGCTGGGACTGCAAGGCAGTCTTCAGCTTCGGCTACGCAAAGTTTCAGTAAAAAGCGGGTGCTTGTACAGCATTTGT
Organism: Halieaceae bacterium; assembly: GCA_038134505.1. Lineage (GTDB taxonomy): Bacteria > Pseudomonadota > Gammaproteobacteria > Pseudomonadales > Halieaceae > Luminiphilus. Next base: position 50,062 of record JAYPVH010000010.1, on the reverse strand, counting down.
TACAGCAAAAAGAGTAAGAAAATCACACGTTCTAGTGCCAGCGCTCAGTCGATCTGTGCACCGCCTGCGCGCAACACGTCAAGCATGGGTGCAAGTGCCTCTTCATATCGTCGCCAGCGACCGACGGAGCGTGTATGTGCTGGCTCGCGGACTTGAGCCGCGCTGGCTGTTGCGACGCCCTTATCACTCTCGTGGAAGCTCAGACAGGCGTCCTCCCAAGGTAGTTCGAGGGCCTCAATCAGGCGGCGCGCATGGGGCTCGAGATCGCTCGCCGCATCCTCATAACGGATGTCGATGATGCGGCCGGGGAATTGCTCGCGGAAATGCGCCATGAGATCGAGGTAGCGCAGGTGGTGGCGCGCCATCTCGCGTTGATCATAGGAGTGTAGGTAGGCGTCTGCGAACAGTTGTTTGAAGCTCGCAAAACAGGCATCCGCGGGGTTGCGCACCAAATGCACGATTTTGGCGTTCGGCAGGCTCGCTAAGATTAATCCGATGTTTAGGTAATTTACCGGCAATTTATCGACAAATCGCGGCAATTTACCGCGCATTCTTGCACTTGTTTTAAGGTACATTTGACCTAGTTTGGGTGCGCTAAGCGTCGCTGCTCCCGAGTAAAGTTCAGCACTGAAGCGTTTAGGATTCGTGAAGCCGGTTAATCTTCGCATTGCGAGGCCAAAGTGCTGAAGCTCCCCTGCGGAATGAACTTGGGAGTGACTGGTGATAATGCGTTCGATCAGTGTGGTACCGGTACGTGGCTGGCCCAATACGAAAATGGGTGCCTCGCTCGGATGTCCTGAGGCTTGTGCAGCGAGCCAATCCCGGTGATAGGTTGATTTGATGGTCTCGAACATGTCGACTTCGGCATCTTCATCGAAGGCGACAACCTCTCGCCGTGCCTTAGCACCTAATGCGAACGCGTCAAATGCATGAGCCCAGTCTTTGAGGTCCTCGCACTCCTTGCCAATGGCATAATTCAGGAAAGCAGAGGCTCGCGGGTTCTTGATGTAGCGAGGGACTAAATGACGCATTTGCTCGATGTGTCGGTGATCGCGTGCTTTCACTGCATTGGCCAAGCCCCAATGCGCTTGCGGGTTGGCAGCGTCGAGGCTGATGACGTCGAGAAATATCTGCTGAGCGGTGTCTAAGTCGCCGAGAAAGACCAGTACATTCGCCAGATTCATCATGAAATTTGCTTGATTTGGCACCAGCGTATTAGCGCGTGCAAAAAAAGCTCTAGCCGCCTCATATTCGCCGAGCTGATTGAGAACCATACCCGTTAGGTCCAGCACCACGGCATCGGTGGGCTGGATGCGTCGCACCTCTTTCAAGGCTGCCTCCGCAGCACTGACGCGCCCCTCCGAGGCATTAAGCCGAGCCAGGTGCGCCCAAGCGGCGGCGTGGTCTGGATCGAGTTGCACCACCGACTTAAAAGCGCGGTGCGCAACCGGACGCTCTTTGCCCTCGAGTGCGACAAGACCTACCAGAAAGTGCGCTTGCACGGCATTGGCATCGAGCGCAAGTGCTTGCTCGCAGGCCTTGCCAGCCGCCGCGATGTCACCGCGGTTCAGGGCTTGAAAACCCTCGGCGAGTAAATTGTCGAGCGCTTTTGTCATGTGCTGGGTTTCGCGTGGTAGGCAATCAGCGGATCTTGAATCTCGCTCGACTGACCCGCACTGTGCGCGAGCGCCTCCATAAACAGATAAAACAGTTCTGCCTGAGACGACACGTCAAGTTTGGCATAGGCGTGTTTGCGATGCAGTTTCACGGTTTCACTGGATATGCCCAGTTTTTCGGCAATGATGCGCGTGCTGTGCCCCAGCAAAACCAACTCAGTCACCTGACGCTCGCGGCGTGTTAACACGCTGTCTCCAAAAGCCGCCAACGACGCGTGTAGCTGCTCCCTGAGGCCCGCTGGGGAGCTAGTATTTTGCGCTTTTGCCCAACGTTGTTGGCAGATTGCGGCAACACTGGGGAGGATCGCGCTCAGCAACTGCGCCTGACGTTTGCCAAAGCGTGCGTTGGCCTCGGTCAATCCCAGCGCAATATTGATAAATCCCCCGTCATTGAGCGAAATCAACAGACCGCACTCATCTTGGTAGCCACAGTTGCGGTACCAACTGCGGTAGTACTCACTCTCCTTGAATCCTTTAGGTGCGAGTTCGCTCAGGCGAAAGACACCGAAGCGTCGGTCGATGGCCGCGGCGCGATAAAACGGATCTAGCAGGAAGGGACCGGAGAGGTAAGCGTCTAAGGTGGTGTGGCCTAAGCTGGCAACAGGCTGCGCATAGGCGATTTCTGGCAGTCGACCATCCGCGTAGTGCAGTACCGACCCGTCATCGGCACCGGTCAGTGCCTTGAGCACCCGAACGAGTGCTGCCGCGGTGTCTTCGGCACCCTCGGCGCTGATGACCTCGGAGAAGCCTTGGGCAAAACGATGAATCAATTCCACGACGGCGCAATCTCATCTTGAATTCTCAAGATAGTATGCCTTGTTCATCTACTATTTGTCGCGCTCTGGTATGCCAACTATTGAGCTGGCGTCGCATGATTCGTGGTCCCTGTGCGACAATGCGATCCGCGGTTGTGCGGTGAGGTTCTGCGGCGTGTTGCTGTGCTCGAGGTCCGATAGCAAGTGTTTGACAGCGCTGTGTCTGAAAGGCATGACTGAAAGACAAGGCACCGAGATCGCGTTGCGCGAGCTGGGGCCTGCGTCAGTGAGCCGTCTTAACGCGCGTGGACTTTTCACTCAGAATTGAGGTCGTGATGCGATTACCCTACCCGTTTTGTCATGCTGTGAGTCAAGTGGAGATGTGCCGACATGGATTTTAATCTGTCAGAGGAGCAACAGGCCTATGTCGCGAGCGCGCGCGCTTTCGCCGAGGGTTCTCTCGCGCCTTTTGCTGCAAGCTGGGACGAAACATCGCACTTCCCGAAGGACGCGCTGCGCGCCGCGGGCGCACTCGGTTTCATGGGAATGTATACCCCAGAGGCTGCTGGCGGGCTGAGTATGAACCGACTCGACGCCAGTCTGATTGTTGAGGAGCTGGCCAAGGGGTGCACCACCACTGCGGCGTTTCTAACGATCCACAATATGGCCACCGCCATGGTGGGTCGCTATTGTCGCCCCGAAGTCGTTGACACCTGGTGTTTTGATCTCGCTGCAGGGCAAAAGCTTGCCTCCTATTGCTTGACCGAACCTGGCGCTGGCTCCGATGCTGCCAGTTTGCGCACTACCGCGGTCCGCGATGGCGATCATTACCGCGTGAATGGCAGTAAAGTATTCATCTCTGGCGCGGGAGAGACCGACGTATTGGTCGTCATGTGCCGCACGGCTGATACCGGCTCGCGAGGCATTACTGCGTTACTGATTCCCGCCGATAGCGCAGGCATCAGCTACGGTAAGAAGGAGGCGAAGATGGGCTGGAATGCGCAGCCCACCCGGATGATCAACTTCGACAATGTGACGGTGCCCGTGAGTCACAGACTGGGCGAGGAGGGGCAGGGCTTCGCGATTGCGATGGAGGGTCTCGATGGTGGCCGGCTCAACATAGCAACTTGCTCGGTAGGCACTGCGCAGCGTGCAATGGAGGCGGCGACGGCCTACACCCAGGAGCGCTCACAGTTTGGTCAAGCGATTGCTGAGTTTCAAAATACGCAGTTCGTTCTCGCCGATATGCTGACCGAACTGGTGGCCGCACGCCAGATGGTTCGACTCGCCGCGAGTCATTTGGACCAAAAACATCCCCAAGCAACCACGTATTGCGCCATGGCCAAGCGATTTGCCACTGATGTAGGCTTTGAGGTGTGCAACCGTGCATTGCAGCTATTTGGTGGCTATGGCTACATCCGTGAATACCCGATGGAACGCTACGTGCGCGATACTCGGGTTCACCAAATTCTTGAAGGTACGAATGAAGTCATGCGGGTGATTATTGGTCGCCGCTTAATGATGGACAACGCGTTGGAGGTTATACAGTGAGCATCAGCCCCTCAGAAAAAATCCTTGTCACAGTGAGTGATCACGTCGCCACGGTATCGATTAACAACCCACCGGCAAATACCTGGGATATGGAAAGCCTGCCGGCGTTAAAAGCGGTCGTGGAAGCACTGAATCAGGATCGCGAGGTGTACGCACTGGTGTTGACGGGTGTCGGTGAAAAGTTTTTTTCAGCCGGTGCGGATTTAAACCAGTTTGCGAGTGGTGATCCGCAGGTGGCCGCCGATGTCGGCCTCGCCTTCGGAGAGGCTTTTGAGACCTTGGCCGACTTCCGCGGAGTATCGATTGCGGCAATGAATGGCTACGCCATGGGCGGTGGATTGGAGGTGGCATTGGCTTGCGACATTCGTATCGCGGAGCAGCAGGCGATCTTAGCGCTGCCCGAGGCCAAGGTTGGCTTGCTGCCCTGTGCGGGTGGCACTCAGCGCCTGACACAGCTCGTCGGTGAGGGTTGGGCCAAACGCATGATCTTATGCGGTGAGCGCGTGTCAGCGGAGAAAGCCTGCGCCCTCGGCTTGGTCGAAGAGGTGGTCGACACGGGCGCGGCCTTGACCGCCGCAACCGCTTTAGCACAGAAAGTGGGCGAGCAATCACCCTCCTCTGTGGCCGCCTGTAAGCGACTGATCCACACCGCGCGCGATATCACAATCAGCGGCGGCTTGGTCGCTGAGCGCGATGAATTTGTCGGTTTGTTCAGTACTGAAGATCAACGCGAGGGCGTCAACGCATTCTTGGAGAAACGCGCGCCCGCGTGGAAGAACCAATGATTTCGGGTATTCATGTTGCGGAGCTCGGTGCTCCGGGCGCGCGCATGGGTCAGCTCATACTCGATGTGCCGGCGACGATTAATTCACTCACTGTGGATATGGTCGGTGTCATAGGCGATTGTCTCGCCACCTGGGCGCAAAACGACGAGATCTGCATGGTGTGGATCGAAGGTGCGGGCGACAAAGGGTTTTGTGCCGGAGGCGATGTGCAGCAGCTGCGCGAGTCCTCCCTCGCCAATCCCGGTGGCCCTTGTTCATTTGCGGAAAACTTTTTCGCGCGCGAATACGAGGTGGATTTCCAACTTCATACTTTTCCCAAGCCGGTGCTGACATGGGGGCACGGCATTGTCATGGGCGGTGGATTGGGCGTGTTTGCCGCGGGTAGCCACCGAGTGGTGACTGAACGCACGCGTATCGCCATGCCGGAGATTCATATCGGTTTATTTCCCGACGTTGGCGCGGGTCAGTTTCTCAATGCGATGCCTGGACACAGTGGTCGCTTCTTGGCCCTCACCACCACAGCGATGAACGCTGCCGATGCGCTGTGGAGTGGATTGGGGACGCACTATTTGCCACATGATCAGCGTGATTTGGTGAAGGACGCATTGCTTGCGGCGACATGGACCGGTGGTGACGCTGGCCAAGCGCTGGTGACACGGGTGCTGGCGGACTTTGCTGCCCAAGGGGCGCAGCCCGAGGACAGTGTGCTTGCATTGCATGCCGACACGATTGAACGCTGGATGTCGGGTGATGACCTGGCAGAGATTGTGACACGCTGTGTCGCTTACGATGGCGACGATACCTATTTGCAAAAGGCCAGAGATGCCTTGGCCTATGCCTCGCCCTTGGCGATGCGCTGCGCTTTTGAGCAGCTCAACCGATGTCGGGGCAAGTCATTGGCGCAGGTGTTTGAATTGGAGCTCGATCTCGCCACGCATACGATGCGGTATTCGGAATTCGCTGAGGGCGTGCGCGCTTTGCTCATTGATAAAGATCGATCACCGAAATGGGCTTTTAGCGACTTAGACGCGGTGCCCGAAACACTGGTTGCGCAAATGATGTCGACTCCCGAGAACCGCGAGTCGCTGAAACTGAAGGAGTTGTAAACATGGCGATCGTTGCCTTTCTGGGTCTGGGTAACATGGGCGCTCCCATGGCCAAAAATCTGATTCGTGCCGGCCACACGGTCAGAGTCTTCGACCTGTTTCCCGCGGCGGTGACGTCGTTGGTTGCCGACGGTGGAGAGGCCGCAGCATCGCCAGCAGACGCAGCGAGTGGCGCGGACGTCGTGATTTCTATGCTGCCCGCGGGCCAACACGTCGCACAACTCTATTTGGGTGATGAGGGTTTGCTGCAACAGCTACCTGCGGGCACCTTAGTGCTGGATTGCAGCACCATTGATGTGGCCACGGCCCAGCGCGTCGCGCAGGCCGCGAGCCGCTGCAATATTGACTTCATGGACGCCCCCGTTTCGGGCGGCGTCGCCGCGGCAGCGGCCGGGACGTTGGCGTTTATGTGCGGAGGACAGGCTTCTGCCTTTGCTCGCGCCAAGCCAGTCCTTGAAGGCATGGGAAACGCGGAAAAGATCTTTCATGCGGGCGACGCCGGGGCGGGTCAGGTGGCCAAGGCGGTGAACAACATGCTGCTTGCCGTGCACATGATCGGCACTTGCGAGGCTCTGGCCATGGGCGCTGCCAGCGGTCTCGATCCCGCTGTGCTGTCCGAGATTATGAAAGCAAGTTCGGGGAATAATTGGTCGCTACAGGTCTATAATCCTTACCCGGGTGTCATGCCGACAGCTCCTGCAAGCAACGACTACAAGCCGGGGTTCATGGTCGACTTGATGGTCAAGGATTTGGGTCTTGCCATGGCCGTTGCCGAGCAATCGGGTGTGAGTAATCCGATGGGACAATTGGCGCAGACCCTTTATCAATCGTTGCAGAGCGAAGGCGCGGGCCAAGAGGATTTTTCGAGCATCATGCGGCAGGTGCAAAAAACCTAAATACTCTCTCTCAAAGAGCCCGGAGTTTTCAGGCGCTCGACCTATGACCTCAACAGCTCCCTCGGCTGTGTAGAATCGTCAAAAACGGATTTTTCTGGAGAATTGGGGACAAGTATTTTGCTGTGGGCGTAACGACCGCGCGCCAAGGATGAGCCTCCTGAGCGCGCTTAAACCACGGAGTCTCCTGAAGCCAACATTGGCGCGGCATCGAGTTGCTCTGCATCCATCATACTTGCGATACGTTCAAGCGCCGTGACAATCTGAAATTGCTCCCATGTTTCAAGCTTGTTAAACCGATGAACAAAACTATCTTGCAATGGTTTGGGCGCCTTATTGCCGAGCTCTCTCCCCGCTTCGGTCAGGGTCACGATGACTCTGCGACGATCAACCTCACTGCGTTGTCGGTGAACAAGGTCGTTACTTTCTAGACGATTCAGAATCGTTGTGACAGTCGCGAGGCTGAGACTGACCGCCTTAGCGATATCTGAAACTGTCGGGTCTTCAAGATTTCTAATGGCCTGAATAATCACCAATTGCGGCGTCGTGAGTCCCGTTTGCTTGCCGAGGCGTCGACTGTGCAAATCTGTTGCTCGGATGATTCTGCGCAGAGAGATCAGTACTTGGTCTTGGAGATCAGTCACCGATGTATCCTCCTAGGGGAGCGGCTGCCGCAACGCGCTGTCAAAACTGCGACGGCCACAATATGTAAGGTAGAGATGATGTAAGTTTCTGATCGATCTGGATAGCCCTTTCGGTTTGGTTTACACAGGAACATGGGTAGGCCGGTAATTCTCAAGGGTAGCACCAAGTGCCTCTTTCAGCGGCGAGAGGTGCGACTCAAAGTGCTGCCAATTCTCGACGCCCGATTTAAAAATTGGTTGCCGAACTTGCTCTGAGGAGGGCGTCTTCACGGCTCTCTCCGTTTCCCAGTAACGTGTGCAGGCGTCCTCAAACGGCAGCTCGCAGTAGTCTAAAATTCGTTGTATCTGCTGATCTAAGTCTTCCACGACATCCTCATACTGGACGTGCAGTATTTCTCCGGGAAAGCACTGATGCCAGAAGTCCATAAGATTCACGTAGTCGCGATAGTAGCGACCAAGATCAGCCAGGTCGTAGGAAAATTCCTGGCCTTCAGCAAACAGCTGTTTAAAACAGCTGAAGGTACAAGACATTGGGTGCCTTCTCGCATCGATAATTTTGGCGTTGGGCAAGATTTGTTTGATGAGACCGATATGACGAAAGTTGTTCGGCATTTTGTCGATGAAAAACGGCGCATCTTGACGATAAACCCGAGTGTCCTCGATATATTGCTCTCCGAATTGGGTCAATGCATCTTGCTGGGTCTCAGTAAGACATTGGGGATAGTTCTGCCGGTCGAAGCGGTCACCTTGCGTCCTCAGCCGGTGAACGATCGTCAAAATATTGGGTAGTTCTTGGGTGCCATCGACTTGCGAGTGGCTCGACAAAATCTGCTCTAGCAATGTGGAGCCCGCCCGAGGCATCCCTAAAATAAAAATCGGGTCGGTGGCGATACAGGTTGATTTGGGTAGATCAGCACGAGAAAAAACAAGCTTTTGGTTGTCGAATTCCTCGGTCATATGCTCCGCAACATAGCGAGACTCGCCGCGTTTGATTGAATTGCCCTGTGCGTAGCGCGCGAAGGCAGCATCGAAATCCTTGTTATCCTCATAGGCCTTCCCCAAAGCGAAATTGAGATAGACACGATCCATATTTCTCAGCGTATGTCGGTCGGCTAAGGACCGCATGCGCTCAATTTCTTGATCACTAAAACGGTAGGTCTTTAGGTTGGCTAAGGACTGCCACGCCTCGCCATGAATCACATGGTCTCCGCAGGCCCTGCGATAACAATCGATTGCTTGATCGGTTTGACCGATCGTTTTAAGCGCATGCCCCTTCGATGTCAGCGTCACGGGTTCCTCAGGTATTTCTTGCAACACTTGGTCAAACAGGGTGAGTGCGATAGGGTAGTCGCCCATCTGCATGCTGATAATTGCATGCAGAGATTTGAGCTGGACATTCTGTTCATCCGCTTCGAGTAACGCCTCAGTCAGCGCTTTTGCCTCCACAAATTTCTGCCGCTTTCGCAGGACGCTGATGTAGTCGAGCTTCAGCGCCGTGTCATCTGGTGCAAAAAGCACAGCGCTTTCTAAAAGGAACTCCGCTTCATCGACAATATTCAGTTTGACCGCGATGTCGGCGAGCAATCGCATGGCTTCTGGGTGGTGAGGATTGACTTGCAGAAACGCCCTACAGGCGGTCTCTGCCTTGGCGATAAAGCCCTGCGATAAGATATCAAGCACATAAACGAGTTCTCTCGGCATCTTTGCGAGGCGTTCAATGTGGGGCTTGAGCCGATTGGCTTCCGCTAGCCGATTGCTGGTCAGTAAGATCTCCGCTTGCGCGCGCCAACTCGCGTGCAGTGACGGATTCTCCTGGCAAGCTCGGCCGTAGGCCGCTAAAGCTGCATCAGTTTGACCTAATTCTCGCAGAATATGGCCGCGCTCTTGAAATGCGCGACCGTGTTTCGGTGTCGCGTTGAGCAATCGATCGAGCGTTTTGAGAGCAATCTGTGGTTGTCCAAGCCGCCGATGGCATAGGGCAGACAGGTAGAGCCATTCGCTGTCATCCGTGGCGTTTTTCTCAAGAAGGGACTGAGCTGACGCAAAGTCTCCCTGTTGAATCGCAGTCTTGATGCTATCGTGAATATCGCTCTGCAAGCCGTTCTACCTCAGAAAAAAAAGCTCCCATTCAAGGGAGCTTTGATTAGAGCATGAAGTCCGTGTCTTTAAAATTTATATCCAACACGCAAACCCATCGTTCTCGGTCGAGCGTACGTCGCGCGCGGACGGTCATTGACATAGTTTCGCGACAGCTCAGCACGCTCGTCGGTCAGGTTTTCAATGTAGACCGTGGCATCCCAATTTTCAGCGGACACGCCCGCAGAAAGCCCCATCATAGTCCAGCTCTGGATGACGTCACGATTGATGGTAATGATGTCACTGTAGGATTCATCTGAATACTGCATGTGTCCTAAGACATACGCATCCAAACCGCCACCGAAGGCCCAGTCATATCGCGCACTGAGGTTGTACTGCAGCTTGGGCGCAAACGCCAACTCATCGCCTTTGACAACGTCATCAGTCGGTGTCAGAACCTTCGTGATTTCCGAGTCGAGTAATGAGAATGAGGCGCCAATCGTCAGGCCTGGAACTGCCTGCGGCAGCCAAGTCAAATCACCTTCGGCGCCCATGACCTCGGCGTTCGCTGCATTGTCTGAGAAGAACAGGTTGACAATGCGCGGGTCGAAAATAGTGGTTTGTAGGCGGTCAATCTCGACGAAGAACGCGCTGCCATTGAATCGGAGCGTGCCGTTTGCCATATCTGCTTTAACGCCAAGCTCATAGTTAACGACTTCATCGGTCTTCAGTTCAAAGGGTACAGAGTAGCCGCCGGGGCCTGCGGCTCCACCGGGTCGGTTCAGGAGCCCGGGACGGAATCCCTCCGAGAGCAATCCGTACCAGAGCACGTCATCATTAGGACGATAGGACAGCGAGATCTTCATGATTGTGCCCGATGTGTCGGCTGCATCGGGTGCGTCGATGGCGCGCAGGAAGCCTTCGATTTCAGCGTCACTAATCGCATTTGGCGCGTTGATCAACCGCCCGCGGTTATAACTGAAGGCATCGTTTGCGGCAAAGAAGTCCGACAGCTCTTCGAACGTAGTGCCCGAAGTAAATGGGCCACGGATGTTAGGGTTAGAGTCCGTTACGAAGGCTAGCGAGCCGTCGCCGTCGTAAAGATCTGAGATATTTGTCCCAAATCCGTCGACGTCCGTGAGCCAAAACATATTGCCAAATGAGGAGTTAGCGCCGCCCTCAAGGTCAACCGAAACATCGTAGTAGCGTGCCCCGATAGTGACAGAGAGTGTATCGGAAAGGTCATAGGACAGCTCTCCGAAAATACCAAACTGCTCATCTGTACGTCTCACGTCGTTCCTAAAGACGGTATCGGCTGGAAATGGCCCGGCGTCTGAGTTGTAAGCCCCGGGGAATGGATAGTTTGCCGGACGATCCGAGCCCAAAATGAGGTCGTAGAAATTGGCATCATTGATGCTGGGGTAACTGAAGTCCACGCGCTCCTTTAACTCTAAGTCGCTGTAGAAAGCACCTGCGGTAACGCGCCACTCACGCGACTGGTCGGTACTAAATCTGAGCTCGTGGGTCGTTGTCTCTGTTTCGGTGTAGCTCAGAACGTACAGATTAGGCTCGTAACACACGCCGTTTGACACGTTGCCCGGTCGCGGGCCCGTGGCAAGTGGTGATGAGTCGCCAAAGTAGTAGTTGTATTCCGGGTAGGTCACAGACGTGTCACAGATGTAATATGGCAGATACTGCCCCACGAACATATAGTCGGTGTAGTCCATGATTTGGTCTGATTCGCGCTCGGTGTAAGCGCCCGTGTAGACCACCTCTAATTCCCCGAGACGACCCTCGAGAGTCCAGTTGAAGTTATTGAAGCGGTCTTCTAGGTGGTCTGGGCTGTAGCGCTGGATGCTCGGTGAGTCTGTGCCGAGAGTGGGATCAGCTGTGAAGGTGCCCTCGCTTTCAAGTTCTTGAGTCATAGCGCCCAGCAACAGGCTCCACTCGGGTGCGAGCTCGATTTGCGCAGCTATCCGACCACCGGTGTAAGTGGTGTCATTGAAGTCCTCTTCGACCAAATCGCTATTGTCTGCAGCGCGAAACTCAACGAGAGAATTGGGGTCGTAGGGGTCGAAGGGAACGCGCCAATCGGTATATCCGACTGCGGGCAGGCTGTTGATATAGGTTGCCGATTGCAGTCCCGCGCGCGCTGGAGAGACAGGGACACCGTTTGATCGCACAACGCCTGCATCGCGGAATCGAGCGCTCTCCTGAAGGGTGAGCGTGCCATGCACGTTGTCGATATATCCACCCTGATCATCCCGAAATGCCACGGCGCGCAGGGCAACGGAATCGTTCACGGGAACATTCAGCATGACTTCAAATTTGGAACTCCCCTCACCGTTCTCCGTTCCTGCGAAGTCTGCGCTGATACTGCCGTAGGTTTCTGAAAAGTCGGGTTTGTTGGTGATCAAACGCACGGTGCCCGCTTGCGAGCTGGCGCCAAATAATGTGCCCTGAGGGCCTTTCAACACCTCGACGCGATTAAGGTCTGTTGCATAGACGTCGAGGTTTCTGCCGGGCTGAGACAGCGGCTGCTCGTCCAAATAAAGTGCGACGTTAGGCGCAATACCTGCAACACCAGTCGTCGACAGGTTGGGTGTGGTCGAGGCGACACCGCGGATATAAATCGTGTTTTGACCGGGCCCACTCCCTCCCGCAGTAACGCCAGGCAATTGAATGAGGTAGTCCTCGAAGTTATCCACACCAAATTGCTCTAATCGCTCTTGGGTGACGGCCGAGACGGTGACCGCGATGTCTTGGAGGGAAGCGGCTTGCTTCGTCGCCGTCACGACAACTTCCTCGAGTTGCTGAGCTTGAGCAGCTGTTGCTGCAAGGGCGGGGAAGAGTGCTGTGTTTATTGCGAGTGCCAACTTGTGGCGACCAAACGAGTGACGTTGATTCATCATAGCTCCTGAGTTTTTGGAATACGCGGACTAATAGCTTTCAGCCAATAATTTTAACCCAAACTAAATAATTTTGCATATTTGGACTAAATGTCTGTTTTTCATATAAAAAAACTAAAATATGAATCAATAATTAATTTGGTCCGAATTTATTAACTGCCCACATAGTTCCTCTCGAAGGCGGTATACTGCGACGTCACTTTTTGCCTAACACGTCTAATCTTATGCGGTTCAAGCCCTCTCAAAGTTTTTCCGTCGACAGCCTGACCTTTTTTCCCGCGGTCATCATCCTGTTGAGTATCGTCGTTGCTATTTTGATCCTGCCAGAGCAAAGCCAGCAGTTGTTCGCCTCGATTCAAGCGACAATTGTCGATACGGCCAGCTGGTTTTATGTGTTGGTGATGGGCGTTGTACTGACCCTCGTGGTGGTTTTGGCTTTTTCTCGTTTCGGCGAGATTAAGCTCGGTCCTGATCATTCCACGCCCGATTACGGCTATGTTTCTTGGTTTGCTATGCTGTTTTCTGCGGGCATGGGCATTGGCTTGTTGTTTTTTGGTGTGGCAGAGCCGGTGATGCACTATTTATCACCGCCTCTCGGCGAAGGGGGGAATACCGAGGCGGCTTCGCAGGCTCTCAGGCTTACTTTCTTTCACTGGGGCTTCAATGTCTGGGCAACCTATGCCGCGGTGGCCATGGTCCTTGGCTATTTTGCCTATCGACACAGCCTCCCGCTGACCCTTCGCTCTGCTTTTTACCCGCTGATCGGCGATCGCATATTTGGACCTTGGGGCGCAGCCGTTGATGTGTTTGCAATTATCTGTACCACGTTTGGTATCGCCACCAGTCTCGGTTATGGCGTGCTGCAAATTAATGCGGGCATCAACTATTTGTTTGATGTCCCGGTGAGCGATCTCGTCCAGGTGGTTCTCATTTTTGTCATCATGGCCTTGGCTGCAGTATCCGTGGTCATGGGGCTCGATGCGGGCATTAAAAGACTCTCTGAGATCAATACCGTGCTCGCCGTGCTGTTGTTAGGTGGCGTCTTGATTGTCGGCCCCACGGTGTTGCTGTTATCCGGCTCCTTGCAAAATTTCGGCGGCTATCTCGCTACGCTGATTCCGAAAACATTTAACCTTTATGTTTACAACCCGACCGATTGGTTGGGCGGCTGGACTATTTTTTATTGGGGTTGGTGGATTAGTTGGACACCCTTCGTTGGATTATTTTTGGCGAGGATTTCGCGCGGCCGCACGATTAGAGAGTTTTTAATCGGTGTGACCATTGTGCCGACCCTGTTTATCGTCTTGTGGATGGGTATTTTTGGCGGCAGTGCGATTGATCTGATAGCGAACCAAGGGGCTTCAGGATTGGGTGAGGTGATTCAGAGCAATCAAGCGATCGGATTGTTCAAATTCTTGGACTATTTACCCGGAACACAAGTGTTATCGATGATTTGCCTTGTCATGATCGTCATTTTCTTTGTCACCTCCGCAGACAGCGGCGCGTTGGTGCTCAATATGTTGAGTGCGCACGGCAACGACGATACGCCAGCGGCACAGCGAGTTTTTTGGGCGATGATCATTGCCGTCATTGCCGCAACGCTGCTCTTAGCGGGCGGGCTCGGTGCGCTGCAAACAGCGACGATCGCCAGTGCGCTGCCCTTCTCTGTAGCACTTCTTGGCGCATTTTGGGGGCTGTGGCGGGCGCTGTCGCTTGACGGCGTAAAGCGCGACGCCGCTGCGATTTCAGTGCATCCGCCGTCAACTGCCGAGTCGAGTGATTGGCGCCAGCGGCTCGATAATCTGCTGACGTTTTCCTCGCAAAGCTCAGTGATTCAATTTCAACGAGGGGTCGTGGCGCAGGCTTTGGCAGACTTTGCTCAGGAGCTATCTCGCCATCATGTCGATGCCTCTATCGAGGATTGTTTGTCAGAGGCGTCGAGTATTCGCCTGGTCGTGACGCATGGAGAGGAAGCTGATTTTGTTTATGAGGTGCGGGCGCACCAACAGCCCCTCCCCGATGAGTCCTTAATGGGAGAGCCTTTGCCCTCTCAGGCAAAGGAGGTCTGGCGCGCGGAAGTACATCTCGCTGAGGGCGGACAAGACTATGACATCATGGGTTGGTCAAAAGAGCAGGTCCTTGTGGACATTCTGAAGCAGTATGAGGACCACCTGCATTTCTTGCAGCAACTTCGATAGCCCCTAAAGACACCGATCTTATCGGCGTCGGCATGCCTCGGCCCCGCAGCATTCACAGCGCGTCAGATCAATACGCGCACGGGCCCCTGCATCTCACGGCTAGCGAATAATCGTCACCGGGTGCACCGCCGCTTTATGCCCAGCTGGATTGAGCGCACGCACTTGGGCGACCTGCGCGGATAGCTTGGCTTGACGATTGTCGGGCGCGGGGTGCGTGCTCAAGAACTCTGGCGGTGAATCGCCACCGAGATCGGCCATCTTTTGCCATAGCGTCACCGCTGCCTCCGGGTCATAGCCGGCGAGCGTGGCGAGGCGCAGTCCCAAGACATCGGCCTCGGTCTCTGCGGTGCGGCTGTTGGGTAATTCGAGAGCGAGCTCAGCCGCTTTCGATGCGTTATTGGTCGTCGTCTGACTGTCGGCTGTGGCGGCAATGGCTAAAATACCGAGTTGCGTAATCATGGCCCGAGACATTCGCTCAGCGGTGTGATTCGCCAGTGCGTGAGAAATTTCATGGCCCATAATCTGCGCGAACTCGGCATCGGTCAGCTTGAGCTGACGGAACAAACCGGTGTAGACCGCCATCCGCCCGCCCGCCATACACCACGCGTTCACGGTTTTATTGTCATCGACGATGGCGACGCTCCACTCCCAGCTCCGGCTGTTTGGGAAGGCTTCAATCGCGGCGGTCACGACGCGCCCGGTAATGACCGCGACCCGATCGACCAGCTGTGGGTCATCGACAAGTAGGTTTTGATCGGCAAGCGTTTTCACTGTATCGAAATAGGCGGCGCGTGACTGCACGATGGCGGACTCGGGAGAGATCACCATGAGCTGACTGCGTCCGGTTGGACTGGTGGCGCAGCCGGCGGCGATCAAAGTGAGGGTTAGCAGGACAACGCGTATGGGGTGTGCGATTGGCATCATCTTCTCCTTGTGTTGTTAGCCGGGTTCTGACTCGGCACCTGCGCTGACACGGAGCAGGCTGCGGTACACAGATCGTGGATTAGCCCGTCCTTGCAAGACAGCATACACATCCTCCGTCAGCGGCACCGGCACTTGGCGCGCCCGCGCCAACTCGATCACCGTGGGGGCACTTTTCACGCCTTCGGCAACCATGTGCATCGCATCGATAATGTGCTCTAGCGCATAGCCCTTGGCCAGCTCGATCCCAACGTGCCGATTACGTGACTGCGGGCTGGTGCAGGTCGCGATCATGTCGCCCATACCAGCGAGACCAGCAAACGTCTCGGCTTGGCCGCCGAGCGCCACACCCAAACGCGTCATCTCAGCGAGGCCGCGCGTGATCAGTGCCGCTCGCGTGTTGTCACCCGCGCCGAGTCCGTCGCCCATACCCACGGCAATCGCAATGATATTTTTAAAAACCCCGCCTAGCTCACAACCAATCACATCGTTGTTGGTATAAACCCGGAAGAGACCGACATCGAGCGCTGCTCGGAGCACCTTCGCTGCGGAAGCATCAGTCAGAGCAAGTACCGATGCAGCGGCTTTACCAGCCAAAATCTCTAGTGCCAAATTGGGGCCGGTGAGCACCCCCGCTGGGTTGTCTGGACACAGCGCCTCGATAATTTGTGTCATGCGCAGGCCGGACTCGCGTTCTAGACCTTTGGAGAGGCTAACAATGGGAACCCCGGCAGCGATCAATGTCCGACTGGATTCAAGCGTTGATCGGAAGTGACTCGAGGGGATGGCTACGAGCACCGCACTCGCGCCGCTGAGCGCGCTTTCCAGCTGGGTGGTTGCGGTGAGATGAGGATGCAAGGGGAGATCACCCAAATAGCGACTGTTGCGATGGTGCTGATTGATCTCGTCGACGGTTGCCGAGTCACGGGCCCACAGTACCGCCTCGTGATCACGGTTGATCAGTGAGGCGATCGTCGTGCCCCATGAGCCGCCTCCGAGAATTGCTACCTTAAATGACCCCAATCGCGCGATCCCTTTGTGTTTCTGCGCCACGCTGGCTAATCGATAATGCGCGGCTGATCTCAATTCGCCGCACCCAGCGCGCCAAAGCATCGGCCGTTCGCTGGCGACGTTCGTGACAGTCTACCGCGTCCTGATCAAGGAGTCCTCTGCTATCAAAGATCTGCCACGCGTTTTGAAACAGGATCTTGCCCATCGATGCCTCGCTACTGATGCGCCGTTGCAGGTAGGCCTGACGACCGTAATTCATACAGCGATCGATGAAAGCGTCTCGGTCTGTCTCGCTCGCGCTGCAAAGGACTTCTGTAGCGAGGTGGTATGCCTCCGAGAAAACCTGCAGCACTCGGTGTGCCACGGGCTGCTCCAATAGACTGAGCAGGTGGCGGGCACCACCAGGATCATTGTTCAGTCGCTCCCGCCAGCTCGAGTCCAGACGCTGTAACTCGCGATCAATTTCATCGTGGAACACGGCACTGGGTGGGTAGAAAAACTCAAATTTAAAGAGGTCGCGCAGGTCATCGACCGCGTCCCAAAAAATGGATTCTGGTGGTTGCTGGTCATCTACCGAGAGATCGATCTCCATCACAGCAATCAGCGCCAGTTCAGCAATGGCTTGGTTGAGGAAGAAATGAATGATCGTGTTGCGATAAAAGCTCGCGATCGGCGCCTGCCCCGGTGCGATACCGTACACCGTCTCCATGCCGCCATCGAAGCGCGAAATGATGCCCTCCTCAATCATCAAGTTGAGTCCGGCATGCATGGCCTGTGCAGCTTGCATGGTGTCCTTTGACAGCGGCTTTAGATCTGCCGATTGGCGAATCGCTCGAGCATCGGCCCACTGGGTGATTCTACTGACCTCAAAAATCACCTCTTGCTCCGTCAACGCGCGTGGGTAGACACCAAGCAGTGCCATGCTGACAGCCGCCGGGAGAGTAATGGGTGTCACGCGATTGGCCTCAACGGCGACCTCGAAGGCAATTTTAGACAAGGCGAGCCGGTCGCTCGGATCTGGCGCTTGCGCGAGCTTGACCGGCTCGCCGAAATCCACGTAGATCTTTCCCATGGGGCGCGCCAACGAGCGCAGGTAGCTAATCATCCAGGCAATCGATTCGGGTGCTTTCGGTACGCCCGCCTGCTCACGCGCATATTCTTCTGCGTCGCGAACCAAATCGTAGCTCACCGATACCGGGATGATATGAATATCTCGCGCATCCGCTTGCCAAGCGCCTTCGAGTACATACTTCAGTAAGCCGTATTTGGGCGGCATCAGCTTACCGAGGCGTGATCGCGTGCCCTCAAAGGACCACGACAGTGGGAAATGTTTCTCCATGAGATAGCCAATGTAGGCGCGCAATGCTGTTTTATAGGCCTCGTTGTCTTGGAAGCTGCGCTTGATAAAGATCCCGCCGGCGCGTCGGAGCAAGAATCCCAGCCCCGGAATATTCAAATTGGCCCCACCGAATAGATGGGGCATGGGGAAGTCGTTGTCGAAGAGTATTTTCGGGACGACGAAGCCGTCGATGTAGGTCTTGTGCGTCCATAGTAGGGCAGTCGGGTGTTTGCGGACGATGCCGCGAATGCGTTCGACGTCTTCTCGCGAGTAGTGCAATGCGGGATCGTAGCCGAGACCAAGACAGATATTGCACACCTTCGCCCAGACATCGAGCCAGAACCTTGTGGGTATCGAGACCATCTCCCTGAGATAGCCTGTGACCTCGGCGCTGATTGCCGATGGCGACTGTCCGCGTTGCGCTGCGATAGTGGCCAGCTGAGCCCGAAACTCTGGGCGACTTTGTAGGCTCGCAGCGACATATCGCGGAACTTTGTATCGGCCGCCAACCTGTTGGCGCTCTGCCATGTCGAGCACGACGGCAGCGGCCCGTGCGACAAAAATGCCGAATTCTGCTGGCTGTGCTGCTGCTGGCTGCTCGTATTTGTGCGCAAATCGGGCGGCCAGTTCAGCGACCGAAGCGGGTAGGCCGCGATAGGGGATCAGGCGCTCGGGATATCGTGCAGCGATCCAGCGGCCGCGCAACGCGCCGGGCAGGTGTTCGCCGCCGCGGAGAAGATCGGTCAATCGGGGTCGGTGGCGTTGTGCTGAGGAATGGATGTAACCCAGTCGCAGCGGCACCACGACTGCATCGGACGTCTGAGCAAGGGCGCGTTCAAAACGCGGGTTGGACGGCGATAATCGGTCGTCTGCCAGAGACAGCTCAATCACGGTACACCTGCGTTTTTCGGTCTGATGGCGGCTGATCCACGCGCTGAGCAGCCCAGCTTCGAAATCGTTGCGCCGGTCTAGGATAAACACCACGGGCCCGTCGCCCGGAGGCCAGGGGTTGTTATGCCATTGCGCGCTGGTGGGGAGCTTCACTAGAGCCATCTGCAATCATCGGGCCGGTGTTTAAGGCTTAGTTTTAGCACGTTTTTGTGGTCTGGTAGCCGGACTAGTTGTTTTGCGCGGCTGGCTTTTTACGCGGGTTTTCGAAGGCGGACCTGAGATAGGATGCGGATCGACGCGCCCTTTGCCTGCCGTCTTGTCTCTCGTGGGGTCTGGCGACGGCCTTTTCTTAGCACGGCCCTTGGGGGGTCTGCTCACAGCGCTATTGTCCGCGTCATCACTTTGGCCAAGCGCGTTGAGAAACTGCTGGCGGACAGCAGCGATGTGCTCGTTGAGCGTGTCGCTAGTCCAGCCGTCCGTTGAGATGGGCGGCAGGACTTCAATACGCACTTGTCCCTTGCGAAAGAGGAAGTCGCCCTTCGGGGCGATATCGCCTGCATTGTGAATCACCACGGGTACAATCGGAACGCCCGCCTGCATTGCCAAATGGAAGCCACCTTTTTTGAACGGCGCGAGCTTTGGGGTTGGTGTCCGCGTACCCTCCGGGGCGATCACCAAAGATTTCCCCTCGTCTTGAATCGCGCTCAGCAGTGGTCTGAGGGTCGCAATAGCCGCGGCACGATCACTGCGGTCGATGAATACAGTGCCCGCCATTTCCATCACTTTGCCGATGATTGGGATATCGCGAATTTCCTTTTTACCTACGCCGACGATATCGCGGCGAACTAATTTGGCCATTATCGCGACATCCACTTTGCTTTGGTGGTTGAACATAAATACAGCGGGTCTTTGTCGCCAGAGATTTTTCTCGCCCTTGATATCGAGGTCGAGTCCGATAATGGCGCTGGTCGTGTCAGCAAATAGAGAAATCGAGAAATTCACAGCCTCTTTGGGCGATTTGGTCAGCGCATAAATTGGCAGGCCCATCACAAAACTCGAGACCAAATTCGTGGTGGCCGCCATAGAGCGGACCACCTGAGACACCGATGTCTTGCCGCGGCTGTCGAATTTAGCTGAGGGCCAACCCGCGCGTCGGGCGATGCCTGAGAGTTTGCCGCGAGGATTGAGCACCACGGGGCGACCGACAGCTTCAAGCAACTCAAGATCATCGGCGCTGTCACTGTAAAAGAAGCTGTTCGCAAGTTTGATTTTTCGCCGCCGAGCTAGGTGCTTCGCTGCCGTTACTTTGCCTTCGCCAAAACAGGTTGGACTCACCACACGACCGGTGAACTTGCCACGTTTGACTTCCAATTCGGTGCAGTAGACATCGTCGATGCCCAAATCTTGTGCACAGGGCAACACTTGGTAGGGTGTCGCGGAACTGATGATGGCAATGCGATGACCCGCTGCGCGATGTGCGGCAATGAGTTGGCGAATCTCGGGGTAGATGAGCCGCGCAATACCCGCCTTGAACAGTCGCTCACTGTGCGCAATGTACTCCGCCTCGGAGGTGCCCGCTAAATACTGAGCATGGACCGCCATGAGCGCGCTGAAGCTTGTGTTGCCAAGACCCCAGCTCGTGACGGCCTGGGTGATCTGTATCAGCTCTGCCCGCGATAAATCACCCCGTTTGAGCTGGTCGCGGAGGAACACGGTGGCGGAGTAGCCCGCGATGATGGTGCCATCAAAATCAAAAATGGCCGCAACTCCGCTATCGGAGGCAGCATCGGCTATATCAGAGAGGCGCTGTTGAAAACTCAAAGGATTCTCCTACACAGTGGCTGTCACTGTGGAACAAGCAAGCTCTATACCACAAATGTGATGCCCAACGTGCGATCAATCTCCGGACCTGCGCAAAATTGCCTGAGCAACTCTTCCCGAGGCTGACAAGGCTCGTGTACAGTCGCGCAATAGCGGGCAGGTATCCCCGTGGAGAACGTCATGGAATACGGTGCAATCAGTCTCATTCCGACAGCATTGGTTTTAATTTTGGCAATCTGGAGTCATCGCACGCTCGAGTCTGTCGTCGCTGGTGCCATACTGGCATTCATCATCATGGATGGCGCAGGGTTTGCGGACAGCTTAGCTGCGGTGGCCACCGAGGTGCTTGCCGATGAGACCACCGCCTGGGTGGTACTCGTGTGCGGGCTGTATGGATCTTTTATCGCCTTGCTCGTCAAGGGTGGCGGTTCCTATGCCTTCGGCAGAATGTTGACTGAGCGCCTGCACGGCAAGCGCAGCAGTTTGTTGGCAACCTGGGCCTTAGGCTTAGTGATATTCCTTGATGACTACCTCAATTCATTGACGGTCGGTGCGACGATGAAGTCAGTGACCGACAAGTTTAAGACCTCGCGTGAAATGCTGGCCTATGTCGTCGATAGCACGGCGGCACCGTTGTGCTTGCTGGTGCCGATTTCGAGTTGGGCGGTCTATTTTGCGGCGCTCTTAGAAGAGAATCAGGTCGCGGCGGCGGGCGAGGGCATTTCGCTGTTCGTTGAGTCGATTCCTTACATGTTCTATCCGATTCTTGCGGTTTTGATTGTCCCGCTGGCGGTGACCCGTGTGATTCCCCTACTTGGACGGATGCGCGATGCGGAGATGCGTGCTGAGCAAACCGGTGATCTGGGGATCTTCGAGGACCCGGCACTGGTGGTTGAGACCAATGCGCGCGGGGGGATGGCGGTCTTCTTTTTTCCGATAGCAGCGCTGTTATTTTTTACCGTTTTCCCCACCATTGATCTGCTGCGCGGCGTCATCGTCGGTGTGCTGCTGACGCTTATTCAATATTGGCAGCAGCGTGTGATGCCACTCACCGAGTTGTTCGATACCTGTATGGACGGACTAAAATCGATGATTCCTGTGCTCAGCATGCTGCTGTGTCTGTTTATTTTTGTTGAGGCGAACAACCGCATCGGTTTACCTGCCTATGTCATTGGCGCGGTGCAACCCTATATGTCGGCGACACTGTTGCCCGTTTTAATTTTTATCACCATGTCATTGGTGTCATACACCACTGGCTCTAACTGGGGTGTAATCGCAATCGCGATGCCGGTGGCGTTCCCACTCGCCGCGGCTTTTGATGTCAGCATACCCTTGGTCGTCGGTGCGTTGCTGTCCGCGAGCGGCTTTGGTAGCCACGCCTGTTTTTACTCTGATTCGACCGTGTTGTCGGCCCAGGGCGCGGGCTGTAAAACCTATGACCACGCTATTACACAGCTACCCTATGCCGTGCTCGGCGCAGGGCTTGCCGCGGTTTTCTATCTGGTGGCCGCCCTGTTGATGGCCTAAGTACCCCGGGCGATTCGGGTGGTTCCTGGACATTGGCTCGAGGCTTTTGTGACTCGCGAGGGTCTCACGACGGACTATGGTTCGGTGGCGCAAAAATGGTTTTTGCCAGTCGCGGCGCAGATCGCGGCACGTGCCACGCAAAATCAGCGCGCGTTGGTGGTCGGTATTCAGGGTTGCCAGGGTTCTGGGAAGTCAACGCTCGCGGCTCTACTCGAGCACGTGCTAAAGACGCAATGGCAGATCGCAACGCAGCGGTTAAGCCTCGACGATTTTTATTTGAGTCGGTCAGCGCGTGAGTTACTGGCCGAGCAAAGCCATCCGCTTTTTATTCGACGTGGTCTTCCAGGCACCCACGACATGATGTGGTTGTCGCAGGTGATTGATGATCTGGTTGGTGGCGCAGATCACATTACGGTGCCGCGCTTCGATAAATTACAGGATGATCGCGTCGGTGTGGTACGGCATGAAATTGATACCGCGCCCGTAGGCGTCGTGATTGTCGAGGGTTGGTGTTTGGGTCTACCTCATCAGAGCATCGAAGCGCTGCGACAACCCGTGAATGCGTGGGAGCGGCAACATGATGCAGACGGGGAGTGGCGACGCCAGGTCAATGCGCACTTGGGTTCTCAGCCATACCGCTCGGTGTTTGATTGTCTCGATGAATTGCTCGTCTTACAGGCCCCCGGTTTTGCGCCTGTAGTGGAATGGCGATGGCAGCAAGAGTGCTATCTGAAGGCGCGAACCGAGACCACGTCTCGGGTTTCTGAGGCGATGGATCGTGCTGCGGTGGACGCCTTCGTGCAGCCTTTTCAGCGCTTGACCGAGCATGCGCTAGACGTGATGCCCTCACGGGCGCGCTGGGGTTGGCAACTCGATAGCCGTCGTGCAGTCGTGTCTGCATGGGGTTTAGGTGGTGACGACCACCTCTTTAGCTGAGAACACAATCTGCCCCTTAGGGTCACGCGTGTATTCGGTGATTGTCGTGTGGTTGGCTCGGGCCCTCAGCAACGTGCTGGCTCGGGTGCCGTAGTCGCCGGAGAGGATCATCCGAGTCGCGAGACGTCGTTCTTCAACCAGTCCAATGCCGGTATCCGGTAGCTCGTCGTCGGTGGGTGGCGACACATGTTCCAATAACCCCAGTAACACCGAATCATCACGCCATTGTTTTTGCGTGTCCGCCAAATCGTTTGTCAGCCCTCGCGTCTTTGGCCATCGATCGGACAGCACGCCATTGGACAGCGCGTAATAACCCGGCTTGAGCCGCTGCGTATCGGCGCGATTGCTGCAGTAGATCAGCCCCATGTCGAGGCCGCCGACAATGAGATTAAAACCCGCGTAGTGGTGCGCCCGCAGTGCCAAGGACTCAACCCAGTGTTCCGGTGCCTCGGAGCTTAATAAAAAATCGGTCACGAGTTCGCCACGTGACGGGCGGTCTCGGGTGTCGATCTGAGCTTCTCTGAAGTTGGTGAGCATCGCGACGCGCCCCTGATCGGTGATCCCCATCCATGTCCCGCCGCCGCGCAGGTCTCGCCCCGCGATGATGTGGGTGTGGTCGGACCAGCGGTGCAGGGCTTTCGTGGGCCGCTCATGAAACTCGTCCCTGTTGGCTACGACAAGAAGTGGTAGCTCAGGGTCTTGCCGCCAGGCGAGGCCAATTAAGCACATCGGATGGGCCGACGTTATGCCGCGCGCAGTAGCTGACCTAGGGGGCGCTGGCCGAAGCCATCGGCGAAGCCGTCATGGATCCAGACACAATTGCCGGCGATCCAGACCCGATCAACAATACCCTCTGGGCGGTTGACCATTTGCTCATGATCAAAAATGTCGCGGTATTCCAATTTGCGCGTGAGATCGCTGTGCCAACTATCGAGCACTTCAGGATTGATGAGTACCATGTCAGCGCGCGCGCCGATGGCCAGTGATCCGGCATCAATTCCAAAAAATTGCGCAGGTTCTGCAGTAAGTCGTCGCACCATCTGTCCAACCGTTGCCAAATCACGCATTTTCGCTAATTTTAAAGACATCAGATTGGCGTCGAAGAACGCCATATTGGTGATGTGTGCTCCCGAATCATTGAATCCGGGTAGCGCCGTGGGTGATAGTAATTTGTCGAGCACGCGCTCAAGCGACGCGTTTCCGACATCCGACCAGAAGCGGAAATTTCGGTCATAGCGGCGCATCAAAAAAAGCATGAAATCGACGTCGTCCGTGACGTTCATTCCGGCATTGCTGAAGGCGTCGGCTTCGGCCGCGTTTCGTGCCGCATGGCTGTCGCCACCTTGGAACGCCTGCAAGCGCTCCATTACGCTCTGTAGCGTTTCCCCATCCCACTCGGTAATGGGGGCGCCGTCGAAGGTCATCAATTTTAAATCACGGATTACCAAGTTGTCGGGCAGTCCAAGTTTGGCTTTCCAGACCGCGAGATCATTACCGACTCGCCCTTGGTGCCAGTCCGCTCGAAATTGCGCGAGCCACAGCGGGTCTTCGAGCAGCGCCATACGCCCAGCGCGGTCATCGTATTCTTTGGCGATGAGCTGGGCGGTGGATGGCAATTCCTCAAACAATGGGCTGACAATGCCATCGGACCAAACGCGGAAATTTGTGCCCAACATTTGGAAGTGGATATCGCCCTTAAATAACCAGGAATTCAGCAGTTTCGCGATGCCCAGTAGGCCTTTACTCGCCTTTGGCGCCGCAGTGAGCTCGACCGCTGACAACGCAGATGTCTTGAGTGTTTTTCCAAACAAACGGCCACAGCTGAGCATGAAATAGCCAATCGCCTTGAGGCGCTTTTCAATGATCGGTGTGGTTTGCCAGACCCGGTCATAACGGCGGACGATTTTCAGTAAGCGCCGCAATTCTTTAAACGATGCGAATTGCGTGGGTATTCGCTTGTCGGTGTTTGGATCATTCGATAAATAGTGGAACGGCAAACCATCGGTACTGAGGCCGAGATAGCCCTGTTGCATGGCCGCTTCCAGCAGTTGCTCCATTGTCTGCAGTTCTGCCTCTGTCGGCGCGCGCGAAACACTGGCCTCTAAGCCCATCGCTTCTACACGGAGCATAGAATGCGGCACAAAGGTGGCGACATTGGCGCCGAGTGGCAGGGCGTCGAAGTGGTCAAGGTACGCGCCAGTGTCCTGCCATTGGATACGCTCAGAGCAGCGACGCAAAACGCTCTTGGGGATATTTTCAACGCGCGTGAAGCAATCGACGATCGGTTCTTGGTCGGCAGTTTTCTGACGACCAAAACAGGTACCTAGGCTGCAGTTACCCATCAGGACTGTTGTTGTGCCGTGGCGAACCACTTCGGTGAGTCGCGGATCCACCTCGACCTCCAGATCGAGATGGGTATGGATATCCAAGAGTCCGGGCATCAGCCACTGGCCCTTGGCCTCGATCACTTCCCCGGCGACTGTTTTGGGCAGGTTCACTCCTCGCGCCACAACGCGCCCTTCGCGAATAGCGACATCCTCAACGACACCGGCATTACCTGAACCATCAAATACCGTGGCGTTGCAGATCAGCGTATCCCAGTCAGTTGTTTCCATTGCAGTTGTCTCAGTCCCAAAGGAGGCGCCTACTGTAGCGCAGGGGATCTTATTTCCCTAGTCCTTCGCGGTCCAAAGTCGTTGCTGACTCAAATTGGCCTATACCCTAGGCGGTCGATCAACCGAGGTACAGTATTGGCTCGGAAAACATAGCGGCCAGGCGGAAATGGGGGCGGATGTGTTGTCGCGGGAATGCGGCTATTCTTACCTGCCTACTGTTGCGTATCACTGTATTAGTCCATCCCGAGCGGGGTCATCGCCTATGAGTAGCACCCATACCTACCAAGCGGATAGTCGTAACGACACGATCTTGGTGAATATCAATGGTGATTTGGTACCGCGGGATCAGGCAGTCGTTTCAGTCTTTGATAGTGGGTTTATCCTCGGTGATGGTATCTGGGAGGGGATGCGCGTTCACAACGGGCAGATCGCCTTTTTGGAACAGCACCTCAAGCGCTTGTGGGAGGGCGCCAAAGCGCTTGATCTCGCGTTGCCACTGAGCAAAGCGGCGCTCAGCGAGCGTCTCTATCAGACGCTCAGTGCCAATGACATGCGCGATCATGTGCATATTCGGTTGATGGTTACCCGAGGGATTAAATCGACGCCTTATCAAGACCCCGCTGTAACAATAGGTCCTCCGACCATCGTTATTATTCCAGAGTACAAGCTGCCCGACCCTTCACTAAACGACCGCGGGTTGCGTCTTTACACGGTCTATGTGCGGCGCGGATATGCCGATGTACAAGATCCGCGGATCAATAGTCACTCCAAGCTCAATTGTATTTTTGGCTGTATACAAGCCGCAAAGGCTGGGTATGACGAAGCTTTGATGCTGGATCCGCACGGTCATGTGGCGACCTGTAACTCGACACACTTCTTTATTGTTCGCGATGGAGAAGTTTGGACCTCTACGGGGGATTACTGTCTCGATGGTATTACACGACGCAACGTCATCAACCTTTGTCGGGCTCATCATATTCCGGTCTTTGAAAAGAATTTTTCGTTAATGCAGGCCTATAGTGCAGATGAGGCATTCGTGACAGGGACATTTGCTGGGGTCTCACCGGTTGTAGATATCGATGGTCGGCAAATTGGGAGCGGTGCGCGCGGCGAGATGGTGGATCGACTGCAATGCCTATATCGGGAGTTACTGGCAGAGGTCTGTCGGGTTGAGAGTTAGTCGATGATGATACCGCGGCGTATTGCCATGTGGTCTGGACCACGCAATGTCTCCACAGCGATGATGCGAAGCTGGGAAAACCGGCCAGATTGCTCGGTGATTGATGAGCCCTTTTATGCCTGCTATCTCCGCGAGTCTGGGCTAGACCACCCCAGTCGGGCGGCGATTCTCGCCAGCCAATCGAGCGATCGTGCGGAGGTTATCGCGCAACTTCTAGGCGATTGCGAAACACCGCTGATGTATCAGAAACACATGACCCACCACATGCCGGTGGGCTGTGACCTACAGTGGACCCGGCACCTGCAACATGTCTTTCTGATCCGAAGCCCGCAGGCGGTGATCGCGTCTTATATGAAGAAGATGCCACGTATTGCCGAGTCTGATATCGGTGTGCTCCGCCAGCGCAGCCTTTTTGAAGAGATCCGCGCGCTCACGGGAGTTACGCCGATCGTGGTGGATAGCGCCGATCTATTGCGCCACCCCCGCGCCATGCTTGCTGCACTGTGCGAGCGCCTCAATGTGCCATTTTTGGCATCTAGAATGACCCAGTGGCCGCGCGGTCCGAGGGACAGTGATGGCGTATGGGCATCGCATTGGTATCAGTCGGTACTGGACTCGACGGGCTTTAACGCCTACCGTGATCCCGAGGAACTGCCAGCAGGTTTGTTACGTAATTTGGCAGAAGAGCTACAGCCCGCTTATGACACTATGGCCGCTGAGCGGCTCCGAGTGTGAACAAGCTGATTGAGTAAAACGACGAGTCTGAGGAGAAAGAGTATGAGTCGCCCTTGGTGGGTGGTATCGGGTGCATTCAGTGCGCAGACTTTAGTCGCGGGCTTCTTCGCCTATTCTGTCACTTTGCTGACTCTGCCGGTGCAACAACACTTTAATGTGTCGGTTGAAACAGTGATGTATAGCTTGTCCGCGGGTACGATCGCGGGCGTTGTGGTGTCTCCCATCGCGGGTGTGCTGATTGATCGGGTGTCGATCCGTTGGTTGATGGGGTTGGGCCTCATCGTTGTCGGAGCAGGTCTCTGGGGTATGGCGCATGCAGCGACCATTACTGCCTACATCATTATCTTTGGCGTCACGATGTCAGTTGGGAACTGTTTCGCGGGTGCAATGATCAGTGGCGCAGTGGTGGCACGTTGGTTTGTCGACAACAGAGCTCTTGCGCTGGGCATCGCGGCGAGCGGCGCGTCGGCGGGTGGCGTCCTCATACCGTGGATTATGAAGGACTGGATTGCACAGCAGGGGTGGCAGGCAGCGCTTGAGAACATGGCGCTGGTGACCTGGCTGGTTGCGTTACCCGTCGTCCTTCTCACGATTAGGAGTTGGCCTGACGCTGCGCCAGTGCGACAGGATCGCGCAGATCACCCTGCCGATAACGATGCGCTTTGGACCGCTAGACAGCTCATCAGAAATCGAGAGTTTTGGCTTCTCGGTTTGGCACTGGGTATTTTGTTTTGCTGTTATTACGCGACGGTTTCAAACCAAGCGACCTATGCGGCGGCCTTAGGGTGGCCTGAGGAAAGCGCTGCGACGATGCTTGCGACCACCGCGATTGCAGCGTTGGTGGGTAAGCTTGCGATGGGCTTCGTGGCCGATCGCCGAGGACCAAAGTTTGCGTTGATCCTAACCTTGTGCGCGAGCGTCGCAGGCTTCGTGATTTTAGCCATAACGCCGCCTTTCGCTGTGGCCATCGTTGCGGTTGCGGCGATGGGGATTGCCGGCGGCGGGGTGTTACCCACGTGGACGGCGTTGATGGTTTTACTCTTTGGCCTGCGGAGCTACGGCTTGGCGATGGGTCTATTGTCAGTCGTTTTGGCGCTTTGCGTGATGCCCGGCTTTCCGATTGCTGGAGCGATCTACGACAGTACCGGTAGCTTGGCACTCGCCATGGTACTGTTCACTGGATTGACTCTGAGTGCTGTAGTAATGGCCGTATTTTTGCGTGTCCCGGTAGCGACCACCGGTGCGGAAGCCGGCTGAGGCAATCCCCATACCCTCATAGCGCGAGGCTATACTTTTGGAAGTTGCGCTCGGCTTTAAACCCCAAACCTTTGTAGAGAGTCGCCGCCGCCGTATTGGTATGCGCGGTCTCCAGATCAATGCGGGCTGCGCCCTTGCGGCTCGCCCATCGCGTTGCGTAGGTGACTAAGTCTCGGGCTACACCCTGACGACGATAGTCTGGAAGGATATAGAGATCGTAGAGTACGAAGAAGTGTGTCAGGTCGACCGAGCAGAGCCCTGGGTAGAGTTGCGCGAATCCGATGGCCTGTTGGTCATGAGGCGTCTCGGCAATGATGACTGTAGATCGATTTTGGTTGAGATTAGCTTCTAGCCAACAGCGCGCAGCTTTGCTATCACTCGGTTGTTCATAAAATCGTCGATAATCATTGAACATTGGCACGAGAGAATCCACATGATCGGGTGTGGCAATTGTGAGAGTGACCATAGCCTGTTTACTGAGTGGTAAATGATCATGACATCATAAACCGCACAAGCTCCGAACGACACTCAGAGCAGTAACAAGGATCGTCCAACGTTTCGTGAGCGAAAAGGTGAGTGCAGAGAATTGTAGGCGCGTTGTTAACCCGTGGGTTGCGTGTGAATCTTACCGGGGATTGGCGCGATGGAATGAGTCGGTAGAGGCTAGCGAGAGAGTCATCACTGAGTGAATAGTAAAGCAAAAGTCTTAGCAGTTTGGTGGCTACCGGTGACACTGTTCTATGTGTGCTGGTTTTTTTGGCTGGTTCCAGACTGGGGCTTTGATCAATTGATGTCTCACTGGCCCATCGCTGCAGCAATGGCCATTGGTAGTTTTTTTGCCGGTTCAACGCCGATGGGCGGAGGCACGGTTGGCTTTCCCGTTTTGGTTCTGGGGTTTGATTTACCGACACAACTTGGCCGAGATTTTAGTTTGGCAGTGCAATCTATAGGCATGGTCAGTGCAAGTCTCATGATCTTTGCCCGCGAGATTCCGTTGGCGACATACTTGATTCGCGGTGCTGTGGTGGGTTCGCTTTTAGGTGTACCCTTGGGTTTGTTGTATGTAGAGCCTCAGCTCAATGCCACGCTCATCAAGCTGAGTTTTGCGACCCTGTGGGCGGCATTTGGTGTGCTGCACTTACGTTATGCGCGTGAGTTTGCTGAGCGCGATGACGCTGTTCGGCGTCATTCTATTCGCGATGAAGGCCGTGGATTGATCATTGGGCTACTTGCTGGCAGCACCACGGTCGCAGTGACGGGCGTGGGTATCGACATGGTTCTTTACACGGTTTTATTACTCTGGCATCGGGTTGATTTGCGAGTGGCTATTCCGAGCTCGGTCGTCATTATGGCGTTTTGCTCGGTCTATGGTTCCGTGTGGCTGTCTGTTTTAGGACTGTGGTCCGACGGGGTCTATGCACAATGGATTGCGGCAGCGCCAGTGGTTGCTCTGGGGGCACCGCTCGGCGTCTGGGTCGCACACCGCATACCGCGTTACCGTATTCTCATCGTGGTAGCGCTATTGTGTGTAGGCCAATGGTTTTGGGCGGTATTTGATCAGTGGGCTGTATTGACCAGGCCGGGGCTTGTTTTCAGCTTCGTTGGCTTGGCACTCGCTATTATTTTACTTGAGACCCTCCATCATCTTGGTAAGCGACGCGCTCAGTCACGACGGCAACAGTGATAAGCGAAGCACTTTAACAGGAAGGTGAAACCTCTATATCCTAGGGCGATTGTGCTCTATGGAATAAAACAGCAGCCGTGAGCCATACTGCACTGAAGACGGTGGTGGCCCCAATGACTGATACATCTTTGGCCGCATAGAGCCAGAAACCATAGATGATTTGAGCAGCGGCCATACAACCCAAGGTACGTGCTAGGCCGCGGGCTTGCCCGCGATAAATGAGCGCACCTGCCATCCCGATAGCGAGAATGGCGAAGAACGCCAAATTCAGCGGGTTGTCCTCGCCACCGACAAGACCAACGGCGAGATTGGCCCACAACATGATGAAGCCCGTTGCGACAGTCATGAGCACCGCGAGTTGGTAGCGCCGACTTCGCCCACGACTGCCCCAGTCCGCGAGTGCGCAGGCAGCACTAATTAATACAGCCCAGACTACAAAGTCACTAAGTTGCCAGGTGAACCCCTCGACGGTCAGGTTGGCGATGAACGCGCACAACCACACTGCGGCGCCTGAAGACCAAACCTTTTTTTGGTGGCGAACGGCCATGGTCAATCCTCATAATCTTGTAAAACATTATTCACGGTCATGGAGTGCGCCTTTACGCAACCGCAGGACGATCACCGCTGCCACAATATAGCCATTCATTGAGAAGAGCCACTCAGGGATTGATGGCATCGGCAACGCCTGTAAAGAGCGTTTTGTAATTGAACGTGCTCGGTACACCGGAGCCGATGCCGTTCGGGATGGAAGCCACCCAATTGGATTGGCTGGGATCCGCCGGTGCCGCGAAGAGTTTTTTATCGAGGGATCGATTCTCAATGGCGGCGTAGAGGCTGGTGCGGACGATAACAAGCTCCTGTGCCGCGTCGATCATAATGTACTGACCGTCGAAACCGATCGTTGAGATAAAGGAGCGCGAGCAATTCTCATCGGTACCCTCGAGGCAGGGGCGCCAAAATTGCAAACCATAAAATGCATCCAGTGTTTGTATGGCCTGCGTGTAGTCGGTGTACCGCTGTGTGCTGCCATCCCAGATACCACCCATGATGAGCATCTGCCCAAATTTGGCAAAATCTCGCGGGGTGGTGTCGAGACAGCAGTAGGCGAGGTAATTGCCATTCGCCTGTCCCACTTCCACTTGGTCTCGCCACCATTGGGCATCCATATGAATCAAAGAAAATAGATTGTTATCGGCGTAGGTCTGAATATCTTGACCGGTTGCTCGGTACACAATCTCTCCTAGAATCATGGTGTCGCAGTTGGAGTACTGAAAGGCGTTGTTGAAGTACGCGACTGTGCCACCGACAAACCAGGGATAGGACTGACCTGCAACCGCCCTAGGGCGTTCGATGCAGGGCGTCATCTGATCATTGGCAAACACAAGATTGCCCCCTGAATTGGCGGTAGCAGCCGTTTGACACTCTCCTGAGGCGCGGGTGAGCGGATCCGCGCACATGACGACCAGTCCCGAGCGCATATCTAAAATTTCTTTGATTGTGATGTCCGCGCGATCATCGGCCGCCCACTCGCTAATGTATTGTGAGGCCGCATCATCAATCGAATTGATATGGCCTTGCGCGACGGCAATACCTATCAAGAAACTCGTAAACGATTTGGCTGTCGACCAAGAGGTCACGAGGCTTTCTTGGTCTCGCTCGCCGTACTGATCAAGGTAGTAACTGGCCTCCGGGATGAGCTGGGCTGCGAGACTCTCAGCCTCCGCGGTCGTGATTCCACGATAGCGCTCGGCGATGAGCTTGCCATTTTTGATCACAACGACCGCCTGACTAAAGGTTCCATCGGCCATTGCCACATCGAGTGCCGCCGAGAGTGCCTCGGCGTTGATGCCGACGCTCGCCGGTGTTGCCTCCTCCCAAACCGTCGGGTGCTGGGGATAGGTGGGCTCAGGCGGCGTTATCACCGTGGTATCGCTGTTGCCGCCACCGCCACCCCCGCCGCAGCCGCCCGCGAGTAGGGCAAGACCGAGCATTGCCCACCGGATGTTTGCGCTTAAGGTTTGCGCGACTGCTCTGAAAAACTTTGCGCAGCGCGGCGGACGGGTTCGTGAGCTGGCAACTGTGTCGGTTGCGAAAAAAGCCTTGAGTGGCCGAGCCAAGGTTAGGGATCGGCTATTGGACATTGTCAATTTCATGGTCTCCTCGCGTGCGTCACTGTCGGCGTATCGTTAAGGGACACGTGAGTGATAACGTATCCGAAAAACGACAGCCTAAGGCGCAGCCGCCAGCATCTCTTGACCAGACACCGTACCACCCTCTTCGCAGTAGAGCCATTGGCCCGCGGATAGATTTAGCGCGTTGTCGGCGAAGGAATCCAATTTCATCCGGCTCCTAGTCGCCAGACGGCCCTTGTTTGTCAGCGCCACTGACAGCAGCGCACCGGGGTCAGTGACCAAAAAATGCCTCGCTGTGATCACCGACCGCGCGACCCGGGAAGTGATCTGCAGTGAAGGGCAAACCCATCACGCCCTGTGTCCAATCGATGGCATCACCCCATTCGCTGTACCAGTCGTAAAGCATCACGCGATCTTTGATTCGCCATTCACCATCGCGTTGCTCAAAGGTATCTAAATAGCGCCCGCCAATACAGGTGTCTCGATCGCCAGCACCCATATCGACCCGATGATAAGAGATAACGTGGGTCTCGGCTTTGGCGGTCGCGCCATCGATTTCGGTATAGGTTTGCCCCAGCACATGTTGTGTATTTTTGATGGCATCGGCGCCGGGGACAACCCAGGCCAGATACTCATCGAAGGCGCCATTTTGCACACCGTAGTCGTAAGTCGCGTCGGGCCACCAGCTCGTGCAAATCAGAGAGGCGTTGCGACGGTCTTCGCCACGGGCGAGCCGTTCGATGCAATGTCGGATATTGGCGCGATCGGCAATCTCTTGTAATGATTGATTCATGATGGGGGTCTCCGATTGGTTGATGTGATCTCCGAGTGTACCCCAGAAAGCTCGCTAAACACCCCGCATCATCTTCTGGTCGCACCCGACATTGCGCACGCCTTTTTAAGATGTGACACTGGTATTGAATGCGCTGACAGGCCACAATCTCCGGCATGTCTCACACCTACTTACGCCATCCTGATCGCTCCATTTCCGAAGGCCCACCACTGGCACTCGAGGCGGGGCTCGGTACGCTGACCTTGTCCGGTTTTCTAGCCGAAGTCACAGCGCGGTTCGCGGACCGTGAAGCGTTAGTGCATACCGACGATCGAGGCGAGGTTGAACGCTGGTCCTACAGCGATCTTTGGCAACAGTCGATGGCGGTCGCTCGTAGCCTATCGGCAACCGGATTATCTCGCGGAGAGCGGGTCGGTATCCTCATGACCAACCGCGCGGAATTTTTGAGTGCGACATTCGGCGTTGCCCTTGCCGGGGGCGTGGCGACGCCTATCAGCACGTTCTCGACACCGACAGAGCTTGATTACTTGTTGTCTCTCTCGGCCGTATCAGTTTTGCTATTTGAGGGGCAAGTCCTGAAACAGAATTTCGCCGAACAGATCTGCGCGCTTGAAGCGGCCGTCGCAGAGAGTGCCCCCGGCGCGCTAAGGTCGCTACGATTTCCTTATTTGCGCCGTCTCGCGCGAGTTGATTCGGAGCACACCGAGGGCGCGATCGAGTCCTGGTCTGATTTTTTATGTCACGGAGACTCGACCGCGCCCGCGTTCGTCGAGCACTGTGCAAGTCAGGTACAGCCGGCGGATCCTGGTGTCTTGTTTTTCTCATCGGGCTCGACGGCTAAGCCGAAGGGCATCGTTTCGGCGCACCGGGGTGTGTCGGTTCAAATGTGGCGCATGGGGTCACAACAGGCCCTCGACGATGGCGTTCGTAGCTGGACTGCGAACGGCTTTTTCTGGTCGGGGAATTTCGCCATGGTTGTCGGGGGTACGCTGAGTCGCGGTGGCAGCTTGGTATTACAACGCACCTTCCAAGCGGACGAGGCGTTGCAGCTAATGGCGCGAGAGCGCGTCACCTTCCTATTTTCTTGGCCGCATCAGTGGGAGCAATTGATTGCATCGCCCGAGTTTGCCACTGTTGATTTGTCGTCGCTGGTGCATCTGGACCCCAATACGCCGATTGCGCAACACCCAACAGTGAATACGAGCTGGCTGCAGCCGACCTACTGTTACGGCAATACCGAGACATTCACCTTGAGCACGGGCTTTCCCGCCAATACCACTAAGGAAGCAGCGAATGACAGCCACGGCCTCCCGTTTCCAGGTAATACCATCAAAATTGTTGACCCATTAACCGGAGAGATCTTACCGCTGGGCGGGCGAGGAGAGATCGCGGTCAAGGGACCGACCTTAATGTTAGGTTATCTCGGTGTGCCCCTGGATGACTCTTTAGACGCACAGGGGTTTTTCCGTACCGGGG
This sequence comes from Halieaceae bacterium, assembly GCA_038134505.1. GTDB lineage: Bacteria > Pseudomonadota > Gammaproteobacteria > Pseudomonadales > Halieaceae > Luminiphilus. The sequence goes on along the minus strand of JAYPVH010000010.1, from coordinate 15,151 downwards.
ATGGCGGCTGGTTGGATGAGCACGGCCGTTTGTATTGGGAGGGGCGCCTCAACGATATCATCAAGACCGGTGGGGCGAACGTCTCGCCGTTGGAAATTGACGAGGCCATTATGAAAGATGCCGCCGTACGCCTCAGTCACACCGTCGGTGTGCCCCATGAATCTCTCGGAGAGATGGTTGTGTCATGTTTGGTCTTACACGCCGGGTTTGAGCGCGATGAAGACGCAGTTCGTGCCCAGCTCAAGTCAGTGTTGGCCAGCTATAAAATACCAAGGCGCGTTTTGTTTTTCTCCGCAGATGAACTCAGTGTGACCGGCAGCGCAAAAGTGAAATCAGCCGATGTACGCGCTCTAGCAGAGCAGACTTTGCTGACGGAGGATCAGGGACCGAGCTGATCCCTCGATAGGATGGCTCTCGGAGAAATGTCGGATCGCGCTGCAGTTTCATTGAGTTATTGTCGTCTGATGAAGGTGCTGTCGGCCCGTTGAACTGTCGACCCAATGAAAAAGGTGCTGAGAGTCGTTCCGAGGTGATTGATCATGAAGCTCTATACCGTGCCGCTAGCGCCCAACCCCATGCGTGTATCTCTTTATCTTGCAGAAAGACGGGCGCTCGGTGCGCTGATCGATGTCGACACGGTGATCGTCAACACCTTGAAAGGCGAACAGCGCGCGAGTGCTCATCTGGCGCGCAATCGGTGGGGCACCTTGCCGGTGTTAGAACTGGCCTCGGGCGAATGTATCACTGAGTCGCTGAGTATTATCGATTACTTAGAGCAGTCGATCGCCGAGCATCGGCTACTACCTGAGGACCCATTGGCGAATGCCTTGGCACGTAATTTGGAGCGCACCGTGGAGATGCGCATTACCTTTGATTTGGGATGGTATGTCCACTTCACGCGCTCACCGCTGCCGATAGAACCCAATCCAGATAAAGCTGCAGAGCTTGCGGCACGGATTCAGCCCGGATTTGATTATGTGGAGTCACTGCTATCCGACGGTCGGTTATTTTTGGGAGGCGATCGGGTAGGCACTGCTGATGGCACCTTGGCCGCCTTTTTACAGTTCATGCGCTACACCCAAACCGATCTGTTAGGCGATCGACCTGCGCTGCGACAATGGGATAGCACTTATCGATCGCGCGATGCCGTCGCGGACTTATTTATAATTTGAGGCGCCGCGCTAAAGGCCAAGGGGTTGCCAGCGGGTCCGCCGACTCATTGTCAGTGTTTCAGGATCATCACCCTAGCGCTGTACGCCAGCGATTGGGGTGTCAAGCACTGCAATGTATCAATTGGAAAAGCGGCGATCGGAAAGGTCGCTTGGCGCGTATCACTCAAGGTAAGCTTCTTCGACCGCTGTGTTTCTGGTTCAAGTTATCGCGGCGTGGATCGTAGTATGAAAACAGCGGCGCTGATTGATAGGCAAGGCGTTGGGCGAGGCCAAAATACCGTGCTCCGTAGTGTGCTAAAAAGCATCAGTCTCATGGCGCTCGATATCGGCCTGACAAAAACCGAGCATGAGGCACCCGAGGAGACAAGGCGACGACAATGCGATAAGAAACGCATTCAGGGATGGGCTAACAACGCGTTCAGGGATGGGCTAACAGAGGATTTTGATTATGCGCTTTAACTATCATCACAGCATGTGTCCGGTGGAGCAGTACGTTCCACTCACGCAGCATGCGGAAAAGCTTGGGTTTTCTGCCATCTCGATTCCCGACAGTATTTGCTATCCGAAAGAGGGCGAGGATGCCTATCCCTATAACGCAGATGGCAGCCGCGATTTTCTGGATGGTGTGCCTTTTATCGAGCCCACTATTTTGGTCGCCTATCTGGCTGCGGCCACCTCACGCATTAAATTCTGCACTTCGGTGCAAAAGCTGGCCGTGCATAAGCCAGTGATGGCGGCGAAGGAGTATGCCAGCCTCGGTGTCATCACCAATAATCGGTTCATGGCAGGGGTGGGAATCAGTCCCTGGCGCGAAGACTTCGATGTCACGCATACCCCGTGGGAAAAACGAGGCAAGCGCCTCGATGAATGTATCGATATTATTCGCGGGCTTTTGAGTGGTGATTATTTCGGTTACAGCGGCGAGCTCTTTGACATACCACCGATTAAGTTGTGTCCCGTACCTTCGCAGCCCATTCCAATCCTGATCGGTGGTCACAGCGATGCGGCGCTCAAGCGTGCGGCGCGGGTGGGTGATGGCTGGAGCTGCGCGGGTGCACCGATTGACGATATTGCGCGGATGGTCACTCGGATTCACGAGCTACGCGCTGAGTTCGGTCGTGATCATCTTCCTTTCGAAGTCCACAGCAACTCTGATATGGCCTACAGCAAAGAGGGTATCGCGGCACTTGCGGCGGCCGGCGTCACCGATGTGACGGTCGCCTTCCGCAATGTGTATGTCTCCGAGCCCGACACCATGACCACTGAAGAAAAGTGCGCGCAGTTGGACTGGTACGCTTCAGAGGTCATGTCCGCCTAAGGCCAAGACCTGTCTGCTAAAGTGGCAGCACAGGTCCTTCCCGCCCAAAAGGGCTCGCGGTGGCGCATCCAGTGCTCACCGATGCAGCCCAACAACACGCCACCGGCATGTCATTGTCGCCCTGTTGAGTGATGGCCCCAGCCATTGGCGGCCAAACGAGTCCGAACCACGAAGGCCTTGTTGCTTTCTTTTTGTCCTTTTTTTGGGTGAAAAAAATAGTGGTTTTTTTATTCCAAGACGTTTAATTTGTTTTTATTCGTTTTTTCCGTGCAATGGCACCGCTATCGAGTTTCGGCTTTGGGCAGCCTGAGGCGCCCTAGCCTTTGCTGGCCTCTAGAGGCTCTGAAGATCTAACAGCCCTCAATGGCTTTAAAGGGTCGACAGCACTGATGGGTAGATGGCACTGAAGTGTCGGGGGCTTTGAAGGGCGGGGAAGATTGGCCTCAAGCGGTCGTCGGCATGAGCTGGGCCCGCACTAGCTGGCAACAAAAACGAAAGCTGAACAGGCTGAAAAAGCTGAAAGAGCAACGAGATTAAAAAGTCAGTACAACAAAAGAACAGCTCACCAAAAAGTTCGTGACAAAAAAAGGCCAGCCCACGCAGGGCTGTGTCACCAAAAGGAGAAGCTACAATGAGAAATACGATGACTAATCGGTATCGAGTCTTTCGGCGTTCGACGCTAGCGCTGGCTGTCGGCGCTGTCGCAGCGAGCCTGCCATTCACAACCTACGCCCAATCTGAAGGCGATCAGCTTGAGGAGATTATCGTTGTTGGTTCACAGATCAAGGGTGCCAATATTTCAAGCGCCCTCGCTGTGAGTGTTGTGGACTCGGATGATATCGAGGTCATGGGCGTTGATTCGGGTGAGGAGCTTTTTCAGCTGATTCCTGAGAATGGCCAGAATTTTTTCAATGAGGCGGAAAATATCAGCGGCGGTGTGAACTCCGCGCGGGGTGACGTGGGCGCCTTTAACCTGCGCAACATGGGTACCGGCAATACCCTGGTGTTATTAAATGGTCGTCGTCTGGTGAATTCGGCAAGTTACCAGACTGAGGAAATCGGTGGCAGCTTTGTCCCTGTTAACACAGTCAATTCCAATACGATCCCCGTATGGGGTTTGGAGCGCGTTGAAGTTCTGCGCGATGGCGCTTCGGCCATTTACGGTGCCGATGCAGTCGCGGGTGTCGTGAACAACGTCATCAAAAATGACTTCGAGGGTTTTAATATCCGCTTCCGTTACACCGACCATGAGAGTCTGCCGGCCAATCGCGAGACAATTACGGCAGAGTGGGGGAAAAACTTTAACGGCGGCAAAACCAACGTCGGTGTGTTCTTTAACTACTACCACCGTGATCGTATCAGCTCGATTCAGGACCCTCGCTGGGCCAATTCAGACTTTCGCGATCGACCCGACGCGGCGAATTGGGAGGGCAGTAGTCTTGTGAACGACACGTCGAGCTCTTCTTTTGGTCAGTTTGACGTGATCTCGAGCTTAGGCTCATCGCATAGTCTGCGCGTTGAGGACTTTGTTGATAGCAGCGGTGAATTTGAGACCTACCCGATCGGCGATTCACGCTGTGATTTTACGATCAATGCGACAGCGTGTGCCCATGAAGATGGCCAGGGCACTTATCGACACAATTACAACTCCGCATTTGGTACGGGCCGTGACCTGGCATCTGATCTCGATCGGATGAATCTGTTTGTGAATATTACTCACCAGATGGCTAACGGCGCCGAGAGCTTCACAGAGCTGATGTACTACACGTCAGAAAGCAACTTGATTCGACACGCGTCGACTAAGCTGAGTGCGGTCGCAACCTTTACCATGAGTGCGGATAACCCCTACAACCCGCTGGGTAATGGCGCGGGGCGTTTATCGGGTCCTGAGTGGGATGCGATCATGGCCGATGTGCCTGCTGAGGGTTACGATCTCTACCTCGATACCTACCGCTTCACACAAGTCCCCAGGATTATCGACAACGACGGCATGACCTACCGTTGGTTGCAGGGTTTCCGCGGTACCGCGGGGGAATGGGACTGGGAAACAGCGATTTCGCACTCCAAGGCAATAAAAGACGACGTTACGCATAATCGCGTATCGAATACCCTGGCGCAGCAGGCACTGAATTCGGCTGATCCAGCGACAGCGTTTAACCCCTTCGACCCGACGCGCGAGGGATCGAATATCGATGTCATGCTGGTCGACGTCTATCGTAAGTCGTCGACGCAGCTCACGACCTTTGATATCAAGGCATCGAATAACAACTTGTTTGATCTGCCCGGTGGTGCGATGGGCGGTGTGATGGGATTTGAATGGCGTGAAGAATCCTTTGTTGATAACCGCGATCCGCGTCTCGATGGATCGGTTATCTACACTGATCGGACTGGTAATACGTTCCCCTATATCTCAGACGTCGCCAACTCCAGTCCAACGCCAGATAGTCGAGGCTCTCGCGATGTGATCTCGCTGTTTGCAGAACTGCAGATCCCTGTGTTGGAAAATCTTGACGTGCAGGTTGCTCTTCGCCATGAGAAGTTCTCTGACCTCGATTCTGATGCCACGGTGGGTAAAGTGGCATTTGGTTGGCGACCGCTCGAACAAGTCTTGGTGCGCGGGTCATGGTCGGAGGCCTTTAGAGCGCCAAACTTGGTGACCGTCAATGAGGGTACCGTGGCGCGGAGTAATACGCGTACCGATTGGGCCTGTGAGTACGCCAATGGATTTGCAGCAGCGGGTTCGGAGCTCGATTGTGAGTACGGTGTGCAGCGTATTGCCCAAGGTAGTGATGCGCTGGTTCCTGAAACCTCCGAAAACACATCGATTGGTTTGGTGCTTGATCCAATCGAGGGGTTAACCATTACCGCAGACTACTGGCAGATCACCAAGGAGGACACTATTGGCCTATTTGGTGAGGAGAACCACATTGCGCTAGATCTGCTGTATCGCCTGCAGGCGGGCGCGAGTAATTGCTCACAAGCCTTCAATGCGCAAGTCGTACGAGAAGCCGCGACTCAAGATCAGATCGACGCCTATACGGCGGCAGGTTTGTGCCCGGCCGGTGATGTCATCCGTGTTGATGATGTCTACGTCAATCTCGACACGCGTGAAATTGAAGGTTATGACATTGGTGTCTACTACGATGTCGACACCAGTATCGGTGCATTCAGCTTGAGCTATAACGGTTCGTTCCTTGAAAAATATGAGCAGGTCGCTTCAGGACCCTCGCTCAATTTGGTCAACGCAGTCGAGGGCGGACAGTTACCCTCCGGCATTGGCATTGACGGTTTTGCAGACTTGATCGGTAAAGACGGAAACCAAGATGAGCGTCATTCAGCGCGACTCAGCTGGCGCCAAGGTGCCTTTGGCGCAGCGCTAGGCGCTTACCGAATCGGCCAGTTCTATCAAGGCACCCCGAACGTCAAAATCGCTGCGATGACAACGTATGACCTCACCGCCGATTATCGCTTCGATGTCGCCGATACTGGCGCGCGGATCCGTCTCGGCGTGAAGAACCTGACCGACGAGCGTGCGCCGCTAGCGGATCGTTACTTCGGGTACTTCGCTGATGCGCACAACGACTACGGGCGCTACATGTATGTCGATCTTCGTTTGAGTTTCTAAGTCAGAGACGATCCAAAAACCCGCACCCAGTGCGGGTTTTTTTTGCCCGCTGATTGCGGGTGTCGCTGATTGATCAGAGCCTCAGTGATCGCTCTCGCCCCAATCCTGTGTGCTCAGTGACGGTCGCGTTGCTGGGGATCAATGCCCTCGGGTTGTGTCACTCACGCGCCGGCTGAGCAAAGTCCGCCCGATCTATCTAGATCGCGGCGAGGTAGTGTATCTGAGAGCCTCGCTTCAATGGTTAGGGCTGGGGTCGCGCCATGACGGTGCCTCAGAGGGTCGTTGTGATAAGCCAGTGGTTCGGGTTGATCAGCGTCGAGAGATCAATCCGCGGGCTTCTAAGCGCGTGATGAGGTATCAGTGCCTATTTTCGGTGTTGAAACCACAACTGCCGGATGTTGCGATTATGCGCCGGTTTATCTCAGGACGGCGCGATGTCTTGCGTCGCCCCTGATTCGTTCATACGAACCAGCGGATAGGCCAGCTCCTCAAGCCAATGCGCATTGTGTCCTGGCACCCCATAGTGCGCGGGGCGTCCTTCGGGGATATGCAAGGTGCCAAACACCCAGTCCCAAAAAGACAGGATGGTGCACAGGTTGCGATAGCTTTTGCCGTCTCGACCATAGCCATGGTGGGTGTGGTGAATGCCCGGCGAGACGAAGACGTGCTCAAACGCTCGAAATGCTGGACCCCATGTGGTGCTCGCGCGAATGCGATCGTCCCAGCGGAAATCTGCATGGGTCACCGTGTTCCAAATGGTGAGCATGCCGATATAGAAAAACACGGCCTCGGTCATACCCAGATACAGCGCCAGACCATTCGCCCAGCCGGCCGGAATAATGAAATACCACGCAAGGTTCAAGCGGAAGGTGGTCAGCACATTCATGTACGGCGCGGAGTGGTGTGTACGGTGGATCTTCCACAAAATTGGGAAGCGTCGCGGCTGATGCGCCCAGCGGTGAACCCAGTAAAAGACAAGCTCTCCCCCAAACAAGACCAAGGGTAGGGCCGCCCAAAAGGGTAGGTCCGACAAGCTGTCTTGGTAGGCATCACCCAGCGTGAATGCCCATACGCCGCTCGTGAACAATGCAGTCACAGGGGCGAGCAGAATGCGACCAATCAAAAAACTGGAGCCCATCAGGAAAAAATCACGCGGCCGATGGACGCCTTTGTGACGACCAAAGGCGATCTCTAAGACCAAAACGATCAGCGTGAGACCGGTCAAAAACAGGCCAATCAGGTGCGTCTTTTCCATATAAAGCGTCCTCAGATCGACGGCTAGGCTACCAAAGATCGCTTTGAGGTGGCAAATCTGGCGGTGGGCCATAGCCCCTTCAACAGGACGGGCTCAGCTGAACCGACCCTCGCTGTATTTGCCGCCCTCCCCAACCGTGACAATGTCCACATCGGTATCCCGTTGCAAACGGTTGTCGATGACAAAACGACCCGGTTCCGCTGCGTAATCAACTTCCTGATCAGTGAGGGTAATGCGCCAGCGGCAATGGGGCTCGTCTGGTGATTGCCGTGGCGGTAATTTGACCGGGTCGATTCGGATTTTAGAATTCCAGCGTGCCATGCCATGGCGAAAGCCAAACAGCTCGAGATGGCCACAAATTTTGTTGACCATATAGCGCATTAATTCGGGCCCGCCGGCTTCGCCCGATTCGGGCACGTGGCAGCGCGGGGTATGCATTTCCCATTCTGTCTCGCTGATCTGAGTAAAGGTCAGCTCCATGTCTTCGATCATCGCCGGTAGGCATTGCCAAACTTTAAGGCCTGTCGTCATCTCATTTTCGTCACGAAAACCCATGAGGTTGGAGATAATGTTATTTTCATGGTCGCCCGCGCCCCCCGGTGCAAACCATGTTTTGTGGTGAAGTCGATCAGCGACTTCTTCGCCAAATTCCTCGGCCACGGCCAGGTACCACTGCCGATTGACGGTGCCATAGATACTGCCACCGATGCGCACCAGTTTTTTCAGGCCCTCTTTAGAAAAGCTATCCAAATTAATCCGAGATTGGAAAGGTCCGCTATAGTCATCCATGCCGTCTTCCGCCATCGAGTGGTCTCCCGCCATTTGTTTGCTTAAGCCTCGAGTGTTTCATGGCCACGGATTAGGCCGCTACCTCCGAATGAGCGAGTTGCGGGCTCGCAATGACGCGACGGCATAGAGGTGACGCAGCCGTTGCCTCGTGGTTTGCTCCGAGTGACCGAAGATTACCAACTGATCGCGTAGAGTCGTAGGCGCGCTTTCTGACCTGTAAAGAGCGCGCTCTGCCGCAATACCGTCAGGGGGTATCTGTAGGATTGTCAAAGTGCAATTTTTCACACCACGTCATGCGGCCTGTAACCATCTCTCAAGAGGGTACACTAGTCGTCTTGAGCGTAATACAACCCGCATAACGGAAAGAGGAAAAACCATGGATCGCTTGTTGTGGCAACGTCGCTTGCGCCGCGCGCATCGGTACATCGCCCTGCTGACATCCGTACAGTTACTACTGTGGACCGTCGGCGGTATCTATTTTGCCTTTTTCGAAATCTCTGCTGTGCGTGGTGAGCACTTGCGACAACCCGCGGCAAGTATCACGGCCGATTTTGCGAGGCTTGACTGGGCCGCTGAATCCGATCGACCCATACAACTACGCGAGCGCCTGCCTGGTGAGCTGATTGTTGGTGTGGCCCAATCCGCTCAAATCTCTTGGCGTGACGTGAACGGCGACGAGGTCATCGCGCTCACGAAAGCACAGGCGATCGCCCTTGCCAACAGTGTCAGTCATCTTGTTGTCGACAGCGCCGATTGGATCGATGAGCCTGTTCCCGCTTCGGAATATCGGGGACGTACTCTGCCACTGTGGCGTGTCTTTTCGAGCCAAGACCCCGCGACCGTCGCGTATCTTGACGCTTATTCAGGCGAGTTGGTCGCCATCCGAGGGGACGCCTGGCGGGTGTGGGATTTTCTCTGGTCTCTGCATATCATGGACTACGACACGCGGGATCATATTGGCACCCCATTATTGAAGGTGTTTTCGGTGATGGCCCTGTTGAGTGCGTTGCTCGGCCTTTTCTTGTTCGTAAGCCTCCCCAAGAAATGGAGCTAGTGACCAGATCGGTTGAGTGCGCAGCAAAACCCTCGGCCAAGGAGACCCTGAGCTTGAGTAAATTATTTTTCCGCTACGGTGCGATGAACAGCGGTAAGAGCACCCTACTGCTACAGGTCGCTCACAACTACGAAGAGCGCGATCAGTCGGTGCTGCTGGTAAAGCCGGCCGTCGATACCAAAGGCAACAATGAAGTCGTCTCGCGACTCGGTGTGACACGGCGGGTTGATATTCTTCTGCAGCGCGATGATAACTTCAGGACGGCGTTTCATGCGGCACGCGCCGAACATGATCCGAGTCGACCCGCTATCGCCTGTGTGTTGATTGATGAAGCGCAGTTCTTGACACCTGAGCAAGTCGATCAGACCTTAGAAGTCGTAAGTTTTGACGAGATGCCGGTCATCGCCTTTGGCATTCGCACTGACTTTTTGACCCAGTCGTTTCCCGGCAGTCGTCGCCTGATGGAGGTGGCGCACACGCTAGAGGAGCTGAAGACGATCTGCCGCTGCGGCCGAAAAGCCATTTTTAATGCGCGCATGAATGATCAGGGCATGATCAAAGAAGGTGAGCAAGTGATGATCGACGGTGGCGACACGCGCTATGAGGCGTTGTGTGCTAAGTGCTATCTCAGCGGGTAATCGGTGATAGCTAAAGACCTAAAGGCCGGATGATCGCTGTGGTAGCATTTCAGTTCTGCTAGAGCTTTCGTTAGATTCGGGTGTCATTGGCTGTGGTTGAAATGGATTGCCTTGACAGATGAACGAGGACTGAGGAGGCCTGAGTATTCATGACAGGACGACGCGTTAAACAGGGTTTGATTGCGCTGCTCATCGTGTTGGTGTTGGCTGGAGTGCTGGCTTGGCAGTTTTTAATACCGCATCCTGAGCCCGCCGTACAGTTGGGTGGCAAAAGCTATTCTGTTGCGGAATCGACTGTTGCTGATTTGCTCGCCTTTCCCGAAGCTCGCGCGCTGCTCGATACGCATCTGCCAGGGCTCACCTCGATTCGGCAGATCACTGTGGCGAAGCCGCTCACGCTAGAAGATATCGCGCCGTTTTACCCGGACTTGATTACCGAGGCCGCATTGGCGGCGCTCGATCCGGCTTTGCGTGCGTTAGAAGACCCGGGGATCGAGGTCTACAGCGCTGCGTCGACGGCGATCGGCGTCCTGCTTGACGATCCCGAGGCGCGCGCTATTTTAGACCGACATCTAGAGGGTTTTTCCAGCAACCCCGACATCGATCAAGCGCGCGGGTTCACGCTGTCATTTATACAAAAGTTCGATCCAGAAATTATCAGCGATTCTGTGATCGAAGCCATCAACTCAGATCTAGAGGCGCTAGCGATGCAGCGCGCGGGGGGCTAATGGAGCAGTTACGATTTGTGCTCAACGGCGAAGAGCAGCAGCTCGAGGTTGATTCAGAGACACCGTTATTATGGGTGTTGCGGGATCACCTTGGCGCGACGGGAACCAAGTACGGTTGCGGTATCGCCCAATGTGGTGCGTGCACGGTGCATCTGAATGGCCGCGCTGTGCGCTCGTGTGCGGTTCCGGCGAGTGCCGTGCAGGATGCGAACGTGGTGACGATCGAGGGCCTATCGTCCGACGGATCGCATCCGCTTCAGACGCTATGGGTTGAAATGAATGTCGGTCAATGTGGCTACTGCCAGGCGGGTGTCCTGATGGCCGCGGCAGATCTGTTGCAGCGCATTCCGGAGCCTACGCGTGAGGATATTGATCGCGAGATCTCGAATATTTGTCGATGTGGATCCTATCCGCGGATTCGTGCGGCGGTATTGGCAGCGGCGGGTGCGTCATGAGTACGAAGATCACCTCGATGAACCGGCGGCAGTTTTTGGTCTCTAGTGCAGTCGTTGCCGGCGGCTTGTCGCTGCAGCTACACTCTGGTGATACGCGTGCGGGGCATCATCTTGGCGCTCAGCTATCGCCCTGGCTACAAATATACCCCGATGATCGGATCATCGTGACTGTCCCGACACCCGAAATTGGTAACGGCGCAACCACACAGCACGCGATGAATATCGCCGAAGAGCTGGAGTGTGATTGGGATCAGGTCGAGCTCGCTTATGCCGACTATCGCGAAGAGCTCAGGTCACCAGGCAGTTTCGCGGTAGGTAGCATTCCATTTTTCAGTGGCCATGGCACGGACCATGATCGGATGTTTTACGCGCTCCAGCTCGGTGCCAGCGCCCGAGAGCGTCTCAAGAGTGCAGCGGCAATACGCTGGGCTTGTGCAGTTGCTGAGGTGCGCGTTGAAAACAGTGTGCTGATTCACGACGCCAGTGGCCGGCGGCTGCGTTATGGTGAAGTGGCTGCGGATGCGGCCGCGATACAGTTGTCTGAAGAGCCAGCAATTAAGACCCAAGCGCAGTGGACGAGGCTGGGCAAGCTATCTCCAAGCAAATTGCAGGCGGTGCAGGTGGTTCGCGGAACAGCGACATTCGGTCTCGATGTACAGCGACCGGGGATGGTCTACGCGGCACTCAAACAAAGCCCAGTACACGGCGGTCAAGTCGTGAGCTTTGATGCGGACGCGGTGCGCGCCATGCCAGGCGTGCGCGCGGTGTTTACTTTGGACCCCAATGACACACCTGGGTCTCCCGTGCCCGTTCAGTCTACCTTCGGTCTCGCTGACACCCGGTTACGTAGTGCGGTTGTGGTTGTCGCCGATCACTACTGGCAGGCCAAAAAGGCGCTCGATGCATTGCCAGTGACATGGGATAACGGTCTTGGTGCATTTTGGCGCGACAATGCGTTACTGCAAGAGCGGCAAGAGCAGGTTCTACAGCGGGAGGGAGGCGCGGTGTTAACTCGCGCTGGCGCGCAACAGTTCCCCGAGAAGGGTCAGCAAGTCGAGGCGATCTACCACACGCCGTTTTGTGAGCACGCCACTTTAGAGCCCCTCAATGGGACGGCGCTCTACCGCGATGATGATCTGTCGGTGTGGCATCCGGCGCAGGATCTGGCTCAGGCCTTCTGGGTGGCGGTCGACGAGAGCGGCTTGCAGCCCGAGCAGGTACGGGTCCATCAAACCTTAGTGGGCGGCGGCTTCGGTCGCCGGAGCATGAGCGAGGATCTCCGGGTGGTGGTCGCCGTGGCGCGGCAATACCCTGGAGTGCCCGTCAAGGTGATCTGGTCACGAGAGGAAACCACGCAGCAGGGCGCTTATCGCACCGCAATTTCGGGTCGCTACCGTGCAGCGCTCGGTGACGACGGAATGCCTGCGGCCTTGCATGCAGAGGCTTGCTTCAGCGGTTTGCAGTTGAATTTGGGGTTCACCGATATGCCCTACGCCGCCGCCGGTACTATTCCGAGCTTGCGCCTATCTGTCAGTGAACTGCCCACCCACATTGTCACCGGCGCCTACCGTGCGCCCTGTTTTAATAGTCACGCCTTCATGGTTGAGACTTTTATCGATGAATGTGCAGTGGCCGCTGGTCAAGACCCTGTCGATTACCGACTGCGTTTGTTGGGCGACTGGAGCCCTGCTTGGTCTCAGTGTTTGCGAGTGGCGGCGGAAAAAATTGGCTGGGATACGCCGGTTCCTGCCGGCCATGGTCGCGGTATTGCGATTAGCAACTGGCCTTATTCGGGTAGCCCTGATGCCGGTGCGACCACCTGTGTCGCGGTAGAGGTCTCCGTTTCGGACGACGATGTACTGACTATTCATCGCATTGAGTGCGCATTTGACTGCGGTCGCGTGGTGAATCGCAATGCGGTGGAAGCGCAGCTCGAGGGCGGCCTGATTTTTGGCTTGAACATGACCTTAAATGAGGGCCTGACACTGCGCGATGGCGCGATTGAAGAGACCAATTTTCATCAGTTGCCCATGTTGACGCTCAAGGATATACCGCCGATGACGATCCATTGGGAGGCGCTCTCCGGCCATGATCGTTTCGCTATTATCGGCGAGGCACCCGTGGGGTCCATTGGTCCCGCGGTGGGGAATGCTATTTTCCAGGCTACCGGTCGTCGCTTGCGCAGTACACCGTTCTTGCGACAAGGTCTTACGCTGGCTCAGTCCTGAGGGTCTGCCAGCTCTGGCTCTGGAGATATCGTGATCGGCTCTTGCTCGTTGCGCGGGTCTTGCGCTAGCGCGGCGGGCGCCATCGCTGAGGTGGCCGCAACAAACTGGCTTTGATCCTCCACCTCGACCGCGCTATCGCCACGGGGTTGCAGGCTAATGTAGAGACCGACCAGCGCGCTCACCACGGCCACACTAAAGAACAGCGCCTCTGCGGCAATGGCGCGCATGATCCAACCGAAGAGGAAAGATCCGATTGCGGCGCCGAGCGCGTTCAGAAGCAATACTGAGGAGCCAATGGTGAGGAATTCATCGCGCCGCGAATTGTCCGCCGCCTTGGCGAGTGACACCGCGTAGAGCGAGCTGCCACCCACGCCGAAAAGTACCGCCGCGCTGAGCAGCACTGTGGTGGTTTGCGCCGCAGTGAGCAGTAGCGAGGCAACACAACACAGCGCACACAGCGCAGCGAGAACAAATCGTCGGTCGATCGAATCGGAGGCGACGCCGATCGGATACTGCGCAACTGCACCACCGATAATCGTTGCAGCCACAAAAGTCGGTACGATGCTGGGGTCTTGCGTGACATTCAGCGCGTAGATGGCGCCCAAGGTCCAGAAGCTACCCATGATCATTCCAGACCCGAGTGCACCGGCGAAGGCAGTGTGCGATCGCCGATAGAGTTTGCCGAAGTTGAATCGGGTCGCGGGCACTGGTGCGGGTGCAAGCGACCGTGTGAGGCTGACGGGAATAATGGCGAGCCCCACGAGTAGCGCCACGGTAATAAAGGGCATGAGCGGGTTTTCAGGCATGATCTGCAACAGGTACTGACCTGCAGCCATGGCGGCGAGCACCACTAACGTATAGATCGAAAAAATTCGACCATGCTGCTCGGGCTCACTTTGATCAGCGAGCCAGCTTTCGATCACGGTGTAGGCACCACACATGGCCGCGCCGAGTGCAAAACGAATGAGTACCCAAAGAAGCCCGCTGCTGGTCAGACTCAGGAGCAGAAAGCTACAGAGGAAGGTGGCCATTAACGCGGTAAAACTGCGAATGTGACCGACTCGCGCGATAATTGGCGGAATGACTAATGCGCCCCAAATGAAACCACTAAAATAAGCGCCGCCACTAAAACCGACCCAGTCGGCTGACAAGCCGAGTTCGCTTGCACGCAGTGGGAGGAACGTCATGTGCAAACCATGACCCGCCAGCAATAGTGCTGTGGTCAATAGAAGCGAAAAGACGGAGCGGATGCTACTCATGTGCAGATGACAGTGGTGTATCGATTGACGAGGCGCGCATTGTCCGCCCTGTTGCGTACCGCACAAGCGAGAAATCAGGTAGTTTGTTGGATTTTGATCTGCGCCTCAAACCGGCTAAACGCGGGGGAAGCTCAGCGGTTGGTGGTCTGTGGCGATGGTCAGTGTTGCAAATGGTCCTTGAGTTTGACGCAGGTGCTTGCGATCGTGTGAAACGATGATTTTCTGGCTTGAATAGTGCCTGCTCAGACAGCGCGGGTCGGTCTCTATATTTCGGCATGAGCTGGCGTGTAATTGGTAAGCGAGACTGGATTTGGGAGAGTTTGCGATGAAAATTTGGGTTGATGCTGATGCCTGCCCCGGAGTCATCCGCGACATCATTTGTCGGGCGGGGCAAAAGCGGGAAGTCAGTGTCACCTTTGTGGCTAATCATGCGTTTGCCTTACCGGCATCACCGTTCATTAAGTCGTATCAGGTGCCATCAGGTTTTGATGAAGCCGATAAAGAAATCGAGCGCCGTGTCTCGTCGGGTGATTTGGTGATTACCGCTGATATTCCCTTGGCGTCTGATGTACTTGCTAAGGGCGCCGCTGTGCTCACCCCGCGCGGTGAGCGTTACACAGCGGCCAATAT
>JAYPVH010000009.1:116883-118199 GCA_038134505.1 Halieaceae bacterium | reverse complement strand
TAGCCAATTTGACTTGATTCTAGATGATGGCGCGAACTGGCAGGTTGGGGAACTCCAGTGCCATGCCATCCACGTCCCAGGGCATACCCCTGCATGTCTGGCGTATCTGATTGGCGATGCGCTTTTCGTCGGCGACACGCTGTTCATGCCCGATGCCGGCACGGCAAGGTGTGACTTCCCCGGCGGCGATGCCCGCACCCTCTTCCGCTCGATACGCCGTCTCCTCACGCTTCCAGATGACGTGA
Organism: Halieaceae bacterium; assembly: GCA_038134505.1. GTDB lineage: Bacteria > Pseudomonadota > Gammaproteobacteria > Pseudomonadales > Halieaceae > Luminiphilus. Next base: position 117,954 of record JAYPVH010000009.1, on the reverse strand, counting down.
GAGTCTTCGTCTGCCATGACTATCAGCCCAACGGGCGCGCGTTACGTTGGGAAAGTACGGTCGGCGAACAACGGATCGAAAACATTCATGCCAGTGAGTCGATCAGTGAGGACGAATTTGTCGCGATGCGTGAGACACGAGACGCCACGCTCGCCATGCCCACATTGATCTTACCGTCGCTCCAAATCAACATGCGCGCGGGCAATCTGCCGCCAGCAGATCGTGACGGCCGGTTGTTTCTGAAGGTGCCCATCAACGCATTCGGCGGGGACGATGTGTCGAGGTTTTCAGAAATTTAACGATATAAAACAATATTTTAGGGGATTTTTCTATGAATGAATCTAATAAAAAATTCGACGTTGTTATCGTTGGCGCGGGCGCCGGTGGTATCGCCGTTGCGGCGAGCATTCTCAAGCGCGCGGGTCACCTTAAAGTGGCACTGATTGATCCAGCTCAGAAGCATTACTACCAGCCTGGCTGGACGATGGTCGGGGGTGGTGTATTCAAAGCGCCGGTCACCGAGCGTGACATGGCACCATTGATCCCGAAAAAAGCAACCTGGATCCAAAAAGCAGTCGAATCCTTCGAGCCCGAGAACAACGCAGTTGTTTTGGACGATCAAGCGAAGATCGAGTACGACCGCTTAGTCGTCGCAGCGGGACTCAAGTTGAACTGGGGCGGCGTTGAGGGGCTCGAGGAAAATCTCGGGCGTCACGGTGTCACTTCCAATTATCGCTACGACCTAGCGCCCTACACTTGGGAGTTGGTGCAAAATCTGAAACGCGGGCGTGCCCTTTTTACGCAACCACCCATGCCCATCAAATGTGCGGGCGCCCCTCAGAAAGCGATGTATCTATCGGGAGATCATTGGGCTCGGCAAGGCCTAACGCAGGACATTGATATTCAATTCTACACCTCGACGCCAGGCCTTTTTGGTGTCGCAGACTATGTGCCCGCGCTGATGCAATATGTGGAGCGCTATGGGGCAGACCTCAATTTCCAGCACACGATGAAGTCAATCGACGGCGAGCGCAAAGTTGCGACCTTTATCAATGCAGACGGCGAAACAAT
>JAYPVH010000009.1:112905-116873 GCA_038134505.1 Halieaceae bacterium | reverse complement strand
CACGTCTGTCCACCCCAGTGTGCGCCAGATTTTATTAAAGGTTCTCCCCTCGCCGACGAGGCAGGTTGGGTCGATGTCGATCAAGACGCCCTGCAGCACAAGCGTTACGAAAACATCTGGAGCCTTGGGGATGTGATGAACGCCCCCAACGCCAAAACCGCAGCAGCCGCTCGAGCTCAGGCACCCGTCGTCGCGACCAACCTGCTTTATCATGCCGGGCTCGCTAAACAAATGGCTAGCTATAAGGGATACGGCTCCTGCCCATTAACCGTTGAGCGCGGGAAGATTGTGCTGGCTGAATTTGGCTACGGCGGGGTTTTGCAACCCAGCTTCCCTAAATTTCTTCTCGATGGCACCAAAGCGACCCGACTGGCTTGGATTTTGAAGGCACAGATGTTGCCCTGGATTTATTGGAACGCCATGCTCAAGGGACGTGAATGGATGGCAACTCCTGATCTGAGAACCCCGTAACAGGACTTCGAGACTTTACACAGATGCAACGTTGGATTCCCGCATTGGGGTGGATGAGCCAGTACAACCGGCAGCTTTTCGCGAGCGATGCTCTCGCGGCTGTCATTGTCACCATGATGTTGATCCCCCAGTCATTAGCCTACGCTCTGCTTGCGGGTTTACCGGCGGAAATGGGGCTGTATGCCTCTATTTTACCGCTGGTTGCTTACGCCTTCTTTGGCACTAGCCGGACGCTCTCGGTCGGACCTGTGGCCGTTGCATCATTGATGACGGCCACAGCTGTGGGTGCGATCGCACAGAGGGGAACCGCAGATTACGCCACCGCCGCTGTGATGCTTGCAATGCTCGGCGGTCTGATGCTGATGATCTTGGGAGCGCTGCGGTTTGGATTTGTAGCGAATTTTCTATCGCACCCGGTAGTCTCAGGCTTTATTACCGCATCGGGCATCATCATTGCGATCAGTCAACTCAGGCACATCCTCGGGATCAGCGCGCACGGAGATAATGTGCTCGAATTGCTGAGCTCCTTGACGGCACACGTATCGGACAGTAACGCATACACCGCTGCTGTCGGCGGCTCAGCCCTGTTGTTTTTGTGGCTGTGCCGGCACATGTTGGTACCGTTTCTTGTGCGGTTGGGGTTGGACCAACGTCCGTCATCTATGGTCGCAAAAGCGGCCCCTGTCATGGCCATCGTGCTGACGATTTTCGCCGCTATAACCTGGGATCTAGAGGGTAAAGGTGTGGCTTTGGTGGGGACCGTCCCGACGGGACTTCCAGCTTTCAGCACACCCCTATTCGACTGGGAACTCATCAAGGCATTGGCCTTGCCCGCGCTGCTCATTGCACTCATCGGATTCGTTGAATCGGTCTCGGTTGGGAAAACACTCGGCGCAAAACGCCGACAGCGTATTGATCCAAATAAAGAGTTGATCGGTCTGGGCGCGGCAAATGTGGCATCGGCTTTATCCAATGGCTTTCCTGTCACTGGCGGCTTCTCGCGTTCAGTCGTTAATTTTGATGCGGGCGCGGAAACACAAGCAGCGTCGATCCTGACAGCGGGTGGTATCGCCCTCGCCGCCCTCTTCCTGACGCCGATGCTTTATTTCCTGCCCAAGGCGACCCTCGCGGCAACCATCATCATTGCCGTCACAAGCCTGATCGACCTAAGGATGATACAGACCGCTTGGCGCTATTCGCGGAGTGACTTTTACGCGGTATCGACAACGATCGCACTGACGCTGCTTTTCGGTGTTGAAGTGGGTGTGATGTCGGGCGTTCTGGTGTCGCTAGGCCTGCATCTTTTCAATACCAGCCGGCCGCACTTTGCCATTGTCGGGCGGGTTCCCGGAACGGAGCATTTCCGCAATGTCTTGCGCCATCAGGTTGAAACAGACCGCAGAATTCTTTCGATTCGCATCGATGAACGGCTGTACTTCGCAAATGCAAGCTATCTCGAGGATACCGTTGCACAACAGCTCGAACTCCACCCCGATGTGCAACATGTGGTATTGATGTGCCCTGCCGTCAACGAGATCGACCTGAGCGCTCTTGAAGCGCTTGAAAGCATCAATCTGCAACTCAGCGACCTCGGCGTCACGTTGCATCTCAGCGAGGTGAAGGGCCCTGTTATGGATGCTCTCAAACGGAGTCACTTCCTCGAGCACCTGTCGGGGCAAATCTTCTTAACCCAACACGTAGCACTCTGCGCTATCCATGCATCATTCAGCGGTGATAACGACTCGACGTCCACTGCCATAGCTTGATGAAAGTTCGCTCCATTGCCGATTCGGCTGCCAGACCGACACGGTCCTGCCAAGTCGTTTTTCTGCGATAGCGAACTTCTAAGACGCTAGCCTGCTTTAACCGTTCCTGTAGCACCGAATCAGACGTCTTAAGCTCATCGACAAGTCCAATTGCGAGCGCCTGCTGCCCATACCAAATCTCTCCCGTTGAGACAGTGGCGATATCGACCTCTGGGCGTTGCGAGAGCACATGCTGCTTAAATAAGGCGTGAGTCTCCTCGAGTTCTTCAATGAATTTCAAGCGCCCCTTTTCAGTGTTCTCACCAAATAAGGTGAGGGTCCGCTTGTATTCCCCGGCGGTATACGTGTCATAGTCAATGTCGTTCTTTTTAAGTAGCCGATGGAAATTAGGTATCTGCGCGACCACACCGATTGAACCTATCACGGCAAATGGCGCAGCGATGATGCGCTCGGCAACGCAAGCCATCATGTAGCCACCACTTGCCGCGACTGTATCAACGCACACTGTGAGCGTGAGGCCGGCGTCGCGAATGCGCTGCAGTTGACTTGCTGCGAGTCCGTAGCCATGAACCACGCCGCCTGGACTCTCAAGCCGAAGAATCACCTCGTCAGCCTCACTCGCTTGCGCCAAGATCGCCGAAATCTCCTCGCGTAAAGCGTCGACCTGGGTCGCCCGCATATCCCCTTCAAAATCCAACAAAAAGACGCGGGCGTCGGCACTGGCGGATCCCGATGTCTCCGGCTCACTACCCTCTTGAGGCGCTCGAGAACTTGCCTTTTCCGCTTTTTTCTCAGCTTTTAGTCGTTTTTTGGCCTCTTTTGGCGTTTCTATAAGCGATAATATGGTTTCTTGGTAATTCTTGTAACGCTCGTTGAGGCAACGCACCTCGATGTAGCCATCGTCACTGTGTCGCCGCCGTTGGCCAAAACTTGCCAACAGCGCCAAAACAGCACCTATCGACACCACAATAATCACAGCCTCGACAAAGAAAATACCGATTTCTTGCAGAAATTCCATAATGCTTCCCCGCGAGTACAGTCAATGACGACTTAAAAAAGAATGGATCAACCGCCCAGCGATCGAAGTCAAGGGCGGGATGGGTGGCATGTGGTCTTTAGTGAACCAATCTGCGTGTTCAATTTCATTGGGATCAATACGAATATCTCCCTCATGCCAGGTCGCGTGAAAACCTAACATCAGCTGACCGGGAAAAGGCCACGGTTGAGAGTCAAAGTACTGAAGATTAGATACTCGGATACCTACTTCCTCGAATACTTCTCTGTGAACCGTATCTTCGACGCGTTCTCCAGGTTCAACGAAGCCCGCGAGCGTGCTGTAAAAACGGCCGCCACTGCCCACAGCAGAAGCTAATAACATTTCCTCGCCGCGCGTCACCAAGACAATCGCGCAGGGAGATAATCTTGGATACACAGCGTGCGCACAGACAGAGCAATTCAGTCCTCGATCGTCATCAATCAACTCGGTAGGCGTGCCACAGCGACCACAAAATTGATGATCTTGGCGCCAGTTCAGTAACTGCAATGCGCGACCATAGGTTGCGAACAGTGGGTCTTGAACCCTTCCCAGCAGCGTGTAAAGAGATCCCGCTGCAGCCCGCATCGGATCCCACGCATGAGACATGACCTGGCAGGCCCAAGCGGGTCGCTGTTCCCAAGTGCCGGTCAAGATGAGTGGTCCTAAATCGGCAAACAGCGAACGCGCTTCAGCTA
>JAYPVH010000009.1:103918-112895 GCA_038134505.1 Halieaceae bacterium | reverse complement strand
CTACAGTCCACAGCGCCTGGGGTCCCGATTGCAATGAGGTGAGCGCGTCGGCACCCGAGAACAAAAAGACCCAATCCTGATCTGCAGGTTGGGGCGCGCCACTTTGAATTTCGGGAGACATGACGTCCTCTTCGCAGTCAGGCCTCACATAGTAAGAACACCCGCGGTCCGAAACAACCCTTTCCGCGTATAGAACCCCTAGACGCGCACGGTCCATGCTCGCACAATGCGCAAGCCTTGGAATCCAAAGTCACGAGAATAAACAACAGTCTGCCGAGAGGGAGGACAACACCCAATGAGGGAGTCAGCGATACAGGCCTTCGGCCACAACTTTCTAGGCTCATCACCACGCTGGTATAAGCAGGCGATCTTGGCCTTCCTAATTTTGAATCCGTTAGCGCTTTGGGCCGCCGGACCCTTTGTGACGGGATGGCTTCTCATCGCAGAGTTCATATTTACGCTCGCTCTCGCACTGCGGTGCTACCCGCTTCAGCCTGGTGGGTTGCTGGCCATCGAGGCGATCATCTTAGGGATGGCAAGTCCGGAGACGGTTTATCATGAGGCGCTCGCCAACTTTGAGGTGATTCTGCTGCTCATGTTTATGGTCGCTGGCATCTACTTCATGAAAGAGCTGCTGCTTTTTGTATTTACGAAAATCTTGCTCCGCGTCCGCTCTAAGGCCCTACTCTCGATATTATTTTCTCTGGTAGCGGCGGTTCTGAGCGCCTTTCTTGATGCGTTGACCGTGACAGCCGTGCTCATCAGCGTCGGGGTCGGTTTCTATGCGGTCTATCACAAAGTGGCTTCTGGCAAGCCAATTCATCATGACGACCATGATCACGGTGCTGATCACGGCATCATGGATACGCACCATGAGGACCTCGAACAGTTTCGAGCGTTTTTACGCAGCTTACTGATGCATGGCGCGGTTGGAACCGCACTCGGGGGCGTATGTACTTTAGTCGGTGAGCCACAAAATCTACTGATTGCCACAGTCGCTGACTGGGACTTTGTGACATTTTTCGTTTACATGGCGCCGATTACCATGCCGGTTTTGGTCTGCGGCCTTCTGACCTGTTTGGTGTTGGAATGGACGGGTTGGTTCGGCTATGGCGCACAGCTCCCGCCAAAGGTGAGAACGGTACTTGAAGCGTTTCAGGCCGCTGAACAGGCTAAGGCGAATCCGCGGAGCCAGATGCGCCTCGTTGTGCAGGCGGTGGTAGCGCTGATTCTGGTGGCTGGATTGGCGCTGCATCTGGCGGCTGTCGGCTTAATCGGACTGATGATCATTGTACTTCTCACCGCGTTTAATGGCGTGGTCGAGGAGCATCAAATCGGACACGCATTTGAGGAGGCGCTTCCCTTTACGGCGCTTTTGGTGGTTTTCTTCGCGATCGTCGCGGTGATCCATGAGCAACATTTGTTCACGCCGGTCATTGACGCAGTACTGCACATGGACGCCAGTGTGCGTCCGGGCATGTTCTTCCTTGCCAACGGTGTTCTCTCGATGATTTCTGATAACGTTTTTGTCGCAACCGTTTATATCTCCGAAGTCAAAAATGCGCTGGACGCCGGAGAAATTACGCGGCTAGAGTTTGATCATCTTGCAGTGGCGATTAACACTGGGACGAACCTTCCGAGTGTGGCGACGCCTAACGGGCAAGCGGCATTCTTATTTCTGTTGACGTCTGCACTGGCGCCTCTGATTCGCCTTTCCTACGGTCGCATGGTTGTGATGGCACTGCCCTACACGGTGGTATTAACCGCGGTCGGCTTTGGCGCCGTCGTTGCATTTCTCTGACGTCTTATGACCCCGAATCCTGGCGCCAAACGGCGCCAAGTTGACTGTGAGTCGAGAGACTATCTAACCGCGCCTCGTGACGCACGAGCTCTGCCTCCGTTGCATAGATCACCTTAAATCCACCGTTAGGTCGTTGTATCTCGCGTACAGCGGCGCCCTGATTGTCGCCACTAACTTGCGCCTCATCAACCGACCATCCCAGCGAGGTTTGGCCGCCAGTCATCAACAAGTACACGTCGGCAAGGATTTCTGCGTCCAACAGCGCGCCGTGTAAAGTGCGATCAGAGTTGTCCACGCCATAGCGCTGGCACAGCGCATCCAAACTGTTTCTTTGGCCCGGATGCTTGCCTCGAGCTAACTGCAGCGAGTCGATCACAGTGCATCGATCCTCGAGACTCGGCGCATCAGGCGAAACTCTTCGGAGCTCAGCGTCAAGGAAGGCAAGATCGAAGGGTGCGTTGTGGATGACCAATTCGGCCCCGTCGACGAAATCAATGAACTCCTTAGCGATCTTTTGAAAATCGGGCTTGTCTGCAAGAAACTCCAGAGTAATTCCGTGTACCTCGAGCGCCCCCTGATCGATCTCCCGATGGGGCTGAATATATTGGTGGTAATGTCGCCCCGTGAGTTTACGATCGATCATTTCGACGCAGCCAATTTCGATCACTCGATGGCCCAGGCTCACCTCAAGGCCGGTGGTCTCGGTATCAAGCACAACCTGTCTTTGTCCCATCCTCGGATTCTCCTAGTCCCGCGATTATTGTGCTAGCTGCTCGTCTACACCTCTATTCGCAAGCTGATCCGCAAGTTCGTTCTCGGGATGCCCACTGTGCCCCTTGACCCAATGCCACCGAACTGCGTGCTGCGCCACCAGAGCGTCAAGCTGACGCCATAAGTCCTGATTCTTGACGGGCTGCTTACTCGCAGTTTTCCATCCTTTCAACTTCCAGCCGCTGAGCCAGCGTGTGATGCCATCCTTGACGTATACGGAATCTGTCGTGATATCCACCTCACAGGGTTCTGACAAAGCCGCTAAAGCTTCGATCGCCGCGGTCAGTTCCATACGGTTATTCGTGGTATCCAGCGCCCCACCCCACAACTGTTTTTCATGTTCGCCAAATTTCAGTAACGCACCCCAGCCACCGGGTCCGGGATTGCCACGACACGCGCCGTCTGTGTAAATTGAAACCTGTTTCATTCGTTATTTCCATGACTCAATGCGTTGTGGTGCTTCGACTGGATGTTAGCGCCCATCACGCCAGATCGCGATGGCACTGCGACTAAACTCCCCCCGACATGGCGGGATGACGATTGTTGCAAATGCCCCCGAACCCACTTGCGCGCGCTGTAGGCGACGACCGCACCGCCGAGGATGGAATGATCAGCGAGCTGTCTATTCCAGCGCTGCACGCTCGAGTAGAGTGGCCAAGTAACCACTGGAAGATGACCAAAATGGCTTACCGTGTCACAGCTAAAGTCGAGCAAGGACAACCAGTCTCTCATTCTTGCCACCCGAGTGGCCACGACATGACATTGCTCAGACGGGGACAACCAGCGCCGCGCTACTTGAGAGAGGCCGTTCAGACTCCATGGATTAAAGCCAACGAGTAGCAATCGACCGTTTGGTGTTAAAACCCGGTTGATCTCGCGAAGCAGTTGGTGTGAATCACTCGCCAGATCAGTCGCATGGATCAGAAGGCAGGCATCGACAGAACCACTCGCCACCGGCAACGCCTCCAGTTCACTCAGACAACACTGACGCTCAGGCGCCGCAGTCGATGTGTCTCGGTCGACAACAAGCGTATTTCTAACGCGGCTCAAGCGGTGCACAGGAATGCCGATGTCTGCGCCTAGGGTCAGCAGGTGGTATCCAAACTGCGTTTCAAGCTGTGCCGCGATCCAGTTTTTAAGCTCATCCCGGATCAAACTACCGAGCAAAGTGTGTCCATACCAAGCCTCGAGGCTTTTTTGGCGGTCCCTGTACTGCTGAAAAGATGTATCATTGCGCATACGCCACATTAGCCTGCGTTCAATCCCTTCAGCAACCCATTATTGAGGTAGCCATGCTCAGTGTCACGCCAATCGCAGCCTTTGATGACAACTACATATGGATGATCCGATCGGAAAATCGTGCCGCAATAGTCGACCCGGGTGATCCCGACGTCGTGACAGTGGCGTTAGAAGCGGAAGGCTTAGTGCTGGATACCATATTGATCACTCATCATCACGGCGATCATACCGGAGGCATTGAGACGCTCGTAGAGCGCCACGAGGGCGCTCGAGTGATTGGGCCCAAGAACAGTCCAAGGCAAGCGCTGTACCAAGAGGTGGTGGGCGACGGGGATCACGTGGAGGTGCTGGGGATGACATTTTCGGTTCTTGGTGTGCCCGGGCACACTCTGGACCATATCGCCTACGCGCAGGAGCAGCAACGTTTACTATTTTGTGGCGATACCTTGTTTGTGGGTGGCTGTGGTCGTTTGTTCGAAGGCACTGCCGAACAGATGCAATCATCCCTCGCTAAACTCATCAAACTGCCGCAGGACACACAAGTTTTCTGCGCTCATGAGTACACCCAGTCAAACCTGCGCTTTGCGAGCCACGTCGAGCCCGATAACGAGGCGTTAGCGGCACTCGTTAGCACCGTGGCCGAGCGCCGCGCCCGGGGCGAGCCCACCGTACCTTCGACAATCGCGCAAGAATGTGCGACTAACCCATTCGTTCGTTGGGAGAGCGCGGAAATTCGTAGACGCTTGAAGGCTGAGAACCGCTATGTCGGTGATAGACCCGCGGAAGTGTTGGGCGCCGTTCGAGCCTGGAAAGACGAGTTTTAGGTTTTCGCTCCGATGCGACTCATCGTTGGCTTGTGCAGCTTTTTGGTGGCCTGTGCCGAACTACCCTCGAGCTATGTTTCTGAACAAGAAGCGGTGCGCGCGAGCGCAGGTGAAATCGCGGGGAGCGAGCGGACGACTGACAACCGAACCGCCGTCGAGAACCCTGATAGGCTCTCCGACCCTACTGCGTTTGCGGAGCCGATCCGCCCCAATAGCTTGTGGTCCCACATCGCGAGCCTAAGCACTTGGCCGATCCCAGAGCGACCAGAAATACAAGCAGCGCGTCAGTATTGGCTATCTCAGCATGAGTTGTCAGCTGTTCTTGATCAGCGCGCTCAACCCGCATTGCAGCTGATCGTCTCGGCAACAGCCGAAGCAGGCCTGCCGATTGAAATCGCGCTGCTACCTATTGTTGAAAGCAGCCTGTCTCCCTGGGCCTACTCACACCAGCACGCAGCAGGGCTATGGCAAATCATGCCATCCACGGCCACGCACTATGGCGTGACGAGAGACTGGTGGTATGACGGCCGATACGACTATAACGAGTCCACCGAGTTTGCTCTGGGCTATCTGAGCGAGCTACACAGTCAATTTAATCAGGATTGGTTGCTGGCCTTAGCGGCATACAACGCCGGCAGAGGCAGAGTGAGTCGCGCCCTAGCGAAGCTCGATCAAACGCTCGATAGCCCCTACTGGTCACTCGATCTACCTCGCGAAACCGATCGATACGTCCCTCGTTTGCTGGGCTTGCTGTCACTGATCAAGGAGCCCCCAGAGGCTTGGCAATGGCCCGATACGCCGATAGAAGCGGCCCTTGCGTCAGTCGATACCCGCGGGCAGATCGAATTTTCACAGCTGTCGGTCTTGAGTGGTTTAGAGGAGCAGGAACTAAGGCGTCTCAATCCCGCACATCGACGCTGGGCGACCGGGCCCGATGCCCCAACCACCCTCCTGGTGCCGGCGGCGGTCGCCGATCGGTTGCAACTAGCAATCGATCAGCTCGCACCCGACCAGCGAGTGCAGTGGTCTTTTTACAAAATCGAGTCAGGTGACAGTCTCATTCGAATCGCAAGACGATTTGACACCCAAGTCGAGTTGCTACGCAGTATTAATCATATCGTCGGTAGTCAAATTCGCGCTGGAGATACTCTGCTGATACCGCGAGGAATCACCAGCGCGATGCCTAGCCAGCCTGAAATTGTCGATTACCACGACCAAAAACCGCGTTGGTACCGCGTGCAAACCGGTGATTCACTTTGGAAGATCGCACGTCGATTTGGCACGTCTGTCGCGACCCTGAGCGCGTGGAACAATCTGTCTGAAACCAGCTATATTCATCCGGGACAGCGGCTTAAGCTCCGCCCTTCCCCCTAGTGCTCCCTCATCAAAGCAGATGCGTTAAATGAGTAGTTCGTGCAATACGCCAATCCGAGGGAAATAGAGCGCGCATCGAGTCGCTAGGCTGCGACCTCGTTGCTGGTCCCATTGCTGGATCGCCGAGACATAGCGACTCAATTGCGGGCTATATTTGGTGGCCTCATTTTCTAGAAAGGCGTCCAGCGATTCATGACTGAGCGGGCAGCTGCTCTTATAGTCGATCACCCACCGAGTCTCTGTAGTCTGATCAATGAAAGTTCGATCTATTACGATCATTTGGCCTTCGTAACTGAGCGCAAGTTCACTGTAGGCATCGAGATGCTCTCCGAGAAACCATCGCCCTTGCTGATCATGTAATGCCTTATCGCAGAGGCTCTGCAGGCTGGCCTGAATATTCGCGGCAATAGGCCGCTGCCCACTCATATCCTCATACAAAAAACTTGCCGCCTGCAGTACATTCGTCGGCGTTTCACTCGGTAGCGGTTTAATTTTTGTAAGAAGCTCAAATGCGCGATGGAGTGCAATGCCGAACGAGCGCTCAGAGAGATTTCCAACGGTTATCGCCTGCTGACTCGAGCCTTCAGGCAGCGTCCATGTTTCCGAATGCGTGGGCGCTTTAACAAACCGTCGCAGCTGTGAGGCCCCCGATATGGTCGCTTTCTCAACCGGCACTGGGTCAGCAAACATCAGCGCAGACGGTGCACAGCGAGCCACTGGCCCAAGCAAACCACCGAGGCTATCAATCTCCACAGGCCAGTTTTTTGGCTCGTGTTTAAGGGTACCGGAAAGCCAGACTGAGTGCCGTGCGCGGGTTATCCCGACGTACATGAGACGTTTGTATTCTTCAACCTCACGACTTTTATTCAGCCAATTCAAATAATCGTAGAGACTCGCTTCCTGTTCGTCTGGCGACGCAGCCCAAAGCCAACCTGAAACCCTGCCCTCATAGCGCGCCCATCGGAGCAATTCCTTGTCTGAGGACCTTATTTTTGCCAACAGGTCGGGTATGAGTATGTGGTCAAACTGCAGCCCTTTCGATTTATGCAGGGTCATTAACTGTATCGAACCTGGGTTCATCTGCGTTGCTCTGTACGTCGTGCTCAACAGCTCACGGAGCGCTTCGTATTGCACTGCCCCCGACGGCTCACTCGCCTGCTCTACGAGATCGAGGAACTGTTCGATGTCGGGCCATTGCGCAGGCGTCGTGCTCGCAGGTCCCCCGAGTCGGAGCCAAACTTGCTCGACCCAAACCCTGGGTGCGAGACGATCTCTTCGTAAAAGCGCCCAAGTCAGGCAGTGTTCAAGGTGTGCTGCTCTTAATTCGGCGTCGCGCGAAAGGGCACTTTTACGCTGCGCAAGAACCTCTAAAAGATCCACTCCCCTTCGGCTGCCGTTAGACCCACATAAGCGAGTGATCTCCTCGATGCTCAAACCAACCCATGTGCTCCGCAACAAGCTCAGAGCGGCAATACCATCGGCTGGATTTGCAAGCCAACGGATTAGAGACAGCAGGTCTGATACGGCTGGGTTCGAGTCGAGCGGGTCGATATCAACTCCTGTGAATGGCAGCTTCGCACTCCGCAGCGCATCCATCGTCGCGCGTAATGAATGCCGGGTTCGCCCTAAAACTGCGATGGATGCTGTCGGCTCTTGATGCAGAATCTCTTCGATACGAGCCCTAATGGCATCGGCCTCCTGTGCTGCGGCCTGATAGGGAAATGCATGCATAGACACAGAAGGGCCCGGCCGGCCCGGATGAAACGATTGTGCTTTCGAGTGACTGACGGCACCGAGTCGTAGATCATCATCGGACGGCATATACTGTGAAAAAGTTGAATTGCACCAGTCGACTAGATTTTTTTGCGAGCGAAAATTTGTTTGCAGCGATAGCGATCGAATAGAGAGTCCTGCCAATCCAGTCTCTCGTGCACGCATAAATAGACTGACATTTGCATGGCGAAATCCATAGATCGATTGCATCGCATCGCCGACTAAAAACAAGGTTCTTGGTGGTGCTCCGGTGTGGTTGTGCTCGGCCCAGCCACGACAGATCTTTTCAAGCAAGCGAAACTGTCCCTCCGAGGTATCCTGAAACTCATCAACGAGAATATGTTCGAGTTGATAATCCAAACGCAGCGCCAGATCGCTCGGCGCATCATCCTCTCCCAGAGCATTCTCTGCCGCCAGAGCAATATGTGTATGGTCCACCACACCATGACGCTGAAATACCAACATGAGATGAGCTGCAAGCGTGGGAAGCACCTCTGCTAAATCTAAGACTGACCGCCATCCCGCCTCACTGGTTTCTGCCGAGGGTAAGTGGCTGATCTCTACGCACGCATTAATAAAGGCCACGTTCTCTCGTTGGTCCTCGAGCAGCGCAGATAAGCGCGATCTGCTTGCCTTATCCGCCTTCGCATCAAATCCGTCCTGAGCATTAAGTCGCTTGCGAACCTGTGGGGGGTTGGAATTAGCCGTATTGAGCACTAAAAACTTCGCTAACCAGCGCCAGGAAAGGACCGATTCCGACTTGTCGGTGCAGCTAAAATCGACATTGGGCGGCACGACCGTGCCTTTACTCGCCTCGCCAGAACGCCATCGTTCGTGCAAACGGTCAACGGCGGGTGTGATCTCAGCCAACATGGCATCTAGCGTTGTGCGACCGATCGCTTGTACGCACCGAGCGATCGCATCCTCAATCACGCTTTCAACAAGCTCAGTGACGACATCACGACTGTCCTCAGCGCTGCTCAACGAACCAATCATTGGCATCCAATCGCCTCGGCGCGCCAGCATCGTCACCAATAATCCCCTAAGGCGTAGCCAATCGTTTCCGCAAAAGGTGAGCAAGCGACCGACCGGCTCGTCATCGAGTAGTCGCGATTGGCAATGAGCAAATAATGACTCAACCGCTTCTTGATAGAGGGGCTCGGCGTTATCGGTCGCCTTGACCGCCCCTCCCACG
>JAYPVH010000009.1:34816-103908 GCA_038134505.1 Halieaceae bacterium | reverse complement strand
AGTAATTGGAGTGTGCCGGACGATATAAGCACACAAACCATCGATGGTCCGGATATTGAATACGTTGGGCTCGACCCGCCATCCCCTGCGGCTGGCATGAGTTAACACTTTTTGCGCCAGCTCCCGTGTCAGAATTTCAAAATCATTAGTACAGGGGGCATCTCTAGCGGCGTCGGTCAGGGCTGCAAACAATCGCTCTCGCATCTCTGCCGCCGCTTTTCGCGTGAAAGTAATGGCAAGGACTTGCTCTGGTCGGTCAACGCGACTCAAGAGCGTGAGTAAGCGCTGTGTCAATAGGCCCGTCTTGCCCGAACCCGCGGGTGCGGTCACGCAGAAACTGTGCGCTGGATTCAGTGCATCGTGCCTGACCTGCGCGTCACTCAGCATCATGATCTTCAAACTCATCGTCACCTACGGCGACGCGACAAGCAGAGCCGAAAGCACAATAAGCACAGGCGTGGCGATTGGGCGTCGCGCGTGCCCATCCTAATTGATACTCCCGAGCCAGATTTTCTAACTGTCCTCGCCAGCGATCTTTGAGATCTTCCCACGTAGAAAGCTGGAGAGGGGAAAGATAATCGCTGAGCGGTTTCTGATCGGGTAGATGGCTCCCGTCTTCAACGCCAATAAATTGGCATCGATCACTTCGAACCTGCGCATACATAGCGCCACGTACTGACGTATCGAGCAGTGAATATAGCGGTAGTTGCGGTTCAATGAGTCGATCCGCAAACCAGTCCTTCACGCTCAAGTTGCGTCCAGACTTATAGTCGACCACCACTCTTGTGCCATCTTCAAACTCATCGACTCGATCCACACGTAACCTGAGCTTAAGACCCGCAATCTCAATCGTCTGGGTGTCTTCTTGTTGAACGATTTTGAATGACTCCTTCCGGTCCAGTTCAAAGCGATGCCATTGCTCTAGCAGAGACGCCAATCTGAGACGTTCAATCCCTATGACACCCACTCCCACTCGAGCGCGGGTTAGTTTTGAGATGCCGGCTAACGCAGCAGCAACAGCACTCTCGATCCGCTGATTGAGCGTTTCATCGCAGTCTGCTGAGTCACGTTCTTCATTACGCTGCTCACCGAATACCTCCAGCGCCTTGTGCAACAAAGTACCCCGCTCAGCAGCAGTTAAGCCCTGCTCTGCTGGGGGTAGAGGATCAAGCCCGAGGCGATAGCTCGCCCAGCTACGAAAAGGACAGATCGCTTGCTCACGCAGCACCGCACTGCCGCCCATGACCTCAGCATCTTGTTGGTTTAGCGGCCCCGCGTACTCATCGTCAATTCGAATCAATTTAGGGAAATCACTCACGGCCGCCCGCCAACGCGAGAAATCAGGGTTTTCCTGTGCGACATCTATAATGTCAGTGAGGAAGACACTTGCTGATATTTCGACATCTCCCTCATAGCGCGAGACACTGAAGAAGCTCTCGTCACATCGAGAAAGCAATTGCGATAGCCAATCTCGAGCACGATTGAACGCTGCGTCATGCAGATGAATACCCTCGCGATACAGCGCTTGTATTCGCTGGGGGATAAAGGGGTAGGTTTCCATGGGTTGAGGAAGCGCATCAGCTGTCGCGCCCACCACCCAGACTGCATCAAAATGCATCCCCCGAATCTCTTGAGAGCCGAGAACTTGGACGGCGCTGATCTCAGTACGCGGCTGAGAAATATGCGTTGCTAAGATCTGCTCGAGGAGCTCGACCGCCTGTGAGAAATCAAAGGCAGGCAACAGCCCTCCGGTGACTTCAAAACTGTCAAAGAGGACTTCGTGCTCTTGGAATTGCTGATACTCGACTGAATCTAATGCAGCTCTCGCCGGCCAATTCCAGCGGGATAGTAACTCCGAGAGACGTTCTCGCCAGAGCGTTGCCGTGCATCTTTCTGCGAGCGCCGGGTCTCGCTGCAGCAATTTACCCAATCTCCGCGCACGAGGATGATCGATAGACTGACACGCGTGATGAACATCGGCGACCGACAGAAAACGTTTTTCCAGGTCAAACAGTGCGCTCATCACGGTGAGGCCAACGCCCGTGGGATCCATGGCGCTATCGAGATAAGGTGAACCGAGTAACGCGACCCAGTCCTCTCGAGACAGCCCACTATTGTAGGCACGTAAAAGCAACAGCGCATCGCGATACATGGGCGTTTTACTGAGCGCCAATCCGCCTGAGTAATTCACTGGGAGATCGGTGTATCGCGCATCGAGGCAATCAAAAGCCTCCCTTAAATAATAGTCGAGCATCGGCTGGTCTTGTTGGGGCCGCAAGAGAACGATGGCCGTGCTCTTTTCTGGTGAACGTTGCGACCTTTGCTGTGCCCACTTTGCAACAGCCTTCAACTCGTCGCGGGGACTGGTAAAACGATAAGCGGTTGGCGAAGAAGTCGCTTTGCGCGCGACAACTTGCTCAAGCCCCTCCGAGACACAGCTGAGAACCCGATCCTCAAGCGGGGTTAGTGGTGCACACTCAAACAACACGAGCTGATCTTTTTCGAGCGAAGGGAGCGCCGAGGCCGCCCGATCCAGAAATCGCCATCGATCGGCTTGCGTGCCGACATTGGCGTGCCGTAGAGCCTCCTCAAAAATGCTGTTCCATTGCAGGAATACAGAACAATCGATTTCACTTTGGAATAGTGCTCGGGTTCCTTCTTCTGAGAGATCGATTTGCCAGTGCAACAATTGTTCGCGACAGCGATATGCATCTTGGGCGGCTTTGCGGGGCTGAAGAAGCGTAAAGGTGTTGGCCCGCTCTAGATGCGCCTGAATGGCGCTCTCAAATAACCATTGCGCTTCAAATGCGGAGAGCGGCCGGCGCTCTAGTTCAGGCTCATACTCGGCGATTCGATGAGACAACACATTTTGATACGCCGCGAGTGTCATCACGCGGGGAGCCTGCAACACAGAATCGCCGTCTTGCTCCACCATCCAAGCGGATTGAATCTGTCGCGCGAGGCGCACAGTCGGAGTGAGGATGACGCGCTGCTCGGCAAGAGCTGAGCGAATCGGTTCCAAATTAGTAAAACTGGGGTTAGGCACCCTGCCCCTCCATCTGTGTGCTAGCGGGCGGCTCGTCCCGTAACGCGTTGTGGCGTGAAGATTTCTTTCCCGGAGACTTCCTGAGTCACGGTCGTCGAAGATAGCATGCTCTCAAGAGCATGAGGTAGCTGCGCTACGGCGCTATCTCACAGTGCGATTCTTTGGCAAAAAAAAACGCTCGTTTCCGAGCGTTTTCCCTTGCGTGTAAAGCTCACTTCAGCCTGTTCACCAACATCATGATGAACGACGCCACCGCATAACCAGCAACCACCACAGCCAGATTGTCGACGATACCATTGACATGTGAACCTATCGCAGGAATGGCGTCGAGGCTATCTGCCACTCCCGGTAACAAGGCCGCGGTAACGACTGCAGACGCTCGGGCTGCTGCGTCAGCAGCAGGGCCCATGAACCCCATGATGAGGCCAATAAGCACCAGGATCAGTCCCCACTGATCCAAGGCGACATAAGGCGCCAAAACTGCGGCGACGACAGCCAGAATATTCAGGATTTTTTGTGCATCCATTGTTATTTCTCCATATGGTTTATTTCGGATGATCGATCCGCACCGATTTCTCGCGTGCATGCTTAACATAACGGAGACGAATAGTGATTTTGAAGTCTTTAACTTGGACTCCTTTAGGAGTATTGTTTCACTCAGCGTTTGCCCTGATGGGTTAACAAAAAAAGTGTCATACTTTTTTGACGCGCCCCGCCCGACCGACCCCGAAAAACCCGCTTCATTGGCCCGGCGAGCTGCTACCGAGCCAACACACAGCGCCTGTTTGCGGCCGAAGGATTGCACTGAGGACCCCCGCGAACGTTCGCTTCCTACAATCACAAGCTGATGGTAAATTGCCGCCAAAGCGCTGTTGCGATGGCGTTCTATCATGCAGTGCGCAATGATCATTGCGTCAGGAGATCGTGGTGCCCGAGGCCGGACTTGAACCGGCACGGCCGCAATGGCCGGGGGATTTTAAGTCCCCTGTGTCTACCAATTTCACCACTCGGGCATTGTTTCATGGAATTTGGGCGCCCATGAGTCGAACGCCGCAAATGGTGCGCAAGCATAACACGATGGCGCAGGGAGACGAACCGATTTCTGGCCTTGAGGGGACTGATCGGCCACGGTAGAGTCCAAGGCAAAGTCAATAGCGGTGGTAGCCAGTGACCAATGTAGCGCGAGGACAGTTTAGACATCGGTGGGGCTTCCTCATGGCCGCATCGGGGTCCGCAGTGGGTCTCGGAAATATCTGGGGCTTTCCGACTCAGGCTGCCGCCAATGGCGGGGCAGCCTTCGTTCTTGTCTATTTGATTCTGGCCTTTCTGCTCGCCTATCCAGTCCTGATGGCCGAACTTATTCTGGGTCGTCACGCGCACGGCAACGCCGTGGATGCGCTTATCACAGTATCGCGCACACGCGTAGCACAATCTCTGGCGTGGATTAGCGGCTCTGCAGGGGTCATCGTCGCAGCGCTGATTCTCAGCTTCTACTCAATTGTTGCGGGCTGGATGGCAGGTCTTGCGTTGGCCTATCCGCTTGATCTTGCTGGCGCTACGGCTGGGAGCGAGTGGTTGAGAACGTTCTCACTGGAGCGAAACCTCTCATTGCTGCTGCTATTTTCGACAATGACAATGGCAATCGTACGACAAGGTGTCGTTAACGGCATTGAAAAGTGGTCGAGCCGTCTGATGCCGCTTCTCGTACTCCTCATCGTCACGCTGACTATCTATGTACTCACTCTCGACGGGGCTTTAGAAGGACTCAAGGTTTACCTGTTACCTGATACTCAGGCGATTTTAGACCCGGGCCTGTTGCTTGATGCGATGGGAGCAGCGTTTTTCTCGCTGTCTCTGGGCGTGGGCACTATGCTGCTCTACGGGTCCTATTTAGGAGATGACGTACATCTGCCCTCTATCGGCGCGCAGGTCACACTGATCGATGTTGGTATCGCGATCCTGGCGGGATTTTTGATTCTTCCAGCGATGTACGTGGCGGCGAATCAAGGGGTCGATATTTTTGCGGCAGATGGCAATCTGCTCTCGGAGGATACACTGATTTTCAGTGTGCTTCCGGCGCTGTTTGACTCGTTAGGTTCTGCTGGCGCCTTCCTTGCGTTGCTCTTCTTCTCGGTGATGACGATTGCGGCTGTGACGTCATCGATCTCCATGCTCGAAGTCCCTGTAGCCTATTGCATCGAGCGCCATGCTTGGTCACGTGCTCGCGCAACGACTTGGTCAGCGGTACTCATTGGCCTACTGAGCGTGCTCATTGTCTTCAATTTTGAACAATTGTTTGGACTCGTGATCACTTTGAGCACGCGCTATGGCCAACCCATCCTCGGTTTGTCGATGTGCATTTTCGTCGGTTGGGTATGGCATCGCGGTGAGCTCCTACGTGAGCTGCAAAAAAATAGTGAGGCGGCAGCAAGCACATTGTTTTGGCGTATCTGGCCGACCTATGTTCGTTGGGTTTGTCCGTCAGTCATTGCGGTGATTGTCATCCGATCGATCCCCTAAAGGGGCACGCAACCGAGTCGACGCAAAAACGAAACCGTAGACCATGCTCATCGCCATAAAGATGAGCGCGACCCAGTCGCCGGTGTTCTGATACACCCACAGAGAAAAAGCAAACATTGCCGCACTCAGGGCAATTGCAGCGCCAGCTAAAACACGCCGTTTTGTCGACATGGCTTCTTCCTCATAGCGATGGTTTACCAAAAGCAGCGGTCGGGCCTCGACGGGCTGATCGAGGAAATCTATACCGAAATCCTACGGTTTTTGGCCGATATTTTCCGCTGATTTTAACGGCCTAGATGCCTTACAGTGTAGTCCTCCAAAGCGCTGGGCGCATCAATAGTCAATACAAGCGCAGGTTTGAGACCTAAAGTGAAAAAAAAAGGGAGAGAGTGAACCTAGTTGCCCCAACAGACCGTATACAAACTAGGAAGACAGTCTGGGGACGGCAATGGTGAGTAGCGAAGATGATGATCTGGAGTTGCTTTTCAGTGAGGCAAGACGTTATCCGCTTCTGAGCGCAGATCAGGAAAAGGAGATTGACGCTGAAAAATGGGCCGCTGTAGCGGACATCCAGCTTTGCATTGGCTCGGACAAAGCATTTTTTGGCCTGCTTCAAAAAGTGCTCAGTGCCTGTCTCAATCAACCGCCAGACGTTGCATCATTCGAGAACCGAGACCATCACTTTGTCTTACGTAGGGAACTCTCCGCATTCTTTGCGGACGGCAACCTCGTTAACGCCGCGCAAGACGTGAGCTCGATTCGAGCGAGGGCTACGCAAGGTGAGCGCCGAGATAAAATAGCCTCACTCGAGTTGCCCGCGAGCCTCTCAGTCGGGCTAGCAACCTTGGCCCTACGAGCAGAGGGCAAAGCGGTTAGCGACACCGTCGCTGACGCGATTGCCGCGTGGCTCCCTGATTTGTGCACCACACCGCTAAAACCGCTGTCCAATGCCACGCGAAAAGCGCTGATGAGGGCGTTACGCCGGTATAATAGTGCTCGCGATGCTCTGGTACTGCACAATATACGACTCGTGTATTCAATTGCTGCGAAGTATCGCGGGCGGGGCGTGCCTTTAGGCGATCTGGTGCAGGAAGGTACCCTCGGTCTGATTCGGGGCGCCGAGAAATTCGAGTATGCGAAGGGATTTCGGTTTAGCACGTATTGTTTTAACTGGATTCAGCAAGCGATTAGGCGTTACGTGGGAGACGCGGGCGCGATGATTCGAATCCCCACTCATGTCCACGACCAACTCGGCAAACTCTATCGCGAGCGGCAACTTCACCAGCAAGCGACGGGAGAACTCATCGGCCCGCAGCAGTTGGCTAGGAAGCTTGAAATTGAGGTCGACAAGGTCACGCATTTAATGCAGATCAAAACATTGCACACCTCTTTAGACACGCCCACGTTCGACGAGGATCTTCCGCTGATTGAGCAAATCGATGGCGATTCCAGAAGTGATCAGAATGCCGAAGAGACGTCGCTCGCTCGCTTCATGAAGGGTGCTGTTGAGGCGCTAGATCGCGCTGAACGTGAAGTCATTCTCGCACGCTGGGGCCTGAATACTGGTCCGGCCCTATCGCGCGCTGAGATCGCAGACAAAATGGGAGTATCCAGAGAATGGGTACGTCAGCTGGAGCGCTCAGCGCTCAAGAAATTGCGCGACAACCCTGACATTCAGGATACCTTTGCAGACTACGCGCTCAATTAGCGAGTCGCTGGATAAACGGCAGCTAGAGCCGTGTCCAATTCGGGATAAGTGAAACGAAAGCCTTCACGCAGGAGCCGCCTAGGAAGCACCGTCTGCCCATTTAACAAAAGGTCATCGGCCATTTCCCCAATTAGGGCCCGGGCGAGCACTCCGGGCACCTTCACGCTAAGGTATGTGTCAAAACGCTTCTGTAAGGCGCGCGTCAACTCTCGATGCGACACCGGCTTTGGCGCAGTGAGATTGTACACGCCGGTCATTTGGTTAGAGACAAGGAAGATAATCGCGCTCACCGCGTCATACCGATGTATCCAACTCAGCATCTGTTGCCCGTCTCCTAAGTAGCTTGCGATGCCAAAACGAAAGGTTGCCGCCAGCTCTGGCAATGCACCGCCTGCGCGCTCGAGCACAACCCCAAGTCGAATCACCGTCGTCGCAGGCTCAGAGGACAACCGTGCCTCGATGGCCTGGCAGAGTTCACTTGAAAAGCCTTGTCCCGGACCGCAACGTTCATCGAGCTCGCCTTCCTGATGCCCGTAGTAACCAATGGCACTGGCCTGAACAAGAGCCTTTGGCGGCGACGGCTGTTGTGCAATCCAGTCTAGGATATTTTCTAATGAATCGAGGCGACTATCGATTATTTCCTGCTTATACCTTGGTGACCAACGCTGGCCGGCCAATGACGCTCCCGCCAAGTTCACGACGGCATCGACTGGGGTATTGATAGCAGCCAGAGATTGGACCCGGGTGCACCCTGACTGGGCCGGTCCTGCAGTTCGGCTGAGCACGGTGACTCTCCAACCGAGGCGAAGCATTTCGTCAACTAGGGCGGTTCCCACAAAACCGGTGCCGCCGACGATCAGGCAGTGTTCTTTGCTTTCTCGATCCATTGGATATTCAACCAATTTAGTATTTATAGCGTATACGCACCATGCAGGATTCGGTTGATCAAATTGCTCAGTTTTTTTTCGAGCATCGCCATATCGTCGTACTGACAGGTGCCGGTATCAGCGCCATGTCCGGCATTCCGACCTATAGAGATCGCGACGGCGTCTGGCGTTCGAGCACCCCCATTCAGCATCAGGACTTCATAAGCCGGGTTCAACATCGCGAAAGATACTGGTACCGGTCTTACGCTGGATGGCCAGCAATTCGCGACGCACGCCCCAATCCCTGTCACTTGGCATTGACCCGGCTCGAGGCCGTTGGCTCCGTACCCCTGTTGGTCACCCAGAATGTCGACCGATTACATCAACGAGCAGGAACCCAGCAAGTTGTTGATTTGCATGGCCGGCTTGATCAAATTCGTTGCCTCGCCTGCGGCGACATCAGTGACAGGGAAATCATGCAGCGTCGCCTTGAACATATGAATCGTCATTGGATCAGTGGCGCTCATTACCGACCGCAACCTGACGGTGACGCTGAATTAGAGCTCTCCAATACGCCCGTGGCACTGCCATCATGTCTTCAGTGTGATGGCGTCTTAATGCCCAATGTGGTTTTTTTTGGAGGTAATGTTCCCAAAGAGCGAGTGGAGAGAACGCGCGAGGCGCTTCATCAGAGTGATGCGTTACTGTGCTTCGGAACCTCGCTCAGAGTCTACTCAGGGTTTCGTTTTGTCAAAGAAGCAAAACGGCTGGGTAAGGCTGTTGCAATAATTACCGAGGGCGTCACGCGAGCAGATACACTCGCTGACTTGAAAGTCTCACGACACGCTGCAGAGAGTTTTGTAACAGCTATCGACCAATTCATAGACACGAAGAGGAGGATTGCATGACGCCGGTCATTTTCTGGTTCCGCGCTGATCTTCGTCTGTCGGATCTACCTGGGCTCATCGCTGCGGCATCTGCTGGTACGGTAATCCCTTGCTTTATCCTCGACGAAGGCGAATCAATTGAGCAGCTCGGGAGCGCGAGTCGCTGGTGGCTGCATCAAAGTCTGACTGTCCTGAGCGCGCAAATCACTCGCCAGGGGGGGCAACTAGTGCTCAAAAGGGGTGACACTGAGACCGTTCTCAGCGAGCTGGCCCGTATGACCGGGGCTAAACAGGTGATGTGTTCTCGGCGCTATACGCCCGCAGGTGAAACACAGGAGCTGCGTGTATTCGAGAGTTTGGCAACACAGGCCGTTACTTTGAAGCGCTATCCCGGGTCACTGCTTTTCGAACCAGGGACCGTATTAACCGGCGCTGGCACGCCGTTTAAGGTATTCACACCGTTTTGGCGCGCCTGCATGCGGTCCCCGGAACCGCCATTTCCCAAGGGCAGTCTTAAAGTGACCTGGTATGCCAGCGATATCGCGAGTGACGACCTGAGAGATTGGCATCTCGAACCATCAAACCCGAATTGGGCAGCGTCGTTTCACGAGCACTGGGTACCCGGAGAGCAAGGGGCCCAAAATGCGCTCCAGCGATTTTTATCAGGACCCGTTGCGCATTACGCCGAGGGTCGCGATCAGCCCGCCGAGGCGCACACCTCCCGTCTCTCACCACATCTTCGGTTTGGAGAGATATCGCCCCGGCAAATATGGCATGCTGCACAACAACGGCGTGCCGAAACGCCCGCATGGTCATCCGCGATTGAGAAATTTCTGGCGGAAATTGGTTGGCGCGAGTTCTGCTATCAATTGCTCGACTTGTTTCCTGAAATGCCATTAGAGCCGTTTAAAGCCGAGTTTAAGAATTTTCCTTGGCAATCCGAGGTGAGCCACGTACACGCATGGCAAAGGGGAGCCACGGGCTATCCGATTGTCGATGCCGGCATGCGAGAGTTGTGGCGAACCGGATTTATGCACAACCGCGTTCGCATGATCGTTGCATCGTTTCTCTGTAAACATTTATTAACCCACTGGCGCGAGGGCGAGCGGTGGTTTTGGGACACCCTCGTGGATGCCGACATCGCGGCCAATACTTGCAGCTGGCAATGGGTTGCTGGCTCAGGCGCCGACGCCGCACCCTACTTTCGGATCTTCAATCCGATCGCGCAGGGTGAAAAATTCGACACCCAGGGCGAGTACGTTCGCCGTTGGTGCCCAGAAATCGCGGCACTACCCAACAAATACATTCACAAGCCTTGGGAAGCCACACAGGCAGTTCTTGACGAAGCCGGTATCGTGTTGGGTGAGGATTACCCGCTACCCATTGTTGACCATGCAGCGGCGCGGGAAAGAGCGCTTGGCGCCTATCAAGTATTAAGAGCGCTCAACAAATAGCCCGGGGTTTATCCCAATGTCTCAGAGCAATGCGATGTCGCATGCTCGTGGTACAGTTGCCTTAGGACCGCACCCTAGGCGGAAAGAGGCGCGCTCGTCATGGTTGAACCCAATAGCTCACGCGACAAGATCGGACTCGTGTTGTCGGGCGGTGGTGCGCGTGCGGCCTACCAAGTTGGCGTACTGCAAGGTATTGCTGCTGTTCTACCCCGAGAGACACGACTTCCCTTCCCCGTGATCACCGGCACGTCGGCCGGCGCGATTAATGCCCTTGGTCTGGTCGGCAGACCCGGTACATTACGGCATCGCACGCGAAATCTCGCTACAGTCTGGAGTGGACTGCACAGCGGAGATGTCTACCACAGCGATGGGCTGGCAGTGCTGAAACGTGCAGCAGCCATCATCCTGGCGATGATGTCACCACGATTCGCAAATCGACGCGCACAATCATTGCTGGATAACCGACCCTTGAGCAAGTTACTCAGCCGCTTAATACAATTCGACTATATTGATCGTGCGTTGCAAACCAATGAGTTAGAAGCGATCGCGGTCTCCGCCTTCAACTATAGCAGTGGGCAGTCGACAACATTTTTTCAAACCCACTCAAGCAAGACGCCCTGGCAACGATTTCATCGGCAGGGGGTGCAGACAATCATCGAGCTCTCCCACCTCCTCGCCTCATCCGCACTGCCTACCCTGTTCCCGCCAATCGAGATCGCAGGCGAGTTCTTTGGTGACGGTGCGTTACGACAAGCGCGTCCTTTGAGCCCAGCGATTCATCTCGGCGCCAACAAATTGCTGATTATTGGCGTGACTGACACCGCTCAACACCAATCACCCACGAACCGAGTACAGCAAGCACCGTCGGTTCCGCAAGTCTTAGGGCAAATGCTGAATTCTGTATTTTTAGATGCCCTTCAAGCAGATCTGGAACAGTTAGACCAGGTGAACCGATTACTGCTCGCCAGCTCGCAGTCGACTGCTGAGGACCTGTCCTCCGCATTAGTATCGCGTTTGGTCATCTCGCCATCAGAGTCGTTATCAAGTATCGCTGTGGATCACTTTGGCAGCTTACCCAAATCGACTCAGACCTTATTGCGAATGACGGGCGGCATGGCGAACCAAGGGAAAAATAGCGTATTGAGCTACGTTCTCTTCGAGCCCAGCTTTACCCGAGCTTTAATTGATCTAGGCTACAAAGACGCGATTCGTAACACCGAGTCAATTAGGAATTTTTTCGCCGCAGATTCGGCCACACAGCCACCCGCAGAGCCTAGGATCGGCCGTCCTTTGACGCAGTCAAATCCGAGTTCTAGTCGTCTAAGGCAACGACTGCTACGGACTATTGGCAAATCATGACGGTGGGTTTAATGTCATCAGTCCGCTGATAGAGAGCCTATCTATGAAACGTCTTATATTTCTTATCGCGCTGGGTATCACGCAAGGGGGGTTCGCACAGCCATTTCCCTCCACCTACTCGCCCGCTGAGGCTATGCCGGTCCTGTTTGAGCATGCAACGATTCTTACGGGTACGGGTGAGCGATTAGACGATGCGCGACTCTTGATCGTTGGTGGCAAAGTGGCTTGGCTGGGTGATGGTGAGGTGCCGAGTCATATCGAGGTGGTCAATGCAGAGGGGCGCTGGATTACCCCGGGCCTTATTGATGTGCACTCGCATCTAGGGGTCTACCCCTCCCCCTCCGTCAACGCGCACGATGATGGCAACGAGATGACAGCCCCAGTGACGGCGGAAGTCTGGGCAGAGCACTCCGTCTGGCCACAGGATCCCGGTTTTTCGCGGGCGCTGGCTGGCGGCGTGACAACACTGCAGATTCTCCCAGGGAGCGCGAACCTCTTCGGAGGTCGAGGGGTCACTCTGCGCAATGTGCCGTCCGTGAGCTATCAAGGCATGAAATTTCCAAATGCACCCCATGGCCTCAAGATGGCCTGCGGTGAAAACCCCAAACGCGTCTACGGCAACAAGGGCAAGGCGCCGTCGACCCGAATGGGAAATGTCGCGGCCTATCGTGCAGCATGGATACGCGCTCAAAAATACGCAGCGGATTGGGCCGCCTACGAATCCAGCGATGATGAAGACAAGGAGCCTCCGGTCAGAGATCTCGAGCTAGAAACGCTTGCCGGCGTGCTCAGTGGTGACATCGTCGTGCATATGCACTGCTACCGCGCCGACGAAATGCTAACGATCCTCGATATGGCGGACGAGTTTGGCTACCAGGTAGGTACCTTTCACCACGGTGTAGAAGCCTACAAAATCGCAGACCAACTCGCCGAACACGGGGTATGCGGGGCCCTCTGGGCCGATTGGTGGGGCTTCAAAATGGAAGCCTATGACGGCATTCAGGAAAATATCGCTCTCGTTGATCGGCCTGAGAATGGTTGTGCCATCGTCCACTCCGACTCCGACGAGGGAATCCAACGTCTAAATCAAGAGGCCGCCAAAGCGATGACGCGAGGTCAGGCGGCTGGTTTAGATATTCCACCTGAACGAGCGATCCGCTGGATCACCGCAAATCCAGCGCGCTCTTTGGGCGTGGCGGATCAAGTCGGCACACTTGCGCCGGGCATGCGCGGCGATGTCGTACTTTGGAATCAAAACCCCTTTAGCGTGTATGCCAAAGCCGATCGCGTCTACATTGACGGCACACTCATGTTTGATCGTCGCGATACAACGCGACAACCCCTGTCCGACTTTGAACTCGGACAGTTGATCGAGGTAGCGCAATGAAACAGCATCTTTCCGCAGTTCTAACTTTGGCGACGGCTTTCATCTGTGTTAGCGGTGCCTCAGAGGCAGGTAGCATTCTGATCCACGACGCGCAGGTGCATTCAATGACCGCTTCGGGATCGTTCGAGCATGCAGATATTCTGATACGAGATGGTGTGATCCAGGCAATGGGTATGGATCTGCCCATCGAAGAGGAAACAGTCGTCATCGATGCAAAAGGCCTGCCTGTTACACCCGCATTTTTTGCGGGCATTACGATTTCTGGCCTTTCCGAGGTAGAGATGGTGTCGTCATCCAACGATGCCGCTGCGCGAGGGCTTCACACGGGGCTGTCACATCCCGAGTTTGACGTCACGAAGGCCTATACCCCCTTTTCCAGTGTCATCCCCATCACCCGCGTTGAGGGTTTCGGTTACGCACTACTCGGAGCGCAACAGGGCGATAGAACCGTCGCTGGCAGTAGCCGCCTGGTACGATTTGACGGTGGTTTTGACAGCTTTGAAGGCAAAGATGTGTTGTTTATCGATATCGATGGCCACAGTGCGGGCGTTGACGGTGGGTCTCGTGCGGCGCAGTGGATGTTGCTGGAGCAGTTGTTCGCAGAACTTGCGGTCGCAGACGACGATCTCACGTTAATGAGTGTCGCCGGTAAACGCCGCCTAAAAGCTATCCAGCGTAACGGTGTATTCGTTTTTAGCACACATCGTGCTGCAGACATCCATCGAACACTACAGTTCATCGCTAAACAAGAGCTGAATGCCGTGATTCATGGCGGCCGAGAGGCCTGGATACTTGCCGAAGCGATAGCGGCGGCCGAGGTGCCAGTGATCCTCAATTCCCTCGACAACCTACCGGCAGATTTTGACTCTCTGGGCGCACGTCTTGATAACGCTACGCTGTTGCATTCTGCTGGAGTACAAGTTCTGTTTACCAGCTATGAGACGCATAACGCACGTAAGGTACGCCAAGTGGCAGGCAACGCGGTGTCTTATGGCCTACCCTACGACGTTGCATTACGCGCGATGACGGCCACGCCCGCTGAGATATTTGGCGGCCGTGCGAGGACCATTGAAGTGGGCGCTATCGCGGATCTAACCCTCTGGAGTGGAGATCCACTCGATGTAACGAGCATTGCAACTCAGGTGATTATTGATGGTAATCTTGACTCAATGGTGAGCCGGCAAACGCTCTTGAGGGACCGATATTTACCGCGCGTGGATGACGCCCAGCGGGCCTATATCCAATAGGTTTGGGCGTATAATTAGCCACGCTCAAGCTTCTGTCGCCCTAAGGCCCTGTGGGATCGGCCTAGCCGGGCCTGACCTAAGACGACGCGTCTTCGCGAATTTTATCGATCAAACCCGTTGTAGATAGCCCGTCCAGAAATTCAGCAAGCAGGACTTTGCCGCCCCTAGCGAGAACGCTATCAGCGCCTGCTATTTGCTCGATTTGGTAATCGCCACCTTTCACTAAGATATCGGGCGCTAATTTGATAATCAGTCGCTCCGGCGTTTCCTCGCCGAATGAAACAACGTAGTCGACACTGCGCAAAGCGGATAAAACATTCGCACGCTGGGCGAGCGCATTGAGTGGTCGCAACGGCCCCTTGAGGGCGGAGACCGATGCATCGTCATTTAACGCAACAATCAAGCAATCACCCGCCTGTCGGGCCTGCGCTAAATAAGCAACGTGACCCGCGTGCAATACATCAAAGCAACCGTTGGTCATGACCACCCGCTCGCCCCGACTCTGCCGAAGCCGCACAAGGCTCAACAGGCTGTCCTCATCAATCAAACACCCGCCCTCAGCCCCGCTAGACACCGCCTTCAGCTCAAGAGCAGTCACCGTCGCTGTGCCGACCTTCGTCACCACCAAGCCCGCGGCCTGATTCGCTAATCGAGTCGCCACCTGCAGAGAACAGCCCGCGCCAAGACTCGCCGCTAATACCGCGATCACCGTGTCCCCAGCGCCGGTCACGTCGTACACCTCTTTGCTATCCGCATTGAGATGAAAAGGCTGGTGACCTGCCTCAAACAGCGTCATACCCTGCTCGCTGCGGGTGATGAGCAGCGCTTGCAATGACAACTGCTCGCGGAGCGTCTCCGCCGCAGCGAAGAGCACCTCCTCTGTTGGGCAAACACCCTGAATCGCTTCGAACTCGCTGCGATTTGGGGTGATTAGCGTAGCACCCTGATAACGTGCAACATCGTTTCCTTTAGGGTCTACTAAAACGGCCCGGCCGTGCTGCGCACACAGTTCGATGATTTCTGACACCTCGACCAAGGTGCCTTTGGCGTAGTCACTGAGGACAACCACATCCACGTCTTCGATCAAACT
Organism: Halieaceae bacterium; assembly: GCA_038134505.1. Taxonomy (GTDB): domain Bacteria; phylum Pseudomonadota; class Gammaproteobacteria; order Pseudomonadales; family Halieaceae; genus Luminiphilus. Next base: position 88,344 of record JAYPVH010000009.1, on the reverse strand, counting down.
TCGAACCTTGTCCACAATAGCACCTAGCGCCGGTTGCTGAAGTGGCGCCTCACTATCGAGTCGGATGAGTTGTTGATGTCGGCTGAGTATGCGTGTTTTTACAATCGTGCTGGCTTGAGGACTCCGAACCCCCTGCCAATCGATACCGCTCAGGGAAATCTGTTGCTCGAGGCTTGCTGCCCCTTCGTCACAGCCTACTAGGCCGACTAGAGTTACACTCACACCCAGGGCCGAGAGATTCGCCGCAACGTTGGCAGCACCGCCCGGACGGTCTTCGTTTTCCTGCACCTTTACTATGGGCACGGGCGCCTCAGGGCTGATACGTGATGTGCTACCAATGACGTATCGATCGAGCATCACATCGCCCACAACCAGGGCGCGTACATGAGTGAAATTGGGAAACTCAGCCATCTTTAATTCCAGCAGAGAGAAGGCGCTATGCTAGCACGTCTAACATCGCTTCATGACACCACGGCTTCAAAGGCCGACGCCACGCGCGCCGCCGAGATACCCCGCATACAGTCGTAGGTCTCGCCGCAGGTCGGATTCCTCCTACAGGGCGCGCACGGTAACGCGTCATACAGTACGACCGCGTTCTCACGTGTAGTTTCAGTATAAGGGCAGGTAGAACCAAATATTGTGACCGTGGGCACCGCCATTGCGATGCCCATATGAGTTAACCCAGTATCGACACCGATCACACCGTGCGCGCGCGAAATCAACGCCGCACTCTCTCTGAGTGTTGTCTGACCGACAAAATTTTCGATCTGAAGTCCTTGAACGAGTCGCTTCGCATAGTCTTGCTCCGACGGACCTCCGAGCATAACTACCCGCCACCCGCGAGCAACAAGGATCTCGGCAAGCTCCCGCCAGTGTCCATCGATCCAATGCTTTTGGGGGCGCGTTGTGAATGGACAAATCACGACGTAGGCCCCTAGCGCCGACTCCCTTTCCGCTCGCAACTCATCGGCGCCACTCAAGGACAGTATCATGTCGTGCCGCGAGACATCCAAACCCAGCTGTTGCGCCAGATTAAAGTGTTCCGATCCAACTCGAGGGCCGATTGTCTTGGCCAGACGGTGCGTCAATAGAAAGCGCGTTGGCTCCTTGCTTCGATAACCCAACCGACAACGGGCGCCAGTAAGAAACGCCAAAAAAGCGCTCTTAAATAAGCCTTGAAGATCCAAAACAAGGTCGAACTGCCGACTACGTAACACGGCTCTAAAGCGCATTACTTCCATCAGCAGTCGAAAGACTTTTCCTTGACGCCACAGATCGCGCCATTGCGCGCGAGGCCAAATGATCACTTCATCAAGCTCTGGGTTTTCAGTGAGTAGTGGCGCAGCCATTGGCTCTACTAGCCAACTCAGTCGAGCATTGGGGTAATTTGTTCTCAACGTGGGAATCATTGCGCTGGCAAAAACAACATCGCCAATCGCGCTGAGTTTAAGCACGAGAATATTATTGGGCTGTTTTAGAGACACAGGCATACGGTATTTTAGACAGGTCGCGACCCCCTCACCAGCTTTGTTATGAATCAATGCCTCAACTCGTGGTAATCTTTGGGATCGCCATCGTCTCAGTCATCTTTATGCTGCTCTCTCACCGCTACAAGTTCTTGTTTGTTCATATCGCAAAAACGGGTGGGACGAGTGTGCGCGGTGCGCTCAACCGTTACCGTTGGCGCGATCCTTATTACCTGCCGCAGTGGATTGCCAGTAAGATGAGCGCTTGGACAGGGCATCAAGTCGGTATCAAACTACCCCGACATGCCAAAGCGATCACAGCGCAGGAGATGTTACCCCGAGAGTTTTACGATTCGCTGTTTAAGTTTGCCTTTGTTCGTAACCCATGGGACCTACAAGTGAGCTCTTTCCATCATATTCGGCGCGAGCGGCCGCACCTGATGAAACCCGATGAAACCTTCGAGCATTTTCTCAAGCGTAAGCTTGATCCAGACCGTCCCTGGCAATATCACGTTGATACCTCGATCACGCCACAGTCTGACTACCTCGTTGACCTCTCAGGTAGTTTCATCGTCGACTATGTGGGCCGATACGAAAATTTGGCGGCAGATTTTCAGCACTGCTGTGATGTTATCGGCATTTCACCGCCAGGCTTACCCCATAAGCGTAAAGCTGAGGATCGGTCTCGCTATCGAGATTACTACTCTGAAGAAACACAGGAGCTCGTCAGGGCTCATTTTGAGCGAGACATCGCATTATTTGGCTACGAATTCTGAGAAGGGGCACTGAGGTACTCTGCGACCGCCGCGAGATCCATCAGATATTCACTCGCGACGGGGCTTTTCTCACCTTCTCCCACCTGCAGTCGAATCGGGATTCCCGCCGCGAGGCCGGCCTCCATATCAGACGGTTTATCGCCCACCATCACCGAGTTTTCAATAGAGATGTGATGGTCCCGCACGGCCGACAAAATCATTCCGGGCTTGGGTTTACGACAATGACACGCTACGCGATAAGTCTCTAGCGCTTCAGAGGGATGATGAGGGCATATATAGGAATCCAATAGCATAACGCCCCGATCAGAAAGATGCGCTCGCATCTGTTCATGCAGCAATAAGACGTCATCCTCGCTGTAAAAACCGCGGCCAATGCCTGACTGATTGCTGACGACAATGAGACGATAGTCGAGTGACTGCAACGCCTTCAGCGCTTCAATGGCGCCCGCCATCCAGCGAAATTGAGCCCATTGGTAAACATAGCCATCATCGCGGTTGATGACGCCATCGCGGTCTAAAAAAACTGCCTTGTATCCACGCGCAGGCTTGGACATCAGTCAATGGCGAGATGCGATTCGATCAACGCACACAACATGTGCCCGAGAAAAATATGGGCCTCTTGAATCCGGGCCGTGGTATTGCTCGCCACATGAAGGGCATGATCAACCCTATTGATGAGTTGGCCGCCAGTTTTGCCGCTCAAACCGATGACTTTCATCTCTAAATGATGCGCCGCGTCGACCGCTTCTAAGATGTTGGTGGAGTGGCCAGAGGTGGATATCGCAACGAGAACATCGCCGGGCGAGCCCAACCCTTCAACCTGACGGCGAAAGACCGCGTCATAACCATAATCATTGGCAATCGCAGTGAGTGCCGATGTATCGGTGGTCAAGGCAATGGCGGGCAACGATCGTCGATCTGAGACAAACCGCCCCACCAACTCCGCCGCGATGTGCTGCGCATCGGCCGCCGAGCCGCCATTGCCGCACAGCAGAATCTTACCGCCCTGGTGCAACGTCTGCGCACACAGCCGACCCGCCGCCTCAAGCTCTGGCTGCAGCTCGGCGAGCGCTGTCATTACACTGACGTGCTCTGACAAATTCTGGGCATACAGATCACTCATTGACCGGCTCCTTACGGTATATTGGTATGTCAGTTCACTGTGACATGCGTGGAGTGTGCAACCAATGACCGATCAAGACAACCATGTTGACCCGAGCCGAACACACTTCGATGCTTTTAAAGCGCTGCCGAGGGATCAGCCCGTACATATGCTGAATCTTCTTCGGTTTCGAGATCAGGCTGATTATCCGTCTACGCACCGATGCTCTTCGCTTGGCTTATCGGGCGCAGAGGCCTATGCGCGCTATGGTTCAGAGAGCGGCCCCATCTTTGATCGCGTGGGCGGGAAAATTGTGTGGCGCGGAGACTATGAGTCTATGGTGATTGGCCCGCTGGATGAGCGCTGGGATCACGCCTTTGTGGCGTACTATCCCACTGCAGCAGCATTCTTGGAGATGGTGACCGACACGATATATCGCGACGCAGTGATTCACAGACAGGCCGCTATTCTTACTTCTCGACTCATCCGATTCCAACCCCTGCCTTTAGGTGAAGGATTTTAGTCGTCCGTCGTGTCGAGCCAACCCCAATCATCGAGATCACTTTGACTGGCCAGCCAGGTAAAAACGAGAAACGCCGCGACATTTTGATCAAGATCGCGCGCGGTAATTTTGTCCAATGTGTCGTCCGCCGTATGGTGTAGATCAAAATAGTCGCTACCGTCTTGAACGAACCGAAATCCGGGCATTCCCTCAGCGATCATCGGACTGAGATCCGGACCGGCACTGGCAGCATCATTCTCTCCCCGCGCGATTCCCAAGGGCTCAACGAGGTCACTGATATGCGCCATCAAAGGCTCAGCTTCTGGGGCTACGCGGGTGGTCATTTTCCAGATCCGTCCGGCACCAAAATCGCTCTCAGTGGCTGCCACATGCTGTCGCAAGATACCAGCATAGTGACTGAGGTACGCTTTGCCGCCCATCAGGCCGACCTCCTCTGCACCCCACAATACCAGCCGGATCGTTCGTTTCGGCCGCAACCCGGAGGCATGAATCAATCGCAGCGTTTCGATCGCAATAGCGACACCTGCACCATCATCGATAGCGCCTGTACCGAGGTCCCAGCTATCTAAATGGCCCCCTATCACAACAAACTGCTGCGGAAATTCACTGCCGACAAGATCGATGATGACGTTACCACTTTCGACCGAATCGGTACGCTCGGGCGTCATATAAAGGGCGACGCGGATCGGCTTACCGCGCTGAGTCAGCCTCTGAATTTGATCCGCGTCGGGATTCGCAACAGCCGCTGCGGGAATTTCGACAACGCCCTCGACGTAGCGCATGTTACCGGTGTGTGGAAACCGGTGGCTATCCGTGCCGATAGAGCGAATCAGCAGCGCGACTGCTCCTTTGCTGGCCGCAACTGCAGCGCCGCGGGTCCTTGCGTCATTGAAATAGCCGTAGGAGGAACCATCTTGCGTTCTCTGCATCGCATGGCTGACAAAGGCAATCTTGCCAGCGAGCGATCCTTCCGGCATTCGCTCAAGTTGGCTTAAAGTATCGAAATAGGCTAACTCAGCCTCGACACCTTCCTCGGGTGTCGCCACCGAGCCCCCTAGGGCGGTGATCGCGAGGGGTTGGGCAAAATCACCCACGATCTGTGCGCGCTCCTCTCCTCGACGCCACCCCGGCAACGTAAACGTCTCGATTCGCGCCGGTGGCAAATTGAGTTCAACCGCCAGATTGACTGCCCACTCACGTGCCCGACGTTCTGCGTCGCTGCCCGCCAAGCGCGGTCCCACCTCGGTCGTTAACCGTTCCACCCAATCATAGGCGCGAGTGCCTGACAGTGCCGCGTCGCGCAGGGCCGCTGCCCACTGGAGGTCGCGTTCTGCGACCACAGACTCCTGTGCGAGCCCATGAACCGCAGAACCCATCAGTAGCACAAAAGCTGTCCAAAACCGGCGTCTTTGATCCATGATGTGCATCGCTCTAGTCCAGGGGCTTATTCACTTTCAATCCAATCCAGCGAGATCGGATAGCACAGCGTCGGTGTGCTCTCCGAGACGTGGTGCCGCCGCTCGTATCCGACCTGGAGTTTTCGACAGCGTCGTAGGAATGCCCGGCATGCGCATCGCCCCCCACGGCGATTCGACCTCCTGCCAGAACCCCGCTTCTTCCAAATGGGGGTTGGTAAAAAGGTCATCTAGCGTTTTTAGCGGCGCACAGGGAATCTCCAAAGCGCGTAACAGGGCCAGCCATTCATCTGTTGAGCGCTGTGCAAAGGTCTCAGCTAAGAGGGCGTAGATCCGATCAATCTGTGGTGCACGCTGTGCGACCGTATCCATTTCACCGACGCGGTGCCAGCTTGGGGCAACCGCATCAATAAAAGCTCGCCAATGTTTATCGTTATAGACGAGTACGGCAATGTAGCCATCGCGCGTTTTATAGGGCTTTCGGTTGTGTGCAACCACGCGCGGGTAAGCGGCGGTACTCAGCGGCGGATCAAACAGCGCGCCGTTCGCATGCTCTACCAGCATAAATGCGGCCATTGATTCCAACATGGCTGCTTCGACAGCTTGACCCTCACCCGTGCGCTGACGGTGGAACAAGGCCATCAGGGTGCCGTAGAGTGCAGTCAATCCGGCGACTTTGTCGGCGATAATAGTGCCTGCGAAATCTGGGCTGCCAGTCAACAGCTCTTGCGCTGCAATCATGCCGCACTCAGCCTGAATCGTGTCATCATAGGCCGGCAAGTCCCGATCTCGCCCCGCAGCGCCATAGCCGTAGCAGTTGGTGTAGACGATATCAGGTTTGATTTGTGCAACCGCCTCATAAGCAAAACCGAGCTGGTCAATGGCCTTCGCGCGCATGGAGTGAATAAAAACATCCGCTGTTGTCAGCAATCGACGGAGAGCGGTCTGGCCAGACTCAGTACGTAAATCCAGTACGACGCTTTTTTTGCCGCGGTTCACGTTGGCAAAAACACCGCTCATGCCCTCTTCCGGTGCTACCGATATATATCGAGTGGTGTCACCAGCAGGCGGCTCAATCTTGATCACCTCGGCACCCATGTCCGCCATGATCTGCGTGGCATACGGGCCCATCACCATCGCGGTGAGGTCAATAACGCGGATGCCAATGAGCGGGCCTTGCGCTCCTGTTGATTGGCTCATTCAATCGGTACCGGGTGACCACTACCCATCAACTCGGCCAAATTCCGATGCAGGTTGACCGTACTGCGCTCCATATACGGGTTGGGGCGGGGACCGCCGAAACCCGGTGATTTCATTCCCTGCTGTACGGCGCGCATATTGCTGAAGTCTTGCGACAACACATAGCACCACGCCTCCTCAGTCGGAGGGCAATACTCCCACTCTGTTTCTGGTTCTTGGCCTTCTGGGTAGAGCTGGTAAACCGCGGCTTCGAAGATGCAGCGATCGGGATCGCCTTGGTACGGACGAGCGTTGTAGCACAGCATATTATTCACCGAGTGGCCAATTTGGAAATTGGGAAACAGCTGCCATGCCGTCCCTGATTTGCCCACCGTGTCGGCATCAACCTCAGCCCAATGAACACCGCGCGCCGCGTCCTCCTCGCGAGCCGTCTTCAACCAATACTGCAACACCTCAGTGGCCGGCGTACCTTCAGGTAGCTCATCAACGAGACGTTCAGCCACGGCGACCAAGGTTTCTGTCGTATTGGTATTTGCCTTGTCCCAGGTGTAACGCTGCATCGCTGCGGTAGCGACGCGGGGGTCTGCACCCTCCCCCACGCGCAATTTAGCCTGTTGGTTTTTGTCCATATCTTTAGGCGCTTCGTAGCCAATATTGCTATGTCGACCTTGTGCTTTAGACCAGCCGCGGAAACCACCGAATTGATTGAACTCTGGATGGGTCGTCGCTACGTGATAAGTTTCGTTAAAGGCCTCAAGTGCCACTTTCCAGTTACAGTCAAAAACACCCCACTTACGCCACCGGCAGCGCATTTTGTCGAGCGCAAAGGGGTCCAGAAGCGAGGCCGCGGGCTCAAGGTAATCGCGCAAAGAGCCAGCCTCGGGATCCATGTTGATCCATATCCAACCGCCCCAAGTATCCACCTGGACCGGCGTTAAACCAGCGCAGGCACTATCAACCTTGCCCTGCCAATCCTGGGCCTCGGCCATGAAAGTATTGTTACCCGCAAAGTCAAAGCGCCAACCATGAAAGCCGCAGACGAACTGACTGCGACGCCCGCGCACATAGCGCTCGCCTTCAGGAATATCGATCAGTTTCCGACCGCGATGGGGGCAAGCATTGAAATAGGCACGCAATTGATTGTCGTCGTCTCGCACCACGATAATGGAGTCTTCTAGAATGTCATAGGTCAGAAAGGATCCGGGACCTGGGAGGTCCTCGCAGCGACCCGCAACCTGCCAGACCTTTCGCCAGAGGTGAGTCTGCTCTCTTCTGGCGTATTCCGGACTGATATAGGCTTCAACTGGAATCTGATGAGCGACGGAAAGCGCTTCATTGAGCGCATCAAATTGATCAGACACAACCACCTCTTTTCTGCTTTCGGTCTAGTGCCTGTTATTGTGCGTTGCGCTAGCTGGAGTGACAACCCTCACTATTCAACAGTGTCGTTTGATACACTCTTTTCGCGGATCGCTTTCCTGAGTACGATAGTCATTCAGTTAAAGCGGCTATCGTCGCGACACTAACTGACGCATTAAACTGGGGTAACCGACATGACAACGCCAACACCTTCGATAATCCGAGGTCTACCATTAGAGGAAGAAAGCGGCCTCGGGACACTCACAATGTCAGGTTGGTTTGCGGAGGTCTGTGCTGAGCACGCACATCGGGACGCGCTGGTTTGGTACGAGGGTGATGAGCGCGTGCTTTGGACTTATGCCGATCTTTGGGATCGCGCCAACGAAGTGGCAAGATCACTGCTCGCGCTGGGCATCGGCAAAGGCACACGCGTTGGTGTACTCATGTCGAACCGACCAGAGTTTTTGTCGGCGGTCTTTGGAACCGCGCTCGCCGGGGGTGTTGCCACGACCATCAGCACCTTCTCAACGACACCCGAACTCGACCATCTGCTCAAAGCCTCGGCCTGTTCCGTTCTCCTCCTAGAGCGCAGTCTGTTAAAAAAAGACTATCTCGATATGCTCTGTGAGCTGGAACCCGAATTCGCGACGCCGCAAACGCCTGGCTACCGATCACAGCATTTCCCTTATTTGCAGCATATTGCGGTTGTTGGCGAGTCTCAGGGTGCAGCACAGAGTTGGCCCGAATTTCTCGCACGAGGTGCTGCCGTCGACCCCCAGCTGGTCGACGCCACCGCCGCACAGGTGACCCCGGCGGATCCGGGCGCATTGTTTTTTTCCTCTGGAACCACCGCTCTACCCAAGGGGATTCTCAGCGCCCACCGTGGCGTCGCATTGCAGCTGTGGCGCTGGCGTCGCTTCTATCAAACCAAAGAGGATGCCCGGACTTGGTCCGCCAATGGCTTCTTTTGGTCAGGCAATTTCGGCATGGCTATCGGCGGCACGCTTACGGCCGGAGGCTGTCTTGTGCTCGATCCGTACTTTGATCCCGAGCGGGCGCTAGCGCTCATGGAGCGTGAGAAAGCGACCATGGCCATCGCCTGGCCGCACCAGTGGCCACAGCTGGAGGCTGCGAGCAATTGGTTAGACGTTGATTTGTCGAGCATGATCTACGTGAACCCCAACTTTCAGCTTGCTAACCATCCTACAGTCACCACCGCATGGGACGAGCCGTTCTTCGCTTATGGCAACACCGAAACCTTTACCATCAGCTCCATCTTCGAGTCGGGGACACCAGCCGAGCGTATCAACGGCAGCAGTGGTGAGCCGCAACCCGGGATGGTTTTTAAAATCGTGGAACCACTGACGGGCGAGCTAGTACCCGTCGGACAGGAGGGCGAAATCGCAGTAAAAGGCCCCACACTGATGCTGGGTTATCTTGGTATTCCACTCGATGAGACATTAGATGACGAGGGTTATTTTCGAACCGGTGACGGCGGCTATGTCGATGATGAAAACCGTCTTTATTGGAAGGGCCGCCTCAACGACATCATCAAGACGGGCGGCGCCAATGTGTCACCCCGAGAGATCGATGCAGCATTGTTGCGTATGTCGGAGATCAAACTATCGCAAACCGTGGGTATACCCCACGACACCTTAGGCGAAATTGTTGTCGGCTGTGTTGTGCTACACCGCGGCGAAGCACTTGACGAGGAGGCATTGCGGACTCGGCTCAAGGCTGAGCTCGCAAGTTACAAAGTGCCTAAACACATCCTGTTTTTTGATGAAGCAGAGCTCGAGACGACCGGCACGGCTAAGATCAAAACATCCGAACTCAAGGAGAAAGTCAGCGCGCGACTCAACATGCTCTAAAGCGGCGCGCGCGCACTGTAATACCAGATAGGCGATGAGTAGGCGCGCTCCTGAACCGTGGTTTCAGCCCCCTCTGGAAGCTCTAGCTTAAAGCGCTCGCGATCATAATCGGTCCAGCGCCGAGACGGCACCTCCAACACCCGAGCGTAATAAACTGCATCCTGATGCCGGTCGAAGTCTGCATCGCACCAATCTGTAAACAGCTGCGCCGCACCTGCCTCTAGGTCATTTGCAAGCACGACATCGTGGATAGATTCATGCCACACCCCACCGGCCCTCAAGGCGCCTTTCACCACCTGAACCCTTTGCAGCGGTGACGCCAGAGGGTCTTGCTCTGCCTCGATCGTAAGGGTCATACAACCCAACGAATCATCGACAGTGGGCAACACGCCGCCCATACGAGTGATCGGCTGATCAAAGGTACCGCTTGCGATATCGGAGACCTCCGATCGCCATTGTGCCGCAAACTTGAGTCGGATCCGTGTACCAGTCGTTGCATAGGCTCGCCGCGCCCGGAGTGCATCAAACAGTGACGCGCGCGAATTGTCGGCAGCCCAAACCGCAGTCAATCCCGATGACCCCAGCCGCCAGTTCTCAACAAACTGCTGCCCCATTCGCTCAAATATGCGTTGAGCACTGGGTTCTGAGTCACCAAATTTTCCGAAAAACTGGTCTTCCCGAGTGGTCGCGAGTCCAGTGTGGCTGTCCGTACTTCCAATCAGTCCGAATTCAAAAGGGTTTTCGCCGAGGCGATCACGCAAGTCCAAGCCATCGAACAAGGCTTGTCGGGCATATTCATAACGCACCATCTCCGGCGCTTTTTCAGCGGTAAACGCCACATTGTATTGATCCCAGCGCTCAAAGGCGGCAAATACATCGCCGGGAGACAAGCGCGGGTGGGTTTCCCCATCGCCCTTTATTTGCGTTACTTCATATAAGGGCTCCCAATACCGTCGCGCCGCCGAGTAGGCGCTGTCAAAAGGTGAGCCATCCACCCGCTCAGGCGCGAACATCCGGCCATTAGACAGGTTGCCGTTGTGAGCAATCGCCAATACCGACCCACCGAGTGCCTCATAGGCCGCGAGCTGCGACCACAGAAATTCAGGATCGGGACTATCGGAGGCCAGTACAGGCAGGGTTTCAGCCACGCGTTGTGCATCATCGCGAAATAACACGACCCGATGGAGATTGTCCCCCGAGATCATTGAGGTCCATTCGTAGCCCAGCAGCGTCGTAAACACGCCTGGCTGGTTATGGCTTTCGGCTTCCAGAAGCGCTTCACGCCAAATCCGACGTCTACTTGCTTCCTCTAAGTTGCCCAGCGGACCACCCTCGGACATGACCTGCATGAAGGCCTCGCGCAACCCAAGTTGTGGCGCCAGCCGCGCGACCTCTTGGTATCGCTGCGCGACTCGACTCGTGCGAATACCGGGCATTGCGCGATCCCATGCAGCGTAAATCCCCAAGTTTTCCGAATGATCGGTCACAGAGAGAAAATCGAGAGGTTGCGCAAGACGCACCGTTTGAGCGGAGCTACTCTGGACGGCGTCTCCCTTGGCAAAGCGAAAAGCCTCGGCCGGCGACACGGTTCGGTTGCCTGCAATATAGGCATCCATGGACAGATTGCTATGCAGATGGAGGTCGCCAAAGAAAAGCCGCTCGCTACCGGTGTCCTGTTCTGAAATGGCCGCACTGCTCAGGCCCAAGGTCAGAGCTAATAGGCCGACGGACACCGAGTGCCGTGAGAGCGTCATGGACTCAGTGGACGCCCATAACCTGGTACTCTCGAGACTGAAAATACCAACGGCCTTGAATTTTGACGTACTCGTCATTAAAACAGCCAATGACGATTTTTTGATCGCCGGCTTTGGTGAAAATCAACTCGCGACAATACGCTTTCCCCCGCGCCCTATCGCCTTCAACCACTAAATCTGCTGGAAAGGAAATCATGCTCATATAGTCGACGTAGGCGAGTTTTTGGCTAAACGCAGCTTTGACCGCCTCGCGACCCACCGCTGCAGTTTCCATCGAGGGCAACTTCCAAGACCCATCCTCAGCAAAGGTCTCTCCCCAGTAATCAACGTCGATACGCATTGCTCCCGCCGCAAACTGCTCGACGAGCTCGCGAATCGCTAAACGATCTTCTATGGGTCCTGAATTCATGCTGTTCCTCGCATCTCGACGTTGCGCTTGCGCGCAATGAACATGTGACTCACGAGTGATTCACGTTGATATTAAAACATTCTAAATAGTCGCGATAACGTTGCCAAACACCCTTGCGAGAGAGGCCAAACTCTTCGAGGCTGTAATGGTGTTTACCGTGCTTACCTTTTGGATTTGCCGCCATGTACCCGACCATCGCTGTTTCCGCCTCCGCTGAAAGAGGCTCACCGAAACGCTCGTAAATGCCGCGAATGCTTGCCAGCGGGTCTTTCATGACATCGCTGTAATGCACATCATAGATCGAATCCCAACCCTGTCGTTCACGGTAGTGCATCATTCTTTGAATCATCAAATCAAAGGTGCGCTGCAAGGTATCGGCAATTTCCTCGCGACTCACGTCGTCGGAAAACATATTGCGCACAGCCCACAGCAAGCTGCAACCTGACGCCAAAACCTCCGCGGGATCACGATGGGTCATGACCAACTGCGCGTCTGGATAGACCGACGTGAGCTCGTTCAAAAACAATGGATGCCACGGGTTTTTCAGCGTCCAGCGGCCCGGAGCCTCGGCCTGCAGTAGCTGGAGATAGCGCTTGTGGAACTCGAAGCTCGGCAAATAGTCAGCCTCGTGCAAGAACCAGTTTTGATAATTCGGAAGGTGGTACTTTGAGTCATACACCTCCGCGAGAAAAGTAGGCGACATCAGAAACTGACACTCTGTTGGGCTGTCTGCATCCTCATGGTGGATGGCCGAAATATGTGGGGCATATTTCAGCGATAGATCCGTCATCTCTTGCGACTTCTCAAATCGTGGACCACTGTGAAGCTCTTCCGGTTTAGGAGGTGGTGTAGGCGTCTGGGACTCCCAGCGCAAAAAACAACGACGCATGGGGTCAGCACTCAGGAGGTTGATCACTAAGGTTGTGCCAGTCCGCGGCAAACCAAACACAAAAAGCGGTTTTTCTATTTCATTTTCAACGAGTTGGGGATTCTTTTTAAGGTAGCTTTCCACGCTTGATCGAACGATCAGATTTTGCACCAAATCCCCCAAAGCACTCTGCATTCCGCGCTCATGGAGACGTGCGTGTTGGTTGAGGTCGGCGAGAAGGTAGGTCAGCCCTTCGCGCGCGTGCGCATCAAGCTCCGGCGGCTCAGGCAACTGTTTTGCAGCTGCACTCAATACGGCCTCTAAGGTGAGTGTCAACGTTACGCCCCTCTGATTTTTTTAATCCGATGAACTGCGATCATGGCCTCATGGGCCGATGATCGCTCCTCACGAAGGGATTACTCGTGGGTCAGGTATTCGTCTAGCTGGCGATGCATATTCAGAATGATCTGCTCGTTATAAGATGCAAGCCAGACTCGCTTGACCCCACGGGTCTTAAGGCCTCGCTGGATCCGGGGAATATTGCCCAAATCTTGGCGTGGAATCAGGTAAACCTGTTCTGGATCATCCATATCGGTGACTTCAATCACTTCGGCGCGCGCAGTCTGCTCATCTTTACCCACCGTCGTGGTTGAGAAAATTTCGAAGCTGCATCGGTTTGGATCCGTCGGATGCGGCAGGCTGCGGTACATCATCATGTTGCCGCCACTGAAGAGCATGCAGATGTTGGGAAACATAAATAACTCACCACCCCACATCTCTAAATGCTCTGGTATTGGTGCAGCCATCGGTCGATTACGCGCTGCTGCGTCGGCGTAAAGCGCTTTGACATACTCCGCACCTAGGTTGGAGTCCTCGGGAATCTCCTGTCCTTTCAGGCCCCGGACGAGATCGACGTCTGCGTGCAAAACCTGCGCGTCCATACCATCGGCGAGTAGCTGTAGACGGTCAGCCATGGCATCAACCGGGTCGACCTTTGAAAATTGGCGCATATTGCCCTTCATGGGAGAGGACTTCCCTGCATAAAAGCGACCGTGGCCCCGCTCAAAGCTTTGGTAACACACGTTGTGGTGATTGAACTCATGCTCGGGGTCTACGGGGTCAGCGCCGTAAATCTGGTCCGCACCATCTGGCTCGAGTTGGGGGTGCGTCGCGGGGACATGGTAACCCTCGAAAAACGCCTCCTGCGCGACCTTCCAGTTCGCTGGCACATCAATCGTCTTCCACCAGTAGTGGCGCATTTCGCCAATCACTAGACCTTCCATCAACTCTCGAATCGGGGCGATAAATGCATCAAAAGACTCTGGATTTTCCGCAAAATTGATGAACACCATGCCTTCAAAGACGCGGCAGTGGACGGTCTTAAGCGCCACATCGCATTGTTCGAGCTTTCCTTTTTTAAACTCTTGCCGCTCCAGTACGTACTCATTCTCACCCTGTGTATCCCAGCGCCAGCCATGAAAAGGGCAAATAATCTTGCCGTTTGCGTAAGTGCCCTGCCCATCCGCCAGCGCAGTACCGCGATGAGGACAGACGTTATGGTAAGCCTTGATCTCGTCATTCGCCGCGCGCAAGACGATCACCTCGCGATCGCCAATCTTATAGACGGTGTAATCATTTTCATTCGGGATCGCATCGACTCGACAAGCCACCTGCCACACGGTCGGCCACAGCTTTTCAAATTCGAGCTTGAGAAACGCCTCGTCAACGTAACGCCCCGTCGCCAAACTACCCGGACCGACTTCCCACTCGGGCGGCAATGTCCCCGACGGCTTCTCACCTTTTAGCGCTGTTACACTCATTTCCATGCTCCTTTGCTGCTGCCGTCTTTACTGAGGCTTTGTTGGATGCGCTCATAGACCGGTAGGTTTCAAACTAGTTATTGAACATCACTGTTGAGTTATAATGTACCGTAGTATTCGATTTTGGTTCAAGTTGGAGAAGCCACATGATGCATGCAGGGAGAAACGCTGTCGTTACGGGTGCCGCGAGAGGTCTTGGCCGAGCGATTGCACTTCGTCTCGCAAAAGAGGGCGCAAATGTTTCAATTTGGGACCTGAATGAGTCGGGCCTGCGAGAAACGGAAAGTCTCGCCAAAGCACTGGGTGTCGAGGTCGTCGTCTGCGCGGGAGATTGCGCAAACGAAGCGTTCATAACCGATGCCGTGGCGAAAACGCAGTCGCAATTGGGGATGGTCCATATTTTGGTGAACAACGCGGCGCTATCTCCGTTTCGGAAGTTTCCCGATGTGACGCCCGATCTATGGGATGAACTCATGCGGATTAACCTCAAGGGGCCCTACCTCTGCGCGCGAGCACTGTTGCCAGACATGCTGACAGCGGGTTGGGGGCGAATCGTCAATATCGCCTCATCCGCGGCACAAACAGGCGGCTCATCCTCGGTCGATTACGCCGCATCAAAAGGTGGGGTTATCGGTTTCACTAAGGCATTGGCTGTGGAGCATGCCAGTTCCGGTGTGACTGTGAACTGCGTACCACCCGGTTTCGTCGACACAGAGGGACTGCAAGAGTCGCCCGTTGTGGTCGAGGACTTTGCATCCACAACGCCGATGAAGCGGCCTGGGCGACCTGAAAATATCGCAGCGGCGGTGGTCTTTCTGACGTCAGACGATGCCGATTACATTACCGGACACACCCTGAGCGTCAACGGTGGACGATACAACAACTAAACGTACCGTGAGCCGGCACCGAAAGAGCTTAGATCGCGCTCGATGCTGAGTGACCTCAGCTTTAAGCCGCTACGATAGGCTCTGCCCCCTTGACCGTTGCGCGATGCAAGATACGCCCTGATTGCTCATCGTAGGGACGGGATCGGTGTAATAATCCTGGGTTGTTGAAAATCACCAAATCCCCCTGCTGCCACACGTGTTGATAGGTGAATTGTGGTTGCGTGCACCATGCAAGGAGCTCCTCAAGGACAGCCCGTCCAGCATCGTCTTCATGATGAGCAAGCCGATAAGCCGTAGACCCAATCAACAACGTATGACGTCCATCCCGCATTCGCCATACCAGTGGATGTGGTGTCTCGGGAAAAACGGCATCCCAACGTGCGTAGTCTGCCTCGGTAGGCGCGTCGTACACATAGCGCATCGCACCGCGCATGCAATGGATCACCTCGAGCTGCTTTAGTTCATTTTGGCGCGCTGCCGGTAAAGCCGCAAAGGCGGCGAAAAGATGCGCAAAATCTGTCTCGCCACCCGACTTTGGCGGCGACTCACACTTCAGCAAGGTGGCCTTGCCCGGCACATCGTAGGAGGTGCCATCCATATGCCAGTAGTCATTACCTGCCACATAATCCGCGTGATTGATATCGGTCTTACCCCGCTCAATGCGATAGATGCCTAATCGGTTAACATCTGAGCCATCAGCAGTCACTGTTGCCGCTTCCATGTCACCCAAGCGATTGGCCAAGGCTGCGAGTCCCTCGTCACTCAAAAACAATTTTGGGAAAACCAGAACGCCACGTGCATTGAGAAGCTCAAGGATCCGTTCGGGACCGCCATCGGCAAGGACCTGCTCCGTGGTGGCGGTAATACGCGCGCCAATCGCCGGCGTTATCTCTTCAACAATCATATCTATTCTCCTGATGACCTTGTCTTCATCTTCTTTTTGAGCTGACCCTTGCCCCCTGAGGACAACGGTCCGAGCCCCATACCCCGCCTGCCAGAGCCACCGAAGGGCAAAAGGTCGTTGTGATAGCGAGTCACGCTCACAGGAGCGAACCGCCATCGATTGACCACACCTGACCCGTGACAAAGGAGGCGCGCGGCGAGGCAAGATAAACTGCCAGGGCCGAGATTTCTGTGGGTACAGCAAAAGGCTTTCCCACCAGCGTTCTGCGACTGCGCATGGCGCGATCACTGTCGGGAAGATCGCCAATACCGGCAAAGAAATTATTGTCCGGATGAAAGCGACTGCCCCGACTATAGTCCGCTGGATCTTTGCTCAACGTGCCATAGGGTGCGATCGCGTTCACTCGAATACCATGCTGGCCAACCTCTTTAGCCAGGACCTTAGTGAAGCTATGGACCGCACCTTTCAGAGCCGAGTACACAGGCAACATGTAATCGCCAACAAGCGCAGCCGTTGACCCAATATTGACAATGGCACCCTCGCCTTGCGCAATCATCTGTGGCAACAGCGCATGTGTGACGCGGAGCAGAGAGAGAAAGTTCAGTTCGATATCGTCCTGCCACAGAGCAGGGTCTGAATCCACAAAAAATCCCTGATCAGCATTGCCTCCCAATCCGTTCACTAAGACAGACACCGGCCCAAGTTCTGTCGCCGCTGCCAAGATGGCCTCACCACAGGATCCCGCACACAAATCAATGGCCGCAAAACGAGCCTCTCTAGCGCCTAAAGCCAAGCTTTGCTCAACCACCGCCTGACCCGCCTGCGCATCGCGACCCACAACAAGCAGTCGTGCACCCTCCTGCGCAAACTCCAACGCAATGGCTCGCCCGATGTTCGAGGTTCCCGCCGTCACAACGACGACCTTGTCATTTAATTGCGTGTCCATCGATCTTGTTGCTTCTCCGGCCCATTGGCTCCCTACTTGCCCGACTCTTCAGCACGCTGCGGAAATCAGCAATCGGGAACTCAGCACACCCATACAGTGCACCAGCTACGCGAAATGATATCCACGACCGAAGGATTGCACCAACATTAATTCAACAGTAGTGTTGTATTCATTATCAGTGACTCTGATCGGAAGACGCAACACATGAATACACCCGCACCCACTTTCCAACCTGTATCCAAGGACGCGCTCGCGTCGATCGGTACCGATCCGGTGCCTGTCGCGCCCTATGTCGATCCCGCGTACTTTGCACTTGAGAAAGAAGCCATTTTCAAAAACACATGGATTCAAATCGGACACACTTGTGAGGTGCCTCATGCGGGTGACTTTATTCTGCGGCCCTTTGAGGCGGGCGACACCTCAGTCCTGATCACCCGCGCTGAAGATAACGAGATTCGCGCTTTTCACAATGTCTGCCCGCACCGCGGAACCCAAATCGTCTCGGAGTCTGAGGGCCATAAAACCCGATTTTCCTGTCCTTACCACGGATGGACGTTCAGTAATCAAGGCGATTTAATTGTCGCGCCCGATGCAGAACAGTTTTATATCGATCCGAAATCCTGTCAGCTACCCCACATTCAC
Source organism: Halieaceae bacterium (assembly GCA_038134505.1). Classification (GTDB taxonomy): domain Bacteria; phylum Pseudomonadota; class Gammaproteobacteria; order Pseudomonadales; family Halieaceae; genus Luminiphilus. Next base: position 70,402 of record JAYPVH010000009.1, on the reverse strand, counting down.
GTCGGTGTAGCAGCGGGCTTTATTTTCATCAATTTAGCGGACGAGCCGGAGCAGACCCTCGAGGAATACCTCGGCGATTTGCTGCCGCAGCTTGAGCGCCTGCCCCATGCTCACGCGACCCACTTCACCGAATATGTGTATGAGGTCAACGCCAACTGGAAGCTAACCTACGACAATTTTCAAGAAAATTATCATCTCCGATTTATCCATCCCCGATCAGGCGCTGCGGCGGGTGGTCCCGAGAATCCATTTGGCTACCCGACGGAGTATGGGTTTCATGACCCGCATCGGACGCAGCGGATTTGGTCTAACCCCAACGCCAAAGCGAGCGACTTTCAGGCATTTGCCTTTGGTAAAGGTGCGCGATTTGTCCTTGAGCAAGGCTACAGCCTTGAAGAGAAGCAGTATTTCGGCATCTTCCCCAATTTATTCATTTTGAGCACAGCGATGACACCATTTTCTCAATGGATTCTTCCGATTACTGCTGATAGAACCCGCAGTATCATCCGGCTGTATTGGGTCGGCGCGGATCAGAATGCAAGCCACCGCTTTGCTCGCGAATTCGCGATGGTCAGTGCCCTCGATATTCACAGCGAGGATCGCGCGGTGATTGAGGCGGGTCATCGGGGATTGGCGAGCGGCGCGCTCAGCCACATACATTTCCAAGCGCAAGAGGTGCTATGTCGGCACTTATTCAATCAGGTCGACCGACGCGTACGCAACTACCAAGCGGGTCTTGGGGTGGGTCGATCATGAGCCGCTTATCGAAACTACCCGAGGCGTTTCGCGATCTTGAACAGTTTGTGGACCAGTGGGCTCTCGATGATGCTAACGCCCGTCATTGTGCGCGACTTGATAGTCATGCCGACGAAAGGAAGCAGTTTTTTGCGGCGCTTGGGCCTCGCGCTGCCGAGGTTCTAGACTACCTTGATGCAAAGCCGCTAGATGCCTTTACTGAAGCAGAAGAAAACCTGATGCGCCTCATGCTTAGCCTTGCGCAAGTTGGAATGGCCGAAGAGATTCAGAGAGATCAAGAAGCTTTTCACGCCCAGTACGCGCGCTTTATCACAATCAACCGCGCGGTTTCAGATCAGAGGAGTTAACGCATGCTCGCGGGAAAACATTACCAGAATGCCTATGTTGTGGCCGACATTCATAAAGGGCTTGAGTATTTTCGTGCGCTGAGGGACCTCGGTGATATACAGATCATCGAAGCCACGACGCCGGTCATCACGCCCGTCGGTCAGCGCGAGCAGAGCATCAAGCTAGCGCTGTTTTGGGTCGATGACCTGCAGTACGAAGTCATCGAGCCCGTTGGCGGGCATGTTGATTTATATGCAGCAGCCATTCGCAACGATGGAATTCCAGCATTTCACCACAGCTGTACCCGCGTCGATGACTGGGAGGCACTTCGCAATAAAGCCATCGCCACCGGCTTCGACATTGCGATTGAGGGAGGCGGTGATCACCTGAAATTCTTGTATCTCGATGCGCGACCCGCGGTCGGTCACTACCTTGAGTATTGCTGGATGAACGATGATACCTGGTTGATGCTCGGCGGCTCGGCATGACCCAAATGCGCTTACGGTATCTAGCCCTACTGCTCGGCGCAGGAGCGCTAACAGCACTCGCTGAACCACCCTACTCGCCTTACGTCACAGAATCGACGAGCCAGCTCTACTGGGGTGACACCCATTTGCACACCAATCTATCGGCGGACGCTTTTGGCTTTGGGGCGCGTCTCGGGCCTGATACTGCCTACCAGTTCGCTCGCGGTGAAACGGTGCGCTCTAATACGAATCAGCTTGTCAAGCTCAGCCGTCCTCTGGATTTTCTGGTGGTATCGGACCACGCTGAATTTACGGGTGTCGGCGCCACTTTACAGACCGATCCTGAGCGGCTGTCTGCGAGCCCTGTTGCGCAGCGCTGGAAGCACCTTTTAGACACAGGACAGCGCCGAGAGGTGCTGATGGACCAATACGCTGTCTCCCTAGGACAGCTGACGCTTGAGCATGACGCCACTTTTATTGATGACATGTGGCGCCAGATCTCTGAGCTTGCCGATAGCTACAATGAGCCGGGCCAGTTTACAGCACTGATTGGCTACGAATGGACCGCACTTCCCAATGGCAATAACCTGCACCGCAATGTCATTTTTCGAGATGATGCAGCGCGCGTCAGTCAAGTTCGTCCCTTTAGCTCGATCGACTCACCCGATCCCGAGGACCTTTGGCGCTTTTTGGCGGCCTATGAGGCACAAACCAACGGTCGAGTCATGGCGATCCCGCACAATGCGAACATCAGCAATGGCGTCATGTTCGCGCCGACTAACAGCGCCGGCGAACCGATCGATCAGGAATACGCCCGAATTCGTGCACGTTGGGAGCCCTTGGTCGAGGTCACTCAGATCAAGGGCGATGGTGAAACCCATCCGTTTTTGTCGCCCGATGATCCCTTTGCGGACTACGAAACCTGGGATGATGGAAATTTTGGCAACCCACGAGATGATAAAACGCCAAGCATGCTGCCCTACGAATATGCGCGGTCTGCCTTGCAACAAGGTCTAAAACACGAAGGCAAACTCGGCATCAATCCATTTCAGTTTGGCATGATTGGTAGCAGCGATTCGCATACGGCGTTCAGTGCCGTCGAAGAGAATAACTTCTTCGGAAAATTCGGCATGGATGAACCCAGTGAAGAACGCCTGCAGCACCCAATTCGATCAATCAACAACTATGCTGCGTCCGGCTATGTAGCCGTTTGGGCCGCTGATAATACCCGTGCAGCACTATTTGATGCGATGGCTCGCCGTGAAGTGTATGCCACCACAGGCCCGCGCATTAGCCTGCGGTTTTTCGGAGGCTGGCGCTTTACAGACGCTGATTTGACACGGCCTAACGTCGTTCAGCGGGGCTACTCGGAAGGCGTTCCGATGGGCGGCACGCTGGAAAGCCGTAGCCATAGCCCTGCTGAACAAAACGGCATCCCCGCGTCGAGCGAGTCGGATGAGGCACCGCAATTCTTGATCTTGGCTGAGCGCGACCCGATTGGCGCCAACCTCGATCAGATTCAAATCGTTAAAGGCTGGCTTGACGCCGACGGTGATACGCATGAGCAGGTCTACTCCGTCAGCTTTTCTGGACAGCGCGAGATTGACCCCCGAACACACATCGTCGCGCCCATCTCAAGCACAGTCGATCTAGCCCAGGCACGCTACAGTAACGCTATTGGCAGCCCGCAACTCGCCGCGCTGTGGCGGGACCCGGATTTCGACTCATCCGAACCGGCTGTGTATTACGTAAGGGTTCTCGAGATTCTGACGCCGAGATGGACTAGCTACGACGCCGCGTTTTACCAAAAAGCGCTACCCGACGATGTCCCCGCGATCCATCAAGAGCGTGCATACAGCTCACCCATTTGGTATCGACCGGACTGACGGGTCAGTTGACGCGTCTTCCCCGTTGAAATAGCGGACTTGCGAGCTGTGAATAACTCGGATCTTTGCCTCGATCAGGCAGGTCCTTGATACAGTCCTCACCCACGGGTCGTCTTACATTAAAGTCATAGGTCACCGTTCGCTTGGAAAATCGCCAGCGTCCATCTTCGCAGCGACGGTAATTGTCAATGTAGCGCACGGTCAGCAGGTCCTCGAGATAGCCGCCCGAGCCGTCAGGCAACAGATGCAAAGCAATACAATAGACCTCACCGTGAGCGGTATCTCCATTCACCTCAATGAGATGGTTGCAGACGTGATGACCGCTGTAGCGCATGTAGGGAAAACTTTTCTCTAAGAAATCGCAGTAGGCCTCTGCCGGACCATCAAAGGTTGTACCGTGGGTATCAGTGGCATCTTCTGTATATAAGTCTCGCAACAAGGCGACGTCCTGACGATCTACGCCACGGCTGTAACTTAACACCAGATCCCTTATTGCTTCTTTTGCAAGCAGATCTTCTATTGTCTTGGCGCCCATCGCTATCTCCCTAGTGAATTCGTTTTTCTATCGAATGACCGGCACGAACGTCTCAGGCAATCCGAGATTCGTGCTCGTCACAGCCACGTGCTCTATCGAGTGCATTGCGTGGCGCCCGCATTGGACACACTATAGACGGCCGCCATGAACGGCCAAATAATCAGCGACCGATTCTGTGACCTGAGGCGCGGTGAGACCCCACTCCTCCAGCGCATACTCGTGGCGCCCAAATTTATTTTGTGGATTCTCGGCGAGCCACCGTTGCATACCCGTTTCAGTCGCGGGTAGCCAATCCTCACCCAACCAGGCATAAGTAGCTTGCATTGCCGCAATCGGATCACGCATGACGTCTTTGTAGTACAAATGGTACAGGCGATCTGGATGCTGCTGGGCAAACCGGAGCGGCCTCAAAACATGGGCTGCGAGCTGAGCAGGGAATTTTTCAGCCATGTAGTCTCGGGGAATATCCTGGTTGAAAATCCGAGTCGAGGTGCCCCGCATGTTCATCGAACTCGCAAACGCAGTGACCGGATCCCGGTGAGTCCAGATGAGTCGCGCATCGGGAAAAGTCTCTACCAGCGCATCGATAAACACGGCATCAGAGGGCATTTTCAACACCCAGGTACCGGGATTCGTGCTCTGCAAAATCTGCAGGACGCGCTTGCGGTGCTCATAGGCGCTGCGCATATCACACTGCATTATCCAATCGGCATAGCGCGGCGTTGCGGTTAACGCCATGAACATCATCGATCGAAAGTCTTGAGCGAGTAGATGAACACACTCCGTGGGACCATCGGCCGGCTCAAAGTGCGTTTTGACGCCCTCTGGATTGCCTTCAATCATGCGCTGGTCGTTGGCCTTTTCCGCTACGCAACGCGCATCGGTGGTCAGCGCACCCGGTGCCGCCGGTGGTACCGCATTGTAGGGCTCCCAGCGCAACAGAGAGCGATGCTGTGGATTTTCGTTCATGAGGTAACTAACTAGGGTTGTGCCCGTGCGGACCAAGCCTAAGATCACGATAGGTGCGACGACCGGCGCCTTGAGGACCTGCGGATTGTCACGCAAATACGCATCAACCCGCATTCTACTCGCCAGTGCGCTGACATAGCGCGACCTGAGAATTTGCCATCCGCGTTCCGACAAACACTGCTCTGCCGCGTGATCCGTGAGCAGGATCTCGAGGCCCTCGCGCCAGGAGTCGCTATCTGGATCGGGGAGCCCACCGGTGGCCTCCCGCGCGCCATCGACAATTTCCTGAAAACTCAACGAGCTCATTGAACCGATCCCCCAAAATTCAGCAACACTTTGCCAGACTCCGCAGCACTGTCCGCCGTCGCGAATGCCTCAAAAAACTGGTCAAAAGAAAAGCGATGGCTGACCATTGCCTCGGGGTTAATCGCACCGGAAGCGATACCTGACATCACCTCGGGATATTCAATCGGATAGCCTTGTGCACCAATCAATGAAATTTCCTTGCTCATGACTTTTGTGGCATCGAGTGCCAACGGCTTGCGGTGGATGGCAATTGTGACAATACGGCTACCCTTGTTACAGAATCCTGCAATATCTTCGATCATGCCGGGCGCACCCGTGGCTTCGAAATAGACATCCGTTACGGGGTGCGGAACGCCCCAAATCGGCGCGGTACCACGCAAGTCACTGATGATCTCTGCCGGCACATGTGTTCGCGGGTCATAGACGTGAGATATCCCCAGATTGCGCGCCAACTCTCGTCGGTAGGGCGACAGATCAAATGCCACAATGTCGGTCAAGCCGCGACCCTGCAGCGCCATCATGATACCCAGCCCGATAGGGCCACAGCCGAATATCGTCGCCGATTCGTCGCTCTGAATCTGCGAGCGGTTGACCGCGTGCGCACCAACAGAGATGGGTTCAGCCAGTGCCGCGTGATCATAACTGACACCCTCGGGAACAACGCAAAGGGACTGCGGATGCTCGTCGATCTCGCGCAAAATAACCCAAGGGCTAAACCCCCCGCATTCGCCACCTCGACCCATATCGGCCGGGCTATTGTTTGAATTGTAGGCCACACGCTGCCCGAGTTGATAACTGGTCACGGCGCTACCGACCTCGACAATCTCGCCCGCATACTCGTGCCCTAATGCCATCGGTTGATTTGGAAAACGCGGCCCCATATGTCGAAAGTGCAAATCAGTGCCGCAAATGCCCGCTGAGTAGACCTGAATGACAATGTCGCGTTCTCCACAGGTTGGTCTTTCAATCTCGTCGAGGCGGATATCGTCAACACCGTGTAGGACTGCTACTTTCATCTTGGTCTCCTGAAAAGCGACAGCGTCTATGATGTCGCATCTAATAGCGCACGGGTCGCCACAACCATCTGTGCGAGTCGTGCGCTAGGGTCGTCATCAGCAGGGTTGGGTACCTCAATTTCAAGCAACGCACTGCTAGGTAGCTCTTGGGCAAACTGCCGACAGGGGAAAACCCCCTCCCCCGGCACCAATCGACTTTGAGCGGCTTCGCTCAAATAGTCTTTGTGCGCACGACCGTCGGCTGAATCGCAAATTTGCGCGTAACTCACCCGGCCATTGGGTAGGGACCACAACGATTCAAGTGAATCACCCGCGCGCACGATATGCAAAAGATCGGCACCAAAATACAGGTTCTCGTGTGCAACTTGATCAATGAGTTGATTAACCGCCCCCGTATTGTCCCACTGCTGCCCTAGCGCAATCATTTCAATCGACAACTTCAATTCTCGACTCCCGGCCCATGAGGCAAGTTCGCCGAGCCGATCACAATTGCGTGCGACATCGCTGTCCGCAAGCAATACAACAACCCCTCTCGCCGACAAATCAGACGCGCGATCGAGTAGCGGCAACCAACCCTCGATGTCGGTATCAGGAAAAATCATACCGAGTTCACCGTTAGCTATTTTAAGACCGTGATCGCTGAGTGCTTTTTTAACCGTGCTCACCTGATCAGCGCTCAACACTGGAAATGGGTTATTGCCCATGGCTTGCAAGAACAGCGATACGTGCGAAGCCCCCGACGCGGCTGCTACAGCGACAAACTCAGCCGGCTGCAGATCGATGGCGGCAACGTGGTGGATACTGATTGGTCTCATTCGCTCCCCTCTTTTTCCGTCGACTGATGAGAAGCCGATGCAGCTGGACTGCCCAACAACTGCGCCTAGTGTGCTTTTAGAGCGGTTTATTTAATCCATACTGCGAGCTCAGCAAGATCAAGCAATGCCACAACAGTGTTGATTAAAATACTGTTTATACAACATCATCAGTCGACACAACAGTGTTTGACCAAGACAGATAAGGCTCAGATTGTCTCATGACCTCACAAGACTCGATTAAAGGACGACAAATGAACGCAACCAACCAAGCAGATTGGCAGCAGCGTCACGCTGAAGTCGTGGGATCAGCGCCTCGATTGCCACCGGAAAGTTTGTCCTCGCTGTCCGAAGAGTTCATCGATTTGCTCTCTCTTTTTGAATCCGTAAACAAGTCGATCGGCACCTACGATTATCCGCCTCGCGACAATACAAAAAGCACTCGTCAGCGCATCATCGAGAACCCCGATAGCGATGAAAGCCTCGTGCTCGCAGAACAACTTCCAGAAATTGTGCGTACCTTGAGTCGACACGTTAGGCTGTTTCGCCAACACTCGAGCGTCGGTCTGATGCTTCTCAGTCAGGGTCAGATCCCTATGCGAGAGCGGGAGATTGTTGTACTCAGAATCGCGTGGCGCTGCCAGGCACCTTATGAATGGGGTGAGCACGTATTTGTTGCAAAGCGCGTTGGGATCTCTCAAAACGACATCGAAGCCATCATTCAGGGGCCCGATGATGGCAACTGGAATCTTCACGAGTCAGCAGTTCTACGAGCAGTGGATGAGCTTTATGATAACGCCATGATCGGCGATGAGACCTGGGCCGTGCTCGCCGAAAGCTGGAACGAACAGCAACTCATCGAACTTCCCTTTTTGGTCGGCCAGTACCAATCAGTGGCCTATTATCAGAACTCGCTCAAACTCAGACTTCACGGCGGCAATGAAGGCTTAGCTGCGCGATAACAGCTCGATGCGCTAACGAAGTTCCATTTCTGGGAGTGGCGGTGTCGTCACATTATCGATCGACGGCACACTCGTCGCTTCGGGTCGCATCGAACAGACCGTTTCTTTCCTGCACTCGCTGAGCGAAACCTTCGATACGAGAATCGACACGGGGCCCCCGCCCGGCTGTACCCCCGAGGAGACGCTACCCGGTTTCGCTATCAGCGGGAGGCAACTGGAGCGGCTGCAAATTCAGCTAGTCGATTGAGCCGGCGTCGGCGCAGATACCGCGCAAAAAAAGATCGACGGAATACGACAAGCGTTCTTGAATTTCTTTGCTCGACAGCACATGCCCCGTTAAAAGCAGGCGTGCTGGAGCCCCAAGGGCCAGCGCCATGAACGCAGAGGCTGCCTGAGCTGGTTCTCTAGCAATCTGAGCGCTGACTTCAGGGCTCTGCGCAATGAGCTGCGTCAAGCGGTTCATCGTCGGCTCCATCGTATCTTGATGAGCGGTCAGGACTTCATCAGGAAAACGATAGGTATGCATCGATAAAAGACGCTGCAATGCCCGCCCCCTTTCGCTGTTCAAAGACGCCAAACGAGCCTGTGCAATGTCAAATAGCGCATCACGAAGGTTACCTTTAGAGGTGATAGCGTCATACCGCAAAGCGCGTTGATATTCTTCGACGAGCCGCTGTAGCACAGCCTGGAACAAATCGTTTTTATTGGCATAGCGTGAGTATAAGGTTCGCTTGGACATAGCGAGCCCCTGAGCAATCTCAGCCATCGCCACCTGATCGAATCCGCTCTCGAGGAACGCCTGCTCCGCGTAATCCAGTAACTGCGATTCAATCGCCGCCGCTTGCTCCCGCGTGGGCCGGCCGACAGCGCGTCTTGATACGTTCAAACTCCAGCCCCTCTCCGCTGGGGTGCCATTGAACGCGCCAAACCCAAATTCATGACACCGCACACGGGGTAATCTTGACCCGTGACAAAGCTCGCTGACTCAGAGCTCAAGAAGGCCACTACGGCAGCGACCTCGTCTGCGCGCGCGAAGCGATTGAATCCCGTGGCGCGCATCAGACTCGCCGCAGGCTCTGGCGCATCGTCTACTGGCATACTCATTCGCCCAACTTCGCGCTCTGTGGGCCCAGGTGATACCGAATTGACCGTGACACCGGTTCCCGCTAATTCTTTTGCCAAAGAGCGCGTGAAGCCCAATACGCCGCCTTTTGCCGCAGAGTAATCGACTTGCCCCGAAGTACCGATCGACCCAGCTACTGAAGCAATATTGATAATGCGTCCCCAGCCCCGATCAATGAGCGCGTTAACCCAAACTCGGCTCACGTTGAGGACACCAATGAGATTTGTATCGATGACCGATCGCCAGGTCTCGGGTGCCGACTCGGCGAAGCAAGTCATCTGCTCTCTTGCGCTACCACCTGCGTTGTTCACGACGCACGCAACATCAACGCCCCGAGCACTCAGTTGGTCCGCGTAACGCTGTACCGCAGCGAAATCCGTCACGTCCACAACACTGAGTTCGGCATGTCCTCCCCCAGCGGCGACAACCTCTACAGTCTCTCGCAAAGAGTCCTCGGTACGCCCCAGCACAATGACATGATAGCCGTGCGCTGCCAGCTGGCGCGAAATCTCACGACCGATGCCGAATCCTCCACCCGTTACAATTGCCGCGAGGCCCTCCTGCAACATCATCTCTCCCAACTCTTTTCAACAATTCGACAGTTGTGTTTAATGAACTTTACGGATCCGGAGGAGTTTACACAATGAAAGTGCAGCCTGCGTCTTTCCTTCGCACGACGCTTCCACTACCCATGGATCAAATTGATGCGCTCGACGATCCCCGATATCACTCGATGTGGCTCCCGGATCACATGGTGTCATTTTGGCCCGACTCTATTTGGACACCGGAATTCACAGATTTGGCGACGGTGTCCCCGTCACCTCATCGTCACCTAGATGCGATGGCGGTCGCTGGCGCCGCGGCGGTCTTGACAAAAAACATCCCAATCGCCACGGCTGTCGTCGACACCGTGCGCAGACATCCTGCTTCACTTGCACAAACGGCATTAACACTTGATCACCTTTCAAAAGGGCGGTTTATTCTGGGTCTTGGCAGTGGCGAAGCGGAGAACACAACGCCTTATGGATTTGACTTTCATAAACCCGTTGGGCGTTTTGAGGAGTCTATCCGCGTGATCAAAATGTTGTGGGAGTCTGATGGCCCCGTAGATTTTGAGGGCAATTTTTATCGCCTCGAACATGCGCGACTCGATACCGAATACTGTGGCGACAGGCCACCGCCGATCTGGATAGGGGCCAGTGGCCCTCGAATGCTCGGCATCACTGGGCGACACGCTGATGGTTGGTGGCCGGCTGGATCATGGACGCCAGAGGACTACGCTACAAAATTGGCCGTCATCCATGAAGCGGCGGAGCGCGCGGGGAGAGATCCGCAGGCGATTGTGCCGGCGTTTATTATGATGTGCCTGATCGGCGATGAGGAGGAGCTTGAAGAAATGCTTCGAGCGCCGCTCGTGAAGGCTATTTTGTTGCAAGTCTCGGCGCAGACCATGCGCGACTTCGGCTTTGAGCATCCAATGGGTGCTGATTGGGGCGGATTTCAGGATCTGGATCCCGGCCTCCTAACCCGTGAGCGCATCATCAAATTCTGCGCCGACGTCAATACCGATGCGATCAAAGCATTGATCCCCTGTGGTTCCCCCGAGGCTGTTGCTCGACAGATTAAAGGCTATTGTGATGCGGGATTGCGGGTGCCAAAAATCCTAGACTATGGTGGCATGGCGGGTTTGAAGTTTGGCGCCCTTTCGGCTGCCAAAGTTCGCGCTACCGAAGATGCTCTGCTCCGTCTGGTCGGCCAGTGAGTCACGAAGCGCTCCAAGCGGCCCAGCTATTAGCGCAGGCGGTTGAACAAACCGGGCTCGGTGACTGGGGCGAAGCGGATTTCGAGACGCGTTTCACCGCAGCGGTCGATGGCATTAATGCGCAGGGGCTTGATCAAGCCGGACTGCAACTCGCCGAAGAGACGGTGCTGGGATTGTTGGCCGATCGACTACGGTTTTTCGAAGACGCAAAAACCCACCAATTGAATGAAGAAATAATCGAGCGTCCTCTATTTATCACGGGCGAGCCGAGGTCGGGCACCACTTTACTCCACGCGCTACTCGCGTCAGACCCTAACAACCGTGCGCTGCGGTTCTGGGCAGTGATGCAGCCATCTCCGCCTCCAGGGTTGGCAAAAGCTGATGACCCCCGCTTTGCACAAGCCGATCAGTACTGGCGTGAAATCAACAAACGCCTACCCCAATGGCTACGAAGTCACCCTTACAACGACATGTTAGGTGATGGTCTTGCTGAGGATGAGCGGACCTGGGCCATGGACTTTCGCGTCATGACACCCACAGCATGGTGGCGTGTGCCTATGGGTATGGTCGTCTCAGGCATTGCTGACAACCCGCAGCAGCAATATCGCATCCACAAAATGATGTTGCAGGCAATCCAACACCGACAGCCTAAAAAACACTGGGTTCTGAAAGGATTTCATGCTGGCCGTTTCGCAGCGCTGTTCGAGGCCTATCCCGACGCGCAGGTGATTTACCTGCATCGAGAACCGCTCACTTGTATCGCGTCACGTATCCAAATGGCTGCTGATATCACCGCCGGTCTACTCGGTGCGTCAGGGGTCGATATGACAGCGTTATCCAAATTGCATACACAACTGGGGAGCGCCGCTTTTGAAGCGCTGCCTCACAACGCTTGGATGCAGGACTCACGGGTACACTCCTGCCTTTACACCGACTTTGTTGCAGATCCCACACGCTTTATTGGCCAAATTTACGACAGGGTTGGAAGGTCCTTGACGGATCAGGCACGCGCCGCTATCGGAAACTACTTGACGCAGAACAAACCTGATCGTTACGGGCGCTTTGAATACTCACGGGATCTCATTGCAGGCGATATCCGAGCGCTTAGCGACAGACTTGAGCCGTATCGCGAACGATTTGGGCTGCCATCGCCCGAGTACCTAAGCCAATGAGTCAACACGCTCAGCTCAGTGTCCATGCTCTGGGACTACCCGCTATGTCCGATGAGGATTTTCTTCAGGATGTGGCTGCCATCGGTGCGACACAGATTGGCGTGGTCTCCGACGACCTGCTGTCTCTTCCAGAAGCGCTTTTCCACGCTCGACTCACAGCACTTGCTGATACCGGTGTCCGCATTTGCAGTATCGTCCACCTGTTGATGCCAACTCTTGATGTCGATCTAGCGACCGCCTATGAGGCAAGGGAGCGGTTAAATGCGCTTCTTGAGCGCGCGCAACAATGCGGCGCTGAGGTGGTTTATCTGCTCACAGGCGGTCGTGGCCAACTCAGCTGGATGGCCGCCTCCGATCGCTTTCGCGAGGTGGTCGGCCCCTGTGTCGAGCGCTCTCGAGCGCTCGGGATTCAGTTAGCAGTTGAGAATGCAAGTTCGCTTTATGCCGATATTCACATTGCTCACTCCATCACCGACGCGCGGCGACTCGCGCAACACGCAGGCATTGCTCTCTGCGTTGAGTTGTTCTTTTGTTGGGCGGATGCCGATATCTTTGAACAACTCGAAGCGGCCATACCAGACATCGCATTGGTGCAAGTTTCCGATTACCACTTGGGCGATCGAAGTTTGCCTAATCGAGCTGTTCCCGGAGATGGTGATATCCCTCTAAAAACATTATTGGGGTTCCTTTTAAGTCTGGGTTACCGGGGATTAATCGATATCGAATTGCTTGGACCGCGCATCGAGACCGAGGGTCGGGTCACCGCCTATGCTCGCGCGGTAAAAACCGTCTCGGCATGGCTAACTGAATTAATGCCGATCATGGGGCGCAATCATGAGTCACAGTAAGCAGGACTTTGACTATGACGCAGCACTCCGTCAGGCCTGGCTCGATTTCTGTGATCGGTTGCGGCAAGCTGGTCTCGAAAGTTTCAAAGACAGTATTCCTGAAAATGAAGCGCAGCGAGTAGACGCATTCCGGTTCTTAACGCAGAACCTCAGTCAAGCGTTCGACTTGTCGCTGGAAACAAAGAATCCAAAATTTCCGCTGTTACATAGTTTTAGTAATCCACTGCACAAACTGGGGAGCGATGCCGCCGATTTGCTCTATCACCAGGCTTGGATTGATGGCGAGAGTGCCTACCGCCTGTACGGTCAACGCGGCAGCGCCCAATTCATCAATTTCACTGTACATGGCGCCCGTCCTGAAACCATTCCAGGCACCGGAGCACCAAGCTTGCATGAGCCCTTCGGCGATAGGCCCCAACACAACCTGACGGGCGACGAACTCGTCGTCGACGATAAGGGACACTTCGAATTATTCATTGGCGGCGCGCCCCGCGCCAAAAACTGGCTACCAACTGAACCCGATAGTCGAAAACTCTTCATTCGCCAGGGGTTCGATCATTTTGATGAAGCACCTGCAGTGATGCGAATTGAGCGTATCGGTCTTGCAGAGGCTCCGCCTCCGCCCTCGGCAGAAGATTTCATCGGGGCGCTCTCTTGGTCCGCCTCTTTTGTCGAAGGTCTGATGCGAGACTGGCCAGAGCACCCCTATCGCTATAGCCAAGGCGTTGTCGATCCGAGCCATATCAATCGGTTTCCGGAGATTATTGCCGCGGGTGACAATGATGTTAAGCGCGGAAGACAAGTCTCCCACCTCTGTTGGCAACTCGATCCCGACCAAGCATTAATTGTCAGCTTTTCTGCTCACGAGGCCTTTTGGATGGTGAACTTGAGCGGTGCCATGATGAACAGTCTCGACTATCTCTACCGTCCCACCTCTATCACACGCGCGCGCGCCGCAGTAGACAGTGACGATGTCATCAGATTGGTTATCGCGCACCGAGACCCCGGTGTAGAGAACTGGCTAGACACCCAAGGTTTTGGCTCAGGTAATTTGACTTATCGATGTTTCCAAGGACTGCCACCGGCAGTCATGCAGAGCGAACTTGTGGCTTTTGACGAACTCGAGCGCCTCTTACCGCCGTCGACGACTCGCTGTCACGCAGAGAGCCGGCAAAAAAAATTGGTTGAGCGATTTCGCAGTGTGGTGAACAGACTCTGATCTGAGGCTGGCTGTTAGCCAAATTTCATCGCGAACGGATCGCGTGCGTCACCCGAATAGTCCACCATGACATTTTTTGTCGTCAAAAACTCCTTGAGACCCTCGGCACCGCGCTCCCGCCCGAAACCGCTGTCTTTCATGCCGCCAAATGGCGCTTGCGGCACCGAAGTCCGGTAAGTGTTCACCCAGACTACACCCGTGTGCAAGGCACTCACCATCCGCATCGCCTTGGAAAGATCCTGTGTCCATACGCCACTTGCAAGTCCATAGGGCGAGTCGTTGGCGACAGCAATAGCCTCTTCCTCTGTATCAAATGGAATCACGGCAAGGACCGGGCCGAAAATCTCCTCACGCGCAAGACGCATCGTATTGGTCGCATTGCCGAAGATGGTTGGCTCGATGAACAGACCGCCATCAATACCCGGCCCAGTTGCCGCTTGCCCCCCTGTCAGCAGGGTCGCACCCTGCCCTTGCGCGTCGTTAATCATCGAAAGAATTCGCTCAAATTGGACGCGGTTCGCGGCACAGCCCATCTCGGTCTGCGGATCGAGCGGATTACCCATCTTGATCGTTTTAGCACGCTCAACGAGTTTACCGACCACCTCGTCATAAACACCACGCTGAACCAGCAAGCGCGAGCCTGCTATACAGGTCTGGCCACTCGCACCAAAAATCCCTGCCAGGGCGCCTACGACAGCGGCGTTGATATCTGCATCTGCAAAAATAATATTGGCAGACTTGCCGCCCAACTCAAGAGAGATTGGCCTCAGCGTTGCACCCACTGCAGCGGCAATGGCTGCACCCACTCCAGGACTGCCGGTAAAGCTGACCTTGTCAACACCCGGCGCAGTCACGAGCGCTTTGCCCACCTCAGCCGCTCCGGTCACTACATTCACCACGCCCGGAGGAAACCCCGCCTGATGAATGAGGTGGGCAAAGGCAAGACTCGAGGCCGACGCATGTTCCGACGGTTTTAGGACGCAACAATTACCCGCGGCTAGTGCGGCACCGAGTTTGTTCGCCAACATCACGATCGGAGAATTCCATGCAATGATCGCAGCGACAACGCCATAGGGCACGGGCTGCGTAAAATCCAGCAACCCCTTTTGATCAACCGGAATGACCGAGCCCTCGTGTTTATCGCAATAACCGGCAAAATAGCGAAAAATGCGCGCCGAGTAGTGCATTTGTGATTGTGTTTCTCGAATAATTTTGCCGTTATCGGTGCTCTCGATCACTGCCAACTCTTGCGCGTTCTCCTCAAGTAATTCGGCAAGACGAATTAAAAGACTCGCTCTGTTCCCGGGCGCGGCCTGGGACCACTCCCGATCAACGGCTGACCGCGCGCCAAGGACCGCACGCTCAACATCAGCGGTGCTTGCGACCGGGACGTGGGCCCACGTCGATTCGTTGTAGGGGTTCACCGCGGGCATGGTCGCGCCATCTGCGGCATCGCAAAATTCACCATTGATATAGAGTTGGTAAGCGTCTGTGGTCAACATAGGGGTCTCGCAATGGCGTGCTGAGGGATTTTTCTGGTGCCACGCATGGGCGTTATGCAACGCGATTAATCACGGGGCCATTTCATCTTCGCAGACGAATCATGCAAGATATAACAAACTATGCCAACCTTTAGCAGGCCTTAGAACTGGATAATATTTTATGCAAGCCATTTCAACGACTTTGCAGCTTTGGTCATGGGCATTTTTGATTCTCTATGTGGGCGCTATGCTCTATCTCGGTTATGTCGCCCAACGGCGAGTCACCAACGCAGATCAGTTTGCAACAGCGCGTGGTAGCTATGGCCCTCTCTTTTTAGCTTTTGCCTTTGCGGCAACGACCGCAAGTGGCGCAACCTTCATCGGCATACCCGGCATCGGTTATCACTATGGCCTTTCCGTGATCTGGGTTGCCTTTTTGTACCCTATTGGTGTTTTTCTGGGTATGGGTTTGTGTATGCGCGCAATCGCGAGGGGTGGCGCGCAGCTTGGCTCTCGCTCTATCCCTGAATATTTGGGACAGCGGTATCGATCTGAGGCACTACGCATCGTCATCTCAGTATTTTCACTGCTACTATTTTTCTATATCGCAGGGCAGCTGGTGTCCTGCTTGGTGATGTTTGCCAGCATGCTGGGCGCAGAACCGTTCTGGGCTCTAGTCATCACCTGCGGCGTCTTGTTTCTTTACGTAGCGGCTGGGGGTGCCCATGCTGATATCCTGACCGACGGGGTCCAGGGTATGCTCATGCTAGCGTTGGGTGTCGCCGTATTGATCCTGTTTGTCACCGGCTACTCAGTCACAGGAGGCCTCGATGGTCTGCTAGCACGGCTTTCCGCTCAAGATCCATTGCTGCTGAGCTGGATGCGTCCCGATCACAGCTTGACTAACAGCGTTTGGGCGTTGTCCTGCCTGATCCTCGCGACGATCCCAATGGGACTCATGCCCCACCTTGGCAATAAGCTTTGGGCTATCCGTGAACAGGGGGCCCTGAGGCAATTTCTCAGCGCGGGCTTTGTAATCGCGATGCTCATTCCAGCGGTGGGCCTGGGCGGCGTACTGGCCCGCGCGATTCTGGGCGACGACCTACTCGCTAGCGGGTTTGGCAGCAATATGGCGATTCCGGCGCTTTTTCTACACCTCTTTCCAGATTGGGTCGCCGCGCTACTCGGCATGGGCGTCTTAGCAGCGGTCATGTCTACTGCCGATGGCCTGATTATTTCTAGCTCACAGGTTTTGGCCAATGACCTGTATCGATGCAGTTTCGCGCCGCGGTTCCACGGTGCGAAGACTGAGTCGGAAATCGATCGACTCACGCTTCAAATCAGTCGCTTTGGTACCTTTCTGGCATTACTCGTCTCGGCGATCTTAGCGTGGTTGTTCAAAGATATGAATGTGCTACTCCTCGTGTGGATTGGGCTCGGTGGAATGATGGCCGCCTTAGCGGGCCCCCTGATACTCGGCTCACTCTGGCGCGGTATGACCCCCGCAGCAGCAATGACGAGTTTCGTAGTTGGCGGTGGTTGGTTTATCGCCCTTCACAGCGGCCTTTTAGGGCAGTCTGACGATGCGATTCGCTCGGGCAACGCTGTGGCGGTGCTCTGGCAATGGGTCATCAACCAGCAACCCAATCCTTACGCCTGCGCAACACTCGGCGGTCTCATGGGTATGCTGACGGCATTGTTGGTGTCAGCGAACACCAAAAAGCTACCTGAGGAACACCTCAATCTTGTGTTTTCAAGCAGCGAGCGACCCACTCAAAGAACAACTGGCTAGGTGAAACGTGTGGGGAGCGCGTTGGCCTCGCGGGAACACGACCGTCTTGCACATTGGCGCAGACTGGCACCTGTCGATATAATGCATTATTTTCGCAGGGAGTGACGTCATGGATTTACCGCTAAGTGGATACCGGGTCGTTGAGATGGGTACCATGGTGGCCGCGCCCTTCGCGAGTCATATACTGAGCCAGCTCGGCGCCGAAGTCATTAAAGTCGAGCCGCCCCGTGGCGACACGACGCGGTCGCTCATCAGAGGTGGTCCCAGCGGCACTATCATCGCTTATAGCCACGGCAAAAAGGGGCTATCCATTGACCTGACACAAGAACGCGGACGCCAGACCTTTCAAGACCTCATTAAAACCGCAGACGTTTTCGTGCATAACCTCGCGCCCAACGCGACCGTAAAACTCGGCATCGATGACAGCACGCTGCGCCAGGCCAAGCCTGACTTGGTCTACTGTCACATCCGTGGCTACGCTGCGGGCCCGCAGGAAAACGATCTCGCCACCAACCCGGTCGCCGAGGCGGCAACGGGGGTCATGGACGACCATCGTGTCAACGGCCGGCCTACGCGACTTGGCCCCTCCTACCATGATCAATTCGCCGGCACCTACGCGGTAATCCGCATCTTGGCCGCACTACTCGATCCGTCCATCGCGGAATCCAGACACATTGATATCGGCCTCTACGAGACCGGCCTGCACCTCGCCTCGCGTGACCTTGCGGGACTACAGCTCAAAACCCAACTACTAGGAAAACCTGAGAAAGAAGCCGGCGGAGAATTTGCGATGCCAGGCTACGGCGCCTATCAAACCGCCGATGGTCACTGGCTTTACCTCCTCGTGATTACCGATGCGCATTGGCAGCGTTTGACACAAGCGCTCGAGCTAGAGGAAGGGCAAGACCATGAGCTTGCAACGCTGAGAGGGCGCAAGAAACAGCGTCAGCGCGTCGAGGATGCCGTGGCACAAGGCCTGCGCAAGCACACCCGGACCGCCGCGATACAACGGCTGTCCGATAACGACGTGGGTTTCACGGAGGTGATGTCGTTAGAGCATGTTCTCGATACGCCACAGGCACAACACCCTGGGAAATTACGCACGGTGGCCTACCGAGGGCTCGAGTTCTCGGTCCCTGAATTTCCGGGAGGCGCGACGGTCACAGGCACATCGCGACCCCCGGAGCTGGGCGAGCATGCGGAAGAAATTCTTACTGCACTCGGTTATGACCAGCAGGCACAGCAAGAACTGCTGCGCTTGGGCGCGGTAAAGATTGCGCAAGATGACGAATTTGTCTGGGTCAAGGTGCCAAGGAAGGCGGCCGCGCTATAACGGCGCCTCTGGTTGAATGGCGGCCCAACCTGACTCAATGTGCTGACGCATGGCCATGACTGCCGCCGTTAAATCGCGACTTGCGAATGCCGCTAAGATGGCTTCGTGTTCTCTCGCCGCGTCATCGCCGCGCCCGGTCACCGCGTTGATGTCATCGAAGGGATAGCGCGCCCACAACACCTGGACGAAGTGCAGCGTTTGCGGCATATCGGCAAGCTCATAAAGCATTCGATGAAACCGATAATTAATACCACGCGCAGCGGCCCGGTCTCCCGCTTGAAACGCGGCCGCAAAATCCTCGCTCAGCTGCTTTAAAATAAGCAGATCCTCGTCAGTAATCTGTTGCAGTGCACCTTGCACGAGGCGAATTTCCAGAACCAAACGCAGTTGCAGGACTTCCTCTGCAATAGCTTCTTTCGGAGCGACCATCGCCCCCTTATAGGAGTCTCTCCTCACGTAACCCTCAGCCTCAAGGATTTTTAAAGCCTCGCGAACGGGTGTGATACTGAGGTTGAGGTCATTGGCAATGTCCGCCTGCTTCAGACGGGCACCTCGGGCAATCTCGCCACTAATAATCCGCTCACGCAGATAATCAGCGACTTGCTCCTCTTTAGTCCGGTTATCAAGCATAGGCCTTCTGTTCCTAAAGTTGCAGTCGGGACCCAAGGTAACCCGGTTTTGATCATACATTATATATTATCTGTGCTAATCTTGACTCTGACATTTCACGCCATACGCACGCCTCGCCCCCCTACAATAACCTGAGAAACCAACATGAATCATTCGTCCGCAGATCTACAGACTTGGGTTGGCACCTCAGAGACAACAACGGACCTGATCTCTGAGGCCACATGTCGATTAGCGGCCGCGACACTGGGATACGAGCACAACAGGCTCTCGACACTGCCCCCGGGCTGGCAATGGTTCTTTTTTCACAATCCTGTAACCACTGACACACTCGGTCATGATGGCCACCCACCGAAGGGTGGTTTTTTGCCGCCGGTTTCATTACCTCGAAGAATGTGGGCGGGCAGCCGGCTGCATTATACCCGTGCAATCGAGATAGGCAGCGTTGCCACCAAGATCAGCACCATACGCTCCGTCGTTGAGAAGAGCGGCAAGAGCGGCAGGCTATGCTTCGTGACTGTCGGTCACGAGATTTTCTGCAACGATCAGCTGTGTATCCGGGAAGAACAAGATATCGTCTATCGAGATCCGCCACCGGCTGACGGTGCGGCGGCGAAGCCACAACCATACCAACGCGACGCGTCGGTCACGGAGCAGGTCATGCCGACAACGCCGCTTCTGTTCCGATACTCCGCGCTCACCTTCAACAGCCACCGGATCCACTATGATCGGCCCTACGCAACCGAGCAGGAGGGCTACCCCGATCTGGTGGTGCATGGGCCCCTGATCGCGACGCTTTTGCAGGATTTTGCCCAAAAAAACCATCCACGCGAGCCCCTCTGCACGTTCGAGTTCCGTGGCGCAAGCCCCCTTTTTGTCAACGATCCGTTAACCATGGCGGCAAGCACTGAAGATCTCGAGAATATGCCGCTGTGGGTTGTCAATCATGATGGCGCTCTGGCAATGTCTGCGCAGTCTACGTTCGGCAGTGTTAAGTAGCCACCGACATGAGAGGGGGTCGCCATGCTTAAAGATTGTTCTATCGGCTTTATCGGTCTCGGCGTCATGGGTGCGCCCATGTGTCGCAATATTGCGAAGAAGCACTCGGGGGCTGTCTTCGCCTTTGACATGAGCGAGTCCGCCTGTGCTGCACTGTCTGATGTCGGTGTGATGCAGGCGCAATCAGTGGCCGCCCTTGCGGAATCGACGGACATTATTTGCCTGTCATTACCCGGTGGCGATGCGGTACGAGAGGTTTGCCTTGGCACAGGGGGCATCGCGAGTGCCATCTCAAAACCACGCTTTGTGATCGACCTGAGCACAACCACCGTGGCGAGTGCTCGGGATACGGCAGATCAACTCGCACAGGTCGGCATTGTTTTTGTCGATGCACCCGTTGCGAGAACACGTGAGGCAGCGCAGCGTGGCGATCTCAGCATTATGGTCGGCGCATCCCAGCAAGACTTTGACGCCGTCCTTCCGATTCTCGCAATGATGGGGTCTGACGTGACCTTGTGCGGACGCGTTGGCTGCGGTCAGGTCGTCAAGTTGGCGAACAATGCGCTCGTCTTTGAAAATACCCTCGCGCTGGCTGAGATCCTCGTGATCGCAGAGCGTGCTGGGGTCGAGGGTACGCTTTTGTTGGAGGCCATCAGCAAGGGCTCGGGGGATTCCTTTGTTTTACGTAACCACGGCGTAAAGAGCTTGCTACCGCGACATTTCCCTGAACACTCATTCCCGCCCGAGTACGCGGTGAAAGACCTAGCCTACCTATTGGAACTCGCGCAACAAGTCGGTGTAGACGCCCGCGTCACGCAGCAGTGTCGTCAATTCTATAACGCAACGCTGCAAGCAGGATTTGCTGGGCGATACTTCCCCGCGGTGATCGAAGTGGTCGCTGCGAATTTACCCCTTGCCGCCAATGACAGTGAAGACAAGCCGTAGGAGGTCGACGTGAAGACAATGAAACTTGAAGGTGAATTGATCTCGACCGAACTGGCATTCCCTGAAGGACCAATAGCGCTGGCTGACGGCAGCGTTTTAGTCGTCGAAATCAAAGGCCAACGGTTATCTAAAATCCAGCCAAATGGCGAACTCGAGGTGGTCGCTGAGCTCGGTGGAGGCCCCAATGGCGCGGCAATAGGGCCCGATGGCGCATGCTATGTCTGCAACAACGGTGGGTTCGAATGGCGCACCGACGATGGTTTTTCTCGGCCGACAGGTGCCGCGAACGACTATCGCAGCGGCTCTATTCAGCGCGTGGACCTAGCATCCGGACAGGTCACTGAACTCTATAACCACTGTGAAGGCATCCCACTGTACGGACCCAACGACATCGTTTTTGACAAAGAAGGCGGCTTTTGGTTTACCGATTTCGGTAAGAAACACGCGGACCGGCTCATGCACGGCTCGCTCTACTATGCCACCATAGATGGACAGGTGATTCGTCGTTGTGCTGAACATCTATTAACGCCGAACGGTGTCGGGCTGTCACCCAACGGCGATACCGTTTATGTCTCTGAAACCGAGACCAGTCGGTTGTGGTCTTATCCTGTTCTGGCGCCGGGCAAGATTGCGCTGCAGGATTGGCCTAGCCCGAATGGCGGGCAGCTCGTTCACGGTCTGGGCGGCTACCAACGATTCGATTCTCTAGCAGTCGAGGCCTCGGGAAACATTTGTGTAGCAACCCTGGTTCGCGGCGGTATCAGCGTGTTCTCGCCTGAGGGCGATTGCCTTGAGTTTTACGCCGCTCCGGAAGGCTACTGCACCAACATCTGTTTTGGTGGCGACGATTTCAAAACGGCCTACATCACGTTGTCAGGTTACGGCCAATTGATGCGTGTGGATTGGCCTCGTGCGGGCCTGCCCCTGCAGTTCTAGAACGCGGAGATCACAAGGACCTCAGATGATATGGCCGCCCCAGTCCCTTGGGCGCCTGCTCGTCATTGACGCGACAGCTTAAATAATGCATTATATTTTCTTCCACTCGGGGCGCGTCGTGATGACTCTCACCCCCTATACCCTGCTTCGTTCTGCGAGCTCAGAGCACGGGGCAACACACTAGCCGAGCCACTTTCTGGCACCGAAGGAGCACACTGTGACCGACCAAACCCAAGGCGACGTAGGCAACACGATGGCAGAAGGCGTCATCACTGATGAGGCCATTGCCAAAGCGAGAGCGATGATCGGCCTGCAACTCCGGCCTGAAGGGCCTTATTTGCAAGATGCCACCGCTGACACACTGCGCAACTGGTGCAACGGCATCGGTGACTTGAATCCTCTCTATCGTGATCCAGGCTATGGCCACAACACGCGCTACGGGACGCAACTCGGTCATCCTAATTTTCCGATGGCGTTCGGGTGGCTCGGCCGCACGCGTTGGGGACTGGCCGGGGTACATGGTTTTTATGCCGGTAACGACTGGGAAATGTTTCGCCACATTCGACCCGGCGACCGTATTACCGCGGTAGAGCGCGTTCTCGGTGTTGAAGAAAAAGAATCGAAGTTTTCCGGTCGACTGGTCCTACAATATGTCGAAGCTTGCTACTTTAACCAACGCAGCGAACTCGTTGCTCGCGCCCTCGGTACTTGCACCCGCCATGAACGCAAAGCGGCACGAGACACTGGAAAATACAAAGATATCGAGCAGCATGATTATAGCGATGAGGAGCGGGACCGCATCGACCAAATGGTTTTAGATGAACCGGCGAATATCCGCGGCGAGCACACCCGTTATTGGGAAGATGTCGAGGTTGGCGAAGAACTGCCCACAATCGCCAGAGGCCCGCTATCACTCATGGATACCATGGGCTTCTTAGTGGGCTGCGGCCGCGGCCATACCCATGGCGTTGTGCTGCAAAGTGCTGTCAAGCACCCCGGTCATTTTTTCCGCAATCCCGAAGCCGGTGGCGGCGTCGAGTACACAGGTATCGGGCACCACCGAGAGTCTGTCGCTAAAAATGTGGGGGTACCCGGTACCTATGACTATGGCCCCCAGCGCTCTGCATGGATGTGCTCGCTGGTAACCAATTGGATGGGCGATGCCGGCTATCTAAAGCGTATTCGCACGCAAATGCGACGTTTTAATATCATGGGTGACACGACGTTCTGCAAGGGTAAAGTGGTCAAAAAATACGTAAAGGACAACACACCTCTCGTCGATATCGAAATCGCAGCTGAGAATCAGCGCGGTGAGGTGACGACGCCCGGCTTAGCAACAGTTGCCCTTCCCTCTCGAGACGTGAAACTGCCCATATTCCTCGATGGGTCACAGTGCGACCTGGAGCTTCCGCTGATTCGCTGAAACAGGGAATCATGAGTCACTCGAGCCCACATCGCACCGCTGAGGACGCCCGCCCGCTGGCGGGCTTTCTGGTCCTTGAGCGATCACGCGCGCCAGCGGCGGCTTATGCTGGACGCCTGCTTGCCACTCTCGGCGCCGAAGTGATTCTGATAGAGCCACGCTCTGGATCCGTGCTCCGCAACGCTGAACCACTGATCGTTGGTACCAATGAATCAGCGCTATTTGCTTATTTGAGCGCGGGAAAGCGCTCTGTCGCACTAGACCTTGATGACAAACAAGACCGTGCTCAGCTACGACATTGGATCGAGCGCGCCCAGCTAGTAATTGACGACACACCGCTCGAGGAGCGCGCTCCCTCACCGATCAGTGAAAAAGCCGTTGCCGCGGTGAACCCCGGCGCACATTTTGTTAGCGTATTGCCATTTGGTGCCTACGGGGAGCAGTCCTCATGGCGTGGTGAAGAAATCAACCTCATCCACGCCTCAGGTGAAGGTTACCTGCTCCCTAACGGCTACGCACGGGCGCTCTATCCCGATCGCGCTCCATTGCGAATCTACGGTCCCTTTGCCCATTATCAAGCTGGCTGCGTGGCCGCTCTGTCAGCGATGGCAGCACTGTGGAGCCCTTGCGATGAAGGTCAATTTGTCGATGTCTCTGTGCAAGACAGCGCCTTACTCTGCGGCGCGTTCGCGTTGCAACGACTTGGAGACGGTTCACTAGAACACCGCGAGGGACGCAGTTTCCGGTACGGCGGTGTCTTCGAGACCCGCACAGGGTTTGTGCAGCTGCTGACACTCGAAGACCGCCAATGGCATGGGCTTGTCACGCTACTAGGAAATCCAGGGTGGTCACAGGATCCCGCGCTCAACGACGGGATTACGCGGAGTCAACGGGGTGATGAAATCAATCAACAGATCCGGCTCTGGATGAGCGACCAAGACGCGGACGACATCGTCGCCCGGGCCCAGCAGCTGAACGTACCGCTAGCCCGTTACCGCACGCCCTTTGAAGTCCTGTCAGGAGAACATGAGCAATCTAGGGGTCTTTTTGCACCAACGCAGCTTCAATCGGGACAAATGATTCCGATGCTCATAGCACCCTATCTATTTGCTGAGACGCCGCTGCACACCGGGTGCAGCGTGCCTGCACTTGGCTCAGCGAACGTTGAGTCAACGCCATGATCAGCAACGGACCTCTTGCGGGTTTGCGCGTGGCTGATTTTACGATCCATGCCGCGGGACCATTCTGCACGCATGTCCTGTCACAACTCGGTGCGGAATGTATCAAAATTGAGAGTCGCGCCCGGCCCGATGCCTTCCGCAAGCCCCACGCGGTGTATGGTCGTCTTACCGCGGCCACTTTTGACCAGGTCTCTGCAAACAAGCGTTCAATTCGCTTGAATTTAAAAAAAACCGAAGCAGTCGCTATCGCGAAGCGGATTGTTGCGCTGAGCGATGTGGCCGCGGAGTCCTTCCGCGCCGGCGTCATGCAGCGTCTCGGTCTTGATTTCGAGGCACTCAGCGCCGTTAAACCGGACCTGATCATGCTGTCGCTATCGTCCTGTGGCCAGCAGGGCCCCGACTCTCACTTTGCCGGCTACGCCCCGTTGTTTGGCGCTTGGGGCGGGCTCGGCTATCAGTCCGGCTATTCGGACGGACCGCCAATTGAGATGCGCCATGTCATGGATCACAGCACCGGATATCATGCCGTCGTTGCCATCATGGCGGCGTTATTGCGGCGCAGAGCAACAGGCTCTGGTCAGTACATCGATCTTGCTGCACGAGAGGTTTCATCGGCGATGATCGGAGCCGCTCTGGTGCAGGCCGCTGCGGGAGATACGCCACAGCGTCCAGGCAACGGCAGTGCGCAGTACGCGCCGCATGGCGTGTATCGGACACAAGGCGATGACCAATGGCTGTCGCTAGTGATTCAAAATGACGCGCAGTGGCGTGAACTCCTCGACCTGTTATCACTTCCCGCTGATCACCGGTTGCGCGAAGTCGAGTTCAGCGAGGTTGCCGGACGATTGCAACAGGCTGCAGAACTCGACCAGGCGCTGGAGTTATTGCTACAGTCGAGGCCAGCTGATGACTGGGCAACACGCCTCCAAGCCCGCGGGATTCCCGCTTATCCGTCAGTCAACATGCAGGCCATTGCAGAGAATCAGCATTTACAGCAGCGCGGTAGCCTCACCCGGGTGAATGAGCTGACCGGTGGCGAACGTTGGGCCGTGGGCGCACCCGTTCGCTTCAGTCAAACCCCCGCCCCAGGCGTGTACTGCACCACCCCTGATCTTGGAGAGGCCGAGGACTATGTCTACGGCGAGCTATTGGGCATGTCTTCCGAGACAAGACAAGATCTTGAGGCGCGGGAAGTCATATACTAAGCCGATTATTCGATGACAGGAGAACAGCTATGGGTCAGGCGATTTACCTCGTATTGGACATGATGAACGATCTCATTCACGTCGATGGCCCGAACGGTCAGGCACCCTACGGCGTGCAGTCTCGAGAACGAAACATTATCCGAAATACCCGTACTGCCATCGATAAAGCCCGCGCTGCGGGTATTCCGGTGGGCTTCGTGCGGGTCGGATTCTCGTCCGACTACCGGGAATGCCCTCCCGGCTCACCCATTTTTTCTGGTGCAAAAAAATTAGGCATCTTTCGGCTCGGCACTTGGGGAACCGAAACCCATCCCGATCTTGGACAGCGGCCAGAAGATATCGATATCATCAAACACCGAGTCAGCCCATTCTACAGCACGACGCTTGAGGCTGTGCTCAAAGCAAAGGACATCACGCGGATTTACTGCTCAGGTATTTCTACAAACGCGGTAGTACAAGCCACCGTCCGAGAGGGTCATGACCGTGATTTCGCAATGACGATCATTGAGGACTGCTGTTGCGGACTCAGCGAAGATGAACACCGCATCGCGATGGACAGCCTCAAGCGCTTCTGCCAGATTACTGACAGCACGAATGTCGACTTCAACACAAACGCCTAGGAATCATCCATCATCTCGATCTGGCGGTCGCGAAAAATTGGGCGGTCGTTTCTCTCGAAGTGCCTGCACCCCTTCTAGGTGCTCCCAAGATCGAACCGCCACAGCTTCGTAGGCGATGCCGGCCTCCATCACCGAATTGGCGACTCGCTTAAGCTCCATATTGAGCAGCACCTTCGTCCAGCGAATCGCGTTGGTCGCGCCGGCCAGCAACTTGTCACAAAATGCATCGACCCTAGTATCCAATTCTTCCGCCGGCACCACGTGGTTGACGAGACCAATGGCTTGAGCCCGCTCTGCGCGCAACAGTTCTCCACTCAGGAGAAACTCCTTGGCCCGAGCCAGCCCTACCAGCTGCGGCCAGATGACTGCACCACCATCTCCAGCGACGAGTCCTAGCGCCACATGCGGATCACCGATCTTTGCCGAGTCAACCGCAAAGATCACATCGCAAAATAAAGCCAGCGTTGCCCCAAGTCCGACAGCATGCCCATTCATTCGACAAATCAATGGTTTTTCCAGGTCTAACATGGAGTAGATAATTCGCTTAGCCAAGCGAACCTCTTCGTCAAACAACTCGGGATTGGCTGCATTATTTGCGAGGTGATCAAGGTTCCCGCCAGCGGAAAAAGCCTTCCCTGCCCCCGTGAGTACTACGACATCGGAAGCACTATCCTGCGCGGCAAAATGAAAGATTTCCGCGAGATCCTCGTGCAGTGCCAAATCGACCGCGTTGAGAGACTCGGGCTGATTCAGCGTAATAGTCAGTAGGCGACCTCGCCGACTCAATGCCAAAGTCCTAAATTCCGGTAAATCGCTCATTACCGTGCTCCTCAGTTGAATCACTCAAATTGTGTGGCCCCGCCCACAGGCACACACTCCGTGGCGAATTCTTGGCCGACCTTGCGCGGTTTTTACCCCGCAACCTTGTAATCGGCGACCAAATCCTCACTGAGCGTCCACAACTTTAAAGCTCCGGCGTCGTCTAGGGCAATGGCGTTGGGTTCGCGCTCGGCGTAATCGTGAAAATAGCGGCCGTTGACCTGCGCGGGATCCTCGTGGGTCGCCAACCAGATGAGATCGGCCGCAGCCTGTGCCGGCGGAATCGCCCGAGCCTCGAAATATTCTTTACTCTTGGCCATTTCAGTATCGGCGTAACTAAAGAAATTACTCGCAACAACGCCGGGGTGAAAAGCATGGCTGATGATGTTATCCGCGCCAAAGCGGCGGGCAAGCTCGCGAGTGAAAAGAATATTCAGCAACTTAACACGGCAATACGCCTTACCGGACACAAAATCCGTTTTGTACTGCAGGTCTTCCCAGTCAATCTCTCCCGCATATTCATGCGCTTCAGAGGAGGTGTTGATAATCCGACTGACCCCCGCCGGATTGTCCGATGCTGTTTCTAATAAGCGCGGCAATAACGCCTGCGTCAGCAAAAATGGTCCGAGGTGATTACTGGCAAACGTATTTTCATGCCCCTCTGCCGTGAGCGTAAAATCGGCGGTTAACCCGCCCGCGTTGTTGAGGAGCAAATCAATACGACCCGCGTGCGCAAGGATTTGCTGCGCCGCGTCGCGCGCCGCCGGGAGTGACGCGAGATCAGCGACAACCATTTGCACGTCACCCGAAGGCACAGCGCGACGTAGCGTCTCGAGTGCCTCCGCGGAGCGCTCTGGGTTGCGACCCAAGCCGACAACTTGCCAGCCTGCTTCGAGTAATAAACGCGCCGTCTCCAAACCAATTCCAGCGCTCGCACCTGTTACGACGGCACACCGTGAATCTGTCATGGTTTTCTCCTTGATTGAATGTCCCAATGAGGCCCCGCTTTAGCCCCCACCCATGCCGTCCTCGTGCGCCATCCAATGAACAAAACGGTGCATTGGATACATCGCATCATGCGGATTACCGATTGTGCTCGGCCCCGCCTCTCCTAAATGCACCACGCGCTGCGCGCCCGCGCTCGCCAAATGATTGCGAAGTTCCGCGATGCGGGGAAAAGGGAAAAAGCCAACCGTCTGTGTTGCCACATTGACCCATTTAATGGCTTGCATCAAATCATCGACACGAACGACATTGGCCGTTTTGTTGATCGGGTGGAAATCAACTGGCTTGTCGGAGCGAATCACCACCCCGCCGCCATCGGTCTCGCCGAACACCGTGTAATCGAAATCCATGAGTTGCATCATTTCGATTTGGTCTTTCAGTTCTGAATCTAGCGGGCGCCGATCGCCTGATGCTTCAGCCAGTGCCCGAATGTGGTGACACAGTCGCTCTGCAAACTGATCGACCTGCTCTTCGGAACCCTCGACAAACTGTATTCGACTCGCAACACAGGCCTCTTGGTTCAATGTCATCACGTCGCGAGCAGCAAGCTCTGCGACCTGATCGAGGGTGCTTTGATCCGCATGAACCTCGCGCCCGACCATCGAAATGGAGGTTTTTGGATCAAAGGAGACCAACTGAAAGCCGGGGCCGAGATATTTCACCACGTTGTTGATGGCGTCTCCGCCACCCCAAGCCACTAATTTATCAAAATACTGGGGTCGGTAAAGGACGCTCTCGACTCGCTCATCACCCCCCCGCCAATAAACAGCAGACATCGACTTCACGATAGGATGCTGGGCGTCGATATCAGCCATCGTGCGCAAAATGGCGACCATGGTAAAGGGGTCAGCGGAAGACATCTTGAATAGATTGATGCCTTTGACGAGGGCGCCTTGCGCAACTGACTTAATGGCGACGCCCGGTGAATTACCGGGCAAGACATGGATCAATCGGGGCCCAAAGGCTCGAACGAAGCTCTTGCGGCCAGTAAAATCAGACTTCGGAAGCCACGCGTCAAGGGCCTTCGGATCGGGGAAGCTCTGAGCGAGGTCCGCTTCGAGGATCCGACGATCCAGATAAGCCACCGCATGCTGTGTTGTGGTCTCAACAACCTCTCGAGGGAGAATGTGCGTGCTCGCCATGCGATCAAAGCATTCCTGCATATGTGGATTGCTGCCGGCCTGCAGCCGCTTGCCCGTTTCGACCAGAAAATCGATGATTTCGGTTGTTGGTACGTCGATGAGAGGCGGGACTTCATCACGCGGGTGAATATAATCGTTGAGTCGCAAATGTGGGGTGTGGAACTCAACACCTAGGTCACGCGACCGATGTTGCTCGTCGCCACCCTCAACTACAGAACCACGTGCAAAAAATGGTGCTGAGATCGACGCATTCATGGTGTGGAGACTCCCCGCACGTAAGCGTCCACAGTGCCGGCGCAGCCGATTTTGTCGTCACCCTCTAAATCAGCGTAGCGCGTCACGTCGTCGCGAATCGTGGCACTTTTGGTGCCGCAAGGACAGGGCGCGTAGCTAATCGAGACCTTATCGCCGGTAATCACGCCACCCCATCGTCCGTCGATTGAGACATCGAAGAACGCGGCCCGCCCCTCGTACTCCGAATCGGACACTGGCAGCAAAGCATCGCCCGACTTGTCTAAAATTAAGGGCACTAACCAAGGTGGCAGGTGATACCGTCCCCCAGCCTGACAGCGCGGCATGGAGCTTTGCAGCTCCTGCATACTGTAATTAATGTAATTGCGCTCGGGCGCAATATTGAAAGTCTCCCAGACAAACTCGCGATAATCCGGCGGTAATTGCGCGCGTTTTAGACCCCCTCCGACATAGAATGAATTCTCAGGGTGAAAGTCCTGGGCGCTGAAACCCATTTCTCTGACGGCCTTAGCAATTGGATACAGGCTCGCCCACATGCCAGAGACATGAAGCTTTTGCGAGCGGGCCTCAGCGATCGCCTTGGCCGCAATACCAATAGCGGCATCCATCGCCTCCCCGCGAGATTTTGACGTAGCCTCGAGCTCAGCAATCTCCTCGGGCGTAGCCGTACCATCTGCGATTCGTTTGCGCATCACCACCATATTGGTCAAACCGGCAATTGTGATGGGCGGCGCTGGATAGGCGAAAGGTTCCTGGGATGGATCTTGTAGCGCATCGCGATAGGCGTTACCCAGCAACACATTGCGGGGCACCTGCGCTACGGGCGCCAAACCAAAGATCTGTCGGTCCTGCGCGGGAACCACCCCAGAGCCCCAGGCATAAGACACGACCGCCTCGTGCTGCAGCCACTTCATATCGCGTTCCGAGGCAATCAGCATCGCCGATTTACCCGTCGTTCCTGAAGAACACGACACATAGAGCCCGTGCTCAGTCAGCGCATTGACCCAGTCATCAATATCGTTGATTTCATCAAAATCTAATTCGGGCATTCGGTAGGTGCTGATGGTTTCCATCCAGCGAGTGAGTTTCGCCCACTGGCGCTCGATCAAAATCGATTCCGGATAACTTTTATATGCAGTATGGGGAAACAATAGCGGCACCATGTCCGCTGTAGAGGTCACTGCTTCGATACCCGCTTGTTTCGCCCGGTGTTGCAACAATTTAATGTCCCCGCGGCGCTCCTGAAACCGCTCGTTCATCGCGGCGACATGCAGGGACGCTAACTCTCCGGGCGAATGATCATAGAGATCAGGCGTCTTGGCCATCCCCATCAACTGTTCGACTGCGCTCGTCATGACATTACCCCCTCACTCAAGAATTTTAATAGTACAGAATCGTACTTTTAATCTGCCGCCCCCGCAATAGATTGATATCGAGCTCATCGCACGCCACGCCAGCAGCCTGACTGGTTATCCCGCGACCCAACGCACCGCACGCGGGTCCCAAGCTGACCCAGGCCCGATGTTAGAACGCGACATGCACCTTTGTTTCAGCGTGAACACCCCGCAGCGCGCGCATCATTTGTGGCAACTCATCTAGTGTAATCGTAGAAGAAATGGTCAGCTCCAGCTCAGGGTCACGCTCTAAGGCATTGATCGATGCGTGGAAGTCAGCAAGGGTGTAGCCCACAAGAAACTGAAAACTGATGCATTGGTATGCGGCCACTGCCGGTGTGATGGGGTCAGGGGCCATGCAAAACCCAAGCGATACAATCTTTGAAAAGGCTCCAGCAAACTGCATTGCCAGCCCGAGCATTCCGGTAGCACCCGCGCACTCGAAGATGACGTTCGGTTTGCCGGCTAACGCTGCGCGCACATGGTCCGCCGCATTCTCATCAGAGACAACAAACTCATCCGCGCCGAGTTTCAGGCACAGAGCGCGTCGGCGTTCGGAGCGCGATACGACCACGATTCGCCGCGCACCGAATTGACGCGCCCAATA
The DNA here is from genome assembly GCA_038134505.1 of Halieaceae bacterium. Lineage (GTDB taxonomy): Bacteria > Pseudomonadota > Gammaproteobacteria > Pseudomonadales > Halieaceae > Luminiphilus. The sequence continues at coordinate 38,481 of JAYPVH010000009.1, read as the reverse complement.
AATCGTATAGAGGGCGACAGCACCCGCACCAAGGATAACCACGTCCTGCCCCGCGCAGAGGCCCGACAAGCGAACCCCGTAATGACTAATAGCGAGGGGTTCGACTAGCGCCCCAGCTGAAAGGCCGACCTCTGTCGGCAGAATAAGTGCCTGCTTCGCGGGTAGCACGGCAAGTTCTGCAAAACCGAGCGCTGCGCTATCACTTTCCTTGCACAACACCACATTCTCGGTGTCGCAATGATGGCAACTGCCGCAGAAGCCACTGGGTACCGCTGTGACCAGATCACCCACACGGTGAGTCTTGACCTCTGACCCCACCGCGACAACTTCGCCCGCGTACTCGTGCCCAAACTGGCTACCTTCGGGCAGTAGCCAACCCTCCCCAGAGGTCATCGCCAAATCGGTGCCACACACACCGCATCGTTTCACGGCAATCAGTACATCTTGAGGACCCGGATCTGGATCTGGAATACGGGCTAGAGCAATTTCGCCTGGTTGCCCTGTAAATACTGCGGCCCTCATGCTAACCCTCCGATCGGCTCGATATCATAATGTTTTAAGTAGCTCGAGAATCGCTCACGAATTTCCGAGGCCGAAATATTGAAATCTGATACAGCGTAATGATGAGGACCCTGAGCCAGTTCAGGTTTCTGCTCAAGCCGATGCGCGATATTGCGCCTCGCGACATCGGAGAGCGGCATGCCGATATGCTGGTATATCTTTCTCACCACACCCCAGGGGTCGCTGTGAAAGTCACTGTGGTGAATATCGAGGACGCTTGGACATCGCTCGGCACGCACGAGGGCCGCGCGTTCAACACCGAGCGCCCACTTCTCGACTTCTCTGCGCACCATTCTTCCCGCACGATCATTAGGATCACTGTCTTCCCATGTAGGGTGAGAACGCATCAGCAGTGAACACAATGAGGGCACTGCGGCTGCAGGATCACGGTGACACTGAATCAAACACGCATCGGGAAATCGGTCGAGAAGTAAGTCGAGCTGATGCACATGACCCGGATTCTTTAATAACCAACGTCGCTGATCGTTCAGCCCAATGACCTGGACACATCGGTGGTAGTGCCCGTAAGCGGCTTGCTCGTCGCAGTCTTGCCACCAGGTATCGTAAGTCGGTGCCGACCAGGCACAACTCAAAATGTTCGATGCAAAACTCTGGCGCAAAAGCATGCAGCACTCGTGAACCTGATCTGCGATGACCTCGTGAGCGACCTTCTTGTCCGGCGTGAGTGCATATCGTGCTTCGAGTTCAGCCACCATCGATTGAAAAGCCGGATGTGCTGACCACGCCTCTCGAGACGGCCGCGGCATCGGCGAATCCAAAAGCCAAGCCTCTAAGCCTTGGAAGGCTGGATCCTCCATCAACAGACGGTGTAAGGCCGTCGTTCCTGATCGTGGTAAACCGAAAATCACGACCGGCGCGGTCACTTGCACCTCGCTAAACAGTGGGTTTCGTGCCATAGAATCAATGGCGATCGCCCGCGCTGCCAGCGTCTTGCGAACCATAGCCCAGGCCCGCTGACGCCCTGCGACTGAAAACTGCGGGTCGCGATCCATTGACTCCAGCAACACACGCAGACCCTCGTGGTAGTCCGCTGGGCCAAATTGGTCAAATCCGGTCTCAGCGATCACCGCGTCGTGTAACTGATCAAAGCTGTGCTCGAAGGATTCCGGTACCAAGTGACTCACCATCGCCGCCTTCGCTGACAGGCGATGACACGCCGACGCAAAGCGTGGGCGCGAGCCTCGGGCCCGACCACTGGCGTATCCGGCGGCAGATGCTCACGAACTTCGGTCAAAGGCACGCGTTTTAATGTCGGCACGGGTGCTGCATCAGCGCCATACCAGCGTCCGTAGATGCCGCCCTCGAGGTATCCCGCAGTATCGAGCCAATTGGGAACACCAGGGTCTTCTAGTGCGATTACCGCGCGAAACCGGCCATCGCTGCTGAGACGTGCTTGCGCTCCGTTGATACTCGACAACCGGTAGACATAATCAAGGCTATTGAATAGCGGGTCGTTGAGCTGAAAATTCCAGTAGCGAACACGCTCTGGTATGTCGACTTCCAGAATCAATGCCTCATTTGCGGCTAACTGGAAAAATGCTGGCAAATAGACCTGTTTCGCCAACGCGCCATCCATTTTTTGGGGGAGGAACTGATTGAATCCGACGGCATCTTTGACGGCGTCTTGTAGCGGGAAATACAAACGGGTTTTACGCCCAGGGAACCGCGCCATTTCCGCAATTTGTTGCCGAATCTGTGCCACTGACAATCGGGGCTTGGGGCCAACATCACTCAGACACTCTATCGATAATCGAGGGTCCTCTTCGCGATACCAGTCGTAACTTCTAAATCGGGTAAACAAACCTGTGGCTTTAGGATCAATCGGTGCCCAATCTCCCTGATAACCCGCGGGCCGCTCTGCACTGAAGAGAATGTTGATTTCACCAGCAGCATCAACGGTAAAATCATCATCGTCGATTTCATGATGCCCACGAATGGCATCGCGGCCCTCGACCATTCCCGACATACCCTGTTGGCTGGTAAAACTCAGCAGGTGTGAGCTACCGCGTCGCCCCGAAACGCGGTAGCTCAGGTCGCCGCGTATCGGCGTGTAGAGATAGATATCGTCGGGGTTGGGCTGTAGCGCATAGACAGGGTTCCATAACGGCGACCAGTCAGGATGCTCTGGAGTGGCGTGAAAATACGCAAAATACGCATAAGAAAAATTCATCAGTACCTGACGCTGGAGCTCGACCTGGTAGATCTCCGAATCGGGCTCCCAGGTGTTCTCAATCTCTTTCAGCGCGGCTTCAAGATCATCGAGCTGCGCCAGTAACGAATGATGCGTTTTCAACATCGCGGTACCTCGTTAAAAAATTGCCGCCCGACGTCAGACGGGAGGATGTACTCAAACAGATGCGAGATACCGGGAACCTCGATAAAGCAGCTGGTCATAAATTCCGAGTTCACCCGTTCTAACAGCAACTGTGCTTTTGAGACCTCACAGGCCGATTTCAACGCCGACCACTCGCTCTCTGACTCGATTAAAAAGCCCAAATGATGCAGCGACAAACTCAGTTGCTGACCGCTTTGGACGCCACGTTGATAGATGCTCGAACCCGGCCCCTGCGCATGGAGCAGCTCAATCATCACGCCGCCCGCCCACGCGAGCTCAACATGAATTTCACCACCCTCGGGCAATGGACCTTGCAGAGTTCGCGTCTCAGTAATGTTCAGATGGCAACCTAAATGCCGGAGACCAGCGTCGATATCATTCGTGGCATAAGCGACCTGAAAATGCTCTGCCTGCATCAAACTATTCATTTGGCCTCACATTTAAAGTTGCAGCGTCTGCATTGCCAGCCCCGCCGGACTGCCCCGACCCACCCACAGCTCGCAACGCATCGACGAGTGTTTTGATGACCACCGATCTGCAGGTGACATCAGTCGTTGTCAGCTCCCGCCCTTATCGATACTATTCAACCACTATTCAACAGCACTGTTCAATATCAGAAGTGAGGATCACAATGTCAATCGTAGCTGAACGTGTCACCCGTTTTTTTGCTAACCAGACCGCAGGTGCTTTTGATGCAGATCTAATGCACCCGCAATTTCGCGCCTGGACAACGACCTCAGGAGACATG
>JAYPVH010000009.1:12964-34806 GCA_038134505.1 Halieaceae bacterium | reverse complement strand
TGCCAGCAGAACGATACCGCACTGCACCGCAACAGTTAGCGGCGGTGTTTAAAGGCGGACTGCAGTTTGAAATCGATAGCATCATCGTCGAGGGGGATCGTGCAGCGGCGGAGGTCAGATCGCACGGTGTATTCCACGACGGCACGGCATACGACAACCGCTACGTCTTTATTTTTGAGTTGACCGACAATCAGATCAGCTCCGTCGCTGAGCATTTCAATCCCGAACCCGTCATGACGTTACTTGTACCGAGGTTAATGGCGCTCATGAAAGGCGACTGACATGTCAGCCCCAGTTCGTGTCATTGTCGTCGGGACAGGACACGGCGCTCGCGTATTACTGCCCGCGGCGCGGCGTGCGGGCTTTGAGGTGGTCGCGCTGGTCGGGCAACGCGCCGAAAGAACCGCGAAGATTGCAGCGCGCCATCAGGTACCCCTTAACTTTGTCAGCCTCTCCGAGGCCATCGTGCACACGCAACCTCATGCGGTCATCATCGCCTCACCACCAGCAACGCATTGTGATCTCGTCACGCAGGCCGCGGCTGCGGGGCTGCATATATTTTGTGAAAAACCTCTCGCACACACCGCTGAGGATGCACGCAGAATGGAGGAAGTCACAGCAAGCGCTGGCGTCATCGCCGTTATTGGGCATCAGATGAGAATGCTGCCGGCACGGCGAACCGTACTCGAGCTAATTCAGCAGGGGGAAATCGGCACGCCTGTAAGTGCCCTATTCACGATGAAAACTGCGCTTTTGACACAACCTGGCTTCAGGATGCCCGCGTGGTGGTACCACAGTCCTCTGGGCGGGGGGTGGCTCAATGCCTCCGGGTCGCACCTCATCGACTTTCTGATTCATGGCTTTGGATCCATCGCTCGTTGCGAGGGTCGGCTTCAACCCCTGAGTAGCGAAGAACCGATCGATGCAGGATTTCGCCTTGAGCTCACGATGGCATCGGGTCTTCAGGTCTTCGCCGAGCAAACAGGAGCCCACAACGGGCCCACTGAGAGTGAGTTTCTCATCACGGGAACCCATGGCGCGGTGCGAATCGAAGCCGACGAGGTCCTTCTCGACCTAGGAAGCGGCTTTGCCCCGATCGATCTGCACTATCCTGCACTCGAGGCTATCGCGCCGAGCAGCCAGCCTGGCCACCAATTCGCGCACATTGAACTTCCACCTGCCATTGCATTGATGCGCGCCTTTTACGAAGCCGTTGACAGTAAAGCGAGTGACCCCTTGCTACCGAGTTTCAGCACTGGCGCGCAGACCTGTGAAGCCATCGCAGGAATCCACAATAACGGGTAACCGCCGCGGCAAACGGGCTCAGGTACATCGGCCCGAATGCCCTCAGTCGGCGCACGTATGCCTGCGTTTCGGAGCCTACCGACTCATCACAGGACTTTTGTCGGCATTACGGGAGCCTGTAAGCAATCAATGCATCGCTCAACTCTGTGCCGTACATACTGTGCCCACCGGCAGGAACCACCACATATTGATGTCCCTCGTACCAGTATGTCTGAGGCTGTGATGTCGCCGGAGCTGGCAGTTCATCGCTCCACAGTACTTCCCCAGTCTTGAGATCGAAGGCACGGAATTGGTGGTCGAGAGAGTAGCCAAGAAAGACCAAGCCACCTGCCGTGAGAAGTGGTGCGCCAACGCCGGGCGTACCCAACTCCCAAGGAATAGGTATCGGTGCAAGTCGATCAATTGACCCCAGTGGTACCTGCCAGAGCAACTCCTTGTTCACAACGTCGACAGCCGTCAATCGCGCCCAAGGGGGCTCTGTGCAGGGGGCGCCCAGTGGCGAGAGGAACGGTTCGACATGAGTTGCGTAGGGTGCGCCGAGGTTGTTAAAGGTCATGCCCATCGACGCATCGACTTCTTGGTCTGTCACAGGTGCGACATCCTCTGCCGGCAGGTTTGTAATGATCATCGCGACGAAGTTTGCCGGCACTACCATCACACCCGAAGCCGCATCGAACGCGCCGCCACCCCAGTCGGGGCCGCCAGACGACGAGGGCATAACAACCGTTCCCTGCGCAGAAATTGGCGTGTACATATCGCCATACAGTAACTCTTCGGCTCGACTCTGGCACATCCAGCGATCAATCGGGGTGAAGCCCCAGGCATCGTCGGGACTGAAGCCCTGCTTCGCGACAGCCGGCATGCCCACGGGATAGGGTTGCGTGGGAGACAGCTGCTCACCCGGCATGGCGCCCTGTTGAGGCACCGGACGCTCCTCAATAGGCACCAAGGGTTCACCCGTGCGACGATCAAAAACAAAGATCAGCCCCTGCTTGGTGTTTTGAATCAAGGCTGGAACTGACTCATCGCCAACGGGATAGTCGACCAATATGCCGGGGGTCGGCAAGTCGTAGTCCCAAATGTCATGATGCACGATTTGCTGGTGCCAAACTCGCTCGCCAGTGGATGCGTTCAACGCGACCACGCTGTCTGAGTAGAGGTTATCCCCCGGTCGATCCGTACCGCTGAAGTCGACGGTTGGGGACGTGGTCGGCAGGTAGACTAGGTTCAGCGCCTCGTCCCAAACAAAGCCCGACCAAACATTCGCACCACCGTTCTGAGGCACATGGTCGCCACCCCAGCTATCAAATGCGGGATCACTCGGATCTCGCGGTATCGGATCGAAAGACCAGAGGAATTCTCCGCTCCGCGCGTGAAATGCCATCACCCTGCCGCTGGGCGAGGCAATACGCTGATTATCGGCGACCGAGGATCCAACGACGACGGTGTCATTAACGATCGCCGGTCGAGCGAGCGCCCACACTTCTCCCGGAAACAGTTCAGGCCGCGAGATCTCGATGTCGACGATGCCCTGATCACCAAAATCGGTGCAGGGCATCCCGGTCTCCGCATCGATTGCGATCAGCCGGTAGTCGCTCGTTCCAAGCAATAATCGGGTCTTGCAAGCTGCCTCTTCAGGCGCGTCCGTATCGGACCAGGCACTGATGCCTTTGCATTTCAGCGACAGCCCACCGAAACCGCCCGGATCATATTTCCACAGTAACTCGCCCGTCCCGGGATCGAGCGCATGCAGTTGCCGTGAAGGCGTGCACGTAATCAGCTTGCTGTTAAGGAGTAAAGGTGCATCTTGATACGAAACGATACCGGCACTCTCGGGCATATCACCACTGTGATAAACCCAGGCCCGTTGCAACTGAGAGACATTATCCGCTGAAATGGCATCGAGCTGCGAATACCGCGTCCCGTGCTGACGAGCCAATGGATCAGCGGACTGACCGGCAATTGCCTGCCCGGAAAAAACGAGCATTAAGAATACAACCCAGGCGCCTCCGTTAGTTTTACTTACTCGCCTGCGATACCGTGCTAATCGTAATATTCCAGTCATGTGATACTCGCTGTCTCTTTTGATTTCATCCTACATTATTGATCCGTACGAGGCCGTTAATCAACAACGTTGCTGAATACTTGACAAGACCTCACCACGCGTGGAACGCTCAGACGAGTCAAAGCGCTTCTAAACGATCCGATAACAATCACTAGCGAGAGAACCTCTTTACTATGATCTGTCAGCCCTCATCACTCGTCTCTGCAGTAATCACTCCGCCACAGTTCACTTGGGCCACGCTCGCCTTACTACTCGCGACCGTTGTGTTTCCGGCAACCGCTGCCGACATGATCGACCGCAGGTCGCTGCCAATTAAGGCGCCCGCGTACACCGGAGAGCTCGCTCTGACGGTGGATGCCAGCGAGCAACAGTTCCCGCAGACCGTACGAGCGCCCGAGGGGGCACCCAATGTGATTGTCGTAATGACAGATGATGTAGCCTTTGGCGCGATCGGAACCTTTGGCGGTGCGGTTCCGACACCTGAATTGGATGAAATTGCTGCTCAGGGTGTTCGGTTTTCACGGTTTCATACCGTTGGCGTCTGTTCGCCGACACGTGCAGCGCTTCTCACTGGTCGCAATCACCATCGCATCGGCATGGGCTCATTGGTCGAATTGAACTCACCTTACCCAGGGTATACGGGACGCATCCCAGAATCTGCGGCCACCATGGCGAGGGTCTTGAGAGATAACGGCTATAACACCGCGATGTTTGGCAAAGATCACAACGTCCCGATGATTGATCGTGCTGGCGCCGGTCCTTTTGACCAATGGCCCACAGGACGCCTACGTGGTTTTGATTACTTCTGGGGCTTTGTCGCCGGTGATACAAACCAATGGAAACCCGGCTTGACTGAGGGCACAGTGCCTATGGATACCAGTGATTGGCCTGAAGATCGACTATTCGATGAGGCCATGGCCGACCGCGCGATTCAGTGGATTCATCAGGTCAAGGCCGTCGCGCCAGACGAGCCTTTTTTCATGTACTACGCCCCCGGGACTGCACACGCACCGCTGCAAGCGCCACAAGAATGGATTGATCGTTATGCCGGTCAATTCGATGAAGGATGGGACGCTTTGCGTGACCGCATATTGGCCCAACAAATTGCTGCCGGAGTGATCCCCGAGGGCACCGTCGGAACGCCCCGCCCTGACATGATCCGCGCGTGGTCTTCCCTCTCTGATTCTGAACGCCGCGTTTATGCCCGCTTCATGGAGGTTTATGCGGCGATGCTAGCCTATCAGGACTTCCAGTTTGGTCGCATCATGGATGAACTTCACAGAATGGGCATCGCCGAAAATACGCTGGTGATTTACATTCAGGGTGACAATGGGGCCAGTGGTGAGGCGGGTGTTCCGGGTACGCTCAACGAGATGCCATGGCTCTCGCACGGCCGGGAGTATGAGGTAGGGATTGAGTATCTCGCAAACAACCTCGATGTCATCGGCAGCCAAGCGACCTATCCCGGCTATCAATTGGGCTGGACGTGGGCGACATCATCGCCCTTTCAGTGGTTTAAGCAATTGCCCTCTCATTTCGGCGGAACGCGCAACAGCATGGTCATGAGTTGGCCGGCTCGATTTCAAGGTGATAGTAGCGTGAGAAGTCAGTTCCATCACGTTATCGATGTCATGCCAACGGTGCTTGAGGCTGCCGGCATCGCCCCTCCTGAGCGCGTTGATGGTGTCGAACAACTGCCCCTCGATGGCGTCAGTATGCTCTACGCAGCCGCATCAGCTGAGGCGGCTGGCCAGCGGAACACGCAATATTTTGAGCTTTACGGCAACCGGGGGATCTACCATGACGGTTGGTTCGCGGGTACGACGCCCAGGAACTATCCATGGGAACTCACGACACAGCGGGAAAACAGTGACGTGACCACTTACCCCTGGGAACTCTATCATGTTGATTCCGACTTCTCCCAGGCCAATGATCTCGCGAGCGAGCGCCCAGACAAGCTGGCTGCAATGCAACAACTGTTCGATCAAGAAGCCCGTGATAATTGGGTCTACCCTATCCATGATAGTGGCGCGCCCAACCGAGGCATGGTCATGGCCCAGGGAGGGGGTGGCCCCGGGTTCCGCACTGACTACGTCGTTTGGGGGCCCAATGTTAGCCTAGGGATGTATGCTGCACCCTACTTCTACAGCCTTCCCTTCACCCTCACCGCGGACATCACGGTACCGGAGGCCGGAGCCAATGGCGTTTTAGTGGCTGCGGGCTCTTATTTTGGTGGCTGGAGTTTTTATCTGCACGATAACAAACCCGTCGCCATGGCCTCAGTATCGCCACTGCCCGGGGGGCAAACTCGGCTCAGTGGTGATCAAGCAATAGCACCGGGCGAACACACTGTGACTTACAACTTCACACCTCAGGGCTTGGGGGGACACCTGCGTATCGCTGTCGATGGACAGGTGGTCGCGGAGGGCGATGTGGCTGAGCGCCCGCTATCAATCGCTGGCAATGGCGAGAAGTGGGATACCGGTAGAGATCTGTACACGCCTGTCAGCACCGACTATGCCGACGGCGGATATTTTACCGGCACCTTGCACAAGGTGACCGTCAAACTGCAGCCGCCGTCGCGCCCGAGTCACTGAGCGGTGCACTGGTCTTTCAAGCAGCTGGAAATCACACGGGGAAGATCACACCGTCCAAGACCTCGTCGCTCATTTGGATGACGCGGTCTTGCGCTTGACACGGGAAAGATTTTTTAAGCTGGGTGCTCAGCAAGATACACCCGTAACATTTGTTCCTAGCGGGTTCGCAGCCCTTGATTAACACCGCGCAAGGGAAGTCGAAGCGCGTTCTGGAAAAAAGCCACCATTTGATACTGGCCTACCAGAAGCGGCAGTTCCATGAGCTGCTCCTCGTTATACATAACAGCGAGCTCCGACCAAGTCTCATCGGAGATCATCGCGCGGGACTGCAACTCCTCCGCCATTGCCATTAATGCCGCATCACCGCGACTCCATGCTGGGTGTGACGAACCGGTAATCACTTGCTCGATCTCGGCGTCGGTGACGCCGCCGTCTTTCGCTTTGCCCACATGTTCCCCCCACTCATACGGAGCTTCCAGTAACCAGGCGGTCCGCAAGACCACTAGCTCTCGGTCCCGAACAGACAAATGCGATTTGCCGGTCACCTGAAAAGTCATCTCAGTCAGCGCGGCCCATAGCTCTCGCCGACGCAACACGGTAAAAAAAATGGCTGGCAAATCATCGGGGTGGCCCGGTTCGACACGATGCCCGGCGAAGTTGCTCCGAAGATCGGTCCACATGGCCATCGCCTCATCGAGCAACTCATCTCGAGGTAGTGGCGGGATACGCTCAGGGTAACCGAGAATTTCTTGCTCCCTCGCTGCCAAATGCGCACTCAGCTTTGCTTCCGCCATGTCGAAACCTCTAGTATTGAACAACAGTGTTGGTATATTGGAGCTTCACGAGCTCGGTTGCAAATACAAGGTCATCGGTCCGAAGAGTCGCGGAGATAAAGGAAATGGAAACAAAGGAACCTAAGACATCGCCTGACGCAGGTCTTGCACCTTACCCGCGTCCGGCGAGCGCTTGGTACGCGACTGTTTTACTGGCTTTCCTGTACTGGGTGTCGATTTTAGATCGCACAGTCATCTCGTTTTTGGTCGATCCATTGAAAGCGGATATCGGTATTACGGATGTTCAGTTTGGCATGCTTCACGGGCTGGCATTTGCGATCACTTTTTCGATCTTCGGTTTGTTTGCGGGAGTGCTGGCAGACCGCGTGTCACGAAAAAAGATTGTGTTCTTTAGCGTCGCTATCTGGTCACTGGCTACTGCAGCCTGCGGGTTGGCGAAAAATTTCACCATGCTCATGGTGGCACGAGTCGGTGTTGGCTTTGGTGAATCGGGGTTAAATCCGGCCGCAAACTCCACCATCAGCGATATGTTCCCAAAATCAAAGCTAACCTTAGCTCTCGCCGTCTATGCGCTGGGCGCGTCGGTTGGCGCCGGCTGCGCTTATCTGGTGGGTGGCTTGCTGATTGACTGGGTCTCGACCTCCAGTACATTCGCGCTGCCGCTCCTCGGTGAGGTGAAGCCATGGCAAGCGGTATTTATTATCGTCGGTCTACCAGGATTGGCGCTTGCGCTGCTCAGTCTGACCTTGCCAGAGCCAGTTCGACGTGGCCAACGCGCTGTCGATTCATCATCGACCCTCACGCAGGCGATGCTTCAAGGCTACCCGGCATTACTCAAATTTATGGCAGCCAATAAGCGGTTCTTCACGATGCACTATCTAGGTTTTGGTTTAGCCTCGACGGGTTTCGTGGCCGGCAACGCTTGGTACCCCGCACATATGGCGCGGACGTTTGGCTGGAGCGGATCTGATATCGGCCTCAGCCTCGGCTTATCGATGATCATCGGCGGTGCCATCGGCAAGATCTCATGCGGGCTGGCGACTGAAGCCCTGTTCAAACGCGGGGTTTATGAGGCAAACTTCCTCTGGTACGGGACTTGCCTATTACTTGCGACACCCGCTGGGATTATCGCAACGACAAGCGGGGATCCCTGGGTCTTCTTGATCGGTATTACAATCATGGTCGCCCTCCTGTCGACGCTCACTGCGGTTTATGCAGCCTCGCTTAATCTCACCGTGCCCAATGAATTACGCGGCAAGGCGATTGCTTTCTATGCCGCTTCAGTGGGGCTGGTGAGCTTGAGCCTCGGCCCCATCCTCATCGCCTGGTTCTCGGACACGCTTTATGGTGGCAATCAGGTAGGATTAGGCATGGCGACCCTGTTCGGTTCAGCTTACCCGATCGCAGGACTGATCCTACTCTTTGGTCGCCAGGCCTACAGACAATGTGTGGAACGTGCAAATCAATGGTAAACAGGAAGCAAGCTTATGAGTGACATTCATTACAGTCCCTATGACTCCAGTATTTTCAAAGACCCCTACCCAACATTGAAGCGTTTGCGCGAGGAGGCGCCCGTGTACTACAACTCAGAGGTTGATTTCTATGCGCTGAGTCGCTACGAAGACGTACGCGCCGCACTGAAAGATCACGAGACCTTCTCATCTGCACGAGGCGATATTCTTGAACTGATTAAGCAGGACTTACCATTTCCACCGGGCACTTTCATCATGGAGGACCCGCCCGAACATACCGTGCATCGAACACTCGTACAGAAAATATTCGCGCCGCGGCGAATGCTTGATCTGGATGAGGCGATTCGAAAAATCACCCGGGATTGTTTGGACCGGCTGGTTGGCCGCGAAGAATTCGATTTTATTGCCGACATTGGCGCTGAAATCCCCATGCGGGTGATTGGCGCGCTGTTGGGGATTCCCGAGTCAGACTACGAGGCGGTCAGAGATTCTGTTGATGCACGCCTTATCACTGAAGAGGGCCAGGCGATGAAAGCCCCGGCAGGCGACTACGGGATGCAAGTCGATGAGAGCTTCGGCGACTACATTGACTCGCGCATCAAAGAACCCTCAGATGATGTGATATCGGAACTGCTCGCGGTCACTTTCGTCGACGAAACGGGTACAGAGAGAACTCTCTCCCGCGAAGAGATCCTCACATTTATTAATGTACTCGCGGGTGCCGGTAACGAAACGACCAACAAGGTGATCGGTTGGACGGGAAAATTATTGGCCGAGCATCCGGAGCAACGTGCCATGCTTGTTGCCCACCCCGAAAAAATACCCGATGCGATAGAGGAGATTTTACGTTTCGAGACACCGGGGCCCGCGATCAGCCGTTATGTGGCTAAGGACATTACACTGCATGGCGTGACGATTCCCGCAGGCAGTGCAGCGATGCTGCTCGTCGCCTCTGCAAACCGAGACGCCGGAGCCTTCGACGACCCTGATCGCTTCGATATCACTCGAGAACGCTCCGCCCATACAACCTTTGGCTACGGCATCCATACGTGTGTGGGCAATGTGCTCGCGCGCACAGAGCTGCGCGTGGTGATCGAGGAGCTACTGCTACGTTTTCCAGAATGGGACGTCGATCTCGACAATGCCAGCCTGCTGAACACCTCAACGGTGCGGGGCTGGGAATCGATGCCTGCTTATACGACGCCCGAAGGTCTCGCACTGCAGCGAGCGCGCCGCCAGGCGGTAATGGATAGCCAACGCGGGCACGGTCTCAGAACCCCAGAGCTCGCAGGAGAATGGTTGGTCAGCATCAAGGGCCCCACCGGCGCCATGGACAGCGCCTTATCTCTCTCATATCACGATGGTTCATTGAGCGGCGTGCAAAGTGGCGACGGCCAAGCCAATGATATTGATTCAATCGATTACGACGAAGCGACCGGTGAGATCACCTGGGTCAACAAAATATCGAAGCCGATGAAAATGACGCTGACTTTTTCAGGGCGCTTCAACACGCAGGGCGAGATTGAGGGCAAGGTCAAGGCGGGCATGATGGGCAAATGGGATTTCGTTGCCCGAAAAGGGTAATCCGCAATCCCGCGACGCCGTCGATACAGAACAAGCGAGATGGTCATGAGCGAGTTCAATATCTGAACTCGCTACTCTCCCTAACCCACGAAAGCGACCCGCCCTCAGGCGGCCGTAGTAACAGATTGGAATTCGAACGCTCACTGCCTCGTCTAGCCGGCGGTTCCGGCACGCTTCGTGAGCGCAATACCCATCAATCACCAAGCGTGCCGAGATGCGAAGGGCATCTCCGTGCAATCACGTCGCCACTTAAGCGTCCTAGGGAATTCTTAGCAGTATGTATTGACGGGGACTGCCAAGACGACGCTCATCTCAACAGATACGCTTCAAGGCGTTTAGGACTCGGTCTCAGCGGACTGTTGCATCGCAAAACTGTATTTCAGATGTTCAATTTGGCCCGCGGGAATCACTTCGCCAAAGTACAGTTCGCTGCGATCGCGAATGACATCAATATGGTCGGCCACATCCTCAATAGTCCAATGATCTCGGTAAATACCGCGCGTCTCACAAGCAAAACCTCGCGCAACGCGACCCGCAACCGAAATGAGCATTTCTCCCGAGATAGAGCAGGACTCATGCGCCATCCAACCGACCATTGGCGAAACCATATCGGGAGTCATCGGCGGGAAAATACTGGTGTCGACACCTGCTGCCATGCGGGTTACTGCGGTCGGCACAATGGTATTGGCCTTAACACCAAACGTCGCGCCTTCTAGTGCCGCAACATTGGCCAACCCCCACAAACCGGACTTCGCCGCAGTGTAGTGGGCCTGATTGTAGTTGCCGTATAGGGCGTTCACTGATGCGGTCAGGACAATACGACCATAGCCGTTGTCACACATTCTAGCGTATGCGGGCTGAGTCACGTTAAACCCACCCCGCAGGTGCACATTCAAAATATTATCGAAATCGGCAAGGGACATCTCGCGTAATGGAATCGCAGAGGTATTGCCGGCATTATGAATCAGTATGTCAATCCGGCCGAAGTGGTCGAGCGCAGTGTCAATGATGCGTCGACCGCCCTGCTCCGACGCGACGCTATCGGTAGACGCCACTGCAGATCCCCCAGCCGCGCGAATGCCGTCCACCACCTCTTGCGCAGGTCCAATATTCTCGCCAGAACCATCCAAGGCACTCCCGAGATCATTGACCACCACCTGCGCGCCACGACTGGCCAACAGTTCGGCGTAGGCACGTCCGAGGCCACGCCCCGCACCGGTCACAACCGCCACACGCCCGTCAAAACGCAATTCAGCAGAGTTTGGATGGGCTGATTCAGACATGGCGATCAGCTTGCCTGCGCATGATGGGCAAACATATTAAAGAGATCTCCGGATGTAATGACCCGCGGTTTCTCATCGGCCGCGAGGGGCGCGTGGCCGCCGCAAGAAACCGGTGAAGTATCGACACCATCTGCCGCGGCTTGCGCGCGCAGCGCGCCCACTGTGACGTCTTCCCGCTTAAAGTGCGAGAACAGGTCGAAGTTGTAGTAGCGCATGGTGTTCAAGTGCGTAATTTTGTCAATGATCGCGGGATCGAGATGGTTCACCGTTCGCCACAAATGCTCGGGCGCCTCCGGCCACAGGGTGTCAGAGTGCGGATAGTCAGTCTCAAAAGCCACCATATCCTCGTTAACATAGTTGAGATTGTTTACACCAAACTCATCATCAATAAAGCAGACCATGAACTGGCGCTTGAAGACGTCGCTCGGCTTCAGGTCGCCAAAAGTCATCCGTGAATTCGTCCAGAACTGGTGCCGTGCATGACTGAAATCAGCGCGTTCCATGAAATAAGGGATCCACCCTAGGCCACATTCGGACAGACAAATTTTCATTTGCGGGTAACGATGCAGCACCTCGAGGTTGAGCCAATCTGCAGCACCGACAACGCTTGAAATAGGCATCGTTGCAATCCAAGCCTCAATCGGCGTTTCGGTCGATGCATGAACCTGTGGGTTGCCCGCACCGATGTGGAGACACATGACCATGTCGTGATCAACGATTGCTTTCCACAGTGGCT
The DNA here is from genome assembly GCA_038134505.1 of Halieaceae bacterium. Classification (GTDB taxonomy): domain Bacteria; phylum Pseudomonadota; class Gammaproteobacteria; order Pseudomonadales; family Halieaceae; genus Luminiphilus. Next base: position 22,970 of record JAYPVH010000009.1, on the reverse strand, counting down.
CCCAGTATTCGTTGTGAATACTGGGCAAGCCTTGCTTGGTCGGATTTTCATTGAGAGATACGGCAAAGACGCCTTTGCTCGACAGACGCTTCACTTCTGCGACGGTGGCGTCCATGTTCCAGGTTGGTAATAAACCGCAGGGGATAAAACGTCCCGGATACGCACCGCACCACTCGTCGACATGCCAGTCGTTATAGGCGCGCAGATGTTTCAGAGCCAAGTCCTTATCGGGGGCCTGGTGAAACTTACCGCCATCAAAGCCCACGCATGTTCCGAAGTTGAGCGATGCCGCAATACCATTGGCATTCATATCATCGATTCGCGCATGCACATTGTACACGCCCTTGCGCAGCTGCTCGAAAGCGTGGGGCTCCATACCATATTCTTCCAGAGGGCGCCCGACGACGGCGTTCAGGCCGACCGATGGCATCTTCATACCTTGGTACTCCCAATAATCGGTACCATTCTCCGATGTGCGCAACTTCGGCGCGCTCTCGAGATCCGCTCCGGAAAGGTGATTGTCGTACATTGTCGGCGGTTCACTGATGTGGTCGTCGACACTCACCAGAACCATATCGTTCATTTCCATAATTCGGACTCCTTCAAAAATTCGTAAGCAATATCGTCGCTAACTGACAGACCATTTCAAATGCAAGGTGTCGACACCGAGAACATGCCCGCCATGGAAAACGGGTGGTTTATCCTCAGGAATCGAAAATGCGGGCAGCCGCTTTAACAGTTCTTCATACAAGATATTGAGTTCAACGCGCGCTAAATGAGAGCCCAAACAGCGATGTGGGCCTGCGTTAAAAGCAATATGTACCCGCTCCTCGCGCGCCATGTCGAACTTTTCAGGGTTTTTAAATTCCTGCGGATCCAAATCAGCCGCAGGCAACAACATCATGACACGCTCATTCGCCTTGATATGCGCACCGTAAAATTCGACATCGCGAGTGCATCGACGTACGGGAACAGTAAAGGTAAAGCGGCGGAGTAATTCTTCCGTAGCATCTGAAATCTTCTCAGGGTTTGCCCGAAGCTCTGCCTGCACATCCTGATGAGCAGCGAGGAACCGAACGCCATGGCCAATACCGTTCATCACCGTGTCAAGGCCGGCAATAAACAGTAGCAGACCATAGTTCTGAATATCTTGGAGCGTGACCGGTTGACCGTCGATCTCGATACCCCAAAGCATGCTCAGGATGTCGTCCTGAGGATTGTCTTTTCGTTCTAAAATGGTCGGCGTCATGCTCTCAACGATATGCTGCGCCTTGACGATTGAGGCCACAGGGTCGCCGCCACCTGCATCGGCCAAATGTGCCCTCACCAGTTCCCGATACTCCGCCAAGCGCTCAACAGGTAAACCGAGCATCCGCAAGAACACAATCACTGGCAGCGGTTCTGCGACGGCGTTCATGAATTCGCACTCGCCCTGCCCCTCGATCTCATCGATTAACTGCGCTGCGAGGTCGCGAATACTGTCTTTCAGCGTGTTGATGTGTTTCGGGGAAAACACACCTTGGATGGGCATGCGATAGACGCGATGCATGGGCGGATCCATGTTGATCGGAACCGCACTCGGTATGTGACCAATATCCGGCGGCAATGCTGCAAAGACCCGCTCTGCCAGCTCCGGAGTCACGAAGTCGTTGGAGAAGGTCTCTGTGTCGCGGGCTGCGTCAAACAGGGCTGCGTGACCCCGCATGACCCAAAAACCGCCATTTCGTGGGGTCCAAAACACCGGCGGCGTTTCCGCGACGATTTCAAGCATCCGATCATGCGGCGCCGTCAGAATGCCGGGATCAGCAAACAGATCAAAATCATAAACCAGCTGGTCTCCGATGTGGGCTGGCTTTTCTGTTAACGGGCTCATCTGGACAGCCATGCAGTTCTCCTTAGCGCCGGCGGTATTTCCACCGAACTTTATTCCTCAATCACAATAATCCGTTCAGGGCAGGCCTTCGCGCCGCGCCGCGCAAGCTCCTCAGAGCCCGGCGGCACATCGATTTCCGATACCGCGATATAACCGTCGTCGTCGAGGGGAAACAGCTCTGGCGCCACTGCGGCGCACCGCGCATTACCCACGCAATCAGCCTTGTCGATACATAATTTCACTGCGCTTCTCCCACCTGTCGTTTACCGATTTGCACACGTCTTTTATCATCCTCAGCAGTACCGAGCGACTCAGGTCGCTCAACCAAACAAGCTGGCAGCCTAGGGCCCGCTGTGAGCCCTGAGGCCGACTCTTCTCCACAACAGGATGACGTCGCGAAACCGCGCCGTTTGAGACGGCAATTATACAACACTGTCGAATAAATCAAAGTGCTCATCAACAGCGCGCACTCTGCAGGCTCAACCCCTCTAGTCAAACAGCGGCTCATGATCCCCCGCCTTGCGGCGCTCTGGGGATGCGGGTACAAACGGGGCTAGGCGGCCCAGATTGCCGTCAATCCCACGCAATCCGAGCCACAACCGTGCCCGAAAGGCACTATCCCCACTCTTTAAACGACGAGGCGACTGAAAATACAATCGCCAAATCACCTCATTAGAAGCCGCTAAATTGCTGTTTTTAATTTAATTTGTCCGTATTTTAAAACGGCTCCGCGAACCCCAGAAGAACCCGTCAGTAAGCGCGAACCCTCTTTGCTGAGTGCGCCACGACGTTGCAGAGTCCTCGCGCTGTCCGCTTCCACAGCGGTAACCGCCAACTGCTCGCCATCCACACCAAAAAACCGCAACTGAGTCACGCCGCCCGTACCCGTCTCAAAACCCTCCATGAGCACACCCTCCGCATTGATTCGTGTGATGACACCGTTACCGATACGACCAACCCACAGCGTGCCGCTCTCATCAAGGGCTAATCCATCCACAAACGACTCTGAAAACAACAGCCGGCCCTCTGATAAACTGCCATGAGTGCCGACATCAAATGACCAAGTTCCCCTAAAGGTGTCATTGCAATAGAGCCTGCCGCGCTGGGCATCGATAGCCATACCGTTGGCGAAGGCCACAGCATCGCTCACGCAATGAACGCGCCCATTTGGATCGCGATAATACAAGGCTGAAGGGCGAGTTTTTTCGCCCGCAATGATGCGCTCGAGATCGCTACTGCCAAAATACAATCCGCCACATCCGTCGGCGACCATTTCGTTGATGCCCTCAAGCGGACAGACATCCTCACAGCGCAGGAGCCAATCCGATGCACCAGAGCGATGATCAAGCCAACGAATACCGCCGCTTCCACTGACCAATAGCGTTGACGCTGAATTATTGAGTAAACCGCCAATCCATTGACGATCAGGCACTAACACGCGCTCAGGATGCCGATCAGAGCGAACGCCACCCGCAATGACGTCGCTAAACCAGATCTCTCCCGTAGTTGGGTCTATCGCGAGCCCTTCAAGATAGCATCCACGGGCACACTCTCGCCACAGCTGACTTGTCGCCATCATCTACGCCAACAAAAAAGAAGAGGCTTCATCGCACCACAGCTCCAAACACACGATGGCGTATTGCGGGTTAGGAGAAGGCTTCCTCGCCCTCTAGCTTGGTGCGATGCATCAAACGATCGCAGTCTAGCGGGTAAGGTTGGGCGCGGTGCATGGTACCCGTGTTATCCCAAAGGACCGCGTCGCCAACGGTCCAGTCGTGACTCATTGAGAATTGCTCCTGAGTCGCCCAGTTGCGCAGGCGATTTAACAGCACTCGACTCGCTGCCGGATCCATGCCCACAATGCGATCTGCGGTACAGCCGAGTACAAGCGAACGACGGCCCGAATCATGCAACCAAACCAGGGGCAACTCAGCCTCGCCCTTCTGCTCCCATACGGCCATGTCAGCATCCGAGGGTTCGGGGTTCCAATACATCTGCGACGCGGCAAACGAATGGATCACGCGCAGATCCTTGAGCGTCTCTTGCTCTGCGTCTGGGAGGGCCTCCCAGGCACTGTAAGTATTGCAAAAGTCAGTATTGCCACCGGCGGGCGCCTTTCGACGACAACTCAGCAACGAGGCAAACAGGGGCACTCGATCCATCGTGCCATCAATATGCCAATAAAATGCGCCCTTGATGTAGTCGGCATTGGGATTCACGGTCTTATCCATACTGATCGGATAAACTTCTCGATCGCCCTCAGGCATCCATTTACCCAGGGTTTTGGTGAACCGCACCTGCTCCTCGTCACTGAACTGAGCCCCTGCAAAGACGATGACACCGGACTCTGCAAGCAACGCGCGGATATCCTGCGCGTACTCGCCGCTGAGAAGGACCTCCTTGTCTGCGCGAACTGTCGCCCCAATTAAGGGCTTGATAGCTTCTGATCGAAACGATTGCTGGGACACCTGCATACTAACGTTTCCTTTTTTTTTGGATTTAATTCGTGAGAGCGTACGTCGCCCCGCGGTACGAGGTTGCCTACTGGTACGAACCGAACATTTGATGCACTATCTGCTGCGCACCAATCATCAACACTGCTGTTGGATACTAAACTATCGAGCACAGGAGAACACCATGTTTAGTCACATCGTTTTAGGATGCAATGACCTCGCCGCAACCCAGCAATTCTATGATGCCGCGCTAGGCGCTCTGGGGCATGTTCCCGGCGTCGATGTAGGTGGTCGACTAATGTATCGGAGTGATGCAGGTATTCTAATGATCACCCCGCCGCTGAGTGGAGAAGCAGCAACACACGCCGAGGGCGGCACGATTGGCCTGATCGCGGGCAATAAAGACATGGTTGATGCTTTTTACGCTGCGGCACTGGCCAATGGCGGCAGTTGTGCCGGCGAACCTGGGGAGCGTGCTGCGATTCCCGGGAGCTATGCCGCTTACGTGCGCGATCCTGTCGGTAATAAACTAGTCGCTTGGCACGCCCCGAGTGCGTGAAGTAGCGCGCTCAACTTCATTGCGTATCGAGTCGACCGCGTTGACTTAGACCTTCGCCTCGGTGCGCATGCCTTCCAATTCGCCAGACTCTCGCCAAGCAGTCACCATATCTTGGAAGGCATTCCAACCATATCCCCAAGAGTTAAACAGCGCCCACTTGCCACTCTCGTCACCTTCATTATTAAAGTAACTCGGCGGACAGTAGGCCTGGTAGGCAGACGTATCCATCATGATCTCTTGGAACTGCTTAACATAAGCCTCTTGCGCCTCAAGCGTTGGCTCAACCACGGCCAAACCCTTCTCAAGCGCCTGGGCAATAATGGCCGCACTGTGGAAACCCTGCGCACCAAACTGCTCGGTCACTGAAGCGTTGGCAGAGCCCTGTATGTAGCCAATAAAAAATTGATTGGGAAATTGGTGCGTCATGGTGCCGTGTAGCGTTCTCGGGCCGTCTCGCCAATGGTCATACAGAGAAACACCGTCTCGGCCTTCTATGCGCGAAATACCCCATCGTCGATCGAGATCACTCGTCACCTCAAAGCCGCTCGCGAAAATGATACAGTCCACTGCATACTCCTGGCCATTTGCGATGAACCCATTTGTCGTGAGTTCCTGAAGGCCACGCGTTTCGGACACATCAATCAAGTCGACGTTGTCTCGGTTAAAAGTCGGATAAAACTCGTCATTCGATAGCGGACGCTTGCAGAGAAACCGGTAGTAGGGCTTGAGGGCCTCGGCGGTTTGAGCGTCGTCAACCATCGCATCAACGCGCTGGCGCAACCGCTCCATGATTCGATAATCCATTTCCTCACGCCGAGCCATGAACTCCTCCATGGAGATCTCAGGCCAGCCGTCTTCAGCCATCCATGCCGAGAGGTTCCGATTGAGCTCGGTCCAAATATCACAAATCAAGTCCGGCTCACCCGGCAAGAATGCCTCCATCGCAGCGCGATGAAAGTTAGCAATTCGCGCCTGTTGCCAGCCGGGTTCTTGGTTTTTGAACCAGTTTTCATCGGTTTGCGGATTGCTACGTTCATCGATACTTGAGGGCGTTCGTTGCACGACGTACAGGTGCTGGCAGTAACGTCCCAAGTAGGGCACTGCCTGAACAGCAGTTGCACCGGTGCCAACAATCGCAACCCGCTTGTCAGCGAGCTTCTCGAGCGCGGGGTTCTGCCAACTACCTCCCGTGTAGTCGTAATCCCAGCGCGATGAGTGAAAAATTTTGCCCTGAAACTCATCGATGCCGCGAATACCGGGGAGCTTAGGCATATTCAAGACACCACAGGCCATAATCACAAAACGCGGCTTCAACACATCGCCGCGATCCGTTGTGACTTCCCAACGCTGTGCCGCCTCGGACCACACCATGCTATCCAACATGGTGTGAAACAATGCCCGGTCAGCGAAGCCACCGCGCTCTGCGAGCGTGCGGCAGTAGTGCTGAATTTCCCAGCCATCTGAGAACTTCTTCGATGGCATGAAGCCCGTCTCCTCAAGCATCGGCAAATAGCAGTAGGCATCGTTATCGCATTGGATGCCGGGATACCGGTTCCAATACCACACGCCGCCAAAGTCACCCGCGGAATCCAAATTACGAATGTCTGTTACGCCGGCTTTCATGAGATGCCATGACGCAAGGATGCCGCCAAATCCGGCCCCGACCACCAAAACCTCAAGCTCCTCTTGCAGGGGATCGCGCGCTGCGGTTGGCATGTGGGGATCTTCGGAGTAGGCAGCGACCTTGCCGCCAGTCGGGCGCACGTACTGACTTTGTCCCGCCGGATTTAAACGCTTCGCGCGCTCAGCCAGGTACTTCTTCTGCAATGCAGGGATATCGACGTCCACTGGTGGCTGACTGGGGGAACAGGTCATGACTTCTCTCTCTTAACACATAAAGGGTGCGCTACATTACAATTCAACACTGTTGTTCAGTCAAGCGGACTCAAGCGCAGTACACTCCCCTCAGCGTTTCCAGCAATCAGCAAACTCCCAGATGGATCGATTGCGAGGCCCGCAAACGGCCCCATCGGTCCCGACATCCCGTCAATTCCGCGTAAAAATCGGGCATCGCATCCACTCGGCGTACCAATTGGCAAACCAATGGCAATAACCGATCGCCGGCCGCTTGCCAGGTCGACCTGCAGGCACCGCCCGCTGCCAGTCTCAAGAACATACAATTGATCATCGGCGACAACCAAACCCTCTGGCCGGTCTAAGCCATCGACGCATGTCTCGACACGACCTCCGCGAATCACTCGGATGCGCCCGCTCCCGAGCTCAGTGACATAGATACTTTGATCTTTACTGACGGCAACGCCGCGCGGCTCATCCAAAGCCTCCGCAATCACCTCCGAGCCACCCGCAGAGACGCGCAACACACGACCGGTGCCACCCTCTGCGACAACCGCACCCTCACCACACCCGGCGATGCCGTAAGCTCTGTCGAGGCCTTCGGCAACAAAATCTGAGTGAAGGGCATTGGGGTTGACCTTGGCCACATGACCATTGGCCGTGGATACCCAGAGCAACCCCTCTCCCGCATCAGCGATGCCTCGAGTATAGCCGGGACAGTTTGCGTCAAACAAAAACCACACGACTTCACGAGAACCGTCGGGATGGACACGAAACGTAAACGGCCCGTCGGCAACATAGCAGGTACCGTCGGTCATTACGCAAATGCCATGTGGCCAATTAAAGCTCTCAGGCACCAAGTCGCGCACTGCGCCATCACTTTGAATCTCGACCACCGTTCCAAGAATGCTCGAAACGAAGATACGATCACCAATCAGTTCAACGTTATCGAGTCCCGGCGCAAGCTGCGCGAGCACCTCTCTCTGACCTGTGAAAGGGTCAAGTCGAATGACTTGTCCCGAAACGACCTGAGTCGTGATGATACGCCCCTTGGCATCGAACTTGATGGCGTCGGGGACGCCAAGATCAGTCGCTATGACCTCCGGCTGTCCGCCATTCAAATTGACCCGCCAAATCTCATTGGTGCCCATGATTGGCAAGTACAACAAGCCATCGGGACCTACCGCCATGGCGTTCGGCATGGGTACATCGGCCAAAATGGTGCGCGGCGCGCCGCCGTTTAGATCTAATTCCATAATTCGCCCGCCGACCCGACACTCGCCAGCAATTAGTCGACCCTGGTGCCAGGTGATGGGGTTAGCACACGGCATGTCGCCCTGTATCACACGGGTCTGGCCATTCGCTGAGCGAACACTCACCTGCCCCAGCGTGATCTCCGTCGCATAAAGATTACCCGCCTCGTCAAACACAAGATCATCGGGCGCAACAATACCGCCATCGATGCCAGAGACTGTCTCAATCGCGCCGGTATCAACATCGATCGCTGAAATTTGGCTGCCACTCACCTGCGCGACCCAGAGTCGACCATCGGGCCCCTGTCTCAGTCCATTGGCTCCAGACAAACGGCCGGGGCGGGTCACTCGGGAAAGAGACCAACCCGCTGCGGCCTCGGCGCCGTCTGGACCTCTTGAGAGCCATCGATATTCACTCATTAATCACCTCTGCTTTTTTCGCACCTGAACCGTCGGACACTGTTCGCTAGCCGGACGCAGTTCGCGTTTCTAAAACGATTGGCACCGCACGACCGATCAACCCTTGCCAATCGATCACCGGCTTCACTGTCACCCATTGTCAAAAGGGGCTTGATCAACAGTCCTGTTGAATGCGAATCTATCGTTTCAATCCACCCTAGGCAAGAAGACACTAGCAAGAAAGAGTCACCGTCGATTGCACGGCAACGACTGTTTCACCAGACTGAGAGATCCCATCCATGACGTCCACGCACTCCTCGACAACACCGACACTCGCTTTGGAATGGCGTCACTTCTGGTACCTGCCACTGCTCGCCGCACTGGGATATGCCACATCCACTCTGTATGTCTACTCCTTCGGCCCGTTCATCGCCCCGATCGAGGCGGAGTTTGGTTGGTCGCGTGCCCAAATCTCTCTCGCAGTCACCATCACATCGGGCTTTGCAGGACTGACGAGCATTCCAGTCGGGATACTGATCGACCGAATCGGCCCACGCAAAGTGGGGGTCATCGGTATTGGCGCAGTATGTTGTGCGATTGCCCTGCTCGGCACGGCAACCGGCACTGAGTTGAACTGGTATGGTCTTTGGTCGTTAATGGCCTTATCGACCATGCTTATTCAGGCAATGGTCTGGACGGGTGCTGTCAACAGCCGCTTTGTGGCCTCCCGAGGACTTGCGCTCGCCGTCACGCTGTCAGGCGCCGCTTTCGCCGCAGCGCTGTTTCCATTGATTGCGACATGGCTGATAGAAAACTACGGCTGGCGGAAGGCCTATCATTTTATGGGTCTGGGCTGGGGCGCCTTAGTATTTCCTCTGCTCGCCCTATTTTTTCGTGGCGCTCAAGACAAGCAACGCGACCCGGAACAAGCCGCACGCGATGAGCAAGCCAAGCAAAAGCTTGTCGGCTTGACCCTCCAGCAGGGACTCAGGTCGCCCGCCCTATACCAACTTGTATTGGCCTGTGGCTTTTTCTCATTCACCATGATTGGCATGGTCGTGCACTTCATCCCGATCCTCACAGGCGGCGGGGCAACAAAGCTCGCCGCAGCGGGTGCCGCAGGACTGATCGGTATTTTCTCAGCCATCGGTCGACTCGGTTGTGGCTTCTTGATAGATCGCCTACCCGCGTACAACGTCGGTGGCATCATATTCCTGCTTCCGCTGATCTCTTGCAGCATCCTGCTGTTCGGTGACGGCAGTGATTTACAACACTCGATTGCGGCAATGACCTTTGGCCTGACTCTCGGCGCTGAAGTTGATGTGGTGGCCTACCTGGCAGCGCGCTATTTCGGGATGAAAAACTTTGGCGCTCTCTATGGCGCGATGACCAGTGCGCTCTGTTTAGGTACGGCATTTGGACCACTCGCGGCTGGTGCCATTTATGACACGACGGGCAATTACACGGGCTTTATCTGGACGGTGGCTATCCTATGCGCGATCAGTAGCCTGTTGGTTTTTGCACTACGAAGTACGCCCACAGCGGAGCAGTATCTCGCGGGACAGGCAGCACCCAGCCTCCCCTAAACATGAGTCTCGCTTAAACCGTGGCCTTG
>JAYPVH010000009.1:428-12954 GCA_038134505.1 Halieaceae bacterium | reverse complement strand
TTGCTAAAACGATAACAACGTATAAACGATACAACCCACGAGAAATTAAGGTTCTAGTTGTTTGGTCGCTTGATCGACCAGGTGCCACTGCCCCGAAAAACCAGCCGTTGTCCACTGAATACCTCGCCTGCGGCCAAAACAAGGTGGTTACCTTGTTTAAGGATAGTCGCTTGTAACCTCAAGAATTCAGGGGCCCGCACCGCGGCAACAAACTGACTGTGAATCTCAACGGAGGCGCAAAATGCTCGGTCGCAAGCCTCCCAAATCGTTAGTGCCATGGCTTGGTCAAAAAACGCCATGGCAACACCGCCGTGCATGACCCCCTGGAAGTTGTGATGCCGTTCCTCGAGCAGCAAACCGTACTCCCATTGGCCGTCGCTTTGACGGCACCACAATGGGTCTATGATTGAAGGCAAACCCGAAAACGAGCGCTGAACCCAACCTGCTGTCGGGATAACATCATGGTCGTTCGCCATCATTTGCCTCCAAGGTGTCAGCTCGCGTCACAGCATTGCTTGCAGCGCTGCCAAAACCGCTTAATCCCGCCGCGTATACCACCCCACTATGATGCAACTGCACAATGTCCTCATCGCTGAGATTTAGATGATCTTTTAATACGGATACCGAGTGCTGGCCCAATACTGGCGGAGCCTCGACCGCTCGCATCGCTTTGGTCGGAAAACGAAAAGGACGATTGACGACGGGAATCTCGCCTAGGGTACTGTGTTCTACCTTCGCGACCATGTTGCGAGCCGCCGTATGCGGGTGCGAGAGCGCTTCGGACACCGTCAGGATCGGCGCATGCGGCACGCCGTAGGCCAACAAATGATCCGCTAGTTCAGCCTTGCTCCACGCGCGTGTCGCATCGGCAATTACGCTGTGTACTCGGTCCCGATGCAATCGTCTTCCTTCAAGAGTCGATAAACTTGGATCTTCTAGCAGGTTCCGTAGCTGCAGTGCCTCACAGATCTTTGACCAAAACTGATTGGTCAGACAGGCAATCACGATTGAACCATCACGCGCTGGAAAGGCGCCATATGGCACAAGATTTAAGTGCTCATTGCCTTGTGGTTCTGGATCGGCCTCAGTGAAAAAACTGTATTGCGCAAGATAGCCCAACAAATTCAGCATGCCATCGTGCAAGCTGATGTCGATGAGCAAACCACATCCCGATCGCTCTCTGTCATACAACGCCGCTAAAATAGCTATTGGGCCGTTAATGCCTCCCACGAGATCGCCCATGGGCAGGCCTAGCTTCACAGGCTCACCGTGTCGTGAGCCATTCACACTCATTGCACCAGAAAACGCCTGCATCACGATATCGAAAGAGGGTCGATCCCGCAGCGGCCCACTCATACCAAAGCCTGATATTGCGCAATAGATAAGCCTCGGGTTGATCTCGGCAAGCACCTCATAGCCCAAGCCCAAACGCGCCATAACCCCTGGCCTAAAGTTTTCGATTAATATATCGCTCTCAGCAACCAGCGAGCGCACAATTTCGGCACCCTGTGCCGTCTTGAGATCGATGGCAAGACTTTGCTTACCACGGTTGACCGCTATGAAGTAATGGCTCTCGCCGGCTCGGTGAGGTGGAAAACTTCGGGTGTCATCACCGCCTTGGGTGGCCTCAATCTTAATAACTTCCGCGCCGAGATCAGCGAGCGCCAAACTCGCTGCCGGGCCCGCGAGCACTCGCGTAAAATCGAGCACTCGCACCCCGGCAAGAGGTCCATCCCAAGCATCAGTGTCGGCCATCTTGCTCGGCTTCGAGTCAGCCCTTAGAGGGCAGTTCTACCACGGCAACGCCCGAGGCTGAGAGTTCACCGCGATGCGTCTCTGCGCGCTGACTGATCTCGACCAGGTGACGGCCATCTTCGACATACTTTCGCACCACCTGTCCGTCAATAAAAATAACATCACCGTCAGGATTGTGCCGTCGGATTTGGCACTTCGCTTTGCGCAGGAAACCAGCATCACCCATCCAATTGGTCAACTGGTGTGTCAGCCACGAGCAACGTTCGGGACCGTAGTCATAGGCGCCGGGCGCTCCAACTTGTAGCGCAAAATCCTCATCCCAGTGCACGCGTTCCGGACAATCGGGCACGTTAAAGCGATTTTTGATTCCCAGTCCCGCGTGTTTTTGCTGCATCTGCCACGCCAACTTATTGGCACGAATGTAAAGACCACCCCATCCCTGTGCGTAGCAAATAAAACCCGTTACGGTCATTGGGCCTTTCATCATTCGCGGCAGATCGTCGCCCTCTGAGACATCCTCCCAGTAGCGGGGAGTCGCACCGCGAATTTCTTCCTGCGCATAGAGTTTGGAGTATTCCGCTAACTGCTCATCGGAGAAAGGCTCAACGCGGCCGCGCGCATCGGTGTATTTGGTCCCGCGCTCACGGGCCTCGTCTCGATCTGTTCGGAACACCCAGGAGTCGGCGCCTGCAACCCGGTCGCCATCCTGATTATAAAAATCGACGTGATAAATCTGTTGAAACGCACGTCCAGCAAACTTGGTCTGGTGCTCTACAAGATCTTTGAGATAAGCCTCGGTATGAATGGTGTCGTTGCGGCGAACAGGCTGATGCCACTCCCAATCAGCGCCGGCCCACATCGCATGAACGCCCGACAGACCACCACAATATCCCGACACAATCCGGCTCGTCGTGAACAGAAAACTTGGCAATGCAATGACATCGCCAAACGACGTCGTTGCCGCGTACTCCGGGTCGCACCATAAGGGGTTGTCATCACCTATGCCGTGGGCATAGTGTCGAATCGCGTCTCGAGTGGCCTCATAGTTCCAGGGCTCAATCGTGTTGGTAATCTTGACACCGAGTCGCTCCCGCAGATCAGCAAGCCCTTCTTCAGTGATTTTTGGAAATCGGTTCTCTGACATTGTTTTCTCCTTTTAGTAATCTATTGGGCCTTTGCAGCCTCAGCGTCACGCAACGCCTTGCGATTAACCTTCCCAGCGGGTGTTTTCGGCAATTCATTCACGAATTCGATCACTCTAGGGAATTCATGCTGGCTCAAGCGGGATCGGGTAAAGTCCTTCAGCGTCGTCATCAATGCTTCCGAGCCGGGCTCAGGCGAGACGATAAAGGCCTTGACGATTTGGCCGCGAGTCTCGTCGGGAACACCAATGACCGCGCACTCTACGACTGCGGTATGTTTCAACAGCGTGTATTCAATCTCTACGGCACTCATCGTCCAGCCGGCTGAGATGATCACATCGTCGGCACGACCACAATGATAGAGATAACCCTCTTCATCGCGTCTTGCCAGATCTTTGGTTGTCTCCCATTGCCCGCGACGCCACAACATCAGCTCGCCGACCTCTCCGGCTTCTGTCTCCCTGCCGTCTGGCGTATGCACCTCAAGTCGCAACCCGGGAATCGGTTTGCCCAGCGCCCCCGGTTTGACATCGAAATCAGCAGCACCCGGATAATTGACCAACACCACACCGATCTCAGTCGTGCCATACATACTGCACGCGGGCACCGCGAACGTACGATCAATAAACTCCAGTGTGGCGGGGTCAATCGGCTCTCCGGTAAACGAGAGTTTTTCGATTGTGTAGGTATAGTCCTCCGCAACACCGCTATTTGCCATCATCCGATAATGAGTCGCCGCGGCTGATAAATTGGTGATGCCATAGTCCGCCAGCGCTCGCAGGAGCCGACCGGCGTCAAATTTTCCCGCAAAAGTGCCTGTCGATACACCCAGCGCAAGCGGCGCTAGGGTGCCGTGCCACAAACCGTGTCCCCACGCAGGAGACGACGGACAGAAGTACTGGTCGCCGGGGCGTATACCCGTGCCGTACAGCGCTGCGAACATGAGGGTGACTAGTGACTTATGCGTATGCCGCACCGCCTCCGGAAGCGCGCGCGTCGTGCCCGAGGTGTACTGAAAGACAGCGAGGTCGTCAGCGCTTGTTTGGGGTACAAAAACAGCCGGCTGTAACTCGAGGGCTTTCATCAATGAGTCGTCCGCGACAACAACCTTGAGACCATCAATCTGCGCCGCCATGTCCGCCTTATCGGCGTTGGTAATCAGCAATCGAGGACTGCAATCCTCGATACGGAGGCTCAAGCCATCAAGGCCAAACGCAGTAAATAGCGGCACACTGATTGCGCCGGACAACATAGCGCCGAAGAGACAGATGTAGTAATCCAACGAAGGCTCGAGCATAAAGGCAATTCGCTCGCCGGGTGCGATACCCTCGCTGGCCAGCCAATGCGCAAACCGCTGCGCACCACGGGCAATGTCGTCAAAGGTATAGGCCTCATCCGTGCCGTCGGCGTTGGCGATTCTCACGGCTACGCGGTCTGAGCCATCGGCATAACGAAGAATACATTCGTGCGCGATATTGAACTGTTCTCTTGACCCATCAAATAATGCCCACAGCGCAGCAGAGTTCGCATGCGTTTGCGCATCAGAGAAACTTGTATAGTCAGTTAGCTTTGGGACCATGGTGTATTTGACGATTGCGATAAAAACCCGATAACGGCATCTTGCCACTTGCCGACATTTTTGTAAATATAGAAACTATTTCTATATATTGAATTTTTATGTCTGACTCTAATCCGAAAGCCACGGCCCCATCAAGCAAGGTCCCCGCTGTACAGCGACTGGCATCGGTCTTGCGTTACTTGAGCACCACGCAGGACCCGAGCCCGCTCAGTGCCATCGCACAGGCCTGCAACTTAAACCCGAGCACTTGCCTCTATTTGCTCCGCGAAATGGTCGCAGAAGGTCTGATCCGCCAAGACCACGGGAAAATGTACGTGCTCGGCCCCGAGGTGGTCCGCCTGGCCAATCAGTGGCTAGACCAAGATCATTTTGCTCGCGATGTACACGAAAACCTGGCCGAACTGTCGCATCAGTACGGTGTTACAGCGCTCGGTGTGATGATCGAGGGGTTAAAACAAATTACCGTCATCGCCAAGGCAGAGTCAGACAGCATTTTTCAGCTTTCAGCGCGGATCGGCAGTCGGTTTCCGGCGCTGATCAGTGCCACGGGCCGTTGCGTTGCAGCCTTCGGGGGCACCGAAGTCGGGGGATTGCGGCAACAATTTGAACGCCTTCGATGGGACCACCCGCCAAGCTGGAACACCTGGATTGCACAGGTGCATGACACCGCACGGCTTGGATATGCGGTTGACGACGGCTATTACCTTGCGGATACCGTGATTGCGGCTGCGCCGGTCTATCGAAGCGGTGACCGTCCAAGCCATGCTATTGTCGTCATTGGCTTAGCCACATCACTCAGGGCACGCGGAATTGACGAAGTCGGGCTCGCCGTGAAGAGCGCCGCCGATCGGCTCAGTCAGCGAGTCCGCTAAGCTATCGACGTCGCAGCGGGCCTCGCTAGTGCTTCTCTAACGACACTGAGGATGACCCGCGGCCTCAACCGAAATAAAACCAATGGTGTGCGGGGGCATAACGACCTCACCCGATACAGCTTCGCCCTCGAGACCCCGAAGAAGGCCGTTTGCATCGACCTCCGGCCTCCCGCCATTCACCATCACCTCAGCGGAATCCGGATTGTTACTTGTCATCAACCAAAGACGCGAGTGGTCCGGTACGGTGAGCTGCGCAGACTCGGGCGCAGTGTTGATTGCCAGTACCGCAACAGCGCCCTCGCTCGCGGCTTTTTGGCAGTGCGCGTATAACCGGAGTGTCTCTGTGGCCTGCGCCGGGCTCGCGAGGACCTGCTCTCCCATCAACTGCTGCCACAACACCGCACCCCAATAGTTCGGACGTGGATTGTGCGTGTCCTGATCGATCAGTGCGTAATCCGATGCAGCCAGCGTGTTGTGAAAAACCACCTGTACGCCTTGTTGCGCAAGCAACCCGAGCTGATTGAGATAGCGAAAGGTGTCCAAAAAATGCGCCGCCCAAGGCGATCCACCACATGCTGCCTGAGCAGTCTCCGTAATCCACATGGGATCACCGGGTTCAAACTGATCACGCAACCCCGCATAGTAGCGATAGTCATTGAGGGTTTTATCGAGCCACTCGGATGCGAAGACCAGCGACTTATCCGCTGTCTTCGGTCGAATATTGGCACAGCGCTCTGACACATCACCGTAGAAGTGGTAGGACATGGCATCTACGGTGTTAGGACTCTGAGCCATTAACTCAGCCGTCAACAACAGCTTGCCCAAAAAAGCAGCAGGAATTTGCTCTTTTTCTAAGTTGCCCTCGCCCACACCGCCTGGACCCACGATCAACGTGTCAGGCGTATTGGCCCGTGCCCACTCTAAAAAAATAGCAAAATCGCGTGTGTAATCAGCGATCGAGTAACCCTCTGGCAAGCGACCCATGGCGGCCGCATTGGGTTCGTTAATAAACTCTGCAAAAGCAATGCGCCCGGCGTAGCTCTCAGTCAGTTCGACCAACCGCTGCGCTTGCTCGGTCAACCAGACACCCTGCTCATCGCGAGTTCCGTCGCTCACCGCAAAACTGATACCGACCTCTGCATCGACGGCGTCAGCAAAATCAAGGACACCGCGCCACTGATCCCGAGTCAGGATTTGCCCATAACCCTCGGGAGCTTCTTCAAGCTGCTCCCCCTCGGCCTCAAGATAGGTAAAATTAGCCCACGTGCCAGAGACGCGCATGTAGGCCGGCCCGAGGTGCTTAGCCAGATGACGCAAGCGCTGATTCGTCAGATCCTCCGGCTCACGGAACCGGTACACCTCTCCCGCGGGACCACCATACGGCGCCCAGAAGCGACCACCCGTCACCTCGACCATTTCGACGTTATAGCTTTGAAAGCGCGGATCGACCTGCCCCAAAACCGCCAATTGGCCGAAATTCGAATCGGGAACCGTTTGCGCACCGCACCCCAACAAAACGATCGATAAACACACTAGACGGATCCATTGAATCATTACCACACCCCTACAGTTTGTTCGGCTCAAGCAACCAAACGAGGGGCTGCTCACCATCTTTTGAAAAATCCTTCAAGTTTACAATACGCGTTGCTTGTGCGGACTGCAGCGGCTGGAAACTGTAACAGTTGGGCGGCATCCGTTGAGCGTCTGACTGCGCCTCAAGCGGCATCGTACGGCCCTTCGCAACAATCATCACCCAACGTAGCATACGCCCTAGGACTGCCGCCTCACCTTCTTGCGCATCCAACCACGACGTCATCTCAAAAAGGCCCAATCCGGCCACAGCCGCGGGCTCTAACATCTTAAGATCGCACTCTTTCCACAACAGCCGCTGTTGACCATCAAACCACAACGCCCCTTCGCGAACCCCCTGCACAGGATCTGTCACGCCCATATCAATGCAGATTGGCTTGTCTCGGTTTGCGAAATACGCGGCGAACTGCGCCAAATCCCAAAGGTGAGTGCAGTGGTTGCGCTTTCCTCGGGCGCTCGCTATCTCCTCGATGCGCACACCAATGAACTGATTTTTGAGCACGGTGACCGCCTGAGGGCATGTCGTCCACGGGGCACGATGCGTTGTCGCCTGCACATCAAATACGTTTCCATCGTCGTGATGCAAGGAGACCGACATACAGTGCATGTCATCCTCTAGGTGCGCGTGAATAACCTTCTTGGTCGGCTCGATCACGACGCGTCGCACAAATCCTCGAAATGCGCGGTCGAAAGGTAAATCCATCGTCATCTCAGCAGCGCTAGTCGTTGGCGAGCAGCAAAGCGGTCGCCAACGGACCGCCGCCCGATGCCGCCACAGCCACCTTCGGCGAATTGGCGATCTGACGCTCACCGGCGTCACCACGAAGTTGCACAACGGCCTCATGCGCAAAGCCAAAGCCATGTAAGCGACCCGCAGAGATCTGCCCACCAAACGTATTCAAGGGCAACTCGCCGTCGCGAGCGATACGCTGACCACCTTCGATGAAGCGCCCGCCCTCTCCAATATCACAAAAGCCAAGTGCCTCGAGCCACGTCAATGTCAAAAAGCTGAAACCATCGTAGAGCTGCACCGTGTCGACATCTTTGGGGCCATAATCTGTATGGGTCCACAGGTCTGGACCGGTGTCATAAGAGGCCATCCATTCAGCCTGATCCCATGAATGCCGATTGACGCTACCCGCCATCGAGGCGATGCGGATCGGTGTCGCAGTAACATCACCCAATGCGTCTCCGGCCGATACAATCAGAACTGTTGAGGCGTCGCTGTAACGATCGCAGTCGAAAAGGCACAGGGGCTCTGAAATCATTCGTGCAGACAGATACTCATCCATAGAGAGCGGTTTTTGCACCAGCGCACGAGGGTTCAGACAGCCATTGGCTCGACCGGTCAGGGCGATCTGCGCGAGCTGCTCACGTGTCAGACCGTATCGATGCACATGGCGCATGGCGTACTGAGCGACCCAATTGACAGCCGAGACGGCATTGTAGGGCGCGAAGAATTGGTTATAGCCACTCGCTCGAGGGCTTCGCGCCATGGGGTATTCATCAGGGCGTTTCATCGCAGCCGCTTCGTAAACCGTGCGATAGCAAATGATATGACGCGCCAAACCTGCTTTCACCGCGAGCGCCGCCTCGACAACTGCGCCAAGTTGCGAGGTGAGCTCGCCACCCCCGCAATACCATTTAGCCTTAATACCCAAAGTGTCGATCAAGTCGTCGGCACCAACGGGAGAAAAGCCCGGATAACCGTGAGACATACCAGGATACGTCGCTACCCCGTCAATTTGCTCTATCGTGAGACCCGCGTTCGCGAGCGCCTCTTTGACTGCATCTGTTGTTAACAGCAAAGGATGGCGCTCAAGGCCAACACCGATTTCAGACATCCCCACGCCCGTAACATAGGCCTCACGAGTCATTCCGCACCTTCCACGCGTTGCGCCATCGGTAAGTACACGTCGTCATGCTGTTCAAAAATCATGCAAACACGATCACCAATCGCGACCTCGGAAGGATCGCAACCGACAACGTTGGTCGTCAGATAAACACCGGGCACCTCATCAAGCACCACCCTCGCCAAGACAAAGGGTACCGTCATATTGGGCTTCCAGGGCTGGTGATTCACAGTGTAGGTATCGACGACCCCCGTTTTTGCTACGGCTTTTGGCGCAACATTTTCAGATAGACAGTAGCGGCACACGGGCTTTGGTGGATGGATGTAGCGATCGCAATCACCACAGTGGTGCAGCATTAATTCGCCTCGTTCTCCCCCGGTCCAATAAGCACGATTATTGGGGTCGAGTCTTGGTAGCGTTCTTTCTGACATACATACCTCGTTGTTGCGTTGTTATATTCTCCGCGCGTCCAGTGCAGCGCTCGCTTGTCTTTGTTCAACGTCCCATCACCAAACAATCGCACAGGGCGACCTGAACCCGGGGCCTAATGTATCCCTGCTACGGTGTCAGCTAACCATTCTCTCAGCCGATGCTTCAGTACTTTGCCCGCATCATTTTTCGGGAGATCATCGAGCAGGTAAACCCCCTCTGGTGTCTTAAAACGTGCCACCCCTTGCGACGCCAAGAAATCTGCCACAGCTGACAACGTGATCTCGATGTTGTTACGGGTGACGATAACGGCAACCGCGCGCTCGCCGGTCTTTGCATCGGGAATACCGACAACAGCGGCCTGCGCAATATCGGGATGCGTCATCAGCCGATCCTCAATTTCCTTTGGGGAAATATTTTCGCCGTTGCGAATAATGATGTCCTTGCTGCGACCGTCAATCACTAGGTAGCGCTCTTGCAACCAGTGCGCCTGGTCGCCCGTGCGAAAATACCCCGCCGAGTCAAACAAACCCGCCTCATCTTCACGGTGCAAATAACCCACGAACATTTGTGGACCGCGTGCGTAGACCTCAAAAACACCGTGCTCTTCGCGCAGTTCGACCTGAGCGAATCCCGGCGCCCCGTCCGACTCGGCTGCGAATTGCTCCGGTTGGGGTGGAAATACGCCGACTGTGGTCACAGGGATTTCCGTAGAACCGTAGACGCGGGTCACTCTTGCGGAAGCGAAATACTCATTTGCCGTATCGACAAGCTGAGCCGGTACCGACGCGCCGCCACAAATAAATATCTTGAGGTCAGGTAGCCGATCACCCGAGGTTTGCGCCGCCGCCAACAGACCAGATAAAAACGGGGTCGCTCCGGCAAAGTGCGTGATCCGGTGATCTCGCATGGCTGCTAGTGCCGCGTCCGGTTCCCACTCAGACATCAGTACCGCAGTCGTTCCCAATAACAGAGGCATCTCAAAAGTATAGATGGAACCACCGATGTGGCTGATCGGTGAGGCCACGAGAAATCGGTCGTTAGGATCTACCTGCCAATGAAGGCCAATCTGTTGCAGCAACGCGGCCATGGAATTGTGGGTATGCAGAACACCCTTGGGACGTCCCGTCGTCCCCGACGTATACATCAACAGCCGGACAGAATCTGCATTGAGCGCCCGATCTAGGTAAGTCTCACGCTGTAGACCCTGAATGTTTTCGTATCGTTCAAATTTCCCTGCAGCACCGCGTAAAACGACAACATCAAAACTATCATTAGGTATTGTCTTACAGACTTGCTCCATCATTGCGACGTAGTCGTGACCGCGAAATTGCTCGGGAATAAACAAACATCGCGAGTGCGCGTCAGCAAGCATGAACGAGAGCTCTGCTGCGCGCAGAGAAGGCAAAATTGGGTGAGCAACGCAGCCCGCGCGAGTGATGGCGAGGTAAATCACGACCGCTTCCCAGTAGTTGGGCAACATAAAACTAATCACACTTCCCGTGGGATAGCGCTCGGCAAACCACATCGCCAGCGTCGCAGATTCCTGATCGAGGTCTACAACTCGGAGCGTTCGCTCTGGTGCGATCACCACGGCGCGATGCGGGTCAACACGAAGCGCCGCTCGCAAGGCATCAGCTAGCGTCTCCGAAGACCAATGACCCGCGCTGTAGTAGCTCTGCGCGAGCTCTGCATTCCAGCGAATGTCAAACCCATCGATGGTGCGACGACCTGCCATACACGGCCCCCTTGAATCCCACACAGTTAATTGTACACCATTGTTGAATAAAGGTTGCCCTTACCACGCTCATTATTGGACAATGAAATCGCGCAGCTCAGATCGGATCGCCTTATTGCTCACCGATCGGATACACTGCGTTCCCGTTTGCTCCCTCATCACAGTCACAAAGAGATTGACCGAATGACATTTCCAGGACAGCCCAATCTGATCCGCCAAGGCGGCGCATTGAGTCGCCAGGGCCTGTTGCCAATGCTCATTCTATTGACTGCGCTGGCGGCGGCGGTGATCCTCATGGCAACAAAACCACAGGTTCAAGGCGAGCCTTCGGAGCCGATACCAGCGACCGTGCGCACAATGACTGTGGAGCCAGCGGCGTACACCTTTCGCGTTTTATCGCAGGGCACCGTTGAACCGCGCACCAGCTCGGTCTTGATAGCCGAGGTCTCTGGCATGGTGAGTTGGGTTTCGCCAATGATGGTCTCAGGTGGTCGTTTCGAACTTGGAGAGCCCCTGCTGAAAATCGATAGTCGAGACTATGAGAATGCCTTAGCGAGTGCCCAAGCAACGCTCGATCGAGCGATTGCGGATCAAAATTTTGCACAGGCCGAACACGCGCGACTTGCTGCCATTTATGGGAAACAACTCGCGAGTGAGGCGCAGTGGCAACAGGCGCAACGCAGTTTAAATGTCGCCAACGCGGCGGTGCTGGCTGCGCAGGCGGGGCTTGAGCGGGCGCAGCGCAATCTAGAACGCACCGAAATCAAGGCACCCTTCTCTGGCCGTGTCAGAAGCGAGAGTGTCGACGTTGGTCAAGTGGTGATGCCTGGCGGTCAACTAGCAGTGCTTTATGCCACAGATGCCGTCGAGATTCGCTTACCGATTGCTGATTCTCAGCTGCGTTTTCTCGATCACGCGGTCATCGCCGATGGGGTGTATGACAGCCAGTCTGCACCCGATGTCGAGCTCACTGCAAATTTTGCCGGCGAGGCGCAGCGATGGTCCGGAAAAATCGTGCGAGCCGAAGGTGAAATTGATCAACGCAGTCGCCTCGTCCATTTGGTGGCGCAGGTGCGCAACGATGTCAGGCACCCGACCGACCCGCTACCTGTGGGCCTTTTCGTCAACGCCGAGATTACAGGCAGCACAGTCGATGGCTTGGTCAAACTTCCAAGAACTGCCATTCGCGGCAATAACCAAGTCTTAGTAGTGGCGCCCGATGATACCTTGCACTTCAGAACGGTCTCTGTCCTGCGCTTTGAGGACACCTGGGCGCTCATCAGCGACGGCCTCTTCCCAGGCGAGCGAATCTCGATCTCTTCGCTACAGTTTGTAGTCGACGGCATGCCAGTACTCGTGCAGAACTGAGGACGCTCGATGGAACGCCTGATCACATGGTTTATCGACAATCCCGTGGCGGCAAACCTCCTGATGTTCATCCTGCTCATGACCGGCTTTCTCGGTCTGCAAGAGGTTCACAAAGAGGAATTCCCCGACGTTGAAGTTCAAGTCATTACGATCACCGTACCCTATTTAGGCGCCGCACCGTCGGAGGTCGAATCGGGTGT
>JAYPVH010000009.1:0-418 GCA_038134505.1 Halieaceae bacterium | reverse complement strand
CGAGGAAGCCGTCGAGGGTATTGAGGGGATCGATAAAATCAACACGACGGCCGCGGAAGGCATGTGTGGCGTGTCTATCGAACTCGGGATCTCTACCGACATTGGCAAAGCGCTCGATGACGTCAAAGCGCAAGTCAACGCGATCACTACGCTGCCGGCCAACACAGAACGTCCGATCGTATCGCAAATGACGTTGCGCACCATGGTCAATCAGATTCTCGTCTCAGGACCGACCGACGAACACACGTTGAAAGACCTCACAGAACAGGTACGGGCGGAGCTCCTTGAGTTACCAGAGATCAGTCACGTCGATCTCATGTACGTGCGCGAGGATGAGATCAGCGTTGACATCTCTGAGACCACTTTGCGCGAGTATGGCCTGACTTTACAGCGGGTCGCAGATGCGATCCGCGACAGG
>JAYPVH010000008.1:0-119354 GCA_038134505.1 Halieaceae bacterium | reverse complement strand
CTGGAATAGTCCTACGGGTGCAGCAAGAGCGCAGCGAAGTGGTGGGCCCAGTAGGGTGAGCCGGGGTTTCGAGACGCGCAGCGTCGAGCGGCGAACGCCCGTCCAGCAGTGCTTGCGGGCTGGAATAGTCCTACGGGTGCAGCAAGAGCGCAGCGAAGTGGTGGGCCCAGTAGGACTTGAACCTACGACCAATCGATTATGAGTCGACTGCTCTAACCAACTGAGCTATGGGCCCGAGACGGCGCAGTCTACCAGAACTTCAGTGACGTCGCGCCTATCTCCGGGTTGCGCTTTACAAAACCGATGCTCACGGTCGCCCCGTATTTCTCTTGGCGACGCGTCCAAGTTACGAGATTATTTGCGCGGTGGCATCGGGGTTCGCAGCGTTCGCGAATCGCCTGGAAAGAGGGATCGAATAATGGAATTAAGTGGCTGGCAACGATTGGAACAACAGTTTCTGGTCCTGCGTTCTAACAAGGTCTTTGAGCTCACGGTTATCGGCATTATCGTGTTGTCGGCACTGCTAATTGGCGCCAAAACTTACCCGCTACCTGCCGTAGTCGGCCGCGTTATTACGCTGCTCGACTGGGCGATTACCGTTTTTTTCTTGTTCGAAATAACAATTCGTTTCCTGGGTGAGCCCCAAAAGCGCGCTTTTTTTCGCCAGGGGTGGAATATTTTCGACACCCTCATCGTAGTGGTCAGCCTGATACCTATTGAGGACTCAGAGCTTGCTTTGATTGGACGGTTAGTGCGTATATTCCGTGTTTTGCGCATGGTGTCGATTATTCCGGAGTTGCGCCAGCTCATTAACGCGCTGCTCGCAGCCCTGCCTCAATTCGGCTACATCGCGCTGATGATGTTTATTATTTTTTACATCTACGGTGCGATCGGGTCGACCTTTTTCGCTGAGATAAATCCTGCGCTTTGGGGAGATATCTCACACGCTATGCTGACCTTATTTAGAGTCATGACCTTTGAGGACTGGACGGACGTGATGTATGAGACGATGGTCGTGTATCCCTTATCTTGGTCGTTTTACCTTAGTTTTATCTTTCTGACCGCATTTGCGTTCCTCAATATGATTATCGGTATTGTGGTGGGGGTCATGGAGCAGGAGCACCAGAGCGAACGGGCGGCCCTTGCTACTCAGTCGGGCGAGCCGACCTTGGCCGATTTACAGCAACAAATTGCGTCATTGCAAGCCTTGGTACAGGCTCGGTTACCGGAGCGGTAGGCGGATGGCGGGCAATGATACGCGCAGGAGCGCAGCTGTGACGCCGAGCGCTTGTTCAGCGCATCGCGTGCCCTAGGATGTCCGACGTATACAGTGAGCAAAAGCGACTGCAGCATCGCCGCGTTATTCCAGTGTGAATCTCAACACCTGCGCCACGACTTGGTGTAGCCTTATACGAGGCCAATCGCACCGAAACCATACGTAAATCAAAATTCTTAAGATTTGTGGTGGGATTGTGCTGTTCATCTCGCGCTTGCCGTTCAAGCACGAATGAGAGACTGGCCCTGGAGGAGCGTCATTTGAGCGTGCAGAGGACCATCAACCCTTGGCTATCCGCCCTGATACTGGGCGTGTTGGCCTTCCTGTTGGATCTGCCGCGTCAGCCGCCTACCTTCGGCGTCGGCATTACGCTGTGGCCTGTATTCCCCTTGTTGGCCACCACCTTTCTCGGGGTGCGTTGCGGTGTTGTCAGCGTCTTGGTCGCTGTTGGACTCCTTTATGGATTCACGGATCACCTAGCCTACCTCAGTGATACCCGCGGCGTGATGCTGCAGGTCGTTTTTATTGGCGCTTATCTGAATTTCACCAAAAGTTTGAGAATCCTCGAGGCGACGCTGTGGTTTTGGTTGGTATCGATGCCGTTTATGATTTTCTGGCATCAATCGCTTTTCGCATTGGATTTCAACGCGGGCGTTTTAGTCATCGTGACCAAGCTCAATGCTGACCTTTTCATCGCTCTCGTCATCCAGTGGCTGACCTTTAAGCCCAACTGGTTTAGTCGTTTTATGCCGCCACACCGTATTAGCACTCGACAGATGCGCTACGACATTCATCAAGCGGCGCGCGCGATGCTGACGCCGGTGGGTATGCTGGTGGGTTTGATAGTCGCCCAATTTTTGGCGACCGAGTCCCTTTATGTCCGAACTCAAGATATCGAGAAGCAAGCCAATAAGCTGTATGAGTCGCATTTGCTCCGCTCTGAGCTGATCCTGTTTCAGTTGCGGCGGGCTGCAACAGAAGATGTGTTTCAGCAGGCCGCGTTGGCTGAGCCCCTGGCATCGCGTTATATCTTTGTCTGCGACGTCACGGATCTGAACGCAACTTCTCGCCTAGAGCAGGGATGCGCCGCAGAACACACTGTGCGCAATGTGATGCCACTAGTGTCGGACTTCGGATCAGTTTGGATTGACCTTGACGTCTTTGCTGACATCCCCTTTCTTCACGATGAGCAGGATTATCTAGCACATAGTCTTGTGTTCGAGCCCATCGACCCGGCATCAGCTGAAGATCTCCGCTCCGAGATTCAACCCGCATCGCCGAATCCGTCTCGCCACAGCCGACTCGAAGCGATGTTTTTCCGGACCTTTGTGGGACAGGGCACTTTGTCCGGATTGCAACCGAATCAACCTGTCATGGCAATGAAAATGGGTATCCTTTTACAGGATCCTGTGGAGCTCAATCTCAGCTCGAGTATTTGGGGTCTACTGGCTGCGTTTAGCTTTTTTACCATTGCGATGTCAGTGTATCGACGGGTGATACGCCGGGCGACAGACGGCGTGACTGATTTTTCACGCAGACTCAGTGCCTGGCGACCGGGCACGGAGCTTATGGTGTCGGCCTCACCAGAGCCATTCGCCGTGCTGGAGTTGGAGGCATTCCGTACCGCCTTTGAGCGACTGGTCAATGACTTTAATGATAACTGGCGCGAGTTGCAGATGTCGGCCCAGCGCCGTGCTTCGTTACTCGCGCGCATGCAAGGATTGTTCAAGGCCATCTCGGCGCCGATGTCGATCATCGACGGCAGCTGGGCCATTCGCGCCGATGAATACAACGTCGCCGCCGCACCTTTGCAGCCGTGGTTCAGCCAATGGGCCGATGCGGCTAGGCGCCTTGTCGAGATTGGCGAGACGCCATCAATTGATACCTTTGCTCCGAGCGAAGTTAGAATGATCGAGGCAATCGCCAAAGCGCATGAAGACGGAGAGAGCACCGCCGACATTGAGCTGACACTTAAACATTATTTTGATGATGGCGGAGAGCATTATTATCTCGCTACCGTGACACCCGTGCAGGGTCTTTCAAGTGATGACAGTGATGCGGACACTGAAATCGTGATTGTCATGATCGATACCAGCGCCTTGGTCGAAGCGCGACGCAAATTAACCCATTCAGCAAAAATGGCCTCGATTGGTGAGGTGGCGAGTGGTGCAGCCCACGAATTGAATCAGCCCCTGAACGTGATCCGTATGGCAACACACAATGTGCTTCGCGCCGTGGCCAAGGGAACGCTTGATAACGACAGCCTTGTCGCTAAATTGGAGCGCGTGGATCAGCAGGTCGATCGGGCTGCACGACTCGTGACCGGAATGAAAGCCTTTTCGAAAACGAGCAACGAAACGATCACAATGGTCGATCCCTCGGTTGCTGTGGCCGTGGCCTTGGAGCTGATGCACAAACGCATCACCGGCGACAATGTTGAGGTAACTCATCACCCCATTGAAAAGCCTGTCACCGTCAACGCTGACAACACCGCATTACAACAGGTGGTCATTAATGTCGTGATGAATGCACTTGAGGCTTTTGAAGTGGGCAAGGTCGAAGAGAAGCAACTGTTCGTTGAAGAGTCAGTCACCGAGGATCAGTTTGTACTCGCTATTGCTGATAACGCAGGGGGGGTCGACCCGCTTGTTTTGGATCGTATCTTCGAGCCGTTTTTTACCACCCGCGGCGATGACTATCATCCGGGTTTGGGCCTGTCGACCTGTTACGGTATTGTCGAAGGGCTCGGTGGCTCTATCGTTTGCGAACCTATCGCAAACGGAGCCCGGTTTGTTGTGCGCTTGCCGATTAATGTCGATTTGTTTGAGGTCTCCGAGGACAACCCGCTGCTGATTGACGCCTAGGCGCAACAACGTGCTTTCATTTGCTTCTTACATTTTTGATGCCGTACACTGCCACCGGTAGCAAGTGCGATGTGGGTCATATCATATTCCCTTGAGCTGTATAAAAAGCTCCGATTTCCTAGAGATCGAGCGTTGCGACGATGCAGACCCTCCGATGCTGCGGTAGCTGATACCGACGCCAACACGCGAGAAGAGAGTAGAGAGATAATGAAACGATTCGTGAATGATCTAGCGAAGAGCGTGCGCATCGCTACGGCATGTTGCCTCAGTTTGTGGTTGTTCGGCTGCGCCCAGCAGGAAGAAGCGCGAGTTTTACACATGGGCCATACCCTTGAAACGGGGCATCCGGTCCACCAAGCTATGCTACATATTCGTGACCGACTCACCGAGTATAGCGCCGGGCAGATGCGGCTGGAGGTCTATCCAAGTGGCCAACTCGGTAATGAGCGCGAGCTAATCGAGCTGTTGCAAATCGGGTCATTGGCGATGACCAAAGTTTCGGCCAGTCCGCTAGAGGGCTTTGTGCCGATCATGCAACTCTTCAATATTCCGTATGTATTTCGCGATCAAGCCCATTACCAGGCTGTGCTCGATGGCGAGATCGGTCGACAAATTCTCGATGCCCCTCGATCTGTTCGACTCAAGGGGCTCGGTTATTACGATGCGGGTAGTCGAAGCTTTTACACAGTCGATCGACCCGTGTTAGAGCCAGCTGACCTGTCGGGCCTCAAAATTCGAGTCCAAGAGAGCGCGACAGCGCTTGATATGGTGAGTAGCCTCGGAGGGTCCCCCACGCCCATCGCCTGGGGCGAGTTATACACGGCGCTGCAGCAGGGCGTGGTCGACGGTGCGGAGAACAATCCACCGAGTTTTTATCTGTCAAAGCACTATGAAGTCTGTCGCTACTACACCCTCGATGAACACACGGCCGTACCGGATATCTTGCTGGTCAGCACTTTTGTCTGGGATTCCTTGTCGGATCAAGAGCAGCGCTGGTTGCAGCAAGCGGTCGATGATTCCGTGGTCTTTCAGCGTGAGCTCTGGGCCCGTGACAGTGATGCCGCCCTTGCGGCGGTAGAGGCTGCGGGCGTGGAGATCATTCGGCCAGATAAATCTCTTTTCCAATCGAAAGTGAGTGAGATGCAAGCGTCTTACGCGGGGACTGCCGTCGGCGCATTGCTTGATCAGATTCAAGATGTAGAGGTGCCGTAGTTATGATGCATTTCATCGCAAAAATTCTGCGCCTTGCTTTGGTGATCTTAATGGGTGCTTTGGTGCTCTCGGTGACCTGGCAGGTGCTATCGCGCTATGTACTCGACCAACCCGCCTCTTGGACGGAGGAGGCCGCCCGCTTTTTGCTGGTGTGGGTGGGCGTTTTGGGGGCTGCTGCGGTGTCCTACTCGCGAGAGCATTTGGCGATTGATCTGCTGCCGCGACGTTTGCAGGGTCGGCGGGCGTTGGCGCTGCGTGTATTCATCGAATGCATGGTGCTCGCTTTTGCTCTCGTGGCGATGGTGATTGGTGGCTCGCGCCTTGTAATGATTACTTGGGAGCTGAACCAGCTCACGCCGGCCTTGGGTTTACCCACGGCGGTTCTCTACCTCGTCGTCCCGCTGAGTGGCGCCTTGATGGTGTTGTTCAGTTGCTTACAGATCGTCACCTTGCTGAGTCAGTCAGAGCCTCATCTGTCAGATTCCGATACGGCTATGAAGGAGTCCTGATATGGTGGAACTGGCGCTCATCGGTGTTTTCTTCGTCTTGCTCTTTCTCGGCGTGCCGGTCGCCTTCTGTATTGGCCTCGCGACGGCCGTGGCCATGTCGTTATCCATCGACTGGCTAGCTGCAGTGACAACAATTGCCCAGCGCATGGCTGGTGGGATCAATAGTTTTGCGTTGCTCGCGGTGCCTTTGTTCATTTTATCGGGCCAGTTAATGAGCTCTGGCGGTATTGCGCAGCGGCTGGTGACCTTTGCCCGTAGCCTGGTTGGGCAGTTGCCCGGCGGCCTCGCGTTTGTGAACGTTATTTCCTGCACATTGTTCGGTGCCATATCCGGCTCTGCCGTGGCGGCGACATCGGCCGTGGGCGGGGTGATGGTTCCAGCCATGGAAGAGGATCACTATGATCGCGATTTCAGTGCGGCGTTGACCGCTACCGCTGCGACCACGGGCTTGTTGATTCCACCGAGCAATATTCTCATTGTCTATGCGGTGGCGAGCGGCGGTGTTTCCATCGCTGCGCTGTTTCTAGGCGGCTATCTGCCAGGGCTTATCGTTGCGTTGTGCTTGATGGTGGTGTGTGCCGTTTATGCGCGCGGCCGGGATTTGGCCGGTGTAAACATTGCATCAGCACCACCTATTGCCCGCAGCTTTCTCCAAGCCGGACCGAGCTTGTTCCTAATTGTGCTGGTCATTGGCGGTATCATCGGCGGTGTTTTCACTGCAACCGAGGCCGGCGCGATCGCGGTCATCTACGCCTTGGTATTGTCTTTGATCTATCGCGAAATGACGCTGAAAGACTTGCCCGAGATTTTGCTGCGCGCGGCGCAGACGACCGCGGTGGTCATGGTGTTGGTGGGCACATCGATTGCCATGTCGTGGTTATTGGCGTTCCAAAACGTGCCAACTGTGGTCGCCGACGCTTTGCTGTCGATCAGCGATAACCCACTGCTGCTTCTATTGCTGATCAACATCGTTTTGTTGGTCGTGGGTTCGTTCATGGATATGACGCCGGCGGTGCTGATTTTTACGCCAATCTTTTTGCCTATCGCAACACAGCTCGGCATGTCGCCACTCCATTTTGGCATCATGATGGTTCTCAACCTCTGTATCGGACTGTGTACGCCGCCCGTGGGAAGTGTGTTGTTCGTCAGTTGCGCAGTGGCCAAGACGACGATTGAGCGCATGATCAGGCCGCTGATGCCGATGTACTTGGCGATGATTGCAGCGCTGTTGTTGGTCACCTACGTACCCGAGGTGAGCGAGGCTTTACCACGCGCTTTTGGTTTTTATCAGTGAGTGATCTAGCCGTCGGTGGGGTACTCGCCATCGGCGAGTGCATGTTGGAGCTGAGCGAATCGCCATCGAGGGATGCGGGGCAGCTGCAGCTGGGTTTTGGTGGCGACACTTTGAACACGGCGATCTATTTGTCGCGACTCGGTGTTCCGACAGGCTATGTCACGGCATTGGGCGACGATCGGCACAGTGATTGGCTGATTGATTGTTGGCATCGAGAGCATCTTGATACGCAAGGGGTCGAGCGTATAGCCGGCACTCGGCCCGGCTTGTACTGGATTAAAACCGATGAGCACGGAGAGCGAGAATTCTCTTATTGGCGAAAAGAAGCGCCTGTGCGCCAACTGCTCGATGATCACGAGCGAGTAGCACGCCTGAGGACGCTGTTATCGAAGGCTCAGTATATCTACTTATCGGGGATCACCCTCTCGCTGTTTTCGGCAGCTTCATGGAACACGCTGTTGGAGTTGCTAGATGGCGCTCGCGCGGAGGGTGCAAAGATCGTATTCGACGGCAACTACAGGCCAGCAGGTTGGGACAGCAAAGATGAAGCGCAGGAGCGCTTCGAATCGCTATGTCGCAAGGTCTACATGGCGCTGCCCACCTTTGAAGATGAGCAGCAGTTATTTGGTGATGGGTCACCCGAGGAGACGCAGGCACGCCTTGCCGCCCTGGGAGTGGCTGAGGTGGTCGTCAAGCAGGGGCCCAGTGGCTGTCATATTTGGACTGATCGTGGCCCGTTAAGCGTGCCCGTGCCGCGGGTTGTGAAGCCTATTGATACCACCTCGGCGGGTGATTCCTTTAATGCAGGCTATCTTGCCGCTCGATTCGAGGGTCAAGATCCTGAACAAGCAGCTCGTTTAGCGCATCGGCTCGCGAGCATCGTCATTCAGCACCGGGGTGCGATCGTGCCCGCTGAGGCGATGGCAACCGTACGAGGAACAGACTGATGTCTCAAAGTTCGAAGCCCACCCGGCGGCATTTTCTGCGCAGCGCAGTAATGACCGCATCGGGTCTCA
Source organism: Halieaceae bacterium (assembly GCA_038134505.1). GTDB lineage: Bacteria > Pseudomonadota > Gammaproteobacteria > Pseudomonadales > Halieaceae > Luminiphilus. The sequence continues at coordinate 111,183 of JAYPVH010000008.1, read as the reverse complement.
TACTACTCAATGGTTGTGCCAAAGCACCATCAGATCGCACAGCGTTCGGATCGGTCGCTGATAGCCGCGCTCTATCGGATCGCGATACGCAGTGGGCAGCGCAGGCTGTGGTTGACGCCTTGGAATCGCCGACAATACCCGACGCAGAATACCGCCTGTCGTTATACAATCTACACGAGCACGAAGATTGTGCGACATTGATTAACGCGCAGATTCAAGCGTGTCATGACCAGGGTGGTGGTCGAGTCACGATTCCGGCAGGACTTTATCGGACCAGCGCGATCCACATGCGCTCGCGGGTCGAACTCCATTTGGAGGCGGGCGCGGAGCTGTCCTTTATCGCAGATCCGCAACGCTATTTGCCCGCTGTGTTATCGCGCTGGGAGGGTATGGCACTGTGGAATTACTCGCCGCTGATCTACGCCGTCGACTGTGAGGATATTGCCATCACCGGTACCGGAGTGATTAACGGCAATGCCGACGACCAAACGTGGTGGCCATGGAAGGGCGCGCACTCTTCAGCCCACTGGGATGTGATGCCCGGCATCAGCCAAAAGCCGGCACGGGACCGACTTCAGCTCCAAGTGGAGGGCGATGTCCCCGTCGCTGAGCGCCGCTACGGCGAAGGTGATTATCTCCGCCCACCGATGATTCAGTTGATGCGTTGTCGAAGAATTCTGATCGAGGGTGTCACGCTGAAAGATGCGCCTTTTTGGCTGATTCACCCGGTGTTGTGTACCGATGTGACAGTCCGTGGTGTCACTTGCCAAAGCCATGGTCCCAATTCGGATGGCTGTGATCCTGAGTCTTGCAACCGTGTTTTGATCGAGCAGTGCGTTTTTGATACTGGCGATGATTGTATTGCTATTAAATCAGGTCGCAATGACGATGGTCGCCGTTTCGCGACACCCAGCGAGAATATCGTGATTCGAGATTGCGTGATGCGAGCGGGTCATGGTGGTGTGGTCATCGGTAGCGAGATCTCGGGTGGCGTTCGAAACGTATTTGTTGAACGGTGTGAAATGAGTAGCCCTGATCTCGAGCGCGCGGTGCGCATAAAAACCAATTCGGTTCGTGGCGGTTTGCTGGAAAACCTTCATTATCGTGACATCAACGTGGGTGTGGTTCGCGATTTTTTGGTGATCAATTTTTACTATGAAGAGGGCGATCAAGGATTCCATGATCCGCTGGTTCGCGATATCTTTCTTTCCAATTTTCGAGTGGGCAAAGCCCAGCGCGTTTTCCAAGTACTGGGTTTTCAGCGGGCACCGATTGTGAATCTGAATCTCTACAATATCCTCATCCAAGACTCAGCGGCGCTGGGCGTTATCGAGCATGTCGATGGTTTGTCGATGCACGCGGTGCGAATGGCCGACCGAGAAATTCTCGTGGGGGACTTTTCAAACTCGGGCTCCCAGTCGGCGGGTGATACCTAATGGCGACCATTAACGATGTAGCGAGGATCGCTGGCGTATCAAAGAGAACCGTCTCTCGGGTGATCAACAACTCACCGATGGTGAATCAGGCCACGCGAGACAAAATTAACGCCGTAATTAAAGATCTCGATTACGCGCCGAGTCCTCAAGCGCGCGGCTTGGCCTTTAGCCGTTCTTATTTGATGGGTTTGATTTATGACGACCCGAATGCACTGTCTATTCATGCGATTCAGCGGGGCATTCTCAATATTTGTCTCGACAAGGGCTATGAGCTGATCGTTCGACCCTTTGATCATCAGTCAGTCACGCTGGCTGAGCGAGTGATTCACTTTATCCAGCGCTCAAAATTGGATGGCGTGATCTTGCTGCCGCCGCTTTCGGCCGATGAGGGCCTTGTGGCGGCGCTCAGGGCTGGTGGCTACAACTATGTTCGCATCGGTAACGTGGCTTTTGATGCGCTACCTCACCTCGTTTACGCCGCGGATCGAGAGTCGATGGCTGACCTCAGCGACTATTTAGTGTCTTTGGGACACCGCAATATCGCCGTGATTGCGGGTCCACCCTCACGACTCGCAACAACCGAGCGACTAGAGGGTTTCCAGCAAGGACTGATGGCTCGCGGCGTGACCCTCCGTGACGATGATATTCTGATCGGTGATTTTACTTACGATGCGGGCGTTCGCTTGGGCACCAAGCTCCTGAGTCGGGAGAGCCCGCCGACAGCGATTTTTGCGCTCAATGACGAAATGGCTGCGGGCGTACTGCAGGCCGCGCGCAAGCTTGGGCTCGATGTGCCGGGTGACGTGTCTGTGGCGGGGTATGACGACAGTCCGTTGGCGACCAAGATTTATCCTGCATTAACCACCTTCCATCGCCCGAATGCGCGACTCGCGGAGCAGGCGGTACGGAAACTACTGCAACAGATAGGCTTGACCGATGACGACGTGGAAATCGAAGGCTGTTTTCGCCCTGAGTTGATTTTACGTCAGTCAACCGGCCCTGTTCGCTAATAACAACACGCCCGCTCGACTCCTGTTCAATCGGGTGTCGATCACCAGAGGCCCATGACGTCTTTTTGTCGCTCTCCTTTGGTGCGGGGGCCGCTGAGAGTTGAGAGTTGTCAGCGAACACAATACACTTTGCTACCGGTGGCAATGACACCGAAGTTGAACCACGTGCCGTCCCGACATGAATGAAAAGGATGAACAATCATGCGCCGAGAATTCAACAGCGCCTGGCTTTTGGTTTGTGCGGCCCTTGTCGCGTGCCAGAGTTCGGATGACAGCGCCGAAAGCCAATCGGAACAGCTAGAGGCCTTGGCTGTGATCGAGGTGGCCAATCCGTCCGCCTTCGAGCGCCAAGATGAGACGATTGCCATACCGCTCCTGTCGCTCGGCCTTTTGGGGGAGGATGCGACGCTTGCGCTCCGCGCTGCGGATCAGCTGCTGCCACATCAGTGGGTCGACCGAAATGGCGATGGTGATGTCGATCATGTCGTGACCCAAGTCACCTTGGCCGCTGGGGCCAAGTTGGCGATTTCGGTCAATCAAGATGCCGAGGCAATGCCTTCCTGGCCGAGTCGGGCGCATGCGGAAATTTCCCACAAGGTCGGTGGGCAGTGGAATGGGCGTCACTACGAGGGCGGTGAGTGGCAGTCGGTTGCGACGCTAACACCGCCCGACCAGCACACCGATCACTCGGAATTTATTCGCTACGAGGGGCCTGGTATCGAGAGCGATCGGGTGGGTTATCGCGTCTACCTCGATGAGCGCAACGGATTTGATATCTTTGGTAAGCGAACTGCCGACCTCGTGTTGGCGCAGGTCGGTCTTGAGGACTTTGAGGCCTACCACAATCCTGCCGACTGGGGGATGGATGTTCTGAAAGTTGGTAACTCGCTGGGAATGGGCGGGTTCGGCGCTTGGGTTGGCGAGGATTGGTTGCCGGTCTCTTCGGTCTCGGGCTGGACCACGACAATCGATGCTGATGGCCCTATCGAGGGAGGTTTTACCACGCGTTATCACGACTGGCAGGTAACTGAACAAGCGACGCAACTGCAGGCTCGCCTGACCATGCAAGGGGGTAGTCGGCTCGTGCACGTTGAGCTCGAGGCAGATCGAATGCCAGAGCGAATGGTCACTGGTTTGGTGAAACACGCGGAGACCACACTGCTGCAAGGGAGTCTCGATATTACAGGTCAGGCGTGGACCTACCTCGCGACCTGGGGTGCGCAGAGCCTCGACGGCGGTAACCTTGGCATGGCCGTCTTCGTGCGACGAAAAGATGTTGAGCGCGTGACGCAAGACGCTGAAAACCAGATGGTCATCCTCAAACCCCACGGCGACGCCCTTGATTATTACTTCGCGGCTGCATGGGATAAAGAACCCGATGGGATCACCTCCGAGGCGGCTTTTCGTTCGTGGCTTGAGGCGACAGCTGAGCGACTGACTATTCGATCCCGAGTGCGGGTAGACGGCGCTTTCAGTCGCGACGCAAAGCCCGCTGAGATCAATCGTGAGGCTGTTTTGGATTTGGCGACTCGTCTGGCGCAATCGGAGCGTGCGCGACAGGGCGATCAGTTGAAGTGGGGGGAGTATGATCAGCTGCGCCAGCGTGCAGCGAACTGGGAATACACCACGGGTCTGTTGATGCAAAGTTTTGATCAACTTGCAGCAGCAACGGGTGATCAGTCGTTAAAGACCCATGCGGCAGCGGTCATCGATTCCTACCTGTCTGCCGAGGGGGAGATCGCGAGTTATCGTCTGGCCAACCACAACATCGATAGCATCAACAGTGGCAAGATGCTGTTGCGGCTGTATCGGGAAACTCAGGCACGTCGATATCGCGACGCAGCCGATATTCTTCGCAATCAACTGCACACCCATCCGCGACTGGATGCGGGCGCTTTTTGGCATAAGCAGCGCTATCCCGGACAGCTGTGGCTCGATGGCGTTTACATGGGTATGCCCTTTCTTGTCGAGTATGGCCAGCTGTTCCAAGATTCCGAGGCGCTACCGATGGCGCTCGAAGAGTTCCATGTGGTGTACGAGCGGCTTAAAGATCCCTCGACCGGGTTGTATTGGCACGCGTGGGATGAGCGGCGCGAGCAGGACTGGGCGGACCCGGAGACTGGGTTATCGCGGCATTTTTGGGGTCGCGGCATGGGCTGGCTTGCAATGGCCATCGTCGACACCTGGGGGTTGATCCCTGAGAGCGAGTCAGAGGCGCGTCTTTTTCTCGCTCAGATGGGCACGGAACTCGCCGAGGATCTCTTGCGCTATCAGGATGTAGAGACGCAGACGTGGTATCAGGTGATTGATCGCCCTGACGCGATCGGAAATTATCGAGAGGCCTCTGTCAGCGCGATGGTGACTTACATGCTCACCAAAGGCGTGAACGAGGGGATGCTCGATGCAGATCGATTCGCGAGCGCCGCCTTAGCGGCCTACCAAGGACTGGTTGATTCCTTTGTGGAGTTGCGCCCTGATGGGTCGGCAATCTATCGCGGCACCGTGGAGGTGGGCGGATTGGGCTATGGGCGTGATGGTAGTTATCGTTATTACATGAGTGAGCCGATTGTCGACAACGACCCCAAGGGACTTGGTCCGTTTTTACTGGCAAGCGTTGAAATCGCGCGATTATTAAACACCGAAGGAGATCAATGATGACGACGCACTACAGTATCCGACACGCAACGCATCCCGATGACTATAAACGCTATGATACCGAGAAGTTACGACAGCATTATTTGATTGAGTCACTGTTTGTCGCCGATGAAATTCATCTGACGTATACGCATTACGAGCGCCTGATTGTCGGTGGCGTGCTTCCGGTCTCTGGTGCACAGACCCTAGGCCCGATTGATCCAATCAAAGCGCCTTTCTTTCTGCACAGGCGCGAACTCGGTACGATTAATATTGGCGGTGCCGGTCGGGTGCGATGTGGGGATCAAACGTTTGACTTGGGTTATCGCGAGGCGCTCTATTTAGGGGCCGGCGATAGAGATATTCATTTTGAGAGTGTCGACCCGGACGCCCCCGCAAAATTCTATGTCCTGTCCACGCCGGCGCATCAGAGTTTCCCAGACAAAAAGGTCGGGATGGCCGACGCTGACGCTGTTCACCTGGGCTCGTCTGAAACCTGTAACGAACGGACGATCAACAAGCTGCTGGTGAACAGCGTTGTCGAGACTTGCCAGTTGCAGATGGGCCTCACCGAATTTCACCCGGGGAGTGTGTGGAATACCATGCCCGCGCACATCCACGATCGTCGCATGGAAGCCTATTTTTACTTTGAAGTGCCTGAGGATCAGGCCGTGTGTCATTTTATGGGGCCGCGGGAAGAAACACGGCACCTGTGGATGGCGAATGAGCAAGCCGTGGTGTCGCCCCCATGGTCAATGCACTGCGGTGTCGGTACGTCGAGTTACGTCTTTATATGGGGCATGGGCGGCGAAAATCTCGACTACGATGATATGGACAAAATTCAGCCATTTGAGCTGCGGTAGTAGGTCATGTCGACTGGACTATTTGATCTCACGGGCAAAGTGGCCCTCATCACTGGCGCAACGCACGGTCTTGGCTTGGCGATGGCCGAGGGTTTGGCCGAGGCGGGCGCGACAGTGGTCATCACCGGACATTCCTCGCAGGAGCGAGTTGATCAGGCTGTGGATGCTTTGCAGCGGCAGGGCCTCAAGGCGCACGGCTATCTTTTTGATGTCACCGACGAGAACGCTGTGGGTGACGCCGTCGCACGTATTGAATCTGAAGTCGGCGCTATTGACGTATTGGTCAATAACGCGGGACTGATCAAGCGGATTCCTATGCTGGAGATGTCGCTCGCGGAGTGGGAGTCGGTGATTCGCACTGACCTCACGGGTGTATTTGTGATGTCCAAACCCGTGCTCAAATCAATGATCGCTCGCGGTGGTGGGAAAGTGATTAATATCTGCTCCATGATGAGTGAGCTCGGACGCAATACCGTCAGCGCTTATGCTGCGGCAAAGGGCGGGCTGAAGATGCTGACGCGCAATATGGCCACCGAGTTTGCGCGCCACAACATTCAGGTCAATGGCATCGGCCCTGGATATTTTGCGACCGAGCAAACGGCGCCGATCAGAACAGAAGGGCATCCGTTTAACGAGTTTATTCTCCATCGCACCCCCGCCAATCGTTGGGGTGAGGCCGGCGATCTTAAGGGCACTGCTGTATTTCTGAGCTCCGCGGCGAGTCAGTTTGTCAACGGGCAAATCATTTATGTTGACGGCGGTATTCTTGCAACGATTGGACGGCCATCGGGTGAAGACTGAAGCTACAGTTCACGATGGCGTTTCGGCGTATACAGCCCCGACGGTTTACCAATTTGGTACCGGCGTCTTTTTGCTGGGATTTGTCGATTGGATCTTTGAACAACTCAATCAGCGCGCTGGACTGGATGCTCGGGTGATTGCCCTGAAGGCACGACCAGGCGACAGCGCCCTGATCGATGCAATCAATGCTCATGGCGGTCGATACGATGTGCATTTGCGCGGCGTGCTCGGTGGTGAGACGGTCGATCGTAAAGATCCCGTGGCGTGTTTGACCCAAGCGATCAACCCGTTCTCCGATCAGGATGCGAGCGCAAGACTCGCTGTGGAGCCTTCTTGGCAGTGGGTGGTATCCAATACCACCGAGGCTGGCATCCAATATGCTGCGCATGATCTCAATGACGCCATAGTGCCGCAAACTTTTCCCGCGCTACTCGCATGGATGCTCTGGCAGCGGTTCAGTCACTGCGGCGAACAAGACGCGCTGGGTGTGCACGTGCTGTGCTGTGAACTCATTGAGGGCAACGCCACCCGCTTAAAAGCTATTATCAAGCAGCATGCAGAGGATTGGTTGCTTGGGTCTGCATTCCTTAAGTGGCTCGATAGCCAGTGTGGGTTTTACAACACGCTGGTTGATCGTATTGTGACCGGCGGTGATGGCGTTTGGCAGTCGCAAGCGGACTCCGTCAGTATCATGGCAGAGCCCTTTTACGATTGGGTGATTGAGGCGCCGATCTTTGTGGCTGAGCAGCTGCGTGTTCCTGCTGACTTGTCGATCACCTTCACTCAAGAACTGACTCCTTATCGGGATCGGAAGGTGCGCGTTTTGAATGGGGTCCATACCGGCACTTTCGCTCTCGCGCTGCTCTCCGGGGTTACGTTGGTCTCTGAAGCGGAGGCTGATCCGCGACTTGGGGCCTTTATGCGGTGCTTGGCACGCGCAGAGATCGCACCGACGTTGCGCGCGCAGCATGCGGATATCGATCACTACGTTGACAGTATTCTTGAGCGGTTTGCGAATACGTCGATTGCACACCGATGGCAGAATATCGCTTTGAACGCAGTGTCTAAATGGCGATCGCGACTGTTACCGACTGTGCAAGATGCCCTTGCCATGCAGTCTGAAACGCGCCTGATGGCGTTATCGCTTGCTGCACTATTGGTCCTCTACCGTCAGGGTCAGCAGGCGCAAAACAGCTGGGTCAATGACGATGCCGATGTCGTCGCGATCATCAGTGAGATTTGGGACAGCGAGGCGTCGATTCCTGATCAGGTCAAACGTGTGTTGCAAGCGGAGGCGCTGTGGGGGCAGGATCTAAACCAACTGCAGTCCTTTTCACAGCAGGTTGTTGAATGGGCGGTCGCGCTTGACACAGAGGGTGTGACGGCGACGCTTGAGCGATGTCTCGCTGAGTCGGGTGCTCATCGCGCAGTGGCCTGATCGAGCAATTTTTGCGCCTCTACCGGAGATAATTGACGAGACCACGCGGCACGTGACGCGATGTTGGCGCCTGGCCCCAGATTATTAAATTCCCAGAATCGCGCGGTGGCGTGTGTCGCCGCGCGATCCCAGTCGTTCCAGCCCGCTGCATTGATATGCACGCCAAGTTGCGATGAGATCACCGCAACGTGGGCGTCATCACGCCATGGGCGACCGAGGAAGACATCAGTCACGTCGGGTTCGGCGCTGAAGACGCTGTCAATAAACACGAAGCCAAAGTCGGCCTCTTTGGGTGTCGATGCCGCCGTCACGTAGCCACGAGCACGCGAGTGTATGTGACACTGCTCAAAAATGGCGGAAGCCGAGCCAAAAATAAAATCGACACTGCCGCTGATGTAGCTGTCACGAAATCGCACCCTATGGTGATCGCCGGCGACGTAGAGCGTGTCTTGAAAGCCCTCGATACGCACACGCGAAAATGCCGCGCGATCACCCATCACGCCCAGCGCGATGGCTTGCCCGACAGGCCCGGCGGTGTTTTCAATCGTCAGATCGTGTGCCGCAAAATCATCTGCCTCGACGGATACAGTGGCGGTGTAGAAAGTCGAATTGCGACCGCGATCAATCGCTTTAAAGTGATCATCCCAGCGAATGACCGTGCGGCCCACTCCGGCGCCGCGCAGTGTTAAACGCGTATTCCAGTGCGGCACGCGCACCTTTTCTGTGTAGATACCCGGCCCGATGGTGATGGTGATCGGGCGGTCTGGGAATGCTTTGGTCGCTTCGATGGCTTGTTGGATAGAGCTGAAGTCACCGGTCCCATCTTGAGCGACGGTAATTGCCGTCGGGTATGCTTGACTCTGAACGCAACCGATCAACCCCGCTAGCACGAGACAGTAAACGGCAACGTAACGTACGTTCATTCGATACGGTACGCTGCTTTCGCAAGATTGTAGGTGAGGTCTTGGGCGAGTTCATGCGCTTCATCGATGGCCAAGCGATGATCGGCAACTAACTCAGCTAAAAACACACAGTCCATTCTTCGCGCCACGTCGTGCCGCGCAGGAATGGATAAAAACGCGCGCGTATCGTCGTTGAACCCCGCCGTATTGTAAAACCCAGCCGTTTCCGTGGCTTGATTGCGGAACCGCCGCATACCCTCGGGACTGTCATGGAACCACCAAGGCGGTCCGAGCTTTAGTGCAGGGTAATGTCCTGCCAACGGGGCAAGCTCGCGACTGTAGGTGGTCTCATCCAAAGTGAACAAGATGATCTGCAGGTTCGGTTCGCCACCCACGGCGTCGAGCATGGGTTTGAGTCCGTTGACATAGTCAGTTTGCGACGGAATATCTGCGCCCTTATCACGTCCGAAGCGGTTGAAGACCGTCTGGTTGTGATTGCGGTAGCTGCCCGGATGGATCTGCATGACCAGACCATCATCGAGACTCATTCTCGCCATCTCGGTCAGCATCTGACCGCGGAACAGCTCTGCATCCTGAGCGCTACATTGACCCGATGTCACTCGTGCAAAGAGTGCCTCGGCATCCTGAGGGTTGAGATTTGCGGTCGTCGCCGTTGCGTGACCGTGATCGGTCGCGGTGGTACCCAAGGTTTTGAAAAAGGCGCGACGGGCGCGGTGCGCGTTCAAATAGCCTGACCAATTGAATGTATCTTCCCCAGTGAGCTCTGCCAGTGCCTTGAGGTTGTCGATAAAACCCTCGAATTCAGGATCGATCACCGCATCCGGGCGGTAGGTGCTCACCACGCGGCCAGCCCAGCCACTCGCGCGAATGCGTTGATGCGCGTTCAGTGGGTCGAGCGCACCTTCTGTGGTGGCCAGAAAGTCGATCTTGAAACGATCAAACAGTGCGCGGGGTCGGAACGCATCGGTGGCCAGTTGCTCATTAATCGTGTCGAAGTAGTGATCAGCGGTGCTGGGGTCAAGTTGCACATCGATCCCGAATACTTCTGAAAACACGGTATCGAGCCACAGCCGACTCGGTGTGCCGCGGAAAAGTCGGTAGTGATTTGCAAGGTGATGCCAGATTTTTCGGGCGTCAGTTTCCACGGCTGCACCGTCGATGGTTGGCACCCCGAGTGCTTCCATAGAAACACCTTGGCTGTAGAGCATTCTAAAGACATAGTGATCGGGGATGATCAGCAGTTCGCTGGCATTGGAAAAATTCTCATTGTCTGCAAACCAGACTGGATCGGTATGGCCATGCGGGCTGATAATGGGCAGGCCAGCAATTTCAGAGTAGAGTTCACGCGCAATGGCGCGCTGTGTCGGATCAGCTGGGAACAGCCGATCGGGGTGGAGTTCTAGCGCTTTTGCCATGACCAACATTTCTCGAGGGGGAAATTGCTACCGGTGGCATACTAAGTTAATGTCCGCGTCGTGACAAGCGGATGTCATCCGCGGATGATGGACTTCTGCAAACAACAGAGTGAACACCATGCTTCAGGCTTTACACATTCATGCCGACGACCAAGTGGCGATCGCAATTGTCGATATCCCTGCGGGCGCCTTGGTCTCAGTGGGTGGGACGATCATTGAAGCGCGCCAGGTCATTCCCCGGTTGCACAAAATAGCGATTTGCGACCTGGCCGTGAATGACACCGTACGCAAGTATGGTCACGCGATTGGACGCGCCACGCGGCCGATTCTTGCGGGCGATCATGTGCACAGTCACAACCTGGCGGTGAGTGATTTTGAAAAAGACTATGGCTTTTGTCGCGAGGCGCGCCCAACCGATTGGATTCCCGCTGAGTCGCAGCGCTACTTCCACGGTTATGACCGCGGGCCACTGGGAGTCGGAACGCGCAACTATGTGGGTGTACTGACCTCGGTCAATTGTTCTGCAACGGTAGCGAGCGCGATCGCAGCGGAAGGTAACGCGTTCCTCAGTACAGCGAATATCGCAGGTGTCGATGGTGTCGTGGCATTGAGTCACAGTTCGGGTTGCGGCATGCAAGGTGACGACGAGGGCTTTGCCACCCTGCAGCGAACGCTTGAGGGCTATGCGCGCCATCCCAATTTTGCCGGCGTGCTATTGGTGGGCTTGGGCTGTGAAACGCTTCAGCTTAACCGGCTCATGGAAGAGACGGGTCTCGTGCACAATACGCGGTTTCAGACGCTATCGATTCAACAGGAGGGCGGTACTCGAGCGACTATTGCTGCCGGTGCGAAGGTCGTTCAAGAAATGATTGCGGAGGCCTCAAAGGCAGAGCGTTCAGTGCAACCGGTGTCAGCCTTAACCCTGGCCGTCCAATGTGGCGGCTCCGACGCGCTCTCTGGACTCACTGCCAACCCCGCATTAGGCGTGGCGGGCGATTGGTTGATTCGTCACGGGGGTACCGTGATTTATTCCGAAACGCCCGAGATTTATGGTGCTGAGCACTTACTGACACAGCGTGCGACCTCACCGGAGATTGCCGAGGCGCTGCTAGAGCGCATTCGCTGGTGGGAGGCGTATACCGCCGCCAGCGGCATTGTGCTCGATGCGAATCCCTCGCCGGGCAACAAGGCCGGTGGGTTGACCACCATTCTGGAAAAATCCCTCGGCGCGCAGGCGAAGAGCGGCAATACCAACCTCAACGGCGTCTATCGATACGGGCAGCGTGTCGATTGTGCGGGTTTGGCGTTCATGGACAGTCCCGGGTATGACCCGGTATCGGTAACGGGGCAGGTCGCCTCCGGTGCCAATTTGATTGGTTTTACCACGGGGCGGGGTTCGGCCTTCGGTTTCAAGCCCGTACCGAGTATCAAGCTCGCAAGCAACACGGCGTTGTTTGAGGGTATGCGCGAGGACATGGATATCAACTGCGGCGACATCGTCTCGGGAGATTGCTCAGTCGCGGAGAAGGGCGCCGAGATCTTCGAGAGGCTCATTGATTTCGCTTCGGGTGAGCGGACCGCGAGCGAACAGCTCGGCTACGGTGATTGCGAGTTTAACCCTTGGAAAATTGGTGCAACGGTCTAAGACACACGATCTGCGAGCGCTTACTGGAGCGTCGCTAGAATCGACGCGGTCTCAGTTGGGCTCAACCCGAACGCGTCGAACGATAGCGCTACGGATTGTTCGCCCTCATTGTGCGCTGCGAAGAGGCCGATCTTGGCGCCGACCCATCGCCCGTTTCGCGCGGTCATCAGCTCACCGACGCTGTGCCACCGGTCATTGATTAACGTCGAGAACACATAGTGGCCGAGATGCGACACGTTCACACGCACGCGAACCTGCGCCTCACCGACTTCAAACAGCGGCTCGAAAGTTTCTTCACATCCTATCCGCGCATCACGACAGCGACCGATGCCCAGCATGACCTCTCCCTGGTCATCGCCACGCAGTCCGATCCAAGCATAGTCCTCGCCATAGACCAGCAGACCGCCGCGCCAACCCATCGCCCGATCGGGCACATCAATCACCGTCTCCGCAATCATCGATTGCGCGGGGAGGCGCTGCAGCAACAGCGCGGGCTGCTGCCATAAATTACCGCCGTTGGGTTGGCTATTGAGAATCAGTCGACCGGATCTCCGTCGCGCCCAATCGACTTCGGGGTTGGTATTCCAATGCCACGCTGGGTGCCACTCGGGCGATGAAAAATCATCGCTGGCGCTGAAGTCACTGAGTTTAGTACTGCGTCCTGTGGGGCGAGAGACTGCGGGCCGCAGCCACGTGGACACGGGCTCTCCAATACCATCATGATCAGTATCGCTGCCGATCACCGGCCAGTGGTCGCGCCACTGCATGGGCTGCAAGTGCACGATGCGACCAAAGGGGGGGCGAGACTGGAAATGGATGAACCAGTCTTCTCCTACTGAAGTCCGCACCCAGGCGCCTTGGTGGGGCCCGTTAACGTCGGTATCACCTTGCGCCAAGACGGTCCGATACGCCCACGGACCCTCTAATTTTTCAGACCGGAACACCAGTTGTGTCCCCGCCGTCACACCGCCTTGCGGCGCAAAAATCCAGTAGTAGCCATCTCGGTAATAGAACTTGGGGCCCTCGAGGGTGCGCACATCAGACAGCTGATCGCCATCAATCAGCGTCCTGCCCTCGGTCGCGACCCAGCTCGCGTCGGGCGCCATTTCGTGCAAGGTCAGTCGATTGTTAAAACCGGCGCGACTCTTTGCCCAACCATGCAAGAGCCACGCTCGACCGTCCTGATCCCACAGGGGGGTCGGGTCGATGAGCCCTTGTCCAGCCAGAACAAGGCGCGGTGTCGACCAGGTGCCCAGAGGGTCATCAGTACTCGTCACCCAAATACCGTGGTCGGGATCGGGGAAGAAAATCCAGAATCGTCCGTCGTGAAAGCGTAAGCAGGGCGCCCACACACCGTTGCCGTGCTGGGGTTGCGAAAACCAGGTCTCGGGTTGGTTGCGTTGCAGCGCATGACCCACGAGCCGCCAACGCACGAGATCCTCCGAAAAAAGCAAGGGTAACGCGGGGCTGCTGTTAAACGAGGAGGCGGTCATCCAAAAGCCCGTGGGTGTGGCGATGACATCGGGGTCAGAAAAATCTGCGGCGATAATCGGGTTGGAATAGGTATCAGCTGCGCCTGAGCGACTCAGACCGGTCTCTGCAGCGAAGGCCTCACTTGTCAGGATGAGTGCAAAAAAACACGCCCCGGCGCGGCGCGCCTGTCCCAAGGCCGACGTCCACGTAACAAGCGGCAAGATAACGGCGATTTTTGTGAATGCCAGCGAAACGAAAGAGACGCGCAGTGTTTGCGGGCGTTTTTTTTGCATCTGTCCGATTCGCTTCAATGCGCGGGTTCAGCATTCAAAAGCGATGCAAGTGGCAGCTTCTGTCGGCGCAACTCGTTCATCACTAAGTTGGCCATGATCTCAGCGCCCGCGGGCGAAAAGTGCGTGTTGTCATCGAGACCCGCTGGATAATTGTCAAATTTTCCAGGCGGCAAGATCAGGAACAGATCGCGGCTGTGATCCTCGCCCAAGGTAAGCAGCAGGGCGCCTGATAGGGCATGCATATCGACCAGTGTCACCGCGTCAGCCTCGGCAACCGCTCTGACAATTTGCGCATAGCGGCCGTGGGTGTCGTAGAAATTACCCTGCTCGTCAAAGCGCCGACGCATGACGGGGGTGAGAAGAATTGGCTGGCCGCCGCGCTCGCGGACTTCGGCGACAAAACGACTGAGATTGGCGCGGTATTGATCAGGTGGGGTGTAGCGATCGATTTTTTGCTCGCTGGCATCATTGTGCCCAAACTGAATCATGACCCAATCGCCGGGGTGGAGCGCATCGAGGATCGCCTGCCAGCGCCCCTCGCTGATAAAGGTTCTCGTGGAGCGCCCATTTCGGGCATGGTTACTGATCGCGATCACACCGGGGTCAGCCTGTGCTTCTAGCGCTTCTCCCCATCCCGTCTCTGGGCGTTTCTCCGGCAATTTCGGCGCCATGGTGGAATCGCCCGCTAGAAAGAGGGTTGTCACCCTGCTGTGGTGCTCCGCCTGCGCCGCAGAGACTGAGCCGAGTAGCGTCGCCAAAGCCACGACACACCCCAGCAGCAATTGGCGCAGGTCAAGCCCGCGATAGCGGTTGTGCGCATGGCCAGTAAGCGCGATGAAGTCGTCTCGCATAATGAATATCCTCTCAACTGTGTCAGAACCTCATGATGAGCGGGCACTGTAACGCGAAAATCAATGGGGTTGCTACCGGTAGCATAACTTGTTACTGTGCCACCGGTAGCATCTCGTGGGTGAGGTGCTGGTGTGGTAAAAACTCATTTCCCCTTAATGTCAAATTACCGAGGAAGCCCATGAAAAAGATTTATAGAACAAATAAGACAGCGCTGGCGTTGGGTGTGATCGCCGCCAATCTGGCTCTGCTCACTCCCGTGCAGGGTTTAGCTCAGGAAAATGCTGATGGACTGGAAGAAGTGGTTGTCACCGGCTTCCGAGGTTCACTGGAGCGTGCTTTGGGTGTGAAGCGTAACGAGAATGGCGTCGTGGACGCGATCGTTGCCGAAGACATCGCCGATTTTCCGGACTTGAACCTCGCTGAAGCCATCCAGCGTATCCCGGGCGTATCGATTAACCGTGTGAACGGTGAAGGTCGTCAGGTCAACGTGCGTGGTTTGGAAGGTAAGTTCAACCGCATCCTGATCAACGGTATGGAAGGCATGAGCACCACGGGTGGTACTGACTCCTCCGGTGGCTCAAACCGCGACCGCGCCTTTGACTTCAACACCTTTGCATCTGAGCTGTTCAATCAAATTACTGTGCGTAAAACGCAAAGTGCTGACGTTGAGGAAGGCTCACTCGGTGCGACCGTCGAGCTACGCACTGCAAAGCCCTTTGATTATGACGAAGGCACAACTTTCGCATTCTCTGCTCAAAACGGTTACAACGACCTCGCTGAGAAAAATAACCCGCGTATCGCTGGTTTGTTCGCGGTCAACAACGGCGACTTTGGCGCGCTGGTATCAGTGGCTTACTCTGATCGTAACTACTACGAGGAGGGCTTCTCGACGGTTCGCTGGCAGGACGGCACGTTCCAGTCAGTCGGTGGCGTCGTCTGCGCGGACGAGCCGACCGATCCAGGCTGCGTTGACACGGATACTAGCTCGCTCAACTACCACCCGCGGATCCCGCGATACGGCCGTTTAACCCACGATCAGCAGCGTTTGGGGATCACCGGCTCGCTGCAGTTCAACGTGGATGACAAGACGTCGGTGACAGTCGACGCGTTGTACTCGAAGTTTGAAGCCGATCGCGACGAGGAGTTCCTCGAGGTGTTCTTGCGAAGTCAAGAGAAGTATATCGATGTCACTGATTACACAATCGATGCGGCGACCAACACCATGATCGCAGCGACCATGGATATCCCGCAACTGGCAAACGGTACGCACCCGATTCGTAGTGAGCACCGTTTCGACGCGCAGACCACGGATTTCTTCCAGCTCACCCTCGCGGTAGAGCACGCGTTTACCGATCGGTTCCGCAGTAGTTTCCTTGTAGGCACTTCTGAGTCGGAATACGACGTACCAGTGCAGACGACGGTGATCGCCGACGCGATTGGCACGGTTGAGGGTTACTCCTACGACTTCAGCGGCAACATGAATATGGCCGCGGTCGATTACGGCTCGCTCGACGTGACGGATGCTTCGCAGTGGGCATTTACCGAAGTTCGAGATCGCCCCAACTACGTTGACAACAGCTTTTCAACGGTTCGCCTTGATTTCGAGTACGACCTCGATGCCGATGTCTCCGTGAGCGCTGGTCTCAGCTACAAGAACTACGAGTTCGATACTTTTGGCGCGCGACGTGAGAGCACTTACGGTTCGATCGTGTGCGGTTTGCCCGGCGATTACTGTGATGCTGGTGCCACAGGCCTCGCAATTTCCGGTGCGCTCTTGGGTCAGGTCAATGGCTTCTCAACCTCGGGCCCTGCGGGTAATCCAACGTCTTGGATATCGCCTAATATCAACGCGGCTGCAGCGGCAATTGATTTGTATGATATTGCTCCAACCCTACGCGCCGGTGATGATCGATCGGTCGAGGAAGAGGACACGGGTGTCTGGGCGAAGGTCGATTTCGTCGCCGATGTCGGTGTGCCCGTTCGTGGCGATATCGGTGTTCGCTGGGTCGAAACGGAAACCACCGCCAAGGGTATTGTGGCCACGTCGCCTGAAGTTATCGAAGCTGTGGTGACAAGAAGTTATACGGACACCCTGCCGTCGCTCAATCTTGCTATTGACGTGACGGATGACGTCGTGGTGCGTTTGGGCGTGGCCAAAGTGATGTCGCGCCCCAACTTGGGTAATCTGACCCCGGGTGGATCGTTAGACAGCTTCAGTGGCGAGCCCTATGGCTACAACCGCGGTAACCCAGGTCTGTTGCCCTTCCGCGCAACCACCACAGACATCGGTGTGGAGTGGTATTTCGCCGATGAGGCGCTGTTGTCAGTGAACTACTTCAAGAAGGATGTCGATTCATTCTTCCAAAGCAGTGAAACCGTCGAGGTGCCCTATAGCCAGACTGGTTTGGCAGCGAATCTACCGCCTGCTTCCAGTCCGCTGTACAACGATTTGGCCGCGGGTCTTGATCCGTTGGTTGAGTTGAAGCAAACCTTAAATGGCGGTAACGCTGAGTTGGATGGTTGGGAGGTCATTTATCAGCAGCCCTTCACCATGTTGCCGGCGCCGTTTAACAATATGGGCTTTACCGGTAACTACACCAAGGTCGATTCCGACAAGATCAACGGTTTCTCGCCCACGCAGTACAACGCAACGCTGTACTACGAAGCGGATCAGTGGAGTGCGCGGATCTCGACGGCGTACCGGGATGCTTATCGAACTCGATCGCCCAGTAGTAATGGAAGGGATGAGCGAGGCTACAAGGACAACACCCGTGTTGACTTCGCCAGTCGCTACGACGTGAACGACAACCTGTCAGTGACTTTGGAAGTGATTAATATCACGGACGAGTATGAACTGCAGGTGTTTGATGCCGCCGATCTGGTGAATGTATACCACCGCTTTGGTCGCGAGTTCCTGTTTGGCGTTCGCTACACGATGTAAGGTGTTCGAGAGAGGTGATGTGGTCTACGGATCCTCTCTCGGTCTCCCGGGTATTGTCGGGATGACGAAAAACCTAAAGAATGGGTGCGCAAGCACCCATTTTTTTTCAGCGAAATTTTTAGCAGTAGTGAGGTAGTGGGCTCGTGATTCGACCTTGGGTTCCGTTCGGTATTGCGCTCGTCACGTGCATGTTTTCTGCACTACTGCCTGCCCAGCCTGATCGCCGCGTCGTGCCAGCTGTCGAGGGCGAGATGCCCGATTACACCATTGCTCGCGAATACGACAAGCATCGGCTGCGCTACCCGTATATTGAAGCCATTGACCCTGAGGCAGTGACATCCGCGACATCCTACGAGGGTGTCGTCTACCACTCGGTTGCAGGTCGGGCATTGGCGATGGATGTTTATGTCCCCCGCGAGCCCGAATCGACGCTGTCGATACTGCTTATTCATGGCGGTGGTTGGCGCAGTGGACACCGCAGTCACTTGCAATTGCTGGCTAAACGCTTGGCCGAAGCAGGTTTCGTTGCGGCAACGGTCGATTACAGGACCTCAAGAAGCGCGCTCTACCCAGCGGGGCTCAATGATATTCAGCGGGCCATGAGGAAGCTCAGCGAGCAGCTTGCGCTGTGGCAGGTTCCCCATGAGCGATTTGCGCTGCTAGGCGCCTCATCAGGTGCCCATATGGCCAGCTTGCTCGGTGCTCGGTTGGGATCCGACGACGCCGATTTGCCGGTCGCTGCGGTGGTGAACCTCGACGGTGTGGTGGAGACGGTATCAAGTGACGTGCGGTATTTTGAGGATCGACCGGGAAAGATCTCCTATTTGGCACTGTGGCTTGGGGGACGCTTTACAGAGTACCACGATCTGTGGCGAGAGGTTTCGCCGTTGCATGCTCTCGGCGAACATCCGCCGGCAACGCTGTTTATCAACAGTAGCGCGCCGCGATTTCACGCGGGGCGTGAGGCGTACCTCGCACATCTTGAGCGCAGTCAGACGCCTTCCCGTGTGGTAGAGATTCCTGATACACCACACACCTTCTGGCTGTTTGAGCCGTGGTTCTCGACGGTGGTGTCCGCGACGACTGAGTTTCTGCAACAAATCGATGCACGCGATCGATCGTCTGAGGGGGTCTGGCGCGAGGCAGCGCCGCCGACCTTTGACCTGAGGCGTGCGTTGGCAGTCTCTGGTGTCGAGCACCGCGACCAATGGCAGGCGTACTTCGAGCGCAGTCACACCTTGGCCGCGGTCGATGTCGCGTTCTTAGATAGTGAGGGCGAGAAGGCAATAGGCCATGACTTAGATCGCCGCCGATATCGCTATGACAGCCGACAGCCGCTGTCCACTCAGGAGGTCGAAGCCTTGCTAAGCTTTCAAACGCCAAGCGGTGGCTGGGGCAAAAATACTGATTTCTTAGCCCGACCCAGGCTGTCAGGCCAAGATTGGTCACTCGAGATGGACTATGCACCAACATTTGATAATGGCGCGACGACCGGTGAGTTGCGACTGCTGCTAAGCCACTGGGACGGTACTGAGGGCAATGTTCAGCGGGGCATCGAGCGCGCGCTTTCGCTGATTCTCGATGCGCAAATGCCCTCAGGCGGTTGGCCTCAGAGCTATCCCCTGCAGGGCGGCTATCACAATTGGCACACCTATAACGATGGTGCGACAGCCAATATCCTCAACCTGCTGATGGATGTCCAAGATCACCCTGAGGGCTTTTACCTGAGTGCGGCGCTGCTGGAGCGGATCGATGCCGCAGTGAGCAAGGGTCTGCTGAGCATTGTGAATGACCAGCTGTGGCTCGATGAGCACAGTGCGGCCTGGGGGCAGCAGCATGACCCTGTCGATCATCAACTCAGGGGTGCTCGAAGCTATGAGTTGCCGGTGTTGGCGACAGCCGAGACCGCAGAGTTGGTGCGTGTTCTTGCGCGACGCAGCGGTCGCAGTCCCGACATTGATCGCGCTATTTCAGCCGCGCTGGTGTGGCTTGAGCGGCATCGATTGGTTGGCGTGCGCTGGGAGCGATCGGCAACCTCTGGGTCGGGACTGCTTCCTGACCCCGCTGCAGAGGGTCTGTGGCCTCGATTTGTCGACCCAGAGTCGCAGAGCGCTATTTTTGCGGATCGTGACGGTGCGCGACGTGACTCGGTGACGCAACTGAGTGTCGAGCGCCAGCGCGGTTACGGCTGGTACACCACGGCACCCATCGAATTGCTTGATAAGACGCGGTCATCACCTTAATGCGCGTTAGGCTTTTGCGCAGAATCTGGATCGCGCTGGCGTTGCTCCTGACCGCCACCGGCACAGCGGCGGATGGTCTTGCCGGCCGACTGACGCTGCACCGGGCTACAACACTCGCGCAGCAGGCGCCCTGGGTGCTCATCCTGCCCGGCGGCGGATATGTGCGCCATGCCGTGCCCAAGGAGGGCGCTGATATCGCCACAGCTTTGAACGCGAGAGGTTTTAACGCCGCGGTATTGCAGTATCGGCTGCCGAAGCCCGTAGAGGGCGAAGAGGGCGTGGCGCGGCCACTGCGCGATGTTCGAGACGCACTCGCTGTGTTGCGTGCAGAGATCGGCGAGCAACGACTCGGCATCATGGGTTTTTCTGCCGGCGGTCACCTCGCGGCCATGGCCGCGACCAACGCCGCGCATCTGGAACACTTGACGGGTGCGCCTTGGCGCGCGCCCGATTTCGTGGCCTTGCTCTATCCCGTGGTGACCTTGACTGGCCCTGATCGGCATGTTGGTTCGACGACAGCACTACTGGGCGAGACGCCATCGGCATCGCTGCTGAATCAATACGATGTGCTGTCTCATTTAGAGACGCCGCCGCCGCTGTTCGTTGTGCACGGGCGAGACGACCTGAAAGTGCCATTTAGCCACGCTCAGAGGTTGTGGCAATTATTGACCGCTCGCGAGCGATCGGCGATCTTCATGATTGAGGTCGCTGATGGTACCCATGGCTTCGCACTGCGGCAGACCGTGCGCGATGCGGTGTGGTTTGATCAGTTTGTGACGTGGGCACTCGCACCGCCAGAGGGGCATCACTATGAAACGACGTACCTTTCTCAACCTTAGTGCAGCGGCCACGCTGGCGCCCAGAGTTGCTTTGGGGGCCGATCAAATCGTGGTCGATTCCCAGCAGGGCCGGCTCGCGGGGCGTCGAGTGGACGGCGTGTCGGTCTTTAAGGGCATTCGCTATGGTGAGGACACCCAGCCGCGTCGCTTTCGCGAGGCCCTAATGGTCAAGGCCTGGCAGGGGATTCGCTATTGCGAGGCCTATGGCCCGAGTTGTCCGCAGGATCGGATGTCCAGCCCGATGAGCGAAGATTGCTTGTTTCTCAATATTTGGACTCCCGAGGCGAGTGCGCGTCAGCAACGGCCGGTCTTGGTCTATCTCCATGGTGGTGAATACAGTCATGGCTCGGGCTCCTCGCCGCGCTACGATGGCCATCGCCTCTGTCAGCATGACGTTGTTGCCGTTACGCTGAATCACCGTTTGAATGCATTTGGCCACTTGTATCTCGGACGGCAGGAGGGCGCAGCGTACGCGACCTCGGGCAATGTCGGTATTCTCGATATCGTCTTGGCGCTGCGCTGGATTCAGCAGAATATCAGTGAATTTGGCGGTGACCCCAATAACGTCACAGTCTTTGGTCAGAGCGGTGGCGGCGCCAAGATTGCGACCATGATGGCGATGCCTGTGGCCGCGGGACTGTTCCACAAGGCTTGGACGATGAGCGGGCAGCAGGTGACGGCCGCCGGTGAGCGCGCAGCCGATCGACGAGCACGTGATTTTCGGCAGTCTTTGGGCGTTGGCGACTCACTTGAAGACCTGCTGCGGCTCGATGCCGAGCGGATCACCGAACGTCTGAGCGACCGTGATTATTTTCTCAATCGCAACATTTATTTTGGGCCTGTCGTTGACGCCCACGCCCTATCTCGCCACCCATTTTACCCCGATGCGCCGAGCCAATCGGCGCATATTCCGATGGTTATTGGCAACACCCGAGAGGAAACCCGCGCGTTCCTCGGACGAATTCCCGAGGTTGAGACGCTCACTTTTGACAACCTCGCCGCGGCGCTTGATTCGCAGATGTATGTCGATATCAACACCGAGGAAACGATTCGCTTTTATCGCCAGCGCCACCCCGACTACTCGGCGACAGATATTTTTTTTGCGGCCTCCACCGCGGGCCGGTCTTGGCGCGGTGCAGTGATTGAGGCCGAGGTGCGCGCCCAACAAGGTGCGCCGACCTATGTCTACCAACTCGACTGGCACCGGCCCGATCAGCGCGGTGCAGGACACGGTAGTGATATTCCGCTGGCCTTTGGCAATCTCGACACCGATGGCCTCACCGCGACCGCGCAGGCGGAGCAACAGGCCGTGTCAATGGCCTATCAAAGTAGTCTCATTGCCTTTGCCCGCTCAGGTCGTCCCGGTGGTGCGGGTCTCGGTGATTGGCCGAGCTATTCTCTGACTGGTCGAGAGACGATGGTGATCGATCGGCAGGCTACCATTGTCCAGGATCCCCGCGGGGATGAGCGGCAATATTTTGATCGCGTACCGTTTATCCAACGAGGTACATTCTAATGCTGTGGCGCCGCATCGTTCGAAGTTTCCTCGTAAGCCTTGCGTTTTGCGCACCCCTACACGCTGCGGAGGCGATGCTATCGCCCCAAGCCGCGCTGACGCGCGCGGCGCATTTTCTCATGGAGACCTTATCGGAGGACGGCGGGTTTTTGTGGATTTATGAGATCGAGGGCGACAGGCGGTGGGGCGAGCTCGAGGCCTATCCTGGAATGATCTGGTTGCAGTCACCGGGGACAGTCGATGTCGGTCACCTCATGCTCGACCTTTACGCCCGATATGAAGATCCTTATTTCTTGCAGTCGGCGGTTCAGGTCGCCCGCGTTCTGTCAGACAGCCAATTAGCCAGCGGCGGTTGGCCTTATTTTTCGGGTGTCAGTCGATCCGAGGGCGAACGCTGGGTTGAGGAAATCGGCCGCTTTGCCTGGCGCTCAGAGGAGTTTCACTACCCATTTACCAACGGCACCTTCGACGATGGTGTCACCATCGATGCGACGCGTTTTCTCACACGTCTGGCGCTTGTGGATGACACGCCGTGGATCGCTGCGAGTCGCGATCGAGCGATTCAATTCGTTCTTGTTAGTCAGCGCGCCGACGGCGGGTGGCCACAACGCTATCCCCCTGAGCCGGATGCTGCCGGCCCGGCTTACGCCAATGCACTGACGCTGAACGACGGCGTCATGGTTGAAAACATTCGATTTCTTTACTCGGCAGGTAGGCTCCTGGAGCGACCAGATCTCGTCGCCGCGGCCATGCGTGGCATGCGGCGACTGGCGCGATTGCCTATTGAAGGCGAGCAGCCCGGGTGGGCGATGCAATATTCTGATGATTATCAGCCGGTAGCCGCACGGTCCTTCGAACCCGCGGCACTGGCGACGTCCACCACGGTAGATAATATCAATTGGTTGCTCGATTTTTACCGGCTGACGGGCGAGCCGACTCTGCTGCAGCCGATTCCTCAGGCGCTCAAGTGGCTGCGCGCGGTGGTAGATCAGCATGCCGATGAGCAAGGCGTGATTCCGCGACATATCATGCCGGCCACGGGTAACGCGGTGTATATCCACCGGCAGGGCAACAACGTTGTCAACGGCCGCTATGTGATCACCGGCGCGCGTGAGGGCACGGTCATTCACTATGGTTCTTTTGCTCGGCCCGACTTGCCACGGCTCGAGCAGGCCTTTGAGAGTGCAGATTTTGTGCCGGTTGATGTTGACGCCGAGCATTGGCGCCGAGAGTTCGTTAAAGATGCGGGCGCGCTCGATCACATGCTGGGTTGGCGACCACACACCAGTTCCAGCGACCCCTGTTTCCGCCGGCAACTGGAGCCGCAATCGGTTGACCAGATTTTGGCGGCGCAACGGGAAGATGGTGCCTGGATCTTTGAGGGCAGCTTTACATCGAATCCGTCGGGGCTTGCCATCACGCCCGCCGAGGATACGACTTACGCGCGAACCTGGGTCGGTGACGCCGTCGATACCTCCGTGAACTGCGAGGGGCCGCGTCGCCCGCTGTATGCCTTGTCACACTTTCTACACAATATGACAGAACTGCTGCGGCAACCCTGAGGGTATCAACCGCGATGACACAGTTGTATCGCCAGACCCCAGGGATCTCGCATCATGATCAGCAGCGAACCGTCCTCGAGGGCCAGTCGTTCGACGAGCGAGGCCCCCGCATCGAGCAATCGCTTGCAATCGGCGTCGGGATCTTCAGAGACGAAGGCGAGGTGGAGTAGTAGCGGGTCCATTGTTGCGAAATCGAGCGTCGTCACCTGCGAGTTGTTGTAGACCTCAAGCATGACCGAGCCCTGAGAGTCGTACAAAAAATGGGTCTGTGCAGCATCGTCGAGCGCCCGATGGACACGCGTTGCGAAATGCTCCCCGTACCAAGCGGCGACAGCGGTTGGGTGTTCGACATTGAGTGCGAAGTGTTCAATTTTCATAGCGTGAGTCGTTTCGTGTCGTGGATTATTGCGTGAGGGACAGCATGTACTCCGCGACCAAGTAGCGCATGTCAGCGGACAGGTGGCCCTGAGGTGGCATCACTGGGAAGTCTTCACGTTTGCGGGTCGGTGCGGCAATATAGTCGGCGATTCCTGCCGCGTCATCGCCATACAATGCTTGAATAGTCAGTGTGGGTGGGCCAATCATGCGCACGTTATAGGCATGACAGCCAGCGCAGATGCCCTGATAAACTAGCTCCGCGCCTGCTGGGTCGGGTCGAATTTCGCGTGGCTCTGCGGGTTCGGGCAGCATTTTCGTGCGCAGTGCGCGGGTGCTGTTTGTGGGCTCGCGGCCGATGACTGCGAGATCGGCAGTGATCGCCGGCGCGTCACAGTCCGCCCAATCGTCGAGGCCATAGGCGCGGTAAGCGGTTCGACGCGAAATGCAGCTGCCGCGCTCGGCGTCAGCTGCCGACTGGTAGGCGAGAATATCCGGTCCGCGCCGCGAAAATTTGGTCAACATCAAAAGCTTCATGTCGCCCTCGGGCTCGTTGCCGTTGTTAAACATTACGTTATCGCGAATCTGTATCCGATCAGGATGGGGGTCCGATTCGGTATCCGATGCCACTTCGGTGACAAAGTCGAGGCTGGTGACAATGATGCCGCCCGTGTTGTTGCCGGAAATAATATTGTCCTCGATGATGACCTCATCGCCCGCCATGACGATCACGCCGCTGCCTGCGGGAATAGTTGAAACCAACGATCCCGGGATCCCAAAGTTCGGTGTGTTGTTATCGGTGATCACATTGCGACGAATAATGGCATCGTAGGATGTCTTGATCGGCAGCCCGGGAGTGATGAATACCAATATCCCGCCGGTATTGTTCCGCGCCACGTTACCTTCGACCAAGACGTGGCGACTGTTTTCAATCTCGATCCCGGCCACGTTATCGAAGACGAGGTTGTTGCGAACATCAATATGATCGCTCATGCCGACATAGATGGCCGCATCTTCGATGCCTGATAAAACGTTGTTTTCGATGACGCCATTTTTCCCGAATTCAGGAAAGATCCCGTAGACGCCGGTGTCGACAATCCAGTTGTTGCGAATCGAAAAATTATTACCCGCCTGGCCCATGATCGCATTGCCCTTGAAGTGGGTGATCTTGAACCAGGAAACCGTAACGTTATTGCCCGAGTAGAGAATGGCGTCGTTGAGCTGATGACCGCCGTCGAGGTTGGGCCAATCATCGCCCTCCACAACACCGGTCAGGGTAATGTGGTCCTTGTCGATGTAGACGGTCTCCGTATAGGTGCCCGGGAAGACGCGAATTTCATCACCGGGTGAGGCTCCGTTAACCGCCTCTTGAATACTGTCGCCATCGTGTACGGAGTGAACGGCGGCGAGACTGTGCTGTGCTAACGCCGAAATCGACAGAAGGAGCGCACAGATTCCGAGCTTTAGGCCTAAAAACGGCTGCGACATAGCCACCTCGCGACAGCTGAGTAGATCAAGTCGATATTGTGCCCTAAGCATTGGGCGGTGTCGCGACCGATGTGACGGGCGGTTCTAGGCCTGAGGGCACCGCGTCGGGAATGGCGGGCATAAAGCCGGTATCGGTCAGAGTATGGAGAAAGAGGGCGAGGCTTTCGATCTCATGCGGGGCAAGCTGCGGCTCCCAAATATGCCAGTGCAATTTCAAATCCTCGCCTTCCGGCACTTGGTGGCCGCGTCCGCCGTTGTAGAAGCTGATCGCAGATTCAAGCGTGTCAAATTGGCCCGCGTGCATATAAGGTGCTGTCAGCGCGATATTGCGCAGAGTCGGCACGCGAAAGGCACCGCGCAGGCTAGGCTCGCCCGTTGGAATCTCCGCACCTGCGTCAAATGATTGCCCAGGCGCGTTGGCAACGCCGATCACAGCCCACTGTTGGTTGGTAAAGAGCGGCGGCGTATGACACTCGGCACAGCGCGCCACAAATGAGCGAAAAACGTTCATCCCTTCGATCTCTCGCTCGGACAGGGCCGCGTGATAACCGTGCGCGTAAAGGTCGTAGCGGCTGTTGAGCGAAATTAATGAGCTTTGGAAGGCGGCCAGCGCCGTGTAGAGGTCGTTGAGGTTGATGTCACGGCCAAAGGCCTCGTGAAAAAGTGGTGGGTAGGACGCGAATTGTTTGAGTCGCTCAAGCAGGGTTTCCGGCGTGTTACCCATCTCTATCGCTGAGTAGAGCGGCCGTTGCATTTGCAGTTCAAGGCGTGTGTGGCTACCGTCCCACTGCAGTCGACTGAGAAGGCCGATATTCCAGAGGGTGGGCGCTCCGCGACGCAGCGGGAGGTCATTCATCCCCAGCGATGTGGCGCGACCGTCTGAGAAGCCGAGGTGTGGGTTGTGACAGCTTGCGCAGGCAGTGGTGCCGCTGCTCGACAGCACAGGATCGAAAAACAAATAGCGGCCTAGGTCGATCTGCTGCGCGGTGAAACCTTCTCGGATCTTTCGGAATCCAGTGCGAGGACCGCCGACACTGGCATCATTGGGCACCGGATAGCTACGGTAACGCGAATTGAGTAGGCAGCGGTTGTCGTCATCGGCGACAAATCCTGCCGGACACTGCTGGCTTAGTGCCCACTGGATGGTTTGTGGGTCGCCCGAAGCAGAGACCGTCGCGGCGGCCAGAAAGTGCGTACACCCTAAGATCAGTAGGCCCGCACCGAGGCGCTTCACCCGGCCTACATTGGCCTTCCCACGTGTCTGAGCGGTTAGATCACGCTGTAGTGTGTTGATACTCACGGTCCTGACACGGGTAATGCGTCAATGTAGGCAAAGATTTCGGCAAGGGGCAGATTGTCGGGCAGGGCTCGCGCGAGCCGCTGCATCTGTGCGCCGCGCAGATCGCGAGGGTCGCTGCCGCGCTTGCCATTAAGAAAGGCTTGGTATTGGCCCGCGAGATAGGTCGCTCCGAGTCCGCGCAGTGCCGGAGCGGACAGGGCCTCATTGCCCTGCGCCAATGTACCGTGGCAAGCACTGCAAGTGTTGTTGTAATAGTCTTGGCCGATCCCTCGCGCAGGCGCACTTGGCGCATCAGGTCGAGAGGGCGCGGGTTGTTGTGTTAACCAAGTCGAGAGTGCAGCGATCTGCGCGTCAGAGAGGTCGGCTACGGCGTCTAACATGATGGCGTTGGTTCTCACGCCGTCGCGAAAATGACGCAGTTGGCGACTGATGTAGTCGGCAAACAGCGTATCGAGGGCCGGAATGTCCGCACTGTGCAAGGCCGACTCACCGTGACACTGCACACAGCGTTGCGACCAAAGTAGCGAAGGCTCCAAGGGCAGCGACAGCGCGATACCGGTCGATTGGACTTCGGGTCGGTTTGACGGGCTCTCGCTACTGCCGCCGCAGCCTGTCAGACAGGCTGCAAGCAGCGCAATGAGCAGGGTGCGCATGGCGCAGTTTATTCGTCGAGGAAGCTACGCAGGTAGTCTGAGCGCGTTGGATGGCGTAGCTTGCGCAAGGCTTTGGCTTCAATCTGACGGATTCGTTCGCGGGTGACGTCGAACTGTTTACCCACTTCTTCCAAAGTATGGTCCGTGTTCATGTCGATACCGAAGCGCATGCGAAGCACCTTGGCTTCGCGAGCTGTGAGTCCTGCGAGCACCTCGCGGGTGGCTTCGGTCAAGCCTTCCTCAGTCGCGGAATCGACCGGACTGGCGATCGTAACGTCCTCAATAAAGTCGCCGAGATGCGAATCTTCATCATCACCAATCGGCGTTTCCATGGAGATCGGTTCTTTCGCGATCTTCAGCACCTTGCGCACCTTGTCTTCTGGCATGTCCATGCGCTCGCCTAGTTCCTCAGGCGTCGGCTCACGGCCCATTTCTTGCAGCATCTGTCGCGAGATACGATTCAGCTTGTTGATCGTTTCGATCATATGGACAGGAATACGGATTGTTCGCGCTTGGTCCGCAATGGATCGCGTGATGGCTTGGCGAATCCACCAGGTCGCGTAGGTCGAGAACTTGTAACCGCGACGGTACTCGAACTTATCGACCGCCTTCATCAATCCGATGTTTCCTTCTTGGATCAGGTCGAGGAATTGCAGGCCGCGGTTGGTGTATTTCTTGGCAATGGAAATCACGAGGCGGAGGTTGGCTTCAACCATTTCCTTTTTCGCCCGACGCGCACGCGCCTCACCCATGCTCATGCGACGATTGATTTCTTTGATTTCAGTGGTGGTCAGGCCGGTCTCTTGTTCTACTTGGGCGATGCGACGCTGCATTCGCTGAATGTCGTCTTTGAAGTCATTGATCTTTTGGCTGACGTCCTTCTTTCGAGAAATACGGCTGAACCATCGCGGATCACTTTCACTGCCTTGGAAGCTTTTGATGAACTCCTTGCGATCGATGCGACATTCGCGGACAGCGATCCGCATGATCTCGCGTTCCTGCTCGCGGACGACCGCTAAGGCGATGCGAGGTTCGTCAATCAGCGGATCAAAAACACGCGGCGTGAGCTTGAAGAATTTAAATAACTCTCCCAGCTTGGCCATTTCAGCGATCGCACGCTTGTCCTCGCGACCATGTGCCTCGAGTGCTTTTTCAGTTTTGGTGCATTGGCGCTTCAGAGCTGAGAAGCGCTTCTTCGCTTCGACGGGGTCCGGGCCAGACTCGGTTTCTTCATCGCTGTCGGATTCGCCAACGTCATCTGCGGCCTCTGCCATTTCTTGTGCGGAGGGGACGTGCTCTGCTGGGTCGAGATACCCGACCAGGATATCAGCGAGTTTGCGTTCCTCTTTGTTTACGAGGTCGTACTCGTTACAGAGTTTACGGACCACTCCGGGGTAAAACGCCAGAGCGTCCATCAGTTCACGAATGCCTTCTTCTATCCGCTTGGCGATCAAGATCTCGCCTTCTCGGTTGAGCAGTTCGACCGTGCCCATCTCGCGCATATACATCCGCACGGGGTCAGTGGTACGCCCTGTTTCTGTCTCTACGGCAGCCAATGCCGCTGCCGCTTCTGCTGCTGCGATCTCGTCGGCGGACCGGTCGCCCTCGGTCAAAATGAGCTCGTCCGCATCGGGCGCTTGTTCGAAAACCTGAATCCCCATGTCATTGATCATTTGAATGATGTCTTCGACCTGATCAGGGTCAGAAATATCTTGTGGCAAGTGGTCGTTGACCTCTGCATAGGTCAGATAGCCCTGCTCTTTGCCACGGGCAATCAATTCTTTCAAACGAGATTGCTGATGAACGCGTTCTGACATGGAAAAGCCTGTTGTTATAGTGTGAATAAAAGGTGAAGGATTGTAGCGAAAACGCGTGCAAACCGCCACGGTTCGTAGGGTTTTTTGCGGGCATATCGGGGTGACAAATTACCCGAAAAGAGCCTCAGTCATCACTGCCGCCCAGTCAGTGCTCTGATCTGCTGTGTTAAGTCGAGCAATTGGCGCTTTTCCTCGGTGGATAGCGAGCCATAATCACGAGTTTTTAGCGCGTTAAATTGTCCCCTCAGGTCAGATAATTCTGTCGCTTGCGCTAAGCGGACGGTCAGTGCTTCAAAGAGCGTGAGAAGCCCTGCATCGTCCTCAAGCTGCTCCCGCCCCGCAAGTTTTGTCATCAGCGCACCTTCAGGTGTGCCATACCAATAGCCCAATAGCATCGCCGTTGAGCAATCCTCGGACGCTGCCTGCTCAATGACATCACGGACTAGCTGGCTGAGTCGATCGTCTCCCGAAATCGCCTCTGTGCTCAGTCGTCCCGCAAGATGAGGCCGTAAAATAATCAGACCCAGAAGCCTCTGGAGTGGGCTGTGATCGGGTTCTCCCCAGGACGTTGCGCCCGCTGGAAGATAGTCGTCGTAGTCTGCAGGGGGCTCTGAGGGCGGTGGTGCATCGCCCCAATCTGCAGAGGCGTCGCTCGCGAAAGACGCGTCCGGCTGTCTATTGCTGAAGCTTGATGACGCGGCGTCAGCGGTGGGTTCGGGCGTTTGTAGTCGTTTGAGACTGCTTACATCGATCCCTGTGCGATTGGCGAGTGACTGATACATCAGGGTTTTGAAAACACCGTCGGGTAAGCGATGTAGATAGGGGCTCACCACCTTAGAAAAGCGGGCGCGACCGTCCATAGTGCTGAGTTCAATGCCCACTGCGAGTTGCTCGAACAAAAATGTCTCCAGCGGTGTGGCGCTGCTGAACAACAGCTCGAGATGTTCCGCGCCTTTCGCGCGAACGAGCGTGTCCGGATCCTCACCCTCGGGCAAAAATAAGAATCGTGCCTGCCGCCCGTCCTGCATTTGTCCCAGCGTCGATTCCAGCGCACGGAAAGCCGCCTTGCGTCCTGCTTCATCACCATCGAAGCAAAACACGACCTCAGGCGTAACCCGATACAGGCGCGCTAGGTGATCTTCGCTGGTCGCTGTTCCCAGTGTTGCAACGGCATAGCGAATACCAAATTGCGCGAGGGCAATCACATCCATATAACCCTCGACCACCACCACGCGCTCCAACGAGCGGTTTGCCTTACGTGCTTGATACAGCCCATAAAGCTCACGTGACTTGTGAAATACAGGCGTTTCGGGAGAATTCAAATACTTGGGCTTGTCATCGCCCAAGACACGGCCTCCGAAAGCGATGACGCGACCTCGCTGATCGACGATCGGGAACATCACGCGGTCACGGAAACGGTCATAGCTGCGGTCTTTTTCGTTTTTGACCAACAAGCCCGCTTCCATAAGATGCGTCCGGGTGGGATCTTCCGTGCCTATCGCTACGAGCAGGTTGTCCCAACCCGGTGGCGCAAACCCAATCCGGTATTCCTTGGCAATGGCACCAGTGAGACCGCGACCTTTCAGGTAGTCGATGACTTTCTGTCGGTCAGAGTGTTTCCTGAGCGCCTGTTCGTAAAAAATCGCTGCTTGCTCGAGAACATCGAGGGTCGGCTTGTTGCGCGAAACAGTACCTTCAGTACTGCTCCCAGTCTGTTCTCGCGGTACCTCAAGGCCAGCGGTTTGCGCCAAATTTTCGACGGCCTCGGGAAAGCTCAGTCGCTCATAATCCATAACGAAACCGAGCGCATTGCCACCGGCGCCACAACCAAAACAGTAATAGAACTGCTTGTCGGGGTTGACGCTGAAGGAAGGGGTTTTTTCGTCGTGGAAAGGACAGCAGGCTGAATAATTTTTGCCGGTCTTCTTCAGTTTTACCCGGCGATCGATGACATCGACAATATCGAGCCGGTTAAGCAACTCATCGATGAAGTGTTGTGGAATTAAGCCGGCCAATGGCGATGCCCCCGCGTTGAGCCAATCATGCTAACCGAAAAGAAGCGCGCTGTGGGTGTCGTGATCGCGGCCTGGGTTCAGCGAGTCACCACGGCCAGCGAGTTGCATGACGACCGGGAGGCTGGGTGTGTGTCGAAGTGGCGCCATATCCTCGTGTCTTGCTTTGCTGAGGGAATTGCGCCGAGCTGCCGGGCTGGCGCCGTGCGATCAGGTCATCCGGGTGTGTGGTATGAGACCTTGCATGAAAAGAGGGTAGACCCTGCCTGATGTGTCCTGCTACACGCGCTAACCTCAGGGGCTCAGTCGTGCTTTGACCAACTTTGACACTTCACCCATATCTGCACGACCTTGTAGTTTGGGTTTGAGCTGGCCCATCAGAGCACCCATGGCCGCCATGCCTGTGGCATCGATCGTCGCAAGTGCCTCGTCAATCAGCGCGTTAATTTCAGCTGCTCCGAGCTGCTCAGGGAGGTAGGTCTGGATAACGACGATTTCAGAGAGTTCTTGCGCCGCGAGTTCATCGCGCCCAGCAGCTTGATACTGCTGCGCGGAGTCCCGTCGTTGCTTGACCATTTTGTCGAGAATTGCGAGCGCACGTGTGTCGTCGACGGTAATACGCTCGTCCACTTCAACACGTTGGATTTCGGCTTGAATCAGCCGGATGGTTGCGAGACGTTCTTTGTCTCGAGCTTTCATGGCGGATTTCATGTCCGCCTTGATCGTCGCGACCAGAGTGTCCGTCACTGAGGGGTTGCCGGCTTAAAAGAGGCGGTTGCGCTTACGGTTCTCGCGCAGTACTTTCTTAGCATGGCGCTTCACTGCCGCTGCCGCTGCACGCTTGCGCACAGTGGTGGGCTTTTCGTAGTGCTCACGCTTGCGGACTTCCGCTAGCAAACCAGCTTTTTCACAAGAGCGCTTGAAGCGTCGCAACGCGACATCAAAGGGCTCATTTTCCTTAACCTTTACTGAAGGCATTCAACTGTTCCTGTCTGTCATTTCCAGTCCACGAGGGACTGTTCGTTTTGTTGGGGCGCGAAGTATAGGCGGGGATGCGGGATTTTGCAAAGCCACTGGACGTGTTAGTTTTGCCAACCTTTACTGGCGAAAGTGAAGACCTCATGCGAGTTTTGGGTATCGAAACCTCCTGTGATGAGACAGGGATCGCGCTTTATGACACCAAGCAGGGACTTTTGGCGGAAGCGTTGTATTCCCAAGTCGCGGTCCATGCCGAGTATGGGGGTGTGGTTCCTGAGCTTGCATCACGCGATCATATTCGTAAAACCTTGCCGCTGATCGATCAAGTTTTGACGGATGCAAACTGTCAGCGCTCACAAATCGACGGCGTCGCTTATACAGCGGGTCCCGGCCTTATCGGTGCATTGATGGTTGGCGCTACACTGGGTCGCAGCATTGCCAAGGGATTGGGCATTCCCAGCCTTGGGGTGCATCATATGGAAGGCCATTTATTGGCACCGATGCTGAGTCAGTCTCCGCCCGAGTATCCTTTTGTCGCGCTACTGGTGTCTGGCGGGCATACCCAGCTGGTTCGGGTCGATGGCCTTGGCGTGTACAGCCTACTGGGCGAATCGCTTGATGACGCGGCGGGTGAAGCCTTTGATAAGACCGCAAAGTTGCTGGGCTTGAGCTACCCGGGCGGCCCCGCGGTTTCGGCCCTGGCACAACAGGGCACGCCCAATCGTTTTCAATTCCCTCGTCCGATGGTGAAACATGGTGGCCTCGATTTTAGTTTTTCAGGTTTGAAAACACATACTTTGAATACCTTTAAAACCTGCGAGGCGCAGGGCGAGGTTTCGGATCAGGATCGCGCTGATATCGCACTCGCTTTTGAAGTCGCAGTTGTCGATACATTGCTGATTAAGTGTCGTCGCGCCCTTGAGCATACCGGGCTTCAGCGCTTAGTGATGGCCGGTGGTGTCAGTGCCAATCGGCGCCTGCGTGAGGTGCTGGCAAAGCGTCTTGGCTCCAAGGGCATACAAGTATTTTACCCCGAGGGTCATTTATGCACAGACAACGGGGCGATGATCGCGTTGGCGGGTGCACTGCGGATGTCGGCGGGGGAGTGTGATGGCCCGATGGCTGAAGTACGCGCGCGTTGGCCGATGGCGGAACTGGCGCCACCGAGCGACGCTCATTCGGAGGTGGCGTCATGATCGGAGACATAGTGATTGAAGGGCTCAAGGTGAGCACCGTAATCGGTTGTTACGATTGGGAGCGCAAGATTCAGCAGCCTCTGCTTATCGATTTGGTGTTGACCTGCGATATCGCTCAGGCATCGCGTAGCGATGCGCTTGCAGATGCTTTGGACTATGCGACCTTATCGAAACGGGTTATTGCACTGTGCGCCGAGCGTCAATTTCAGTTGCTTGAGGCGCTTGCTGAGTGTCTTGCGCAAATGATCTTCGACGAATTTATAGTCCAGCGACTTGAGCTGACGATTCGCAAGCCGAGCGCGGTCGCCGAGGCGGCAGCGGTCGGTGTACGAATTACTCGGGAAGCTTCTCAGAGTGCTCGTTAAGCCACAGTGTTAGCGCGCTCAACCGCGCTTTTCTCAAAGTTGCGCCTAACTCAGGCCCGGGAGCGGTCTCGGGCAGATCACGCGCGCGGATACTCTGCGCAATAAGGCGGCCCTGCTCCAGCTGTTGAAGGGGGTGCTGATAGGCATCATCCAGCGCCCTAAGCGTCTCGCAAAAACCAGCAAAGGGCTCTTCCCGACGCAGGGCGTCGAGCTTTTCCAGCACTTCGATGATCTCTGAGGCGTCGAGCGCGCTTGCAAAACATCCGTCCAAACGGCTCACGCTCAGCGCCAATTGCGCCCAGGCCTTCGGTGTACGCAGGGCATCACAGATGGTCTGCACACCTTCTGGCGCCAGAGGACTCAGGAGTGCGGCCCAGCGGCAGTCGTTTCGCTCTGTCTGTCCTGCGGCCACCGTCACTCGGTGAATTGCCTGCTCAGCAGGTAAATCGGGTATCAGGGAAGTCAACGCGTCGCAGCGTGCCAAAGTCTCGAAAAAGAGGCCCGGTTGCTCCGTTGCTAGGCCTTTTTCGATCTCGACCCAAAGGCGTTCGACACTGATGTGGGCGAGTTCTCCAGAGTTTGCGAGCTGAGTCATGAGCTGCAGCGTGTCAGGCGCAATGCTAAAACCCAGTGCGGCGTAGCGAGCGGCAAATCGCGCGACACGGAGGATGCGCAAAGGATCCTCGGTGAAGCTCGGCGAGACGTGTCGCAGCACGCGCGCTTGCAAATCGGCGAGACCGCCGTAGGGGTCAATCAGCTGACCGTTATCATCCATCGCCATGGCGTTGATCGTGAGGTCGCGGCGTAATAAATCTTCTTCGAGCGTGACACTCGGTTCAGCGTGGACGGTAAACCCACGGTAGCCCGGCCCAGTTTTGCGTTCTGTTCGCGCCAGCGCGTATTCTTCGTGAGTTTCGGGATGTAGGAATACGGGGAAGTCGCGACCGACCTGCTGAAAGCCGGCGCTGATCATCTGCTCGACCGACGCGCCAATAACGACCCAGTCAGTCTCATCGAAAGGCACACCGAGCAGAGAATCGCGAACTGCGCCGCCCACGCGATAGGTTTTCACAGCGTACCCCGTGCCTCTGTAACATCACCGCCCTCGGCGCTGACTGACCACTTTTTACCGCTATCTGGGCACAGCAGCGTCATGTCGTTACCCCAAACACAGCCAGTATCCAAACCGACAACGCGAGCCTCGCCCGTCTCACCCTGTAAAGCAGCCCAATGTCCGAAGATGATCAACTCGTCGCGGGTTTCGCGATGGGCGTGAGAAAACCATGGCGCTAACTTTTCGCCGTAAAGCTTTTTACGCGCGGGTTTGGTTCCTTTGGAGCGCAAATCGAGTGCACCCGATGCCGTGCAAAAGCGCATGCGCGTCAGATAGTTGGTAATCAGCCGCAACCGTTTCTTGCCGGTGAGTTCGTCGCTCCAGATATCTGGGGTGTTGCCATACATCGACTTCAGGTACCGCTTAAATTTGTCTCCCTGCAGCGCGTGCTCGACTTCTTGTGAAAGTGCTTGCGCCGTCGCGATGGACCACTGCGGTGGAATGCCCGCGTGCACCAGCGTGAAGTTCTCTTCTCGATGCAGCAGTGGTCTGCGGCGAATCCAGTCAATTAATTCTGGTGCGTCAGGGGCCTCGAGGACATCCTCGAGGTTGTCGGCGCGGCTAGCTCTCCTTGCTCCGGCGGCAATCGCGAGCAGATGAAGGTCGTGATTTCCTAAGACGACCTTCACCGCCGCATCGTGTTGTACAAACCATCGCAGGGTTGAGGCATTGTCATGACCACGATTGACCAGATCTCCCACAGAGAACAGCGTGTCGTGGCGAGCATCAAACTCAACCGCTTCTAACAAGGCCATGAGTGCCCTAAAGCATCCCTGGATGTCGCCGACGATGTATCGGGCCACGCGCGGTCTCCCTCGCTGTAAAAGTGCATGGTAAACCGAAGCGACTGTCTGAAGTCCAGCCTTAATATCAGTTTTCGAGAGCGCCCAGTTTTGCAAGCGTATTGGTCAGAGTGATGTAGTGCTCTAGTGCTACAGTTTCGGCACGCGCTTCGGGATTGATACCGGCAGACATCAGCACCGCGTCGTCAGCGATGCCTTTAAAGTTATTGCGTAAAGTTTTGCGGCGTTGCGCGCATGCGGTCTGTACGACTCGCGCAAGTTTGGCGCGGTCGCAGGGATCCTTGGTGCGATGCTGTGGCACGAGGCGCACAATGGCGGAGTCGACCTTGGGTGGCGGGAAAAATGCACTGGGCGGGACATCAAATAAATAACTGACTTCGCACTGGAACTGGCACATGATTCCCAATCGACCCCAATGTTTACTTCCGGGCTGCGCACAGATCCGCTGAACGACTTCTTTTTGCAACATAAAGTGCATGTCTTGAATGTGGTCACTGGTCTCTAGAAGGCGAAAAATTAGCGGCGTGGAAATGTTGTAAGGCAGGTTGCCAACGACACGCAGTCGCTCACCCGCATGGACCAGTGCCTGAAAATCAAAAGACAGGGCATCGGCACTGTGCAAGGTGAATTGCGGATAAATGCTAAACGAGGCCAGTAGCCGTGTTTTTAAATCCCGGTCGAGCTCGATCGCATCAAACACTCCAGAGGATTCAACGAGAGCTTGTGTGAGCGCGCCTTCGCCGGGCCCAATTTCCACCAGGTGATCACAGGTCCGCGGGGCAATCGCGTTGGCGATGGCATCGATCACCGCGTCGTCGCGGAGAAAATTCTGTCCGAATCGCTTGCGTGGCTGATGTGTGTAGGGTTTCGGCAAACGGCAGGCCTCATTCTCTCAATTGACGCGTACTCTTGATCTTAACAGGGCGCACGCTACTTCTAAGGGTCATCGATGTTGCAGGCAGCAGCCCGGTGCGGTCGACAGCATCCGCCGATGGTCGACTCGCGCGGAATAAAAGCATAGCAGACTGACCGCAAATTACCCGAGGGGTCGGGCCGTGATCGCATCACACCGCGGGGTGAGGCATAGCGCTGTTGTGCTTACCACACGTTCAAGTTGAGTGAAGATGGCGTGCGAGACACTGCCGAGGCGCCGCGCGCGTAGCGGCGACGCGTGAGGCGCGTCTTGCTAACGAATCAAACAGCTCTCAAGCTTACCGCCTTGAGCGACGAAGTCTCGGAACACAATCGGGGTGCGACCGCGACCGCTCCACTCATGGGTGTGGCCTCCCGCCTTGAGGCGATATTTCGGAGCAACTTTAGACCGCTTTTTTGCCGCGGCTTTTTTTGCAGACTGGTTGCGCTTTTTCTTTGTGCCAGTGAGCCCTGCGATATCGGAGACCGATACGCCGAGGTTGGACATCATGGTGGCTATTTTCTTGGCATTCGCCCTTAGTTTTTGTTCCGCCTGTGCGGTTTCTCTCTGCTTAGCCTGCTTAAGCGCTGCCTGAAGCTGGCTGATCGCTTTCTCGGTGGTCGCGATGCCTGCAGCTTTGACCGCTTTATTGGTAGCAACTTTTGACTGTGCAAGGGTTTTGAGCGTGTTCTGCATTTTATTCCTCTACTGTTATTGCAAACATCTAAAAAGAATTTTTCTCATTACGGAAATTCATTTTAATTGAAATATTTTAAAAAAAACAAATTGGCATCTTCATATTTTAAAAAGATATGAGTTTCACGATTTATTTAAAAATTAACGATCATTTTTTTTATGATTAAAATTTAAAATAAATTTTATGGCTAAATTATTTTTGGTCACGGCTTGAAGAATTTAGGAACAGGCTTTTATGTCAGAGCGTTTGATTTTATCGATTGACGGCGGGGGTATTCGCGGCATTATCCCGGCGCGTGTACTACAGCATATCGAGTCGCTGGCGGGGTGCTCCATTGCTACAGGATTTGACCTCATGGCCGGCACATCAACGGGCGGTTTGTTGGCGTTGGGGCTGGCCACGTCAAGTCATCGATTGACATCTCGGATCGATGAGCTGGTGACACTTTATCTCGAGCGCGGGGAGCGTATTTTTGATGCAAACCTATGGCGTCGCCTGCGTTCGGCCAATGGTTTGCTGGATGAGCGCTATCCGCATCAGCCGTTGGAGTCAGAGTTACGAGATTTCTTCGGTGATCGGGTTTTAGGTGACGCCGCCGTCGCCACCATGGTACCGGCCTATGCCCTAGAGCAGCGCAAAACCCTGTTTCTGAAGACCTGGCATCCTCGACATGCACAGGTGCCCGTCTGGCAAGCGGCAAGGGCTACTGCGGCGGCGCCCACGTATTTCGAGCCCATGGAGTTGACCGTTGACGGTGAGGCGCAGGCGCTCATCGATGGCGGAATCTTCATGAATTCCCCGGCGGTATCTGCTTACGCAGAGGCCTTGAAACGATTCCCTGGCGACTCTCTGTCAGTGTTGTCACTCGGAACCGGTGAGCTCACGCGACCTATTCACTTCGAAGACGCTCGACATTGGGGCAAGGTAGGCTGGGTGAGGCCGCTGATTGACTGCATGTTTGATGGCATTGCCGAGGCGGCGGACTACCAAATGCGTCTCTTGTTGGGCGCAAGGTATCAACGGCTGCAGCTGAGTCTGCAGCGTCCCAGCGATGACTTGGATGATGCCTCTGCAGATAACCTCTCCTTGCTCATGGACAGCGCCGATCAGCTGATCGAGACCCACGCCTCCCTCCTACAACAATGGGCTAAAAAACTGCGCGCCAACGCTGAGTTAAGAGAGCTTCATTGACGCTGCGAGCTCAATCGCTTTCATGAGGCTACTGGCGTCGGCGCGACCGGTTCCCGCAATTGACAGCGCGGTGCCGTGATCGACTGATGTGCGAATAATCGGTAACCCTAGTGTCACGTTAACCGCTTGACCGAATCCCACTGCTTTTAATACCGGCAGGCCTTGATCGTGGTACATCGCCAGATAGGCATCCGTATTCGCCCGCTGCGCACCGGTAAACGCGGTATCCGCTGAGATCGGGCCGTGCAATGTCATTCCCGCTGCGCGAAGCCGGTCACAGACCGGCATAATGATCTCCAGCTCCTCCCGACCGAGATAACCCGATTCACCCGCATGAGGATTTAAACCGAGTACACTCAAGCGCGGCGCTGAAAACCCGAGCTGCTGTAACCCACGGTGCAAAATATCTAGGGTCTGCGAGAGATTCTCCTCGGTGATGGCCTTGGGCACTTCACTGAGTGGCAGGTGAGTGGTTGCCAGTGCAACGCGGAGCGTCTCTGCGACAAGCATCATGACGACTCGTGGGATGTTCAATGCCGATGCGATAAATTCGGTATGCCCTTGAAACGGAATACCCGCTTCATTGATCACCGATTTCTGTACCGGTGCTGTGACCATTGCATGCATATCACCACTGCGGCATAGCTCTATCGCACAATCAAGCGTTGCGAGCACATAACTAGCATTTGCGGTATTGAGGACTCCAGGCACAACAGCTGCGCTGAGAGGGATATCAATGACATGCAGCGTTCCCGGCTGATGCGCAGTGGTCTCTTGAAATGATTCGAACTCGCGCAGCACGATATCGATTCCCAGCGCTTGCGCGCGCTCGCGGAGCAACGCCTGATCAGCAACACAGACGAGATTGACCGGCCAGTCTTGGCACGCCGCGGCGAGAACAATATCGGGGCCAATACCGGCGGGCTCACCCGCTGTGAGTATGATCGGTCGCATGACCTGCTGGTTGGCTGGATTATTTGATGTCAACAAAAGCGTCCTGGCGAATCTTTCGTAACCAAGCCTCTAATTCCTCTTGATACTTTTCCTCGCTCAGGAAATTGGCGATCTGCCTACGGCGCATTTCATTGGAGAAGTCCTTCTCTCGTCGTCCTGTCACCTCAAGGATGTGCCAGCCGAAGCGGCTCTGGAACGCCGGTGTCACTTCGCCCTCAGCGACATTGAGCATCTGTTGTTCGAACTCAGGTACCATCTGCCCAGGACTGGTCCAGCCTAGGGAGCCACCCTCCTGTGCTGAGCCAATATCGTCTGAAAATTCTTTGGCGAGATCTGCAAAATCCTCGCCCGCATTAATTCGATCGCGAAGGGAGTTGGCCAAATTTTCCGCTGCCTCCTCAGACAATACCTCAGTGGGCACCACCAAAATATGGCGTACTTCAGTCTGGTTCACCATTTCCTGAATGCCGCGCGCTTCAGCGAGATAGACCAAATGAAAACCGCTGCCCGACTTGACTTTGCCTGTTTCGCCCGGTGCGAGCGTGGGTACGATATCGGCAAACATACTCGGTAGGTCGCTGACTTTGCGCCAGCCCAAATCACCACCGGTGAAAGCGTAAGGTTCGAGGGTGCTCACCGCTTCCTCATAGGACTGGCCGGCGAGGATGGCTGCTAATACACTGTCGACATAGGCTTCTTTGTCCTGAACTGCCTGGCTTGAATCGGCCGATGAGGTTGCCAGTAGTGCTTGAACCACGTGGTACTGCGGCTCAATCAATGCCTCCCCCTCCGCAGTCGCCATGTAGTTGTCGATTTCCTGCTCGGAAATGTTGATGTTGCTCATCACACTGCCCTGTTGAACACGCTGGATAGCCAACTCGTTGCGCATATTTTCGCGCAGCAACAAATAGCTTTGACCCTGCGCTTCAAGCGCACCGCGGAATTGTGCTAGCGATAGTCCATTCTGTGCGGCAATGCGCTGCATTGAGTCATCTAGTTGGGCGTCGGGGATGCGGACGCCATAGCGTGCCGCCAGTTGCAACTGAATGCTTTCCAATATCAGTCGATCCAGTGTTTCTTGAACCAGTAGGTCTTCAGGAGGACTTTGCGCACCGGATGCGGCGATGTTGGCGCGAACAGCGTCCAGGCGCTCTTGCAGTTCACTGGCCATAATGACGTCGTCATCAATAATGGCGATGACCTTGTCTAACGTCTCCACTTGTGCCTGTACGGAGGCAGATAGCAGTACCCCAAGAACGAACACATGGCGCATCGAGCGAAGAAAAGGAGATTGATTAATCGATATCATTGAAGCCTCGGATCATGTCCCTGAGCAAATTATCGACACGGCGGCCAAACCCACCCATGCCTTTAAGTAAGACCTGAAATTGTATCGCGTGTTCCCGGTCAAGCGGAGCGTTCTGAAAATTGAATTCATCGTTGGCAAGGGCATCCACATAGCCCATGTAGAGCACTCGGAAGCGCCAGCAACAGTCATCGTACTCGACTCCGATCATTTCCTCTACGCTGCGATCTGCCTCTAGTGAATATTCGAATGCACCGAAGACTCGCCAGCGATCATCGATCGGTAAATAGCCTGAAATATTGGCCTGCTCCGTCACCGGGCGGCCGACTAATGAGGGTGGCGGTTCCCGCAGCGTGTAACCGGCATTGACGACCAGACCGTTGGGTTTTCGGTAGATTGCCTGGAGGCTCGCCGCATCGAACCGATTGTCTCGGTAGTCGTAGAGTGCGTTCGCGCGAAGCCACCAACGACCCCCGGGCTGCCAAGCCACCTCTGTTGCCAGAGGAGACAGCCTCTCGTTGAGCACGGGGTCAGTGCCGTTAA
Source organism: Halieaceae bacterium (assembly GCA_038134505.1). Taxonomy (GTDB): domain Bacteria; phylum Pseudomonadota; class Gammaproteobacteria; order Pseudomonadales; family Halieaceae; genus Luminiphilus. The sequence continues at coordinate 69,594 of JAYPVH010000008.1, read as the reverse complement.
GTCGGATTTCCCGATCTCTAAAATAAACAATCTGACCGAGACTGACGCTCAGATGCTCGCGTCCCGACTCACGATCAAAAAAGCGGCTAGTGACGCCGAGCGATAGCTGGTTGGCGTCATCAATTCGGTCATAACCTGCAAAGCGACTGTCGCGGTAGAGTTGCTGGTAAGAAAATGTCAGCTCCGCACTATCGAAATCGGGCAGATTGGTTTGCTCAGTCTGCTCGGAGTAACGATAGTAAATTCGTGGTTCGAGAGTTTGCGTCAGCCGCGATTTGTTCCAGTCGACCTGTCTTTCAAAAATGAGTCCGCTGTCTAGGCTGAAATGCGCGGCCCCCGCGCTGGGGGTACTCTCAATTAACGGCTCATCATCGGTCAAGTCATAGCTGACCTGACGATACTTTAGCGTGGGCTTTAGGTAACCAAAGGCGGACCGCGCGTCATAGGTCATGCCGATTTCCGCGTAAAGCCGATCGCCATGTACTTGATCGGTGGCGCCTTCGAAACGTGTGTACTGCACTTTGGCCAAGGGCTGCAAACCCACTGCTCTCGCGTGACCGAGATAAGCCAAGGTGATTTGAGGTAACTTCTTGTAGTCCTCACGAATGTCCGCCGCAATCGATTGGAACTGTTGTGCCTCTAACCGCGCGAGCCAGGCATCGCCTTGCCACTCGGCACGCGCATATTGCAGCAGGGCGGTCTGGCGTTGAGCGCTAAGGCTTTGCGTATCGAGATCTCTGATAAAGTCAACATCACTCACCTTGGTGAAGTCCACCTCAGTGTTCCAGCCTAATCCATGCCTGCCCTCGTGCTGGATCTGCGCACTCCAGCGGTCTCCCGTCGCGCCCGGGTTTTGATTTTGGTACTCGGAATCACCGCTGAGGAGCTGGCCGTTAAATTCCCAATAATCAATCTTGCTGTCGAGCCAGCGACCTTGCACCCCGTGGCTCAAGCCGCGATCTTGAATCCAGCGCGGACTATAGGTGAGATCGTAGTTGGGTGCGAGGTTCCAATAGATGGGCAGGGTGATGTCCAGCCCGCCGCGCGTATCGCTGCCAATATCAGGGAATAGCAAGCCAGATTTGCGAGCATCATTGAGTGGGAACTGAAGCCAGGGCAGGTAGAGCACAGGCATGCCTGCGACTTGCAGCGTTGCATCGGTCGCCTCGCCCACGCCTGCGTTGGGTGACAGCAGGATATTCTCGGCCTGAAATAGCCAAGACGGGTCTTCGGGCGCGCAAAAAGTCATTGTCCCATTGGAAACGAGAATCTGGCCATCAGCGCGTCGTTGTAGAGACTCTGCATGTCCAGATAGCCCCGCGTCATGTGCTACGAACTCGACCTGCTCTAAAGTCGCATCACCTCGGTCACGATCAAACGTTGCACGTGTCCCACTGAGCGCCACACCGGGTTCACGCAATACAATGTGTCCCTCTGCCTCAACTTGCGTACCCGATCGATCGATCCGTAGTGTGTCAGCTCGCAGTTGTCGGTAGCCCTGGCGCAATCGGACGTCCCCCTCGAACAACATCGTCTGGTCTGCCATGCTCGATGCGTCTGCTGAGATCGACATCTCGGCGGTTTCAGGAGTCAGAGAGCGGTCTGTCTCGGAGAGCGGGTCAACGTAGCGCCCATTACACTGCCGACAGCGCAGAGTCTGTTGATCGACGGGGATGTCAGTCAGCGATTTCCATTCGCCTGTGGCGAGCACGCGCTCTTCCTGCAACGCAGCCGATTGCACTGATGCAGCGCCCGCCATGCCCAGTAGCACCAGTAGGGTGAGGATGAGAACTCTAATCAGAGGACTCGATATTGAGGCTGAGGATAGCGTGTTCAAAGAAGCCGTTGACCTTGGTCGCTGAGGGGTTACCCATGAGACGAGCATGATAAAGCAAGCGACACCCTTGCGCTCGTCTCTCAGTAGTGCAATCTTCCCATCTTACGCGGCGCTTTAAAGCACAGTTTGTAATGCAAAACTGAATTCATAGAGACGGAAATCGGTTGTTGCGGAGGGAATCATAGCGCATGGTTAATCAGGCAATGCCAGAAGGGATGATGGACTGGCTGCGTCGAGAGACTCGCTGGGATGCGATCGATGTTGCTTGGCTTGCAGGTGATGCGAGTCCGCGACGCTATTGGCGAGTGCGTGCAGCAGTTGAGCTCGGTCCTCAACGCACATGCGTTGCTGTCGATGCGCCCCAAAGCGAAAAGACCACAGAATTTCTATCGATTCGTGCGCAGCTCGAACAATTTGGCATTCGTGTGCCGCGTTGCTTGGCCGCCGATGCGGCGACAGGCTGGATGTTGCTCGAGGACTTAGGGGACACGCCGCTGCAAGATCGATTGAATCCCCATAACGCCGATCACTGGTATGGCGTCGCCAGAAATCAGATCTGCCAGTTCGTGAGGCTCGAGCCAGGGGTCCCTCGTTTGCCCAAATACGACCGCACGCGGTTGCAGACAGAGCTCGATGTGTTTATGACGTGGTTTGTGCAGGCGTTGCTGGGATACACCTGCACTGATCGTGATGCGCTGGTATTTTCTGCGTTGTCAGAAACGCTGCTAGTCAGCGCGGCAGCTCAACCGCAGGTTTTTGTCCATCGCGATTATCACTGTCGCAATCTCATGGTGACCGGCGTAGATGAGCTGGCGACTATCGATTTCCAAGATGCGGTGTGGGGCCCCATTACTTATGATGCCGTTTCGATTTGGAAGGATTGTTACATCAGATGGCCTAGAGACCAGCAGTTGGGTTGGTTGTCACAGTATTACGAGGCGATTCAAGCTGATGTGGTCCTCAATGTCGGTTTCGACACGTTTACGCGCTGGTTTGATTTGATGGGCTTGCAGCGTCATATCAAGGTGCTGGGTGTGTTTTCTCGACTCTATCTTCGCGACGCCAAAGCGGGCTATTTGTCCGATTTGCCGCGCGTTTTGGCTTATGTTTTGGAAGCGCTAGCGCTGTACCGTGACACGGATACGGCCGTCGCTGAGTTTGACTCTTGGCTGCAGACGACTTTGATGCCTTTGATTGCTCAACAGAAGTGGGCCGAGGATGCCTCGGAGAATCAGATAGCATGATGCGCGCGATGGTGTTGGCTGCGGGAGAGGGCCGCCGTATGCGACCGCTGACTCAGCGCGTGCCTAAGCCGCTTTTACAAGTTGCGGGCCTGCCCTTGTTGGAGAGACATCTGCGCGCCCTAGCTAAAGCCGGAATCGAGTCGGTGGTGGTCAATGTCAGTTGGCTTGGGGAGCAGATTATTGCGTTTTGTGGTGACGGACAGCAGTGGGGTCTAGATATCGCAATGAGTGTCGAGGAGACGCCGCTTGAGACTGCCGGCGGCATCATTCAGGCCAGAGATTTACTCGGCGCAGAGCCGTTTCTTGTCATCAGCGCCGATGTGTACACCGACCTCGATTTCACTCCATTGCTATCGATTAGACCGGCTTGCGGCGGGGCGCATTTGTTCATGGTCGACAACCCAGCGCATCACCCGGGGGGTGACTTCGTCCTGTGGCAGGGCCGGCTCTCTCTTGATGGTCGCGGCGAGCCGATGACTTACAGCGGTGTTGGTATTTTTTGTCCAACATTGTTTTCAGGTTACGAAGAGGGGAAGCGAGCATTGCGACCTTTGCTCGAGGTCGCGGCACAGGCTGGCAAGCTCACAGGAGAGCCGCTGAATGCGACATGGTGCGATGTGGGGACACCTGAGCGCTTGGATGCCTTAAATGCCCAGATGGCAGTAGTTGGGCACCATTAAATTCGCGCCTCGGCGCCGCAACCAGTAAACTAGACGCTCTCGAACAGCCCGGTGGGTCAACATGCGCGATTATCAGATAGCCCCTTCGATCCTTTCTGCGGATTTTGCGCGTCTCGGTGACGACGTCTCGGCAGTGTTAGCGGCTGGAGCCGATCTTGTTCACTTTGATGTCATGGATAACCACTACGTTCCCAATCTCACGATTGGACCAATGGTGTGTCAGGCACTCAGGGACTTTGGTATTACAGCGCCCATCGATGTCCATCTTATGGTGCAGCCCGTGGATTCGCTGATCGGTTTGTTTGCTGATGCTGGCGCCTCGATCATCACGTTTCATCCAGAGGCGTCTCAGCATATCGATCGTTCGCTACAACTGATACGCGATCGCGGTTGCCGTGCGGGTCTGGTTTTTAACCCGGCGACTCCCTTAGATGTGTTGCGCTACGTTATGGATAAGGTAGACATGGTGCTATTGATGTCGGTAAACCCGGGCTTTGGTGGTCAAAAGTTCATTCCGTCGACTTTGAATAAGCTCCGAGAGGCGCGCGCGCTGATTGACCAGTCGGGCCTGAATATTCGCTTGGAAGTCGATGGTGGCGTGACGCCGGACAACATCGCCGACATTGCGACCGCTGGTGCGGACACCTTTGTAGCTGGTTCGGCCATTTTTAATCAACCGGATTACAAGGTAGTGATCGATAGGATGCGCGCTGAGCTTTCAAAAGGTGCTGAGTAACGTGCAAGAGGACCAGCTGACAGTTTTAGCTGCGCAGGGCTATAACCGGGTTCCAGTGGCGAGGACTGTTCTCGCCGACACGGAAACCCCTTTATCCGTTTACCAAAAGCTTGCGCGAGGTCCACGCTCGTTTTTATTTGAGTCAGTGCAAGGCGGAGAAAAATGGGGGCGCTATTCCATCATCGGTCTGCCGGCGACCCAATGGTTAAGTGTTTCTGGTTGCGAAGTGACCGAGTACCGTGGTGATGACGTGCTGTCGGTACAAGAGGTTTCAGATCCTCTGGCTTTCGTCGAGCAATACCAGCGGTTATTTCATGTGGCGCCTCAGCCCAATCTGCCGGTATTTCATGGCGGGCTGGTGGGTTATTTTGGTTACGATGCGGTGCGGTACGTCGAGACCCGTTTGGGGCTTAGTACCCGGGAAGATCCCCTAGGCAACCCTGATATTTTACTGATGGTTGCTGAGGAGGTTGTCGTCTTCGATAACCTCGCGGGCACTTTGACCATGGTCATCAACGTGGATCCCAGTGACGCAGATTCCATCGGTGCAGCCGAACGACGCTTAGAAGCCCTGGAGTCTAAGCTGGCACAGCCCGTGGGCGAACAAGAACCCGTGGCGCTTGGTCAGATCGAGACAGCCGCCGTCGAGGCTAGGGCAACCTACGTTACGCCGAAGGCTGAATTCGAGGATTGGGTCACGCGGATAAAGGAATACATTCTTGATGGCGATGTCATGCAAGTGGTCCCCTCCCAGCGCATGGTGCTTGATTATCAGGCGCAACCGCTGACGCTGTATCGGGCGCTACGTAATTTAAATCCATCGCCTTATCTTTACTTTCTTGATCTGGGTGATTTTCAGATCGTCGGTTCCTCGCCAGAAATTCTCGTTCGCGCAGAGGCAGGGCAAATCACCGTACGTCCGATAGCGGGTACGCGCAAGCGCGGCAAAAATGATGCCGAGGATGCGGCTTTGGCCGCTGACCTATTGGCGGATGCAAAAGAAATAGCTGAGCATCTCATGCTCATTGATTTGGGTCGCAACGACGTGGGTCGCATCGCGCAGCCCGGTTCGGTGCAGGTCACAGAAAATATGGTGGTTGAGCGCTACTCCCACGTTATGCACATTGTCTCCAACGTGACCGGCACCGCGCGCAGTGGCTTGTCGGCAATTGATGCGCTGCGTGCCACCTTGCCCGCAGGGACTTTGAGCGGAGCGCCAAAGGTCCGCGCTATGGAAATTATTGATGAGCTCGAACCTGTGAAACGGGGTGTCTATGGCGGCGCTATCGGATATCTCTCATGGGCAGGAGATATGGATACTGCGATTGCTATTCGTACGGCGGTGATTAAGTCAGGCAAGTTGGTGGTGCAAGCCGGCGCAGGTATTGTCGCGGACTCTGTGCCACAGAGTGAGTGGGAAGAGACAGTAAATAAGGCGCGCGCGATTCTTCGCGCTGTTGCCATGACTGAGGTTGGGGTCTAGTCGCCATGGCGCGTGTACTCATGATTGATAATTATGATTCCTTTACCTGGAACATCGTGCAGTACCTGTGGGAGTTGGGCGCTGAAGTCGATGTTGTTCGCAATGACCAAATCGATCTGGCGGGTATTGAAGCGCAGTCGCCCGATATGTTGTTTATCTCACCGGGCCCGTGTTCGCCTAATGAGGCTGGCATTTCGCTGTCCGCGATTCGAGAGTTTTCGGGGAGATATCCCATTTTTGGTGTCTGCCTGGGTCTGCAGAGTATCGGCGCGGCCTTTGGCGCTAAGATTCTGCGAGCGCCATCGGTGATGCACGGTAAAACGAGCGCGATCTATCACAATGGTCAGGGTGTATTTCGTGAGCTTCCCAATCCATTTATCGCGACGCGTTACCACAGCCTAGTGGTAGAGCCTGAGTCGCTACCCGATTGCTTGGAAATCACCGCCTGGACAGAGACCCCTGAGGGCCAACGCGAGGCCATCATGGGCCTGCGTCATCGTGAGCTGTTGGTGGAAGGGGTGCAATTTCATCCAGAATCGGTGCTAACTGAGCATGGACATACGTTGTTGCGTCACTGTTTAGAGCAGGTCACTTTATGATCAGCGGTCGCGATGATAGTGATCTTAAAGGGTAGAGCCGATGGATATTCAACAAGCACTGCAACAGTGGGTCGACGGGGAATCGCTTTCTCGGGAAGACATGCGCGCGGTCATGGGGCAGGTGATGACGGGGGAGGCCACGCCGGCGCAAATTGGCGCCATGTTGGTCGCCTTGCGTTTGCGCGGAGAGACTATCGATGAAATTGTTGGCGCAGCTGAGGCGATGCGCAGTTTAGTGACCCGCGTTCATGTCGCACAGGACCATTTGATCGACTTGGTGGGCACGGGAGGCGATGGGGCCAATCTGTTTAATGTCTCGACGGCCTCGACCTTTGTTGTAGCCGCTGCGGGTGGACGTGTCGCCAAACACGGTAACCGATCAGTCTCGAGCTCGAGCGGCTCCTCCGATGTCTTGGAAACCCTAGGCGTTAATTTGGCACTCGCCCCTGAGCAGATCGCACGCTGTATCGATGAGATCGGTGTGGGGTTTATGTTTGCGCCCGCGCATCACAGCGCGATGAAGCATGCTATTGGACCCCGTAGAGAGCTGGGCATGCGAACGCTTTTTAATTTGCTGGGACCGATGACCAACCCGGCATTCGTGGAGCGTCAGGTGCTAGGGCTTTTCAATGCGGAGCTCGGCCAGGCTATGGCCGAGGCTTTGGGTAAGCTGGGATCAAAGCATGCGCTTGTCGTTCACAGTCATGATGGTCTTGACGAGATCTCGATTGCGGCGCCCACCAGTGTGTGGGAGCTGCAAGATGGCAAGGTCGAAAAATTCGTGATCTCACCAGCCGACTATGATCATCAACACGATGATTTGGCAGCCCTAGTGGTGGAATCGTCTCAGGACTCGGCCGATCTCATACGAGCGGCTCTCGGTGGTGAGCCCGGTCAGGCCGCAGATAAGGCGCGCTCGATGATTGCGCTCAATGCAGGTGCAGGGATTTATGTCTCGGGGGTCACGACTTCGTTGCGCTCAGGTATTGAGCTGGCTGATGACCTGATCGCAACGGGCCAGGCGATGGAAGTGATGGAAAACTTTGTCGCCTATACGCAAGGCCTCTCGGCGGAGACGCCATGAGCCAAAAGCTGACAGCACCGACCGTATTGCGTCGCATTTTCGATCGCAAGCGTGAGGAGATTGACGAGCGCCAAGCACAGCAGCCATTGCATGTAGTACGGGCTCTTGCTGAGCGTCAAATGCCCGCGCGTGGATTTCGTCACGCGCTAGCTCAACAACAAATGCGGCGGCAAGCGGCGGTCATTGCTGAGGTAAAAAAGGCGAGTCCCAGCAAGGGAATAATCCGCGCCGATTTTAGGCCCGCAGAGATTGCTGAGCAGTATGAGTCGGCGGGTGCAACATGCCTTTCTGTGTTGACCGATGTCGATTTCTTTCAAGGTGCCGACGTATACCTTCAGCAGGCGCGCGCAGCCTGCGAGCTACCCGTTCTGCGCAAGGACTTTACCCTGGATCCCTATCAGATCTGGGAGGCGCGAGCGCTAGGTGCTGATGCGATTTTGTTGATTGTCGCGTGCCTTGAATTACCCCTGCTGAAAGATCTGTATCAGTGCGCAACGGAGGTCGGCCTCGATGTGCTAGTTGAGGTCCACGACGCCGCAGAGCTCGCCGAGGCTTTGACTTTGGGTTCAGACTTGATCGGTATTAACAACCGCGATTTGCACACTTTTGATACACGGCTTGAGACGACCTTATCGCTACTTGCGGACATTCCTGAGGGCATTCAGGTTGTCACCGAGAGCGGCATTCACACTCGCGAAGACATTGCGCTGATGCGAGGTGCAGGTGTGAATACTTTTTTAATTGGGGAGGCCTTCATGCGCGCACCCCACGCAGGGGAGGCGCTAGAAGCGCTCTTTAGCAACTCGGTGTGAACGGTATTTACGCTGCAGGCTTGTCGTCTTGGCGCTGGCTCTGAATCACGATGGTCTTGCCTGAGACACTCACAATACCCTCTTCCTCCAGCGCTTTCAGCACGCGGCCAGCCATTTCGCGAGAGCAACCGACTAGCTTCCCTAGTTCTTGACGAGTGACTCTGATTTGGATGCCATCAGGGTGTGTCATGGCATCAGGCTGGCCCGAAAGACTGAAGAGCGCCCGTCGTATGCGGCCGCTGACGTCGATAAAAGTAAGGTCGGCGAGGCGTTGCGTCGTCTCCCGTAGCCGCAATCCGATCTGAGTCATCAGCGCAAAGACGATCTCAGGGAACTGACTTCGCACTTGCTGGAATCGCTCATAGGAGATTGCCGCAATTTCACAATCGCTGCGTGCAATGAGCGTGGCTGTCCGCTCCGTCTCTCCGAAAAGGCCCATCTCACCCAAAAAATCGCCGGCATTGAGATAGCTGACTACCATCTGCTGCTCACTGTCATGATCGTCGTCATCGACGACCACTGAGATTGAGCCATCAAGTAACAAAAACAGAGAATCTGCGGCATCTCCGCGACTGACCAAGGTGCTCCTAGCCTTGATTTTGAAGGTCTCGCAGTAGCGCAGAAACGACTCTGCGTCGGGTAACCTGCGATTCATCTGTGAATTCATGGGTGTTCTCGTTGCTAATGAATAAGGCATCGACCGTATTCCAGAATATCACAGCTTCAGTCTACGCGCGCAAGGTGTTAGTCTCGCTTCCCCCATAAGGTTCGGAGCGATTCATGAAGGGCGTAGTCAAGTGGTTGGATGGTGCGATGTTTGTTGGCGAGTCCGGCAGCGGGCACACTGTGGCAATGGATGGTCCGGAAGATTTGGGTGGTCGAAACCTCGCTCCTCGCCCAATGGAAATGATCTTGTTGGGCACGGGCGGCTGTGCGATTTATGACGTCGTCAGCATGTTAAAAAAGTCTCGTCAGGATGTCACGGGCTGCAGAGTCGAACTTCAGGCGGAACGAGCTGATGCGGTTCCGGCTGTTTTCACAGCAGTGAATCTCCATTTTGTCGTGACGGGTCGCGAACTACGTGAGCCGCAGGTTCGACGTGCCGTTGAGCTGTCGGCGGAAAAATACTGCTCTGCGTCGATTATGATGGCCGCGGCGGGTGTCGCAGTGACGCATACCTTTGAGGTGGTGGAGGCGGTAGCTTAGTTAGATCCAGTAGGTGGTGTCGGTCATCAACTTAGAGATCCGCGTCATCCAATCTTTGGCGCGACGAGAAAACTCCTCGCCACCCTGTGCCAAGGCGTGCTCACCATGACGCTGCTCATCGACTAACATTTGTTGCAGGATCAGCTGTGACTTGCGGTCCTCTGCAGGCAGTTTTTGCAGATGCTCGCGCAGGTGGCTGGCTACTCTCTCTTCGGTGGCGTGGACAAAGCCGAGACTAATCCGATCGCCGGCCGCAGCGGTGGCGACACCGATCGCAAAGGACATGCCGTAAAACAGCGGGTTGAGTGCGGAAGGTTTGGCATCGAGTTCGGCAAGGCGCTCTTCACACCAAGCGAGATGATCGATTTCTTCTTGCGCCGCGTCGAGAAGATTGTTGCGTGTTTCGGTTTCCCGAGCGAGCAGCGCTTGCCCCTGATAGAGGGCTTGGGCACAGACTTCTCCCGTATGGTTCACGCGCATCAAACCAGCAGCATGGCGGCGCTCATCGTCTCGCAGTGCCGGTTCATCATGGGAGGCTGCCGGGGAGGCTCTCTGCGGCTGGGGCCGTCCGGTTGTGACCTGCCGCAAGATTGCATCAGCGCGAACAACGAATCGATCGATGGGAGACAGTGTTCGGTGCGACATGGTGTTACCCCGTAATCTTCTGATCTCGCTGGATCGCTCTCCAGCCGATGTCGCGTCGAAAGGTCATGCCCGGCCAGTCGATCGCCTCTGTCCCACTGTAGGCTTGTTGTTGTGCTGTGGCAATGGTGTCACCGAGTGCGGTGACACAGAGGACGCGACCACCGGTTGAGACAACCTTGCCGTCGCGCTCGCCAGTACCGGCGTGAAACACTTTTACGCTGTCGCTATCGGCGCGCTCCAATCCGCTAATGATGGCACCCTTGGCATAGTCGCCGGGATAGCCTTCAGCGGCCAACACGACGCCAAGCGCGGCGCGCGGATCCCAGGCCACAGTCCATTGATTGAGCGCACCTTCGAGTGCGGCCAGGCACAGTTGGCTCAGATCACTTCTCAATCGCATCATGATCGGTTGTGTTTCGGGGTCGCCAAAGCGGCAGTTGTATTCGATCACTTTGGGTGCGCCAGCAGCGTCGATCATCAGGCCTGCATAGAGAAAACCGACATAGGTATTTCCTTCGGCAGCCATACCGGCAATCGTGGGCTCGACCACCTCGCACATAATCCGGTCGTAGACCTCGGCGGTGACAACAGGCGCGGGTGAATAAGCGCCCATCCCGCCCGTGTTAGGGCCGGTGTCACCATCGCCAATGCGTTTGTGATCTTGACTCGTGGCCATGGGTAAGCAGTTTTTGCCATCGACCATCACGATGAAGCTAGCCTCTTCACCAGACAGAAACTCTTCGATTACAACGCGGGCGCCCGCATCACCGAATTTGTTGTCAGCCAACATATCAGTCACCGCGGCTTCCGCCTCTTTAAGCGTTTCTGCGACGATAACCCCTTTGCCCGCAGCTAATCCGTCGGCTTTAATGACGATGGGCGCGCCGTGCTCTCGTACGTAAGCGAGCGCAGGCTCAATCTCGGTAAACACCTCGTAGAATGCTGTTGGAATATTGTGCCGTGCGAGAAAGTCTTTGGTGAATGCCTTTGATCCCTCGAGCTGAGCGGCGCCAGCGCGCGGTCCAAAACAGGCCAGACCTTGAGATTCAAATCGATCGACTATGCCTGCGACGAGCGGTGCTTCCGGGCCCACCACTGTTAGACCACAGTCGTTGTCCCGAACAAAGGCAATGAGTGCGTCGAAATCCATTGGATCAATAGCGACGTTCGCGACGCCTCGCTCGCGCTGGGTGCCCGCATTGCCTGGCGCGACAAAGACGGTTTCAACATGATCGCCTTGGGCTAACTTCCATGCCAGCGCGTGTTCTCTGCCGCCGCTGCCGATGACCAAAATATTCATGAACTCTGCCTGTTGAGTGAAGCGATTCTTCGGCGTGCCACCGAGGGATCGAGAGTTTAGTGTCTGAAGTGGCGCATTCCAGTGAAGACCATTGCGATACCGGCCTCATTAGCAGCAGCAATGACTTCCTCGTCTCGAATTGAGCCGCCCGGTTGGATGACCGCCGCAATACCACGCTCGGCGGCGTTGTCGATTCCATCGCGGAAAGGGAAAAATGCGTCGGATGCCATGACCGCGCCCTGCACCTGCAGCCCCGCGTGCTCTGCTTTAATCGCGGCGATTCGCGCAGAATTCACCCGCGACATTTGGCCTGCACCGACACCCACGGTGCGATTGCCGGATGCGTAAACGATGGCATTGGACTTCACGAACTTTGCCACTTTCCAAGCAAATAATAAATCACTCCACTCTTGATCGGTGGGCTGGCGATCGGTCACGGTGGTCAACCCCGCGCGCTCGATCATTCCATCGTCGCGGTCTTGAACGAGAAGGCCACCATTGACTCGTTTAAAATCAAGGGCCGGTCGCGGCGAAGCCCACTGGCCCGTTGTGAGCAGTCGTACGTTTTGTTTGGCCGCAACCACCTCGGCCGCTGACTCCGAAACGGATGGAGCGATGATCACCTCCACGAACTGGCGATCGACAATGCTTTGCGCAGTGTGCTCATCGAGCTCTCGGTTAAAGGCGATAATCCCGCCGAAGGCAGACTCTGGGTCGGTTTCAAAGGCTCGCTCATAGGCGATGTTGATATCGTCGGCAACGGCTACGCCGCAGGGGTTGGCATGCTTGACGATCACGCAGGCTGGCGCGTCGAAATTTTTAACGCACTCTAAGGCCGCATCGGTATCGGCGACATTGTTGTAAGACAGCGCCTTGCCTTGAATCTGAACAGCGGTGCTGATGCCAATCTCTGCCGGATTTCGCTCACGGTAGAACGCGGCATTTTGGTGCGGGTTCTCGCCATAGCGCATTTCCTGCACTTTTTCGAGCTGCAGATTGAAAGTTCTTGGGAAGTTCGTTGTCTCTGCGCCAAGACGTTGTCCAAACCAGTTGGCAATCGCGCCATCATAGGCTGCCGTGTGTTCATAGGCACGTATTGCCAAGTCGAATCGAGTCTCTAGGGTGGTGCAGCCGTCGTGCTGATCAAGCTCATCCAACACACGTGTGTAGTCACCACTATTGACGACTATTGTGACATCACGATGATTTTTCGCCGCGGCGCGAACCATCGTGGGGCCGCCAATATCGATATTTTCGATGGCGTCTTCGAGCGCGCAGTTAGGATCGGCGACGGTCGCTTCGAAGGGATAAAGGTTGACCACCACTAAGTCGATCGCATCGATGCCATGTGACGCCATCACTTCGTCATCGATACCCCGCCGGCCAAGAACGCCACCATGGATCTTGGGGTGCAGTGTTTTCACGCGCCCGTCCATCATTTCAGGGAAGCCTGTGTAATCAGAGACTTCCGTGACGGCTACTCCGGCGTCCGCTAACAGACGACAGGTCCCGCCAGTCGATAGAACAGCGACACCACGCGCGGCAAGTGCAGTCGCAAACTCGATGATGCCTGTTTTGTCGGACACACTGATCAATGCGCGGCGTACAGGTGCCAACTGAGAGTTCGTCATGAAGGTTTCCTTGTCGTTGAATGCTTGCGCGTGCGGGTGTGTTTTTTTGGCGGGGTCGTCATCAGACCATACTGTCGCAGTTTGGTGCGCAAGGTGCCGCGATTCACGCCCAAAATTTCGGCGGCTTTGCTTTGGTTGCCTTGGGTGTAGTCAAGTACTGCCCTCAGTAGGGGTTGCTCCACTTGCGCGAGCACCAATTCGTAAAGGTCGGAACAGGTCTCGCCGTCAAGCTGAGAGAAGAAGTCTGAGATCGCCCGCTCAGTACATATGCGCAATGTGTCGCCAGTCGTGCTGAGCTTGCTTGCTGATGGCGCAGCAGCGTTCTTGGTTTTGCCTTTCTCGGAAGTATGGGAAGGAGGTGTCATGCTGCGGGTCTGTACCGTCGGTTACGCCACGCTTCTTGCCAAGCGCTGAGCATAGAAATTTGTGCGGACGCAGATGATAGCGCATTAAAGCGCTGGCGTTGAGTCCGCTGGTCATTTTCTTCGCTCAGTTCGGGCAGGCTGTCAAGAAACCAGGCGACGTGTTTGCGAGCAAACAGAACGCCGTGTTCAGGGCCATAGAATTCGTGGAGTCGAAGCAGATGCTGTTCCATCCAGTAACACTGTTGCTCGACACTCGGTGGTGTGACCCATTCGCCATTAAGGCATTTGGCAATGTAACCGGGTAGCCAGAGACGACCTTGGGCTGCACGACCAATCATGATGCCGGCGGCGCCGGTGAAATCGAGCACTTGTTGTGCTTTTCTGGCGCTGTCGATATCGCCGTTAGCCAAGACTGGGATATCCACCGCTTGCACCACATCGCGAATCGTCTGGTATTCCGCGTCGCCTCGGAAGCGATCAGCACGGGTTCGGCCATGAACGCTCAGTAGGGCAATCCCCGAGTCAGCCGCAATCTGCGCGACCTCGACGGCATTGCGATGATCGCGGTTCGTACCTGTGCGTATTTTCAATGTCACCGGAATGTCGACCGCAGCGACGACGGCTTGAAGAATTTCGGCTACGAGCCGGGTATCTGCAAGCAATGCGGAGCCGGCAGCCCGACGACAGACTTTTTTAGCGGGGCAGCCCATATTGATGTCAATGACTTGTGCGCCTTGATCGGCATTGAACCGTGCTGCTTCGGCGAGCATATTCGGACTGAAGCCGACGATTTGAGTGACTCGCAGTCCGGCATCTTCATCGTGCTGTCGGCGTAGACTCGATTTTCGTGTCTGGTTGAATTGTGGATCCGCGTGCACCATTTCGCCGATCGCATAACCCGCGCCACATGCAACACTCATCGCCCGCATCGGAAGATCTGTGACGCCGGCCATGGGGGCGAGTGCGACAGGGTTGGGCAGCAGATAGGAACCAATACGCATGGGGGTTGAGCAGGTCATTAATCGATGCGCTAGTCTACGTGAGCACAGCCTGAGGGTGAAGTCGATTGATCAATTTTTCACCAAATCTGCTCAGCGCGAGTCATGGCGCGTTCACGAAAGCCCGTTGAGCAAACTCCGTTGATTGTAGCGAAATGAGCCGAAGTAGCAGATAAATGCCAGTAAAAGTACCGTAAAGGGAACTATTCGTGGACAGTGCGGTCCTAGTAAGCCACACTCCGCATTCTCGACGAGACCACCGCAGACGTGAGGAGAAAGCGCGCGAATGTCTGAAATTTTGCTGCTAAACGGCCCGAACTTGAATCTTTTGGGTGTTCGAGAGCCCGCTGTTTACGGTGCTGAATCGCTGGAAGACATTGTCTCGCGGATCAGCGCCGAAGCTGCGCGTGCCGGTGTGAGCATTGAAGCGTTCCAAAGCAATGCTGAGCACGCCCTTGTCGACCGAGTTCAGGCGGCGCGGACCGATGGCACGCAGTTCATTATTATCAATCCGGCAGCATTCACTCACACGAGTATTGCCTTGCGCGATGCTTTGGCGGCGGTCGAGGTGCCCTTTATCGAGGTTCACCTCTCTAATGTGCATCGTCGCGAGGCCTTTCGTCACCACTCCTACTTTTCAGATATTGCAGAGGGCGTGATCGTCGGCTTGGGTAGTCTGGGCTACGACTGTGCGCTCGCTGCAGCACTCAAACACCTTTCAAGTAAAAAAGGCTAGCTAAACAAAAACGGTTAAAGCTTCTGGGGAAACCGCTATGGATATTCGCAAGGTCAAAAAGCTCATCGAACTGCTCGAGGAGTCGAACATTGGTGAAATCGAAATCAAAGAGGGCGAGGAGTCCGTTCGCATCAGTCGCAACAGTAGCCATGTTGCCGCGCCGGTCAGCTACGCGGCACCGGTAGCGCCCGCGGCACCGGTAGCGCCCGCTGCACCGGCTCCAGCCCCCGCGCCGGTCGCAGCGCCCTCAGCAGAGGCCGCCGTGCCGCCTGCAGTTGATGGCAACGCTGTCTTGTCGCCCATGGTCGGTACGTTTTATCGCGCGCCTGGTCCGGACGCCCCCTCGTTTGTAGAGGTCGGTCAGACCGTCCGGGTGGGTGATGTATTGTGTATCGTAGAAGCGATGAAAATGATGAACCAGATCGAGGCCGATCGAGCCGGTACGGTGACTGCAATCCACGCCGAAAATGGCGAGCCGGTTGAGTTTGATCAGCCATTGATCACCATTGCGTAGCAACGTGGTGCTGTAGAAGACCTTCGATTGAGGACATCAAAGGATGCTGGAAAAGGTTTTAATTGCAAACCGCGGTGAGATTGCCCTGCGCGTGCTTCGGGCCTGTAAAGAACTCGGGATCGCGACGGTCGCTGTACACTCGACAGCTGACCGGGAGCTGAAACATGTGCGTTTGGCTGATGAGGCTGTCTGTATTGGACCGCCCCCCTCGGCGCAGAGCTATCTTAATGCGCCGGCGATTATTAGCGCAGCTGAGGTAACTAACGCCGACGGGATTCACCCCGGATATGGATTTTTGTCAGAAAATGCGGCTTTCGCTGAGCAGGTAGAGAACAGCGGATTCGCCTTTATTGGCCCGAAAGCCGAGACTATTCGGTTGATGGGCGACAAAGTGACAGCTAAACAGACCATGCAGAAATCCGGCGTGCCAACGGTGCCCGGCTCTGAAGGCGCCGTCCCTGAAGATCCTAGTGAGGTGCTGCGCATCGCGCGGGATATTGGCTATCCTGTAATTGTTAAGGCTGCGGCAGGTGGTGGGGGCCGCGGCATGCGGGTGGTTCATAACGAAGAAGTCTTGCTGAGTTCGATTAAGGTCACCCAAAGCGAAGCGATGGCCGCTTTTGGCTCGCCGGTTGTTTATATTGAAAAATTCTTGCAACGACCACGCCATGTGGAGATTCAAGTACTTGCCGACGGACAGGGCCATGCGATTCATCTGGGCGATCGCGACTGCTCGTTGCAGCGTCGTCATCAAAAAGTGATCGAGGAAGCGCCAGCCCCCGGTATTTCCGATGAGCTGCGCGAGGCGATCGGTCAGTCATGTGTTAATGCTTGTATCGAAATGGGATATCGCGGCGCTGGAACATTTGAGTTTTTGTTTGAGGATGGCGAGTTTTATTTCATCGAGATGAATACCCGAGTGCAGGTTGAACACCCAGTTACTGAGATGATTACCGGTATCGATATTGTCCGAGAACAGTTGCTGATCGCGGGGGGTGAGCCGCTTTCGATTCGCCAGTCAGATGTCACATTCTCCGGGCACGCCATTGAGTGCCGAATTAATGCCGAGGATCCAAGAAACTTTTTGCCGTCTCCCGGGAAGATCAAAACTTTTCACGCCCCCGGGGGCAACGGCGTGCGGGTCGACTCTCATATTTACAGCGGCTACACCGTGCCGCCGCATTATGACAGTCTCATCGGCAAGTTGATTACGCACGGCCATGATCGTTCGACGGCGCTGGCTAAAATGCGTCAGGCGCTCGACGAACTGGTTGTCGACGGTATTCGTACCAACGCCGCGCTGCACCGTGAACTGGTGGTTGACCCATCGTTTATGGCGGGCGGTGTAAGTATTCACTATCTAGAAAGTAAGCTGGAACACGAGCATTGACCGACGCGGTCAGTTGGCAAGAGCTCCGTTTAGAGACCGATGCCACGCGTGTCGAACCACTTGAGGATTGGTTGTTCGAACAGGGCGCCGTTGCGGTCACACTTGAGGACAATGCGGATCAACCATTGCTCGAACCGGGACCTGGCGAGACGCCGATGTGGCGCGACGTGCAGGTCGTTGCGCTGTTCCCAATATCGGCTCCCCTCGATGATATCGCGTCTCGAGTTCCACGATCGCTGATCGAGAGCGCTCCGGCTAACGTTCGTGAGGTCCCCGATCAGGTTTGGGAGCATGCGTGGATGGCGGATTATCACCCAATGCAGATGGGTGATCGATTGTGGATTTGTCCGAGTTGGACGCCGCCGCCAGATCCTTCGGCGGTCAACGTGCTACTCGATCCGGGCCTGGCGTTCGGCACGGGAACGCATCCCACCACCGCAATGTGTTTAGGTGCACTCGATCGATGGGTCGAACCGGGCATGCGCATTGTCGACTTTGGTTGCGGCACAGGCATTCTGGCGATCGCTGCGTTGAAGCTGGGAGCTGGGTTTGCGTTGGGGGTCGATAATGATCCTCAGGCGATCACGGCGAGCCTCGTGAATGCGGAGCGTAATCAGGTGTCGGCGTCGCAATGGGCTGTGATGATGCCCGATGACCCGAAAATTGATCAATGGGCCGGCAGCGCCGATATCGTTGTAGCGAATATCCTTGCAGGGCCTTTGAAGGTGTTATCCCAGCGCTTGATTCGCTTGATGAAGCCCGGAGCAAAGATTCTTCTCGCGGGTTTGCTGGATGAACAGGCTGACGAACTGATTACCGCCTACTTGCCTGAAGTGGCACTGACCCGCAGCAACACCGTTGAGGGCTGGACGCTATTATGCGGCGTCCGATCGCCGGCTTAGCCCTGTGCGAGCAATTCTCGCAGATCGATCAATGCGGCGTTGGCACGTGATATGTAGTTGGCCATAACCAATGAGTGGTTGGCCCAGAGGCCAAAGCCCGAGCCATTGAGCACCATGGGACTCCAGAGTGCCTCCTGACTTGCCTCAAGTTCCCGGATAATCTGTCGCAAGCTCACGGTGGCATTTTTGCGTGCCAACACGTCCGCAAACTCGATTTCCGCCGCTTTTAAAAAATGAATCAGTGCCCAGGCTGCACCGCGGCTTTCGAAAAAGACATCGTCAATTTCACGCCACGGCGTCTTAACCTCGAGTTCTTCAGCCTCTTGCGTTGATTGTGCCGCAGCTGAATCTCCCGCTAGGTCGGTGTTGAGTCGACGTTGTCCGACACTGGCAGACAATCGTTGGGATAAACTCCCCAAACGCTTCTCTACCATCCCGAGCCAAAAACTTAAGTTATCTGCGCGCGCATAAAACTGAGAGCCATTTTCGCCCTGTGTTGGCAGTCGCTTTAAATAGTTATTGAGATATTTTCGAGCATCAGCGTATTCACTTTCAGTCGCGGGGAGTGCCCAGCTGTCGGATTGAAAGTTGATTCGCGGTTCGGCGAGAGTGAGGTCGACATCTTCGGTGGACTGGGACTGCGATCGGCTGAGTACCTCACGTAGGGCACGCGCGAGGTCACGAGTTTGTACTAGAACGCCATACTCCCAGTTTGGCATGTCGTCCATCCACACCCCGGGCGGAAAGATGTCGTTGTGCGTATAGCCACCGCGCTTTTTAAGAAGTGTTTGGATGACCTCCATGAGCGTGGTGGTCATGACTGAGCCGGTGACGACGGGTTGACCCGCACGCTGGGCAGATTGCGCTGCAACCTCACGCACGTCAAAAAACGCAGGGGGAGTGCTCCACCAATACCCCACCGCACCGCTCGCGGTCACGTAAACCAGTACGACTCGCAGTACCCAGCGCCAACTGCGCCGCCCCTCTTTGAGGCCACTTAAGACAACGGTATCCTTGATTTGGCTACCGAAGCGGCGGATTCTTTCTCGCAGAGACATGAGCAACGCGCCCGTCATTGGTGTTGGTGGTGTTCGGAATGAACAGCGCCATTCGGCGATACCATGGCTTTGGTGACCGCCTCGGTACATACGGAGTCGGTATGGCCTGTGCTGTCCTTGCTCAAAAAGCAGATGGGCAAGACGCCATCAACAGATCGTGAGGTGTCGAGCCCCATCAGCATGACGTGCATTCCGCCCGGTGCTAGCGCGAGCGTCTGTCCTGGCTCGATGGTGACCTGTCCCACCGCCTTCATGCGCACGCGGTCATCTTCTTGTACCGTTTCATGGAGGGTCGCTCGATCCGCGGCCACACTGGTGACATCGGTGATCATGACCGGCTGCGCGCCGTGATTCATGATCAGGCCATAAGCTGCGTTAACGCTGGCTCCGGGAGGCATTTGCCTGACCCAGAAGTCATGCAACATGATCTGTGCGACCGCTGGGGACTGCCATATCAGCAGGCTGAGTAACGATACGCGACGTAACAACTTGGCCATGACAAATCTCTCATGAGAACCGATGTAAAGAAGGTCACAGTGTACCGATAATCGACTGGCCTCGACTACCGTCGCCAGCGAAATCTCAACAATGTGGCTATTGCAATGCTTCGATCGCGTCAATAACCGTGTCGAAGGTCAAAATTTGCGGCAGGATAACTGGTGCGGTGCTTCCGGGTGCATAAAGCACATAAAGTGGAATCCCGTTACGCCCATGACTCTGTACCAGAGAACCTATGGCGGGGTCGTAATCGGTCCAATCGGCGACCATGTACACTACGCCGCGTTGCGCAAAAGCGTCGCGCATCGCATCCGTATGCAAGACCGCTTTCTCATTAGCGATGCAAGTGATGCACCAGTCAGCGGTCACGTCGAGAAATACGATCTGCCCAGCACTGCGCTGCGATGCTAACGCCTGCTCACTCCACGCGATTCCATGGCTGAGCTGTCGCTCAGCCGATTCGTCGCCTAGGCGAACCTGTGCGAGGGCAAAGGCCGCGATAAATGCCAGAATCGAGATCGCGCGGCGGCGTGGCCCCTCGCCCCAAATACTCAATCCAAGGGCCATGATAATAATACCCGCAGTTGCGGCGGTCATCGTGTCCAAGCCTTGTTGTCGACCCGCTACCCAGAGTAGCCAAAGACTGGTCAGGTAGAGCGGGAAGGCGAGTATTTGTTTCAGCGTCTCCATCCAAGGCCCTGGTTTAGGCAGCCAGCCTCGTGCTGTGGGGAGCTCGGCGAGCAAAACCATGGGCGCTGCCATACCTGCGCCGAGTGCCACAAAAATCGATAGCGCCACAACGCTTGATTGCCCCAGAGCAAAACCCAGCGCCGTACCCATGAATGGGGCAGTGCAGGGACTCGCAACGACCACGGCCAGCACGCCGGTAAAAAAGCTGCCGCGAGCGCCCTGTTGCTGGGTGAGCTCGTTACCGAGGTTCATCCACGAGGCGCCGAGTTGTACAGCCCCCGATAGCGAGAGCCCCATTGCGGCAAACAGATAGGCCAACCCTAGGACGAAGCCAGTCGACTGCAGTTGGAAGCCCCAGCCGACCCACTCGCCAGCACGCTGCAAGACGATCAGTGTCGCGGCGATGGCAACAAAGCTAGTCAGCACGCCGAGTGCATAAATCCAGCTGTATTGACGACTCTTCGGGTTTTCTTGGGTGAATGCTAGGGCTTTGAGTGATAGGACGGGGAGAACGCAAGGCATCAGATTTAAAATGAGGCCGCCCAAAAAGGCAAAGAGTAGTGCTCCCGCCCATGTCAGTGCGTCATGCTCCGGCAAAGCCGCTTCCGCCACCACGCCGAGTGCATCGGGCGCCCCCACGACTACTTGAGCGCCCGGCATTTTCAGTGTGAAGGGCTCTGAGTGGGGCGGATAACACAGCCCCGCATCGGCACAGCCTTGAAAGGTCACTCGTAGAAGATGCTCTCCATCTGAGAGCGCCTCGGGCAGGGTAACCTGTGCCTGAACAGTGTCGTAGTAGACCTCAACGTCACCAAAAAACTCATCTGTCTTCGCGAGACCCAATGGCAGATCAACCGTGAGTGCTGTCGCAGTGGCACCCGAACCGACCGCTACTTTAAATGCATGTCGATAGAGGTAGTAGCCGGGCGCGATTTGCCACTGTAAATCTAGTGTTTTTGAGTCAATCGTCGCGACAGAGAGTTGGTAGGCCTCGGTGACGGGTAAGAAAGGATTGTTCTGCTGCGACAGCGCGGCCAGAGAGTTTTGCGCAAGCGTCGTGGATGCGCCACTGATCAGTAGAACACCTGCGCAGAGCCAGCGCACTATCCATCGCGAGGGCTTAGTCCTTTGGCGAGCCGAATCGGTTGTCATCAAGAACGGTTTCGGTAACGCAGCCGGGTGCCGTGATCGAGAGAAAGCCGAATCTCTTCAGGCGAGAGCCCCTCGGGGAAATAAACGCCAGAGACTTTAGCGTCGAGCAGTGAGGCGCCCTCGAGATTGGTCTCACGAAAGTCGATGCCGCTAAGGTCAGTGTGACGAAAATAGGCATTGGAAAAATCTAAACCTCGTGCATTCAGCTTGCGCAGGTCACGGCCTCGATAGTCGCCACTCTTTAAGTGGCTCGTATCGAGTTGATCACGGTGGGCGTTAAAACCGTCCACATCCTCTTGCCGCAGCATCTGATAGAGTGGATCGGCCTTGATTTCGGGTTTGATATCGTGGTCTGTCATTAGTGCAGTCCTTGAAATAGAGAAATCGTATTTTAGCGCGAGTTGGATCGATAGAGTCCGCTAGTCGTGGAAGAAATCGCGCCGAAGTTTTAAACAGGTATCCCGATCGAGGCGCGGCCCATGCTGTTGTACCACGAGCGCTGCCGACCGGCTTGCGAAGGCGATGGCGTCGGCAAAAGAAACGGCTCTTGAAAGCGCATAGAGAAAAGCGCCAGCGAACATATCTCCAGCGCCATTGGTATTGATCGCTGCCACAGGCTCTGCTGCGCATTCGATCACCGCATGGCCATCCCACCCCAAGGCCCCTTGCGCTCCGCGCGTGATCACAAATTGTCGCGCGGAACCCTTGAGCTGCTCAAAGGCTTCTTGCAAGTCCTCTGTCTGAGCCCATTCCTTGGCTTCAATTTCGTTACAGAAGATGAGGTCCACGCCATCGCCTACCATCGCAACCATATTGTCTCTAAAAAAGGTCACCATGCCCGGGTCTGAAAAACTCACCGCAATCTTGGCACCGTGTAGGCAAGCCAACTCACGCGTTCTCAGCGCCGCTTCTTGGCAGGGTGGTGAGGTGACCAAGTAGCCCTCGAGATAAACCCATTCTGCGTCTGCAATCGCGACCTCATTGACTTCATCAACGGACAGGGTCTCAGAGATGCCCAGATAGGTGTTCATGCTGCGTTCAGCATCCGGTGTCACGAGGACCAAGCACTTCCCGGTAATGCCATCTTTGCGGCCTTGGTTAAATCCATGATCGACACCGCTGCGCTCTAAATCTTCGACATAAATGTCGCCATCGGCGTCTTGAGCGACCTTGCAACTCATATAGGTCGGTGCACCAAATAGCGCTGTGGCAATCATGCTGTTTCCTGCACTGCCACCGCTCGCGTGTTGAGCACCCAGTAAATGATGGGTGAGATGGTTGAGCAGTTCGCGCTGCCGCGCCTGATCGACCAGCGTCATGACGCCTTTCTCCACCTGCATGGCGGCAAGATCCGCATCGCTGACTTGCACTTCACTGTCAACGAGGGCGGCGCCGATGGCGTAGGCCGTGTATTTCTTCACTGTGGTGTCCTCTTTAAAAAACCGATTATCGCTGAATCAGCCGCAAAGTTCAGGTCTCTCGGAGCGCATCAGCTTGGCTGTGCACGGTTCTGTCTTAGGTCAACTGCATCGCCATCCAGATAGAGTCATCTGCAGTCAAACCGATGCGTTCATAAAATCGGCGCGCGCGGTGGTTGTGGAGCTCCGTTTCAAGAAACAGGACTCTAGCACCGTGCTCACGCAGTAAAGGGAGCAAAGACTGCATCACAAGAGTGCCGTAACCCCGGTTCTTCTCTGCGATGTAGATTTCGTCGATCAATGCCTCCCGGCCGCCACTTTCTAAGCTGTAACCCCAAGTCACGATGACGTACCCAGCGACGCCTTCAGTGAGCCATACGCAGCCTGCAGTATCCGCTTCGAGCAGCGGCACCAGCGCGGCGCGGCAGTGCGCGCTGTCAAAGGTATGTTGGTCTTCAGTGTAAAAAGCTTCGACCAGCTCCAATAAACGCTCGAGGTCTCGGATTGTTGCCCGCCTGAGGCTGATCACTGACTTCGTCACATTCGTTGATTCGTACTTGGGAGGCCCGCAGTGTAGACTGTTGCGCTCCCTGTCACAAAATTTTCGCGACGATGTTTTATAGCAGTGATCTCATCACAAGCCGACTGCGCGCTTATGACGCCGATGTGTCCATGGCGACACCGGGTGTGCCGCGCGCCTCGGTGATTATGGTCATGGCACAAGGCCCAACTGAAGTCGAAGTGCTGATGATTGAGCGCGCGCAACGCGAGGGCGACCCCTGGTCTGGGCAAATGGCGTTCCCTGGTGGTAAACGTGATCCAGAGGACAGCAGTGATCTCGCCTGCGGTCTACGTGAGGTTGAAGAGGAGTTATCGCTTCGCCTGCAGGAGACTGATCTGTTGTGCGCGCTGTCGCCAGCGAATACCGGGTGGCGTCCCGACCGACCTGAGATGTGGGTATTCCCGTTTATCTTCATGCTCTCAGAGCAGCCCACAGTCGTTTGTAATCAGGAGGTGGCCAGTGCTGTTTGGGTGCCCATATCAGTACTGTTTGATTTAGAACGACGCGATAGATTGTGCTGGGAATTAGAAGAGGGCATCTATGAGTCAGAGATGATCCCTTTTGCGGGCCGCGAAATCTGGGGATTGTCGTTGCGGATGATTAATGAGCTCGCTGTCGTCGCTAGCGAGGGGCTGATTGAACCACCTCAGTTTCCATTGCTGGGAGAGTCCACCTCGACCGAATCATAGCCCCGCAAAAACTGTCGCGTATCAAGCATTAACTCACGCAGTGCGGGATCCTCCTGACTCGCTTGCCTCATTGCATCGAGTGTGGCGCTATCGCTATTGGCTTGACCTTCAGTCTCATCTTTTGTGCTATGAACTCGCTCATGGATATAGCGGGATAGCAGGGGGAGAGGTACGCCACGCATTGGCGGTTGATAATCCCATCGCGGCATCTCGGGGAGAAGATTGCCCTCTACGAGATTGCCGTTGACGCGCAGCCAGTAGCCACCACAATTGGATAAGCGATAGTCACCGACCCGGCCGTAACTGATGCTGGGTGTTGATGGGTTGAATCCATTCTCTGGGACGACGTCGATTTTGTGTAGTGCGAGTACCCACCGGCTACCGATAGAAAATTGTTCCACAGGCGGTCGACAATAGGATGCTGCTTTCATCCAGATGCGGATGGATTCATGCCACGCGGGACCGTGCAAAGACTGTTGCACCGACAAGTCAATCGCGTTGCCCTTGCGGCCGCTCACCTCACCTGCAACGACTAAATCAGTCGTCTGCACCACCTCGCTAAAGCTACCCTGCCAGAGGCAGGCGCAGTCCTCTGGGGGTGTTTGCGCGGCGGTAGCAGCGGAGAGAGCCGCCGCGAGAAGCGAGGCCAGTGAGCGCATTAACCGTTCAGTAGTCGCGCAGCATCCAAAGCAAAGTAAGTCAGAATGCCATTGGCTCCCGCGCGTTTGAAGGCCATCAGCGATTCAAGGGTTACGGCATCTCGATCGAGCCAGCCTTGCGCAAAAGCAGCCTGGTGCATCGCGTACTCACCACTGACCTGATAGGCAAACGTGGGCGCCCCAAGTTCATCCTTGACGCGGCGGATGATATCCAGATAGGGCATCCCCGGTTTGATCATGATCATATCGGCGCCCTCAGCAAGATCGAGGGCGCATTCATGAATCGCCTCATCGCTGTTGCCTGGATCCATCTGATAGGTTTTCTTGTCCCCTCCTTTAATGTTCGCCGCCGAACCCACGGCATCTCGAAAAGGTCCGTAATAACTCGATGCATATTTTGCGGCATAGGCAAGGATGAGGGTGTTCGCGTGCCCCGCGCCTTCGAGGGCCGCGCGAACTGCGCCAATACGACCGTCCATCATGTCTGAGGGCGCCACGACATCCGCACCGGCATCAGCGTGACTCAGTGCTTGTTTGACAAGCGCTTGGGTTGTGATGTCGTTGAGAACGTAACCGTGTTCATCGATGATGCCGTCTTGGCCGTGCGTGGTGTAAGGGTCTAGGGCCACATCGGTGATGACGCCGAGTTGCGGCACAGCGGCTTTCAGCGCTGCGACCGCGGTTTGCACAAGGCCATCAGCGGCCCATGCGGATTCCGCTTGCAATGATTTTTGTTCCTGGCCGACTACCGGGAACAACGCGAGCGCAGGTATGCCCAAGGCTGCCGCTTCATGTCCCAGTGCCACCAGCAGATCAACACTCAGTCGCTCGACGCCCGGCATCGAGTCAACGCGCTGGCGTTGTCCTTCGCCTTCGAGCACAAACACAGGGTAAATGAGATCACTGGGGCTTAATTGCGATTCCCGAACGAGGTCTCGTGCGAAGGCATGCGCTCGCAGGCGTCTCATGCGCGTATCGGGGAAAGGTCCGCGTGTTGGGATCATGTTGAGCCTCCGTTACAAAGCCGAAAAGGCGCGCTGCGCCGCATCGAGTGTTGCTGCGATATCGTCGTCGGTATGTGCTGATGACATGAAGCCGGCCTCAAAAGAGGCGGGTGCGATGTAGACACCATGCTGTAGCAGGCCGTGGAAAAAACGACTGAATGCTTCGGTATCACTAGCGATCACCTGACTGTATTGGGTGACTTTGTTGTCGCTGGTGAAGAATCCGCCAAACATGGTTCCCAAATGATTGGTAGTAAAGGGAACGCCCGCATGATCCGCGGCCTGTTGTAGGCCCTCACACAGCGCGCTGGTACGCGCAAAAAGGGGTTCGTAAAAGCCGGATTCGGAAATGAGTTTCAGCGTGGTTAGGCCTGCCGCCATTGCCACAGGATTGCCGGAGAGGGTGCCCGCTTGATAGACGGGACCGAGTGGCGAGATGTGAGCCATGATATCTGCGCGACCGCCGAAAGCACCCACGGGCATACCACCGCCAATGACTTTGCCGAGGCAGGTTAAATCAGGCGTGATACCCAGATAGCCCTGCGCACACCCAGTACCGAAGCGAAACCCTGTCATGACCTCATCGAAGATGAGGACACTGCCGTATTGCGAGCAGAGTGCTCGCATACCTTCGAGGTAGCCCGTCTCAGGTAGGATGCAATTCATGTTGCCGGTCACGGGTTCCGTGATGACACAGGCGATTTCATCGCCGAGCGCTTCGAAAGCTTGCTTGAGCGCTTCGAGATCGTTAAACGGTAAGGTGATGGTGTGTTGGGCCAACACGTCGGGAACGCCAGGTGAACTCGGTACACCAAAGGTCAACGCGCCGGAGCCTGCTTTGATGAGTAGTGAGTCGGAGTGACCGTGGTAGCAGCCTTCAAATTTAATAATCTTATCGCGACCGGTGAAACCGCGCGCCAGCCGAATGGCACTCATTGTCGCCTCGGTACCCGAGCTCGTCATTCGCACCTGATCCATGCTCGGAATCAGTCGGCACAGCAGTTCCGCCAGCTCAATTTCGATCTCGGTGGGCGCGCCAAAACTCAGCCCGTCCGCAGCAATGCGCTGAACCGCATCGCGTACCTCGGGATGGCTGTGCCCGAGGATCATCGGCCCCCAGCTCAATACGTAGTCGATGTAGCGGTTGCCATCGACATCCCACATGTAGGCACCCTGCGCGCGCTGAATGAAACGCGGTGTGCCGCCCACCGCTTTGAAAGCGCGCACAGGCGAATTCACGCCACCTGGAATACTTTGCTGCGCTCGAGAAAAAAGTGCTTCGGACTTGGTCATGCTGTTCATTCCCCCCGGATGACAACCCGCATTATTACAGGGAACGCAGAGCTTTGCAGTTTTTCTGTCTAGGTGCTTGGACGGTCACAGCGGACGCAGGTAGACCATCAGCACGATCGCGAACAAAAACAGCACCGGTACTTCATTGAAGAAACGGTAAAAAACGTGGCCTTTGTCATTGTCTCCGCGCTGAATCCTTCGCAAGTACACACCGCATTGGAAATGAAAGCCGACCAGAAATGCGACGCAGGCCAACTTAATCAGCATCCAGCTTTGACTGAGGTAGTACTCCCACTGAAAGCTCAAGCGCCAAGCGCCGAAGAGTAAAGTCAGCCACAGAAACGGTGTGACAAAGCGATAGAGCTTCGTCGCCATCACTGCCAAGGTCTTGCGCGTGTCTTGTGACTCTGCCGACGCGTAATATACGAAGATGCGCGGCAGGTAAAATAGACCTGCAAACCAACAGACCACAAAAATGACATGCAAACCCTGTATCCAGAGCATGACTTCCTCCATAGCGGTAGACGCCAGAACATGAGAAAGTACGCCATTTCCGAGTTGAGCAAAAGCGAACAGTGTCATGATTAGCGTGGGTATTGTCGGCGGGACTGGTTACACGGGGGTGGAGTTGCTGAGATTGTTGCTACTCCACGAGGGCGTGACTGTGGACGCAATTACATCGAGGAGCGAGGCGGGACGCCACGTGGCGGACTTATTTCCGACGCTTCTAGGCCGGACTGATTTGCAATTTACTGATCCCGATTCGGGTGCCCTGGATGCCTGTGACATTGTCTTTTTTGCAACACCGCATAATGTGGCGATGCACAGCGTGGGCGCCTTCCTCGATCGCGGTCAACGAGTGATCGACCTCTCCGCCGACTTCCGCTTGCAGGATGTGGCGCTGTGGGAGCAGTGGTATGGGGAGGCTCATGTGGCGCCTGATCTAATCCCGCAGGCTGTCTATGGTCTGCCTGAGGTGAATCGCGATGCCATCGCCTCTGCGCAATTGGTCGCGGCGCCCGGTTGTTACCCGACCTCTATCCAGTTGGGGTTTTTGCCGCTGCTTCAGGCAGGTGTTATCGATCCCAAACGCTTGATCGCTTCGAGTGCCTCTGGCGTCAGTGGTGCCGGGCGGCAGGCAAAAATCGATCACTTGCTGACCGAGGCTGGCGAAAGTTTTAAAGCCTACGGTGTGTCGGGTCATCGCCACTTACCTGAGATTGAACAGGGCCTAGCGGCGATCGCTGAGCAGCCGGTGCAGTTAACGTTTGTGCCGCATTTGGCACCCATGAGCCGAGGTATTCACTCCACCTTGTTTGCGCACCTCAGCGCGTCGAATGTCGATCTTCAAGATTTGTTTGAGGCGACGTATGCCGATGAGCCTTTTGTTGGCGTGATGCCGAGTGGACAGTATCCTCAGACGCGTACCGTCCGCGGTGCCAATCACTGTCAGATTGCGGTGACCCAGCCCCAGGGCCGGTCCGAGGTGGTCGTGACCGTTGCGATTGATAATCTGGTTAAGGGCGCATCGGGACAGGCCGTGCAAATCATGAACATTATGTTGGGTCTACCTGAATCCTCTGGTCTCGATGTGATCGGGCTGATTCCTTAGGACCACGTTTTACTGTCATGGATACACAGCCTGCGACCGTGATTCGGACCGATCCTGCACGGCAGCGTCGCAGGCGCTGGCTGTTGTGGGCGAGCTTGGTAACGGCACTCTCGGTGGGTATCGCCCTTGGCCGACATTATGCACCGCCTCGCGTGGTTGCTCTCAATGACGAGCGCGGCCAACTTCGTGAGCAAATACAGCAACTGACAATGCGGCGGGATATCGATCTTGAGACCTTAGCCACGCTGAGGGCGGATCTGGCCGAATCTCGCGCCGTGTTGGCAGAGCTGGGGCGCGAGCTTTCTTTTTATCGTGAGGTGCTGACACCTGAGGATGCGGCGCAGAACATTGTGCTGCGCCAGCCCGTCATGAGTTCTGGCGGCGCGCCCAATCTCTGGCGCTACCAATTGGTGGTTCAGCAAGGCAAGCGGACGGATACAGTCTACAAGGGTAGTCTCGCAATGTTCGTTGACGGAGAGTATCTAGGCCAGGCTGAGACTTTAGCGCTCAATCGTCTCGACCCGGAGATGGAAACAGATGCATTTACGCTCAGTTTCCGTTACTTTCAGCGTTTCCAAGGCCAGTTGCAGTTGCCCGAAGGATTTGTCGCAAAGCGAATGCGACTTGAGGCAAGCCTCACGCGCCCTGCGCGTGAGTCGTTGGAGAAGCGTTTTGACTGGTCAGAGTTAACAACCAATGTTCGGAACGGGGTTGATGCCGTTGCGGATCAGGATGGGTGAATATGATGGATCGTAAAAACAAGCCGGTTACAACGGTAAAAGGCAGCACCACGTTGATTGCTGCCGATGCCGTCGTGACGGGTGATATTAAGTTTGTCGGTAACCTCGATGTCGAGGGCAAGGTAGTGGGTTCGATTACTGCCGAGCCCGGACAGGAGGCGCTACTGCGCATTGTTGCGGGCGGCGCTGTCGAGGGTGAGGTGCGCGTCCCCTCGGCGATGGTCAATGGCACCGTCCGTGGCGATTTGTATGTGTCAGAGCGCCTTGAATTGGCTGAAAAAGCCGAGGTGCAAGGGGATGTTTACTACAACCTGATCGAAATGGCAGTTGGCTGTAAGGTCAATGGCGGTTTGCGGCATTCCCTGCCTGCTGCAGATGATCTGTCAGCAAAGCGTATTCAGCGGGCCGCGGAGACACCGACTGCCTAGCAGCTTTGGCGCGAGGCGTAAGCCGCAAATCGATACAGCGGCCACTGGGCTTGAGATGAGATCGTCTCGCGCCCTCGCAAGCTTGGTTCTCACCGAGGGTTTGCAAGCCGGTGGATTGTAGAGATCGTTAACACAGCGATAGGAATTGAGTAACCCTAGTATGAGCGTTGTAGAAGCCTTTGATCCGAATGAGATTCGCCTCAGCGACAGTGCAGTTCGTAAGGTTCGCGCATTGGTGGAAGATGAGGGGAACCCACAGCTAAAGCTCCGTATTTACATTACGGGCGGTGGTTGTTCCGGTTTCCAGTACGGGTTTACGTTTGACGAACTCTCGGCCGATGATGATTTGGTGATCGAGAAAGATGGCGTCACCGCACTGGTGGATGCTATGAGCTATCAGTACCTGGCCGGATCTGAGGTTGATTACAGTGAAGGCTTAGAGGGTTCGCGCTTTGTCATCAATAACCCGAATGCTGTGACTACCTGCGGTTGCGGTGCATCATTCTCGATCTAACATCTATCACAATCGGTGACCACTGCGAGCCGCTCTGCGACTCCCACTGATAACCCGCCGCGGCCACATTTTTAAGAGTGAAGAAGCTGGCTCGAATCTGCCTCGAGGATTGAGACTCCCTTAGGGTGCATAAATCGCTCCAAGTATGCGTAAGCCTGAAGCCCCGGTGGCACTCGGTACATTGCCTGGCTTGCTTGCAAGGCGTTGCGCTGCGAGCCATGCGAATGCCGCAGCTTCCATGAGTTGCTCGTGGACGCCCAACTCTTGCGTAGAGTGTAGTGAGCCATCGAGTTGCTGACTGAGCTCCTCAGTCAGCAAGGTATTGAACGCGCCGCCGCCGCAAACAAAGCTCTGCTCAACACCCTCCGCATTCAACGCTTGGGCAATCGTCGTTGCTGTCAGCGCTATCAAGGTGCGCTGGACGTCTTCAGGACGCTCTTCGCCAGACAAAAACGAATCCAGCCACTCGAGATTGAAAGTCTCAGGCCCCGTACTTTTCGGAGCGGAACGACCGAAGTAGTCGTCGGCCAGTAATGTGTTGAGTAATGTTTTGTTGATGATGCCGGTAGCGGCCCATGCGCCGTCGGTGTCAAGGCGGGCACTCTTGTGGCGCTGTATCCAGCCGTCCATTAAGTTGTTGCCCGGCCCTGTGTCCCAGCCGCGCGGCTCATCGCCTGAGCGAAGCACGGTGATGTTAGCGATGCCGCCGATGTTGATAATCGCGGTATTTTTCTGAGTCGCCGATACTAGTGCTTGGTGAAAAGCGGGAACCAGCGGTGCGCCCTGGCCGCCCGCCGCCACATCACGCCGACGAAAATCACTTACGGTGGTAATGCCCGTGCGTTCGGCAATGGTATTGGGGTCACCAATCTGTACGGTGAAGGGATGAGTACCGGTGGGTTGGTGTCGAATCGTTTGGCCGTGGCTACCGATGGCGCGAATGTCGGCGCTGTCGTGTCCAGATTGTACGAGTAGAGCGTTGACGACTTCAGCAAAGATGTCACCCAATTGTCGATCAAGGTGGCCGAGTCGCTCAAGCTCGTTGGGTCCTGAGGTCCGGAACGAATGGATACTCGCCCGTAGGTCATTCGAAAACGACTGACTGTGGTGCCCGATGATTCTCATCCTCAGCGGCTCGTGTTGGATAAATTGCACCAGCACCGCGTCAACACCATCGGCGCTCGTGCCTGACATGAGACCTATATACAGATCGTCGCTCATGGATTGACCGCCACCTGCTGTGGATCAAAGAGTAAAGCCAGTTGCTGCATCGGGGCATTGATCGCTTGTTGAAATAAGATGAGCTCCTGCTCTGGCAATGTTTTTGCCTTAGGGAGCAGGCTGTGCACCGTGCGAGGGTTTCTGTGGACGCCGTTGACAAGAAATTCGTAATGGAGGTGCGGACCGGTTGCCAGACCCGTTGATCCAACGGTGCCGATGACTTGTCCTTGTTTCACGCGGTCGCCTCGCACGACCGCGAGACGATGTAAGTGGAGATAGTGCGTTTTGAAGGTTTCGCCATGATCGATAAACACATAGTTGCCATTTGCGCGAGTATAGCCGGCCTCTGCAACCCGACCGTCGCCTGCTGCGAATACCGGCGTTCCTCGCGGGGCCGCGTAATCGGTGCCGCGATGCGGCCGACGTGTACCTGAAACCGGATGTAGTCGGTTTGGATTGAAATTCGAGCTGACGCGTGTGAAATCGAGCGGCGCACGCAAAAATGCCTTGCGCATACTGGTGCCCACCTCATTGTAATAGGCCGTATAACCCTCACTGTCGGTGAAACGGAAGGCTTGATAGGTCGTCCCCTGGTTCGTAAATGCTGCGGCGATGATGGCGCCATCGTCGAACTTGTCGCCATCGAGAAGCAGTTCCCTATAAATCAAGACGATTTGGTCACCCCGTCGTGGATCGAGAACGAAGTCAATCACGCCGCCAAAGATGCCGGCCAAATCCATGATCACCGCACTCGACAGGCCCGCCGCTTGGCCTGCTTCAAACAGCGATGTGTCGATAGTGAGAGAGACTTGGCGTTCGACGATATCTGGCTCTCTAAGAATAATGTTGGTGTTGAAGTGGTCACCGGCCCGCTCGAAAACCGTGGTTCTTAGGGGTGACTCAATGTGTCGAATCGCTTGTAGCTCGCCGTTAGAGCCAGTCAAAAAATCAATGGATTCCCCGGGATAGATTTTTTTTAGGGCGCGTCCGCCATCGGCCTGAGTGACGCGATAAACATCGCGATCAGAGAAGCCTGCGCGCGCAAAAATGAGGCTCAAATTATCTCCCGAAGCGACTGTCTCTCTGTGCCACTGATCCACCAGGCCGAGGGACGCATCGTCGGCAGACCGAGCTTGAGAAAGGGAGTTGACTGCAGCCTGCACGGGCTCGGTTTCCAACTCTGGCGCAATGCCCTCAGGCGTCGCTCGGACTGCTGACGTCCCCAAACCTTGTCCTGCAACGGTGGGAGTATGAGCAGTATCTGCAGGTATGTCGGCCTCGACGTAAAGCCAGTTGTAGACGAACAGCAACGTGATCAGGCCGCCGCTCACCAGCCGCCAGTGTTTCCTCACCGAAAAACGTGAGCCTGTAGGAAGTAGGGTTGCGCCTCTCGGGCTGGTTTTTTTGGGGTTCAAAGGTTCGGCGGTGCGCTAAAGAAAGTAGGTCGACGCACTATATCGTTTTTACGCGCTCTCCTGAAGGCGTTCGCACTCGCTTTATGGGATAATCTCGCATGAAGCAAACCTCCGACTGAGCAGTGACACTATGTCGATTGAGTTATTAAACGACTTGCGAGCGCGCGGCTTGATTTTTCAGATCGCCGGTGAAGACGCCTTATCAGAGTATTTAAGTGCCGGGCAAAGAACGCTGTATTGCGGCTTTGACCCGACGGCCGATAGCTTGCATATCGGCTCCCTTGTCCCGTTGCTGATGCTCCGACGCTTCCAGCAAGCGGGCCATCGACCTGTCGCGTTGGTCGGTGGTGCGACAGGACTGATCGGCGATCCGAGTTTCAAAGCCAGTGAACGGCAGTTGAACACGCCCGATGTCGTGGCTTCGTGGACTGAGAAACTGAGAGCCCAGGTGAGTCAGTTTATTGACTTCGATGGCGATAACGCGGCCGTCGTTTGTAATAACCTCGAATGGACTCAACCTCTAGACGTGCTGACGTTTCTGCGGGATATCGGCAAGCACTTTTCGATTAATGCCATGATTCAGAAGGAGTCGGTGAAGCAGCGGATCGAACGAGAGGGGTCGGGTATTAGCTTTACGGAATTTAGCTACATGATTTTGCAGTCGATGGATTTTGCGGAGCTTTATCAGCGCTACGGTTGCGGCCTGCAAATCGGTGGATCTGACCAATGGGGCAATATCACGGGCGGTATTGATTTGACGCGGCGACTCCATGGGGGGCAGGTATTTGGCCTGACCATGCCGCTCATTACCAAAAGCGACGGTAGCAAGTTTGGCAAGACAGAGAGTGGCACGATATGGCTCGATGCCAAGAGAACTTCGCCCTATGCTTTTTACCAATTTTGGCTCAGCACCGCCGATGCTGATGTGTATCGTTTTTTGCGCTACTTCACCTTTATCCCAGTTGGCGAAATTGATGCCATTGAGGCGGCGGATGCCGAACGGGCCGGGCGTCCCGAAGGTCAGCGGGTGCTGGCAGAAGCCGTGACGCAGTTAGTGCATGGAGATGAGGGCCTCGCCGCCGCGCAGCGGATCACGCAAGCGCTTTTTAGCGGTGATACACAGCAGTTGTCTGCGAGCGATCTGGAAGCACTGGCACAAGATGGGTTGCCAAGCAGTTCACTGGATCGCGCGAGCCTGCCTGAAACGCTCACGCAGATCTTGACCGAAGCTGGATTGGCTAACTCGGGCAAGCAGGTGAAGGATGCACTGAGTCAAGGTGCCGTTCTGATAAACGGTCAAGCTGTTACAGCGGCCGATAATGGCCAACCGGAGCGGTGTTTTGCTGCGGAGGCGGCCATGCATTCATCTTATTTCTTGGTCCGTCTCGGCAAGAAAAAATACCATCTGTTTTGTGTAAGCGGGTGACACGGTGACTTTTGACGAGGCCGCTATATCGGCGGAAACCCCCGACTCTCCAGAAGATGCGGCCACTTTTGCACGCATTCAGAAAGAACTTATTTCTGCGGCGCGCCTTCTCGATGGCACCGCGCCTGCTGTGACTGTTTTCGGCAGTGCGCGGACGCGCACCGAGAGCCATCTCGCCGACAGCGCACGTCTCATCGGGACGCGGTTAGCCGAGGCGGGAATTCCCGTCATCACAGGCGGCGGACCTGGGATCATGCTGGCGGCCAATCAAGGCGCCTTTGAGGCCGGTGGCGTCTCGATTGGACTGAATATCGCGCTACCACACGAGCAGGTTCCCAATCCTTATCTGACGCATCAAGCAACGTTTCGCTACTTTCTCTCACGTAAATACATGTTAATGCGTTACTCCAAGGGCTTCGTTGTATTTCCAGGTGGCTTTGGCACCACTGACGAACTGTTTGAGTTGCTGGTCTTGTACAACACGAATCGCACGGAGCGTCGTCCTACGGTATTGATCGGCGTCGAATTTTGGTCGGGCCTGCTGAATTGGTTGATGGATGAGCAAGGTGGTGCGGGTTACATCGACGCCGAGGATATTGGAGCGATACATCTCACCGATTGTGTTGATGAGGCGATAGCGGTGTTGAATGGTGGCAGAGACCCAGATGGCCTCAGAACGATCGCCTAGTGCGATTGTCGAGGACCAATCATCCACACAAGAACATCGCTTGTGTCTGCTCCGGCACGCCAAGTCGAGCTGGAAATACACTGCACTGTCAGATCACGACAGGCCCTTGAATGGCCGAGGCCGTCGCAATGCCAGCGCATTGGGTCATTGTTTGGCTGATGATTTCGACCCGCTGCATTTTTTTGTCAGTTCCGCGACACGCGCTCAAGAGACCTTCTCCGGGCTGGCGTCGGCTTGGCCGGGCGTGACACAAACGACAGAGTCCGCGCTCTACACCTTTGACTATGTTGATTTAGTGCGCTGGATCAGTCGCCAGTCTGCAGAGCACCACGTGCTGGCAATGATCGGCCACAACCCCGCGTTTGAGGATCTCGCCAATTATTTTCTTCTCGATCAGCCGATACAGCACTTACCGACCTGTGGATGGCTGGTGATCGATATCGCGATCGACTCGTGGCAGGGGGTGACAGACGCGCAAGGATTGGGCACATTAATCGATCAACGGGCGCCGAAGACGCATTTATGACTGAGAGAATCCCTGCTATTTTTGGTATCACAGGCACAGAGCTCAGTGACACTGAGCGTGACTTTTTTAAGGAAGCCCATCCCGCTGGTTACATCTTATTCGCACGAAATATCGAGGATAGAGACCAAGTCCGAGCCTTGACCGATTCCTTGCGGTCTCTGTCGGGTCTTGATGGCTTACCCATTCTCGTAGACCAAGAGGGTGGCCGAGTTGCGAGACTTGCTTCGCCGCCTTGGCCGTCATATCCGACGGCGGCCTATCTGAGTGCGACCTATCCCACCGATTTCGTCAAGACGCTAGAGTGCGTCGAACTCAATTATGAAGCACTGGCCCTAGACCTCGCCGAAATCGGTATCACCGTGGACTGCGCGCCCGTACTCGATCTGCGACTACCCGGCGCGCACGATATCATTGGTGACCGCGCCTTTAGTGAAAAACCTGAAGTTGTATCTGAGCTGGGGGCGGCCGTACTGCGTGGTTTGGAAGCGGGCGGTGTAGCGGGTGTGATCAAACACATCCCTGGCCATGGACGTGCCTTGCTCGACAGTCACAAAGCATTGCCTAGAGTCAACGCGAGTGAATTGGAACTGTTGGCGGACGCCCAGCCATTTAAGGCGTTGGCGTCCCGGGCCTTGATGGCGATGACCGCTCATATTGTCTATGAGGCGTGGGATCCGGACAGTTGTGCAACGCATTCACCGAAGGTTGTGCAGGATATTATCCGTACGCACATTGGCTTTGATGGATTGTTGATGAGTGACGATCTCGACATGAAAGCCCTTGAGGGGCCGATTCCTACTCTGGGCTCTTCGGCGATTGCCGCGGGCTGTGATGTGATTCTCAACTGCTGGGCAAAAATGGATGACATGCAGAGCCTGGCCGAACATCTCCCCACCTTGAGTGGCACGGCCTTGCAACGCTGGCAGCGGGTGGTACACATGTTGCGGCCGAGTGTCGGCACCGCGGCGCTGCGCGCACGGCAACAGACGCTCGCGGCGCGTCGAGATGCTTTGTTGAGTCATCGCTAAGGCGTGGGTATCTTTTGAGCTCACAGTACGACAAGGTACTGTCTTCTGGCCTTGAAATAGGGAGAACGGACAGGTGAATACTGATGGTTCTAGCGCGAGGCAACTCACGCTTGCGCGTATTTTTCGCAAAGGCGCGTGCCTGAGTCACCTGTTCAGAGGGATGCAAGGATGCGGAACACCGTGATCAAGGCAAAGAGACCCGGCCGCCAGGATTATTGGCGATGGTCGCGGTGGGGCTTGTTGTTAGGGTTGCCGATCATGTTGGCATGTCAACCGACAACAACCAAAGAACACGCGGCGGCGGAGAGCTGGCAGATTTGCTCGGACCCGCGTCCACGCGTGTGCACGATGATCTATCAACCGGTGTGCGCAGAGCGCGTATCGGGTGAGCGAGAAACATTGTCCTCGCCCTGCAATGCCTGCGCCGATATTTCAGTGTTTCGCTGGCGTGCGCCAGCTTGTGATAGTCAGCTAGAGAGGTGAACGGGTGTCTTTAACACAGAGAATTTTGCGGGCCATGGTTGCGGGAATCGCGCTAGGCTCGGTGATTGAATGGTTTTTGGGTGCTCAGCCCGAGGGCAGTGCACTGGCGCTCGCGATCAATGATTACCTTGTGATGGGTGTGTTCGATATTGTGGGTCGTATCTTTGTTGCCTCACTCAAACTCTTGGTCGTGCCGCTGGTGCTGGTATCACTCATTTGTGGCATGACGTCTCTTGGGGCCAGCGCTCGAATGGGCTCAATTGCAGTTCAAACGATCACGCTTTATTTGTTGACCACCGCTTTTGCGGTCTCAATCGGTCTTGTCGCTGCAACCGTGATTGGTCCGGGTCGCGGTGTCGAGGCCATGGCCGATGCCGAGTTTGTTGCGCGAACAGCGCCACCGTTGACTGACACGATCGTGAATATTTTTCCAACCAATCCGTTTAACGCGATGGCTGAGGGGAAAATGCTTCAGGTCATTGTCTTTGCGCTGTTGGTTGGATTCGCCATCACACGGGCCGGTGAGTCGGGTGCGCGCATCAGTGCCTGGTTCCGCGATATGGAAGTCATTGTGATGCGGATGGTTGCGATCCTGATTGATCTGGCGCCGTGGGGTGTATTCGCATTGCTCAGCAAGTTATTTGCGACCATGGGTCTCGGTACGATCCTCGATTTGGCGGCTTATTTCTTCACTTTGATGGGCGTGTTGCTATTCCACGGATTGGTGGTTTACAGCCTGTTACTGAAATCGCTGACCGGTCTCACGCCGAGTATTCTGATGCAGAAAATGCGGCATGTATGGGCCTTCGCATTTAGTACATCCTCCTCAGGGGCTACATTACCGATCACGTTGCGCGCGGTAGAGAAGCGCTTGGGCGTTCACTCAAGCGTTGCCGGGTTCTCCATTCCGCTTGGCGCGACCATTAATATGGATGGCACGGCCATGATGCAAGGTGTGGCCACAGTGTTCATCGCGCAGGTCTACGGTATTGATTTGACCATGACACAGCTACTGATGGTGGTGTTGACTGCGACGCTGGCGTCAATAGGCACCGCGGCGGTGCCTGGTGTGGGTTTGATTACGCTGTCCTTGGTATTAACGCAGGCGGGTCTGCCGATGGAGGGTGTCGCGTTGATTATCGGTGTTGATCGCCTTCTCGATATGGTGCGCACGGCGGTGAATGTCACGGGCGATGCGACAGTTGCCGTCATCGTTGCACACCGCGAGGGTGAACTCGATTACCAAGTCTATGAGAACCCAGACGCTGACCAAGACACGAGCGCGGAGGCAACAGCATGACTATTTCGGTGATGGTCGTGCCCGTCACGCCCTATCAACAGAACTGCTCAATCATCCGCTGTGAGAGCAGCCAGAGGCTGGCGATTGTTGACCCTGGTGGCGATATCGAGCGGTTAAACGCAGCGCTCACTCAGGCGGGGGGCAGGCTCGAGAAAATCCTCCTCACTCACGGCCACATGGATCATTGCGCTGCAGCCGATGTGATGCGTCAACAACATCAGGTGCCAATCGAGGGGCCTCATGAGGAAGATCAGTTTTGGATTGATCATTTGCCATCTTCCTGTCAGATGGCGGGCTTTCCCCACACCGAGCCATTCACTCCCGATCGCTGGTTGATCGATGGCGATACGGTGACCGTGGGTGAAGCAACACTGCAGGTGTTTCATTGCCCTGGGCATACACCGGGCCATGTCGTGTTTCTTTATGAGCCGCAGAAGGTCGCTTGGGTAGGTGATGTGCTGTTCGCCGGTTCGATCGGTCGAACCGATTTTCCGCGAGGCAATCATGATCAGCTCATCGATGCGATTCGCAACAAGTTATTCCCCTTAGGCGACGACATCACGTTTATTCCGGGTCATGGCCCGAACTCGACGTTCGGCCAGGAACGTCAAACCAATCCTTTTGTAGCGGATCCGCGTTACGGCTAACGCCTTCGCGGTGTGTTGCTTAGCCCACGATACTCGCTTGCGTGCGAAGCCGCATTGCGGCTGCTCCGGCGAGAACGAAGCACACACCACAGAGTGCTAATGCATTGCGTGGGTCGCTCGCGAGCAATGTGTCATAGAACAATCCCACTGTGAGCATACTCGCGATTTGTGGCAAACAGATGAACGCGTTAATGAGGCCCATATAGACACCCATTCGCTCGGGCGCCACCTCATTACTGACGATGATAAATGGCAAAGTCATCACACCAGCCCAGCCGATGCCCACCAGGACCATACACGCTAAGACCACATTGAGTTCATTGGTGAACAGCATACTGATGAAGCCGATACCGCCTGTGAACAGCAACATGGCGTACACCAAACGCGTGCCGAATCGAGATACTAGGCTGGGAACGATAAATGCGAATAGCAATGTCGTCACGTTCATAAACGTAAAGGCGAGCCCTACGTTAGCGGCTCCCTCAGCAAATCCTGGTGATTGCGGTGTTGGCGCATTAAAGCAATGGCGAGCGATTGAGAGAGCGAGGTATTGCCACATCAGGGGCAGTCCATACCAAGTAAAAAACTTTGTCCACCACAGTTTCCGTATTTGCTCGGGCATTTCCGTGATGGATGAGATGAGGTCTCTACTCGTTCTCTGGAGAAACGTACTGCCTTCTTTGGCCTGCTCAAAAGCCTGTATATCCACAGGGGGGATCTCAGGCGTCGTGATCGCCGTCCAAGTCATGGTGACCATCATCGCCGCAACACCAATCACAAAACTGTATTTGACGATGTCGGGTATTTCGCGGCCATCAGTCTCCGCAGAGACGCCCCACGCCAACATGATCAGCGGCATGAGCCCCGCCAGGATCTGACCCGCCGCGACCATAAATGTCTGCATTGCATATCCGACAGAGCGTTGCTGTGGCGCGAGCTTGTCGCCAACCAGAGCGCGATACGGCTCCATCGCCGTGTTCATTGCCGCATCGAGAATCCAAAAAAGGCCTACAGCCATCCAGAGTGCCGGCACATAGGGCATGAACATGACAGCGATGCTGCCAATAAGAGCACCCCACAAATAGAAAGGTTTACGGCGTCCAAATCGGGTCCATGTACCGTCACTAATCGCGCCGATCAGGGGCTGAATGAGTAAACCAGTGATGGGGCCGGCGAGCCACAATATTGGCAGTTCTGATTCGTTTGCGCCGTGATATCTGAATATAGGGCTGAGGTTTGCTTGCTGAAGACCGAAGCCGTACTGGATACCCATGAAGCCAAAGCACATGTTCCAGATTTGCCACAGTGAGAGACGTGACTTGATAGGCGTAGCAGATTCAGCGGACATACCGGTTCCTAAAAGGGTGGGACGATGAAGCACTTAGTGTGCACCGAAGTCAGGCCGAGGTCAGCACAATCTAGGGTTAAGAGGCGTTTGTGAATACGTATTCAGGGCGCGATGGCGCTAGTCTCGCGCTCCCAGCGATGATCGACTAACGTGGTGGGGTGTGCCGGAAAAGATGGTTGCGATGACCGGCAGCGTCGGCAGCGCGTCGAGCTCCACCGTGAGCGGATCGTCTGCGAGTACGGTGAAATCGGCGATTTTCCCTGT
The DNA here is from genome assembly GCA_038134505.1 of Halieaceae bacterium. Taxonomy (GTDB): domain Bacteria; phylum Pseudomonadota; class Gammaproteobacteria; order Pseudomonadales; family Halieaceae; genus Luminiphilus. Next base: position 28,769 of record JAYPVH010000008.1, on the reverse strand, counting down.
GCGGATCGACCCGAGATCCTGCTCGCGACCGAGGATGAAAGCCGCATCGATCGTCACCGCACGCAATGCAGCCTCTCGAGATAACTGTTGTGTGCGAAGCCCAGCGCGACCGCCCATTGTTTCGCGGGCCACTGCGGACCACATGAGTGTGAGTGGCGATAGCGGTGCCATGGGACTGTCAGAGTGCAGAGCAAAGGGCACCTGCTGTCTCTCCAATGACCCCAGCCTCACCATCTCAAAAGCGCGCTCAGGGCCGAGCCAGCGATCGGCATACATGTCGGAGAGGATGTAGTGGTAATAAGGGTTTGCCGAAACCAGCGCCCCAAGCGCTTTTAACCGCTGACTCTGCACCTCGGTGCTGTAGGCGAAGTGCTCGAGTGTGGTGCGATGGTCAGCCCGCGGGCGCTGACTCTGGAGCGTATCGAGAAGATCGAGAAACCAGTCAGTGGCCGCATCACCATTGCTGTGAGCATGGAGTTGTATGCTGGCTCGCCACATGACCTCGGCATAGGCCTGGGTGGTTTCTCGGCTTGCCATCCAAACACCCTCATGGCCGTCGAGATAACCGGGTTCACCCATTTGCGCCAAGCCAGAAAAGATCGCACCGTCCAGCATCAGCTTAAAATGATTCCCCACGCTGACACGCGGGGTATCCTGCGCTTGCCACCGTCGAATCTCTGCCAGCGCTTGATCAGGGCCGATACCGCGCGCGATGAAGTCGAGAATCAGCGGCGTCAAAATAATACGAACCCCCACGGGGGATTGCTCCGCGATGGCACGAATACTGTTGATCTCTAGGTCGGGGTTGCCAAAAATACCGGTCCCCATATCCAGAGCCGTCGTCACTCCCGCTTGGTGCATCATTTCAAGGAAGTTTTGCAGGCCCCGGGCGAAGCGTGTGGGCTCAAAGATGAACGTGAGTTTTGGCGCGACGGCCTTTAAGCCGCCTTCATAAAAATGTCCTCGCGCCCAATCCGCCTCGCCAACGGCGATCGCGTCTTGCTCGGTGATACCGAGTCGATTCCAGGCTGCGTCATTGCCAATGAGCTCGTGAAACGATCGATGCCACAACAGGACGGGTTGATCGCCGAATAATTGATTGAGGTCCTCGCGCCAGAGCGCACCGTGCCACAGCGGGTGGTATCCCCAAGACACAAAAGGCACTGCAGGGTCGTCGTGCGATCGGACCTGTTCGACCAGCGCCGTACGATAGGCCTCGGGTGTGCGCGCCGCTGGGAAATCACCTGTGGGTAGCTGCCAGTCATCGGGCGCGAGAAAGGGAAACTGTGTCAGCACTGCAGGTAGCATTGGGTGAACATGCGGATCAATGAATCCGGGTAAGAGCACTGCATCCGCAAACTGCGTATCAATATGATCGGACGGATCTTCCAATAGTGGCGTCAGCGCATCGAGTGATCCGACCGATAGAATGCGACCATCCTCTACAGCCACTGCCGTGGCGGTGGGCATTGATGGGTCCATGGTGCGGATCAATCGCGCGGTGTAGATCGTGATCTCAGCAGAGGCACTCGCGCAGCACAATAGCAGTAGGCACAGAAGACGACGTTGCGACCGACGATTAGCCGACATAGAGACTCCGTAGGGTTAGCGAATGGTTTTGACCCAGTCGCCGGTACGCGGCTCGCCGACCGGATAGTAGCCATTGATCAGGCGTAGCTGGTTCTCGGCATCAGGGACGCGCGCGCTACTCGATAGGGACTCAAGCGTTGCCCCCCTAGGTACTTGTATATAGTGCAGCGTGCGACTGACACCCGTGACCTTCTCACGCGCGACTAACGGTCTGAAGCTTCGGATCATCTCTAAAAAATCGGCGTCTGTAGCGTCAAGGTCTTTGGACGTGCCCTCAAACAAAAATCGGTAGCTGTGATCGATCACAGCGAGGCGCAGGGTTGCGTCTGCACTCGAGGAGCGCGCGGTGGCGCCGTTCAAACCAAACTGCTCGAAGGCCTCGGTGTCACTCAATGTTCCCCCAGCACCGTCCTCTAGGGCTTGTGAGGCGGTGCTATCGGGTTCGATTCGGTCCAAGGTAATCGTCAGTGTCGCGTCGCCCGCGGCATTGGTGGCGACGATGGCGCGGCTTTGCTGTACCACCGACCAACCAGGCGGGTGCGCAAATGTGAAATCGAGGTTGTTGTGATAGAAACGATCGGGTTCACTCTGCGCTTCGGCACTGGCACCAAATACGAGGCCCTCGACCTGAGTTTGAAAGACGCCGGGTTGCTCAGGATTCTCGGGTTGGTTGTCGATATCGAGAGCACTCGCCGTCCGGATGACGGTCTGCAAGCGTAGGTCATTTCGCGGATGGCTAGAGTACAGCCCATGATACGTACCAGAGGGTTTTCCTGACGCGCGCGCTTGCACGCGTCGATACTGTTCCTGGTCCTTCAGGACGCCAATGACAGAGAGCATCGCATCGGCCTCATAGCCTGTGCGATGCATCGTCTCAGCGCCAGCGGCATCCGCCTCAAGCTCCATGTCACGCCCGAAACCTGAGATCAGCTCTGCCCCATACATCGAGGCCGCATCGTAGATCTGACCCGATCCCGTGAGGATATATGCGGTCACAGCGGCAACCTGCGAGGTCACGCTCTGCGTCTTACGCCGACTGTGATGTCGCTCAGTGATGTGCCCAATTTCATGGGCCAAGACAGCCGCGAGTTCTGCCTCACTGTCGAGGTAGGCCAGTAAGCCTCGGTTCACGTAGATGAAGCCACCGGGTAACGCGAAGGCGTTAATGTCGGGTGAATCGAGTAGTGTGAAGGTGAATGTTTGCTTGGGCATACGCGAGTTGGCGACCAATTGTTGTCCTATACGCTCGACATAGGCGGCGAGTTCGGGATCGTCATAGAGACCCACATTCTCAATCAGTTTTTCATGCTCCTCAGCGGTGTCCGAGGGCATAGACACCGGTCTACCGCCGACTGTGACTGTAGATCCGCTACTGGCACAGCCTAAGATCATCGATATTGATAGACCCAAAACAATGGCTCGCATGATCAATGCTCCGAGGAGAAATATTGCAGCAGCTGCAGACCCAGACTCTCACAGGCGGTGTCTTGAACCGGCGCGATAATCGGGATGGGTACAATCACCGCGGGCATATAACTCTGGCCGCTGGTTTCCGCACTGACCTTTCCCACCTCTGCTTGCTCGTTCAGATTCCAGATGGTCGCTTCATAGTTGGCTTCATTCCCCCAAGTACCAAAGCCAAAACAACCCGCGCCACCGGGCCCAACACCACAGGTCATTGAGCCTGTGCTGTTGGTTTCGATCGTGGTGCCGTCTATCCAGATCATGTATTCAATACCAAACCGGCTGAGCTGCTCTTGAATTGGCTCTTGTGCGCGTAATCGATCGATATCAGACGGTTGCATAGGGGCAATTCGTGGTTCGAACCAGGGGTAGAGGCGATCGATAAATTGCCGCTCGTTGATGACCGTGATGCTTGGATCGCCACTATGAATCACTTTGCCAACACAATCGATGAAATCGAACTCGGTGTCGTAGTCAGGTGCATGACGGCGCCCCAAGATGACAAGGGCGGCATCACCGATACCCGCTTCAGGCTCGTTGTAGGTCATTTCATTGACCGTCGCGCTGACGCAGGCCTGTAGCGAGAGCACAAGCACCAGAGACAGTGGGAGTCGCGGATTGGCTATCATGGCGCCTCTCCCGGCGTATCCTCTCCCAGCGCTAGGAGCCATGTCGCGACTGCGGGAATACGGTCAAATTGGGTGACAAAGTTGGCGCCCGCATCGCGCAGCGCAACGATGGCTGCATAATTTACAGCGTCGGTATCAGATTGCATGAATGCTGAGGGGGTTTTCCCGTAGGCCGTTAGTGTAAAGCTGGCAATATCCTCGGCTGGATTAAACATGAGGCTTTCCGCCTCGTGCGCGTGAATTGCCTCAGGCGTGACCAGTCTAAATTGATAGCGCAACCAAATTTCATAGACTTTCACATTGGTGTGCAAGGGGATGGCGTATTGCAGTTCGGCCACCTGTGGTATCAATACGGCGTCTAGGGATTCGTGGTGAGTGTGCCAGTCTTCATCTGAACCAATCACCACGACACGCTCGAACATTCCCGGCAGGAAAGTATTCCAAAACTCGACTTGGGCGGTACCTGTCTGGACCAGCCAAGAGGATTCGTTGCGCCCTTTGGCTTCGTCGAAAAATTCGTGGTTGGCGAATTCAGGTGAATACACCACTCCGAGGGTCGTTTGAACTTTGGTCATGGTCGGCGTAGGGAAATTGCCGGTGACGATGACCTGCTTGTTGCTACACCCAGACAATGCCATCACCGCGACGAGCGCGATCATTTTCAAATCGTAAGGTCTAGGGCCGAAAATCATTGAGTCCGACAAATGTGCCACCATTTTTGTAGGCCAACTCACGCATCAGTGTAGCAAACCGAATGCCGGTTGTTTGTAGCTCGGGTGGTCGAATGAACTGGACTGGGAAACCCACAGCATGGATCCTGACTCGGCGCTGTCCTGAGGTCGTCTCACTGTTGAGTTGATCGACGGTGCGGACCACGCTCTCAATCGACTCACCTGTAAATTCGTCGCCGAAAACATAGATTGAAATCTTTTTCCCAGGATCATAGAAGGATCGGATCGCCGCGGTCAGACCCTCCACAGGGGACGAGTTTGAGAATACATTCCAGTTGGCCAAACTGCGCAGGATGAGGTCACGTCGCGCTGGGGTATCGGGAATCCATTGCCCGCGGTAGCGGCTAAACAGGTAGTTACCCATGTCGTTTAAGACCTGAATCCCTTTGACTTCTGGGTAGATGTTGAGCGTCGCCTCCATCTCTTTGAGCATGCGAGGCCAGGCGTAGGAGAACATTGACCCCGATGTGTCGATGATAAAAATAATGTATTCGCTGTCGACAGGTATCCCACCGATCAGGTTGTTTTTGCTTTCGTAGCGGTCACCCAGCAGACGTCGCTCTTCATCAGTCAGGCGCTGCCTCGCGATCGCCAGTTGATCGAGAATAATGCTGTTCGCGTTGCGCGATGTATTCAGCGTATCGTGTCGTGCTCGCGCACTGGCGAGTGCGCCCTGTAGCACCGCAATGCGCTCCTCATAACTGGAAATTTGTTCGCGCTTCACTGTGAGATCGCGGTTCAAAATCCGCGTCTCTCCGCGAATTTCAAACAATTGTTCAGTTAACTCAGCCACACGACCTTCAGCCACGATGCTGGATTGCTCAAGAATTTGCGGTTGTACCGTTTTGGTGATCATGAGCAAGAGAATGACTGCACCGAAGCCACAGCAGATCACATCCAAAAAGGAGATCGAAAATTCAGCGGGCGCGCGTCGACTTCGCATCATTCACCTCAGGGCCAATCTCTGGCGGGGCTCATAAAACTGCCCCCAGAATCCTGTGCCAGCCGCCAAAATTCCGAGGCCGCTAATGGATCGCCCTCCATCGGCGCCAAGATAATATTGACAGGGACCCCCTTGGGTAAGAGCTTGGCGGCCTCGCGAAATAATCGCAACCGATCGGGCCCGCTGATAGTGGGGCCTCGCGGCGGCTTGGTGCCCTGTGTGGGCAGGCCGTCGGTAATCAAAAAAATGTTATCAGGTCGAGAATTGAACGCATTGGCCTGACTGAAGGCGTTGTGCAAACTGGTGCCACCCTCGGGCCGCAGGCGACCGAGACCTTCCGAGAGCTTTTCGAGTTTGTCGCTATCTGCGACATCGATCCAAATGTTTGCCGTCTCAGGCAGCACAAATCGCGCTTGCGTGTTGAAGACCACCAGTTGGAATCGTGAGTTTATCGGCAGCTGCGCCATGAGCCAGTCCACTGTCGAGCGTGCGCGGACCCACTTTTCTGCGGACAGTTGTAAGGCCTCGTCCATATTCCGCAGCCGAATAATATTGACTAACTGATCAGACAGCATACTCGCTGAGGCATCGAGCAGGATCAGTATGCGGGAGCCGCCGAGATTCAATCCCGTAAGATATTGCCTCTGCCCATCGCCACTAAAATCACGGGCGCTGCGCCCTCCATCGGCTTCAGCCGATTCGCGCAGCTCTTTGACCTCTTGTTCGAGTCGGTTGATCTCCGCCTTGATGGCTTCGATATCGGCATCGGTGGTCACTCCTGATTCTTCCATCGCTGCGATGAGGGCTTCAAAGCGACTGAGTTCTTCGGTAACACGCGAAGCCAGTCCCTGTGCTTCGACGATATCGGCATCGGCATCTGTGAGCGCGTTGCGCAAACGAACGAGCCCGGCTTCGCCTTCACGAATGTCCTCATCGAGAAGTGCGATTTCTGATAGCACGTCGGCGTTGAGGGTCTTATATTCCACTTCTATCGCGTGATCGATGATGAGAAACACCAGAACGACCGCGCCGAATCCGCAAGACATAATGTCGAGGAAGCTTAAGTTAAACGTCGATGCTTGTCGCTTGCGACGCGCCACAATTCACCCGCGTACAGCGATCAAGCGGCCGATAACGCCATCCGAATCCGCCAGCTCATCGCCGATATGAAGTGCCTGACCTGCGATCGCTGCTTCGCCATTGACAGTGAGGGCGCGCGGGTGCCCTTGGCCGAGGCGCAAGCCATCGGCTGCAGCGAGCAGGACTGTGCCATTGTCGAGTGTCATAACGCGACCCAGCGCGAAGGCTGTATCTCCCTCGAGCAGGTGAGTCGGCTGAGCAGCGTTGTCACTGGACTCCGAGAGGAAGGTCGTATCGGGGTCTGCCTTGTCATGGGTTGTCGCATCGACTGCGTCGCTGATCGAACGATGAAACACGAGCTCCGAGGGGTCGGCCGTCAGACTCTGCGCCTCGCGCAGAAAAATTGTCGGGATCTGCTCAGTGGGCGTGACGAACGTGGCGCAAGGGATCGCGAATCCGGGAAAGTCGGCCAAGGCGGCATCGAGCATGACCGAACCGTTGGGTCCGACGACAGCTGACAGTTCGCTAGCTGCCTGCGTGCCAATATCGATCAGGCTGTCGCGTGTGATCCGCGCGCTGTAGCCTTCAATCGTGACCTGCGTTTCGCTGTGTTGGCGCAGGGCCGATAGCATGTCGGGCAGTGCGTCGAACAGCGCCTGTTCGGTGGTCGCGCGCTTATGCGGATCAAAGCGAGTCTGTGTGATAAACGCGTCGGCCACGCGGTGTCCGAGGCGATCGAGTAATGAGAGGCTGCCCAAGTGCACCAATTCAATGCTGCTCCCGGCGGTCAGCCTTCCGCCTTCCCGGCTGAGTGGGGTGACCAGCGTTTGATGTAGCTGGACTTCGCAGTGCCATTGCGCGTCGTGGCCCGCGGCCACTAGCAGACTGCGGTGCACCACAGCTGAGGTCGTTACCCCCAGACTCTGCAAGATACCCATGAGTAACGACAGTTGACTGGGTGTCATTTGGCCCGAGACGCTAATGAGCGCGTCGTTGGGTTGCCCCGCTTGCTGCAAAAGAGTTTGCAAATGACTGTGAGCCAAATCCGCAGTGTGGCGCGCGGGGCCGATAGCCGGCACCAATGGGTCAGTGCTCAGCCGAGTCCAGTAGCGCGTATTCACCTCTCTCGGTGCGATGCGCGCCATCTGTTGTGCTTGGGCTCCAAAGTGATACTGATTCTGTGCAAAGTGGGCGAAACCCGGAGAAACGACGGCATCATCCCCTACCCAACAGGTGATTTCACGATCGAGAATGTCGAGAACAACCGTCATGATCTCGGCACTGCCAAATGACGGAGTAACGTGCGATCAACATAACGCTGGGTATTGAGTACCAACCGCTCCTGAGACAATTGCAACTGGTGTAAAGCGAACATAATGAAAATAGACAATACCAGTGCGACGAACGTGCTGTTGAAAGCGACACCTAGGCTCACGGTCACGCCCGAGATATCGCCTTCAACCGCTTTATACGCCTGGCCTAGTGCATCGCCGATACCGCGTACGGTGCCGATAAAACCAATGGACGGAATGGCCCATGAGATATAGCGCACCATAGACAACTCAGAATCCAGTCGATCAGCTTCAATGTCACATTGTTCTCGTACCGCCTCTGATACCGCGGGAATGCTACCCGTTGTCGCAAAGCGCTGTAGGCCATTGAGCAGGGCGCGCGGCAAGAGAAGATCTTGCTCTTCTGGGTCCAGTGCCTCGAGCGCTCGCGAGTACTCTCGCGCATCCTGCGGTAATACACTGGTGCCCTCGGCAATGCCGATGAGTGATCGTTCGAGCATTCTTGCTTCGGTTCGGGTTCGTGCTGCTTTGAGTCCCATAATCGCGAAGGCCCACAGCATTAATACAAAGCAGGCTTCTTGTTCAAAATCTCGCACAACCACCGCCAGCGACCGCTTTGGCGTAAATTCCTCACCGGCCGCCTGTAGCGCCGCCTCTTCGGCCAGTTGTGCATCGGCGCTTGGGCGAATGACACCGACGTAGGCGCCGTGCACCACAATGATGGCGATCAGTAGTGCGAAGACTTGGTACATAAATTCAGAAGGTAGGCGAAAATTCACACCGGCATCCTCTCAAATGTCGACGGGGAAAGAGACAGAATTATCCTTGCGGATGGCCTCTGTGGGTTCGTAGTCAAAGGGCGAGTTGGAGGGCGTCGATGCGACTGATGCTGGCATTTCAGCTTCATTAGCCAGCGGATCTGTCGCCGCCGCCGGCGGGGTCTCGCTAGATTGTGCCGAAGCTGCTTCAGGCACTTGCAGCGGCTCCGCGTCAGTGGTCTGCGCGGCGCTAAGGTGACTCAGCAAGAGGCTGAGCACCACAGTGCTGAAGCGGAGGTTATTGTGCATATCGTGCAATTCTAAATCCTAAATCATCGCGACCCGATTGACCGTAATCGCGGTAGGTGAGTCGTAACTCAGACAGTCTACTCAAAGACCAGCTTCCACCGCGAACCGTGTAGTTATCGCCATTCTGCGCCCCTAAGGGATCGACCTCAACATCGCTATTAGGCGAGGGGATTTGGTACACGTCGTGAACCCACTCCGCTACGTTGCCGCCGATATCAAAAAGACCTCTGGGGTTGGCGGGAAAACTGCCGACCGGCGCGCTGACAATGTAGCCATCTTCGTAACCATTCAAGATTCGACCCGTGACATAAGCGGAGCTGTTGTCCGCCACATTGGTCACGGGCGTCGTCGGAGGCCACGCATCACCCCAAGCGAATCTCAAGGTGTTATCCCCCTGTATTCGTGCAGCGAAGGCCCACTCTGCTTCGGTGGGCAGTCGATAGCCGGTGCTAGAGGTGTTATAGCCTGTAATGATCCCCTGTGACTCGCGGTAGAACGGCGGCAGCCCTTCTCGCGCCGACAGCCAATTGCAGAAGCTGGCCGCCTGCTGCCAGCTCACGCGCACGACCGGCTGATGCTCACGATTGAGACTTTTACCCTCGATCTGACCGCTATCGTGACTGGCCAAAAACTGTCTGAACTGGGCGTTGGTGGTTTCGTGGGTGGCGAGGTAAAAAGCGCGCTCTAAGGTCACTGGGTGCAGGACTTCATTCGATCGACGCCCCGGTTCGCGGCGTGACGTACCCATTGAAAAAGCATTGCGGGGTTCTCCCAGAGGGTCGATTAATCGCAATGTTTGGCCTAGGGAGGAGATCACTTCGGGCTTCATTGCCGCCTTGCGCGCCTCGGCCTCAGAGAGCAGGCTGATAGCCAGTTGCTGCTCCAGACCCGGCCGCGGTGTGACTTTTTCGCGCTGGCTGGCGTAGCCCGCTTTGCGAACCTCGACGCGATGTTCGTGTGCCGGCAGTGAGAGGGTTTGTGAGCCTTGACCGACAGACTGCCCGTCGATCAATAGTTCGGCATCAGCGGGGGAGAGCACGAAGCGGATCGCGCCGAGATCTGGCTGTAAGCTGATGGTGCGACTGTCCTGAGTGCCGCGCTCGAGCGATACGCGCTCAGTGCGACGCTGATAACCCGCTTTCGAGATTTGAATCCGATGCGTGAGTCCCGGCGTGAGTGAGAGCGTAAGGGGAGTCCTGCCCTGAAATCGACCGTCCACCGACACATTCGCCATGCTGGGTTCTGAATCGAGTTCAAGTAACCCGTCGGCCGGGCGCAATGTGATGACCCCCAAATCTTGATCGACGCCCGCTTCGATCGTGACCTGCACCTGATGCGCCTGATAGCCCGGTGCCGCGATGTCTATTAGGTGTTCTCCCGAGAGTACTTCGACTGCCCCGTTATCATAGACTTCAGGGTTGCCATCGACCGAGATCGTCACAGCTGTCGGATCTGTTTGAAAATGCACTAACGCCCAATCGGGCTCAAGTGCCAAGGCTATCTGCTGTACTACGCCGCGGCCCGTGACCTGAAGGTCGCGCTCGAGAGCTTGGTACCGCGGTGCGGAGATCCGTAAGCTGTGGGAGCCGGCAGTCATGGATACACGCGCAATGGGTGCGGCCCCAAGCAATGTGTCATCCAACCAGACTTGGGCTCCGGTGGGTTGCGTATCTATCGAAACCCATCCGGGCAGGATCGCAGGGAAGATATCTACCCGTTGGGTTTGTTCATCAGTGACCGCGATGGTCCCGTGATACGGCTCGTAGCCTTCCGCGGTGACATGAACGTCATGGGTTCCAGAGAGAATAAGATAGCGGTCGCCCAGCGGTATTGTGACACCCGTGATCTCCAGTGTCGCTTCGCTCTCTGTATGAATGACAACTTCGAGCGACCGAGCGGCGAATAAGAAAGCTAAAGCCGACAGTGCTAATAGTCCTGCGAGCGCAAGGCCAATCGTGCGAAGTGGCAAGCCGCGACGGGACTCATCGGTATTCTGGCCTAGAGGTTGGAAGGTTTGGGGTATCAGTCGTTCGCTCTCCCGGGGAGGGCGATCGGGCGTTGAATTTGGATTTTTTCCGCCTAGGCTCGGCTGCTCGCGCTCGGTCATAGCGCTTCCTCACACCGTATGTCGACGTTATTCGGCCCGTCCGCGGATACCAAAAAAGTGATACGAACGTCGCGAAAACCATTGCGGAAGCCGACGGCGGTGTACTCACCAGGTCGAAGGCTGATGGTCTGCGTGGCGAACAGTCCCAGCCGCTGTGCTCTGAGTACCGTAATATCGGTGAGTCCATCTGAGGTGAGGGTGACGGTGATAGGCGTACTCGCATAGGCCAACGTCTTCTCTAAAGCCACGATTTGGCTTGAGAGTCTAGGGCCTGCTTGCTCGATGGCTCGCGCTGAGCGCAGTGTGCTGCGCGCATCACTCAGTATTCTCGGGTCGACCAGACGCTCAGGTTGCGCGATTATTCCCTCGATCGCGAGGTCGAGTTGCAGCCTCGGCGTCGCTTGTTCGACGCCGATCTGCGCGAAAACTAAGGTGTCATCGATGGCGAGCGCCGCATTAAATGCCTCGAGCGCGCCAGCCCAATCTTCTTCGGCGATCTTATCGCGACCAGCGGCAGTCAACTCGCGCAGCTCTGCTGCGGTTCGCGACGTGCTCAGTTCAACGAGGGCTGCAGTGGTCTCTGGCGCATTGGGCCGTAAGCGCTGTGCGGCTTCAAATTGTCGCGCAGCGCGATCGAATTGCTCAGCATCGAGCGCTGCATAGCCCTCGCTCATGGCTTGAGAGAATGCGGCATCGAGAGCGAGCGCTTGCCAATTTTGCCGCAACACTTGCGCACGTTGGTGTTCGGGGTCGGCGCCGATGGCGCGTGACGCCGCGGCGACCGCGCTGTCAAACTCTCGACGTGTGACTGCTTCCTGGCCCTCATCAAGCGCCGCGATCACCAGGGGCAGTGCATCGACCCGCGCTTGCCACGACAGCAAATCGACATCTGCCGCATTGAGGGCACCCAGCCAATCGAGGCTGCGCTGAGCCTCAGCGAGACTCAGGTTCTCAATATCGCGATCGAGCGCATCAATCGCAGTGGCAACGCGCTCAGGCAGAGATTCTGACAGAGCGGAGAGCGCGTCTAGCGCGCTCTGGTAGGCGACTGCGGCGCCTTCGAAGTCACGATCTCGGTACGCGGTGTCGCCTGCTGCGGCTGTGCCCAGCGCGGCCTCATAGGCCGGCTCGGCCCACCGCTCAACATTGTGATTTTTGAGCACGCGTTGTTGATCCAGCAGCGCTTCCAGCACTTGTTGTGCTGCCTGACGTCGCTCCTGTTCCTGCGCTTGGGCAAACGGTGTTTGCGCTACTCCCAAGTCAGTCGCTTGCGATTGCGCCGTGGCGAGCGGTCGTGTCGTTGCGTCAGTCTCAGTGACTGGCTCGACAGATGACTGATTGGGGGCGGGTGTAACGAGTTCTGGTAGCACAAAGATGACAAACAATAACGCGATCCCTGCAAATCCAAGAGCAAGCCAAATTGGCACGGCAGTGGTTCGAGCCTCTCGTGAGGCAGGTTTGGCTAAGGCCTGTGAATCAGCCTGCGATGGGGCGAACGGTGTGGGCTCGAGCCGTTGGGGTTCGGGGTCGTGCATCGCCTCATCACTCAGCTTGGGATAGTTCTTCGAGCGCCTGCATTTCCGTGGCATAAATATCCGCCAGCAGTTCGCGCCATTGTTGGTATTGGTCTTCAACAGAACCTGACAGTCGCACTGTCCGGTCCTCAAGTTCGATCACGCGCGGTGTCACCTCCGCTTCCAGCGACTGCCCGATTTCCTCAAGTGCCAGCGCGTGGATTTCCGACGCAGCACGTTTTTTCAGTAAATAACCGCCGGCGATGACACCCACAGCCCCCGCTGCTTGGGTATATTCACTACCAGAGCCTTGCGCTGCCACACCTGCAATCACCGCCAAACCACCAAGAATCATGTCGCGTTGTGCTTCTGCGCGGAGCTCGCGCAATGCGACCGTCTCCTCATAGCTTGCTTTGCGCCACTCATCATAGGGGCCCGTAATCTCTTCGGAGAAACCACTGTAGTGCCCCTGCAAGGTATCGACAAAAGTGTAGTTGCGACCGCGAATAGTCCGAACACGCTCGAGCATGGGGTCATTTTCCGCAGGAAGTCGCGTCAAACTGTAAATGCCTTTGTCGTTCTGGTTCAAATAGGGGCTGAAGGCATCGGCTGAAAAATCTCGCGCGAAACGCATTTCAGCGATACGACGGATCGCAATCCGCTCGCTGCGGGACCGGTTGTTAAAGCGCTTGAGCAGGTCATTGGCGATGTCTCGATAGACGCCCACAAAGGGGTCGTTGTTGGCGCGAGCGGTTTGGTTGTAGGCATAGACACTGGTGGTGCCCGAGTAGGTTTTATTGATCCACTCAAGACCGGTCGCGTCCGTGACGCGTATGGCGAGTGATAGTTGTTCGCCATCGCTTTTGAGTATTTTGCCGCGCACGAGTAGATCGGTGAATTGCTGGTCGTCGGGTACGATCCGCACGGCACCCCAGGCGTTCTGATCCTGCAGTACTTGCGTGAGTTGTCCCGCCATGAAGGTGGCCTCAGCCCGACGGACCTCCGCGAAAATCGGTACATCTTGGTCCGTTGTGACCTGTTCTAGGTTGGGGTCGAAAATTGCGACTCCGATATCGAGTAACTCGTCTTCTGCTATGGGCATTTGTGGCGTTTCAAGCGCTGCGACGGAGGTGCTGCGCACGGTCTGCGTGACACAGCCCGGCAGCAGAATCAGTGCCACAAGGCTCAAGGCTGAGAGATATCTTTTCACTCTCCAGAGACCTCCAAGCCCTTGTATTTGCGGTATTCATTCCAAAGTTTCTCGCGCACTGCCGGGTCGGGTTCGCGCATGGCCGCCTCTCGTAGCTGACGGGCGACCACGTCATCATCGTTACCCATAGGAATATCCTCTGGGACCTCGTAGATCGCGGGATTGTCGGGTGCTGTGGGTGCGCGAGCGACGGTGCCGCCCATGCCACCGCCAATCGAGCCATCGCTGACGCCCGTGCTGTCGTAAGGATTTCGCCCACCGTAGGTCTCAAGATCTCCCGAGTTACCGGCTGCTCCGCTCGCGGCTTCCGATGTTGAGCGAGAGCGGCTTGCTTCACGCTGTCGTGCTTGCTCCTCGCGAATCATGCCGTCGAATTCGTCGGTACTGCGACGTAGCTGACCGTCGAGGATAGCGACTTGCTCAATCGCCGTAAGAGGCCCATCGACGCCGTAGTCAGTTTCCCAATCGCCGGTTAATCCACCATCAGCGCGTGTTCCCGGTGAACCGTTGCCGGCATCCGCGGTACCGCTGTCGCTTACCGTTGAAGGGTCTCTTGTTGACCCACTGCCACCCGTCTGGCTATTTGGCGCTTCTCCCGGAACGCTGCCCTCAGCACCGCCCTCTGAATCGGTACCGCCGGATGTTGAGCTGCTGGCAACCGGCTCATCGAAGGTGGGGAGCACATCGACCATGCTCGGTAGGCCTGCCGCCCCGCCGCCGCCGAAGCCCGGGTCAGTGCCGGCGGATGCGCCCACCTCACTCCCGGAACCCGTATCACCCCCGCTCGAGGAACCCTCGGTGCCTGCCTCGTTACCCGAGGGACCCGCGGTACCGCCGGTGCCCATGGTCGGGAGGGAAGCTCCGGTACTCGTACTGCCGCCAGTCGAACTCGTGCCGCTGCTTGACCCGGAGGGGGCAGAGGGGGATCCACCGGCAGATGCGCTCGTACTTCCGGAGGAGCGACTACCGCTATTGGTGCTGGATGACGCGGCACCGCCACTGTTACCGCCGCTAGAGGAAGCGCTACTGGAGGACGAACTGCTGCTCGACGAACTGTTACTCGAAGATGAACTGCTGCTTGAGGACGAGCTACTTGACGAAGTGCTGGGCGTGGTGGGCGTTGGCGGTTTAGTTTGCGTTGTAGACGATGGGCAGCCGCTGAGTACCAAACAAAGACAGGTGATAAGAGCGGCGCCAAAACGCGATGAAACAATGATGTGGTTCATTGAGCCTCCCCAGCAGGATCCACAACGGCGGACTGCTTATCTTGCACTGGTTCGTCGGTAGTGTGCCAGCTGGCATCATCAAAAGACCACAGCAATCCCGTGGTCGCGACAGGTTGGCCCGCTTCAAAGCGTGGGCGGAATTTGACCCGCCGCAAGCTCCGAATGCGTCGATCGAAGTCACTTGCCTGTTTGACTTCAGGTCGCGCTAGTTGTTCCAGATTAGTGATTTTTCCCGATTCAGAGACACCGAACTGCAAGATCCAAGAACCGCTGTCATCTTCTTGCCGATCAATGAACGTGCGTAACCCATCAATATCTGGCAATGCCCGCGGAGCTGCCAGTAATTGGCTCGCATAAACATTATCAGCATCCCTCCCCTGTGGCGCCGGCAGAAGTTCCGTGGCGCTCTCGCCTGCTTGTTGGTCTGTGCTGGGGTCAGTTTGAGCAGCGAGCGTTGCAGCCCCTGCCTCTGGCGCATCAATCGGGTCCCTATGGACCTCGGCGTACTCCGTCAGATCAGCGGTCTCGTCGATAGCAGGCTTCGTGCCAACAGCCAATGCTTGGGCGTAGTAAGACAGCGCCGCGTCGCGCTCATTCACCCACCACGCCCAGTCGCCAAGCCGGATCAAGCCACGGACATGAGTGTTCGGGTTATTTTGCGACAGGAGGAGGTCGAGGTCTAAGAGTGTCTTTGCCGCCGTCTCACCTCTGGCAAAAATATCTCGGTTGAAGCTGCTCAATTGCACATCTCGGGCGGAGAAGCCAATAAATTGACTCCTAGTGTTGTTGCGTTGATTCCATGCAGAGGCGCGGTAGTAGATGCGAAGTAGGTGATACAAGGGCGCACTGAGAATACTCGCCATTTCTTGTTCCCGGCCCATCATTTTTGCCAAAGCTGTTAGGAAGAGGTTTTCGGCGCGAAACAAACGGAGTTGCGCCACCTCCGGCTCGTCAAGGGCTAACAGATAGGCCTGCTCCTGCCAAAGTCCCTGTGCCACCAGAGCGTCAATCCAACGCACCTCGTCTTGCAGTGCCTTACCCTGAACACGAAACAGATAGCGCTGGCGCTCGTCGACATCGAGCCAACGCGCTTGAGCTGCTAGGGAATCAATCTCTGCACTAATGAGCTCAATTTGGCTTTGATCGTACAAACCGCCGTTCACCCGGGCGATGTGGGCGCCGCTGCGGAAAAGCGCTATGGCCTCGTCGTGACGGCCGAGTTCTTGTAGGAGCCGCCCAAATTGCAGCGATGTCTCGGACAGCGCAGCATTGAAGGCACCACCTTGGCGCTGCTGATCTGCAATCTGTGCTTGATAGACTAAAACTTCGGGCGCCTCAGGTGGTGTCGAGACGGGTGTTTCGTTGCTGTCATCGCGAAGATCAATCGTGATTGCAGTCGCGTTATCTTCAGTCGTTTCGGGAGGCGCGGCGTCCGCGGCCTGCGCCGTCAGGACAGTGGCGAACATTGCAACAGGTAAGAGCATCGCCATAGGGCACGCGAGGTACCCCTCTCGAACAGGCGTGAGACTGCTCAAGGCGCTATGGTGGCGCTTGCGGCCTGACTGCGTGCTCGCCATTTCTGAGCCCCCGAGATCGGACGGTTTCCAGTATAGTCACCTCCGCGGCCAATCGGCCACGGTCGATCGATAATTTGACGGCCGCTCATTTTCTCAGCAAAGGACAGTGTTGTGAGCCAATTCTTGAAGGACACCTCGGTCATCTTCATCGCCTCCAACAGCTTTGGCGCGACTATCCAGCCAGGTTGGCGCATTGGCGCGGTACCCAACGGGGGTTACGTGTTGAGTATTATCGGTCGCGCGTTGAGCGAGGCATTGGCACACCCCGATCCCGTGAGTATCAATGCTTTTTATCTCGCCCCCTGCGAGCTGGGCGATGCATTGATCGAGGTCACGCCGTTGCGAGAGACCAAAAATACTAGCTTCGCGTCAGCTGCACTGTCGCAAGATGGCCAGCTTCGAGTCCAGGTGACGGCCGCCTTCGGCCGCCATACTCGCGGCGAGGGTCCGAACTGGTGCGCTGAAACGCCGCCGCAGGTGAGACCCTTTGCTGACACTCAGCCGGCTGAGGTCAATGCGCTGGAAATTCACCAGCGCGTCGATATGCGTATGATGCAAGGCCAGGAGGCCTTCATGGGGCAGCCCAGTGGCTCTGGCGAGTTTGTTGCTTGGTTACAACACCGTGACGAGACACCCATCGGCGCCATCGACCTATTGATGTTCGCCGACATCATGCCGCCGCCGATTTTCGCCGTTTATGGCCCTTTCGGTTGGGTGCCCACCGTTGAACTGACCGTGCAAGTGCGTGGTCACCCGGCGCCCGGTCCTCTTTTGGTGCGCGTTTCGTCTCGTTACCTCAGTGAGGGCTTGATTGAGGCAGATGGTGAGCTGTGGGACTGCGAAGGACGCATTGTGGCCTTATCGAGACAAACCATGAAGGTCAGACTCCCTCAGAAGGGCGAGGCTAGCGCGGCCCTGTTTACTCGCTAGGCATTGCATCCGGTCGGGGCGGGGGTTTTGCCGTAATAATGCACAAAAAGCGCAGTCGTACGCCGACCCAGATCAGCAGGCTTGTGCGCGCCGCCTTTTACGGTCTATTCGGCGGCGACGTGTGCGCGCGGGCGTCGCAGGTCGGCATAGCCGAACATCAAACCATCAGAGAGCATAATGGAGTTCACGCGACCGATTGTGCGCGGCGCCGTGTCGACATTGTGGCCGAAGTTGCGCAGCAAGTGGACGGTATCTGGGCTGATGCCGGGCTCAACGCGCACCGTGTCGGGTAACCACTGGTGATGGACGCGCGGTGCGGCGGTGGCCGCAGCAACGTTCATGTCGAAGACCATGGCATTGAGTAATGTCTGTAGCACCGCGTTGATGATGAGCGAGCCACCCGGACTACCGGTGGCCAGCCAGGGCGCGCCGTCTTTAAAAACAATGGTGGGTGTCATCGAAGACAGCGGGCGACGGCCTGGGCCGACGGCATTGGCTTCACCCTGAACCAGTCCGTAGGCATTGGCAAAACCGGGACGTGCCGCGAAGTCATCCATCTCGTTGTTAAGCAGCATGCCTGTGCCAGGCACAACAATATGAGAGCCATAGCTGAAATTGAGGGTATAGGTGTTTGCGACGACGTTGCCGAATCGATCGGCGACACTGAAATGGGTCGTCTCAGTGCTCTCAGGATTCGGAATCGAACCTGCGGCAATGTCAGTGGATGGCGTGGCGCGAGTGGCATTAAAGAGTGCGCGACGGACCTCTGCATAGTCTTTGCTTGTGAGGGTGTCGATGGGAATTCGACTGTGGTCTGGATCTCCCAAGTGTTCGCTGCGGTCTGCATAGGCGAGCTGCATTGCACCAATGAGATGGTGCAGATAGGCCGCGCTGTTATGTCCCATCTGCTCTAGCGGATAGGGCTCAAGGATGTTGAGCATCTCGATGACGTGGACGCCGCCGGAGGAGGGCGGCGGGGCCGACACAATGTCATAGCCTCGGAACTGCCCGCGCACAGGTTCGCGTTCAATGGCGCGATAACTCGCGAGATCCTCACGCGTGATCAGGCCGTCATTGGCCGCCATGTCGTCGGCTATGAGGTCCGCTGTCTTGCCACCATAAAAGCCCTCGTGACCGCTATCGCGAATCCGTTTCAACGTGGCAGCAAGGTCGGGTTGTTTAAATAGCGTACCGATTGGCGGCGCTTGATCGCCGCCGAGCAGATAGGCATCTCGTGCGGCCGCATTGGCAGCGAGTCGCTCAGCGCGAGAATTGAGCGTCATGTTGAGCTCGATGGTCATCGGAAAGCCATTCTCAGCAAGATCGATCGCCGGTTGGATGACAGTGGCAAGATCCAGCGTCCCGTAGCGCTCTAGCGCGTGGAGGAGTCCTGCCGGCGTGCCCGGAATGCCTGCGGCTTGATGGCTGAAGTAGGCCTTGCGTCGATCGACGGTTCCATCGTCAGCGAGAAACATGTCGCGCGTGGCGGCGGCTGGCGCCATCTCTCGATAGTCGATAAAGCGCTGAGTGTTATCGTCGGACAGATGAATCAGCATAAATCCACCGCCCGCCAAATTGCCTGCCCGCGGTAAGGTGACGGCTAGGGCAAAGCCCGTGGCGACCGCGGCGTCCACCGCGTTGCCACCTAACTTGAGCATGGAGAGTCCCGCTTCGGTGGCGAGTGGCTCGGGACCCGAGACCATGCCTGTTCGGCCCATTGTGGGTAGCACGGGGTGCTGAAAATCAATGAGTGGCGCGTGTTCAGGGGGAGTCGCGAGTGCACCGTTGAGCAGTGTCGTTGAACAGAGGACCGCGAGCACTGATCGGCCTAACATTGATCGAAAGCATCGTAAAACCATGACGTAAAACTCCACTCCTCTCGCTTAGAAATCGGCCCTATAAGAGCACCCAAGATCGACGAACGCAATGCCACTCGCGTCACTCTTTACAGGGACCCTGTGTGATTGGGGTTTGGTCTGCACGAGAACTGGCGGTCACGCTCTCGCCGGCGCTCTAGCGTACCGAATTGTCGCCAATTGCAACAAGGCCATCGTCACAATCAATTCGGATTGGTTACACTAGTGTGTCTTCGCGGGTGCAGTGGATTCGCTTACCGCGACAACGGAGCAGCAATAAGCGATACAGGGATGCGATAGATGCGCTACGCCGACCACAGACGTGAATATACTCAGGGTGGCTTGCGTCGAGAGATGCTCGCTGAGGGTCCGATGGCACTGCTCACGCGATGGCTCGACGAAGCTGTCGCTGCAGGCCTATCGGATCCTACGGCGGCCAGCCTCGCCACAATCGAGCCGGCGGGTGACCCCTGGCAACGCGTGGTTTTGATAAAAGAGGTTGGTGCTGATGGCTTGGTGTTTTACACCAACTACCAAAGCCACAAGGCACGAGACCTCGCGCACTGTAATCGCGCCTGCTTATTGTTCCCTTGGCAGGAGCTAGAGCGGCAGGTGACTGTACAAGGTCGCGTGGTTGAGGTCGATGCCGCGCGTTCGGATCAGTACTTCGCAAGCCGTCCGCGAACGAGTCAACTGGGTGCGTGGGCTTCGAAGCAAAGCGAAGCAATCAACGATCGTGAAACACTCGAGGCGCAGTACCGGACGATAGAAAAACAGTTTGCGGGTCAGGACATCACGCGGCCACCGCATTGGGGCGGATTTCTTTTGCAGCCGCAGCGTATTGAATTTTGGCAGGGTGGGGCGCTACGCATGCACGATCGCTTTCGCTGTGAACTGGATGCCGACGCCAATTGGCAGATCACGCGTTTGCAGCCCTAGCTGCACGGACCGCTCAGTTTTCAGGCGCGCAAGTTAAGTGCGTTGTTGACGCAGGAGATAGTGCGGAAATTCTGGCAAATCGAGTAGTTGCCTGCGCAGAAGGTCTAAAGCCAGCGCCGCGACCATTTGCTGGAAAAACTGTCGCTGGCCACGAACTAGACACTGATAGCTGCGGATCTGATCGCGACGGCCCCACGCGATGCAAACCGTGCCAACGGGCTTCTCAGGGGTGCCGCCATCGGGTCCGGCAATACCTGAGACAGCGACGCCGACCTCGGCACCACTGCGCGCTAGGGCACCTGTAAGCATTTCGGACACGACGGCCTCGCTGACCGCACCGTCGCGCTCGATAATAGCTGGTGACACGCCCAAGAGTTGCTGTTTGATGTCGTTGCTATAGGCGACAAAGCCCGCGTGAAAGACTGCTGAAGCACCCGGTTCTGCAGTGACTAAACTCGCGATCAGGCCTCCCGTACAGGACTCTGCGGTTGTCATATGCAGGCTTTGCTCACGCAGCACCTGCTGCAATGCGCCTGCTATTGTGATGTCGCCCTCGCCAATAATGTGGTCTCCCAGCAAGGTAGTCAGGCGCTCGATGAGTGCGTGTAGACGCGCGTCATCTCGGCCCAGTGGCGAATAGAGTTTGATTTCCAGCAGTGGCAAGCCGGCGCGAAATCCCAGTTCGATATCTTCAGGCCAATCCGGTATGCCGTTGTCAATGAGTTGCTGCGCCGTTGATTCACCGAGGCCAAAAGTCCGCAGCCGATGGGTGTAACCGCCACTGAGCGAATGGTATGTCGCAATGAATGCCTCGACGGCGGGGAGCATCGCCGACAGTTCACTGGGGACTCCCGGCGTGGCAATCACGAGCGTTTGCTCCAGATACACTGAGAAGCCCATGGCACTGCCAATGGGGTTCTCTATCAGCTGTGCGCTCCGCGGATACCAGCTCTGCTTCAGATTGGCGGCGTTGGCCTCGAGCCCGCGCCGACCGCACCATGCGTGGATGTGTTTCTCGGCACGCTCATGTTTTACAAGGGGTTCACCCAGTAATTCAGCGAGGACCTCAGCAGTTAAGTCGTCTCGGGTTGGGCCCAATCCACCGTTAATCAGCAGCACATCACAGCGGGCTGCGGCAGCAGTAATATTCTCCGCAAGCAATGCGCGATCGTCCCCTACCGTGACCTTGCGTCGCACGGGGAGACCGCTACCCAAAAAATGCTGCGCAATCATAGCTGAGTTGCTGTCGACCGTGTCGCCACTCATCAGTTCATTGCCGGTTAATAAAAGTTCGAGGTCACAGCGGTCAGGCATTGATTGATCCACTTGTCGGGATGGCGCGGCCTGTCAAAACCGCGATTTTGGGATAACGAAATAAGAAATGATTATTTCAAAAGAAGCGAGGCAGTCGCTACCCTGCGCCGCATGTTAACCGAGAATTCCATTGCCATGCGACCCACTGCCGTGCCCAACGATTCTGTGCATGACATCGCCATGCGCCCTGTCCGTGCTGCCGTGGCGTCGACGGTGGTTGCTGATCAGCAGCGGTCGGCCCTTGATGCACTCGATCTTGCGCAGGTCAATGCGTCTTTGCGTGACCAGGCACCGCGCGAGATTGTGCGCTGGGCTGCGTCGTTGCAGCGTCGCGCAATTGTGACAACCAGTATGGGTATCAACGCGGCTGCCACGTTGCACGCGGTGTGTTCCGAAATACCTGAGGTGCCGGTGGTCTGGGTGGACCACGGCTTTAATGTGGCAGAAACCTATCGCGTCGCCGAGGCGCTCACTGCCGAGTTGCGGCTCAATCTCCACGTTGCCAACCCAACCATGACGGCTGCGCGGCTGACCGCGAGGCTCGGTGGTATACCGCGGCCCGAGGATACGGAGTCGCATCGCTGGTTTACCGAGCAGGTGAAGTTATTACCTTTCCAGCGTGCCCTCGATCATTGGCAACCCGAGATTTGGTTCTCGGGAATTCGTCGTGAGGAAACGGCGTTTCGTAGGCACCTCGATATCGTCAGCCGCGATGATCGAGGGTTGTTACGCATCGCGCCGTTTTTCTATTGGCGTGAGCAGGAGGTGACGCAGTACGTCGCGCAACACGGTTTGCCGACGGCGCGTCATTATTTTGATCCGACCAAAGGGTCGGATAACCGAGAGTGCGGTCTGCACACCCAATCGACGCGTTTAAGCGCCTAGTTCATTTCAAAAGTCGGCGTGGCCAGGGGTCCTCGGGAAGGGGATTACATCGCGAACATTCTCCATACCCGTGACGTAGGCGAGCAGCCGCTCAAAACCGAGACCGAAACCTGCGTGGGGGACCGTGCCATATCGACGCAGGTCGCGATACCACCAGAGGTCCTCACGAAGTTGCTCATCCATACGCGCATCCAGCACGTCGAGCCGTTCCTCGCGTTGGCTACCGCCAATAATTTCTCCAATGCCCGGCGCAAGTACGTCCATCGCGGCAACAGTTTTGCCATCGTCGTTGAGCCGCATATAAAACGCCTTGATATCCTTGGGATAGTCGGTGACCACAACCGGCCCACCGACATAGGATTCGCATAAATACCGCTCGTGTTCAGAGGCGAGGTCGACACCCCATGCTACGGGGAATTCAAAGGTCACCTTGGCGGATTCAAGAACCTTGATTGCGTCAGAGTAGCTCATCCGCGTGAAGGGGTTTTCGACAATACCGGTCAGCCGCTCAAGAACTGTGTTATCGATACGCTGCTGGAAAAAAGCCATGTCGTCCTCGCAGCGATTGAGGACCTCTGCAATCACCGACTTCAGCAGCCGCTCTGCCAGTAGCGCATCGTCATTGAGGTCGGCGAAGGCGATTTCCGGCTCTACCATCCAAAATTCTGCTAGGTGCCGTGAAGTGTGTGAGTTCTCTGCGCGAAAGGTCGGTCCGAAGGTATACACCTTACTCATCGATAGACAGTGGCTCTCGACCGCGAGTTGGCCCGAGACGGTAAGGAAAGCATCTCCTCCAAAAAAATCTTGGCTGGTATCGACGTTGCCATCAGATCGTCGAGGCAGGTTGGCAAGGTCGAGTGTACTGACCCGAAAAAGCTCTCCCGCTCCTTCGCAGTCACTGCCGGTGATGATGGGCGTGTTGACCCAATAAAACCCGTCGTTGTGAAAGAACTGGTGGATTGCGTTCGCCAGTGTGTGTCGGACACGGGTGATGGCGCCGAAGGTGTTTGTTCGGGTTCGCAAATGGGCTTGAGTGCGGAGATACTCAAAGGTATGACGTTTTTTTGCGATCGGGTAGGTCTCTGGGTCTTCGACTAATCCCACCACCTTTACTGAGGTTGCCTGAATCTCCACCGCCTGTCCCTGACCCTCAGAACTGACCAATGTGCCGACAACCTCGACCGCACATCCCGTCGACAGTGCGAGGATCTCATCTTGGTAGTTGGCCAGCGTATTGGGCACGACTGCCTGAATCGCATCAAAACAGGTGCCGTCGTGCACGGCGAGAAAGGAAATGCCTGCCTTCGAATCACGTTTGCTGCGCAGCCAACCCCTTACGGTGACCCTCTGCCCGAGATAGGACGCATCCACCAACATTGCTTTCACTGTGTGACTGGACATGGCCGTCTCCTTATTGATGATGAAAGGCTTGTTATTTGTCACTCTCTGCGCGAGTCGAGCGATTGCATCGACGCCAATGCTGAATCCTAGGACGTACTCGGCGTTTCGATCGGAGGCGTCTCGGACTGAACCTTTTCCAGCTTTGCGCCTTCACCCGCAACGACGGAGAACTCCGGTATCCCACCTTCTACAGGCAGCGCGCTGACAAAGTCGACTCGGATCGTCTGACCGACCTGAAAGCGCCTGGTAGTGCTGGTGAGACTGGCGGTCCACTTATCAAAGCTAAATTTTTCTGGATCCTTTCGAAGATCAACCTGCCCCTCAAGACCGCTATCGGAAAGTCGAACGGTAAAACCAGCACTACTCATCTGACTGATTTCAGCAGAGAATTGAGTGGTCCCTGAAGCCGCAAGTCGCCGCAAATAATTTCCGGTTAGCCATCGCTCCGCTGCAAGCGTCGCCTCTCGTGCGCGCCCCTGCGCCTTAGAAATTGCCTGTAAGGTGTCGCGCGAAACACTCATCGGTTGGCCTGCAGTCAGCAGTGACTTGATTTGCAGGTGCACCAGAAAATCAATTGCTTTGCGCAAGGGCGATGTGAAGTTGGTGTAGGTCGATAACGCCATGCCCATGTGGGGTAGTGGTTCATCCACATACTCGGCTCTGGTCAGCAGACGATTGACCATGTTTCGTAAAGGCAAATCTTGGTTGTCTTTGGCAAGCTGGGCCAGCACCGTACGGTATCCGGAGACAGTGGTGATGTCGGTGTCGACGAGTTCGGGCTGATATTTTTGTAAGAAGACCTTGGCCTCATCGAGTCGGTCCTTCCGAAAACCTGCGTGCCCAACATAGGGGCCGGGTGCATTCTTTGATGCCATCCATGCCGCAGCGCAGCGATTCGCAGCGACCATGCACTCTTCAACGAGATGTTGAGACGCGAGTTTTTCATACTGCTCGATGCTTTCGATTTGCCGGTCCTCACCCAATAGCCAGCGATACTCTGTCCGGTCTTCCATCACCAGTTCGGTGCGCTCACGGTGATTGCGCAGTGCGCGGTAGGCTTGCACTAATGCCTCGAGGGGGTTTGAGAACGCGATCAGCTCATTACTGTTTCCTGTGACATAGCGATCGACTGCGGGGTAGGCGAGCTTGGCGCGAGAACGCACCTGCGCCAGAGAAAACTCAAAGGCACCCAGTTCACCCGCCTCACTGACGGTTACTTTGCAGACTAGAGCCGGGCGTGTTTCGTTTTCGGCGAGCGCAGCATGCTCCTGGCTAATACCCTCCGGCAGCATCGGTAACATGTCGCCATGGAAGTAGACGCTGGTCGCCCGTTCGGATATGACGTCGCCGATTTGTGGCGCATCCGCTAAGAACTCGGTGGGGTCAGCAACGGCAATATAAAGGTCCCAGCCACTCTGTGTGACCTCCGCATACAGGGCATCATCAATGTCCTGAGTGCGCGCGGCGTCAATGGTGATAAAAGACAAATGCGTGAGATCTTGGCGTTGCTCATAGTGTCCGGGCGCACGTTGTGCGATGTGCTCAGCCATCGCTTGTGCGGTGCGCTCGGGCCACTCCCAAGAGAGCCCTGCACGAATAGCACAATATCTGTTTTCGATGCCAGGCGTCGTCGCATCACCTAGGAGATTGAGAACCTTCGCCGACGGTTTGCCATCTCGAATCGGATGCCTAAGCAGCGCACACTCAACGTAGTCACCGGGCTTAGCGCCGTTGCGCGCGTGCGGTGGGATAAACAGCCAGCGGTTGAGATTGGGCAGGTCTGGGGCGACAAACAGCGCCTTACCTTTGTTAACGATTTTACCCACAAATCGTCCTAGGGAGCTGTCGATGAGTTTTTCAATTTCGGCAACAGAGCGGCCTGGCTTGGCATTTTTTTCGCGGCTCGGTGGTGCGGGGCGAATACAGATGGCCACGCGATCTCCGGGCAGCACCTTCAGCATTTCATCTGGGGGAATGAAAATTTCGCGCCCGTCGTCGACGACCGCAAAGCCATAACGGTTCTGCGTCCCTTTCACGACTGCTTCAGCGAACTCTTTTTGAGCCTCTAGCTGGTCTTTGAGACCCTTTAGTTGGGCCATCGCATCGGTGTTCAGCATGGCCTTGAATGACTCCTAGGAACCTAGAGCTAATAACACGAGGTGGGTTGACGGGGCGGTTTTGATTGCCGTCGAGCCGATAACTGTAGCCGACTTCGGGTCTGCTGTCAGGACAAAATTGGCGAGGAGGCAAAAAAAAATTTCATTCGTTGACAGCACCTTGAGAGCGCGCTTAACTGAGGACTCGAACGACTGTTCTTATGGGTACCAGCTTGGTTCTAGTGAGAAAAAGCCGCTCAAGGCTCACCCCAACAGCCTGTCTGCCTTCTGCGAGGCGACCCCATCTCCCGATTCCATCCCCCTTGTCTTACGATTTGAAGCAGTCCTTGGGGCCGCTGCTCGCAAGGGCAATGTTAACCCTGAAGTTGAATAGTACCCACGATCAATCCGTTTCCTACAAGAGGAACCCTCTATGGTTTTGAACGTTGCAGACAACACCGCCAAGGTCAGTGAGTTACCTGCTACGCGAAAGATTTTTGTTCTCGATACCAACGTCTTGCTACATGACCCATCGGCGGTAACCGCTTTTGCGGAACATCATGTCGTGATACCGATGACGGTTCTTGAGGAGCTCGACAATATTAAAGACCGGCGTGACAAGACGGTGAGTAGAGAGGCCCGTATTGCGATTCAGATGATCGACCGAATCGTGGGAAGCGCGCCGCCACAGTCTATTCAGGATGGTGTGGAGATTACGGGGTCGAATGTTCACGGGCCCTTAGGGACCCTTGCGATCTATCCAGACCAATTGATTCAAGATACCGGTGATGTGCCCTACCTTGATGCGACTCAGGACCAAGCGAATGACAACCGGATCATCAATGTGGCACTGCGTATTCAGGCTGAGTTCCCCGCCTCGACGGTGTACCTGATCACGAAAGACATCAACATGCGCATCAAAGCCAAAGGCTCGGGCCTTCAGCACGTTGAGGACTATCTCCATGATCGCGTTCTCGATGATATCGATTTGCTGGCGACCGGCCACCTGCATATCGCGGGCGATTTCTGGTCTGATATTGAGCAGGTCGATACCGTCAGAGAAGATGATGTCACTTTGCACCGGATTCCTCGTCGGGAGTTACCCGAGGTCTACCCCAACCAGTTTGTGATGGATGATGAGGGGTTGTTAGCTTACGTAGACCATGTCGATGAGGACTACGTATTTTTGCTAGTCGATTCCAAAGATAATCTGATGAATCAGAGATTCTGGGGTTTGGCACCGCGCAACTTAGAGCAGGCGATGGCGATGCGCTTGCTAGATAACGACGACCTCGATATGACGGTCCTGACCGGGCCGGCAGGCTCCGGCAAAACTTTAATGGCGCTTGCTTATGGTCTTCACGCCATTTTAGAGCAGCGGAAATACAGTAAATTGATTGTCGCGCGGTCCACTCCGCCCATTGCCGAAGATATTGGTTTTTTGCCGGGGACTGAAGAGGAAAAAATGGCACCTTGGTTGGCGGCGTTCGATGACAACCTCGAAATTCTGCACGGCGCGGACGAATCAACTTCAGGCAGTATTGAATACGTTAAAGAGCGTGCGAATATCCA
Source organism: Halieaceae bacterium (assembly GCA_038134505.1). Classification (GTDB taxonomy): domain Bacteria; phylum Pseudomonadota; class Gammaproteobacteria; order Pseudomonadales; family Halieaceae; genus Luminiphilus. Next base: position 1,346 of record JAYPVH010000008.1, on the reverse strand, counting down.
ATTCAAGTCGCTGAACTTTATGCGCGGTCGCTCGTTTAATGGCGCTTTTATTATTATTGATGAGGCTCAGGGTCTCACGCAGTTCCAACTGAAGTCGGTGATTAGCCGGGTTGGCGCGGATTCAAAGATTGTTGTACTCGGTAATCTGGCCCAGATCGATAATAAGTACATTTCACCGTTGACCTCTGGGTTAACCTATTTGGTAGAGAAAGCCAAAGCCTACCCACACGCAGGGATCATGCATGTCAATGGAATTGTCCGCTCCCGACTTGCTGCCTTCGCCGAGGAGAATCTCTAGCGTCTGGTCAAACCGGGTGGACAATTCACATTGGGGCGCGGAGGACTTTGCCTTTACACTTCGCCGGTAAAGGCTCGGTGCCCTTTGTGCCCCCATGGGGCTGATTCCTACTCGCAATTTCAAATGAGTATCGTATGACCACCTTGTACCTCGCACTGCAGGCGCTACTGCCACAGCATTTGATCTCTCGCGCAATCGGATGGCTTGCGCTGTTGGAGAAGCCGCTGTGGTTTAAAAATATGCTGATTCAAGCGTTCGTCGCGGCCTATGGGATTGATCTATCAGAGGCTGAGGGGCAGCGCGCCGAGGACTATCCCCACTTTAACGCGTTCTTCACCCGCGCTTTGGTGGCGGGCGCACGTCCAATGGCCGACAGTGAGTGGCTGCAAGTCGCAGATGGTGTTGTCAGCGAGCTCGGCCAGATCGACGGCGATCTTCTCTTACAGGCAAAGGGGCGGTACTACACAGCACAAGCATTACTCGCGGGTAGTGCGGATGAGGCGGCGGCGTATCACAACGGGAGCTTCATGACCGTGTATTTATCTCCGCGAGACTACCACCGCGTGCACATGCCCACAGCCGGTCGTCTGATTAAAACTCGCTATGTACCGGGAGACCTGTTCGCAGTGAACTTAAAAACTGCAGCTGGTGTTGAGCAGTTATATGCCCGCAATGAGCGGCTTGTGTGCTTTTTCGAGTCTGAGCAGGGGCCGCTGGTGATGGTGCTCGTGGGCGCGATTATTGTCGCCGGTATTGAAACGGTGTGGGGCGGTGTTGAGGTGCCCGATCCCGACGCGATTCGCGAGGTCAACTTCTCACCTGATGAGGCGCCGAGCTTTGCGGCCGGCGAGGAAATAGGCCGCTTTTTCCTCGGCTCAACCGTGGTATTACTGACACCGGAAACGCTGTCATGGCAGGTTGAAGCGGGCGCCGCTGTCAAAGTGCGCGGCGCCCTGGCGAATACAGCCTTGAGCGATGACACAACAGCCTTGATCGATGACAAAACAGCCTTGAGCGAGGACAAAACAGCCTTGAGCGATGACAAAAC
>JAYPVH010000007.1:102815-124939 GCA_038134505.1 Halieaceae bacterium | reverse complement strand
GTGTTAGGCCTGCCGCCAGCGTTCAATCTGAGCCATGATCAAACTCTTCAGTTTAGATCTTTAGCCTCTTGCCTTTCGGCTAAGAGGGAACGGTTACGCAAAAACCTGCTTGTCCGTTCAAATCTCGGCTCAGACACAATTCGAAATCATTGAATTAATGAGTCACTTGTTGTGTCTGAATAGTTAGGTGATAACCATTCCAACAAGTGCCCACACATCTGTCTTCATCTGTACTGTTAAACCACAAACCGCCGCTGGGGTCGGTTTAGTCCGGACAGGTGCTCCCTGACCGAGGTCGCGCATTCTACACTTCTGAGACCCGGCTGCAAGCCCTTTTTTAAAAAAAATTTGCAGAGATTTCGCGGTGTTCAGAGCCAGGTGATAACCCGTTCTCCGACGCGGGCGCGCACATTAACTCAAGCCCTATTCGCTTGGCAACTGCTTTGTGAAATATTTTCTTTTTTGTTGTAAGCGCCAGCCCAAGAGTCCCGCGAATACGACGCCATAGAACAGTGCGGCGCCGATGTCAGAGCGACTCAACCACAACACATGACACACCACCAACACCGCAACGATATAGACAGACTGGTGTAGGCGCCGCCAGCGCGCACCCAAAGCGCGCCGCAGCCGATTCAGGGACGTCACTGCAAGCACCAGAAGAATAAGCCACGCGATAAACCCCACCACGACATAGGGCCGCTCGGTCAATTCCTCAAGCAGAATATCCGACTGCCAACCGACATAGACCTGCAGAAACACCAGCAAATGCAGGCCGGCGTAAAAAAAAGTGCTGACACCGAGTATGCGCCGAAAACGCATGAGCACCGACCAACCGTATCGCGCGAGCGGACGTGCGAACAACACCAGCAACAGCAGACGAATCGACCACTCGCCTGTCATGTGCATCAGCGCTTCAGCAGGATCTGGGCCGAGCAGATCGCGCTGAATCGCGCGCACCATCATCGCCAGAGGTAGCGCACACAACACAAGCGCCAGGGCTGTCGACCAGAACGACCGCGCCTTCTGACCCAACACAGAAGTAGTCATCGTCGACACGCAACCGCGGAGCCCTTGAAGTCCAGGACGCCCGCCCTCGAAGCCCCCTGAACACTGAGGCCTTGCGTCGAACGCATACACACCCTAGGCGCTCTCCGCCTGCTTTGATTGGCGGTCTTTAAGGTGTTGCCGAAAAAGAATCCACCACAGCACGAGGTAGGTCAGTGATTGAAACAATAATACCAGCCCCCAGTTACGCGGCTCGGACTCCGTACTGAACAGGTACCCGGGCACCCCGGAAAAGAACACCGCAAGGCTGACCCCTGTGACCGTATTGGCAAACCGCGGCGAACGAACTCTAGGACTTAACAGCGCAAACAGTAGGTTATGCAGATGCTCGTCATCGGGGTTCAGCGGCGAGCGAAGCAGGATCAGCCTGCGGCACATTGCAAAGATGAGGTCAAACACTGGATAGAAAATCAGCGCGACCAGATACCAAACCGGGACCTGATGGCGGTTTGAGACGTAGATCAGGGCGAAACCCACTACCGCGCCGCACAAATAAGCACCACTGTCCCCGAGGAAAAATCGACCCGTAAACAGATTCAGCACCAAGAAAAGGCCTAATGAGGCAATGATCAGGTGCACCAAATCAAGCGGAAAGTTCATGAATGGCGTGAGCGCTAACAGCACAATCATGCTGATCCCCGACACCAGACCATTAGCACCATCGGCGGTATTGAACGCATTGGGCAAAAAGGTCAGTGCCAAAGCCGTAAACACAAAGGCGGCACGCTCGGGCTCTAAAAGCCACGGATCAATCCATGCAACGCCAACGGGAGCAAGTAACAGGGTTGGCCGCAAAAGCAGCGCGAGACAGGCCAAGATAAACATGGTCACAAAACGAAAGGTGGGTGAAACGTCTCCCTTCAAGTCGGAATAAAGCCCCAACGCGAAAAGCCCCGCGCAATACGCCAAGCTAACCCGCGTCAGATCGAGGTTGAGACCTTGCCCCGCTATTTCGGTCAGAATCAACAGCTCTGCCAACCAGTAGGTAATGATGAAGACGCCGCCCAAGCGCAGCGATGTTTGCGTGGCGATACCATGCTTCGCCGGTTGATCGATACCGCCGTGAAATCTAAGAATGTATTGGCACGCCAGTAGCGCAAACAAGGCGGTGAAACCGCCGACAGCAAAAAAGACAGCAACCAAGATCAACGCCCGCGCAGGGGATAGCGAAAGTGCATCACGCATAAAAGCTCTCCATGACTCAGGATGCGCATGCTACCCCAAACACCGAGCAGAGCAAAACCGAGAAGAGCAAAACCGAGAAGAGCAAAAAAGAAACTTTTTAGGGCAATGTACCAGACCAACGAGACGCACCGATCCGGGTGAGAAGCACCTGCCACGAACGGTGAGATCAGGTTGTCAGCAAGGCATCAACTTCCTTGTCGAAAACTTCGGCGATAAGATACCGTAACCCTCACAGCCTGGCTGAGCTGGCAGCACATCGTGTTTAATACGTCCGCTGCTGTTTTCAACAATGCCGACATGCATCGCCAGTGCCGCGCGCGCAGCAGAGAGGGCAAGATGCAACAGAAAACCTTCCGCTTGCGTCTGTGCTCTGGTAGCCTTTCGAGAGAGGTCGTCCGGTTGAGCCGTCCGAGTGAGCAAGGACGATCGGAGAGCAGAATCAGCGTCGCGTTGCGCTTTCTCGCTCGTCACAAGGAGGTCACGTGATCCGAAATGTACTAGCACTAGTTCTTCTGAGTCTGTTTGTGGGCCTGTCGGGTTGCGCGGTCGTACCGGGCTCCAATATCACGCAAAACCAACTGATCGACGATCGCGCCTCTGAGGCCGATATGCCGCGTCCTGCGGTCTCCAAAATAACGCCCTTGGTGATAGAACAACTGCGGGCTCAGCAGCCCGACGCAGCGAAAGCGGTGGCACCGCAATCGACACACTATGTCTACAAGATTGGGCCCGGCGACATCTTGACAGTGACCGTCTGGGACCACCCTGAGCTCACCACCCCCTATGGGCAATTTAATGACCCCGAAAAGCAGGGCAATTTGGTTCGCGACGACGGTACCTTTTACTACCCTTACATCGGGGACGTGGTCGCCGCCGGCAAAACGACACAAGAGCTGCGAGTCGAATTGATGACGTCGCTGAGCGAATATATCGAAGCACCGCAGCTCGACGTCAAGGTCGCCGCTTTTCGCAGTCAACGGTTCTATTTGACTGGCGCAGTGGAGAAACCGGGAACCTATCCGATCACGGACATCCCACAGACTATTCTCGATGCAGTCAACCTCAGCGGTGGTCTCGCTGAAAACGCAGATGTTTACGATGTCACACTAACACGCGGTGATCACAGTTCTGTCGTTCCTTTGTATAACATGCTCTACCTCGGTGATATGAGCGGCAATCAGGTACTGGCGGGCGACGACGTGATCCATGTCGCTCGCAATGAGATGCGGCGAGTATTCCTCATGGGTGAAGTGATCGATAGCCAGGCACTGCCCATGACCTATCGACCGCTATCTCTGACGCAGGCGCTCAGCGAAGTGGGCGGCGTTCGCGAAGACCGCGCTGATGGCCGCGGCATCTACGTAATCCGCAACTCCGAGTACGAGGGCATCATCAATGTCTTCCAGCTTGATGTGAGCGAGGCGTGGGCCTTCGCGCTAGGAGATCAGTTTATACTCGAACCGCGAGACGTCGTGTATGTGTCTGCCGCACCGATCACCCGCTGGAATCGGTTTGTCAGTAATTTACTACCCTCTCTTCAAGGTCTTTTTAATCTCGACCGTATCGGCTCGAATTAAGGTCCCGCGATGTTCCGAAATATATTGGTGCTCTGCACCGGCAATATCTGCCGGAGCCCCTACGCAGCCGCTTATCTCAAAGAGCAGGTGCCCAGCTTAGTTGTCGCGTCTGCGGGCCTCGGCGCGCTGGTGGGCCACGGCGCAGATCGCACCGGACAGCAACTCGCTTTGGCGCGCGGCATCGATCTATCAGACCACGAAGCCCGGCAAGTCAACCGCCGACTACTGAGTGAAGCGGATCTCGTTTTGGTCATGGAAGATGCGCACTTGAAAACGTTGTTTGATAAATATCCCGATACCCGGGGAAAAACGTTTAAACTCGCACGCTGGCTTCAGGACCGCGATATCACCGACCCGTTTCAAAAGTCCACCACGTTGTTCAACTTGGTGTTAGACGACATTGAGGCTGCGGTGCAAAGTTGGCGTCCGAAGCTTGAGACGCAAGCCACTTCGAGAGAGTGAAATAGATCGCCATGGAGCAGACACCGCACGCTAGGGACACCGCATCGCGCTTTGAAGAAGACGAGATCGACTTGCTCGCCTTAGTCGGCGCGCTGTTGGACCAACGCTGGACCATTTTAAGCACCACCGCGATAGCCGCGGGCATCGCCATTCTTTACGCCGTCTTAGCCACACCCATTTATGAGGCGGGCTCGATGCTGCAAGTCGAGGAGAAATCGGCCAGTTTGCCAGGACTTGAAGAGCTGTCCGACGCGTTTTCCTCCGAGTCTTCCACTCAGGCGGAACTGGAAATCATCAAAAGTCGCTCGGTGGTCGGGAAAGCTGTTGACGAATTAAACTTGACTGTCTCTGCGTCGGCGCAACGTGCGCCGCTGATTGGCAACTTTATCGCTCGCCGCTTTCGCGCCGCACCCGGCGTGCCTTTCGGAAGCCCTGTGCTTGGCCTGTCGGGGTACGGCTGGGGTGGTGAAGAAATTCAAGTCGATCGTTTCGATCTGCCGCGCGGACTTGAAGGCCTCGACTTTGAGCTCATTGCTCTCGGCGACAATCAATTTACGCTTGAGCAAGATGAGCTCGAACTCAGCGTCGTCGGACGCGTCGGGGAGGTTCTCTCTGTAGGTGAAATTGAGCTTTTTATTTCGGTGCTTGAGGCACGGCCCGGCACCACTTTTGATCTGATTCGTCAACCCTGGCTGCACACTGTCCAGAGTGTCCTCGCTGCACTCTCAGTCAGTGAAGTAGGCCGCCAATCCGGGATTGTGCGCATCAACTATACCGACGAGGATCCGGTAAAAGCGGAGCGTGTTGTCGATGCCATCACCTCTCAGTATGTGGCACAAAACATTCGTCGTCTCTCTGCTGAGGCGGAAAACAGCTTGATCTTTATGCGTGAGCAAATACCTTTTGTGAAACGTGATCTTGAGGCTGCAGAAAACGAGTTTAACGACTTTGCCTCAGAGAGCCAGTCGATTGACATCACAGCAGAAAATCAAGCGATCCTATCGCAGCTGGTTGAATTAGACACACGGATCCAAGAGCTCGAGTTACAGCGCGTTGAACTCGATCGCCGATTTACAGCCAATCACCCCAACGTGATCGCTGTGCAGGAGCAATACGAACGCCTGCTGTCAGAGCGACGTAAATTCAATCAACGCATCGAAGCGCTGCCCAGCACCCAGCAACGGCTTTTCAGCTTGCGCCGCAACCTTGAGGTCGCCAATGGCATCTACGAACTGTTGCTCTACAAATCGCAAGAAATGGAAGTTGCCCGCGCGAGCACTGTTGGCAACGTGCGCGTCGTCGATTCCGCGATTGTTGACATCAAAAAACCTGTGGCCCCCAAAAAAGCCCTGATTGTTGTGCTGGGGACCCTGCTGGGCGGGTTTCTAGGCGTGGTTCTGGTGTTGCTGCGCCGCGCCATTTTCCGAGGCATTGAAAACGCTGAAGATATTGAAAAGCTCGGCTTGCCCGTTTTTGCCAACGTGCCGCATTCAGCGCAACAGGAAAAGTGGGACGTGCGATCACGCACAAAAGTCAGTCGCTCAGAGGGCGGCGGCACGGTCAAAATCCTCGCCGAAGAGGATCCCACCGACTTGGTGGTGGAGATGATTCGCAATCTTCGCACCAGTCTGTACTTCAATTTATCGGAGGCGGAGAACCGCGCCGTGCTGATTACGGGGCCTAGCCCCGGTGTCGGCAAATCGTTTATCACCGTGAACCTCGCCGTGGCCTGCGCGCACGCTGGGCAACGGGTATTGCTGATCGATGCGGACCTGCGCCGCGGCTATCTGCATCGCTATTTCGCAAAAGACCACAACCTTGGCTTGGCAGATTACCTCGCCGGTCGGGAAGACCTGACGCGCGTCGTCATGAGCAGTCACGTCGACGGTTTAGACTTCATTTCTCGGGGCACCACACCACCCAACCCCTCCGAACTCCTGATGCATTCGCGTATGGATACGCTCATCGGCGAGCTCTCGCAGTACGATTTGGTCCTGATCGACAGTCCACCGCTACTCGCTGTGACCGACGCTGCGATATTGGCACAGAAGGCGGGAAACACCTTACTGGTCGCCCGCTTTGATCAGACCAGCCAGCGTGAAGTCGCCGGAGCTATGGCGTCTTTGACCCGGAAAAACATCCGCGTTACCGGGGCCATCCTCAACGGTGTCCAGCGTCGGTTCCGCAATTACTATGGCTATGGTGGCTACTATGGCGGGTACGGGTACGGGTACGGGTACGGGTACGGGTACGGGTACGGGTACAAGTATAAAAGCGAGGACTGAATCGCACCCGCCTCAAGAGCACGCTCTGCTGCGGGGCGCGCGACCTTAACCCAGGTCAATATCGCCGACGCTTCGTCGCATTGCCAACGGCATGTGCTACCGTCTCCAGTCACCGGCGGTGCTTCATATCGGCGCAGCCCATCGGGGCACTCTGTCGGGGCACTCTAGCGAGTGCTGTCTCTCGACGCTTGACTATCGGGGCTGTCCATCGAGATTATCTATCGAACCTATTAAGCCGCCGGACTTCTTTCAACGCGCGGGCTGACTGCCGACTGGGAGTTGACTCGCAGGCGTCTCAAGGCATCGCGGGGTGTCAGCTAAACGACTCGAGACAAAACCTGCCGCAATCCGAATCAGTCAATAGTATTGGCTTAAATCCATGCCGCGATACATCGCCGCAACCTGATCACCATAGCCATTGAAGAGCTGCGTGCGAATGCGATTGGGACGCAACAGTGATGAGGGCAAACGTCGCTCATAGCGCTGCGACCAACGCGGGTGATCGACTTCCGGATTCACGTTGCTGTAAAAGCCATACTCCTGCGGCGCTAGGCTCTGCCAACTCGTCTGCGGCTGGTCTGCCACGATATTGATCTCGACGATCGACTTGATGCTCTTAAATCCATACTTCCATGGCACAATCAGCCTCAGCGGCGCACCACTTTGATTCGGCAGCGTTTTGCCATAGAGTCCAACGGTCATCAAAGTCAATGGATTCATCGCCTCGTCCATACGCAAACCCTCGCGATAAGGCCAGTCAATCACTGAGGTGAATGAGCGCGTGCCGCGCATCTCGTCCCGGCGATACAAAGTCTTAAACTCGACAAAGCGCCCCTCAGATCGCGGCTGAAAGCGCGCCAATAACTTTGCGAGTGGAAAGCCGATCCACGGGACGACCATCGACCAGGCCTCGACGCAGCGAAAGCGATAGATGCGCTCCTCTAAATCGAAGCCAGTCATCAGATCTTCCAGATGCAATACTCCCGGCGCATCGACCAGACCACCTACCTTGACCGTCCAAGGATCAACGGTCATATCGTGGGCAAAGCGCGCGGGGTCCGACTTGTCAGTACCGAACTCGTAAAAATTGTTGTAGCCCGTTGCATCATCGTAGGGTGTCAGCGTCTCTTCGGTCGACCAATCGCGATCAGAAGTGGGCTGCGGTTGCACCGAGAAGGGCTTCACTGCGGCCTGCACACTGTCACTGTGCCCCAAGGCGGTCGCCATGGCACCTAGGCCCGCGGCCTGTATGAACTGCCTGCGGTTGGTGAAGACCGACTCGGGCGTAATCTCACTCGATGCGATCTCTCCCCAGACGGGTGTCCGCTTCAAAAAAGGTCCTTTTGTCACTTTCATACGCTAATCCCTTTCAAACAATGACGCACAAATGCGCTGCGAGTATCAGCTCAGGGCGAGCTCAGTCGCTTTTCTATCTCCTTCGCCTGCAAAGAACACAGCCGGCGCCACATCGTTGCTGCAACATGCCCGCATGCTGCAAAGCAGCTCGGTGTCGGCCGTTGATTCAACAACGGTCAGGCAGAGCATACGCAGCGCTGTCGCGCCATTCAGCCCAGGGAGTACTTGACCAGCCGCCCTGTTAGATACCGTCAACTTTCCTCATCGGATGACGCTGTCATCGAGGCTTTGACCACACTGCGGCGTAAATGTTGCACGGGTCCTGACATGGCATAAATCAAAAACAAACTCCAAAGCACCAGTGGCGGGTTGAGTGCAACCAAACCAAGAAGGACAACAATCAACAGCATTCGCGCCAGCGGCACTCGCTGCTCTAATCGGATCGTTTTGAAACTTTGGTAGGGGAAGCGCGCGACCATCAGAAAACCCAGCAACGCCAACAACAGGGCCCACAATGGTGCCAAGGGAACCACTGAGGCGGCCAAGTCATATTCTATGCCCAACCACACTGCTCCGGCAGCCAACGCAGCCGCGGCCGGACTCGCCAAGCCGGTAAACTGACTCCCATCACCTTTGTCCTGCTGCGTGTTGAAGCGCGCCAATCGCAAGGCGGCGCAGGCGGTATACAAAAAAGCGGCCACCCAACCTACCTTACCTGTGTCCACCAAGGCATAGTTGAAGACCAACAGCGAGGGGGCTAAGCCGAAAGAAATCATATCGGAGAGGCTGTCGTATTCAGCACCGAAAGCACTGCTGGTATTGGTCAAACGTGCCACGCGACCGTCTAGCGCGTCGAAAATCATTGCGACAAAAACAGCGACTGCACCAGAGTAAAACTCACCCTTTAAGCACGCAACAATCGCGTAGAAGCCACAAAATAGCGCCGCGGTCGTAAACAAATTGGGTAACAAATAGATACCTCTTGCGCGAGGACGATCGCCACTCTCACGCTCCTCATAGTCGCCCACTAATGAGGCAAGCGAATCCTCCAAATGTTCCGCTGCACGCTCAAGGTCATCTGTCGCTCCACGCGCTTCGCGGTGTTGTTCGGGTTCGATTTGCATAGATTTTGATCTCAAAAGGACCGTTTCCGGCATTTATTTTGTCTTAGTTTACCAGTGGACGTTTACCCGAGCGTAGAAAAACACTACATTACACCGCCTTTTTTTTGACAAACCCTCGCCTGAAGGAGAAAACGTGAGCAATTACTTCAATACGCTGCCGTTGCGGACGCAGCTTCAGGAACTCGGCAAGTGCCGATTCATGGATCCCTCAGAGTTTTCGGCGGGGGTGGAACCGCTGAAAGGAAAACGTCTGGTCATCGTTGGCTGCGGCGCACAGGGTCTGAATCAAGGCCTCAATTTACGCGATAGCGGCTTGGATGTGTCCTATGCGCTGCGTGCAGAGGCGATCGCAGAGAAGCGTGCCTCTTGGCAAAAAGCGACCGACAACGGTTTTGCTGTGGGCACCTACGAGGAGATGATTCCGACCGCGGATTTGGTCCTCAACTTAACGCCCGATAAACAGCACACCAGCGTTGTTCACGCTGTCATGCCGCTGATGAAACAGGGCGCGTGCTTGTCGTATTCGCACGGCTTTAACATTGTCGAGGAAGGCACCAAAATTCGCGAGGACCTAACGGTCATCATGGTCGCGCCAAAGTGCCCCGGCACAGAGGTTCGCGAGGAGTATTTGCGCGGCTTCGGCGTGCCGACGCTGATCGCCGTTCATCTAGAGAACGACCCCCGGGGCGAGGGTCTCGAATTGGCAAAAGCCTATGCTGCCGGGACGGGTGGCCATCGGGCGGGCGTATTGGAGTCCTCTTTCATTGCCGAAGTGAAATCTGACCTCATGGGCGAGCAGACCATTCTCTGCGGCATGCTGCAGTCTGGATCAATCCTGTGTTTCGATCGGATGGTTGAACTCGGGGTTGACCCTGCCTATGCCGCGAAGCTCGTCCAATATGGCTGGGAAACAGTGACCGAAGGACTCAAACAGGGCGGTATCACCAATATGATGGATCGGCTATCGAATCCGGCTAAGATCCGGGCATTCGAGTTGGCTGATGAAATGAAGGCGATTCTGCGACCGCTTTTTGAGAAACATCAAGACGATATCATGTCGGGCGAGTTCTCCCGCACCATGATGGCGGACTGGGCCAACGATGACGCAAACCTGTTGAAATGGCGTGCCGAGACCAATGAGACTGCTTTTGAGAAACAAGCGCTGACTGAGCAGTCCATCGACGAGCAAACCTACTACGATCAGGGCATTCTAATGATCGCTATGGTCAAAGCGGGCGTTGAGTTGGCTTTCGAGACGATGGTTGCCGCAGGCATCATCGATGAATCAGCCTACTATGAGTCGCTCCATGAAACGCCGCTGATTGCCAATACGATTGCACGCAAGAAGCTCTATGAAATGAACGTCGTCATCTCCGACACGGCCGAGTATGGATGCTACCTGTTTGATCAGGCAGCACGACCTATGTTGAAGGATTTCATGCAAACCGTCGGCACCGATGTGATCGGCGTGGGCATGACGGGTGGCAATGGTGTCGACAACCGTCAACTGATTGAGGTCAACGACGAAATTCGTAACCACCCCGTTGAAATTGTTGGCGAAGAACTGCGCGGGTTTATGACCGGCATGAAGGCCATTTCTTCCGCGGGCTAATCATGATTTTGCGAAACTGCTGATGCAATAAAGGGCGCCCTAGGGCGCCCTTTATTATTCGCTTTTAAACGGTGTGATGCACGATGCTGTTGGGCTTCTATCTCACGCCCAGTTTTTCAAGATCTCAACGTTGCTACCGGCTGAGCTACTCGGCGGCAGCGTAACCTCCCCGCTGCTAAGACAACCGACTGAACAATTGCAAGTCCGCACTCAATCATCGAGTAATTGAGTCACATTCTCAGGCGGACGACCCAACACGGCGCGATCACCGCACACCACAATCGGTCGTTCAATGAGTTTGGGCTCCTCGACCATTGCCGCCAAGATCTCTGCATCGCTACTATCACGACTCAATCCGAGCGCGCTGAAGGCCGCCTCTCCCCGACGCACCAAATCCCGCGCCGTCATCCCCAGCTGACGCAGCAGGACGGAAATCGCGTCGGCCGATAAGGGTTCCTCAAGATACAGCACGACATTGGGGCTGATTCCCGAGGCCTCAATTAATGCCAGTGTTGCGCGTGACTTCGAGCAGCGCGGGTTGTGGTAAATCGTCAGCTCCTTCATGGCGCCAACACCTTTTCCCCACGAGCCATTCCTGCCACACCGGAGCGAACGACCTCAATGACTTCCGTCTCACCAAGCGCTCGGACGAATGAGTCGAGCTTATCGGTCGGACCCGTCAACTGAATAATGTAGGTTGAAGGTCCCACATCGATAATCTGGCCGCGGAAAATATCTGTCGTGCGCTTGACTTCATCGCGTTGCTCGCCAACCGCACGCACCTTCACCAACAGCATGTCACGCTCAACGTGAGCACCCTCAGTCAGATCAATGACTTTCACCACATCGATCAGCTTATTGAGCTGTTTGGTCACCTGCTCGATCTTAAGGTCATCACCTGTCGTCGTCAGCGTTAGTCGAGATAGGGAATGATCATCCGTGGGCGCTACATTCAGCGTCTCGATGTTATAGCCGCGCTGCGAAAATAAGCCAACAACACGCGACAGGGCACCCGGCTCGTTCTCGAGCAATACCGATAAAATGCGTCTCATCAGGTGCGCTCCGTTTTACTCAGCCACATATCCTTCATCGCGCCATTCGGCGCGACCTGCATCGGATACACATGCTCATGGGGTTCAACAAAAATATCCAAGAAAACCAGCCTGTCTTTCAAGGCAAATGCTTCTCGCATCGCGCCATCGAGGTCTGCTTTGTCCTTCACCAACATGCCAACATGGCCGTAAGCCTCAACCAGCTTTACAAAATCGGGTAACGACGCAGCATAGTGACTTTCGGAATAACGTCCCTCGTACTGCATATCCTGCCACTGCTTCACCATTCCCAGATAGTTATTGCGCAGGTTAACCACCTTCACCGGACAGCTGTACTGACTGCAGGTGGAGAGCTCCTGAATATTCATCTGAATACTGCCCTCTCCCGTGACACAGGCGACATCGTCATCGGGGAACGCCAACTTAATCCCCATGGCTGCGGGCAGGCCGAAGCCCATGGTACCCAAGCCGCCGGAATTGACCCATCGACGCGGCGCGTCGAATTTGTAGTACTGCGCCGCAAACATCTGGTGCTGACCCACGTCAGATGTCACAAACGCGCGTCCTTCAGTGACCTCGTAGAGCGACTTGATCACATCCTGCGGCATGATGAGGTCACTGTCTCCGTAACGACGCCCCGTCCACAAGCCGTGAGCAGCACGCCAAGCTTCAATCTGCTCCCACCAAGCCGCATTGGCCTTTTGATCCGGCAGCGCATTATCAGCCGCTGAGCGCTGCTGAGCGATCTGCTCAATCAAGTCGTCGAGCACAACATCAACCGGGCCAACAATGGGAATATCAACGGGAACGATTTTTGCAATCGATGCAGGGTCAATATCAATGTGAATAATCTTTGCACCCGGGCAAAACTTACTGACCGTGTTCGTGACGCGGTCGTCAAAGCGCGCTCCGACCGCAAGGATCACGTCGGCGTGATGCATCGCCATGTTGGCTTCGTAGAAGCCATGCATACCCAACATGCCCAGAAACTGTCGATCACTGCCGGGGTAGCCTCCCAAGCCCATTAACGTATTGGTTACCGGGTAATTGAGCGCGCGGGCCAGCTGTGTGAGTTGTTCAGAGGCATTACCTTGAATCACACCGCCGCCACTGTAGATCACCGGCCTTTTAGCACCGAGTAATAATCGTGCCGCCTTACGAATTTGGCCGGTATGACCGCGCGCCGACGGTTGATAGGAACGCATCGCTACCGTTTCCGGGTAGTGATACTCAAACTTGTGCTCTGGATGCGTCAAATCTTTGGGAATATCAACGACCACAGGCCCGGGACGCCCACTGGAGGCGATAAAAAATGCTTTTTTGATGATCGACGGGATGTCTTCGGTGCGACGCACCAGAAAGCTGTGCTTCACGATGGGGCGAGAGACACCAATCATGTCCGTCTCTTGGAATGCATCATCGCCGATCAGATGCGACTGCACCTGACCCGAGATCACCACCAACGGAATCGAATCCATATAGGCCGTCGCGATGCCCGTTATGGCATTGGTCGCACCGGGCCCGGATGTCACCAGCACCACGCCGGTCTTACCCGTCGCCCGCGCATAGCCGTCGGCCGCATGGGTCGCCGCCTGTTCATGTCGGACTAAAATATGAGGAACAGAATTCGCTTTAAAAATCGCGTCGTAAATGTGTAGCGCCGCACCACCCGGATAACCAAAGATGTACTCGACACCCTCGTCCTCGAGCGCGCGCACCAACATATCGCCGCCAGATAACATCGTCATGAGAATCGCTCCCACCTGTGTTGTTGAACAAACGATGGGAACCAGAGAGAACTCCGCGCTCGCACCGCTACCTGTCCCACGAACCACTGGCCGGATCGATCCGGTCCACCATAGCCGGCACATCGATCACGAACCCGTGTATCGGTGACCTGCGAGGTAGCGCAGTGTCGAGCCCGAGTGATGCGTCTTCAACGCATCTGACGGAACCCGCAAACAGCCCAAACAACTATCCCGTTGAGAGGGTAGGCCAGCGGATGAGGGTAATCACCAATAGCCGTTGCCGTTCGCGCGACGAAGGTGATTATCGATCAAGGCCAACGCAAGTCAAGCGTAACAGGCGCAAAAATGGTGATATTGCCTCAAACCGTATCTCCCTGTAGTTTATTGCGAGGCAGGCGGGATGTTGTCGGCGCTGTGTTCATTAGGCACTACCGCCAGACCGGCCAGACAGAGAAGCTTCAGCACGTCACAGGGATCTCACCGAGGGGCAGGCACATCGATAATGCGTAGTCGAAGGAATATCACTCTGTGCATCGCCTTGATCGCAGCACTGGCAAGCATCAGTCCCGCAATGGCGCGAGACAAAATGTTCCGCTGGATCGATGCCAATGGCACACCTGTGCTCAGCGACCGACCGCCACCAGCCGGAACAGCTTACACACTTGTCGACCCGCTGAATCAAAACAGCCAGTCGCTGCGCCGCAGACCAGACGCATCAAGCGAGCCGGCGTCTTCAAGCGTACAAAGCGCCATCAGTCCGACGTTGGCTGGCGCCCGCGTTGTGATCGAGAAGAAGCCTGAACTATGTGAACGCGCGCGCGACAACATTTTCAAACTTGAAACCTTTCCGCGCATCCGAGCGACCGATGCCGATGGCACGGTGCGTTTTCTGACCGATCAGGAGCGCGCCGAACGTCTCAATACTGCGCGCGCAGTCGAGCAGGCAAACTGCTAGCCGCACATTACTGCGTATCAATATCCTCGACGCGGTAGGTGGGGACAATCCCTACTGCGGGCTGTGGCGTGACCTCAATCGGCTCAAATCCCTGGCAACCGATACACACGGTGACCACTGATTCGTCAATCACCCCAGTACCGCAGTCATCGCCGGTACAGGTCGCGGTGGTCGCATCCAGATCGACCGTTGCAATAATCGGAGGAATAGGAATCCCACCGCCATCAATCACTGCGCCGGTGCTCGCCGCGGGAGTAAACAAGTTGATGCTGTAACCGGTCGCCGTGCCCAAGGTCCCGCAGCTCGCACCACCCGGGCTGATGGGGTGGAAGCTATTGAAATACACTTTGCCGCCTGCAATAGCACTCGGATTCACAATCTGTTCACCGCGGCTAGCAAGCGACATCCGCCAACCGTTGTAACCGAGCAAGCTGTCGCCTGAGAGAGACCCCGAGGCGAGGTTATAAATATCGCTCCCCAACAGGTTTACATCCGCGGTGGTATCTGACGGAATATCGACGAGCGTGAAAAAATAGTTTTGAATCGAATCGTCATAAGGCGGGTCCGCCTCTAGGGGGCGCTCTCGATCGCCACTGCCAAAGGTCACAAAGACATAGCCGCCGACCTGTCCCACGACGGGCTTGTTCATAAAGCGCATCTGTCCCGCTGACACCGCACTCAGTCGCGTTACCGTCCAGTCCTCTTTATCGACTCCAATGTCTTCCGGCAACAGGTCAGACAAGCTGTCGACCGTCGAAAAATCAACCCGATACAAACTACCCGAGGCGTCCAGGGCATAGAGAAAATCCCAATCACCATCGGCGTCAAAATCGAGTGGCGTCACCTCTCCCACCACCGGTGCACTCGTCGAAAAAGACTTGATCAGCGTACCGTCAGTGGCATCAATAATGAGGATTTTCTTGCCATCACTGCAACTGCTGAGCGCAGAGCTGTAAGTGCCCTTATTGTCGAGACAGCTGTCCCAACCACCACCCATGGCAATCACCGGCGTCGCGCCGCTATTGTAGGTTGAAATGTATCCAGCCACCGGCGTCGACCACATCTCGCTGACATTGGTATACGTCTTCGCCCACATCACATCAGGTGCCGCAGGTGGATTGCCACCAGCACTTGCGGGACTGATATCGAGCGCATACATCGTCCCACCGCCGCGACGCATCGTCAGGAATAAATAAGCAGTCTCCAGATCAGCGCCGTCGTATTGGGTGAACGCGGCAGCCGACCCGTCAAAAAAGTAGTCTTTAGCCTCTGCATTGATATCGGCAGACAAAGCATCGGGCAAACCCTCAAACGCAATTGTTGGTGTGTTGCGATACTGTCGCTCAATCAGGTCTGCGTGTTCTGCAGCGATCAACGCCCACTCCTCGACACCGGTCACTGGATTGACCTGCCTAAAGAGCCCGTCATTGGAACCATAGAAAACGCGGAAGTTGCTAACACTCTGGCTGTTCACTGTCGTGGTGCCGTAAGTCACCGTAATGGGCCGAGAATGCACCACATCACCGTGAATCGTCGGCCTGCGCCCTGTATAGGGCATGACCTCTGCGACCTCCGTGGTCGCCGCATCGCCATCGGTATCGCAGGTGCCGCTGCTATTGTCGACGCAATTACCACCAACCAGACCCGAGTTACCACCAAATAGATACTGGTCATAACGCGCCGCATCGGATGATGGCGCCGAAGGCTCTGACAACGCCGTGCGCGATCCGCCTGCAGTCGTGCTCACCTGATAGATACTTCGACTGGTCAATTCTCGCAACTGCTGCGCAACACCTCCCTTTTCCACGTGAGGACCATCGGGCAGATCAGATAAATCGCCGCCGTCGGTCAGGCTCGCACGTGAGCAGTCGCCCACCGGCGGCGGATCGATGCCTAAGCCCTCAAAATAAGGGCCCGTTGTACCGCCCGCATCTTTTTGAACGTCACTGGTATCGGTGGTCCAAAAACTCACAGCGCAGGATGATGCGAATCCGGTTTCGCTGTTGATCGCACGGTAGAGTCGTGCGTCCGCCAATTGCAGTTCACCGTCAAATTTAGCCAACTGATATTGCTTCAGATTGCCGAACCAACGCGGTTTACGCAGTGTCGACGGCCGAAACATCCCAACGAACACCTTATTCTCCTGCTGCGCGCGGTTGGTCGCGCTCAAAGGCAACGTCACAGCTGCAAAAGATGTGTTCACAGCCAAAATATCATCCAAGACTTGCGTCAACAGCGCCGCCAACTCGGCATAAGACGTCGCTTCTAGGCGACGCCCGCCACCGCGTCGTGCCGCGCTATCCATCAAAGCTGCGTGCTCAGTGTTCGGCTGGGCATTAAATACATCGACGGTATAGGTGGTCACCGGCACGCGCACGATCGGACTGCCGTCGCCCACATCGAGGGGCACACCATAGTTCTGCAAAAAGTAGGTCCAGTCATCGAAGTTGTAGTCGATACCCGCCTCGGTGAAATTGCCGGTGGCGGTCAGCGCACCACTAGAGGAGGCTGAATCCTCAACTGAAAAGCTATACGTTTGTGTCTCGGCATAGGTTCTACACTCTCCATTGCCCTTGTAGGCAATGCACGCCCCCTGAAGTACAGGACAGCTCTCTCTACTGGGCCCGGTGCTGATACCTTGGCGCCAGGTACTCGATGTATTCGTGCATTCACAAGTGCCACCGCTTGCGCAACCGGCAGCGATGCTACTCGTCTCATAGTCAGCATCGCTTGAGTTAGCGGTCGTCCAATCGCTATTGATCGCATAGTCGCAATCAGACTCCGACTCATAACACTGATAGGTGTAACCGTAGCTACCTGAACCCGCTCCGGCATCCTCTGAAAAGGCCTGCATGAGCACACCATCACCCGACTCGCCCGCCAATCCCTCCGGTGCAGAGGCACCAACGCCGGCGAACAAAGCATTCAGTGCCGTCGTGTTATCGCTGTCATCTCCAGACGGACCTGAGGCATTCGGATTACTGATAAACACCACATAAACGGGTGAGCAGCTGTTCGCCGAAGTCAGTGGCGAAGAGAATGTCGCGTAGTTCGCACTATAACCATCGGTATCAGCCAAAGATGCGGGCGTACCATCGCCGCTCTGGACCTGATTGCCGCCTGCGAGGTAGTTGTAAACGTCGTAAATGAGATTCCCATACGCTGTATTGGAATTACGTTTTTCACTGGGATCGTCATAATCGGTATAAATCGTATCCAGTTCTGCGAATAACGCCGTTTTCGCTGCCAGCGCTGAGGCATCCCCCGCCGGATCGGTGGTAATGAGCTGCATGTCAAAGCGCACAAAACCGCCGTCATCGCCCGCATTACCCTCGGTGACAAACTCCAAAACACCAACGCGAATATCGTTGCCCACAGCCTCTAATGCGGCTTTGATCGCTGCCACCTCGGCTTGACCCTGTACCTCACTCTGACCCTCTCGCTCCGGCCATTGCTGACTCGCACGGGACCAGTTCGAGGTGTTATCCAGCACAAACAGCACACTGGGTGCTGTGCGCGCAGCCGCGGATAAATTATTTGCAAAGAGATCAATATCCTCCGCCCAAACTGGCAGGCAGGTGACCATGAAACTGGTCAACCACCCCAACAACAGTAAACGCCGCCTCAAAGTGACTTCCTCCTCAGTACTGCGCAGGTCATGGACACGCCGCAGCCACTGCGTTGAGTGTTGTTCGTGATTCGATGCCCTCGCGAATAGTTACCGAAGCACCAGTGACTGGATCGACCGCTACCGCAGTCACCTCCCACAGGGTATCAGCACAGAGCGAAAAGACACCGGGCGAGAAACAACTCGCGTCGGATGTCGAACTAAAGACATTCAAACTTGAGTTCTTTACTGGCGTCACCGCTACGCACACAGGGGTGGTCAAGGTGACCTGAATATCCGAAGCGCTACTCACCGTGCCATCGCCCGTGGCATCGACGCACTTGCTGCGAGAGCCGCCGCAGGTCGCAGTGAAGGCCGGGGTGGTTACATCGAGCAACTGCCCATAGGCCACGGCCTCCTCGATCGCACCGAGCGCTGCATTACGGACCGCCGCGCGCGCTTCAATATTCTCGACGACTTTGAGATTACCGCGCACGAGGTTCGCCGAAGACGTGCCCAACAGGGTCACGATAATCAACATGATCAAACTGATCACCAACACGATGCCACGCTCAGCGGTGTCTCGTGATGTCAATCTAGCAGGTATGCTCACGACCCTCACTCCTCAACGACGCGACAACGCAACATTCACCAAATCGACGGTCGTGGATTGCAGTGTGCGTCGATAGGATTGAACATCTGAAGGCACTTCATAAGTGGTTCCCGCCAAAACATAGGTCGCGGTATCCGTAAAGCTCACATCTTTGACTGGGCTACGGACGATCATCCACAACTTGGCACCGACCACATTTTGCCAATCTGTCGGTGTAAAACCACCCACGGCCCCCGGGGTCACATCGGTCCCATCGTAGGCGCGCCAAGTATCCACGTAGCCATCACCGCTACTATCGATGCCCCACTCGACTTTTAACCGCTCAACCCCATCGACCAGAATCTCAGCCGTATAGGCGCTCGCGGCATAGCTCAAGCGAATCAACCGATCGTCACTATCCACGTAATACACCCGCGACAAATAGCGATACATTGGAGCCAAAGCCGCAGAATCACAATCGGTTGGGTGGTAGCGATGGTAGGTCAGCGCAGCGGAGCTGTTGTACAGCTTTATCTCGCCGCCTGTTAGGCCCAAGTTATTATCGACACAGCCATTGGTCTGCACGTGAAACTGACTATCGAAGGAAAAACACCCGGCAGTCCCGGAAGCGCAGGTTGCAGCGCGCCGAACGACGACAATATCTGAATTGGCCGAGGGCACCGGATCCGCCAACTTGCAATTCGCGCTAACACCCATCTCAGCATTCAACTGCGCCCCACCGCCGCCCATGACCGGAAACGCCATGCCATAAGCCAAGTCGGTCTTGGGTGTTGGATCCGCCCGTGTACCCAAACAAATGACCGGGGGCAGCGAGTAACTCACGGGCGCGGAATCCGGGGTTTCGCCGCTACGAAAAATATCAACAGCGGGTGAAACAGGCAGTCTCGCCTCACCCCAATACCCCGCTAGCTGTAAATCTTGGCCGATCATCTCCAAGCCATATAGCGCGCTGTCGATCTGACGACCAGTATTGCTGACATCCATCATTGCCCTGCTTGAGCTGGCAAAAATCTGCGCAATCCCCAACGCCAGAATAAGACCCAAGGTGGTCGCAATCATCAGCTCGACCAAGCTGAATCCGCGATGGTAACGATATCGAGCGACCGTTCTCTGCATCACAGCACCTTAGCGGACGACCACATCGCGAAACACCACGCGACGCAGCCCCTCCGAGCCAAAAGCACCCAAACCACAAGACACCGATGGCGGTGCGGAGGTGACGATCCCCTGCCAAGCGATGGCGACACGCACCACAGTCTCACCGGAGCCACTGCTGGTCCCGGGAGATAGGCATCCTCTTGCGCCGATGGGCGCAGATAGACTCGTCCCCCCTGACGATGCTGCAGCGCCTGCAATCAGCGCATTCCACTCACACAAATCAAGTGTTGCACCCGATCCAGAACACCCACCACCTGGGACATCCTGAAGTCCGTAGTCGGTTCCGCTGCTGTAGCCGCCCGCGGTGACGCCCGCGGCATTGGCGCGGATCCGATTGGCCATATTATCCACCAACAATGTCGCCTGAGCATGTTGCAACGATTCAAACTGCTCATTCACAGTCTGCGTCTGCAACGCCGCCAGACCCAAAAGTCCGAGGGTCACGATCAAAAAACTGATCAACACTTCAATCAAGGTGAACCCGCGCTGCGATGCCCCCATCGCACTGCGTGACAACGACCGACTACGCAAACTCAGGCTCATGGGCAGGCGCCGCTCCAAGGGTGTTCGCTGTTGCTGGTCGCGCAACTTGCAGGACAGGTCCCAGCCGAGGTCAAGACGCGGCCATCGGTTGTGACCTGCAGACAGATTTGACAGGTATTACTCCCAGCATCCGTCGCGAGCTCAAAGGCAGGACAACTGCTGGTGCGACCCCAGCGATTAAAACTCAACGCCCCAGCGGGTTCGTCTGACAAGGTCACCCCTGCGGGCATGACATACTCGCTCAGCGCTTCACCGTCGTTCGCTGTGACGACCCAGCCCGACCCCCAATTGGTACTCCTGGGACTCATGGTGGTCGTTTCGGCGCGCTTGACAGCCTCGGACCGCGCCAACGTTAAGGATAAACGTAATTCTGAAGCTACAGCGCGCAAACGCTGCTGCGCTATGGTTTGTGTAAAAGAGGGGGCTGCCAGCGAGATGAGCACGCCGAGCACCGCAATAGCGACCAACAATTCCACTAGCGTAAATCCTCGAGCGCGCGGACAGCCCACGACTACCAAGCCTCCGGGGAAGCCCCTTCACAGCGGCGCGTGCGAGCACCTGTGTTAGCGAGGCAGAGCGAGCCGTCGTCGGCCTGGACACTGCCAGCGACGGGCGTCAGCGTCAGAGTAAAAGCGGGAGGTGAACTAGTGACGGTAAAACTTGCCGTGTACTTGCCGCTGACATCACTGGGCAGGCTGTAACCCAGAGTCGCGAGATCTGACGCATAACTCCTGTTATTCATCAAATAGCGCTGCTGCGCGCCTGCCGCCTCCATCATAAAGGCCTGCGCAGCGGCGCGATTCCCTTTTCGGACGTGATCCATATAGGACGGGTAAGCAATCCCCGCCAAAATACCGACAATGGCCACAGCAACCATCAGCTCAATCAGTGTAAAGCCACTGGATCGCCGCGTCGCAACACCTAGAGGCCTAGCCGGCCGTATTGCTCGCGCTTTTTCACTTGTTACCGTCATAGACACTCCCTGGTGGCTTTGACCCGCCACAGACGTCGTTGCATTTTAAGAAATATGATTCGCATTTTGCAACGGCATCGTCTTGGCGTCAAGGGGCAGTCTACGCCCTCCATTTCGAGAAGTGTATAGGGTAAACCTCGAAGAATTAGAAGAATTAGAAGAATTGATCTGTAGGATTGATGGATCGAACCGCCCCATCAACACGGGACATAGCGCTGCGGCGGCCTCCAAAGGCGGGAGGACGATTGCTTGCTAACGAACTGCGGGCTCTTGAGTAGTGGCAACCCAAAATGAGCGGATCAGCTTCATATCCGACAACACCAGTAGCGTCAAGATTATAAGAAACAGCGCCATAATTGCAGTCGCAATAAACCCGTTTTGTCTGCAAACGACTGTGCAGCTTGTTTCACGCTTTAACGGCACCAACACTCACCAGCCTCCGGGAATCAATTGACGCTGGAGCGAAACGCGCAGTTTCGACGGGTTGCCATGCACTGCCTCTTGATCGCTCTGGAGTACAAGATTTATTTCTAGCAGTCGCGGAAAAATAGGGGCGCAGTCACGCAGGGCCGCATCGCAGCGATCAGCCGTCGGCACAAAAACCTCCCGAGCCGAAAACTGCGTAACACCCGCGACGAGCATATTGGCCCTTTGATACGTGATCGGGTCAATAGCGCGAACCGCTTTGACCATCAGCGCGCCCAAATCATCACCCGAGGTGTAAGCGTCGCGCCGCCAATACACCAGCAAGCGATCCCATACGCCCACGGTTTCACCATGCTGACACTGCGCCGGATATTGTGCTACGT